>NZ_JADKLX010000003.1:0-672800 GCF_015351755.1 Psychrobacter sp. N25K4-3-2
GGGTTATTAATGTGTAATCTACACACTAGTTACTTCCAGCTCGTCTTGATGAGGGCGTATTATAGACGCTTTAAATCCTGTGTCAACCATTTTACTGAAGGTTTTTAAATTAATTTTGCGATACTTATAATACTTTATATATTTCAATTATTTAGCTACAAATTATTAAAAGTTGAAGTTAGATTCTAAACATAGTCTTTGGCGTTTAGCTCCTATCTATTATAGATAAGCTCAGCCTACTTATAAATAAGCTCAGTCTGCCCCTCAAAAACTGTGAATCATTTTATTACGCTATGAAATATACAGTTCATCTGTAGCTACGGATCACGCCTATATTCATCACTCTTGATATTGATCATAGCGCACCTATATATAGAAGCTGACCTAATCCCTTGCTATCTAGTGTTTATAGACGGTTTTTGCTATAATAGCCGCTTTTATAACATTGCTTAAGAGCAGTTCTGCTTAACCTTAATATAGAAGGCAGCTTGTTTTCTATTATCGTGACGCGATTATATGTCTGCGCTTTTAAGTAATGCCTATCTCTTACAACATATCACAGTGGTTGGATATAATTGACGCAGTCTTACGGTTACATGATTGATTGTTGCAATCATCACTGCCAACGGACGCAAAAAGGTGAATAGATTATGGTAGCGATTACTTTACCCGATGGTAGCGTAAAACAGTTTGAAGGCAACACGACTGTCATGGAAGTGGCGCAAAGTATTGGTGCAGGACTTGCCAAAGCGACGGTTGCGGGACGTGTAGATGGTCAGTTGGTTGATGCCTCTGATCCAATCACCCGTGATGCCAAGGTGGAAATCGTTACCCCAAAAGATGCTGATGGTGTCGATATCATTCGTCACTCAGCGGCCCATCTATTAGGGCACGCAGTCAAGCAGCTCTATCCTGATGTAAAAATGGTCATCGGTCCGGTGATTGAGGATGGTTTTTACTATGACATTTATAGTGAGACGCCATTCACACCTGAGAATATGGAAGCCATAGAAAAACGTATGGTGCAGTTGATAAAGCAGGACTATGACGTCATAAAGAAGATAACGCCACGTGCTGAAGTGATTAAAATTTTTGAAGAGCGCGGCGAAGATTATAAGCTCAAGCTGATTAATGATATGCCCGGTGAAGAAGCTTTCGGTCTATATCATCATCAAGAATACGTCGATATGTGCCGTGGCCCGCATGTGCCAAACACGCGATTCTTGAAAGTATTTAAATTGACGAAAATGTCTGGTGCTTATTGGCGCGGCGATGCTAAGAATGAGCAGCTGCAACGTATCTATGGTACAGCATGGGCGGATAAGAAAGATCTAAAAGCGTATATCCAGCGTATTGAAGAAGCTGAAAAACGCGACCATCGTAAGATTGGTAAAGCGCTTAATTTGTTTCATATGCAAGAGCAAGCACCCGGCATGGTGTTCTGGCATGCCAATGGCTGGACGATCTATCAAGTACTTGAGCAATATATGCGCAAAGTACAATATGATAATGGCTACGAAGAAATCAAAACGCCACAAATTGTTGATCGTAGCTTGTGGGAGCGTTCTGGACATTGGGGCAACTATGCAACCAACATGTTTACAACCTCGAGTGAAAACCGTGATTATGCCGTAAAACCGATGAATTGCCCTTGCCACGTACAAGTCTTTAACCAAGGTCTGAAGTCTTACCGTGACTTGCCTTTACGTATGGCAGAGTTTGGCTCATGTCACCGCAACGAGCCATCAGGCTCATTGCATGGTTTGATGCGTGTTCGTGGTTTTACCCAAGATGACGCGCATATCTTCTGTACGCAAGCGCAGATTCAGCAAGAAGTCGCTGATTTCATTAAGCTAACACTTGCTGTCTATGAAGATTTCGGCTTCGATAACATTATTATGAAACTCTCGACACGTCCTGAAAAACGCGTCGGTAGCGATGAGTCTTGGGACTTTGCAGAAAAAGCTTTGGCCGATGCACTTGATAATTCAGGGCTTGATTGGGATTATCTGCCAGGTGAAGGCGCGTTTTATGGTCCGAAGATTGAATTCAGTCTCAAGGATTCCTTAGGTCGCGTGTGGCAGTGCGGTACCATTCAGGTTGATCCGAATATGCCAGAGCGCCTCGATGCGGAATTCGTTAACGAGCAAAATGAGCGCGAAGTACCTATTATGCTACACCGTGCAATCTTGGGTTCGTTCGAGCGTTTTATCGGTATCTTGATTGAGAATTATGCTGGTTGGATGCCAGTATGGTTGGCACCACAGCAAGTTGTGGTCATGAATATCACAGATAAACAAGCTGATGCCTGCGAAAATGTGGTCAGCGAGCTAAAAAATGCAGGTTTGCGCGCTATTAGTGACTTGCGTAACGAAAAGATTGGATTTAAGATACGAGAGAAAACATTAGAACGTATTCCCTATATGCTAGTATTAGGGGATAAAGAAGTCGAATCGGGCAGTGTTAATGTCCGTACTCGCGAAGGTGAAAACCTTGGCGTGATGAGCGTTCCTGAATTTATTGCATTAGTACAGACAGCTGTCGCTGAGAAAGGCCGACAGAACCCAAAAACAGATGAGGAGTAATACCTATTAAACAGTCCAACCGTTTGAACATCAACGAAGATATCAGTGCCAAAGAAGTCCGTCTGGTCAAAGAAGACGGTGAACAAATGGGCGTGGTCGATA
This sequence comes from Psychrobacter sp. N25K4-3-2, assembly GCF_015351755.1. NCBI lineage: Bacteria > Pseudomonadati > Pseudomonadota > Gammaproteobacteria > Moraxellales > Moraxellaceae > Psychrobacter > Psychrobacter sp. N25K4-3-2. Next base: position 2,688 of record NZ_JADKLX010000003.1, read on the forward strand.
TCGACACCGCGATGAAAGCGGCACGTGAAGACAGTCTAGATTTGGTTGAATTGGTTCCTGAAGCTAAGCCGCCAGTATGTAAAATCATGGATTATAAGCATTTCCTCTATGATCAAAAGCAAAAGGCAAAAGAAGCCAAGAAAAACCAGAAGCAGACTCAGCTCAAAGAGATGAAGCTACGTCCAAGTACCGAAGAGGCCGATTATCAGGTTAAACTGAGAAAAATCGTTAGCTTTTTGGAAGATCAAGACAAAGTTAAAATTAGCATCCGTTTCCGCGGACGTGAAATGGCGCACCAAGATATTGGTCGCAAACAACTTGATCGTATCATTGAAGATACCGCTGATATCTCAAACGTCGAGCAGTACCCTAAGATGGAAGGTCGTCAAATGGGTATGCTGCTTGGACCAACTAAGAAAAAGTAATCTATTCGTTAGATGACTGTTAGTGGTGGCTGTGAGTTGACATAGTTGTAAGTCGACGTAGATATTTATAATCTTAACCATCAATATGCTGCGGGATATTGGTGGTTTTTTATTATTTAACCTTACAAATAATAGTGTCATAGATGGTTTCATAGATATATTAAACTGACCGTGATTTACAAAATCTGTCTTCTCAGTCTTTTAATTACAAGGTAGTCTAAAGGTCTGTTGTATATCCATTTCTTCCTATGCAAGAAACCTTGTGCAAATAAAAATTATTAAATGTATAAAGATACCGTGTACCACGACTATTAACGTTGTTGGCAAAAAACACTGCCTCTCTCAGATATTATAGGAAACTTCATGCAAGAATTGACCCCACCCGAAAACGCCTCTACGCCAAGTATCTCTCTAACACCACCTGAACCGGTCAAAGAAATACAAAAAAGTGAAGCTGATCAGATGGTCAAGTTGGATGAAAACCAAATCCCAGAACTTGATGCCAAGGTCGATGCGTTCGTTGATCATGTACTGAATAACTCTGTACGTAGCGCTGAGTTTCAACAAAACGTGCAATCTATTCATAATTTAGGCAATAAAGAAATCCGCGAATCAGCACAAATATCCAATCGTATGTTAGCGTTGCCTGCGAAAAGCCTCAATGACAGCTTGTTCGATAACTCCCCTATTGCAAAATCATTGACTGAGTTACGCGGTATCGTCGAAGATTTGGATCCGAGCAAAAAAGAGCTGACCAGCTCGCGCAAGCTGTTTGGTCTCATTCCATTTGGCAATAAAGTACAAGATTACTTCCGCCAATATGAATCGGCGCAATCGCATATCAATGCGGTTGTTACCAGCCTCTATAATGGTAAAGATGAACTGCTCAAAGACAATGCAATGATTGAGCAAGAAAAAGTCAATATGTGGGAATTGATGCAATCTATTCGCCAGTATGTCTACGTCGGCAAAAAAATCGATGAGCAATTAGAGCAAAAAGTATATGCCATAGAGGCAACTGATCCTGAAAAAGCTCGTATTATTAAAGAAGAAATGCTGTTTTATGTCCGTCAAAAAAATACGGACTTTTTAACCCAGTTGGCGGTTAATGTCCAAGGTTATCTGGCGCTTGATACCATTCGTAGAAACAATCTAGAGTTGATTAAAGGTGTAGATCGGGCAACCACAACCACCGTATCTGCGCTACGGACGGCTGTCGTCGTTGCACAAGCGATGACCAATCAAAAACTAGTACTTGATCAAATTACTGCTTTAAACAAAACGACAAGCAGCTTAATTGAGTCAACCTCAGCCATGCTCAAACGCCAGTCTGGTGAAATTCATGAGCAAGCAACCAGTAGCACTATTGAGCTTGATAAACTACAAAATGCCTTTAATAATGTCTATGATACGATGGATATGATCAGTAATTACAAAATTGAAGCGCTAGAAAATATGAAGCAGACGGTCAATACCTTGACCACTGAAGTCGATAAAGCACAAAAATATTTGGATAAGTCTAATCAAACGACAGTATTAGAAGTATCGAAAGAGATAGACAGTAAAAAAATAACCAATAAATCAGGTACAGTCGATATCGACATTTGATTTTTTGATAGTTGTTGCCGATTAAAGATGACAACTTCCTGCTACCGAATACACTTAAGACAATTGACGCAAGATATTGCCATGTCGTTCGTGTTAAGATAGCCATTATTAATAATTTTAAAAATAGATACGGTAATTTATGAGTTGGAACGATCCAAACGCCTCAAGTGAGGCAAAAAAATATGACAATCCCATTCCTAGTCGTGAGCTGATACTCGGCACGATTAATGAGCATGGCGAAGTCACGCATCAACAATTGGCAAAAGCCTTTAATATTGATGATCCTGATCAGTTTGACGCTTTAGGCAATCGTCTAAAAGCAATGGCACGCGATGGACAAGTAAACCGCGAAGGTCGTCCTTATCGCTACCGCACAGTGACCAAGCAAGATATCGTAACGGGTACAGTATCCGCGCATCCAAAAGGTTTTGGTTTCGTGTTACTAAGCGACATGCCAGACCTATTCTTGCATGAAAAGCAAATGCGCTGGGTCTTTAATGGCGATACCGTTGAAGCGGTTGGTACCTCAACGGATAACCGTGGTCGTACCGAAGGGCGTATCGTCGATGTCGTCGAACGTCGTCAAAATAATTTCATCGGTACGCTTGCGCGTGATGAAGATGGCTACTGTGTCGAGCTTGGCAGTCCCAATAACCATCAGCCGATTACAGTGACTGAAGAAAATGTGCAAGCTCTCGAAGTTAAGCAAGGCGCACCAGTCAAAGTAGATATTATCGACTGGCCAAATCAGCATGAGTTTGCTACAGGTAAAATCACTGAAGTCTTATCTGATGATAACGATCGTGAATTAATCATCGAGACTACCCTGCTCAACTACGACATTCCGTCTGATTTTAGTGAAGCGACGCTTAAACAGGCCAACGACTATAAAGAGCCGACTGAAAAAGATATAAAAGGTCGTACAGACTTGCGTGATTTACCTCTCATTACCATCGATGGTGAAGATGCGCGTGACTTTGATGATGCGGTATTCGCTGAAAAGCGCTCTGGTGGTAACTACCGTGTCTTGGTAGCGATTGCTGATGTGAGTCATTACGTCACCCCAAACTCGCCGCTTGATCAAGATGCTTACGAGCGTGGGACGTCAGTATATTTCCCACATCGTGTGATCCCGATGCTTCCTGAAGTATTGTCTAACGGTCTATGCTCATTGAACCCAGACCTTGATCGTTTGTGTATGGTTGCTGATATCAAGATATCTCGTGCAGGCAAGGTCACCGGTTATGATTTTTATCCTGGAGTGATTCATTCACAAGCACGCTTGACTTATAACCAAGTGAATGCCTATCTTGAGAATCCAAAAGATCCTAGTATCCCTGATTCATTAACAGGCAATAAAGCAGTCAAAAAATCTGTCGATACCCTGCATCAATTGTATGAGCTACTACTGCAAAAGCGTGAAGAGCGTCATGCAATGGAGTTTGAAACGGTTGAAACTTATATCAAGTTCAATGAAAAAGGTGGTATCGCAGCCATCTTGCCGCGTACTCGTGGTGATGCACATAAGCTTATTGAAGAATGTATGCTGCTCGCCAATACCTGTGCTGCCAATTTTGCGCTAAAAAATGAGCTACCGGTCTTATATCGTAACCATGATAAACCTGATGGCGAAAAATCGTTACGTGTCCATGAATATGCGAAAAACTTTGGTTTAAGCTTCCCAGAAGAAAACCCAACGCAAGCGGATTATCAGCGGATTATCGAAGCCACCAAAGAGAGACCTGATGCGATTAGTATCCATAGCATGCTATTGCGCTCAATGATGCAAGCGAATTATTCGCCTGACAATATTGGTCACTTTGGTTTGGCTTATGACGAGTATAGCCACTTTACCTCGCCGATTCGCCGTTATCCTGACCTCATGCTGCATCGCGCGATTAAAGCAAAAGTGACTAAAAGTCAGCAGCCAGTAATGGACTTCTCTTTAGAAGGTGCTGGTACGCAGACGTCAGATACTGAACGCCGTGCTGAGAAAGCATCGCGCTACGTAGAGTCTTGGCTCAAGTGTCACTATATGAAAGATCACGTCGGTGAAGAGTTCGACGGTGTGGTAACGACGGTTACTAGCTTCGGTCTATTTGTGACCTTAACTGACCTATATATCGATGGCTTGGTTCATATCTCTAATGTCGGTGATGACTTCTTTGTCTATGATGAGCAGCAACAGCAACTCATTGGTAAAGATAAAGGTACGTTATTTGGCTTGGGCGATTTGGTCAAAGTAAAAGTGGCTGGGGTCAATATGGATCTGCTACAAATCGACTTTGATCTTAAAGCGAAGCTGCAATCTAGCGAGATGAATCAAACGAAAAAAGATCAGCCAAAGAAGAGCCCCGCTAGAAAAAGCAGTAGCCGAAACAATAAAGGCGCAAGCAAAAAAAGCTAACTCTCAATAAGAACTGAACGTAATAAAAAAGGCTAAAGTTTATCTTTAGCCTTTTTTTTGTGCGCGATGAATAAGTGATAACTGGTCAACTACTGCGCGTCGCTCATCTGCTCTACGCGCTCTTGATTGACCTGCTCGGCTTGCTCTATTTGGGCAGTGGCATTATCGAGAATGGCTTTAGGCTGCTTACCAAGAGGCTGGCTTGCGATATCGGTGTTGGTGTTGGTGTTGGTGTTGGTGTTCACGGTATCTTCAGAGCTGATAGCAGTAGCCGGCGATGTGGTGCTACTGGTCGCCGCCGCTATCCGACTCTCGTGGCGATTGCTATTAAACATGTTAAAACCAATTAAGAGAACAATACCAGCTAGGGCGAATATAATCAGATGCTTCATTTGCATAAAAATGTCTCGTATATTTTATATGATAACTGTCTTATACGTTTCACTGCATTTTTTATGCCTAGTTTTGAGGTTGCTTAGATATTTACTCTTGCGGACTATTATTACTCAACAAATCGGTCTCATCTGAATTTTCAGCAATTTCTTGTTCGACTTTTTCCATTAACTTTTCGTCAGGACGGGCGCTCAACACCTCTTTAGCATTACGTCCTTGCAAAATATATTTAGCACGGGCTTTGGCTTGTTTTTTGTCTTTGTCATCAGCACTTCTATTATCGACTTTATTGATATCTATAGATTCTGGTGTCGTCGGTGTAATCGTCATATCAGCATTAGTCCCATTAGCTTGGTTAGAGCGGTTATTGCCTTGCAGATGCTCCAAGGCTTTTTCTAACTCATCATTAAAGCGTAGACGATAGATGGGTTCAGGGAGACTAAATCCTTCGTTTTCTAAGGCGTGCTTGGTTTCGCGTATGGCGATACTACGTGCTTTGGCAAAATCGGTTTCTGATTGATCCACCCAGATCTGAAACTCTAGAATAATATTGGAGTCGCCAACATTGGTAATGACCGCAATGGCTTTGGGTTCATCTAAGACAAAATCCAGCTGACATATCGCATCGATACCAACTTTAATGGCCGCAAGTGGGTCGTCATTGGCATCGACACCCAACTCAAAGGTAAAGCGCCGTTCAGGGTTTTTGGTGTAATTTAGAATAGTGCCTTTAAAGACTTCGGCATTTGGGATACGTAGCTGATTGCCATCTAAAGTCATCAAAATCGTCGCACGTGACGTCAAACGCACCACAATGCCTTCTTGCCCGTTGATGACAATCTGATCACGAGCGCGAAACGGCTGACGAATACTCAGCATCAAAGAGGCGATGTAGTTTTCAATGGTATCTTTGACTGCAAAACCAACCGCGATACCGATGACTCCAGCACCGCCAAGTAACGTGCCTAAGATCGTCTCTGCCCCTATCAAGCTCAGCGCCAAAATTAAACCAAAAATGATAAAGATTACTTTGACGGTTTGTGCCAACAGCTCAGCGACGAAAGGATTGGGCGTGAGCCGTTGCCACATTTTTTTTCGATTCGAGAACCAACTACCAAACCATGTGACCAAGCCAAAGATAACAATACCGACCAACAGCAAGGGCACGGCTTTGACTAAGTTCTTAACTTGCGCTTTAAGACCTTGATAAACCGTCGTGACATTATCCTGAACATCCAGCGTTCGATTGATATTGTCCTCGACGGTGACCACATCCGTTAAACGATTGGTCAAATTAATGGCTTGTTGCGCCTTTTTTTCGTTGGGAGTTTCTCCTGCTAACGTCACAACGCCTTGAGTAACACTGACACTGACCGCTTGCAGCCCTTCTATTTCAGAAAAAATACCGTTGATACGTTGACGAATGTCATTGTCTTTTAGAGGGGTAGGTGTAGTTTCGATTTGAGCATTGTTGGTACTCTCGCCACTAATCACAGGTGGATCGGCAGGAGGTGGCAAACTTTGTGAGTCGGCTTCTACAGAGGTCTCGCCTTCTGTGGCAACAGGATTAGGCACTTCTTCTAGCGTACTCTCTATACCCAAGGCCGTCGTGACACTGGCTATATCTTCACCAGCAGCATAAGCGGGTAAAGTAAAAACGAGGCTTAGTAGTAACAGCAACTGACCCCATACCGTTAAAAACTTGCGTGTCATTAGGCGGTCAAGATAAGCGGCCATAAGCATCCTTTGCTCAGTGTTTTTGCTGGGTAATATTACGATTAAAAACTAGCGAGTGTCCTCAATCTAAACGTGAAGAACTTAATGGGAGCGACTAAATGGGCTAAAAATGAATATAGCCCATTATTAACTATTTAAACCCATTAATTGTCTAAATAACGTTGTGCTTCCGCTAAGTCCAACGTGCCTTCATAGATAGCGCGGCCAGTAATAATGCCTTCAATACAATCACCATAAGGTTTAAGCAATTCGATATCTTGCATATTGGTCACACCGCCCGAAGCAATCACTGGCAAGCCACCTTCGCGCGCCAAATTAACGGTTTGCTCGACATTGACACCCTGCATCATGCCATCACGGGCAATATCAGTATAAACGATTGAAGACACGCCCACATCGGCAAAGCGTTTGGCAAGCTCGGTGGCCTTGGTGTCTGTCACATTCGCCCAGCCATGAGTCGCAACCATGCCGTCTTTGGCATCGATACCTACGATAATATGTCCAGCAAACTCGCGGCAAGCCTCGGTCACAAAATCAGGATCTTCAACCGCCTTAGTGCCAATAATAATATAAGTCAGTCCGGCAGTGATGTACTGCTCAATAGTGTTCATATTACGCACACCGCCACCCAATTGAATAGGCAGCTGCGGAAAAGCTTTGGCGATGTCGTTGACGACTTGCTTATGTACTGGCACCCCATCAAATGCGCCGTTCAAATCGACCAGATGTAACCGGCGCGCGCCCTCATTTACCCAACGTGCTGCTACAGCGACAGGGTCATCTGAAAACACCGTATCATCTTCCATACGGCCTTGTTTTAAGCGCACACATTTACCATCTTTTAAATCAATAGCGGGGATAATGACAGGGACAGCACACATATAGCATTCCTTATAAAACGTAATATTAAAAAATAAGAATAAACGGCAAAGTAAAACAATAAATCAGTTAAACAGTGATAAGCAAGCCTCATTCAACAAATGATCTGATAGAAATTGGCTCTCAAAATCGACTCACGATTATCTTAAAAACTTTATGATCGTGTAGTATGAATAAATAAAAATATCGACAACCATAACCATAAGTTTGAGCACTAGAAGGTACTAGCAACATTAGGTAAATTCAATTACTAACTGGCAATTTTAGGTCAATTTAGCGTATAATCCTAGGTAAATTTGTATTTGTTTCTAAGTGATAGCAACCATGTACTGTGCATTTTTATTCACTCATAAGTGAGCCAATGCTGCATGGCGGTCAGGATGAATCGAACAACAGCCAAATGTGTTTGTAGATAATTGGCTGATATATTGTTGAACGGATGATATTAGAACTCTAAACAGACAATCTGCGATAGGTTGATCTGCGCCATTACGCTCTAAATGACTATATCGCTTGAATGATACTTTGCATTCATCGGTTATTTATTTGATTCACTCTTGTTTCTAAGCCCATCACTCTGGATGTACAAATTTTAAGATTTTAATAAATCGTATGGCAAAACTGTCTTTTTTAAAGCAATTGCTTTTAGCAACCAGCTTTGACAATAGACTTTGATTGGATGATTTTGCCATACACCTTGGTAGCCAGTCGCCACTTTGGTAATTCGAATAAGACATTAACGTGTTGTTAAGGAGTCTAAGGTCAGCGTTAATACTCTTACTAGTAGTTATGATCAAGCGTTATATTTGAGCACTTTTTCTTCGCCTTGCTATGGGAAGAGATACATGAGGGCTTTATTAAATGACGCAGATGTTCATGCTACCGATATACCAAACAGGACGTCTGGTATCGTTTTAGACTATGGACTAAGTTTTCGCTTATGATTACCATCAAAAAAGGTTTGGATTTGCCCATCACTGGTGAACCCTCCCGCGAGATATCTGAGCACAGACCTGCCCATGTGGCACTCGTTGGCTATGATTATGTGGGTATGAAGCCCACAATGAATGTCAAAGAAGGTGACACCGTAGCAAAAGGTCAGCCCGTTTTTGAAGATAAAAAACGGGTTGGCGTTATCTATACGGCACCTGCTGCGGGTAAAGTTATCGCGATCAAACGCGGTGAGCGTCGTGTGTTCGAGAGTCTTGTCATTGCGGTCGATCCCAATGGTGAGGAAATAGACTTTCAGCGCTATGACTCCCAGCAACTGGCTGACCTAGACTCAGAAACCGTTGAAACCCAACTGCTCGCCTCTGGCGAATGGACGGCGTTTCGTACGCGTCCCTATAGCCGCGCTCCCGAAATCGGTGCTCGTCCGCATGCCATCTTTGTCACCGCGATGGATACCAATCCATTAGCGTTTGACCCGATGCTGCTGATTAATGAGCAACTGCAAGCGTTCAATGACGGACTTGCGGTACTATCGACGCTCAGCCCAAAGACCTTTGTCTGCCATCATGGTGATGCCCAGTTGACGCCAGTTGCGAAAACCGCGGCTAATAATGTCACTGAATATCATAGTTTTGCTGGCAAACATCCAGCAGGTCTGGCTGGCACACACATTCACTTCTTGCATCCAATCATGCGCGGCGTGAGCGTCTGGACGATTGGCTATCAAGACGTGATTGCGATTGGTAAATTATTTACCACCGGTCGCTTATATACACGTCGTATGCTTAGCCTAGCAGGCCCTGCGGTCAAAAATCCGCACCTAATCGCAACTGAACGTGGTGCTGATATCACAGCCTTGACGAAAGGTCAGCTGATCGATGGCGAGAACCGTATTATTTCAGGTTCAGTGCTATCGGGTCGCCAGTCATTCTCGAATAGTGCCTATGTTGGTCGTTTCCATGACCAGATCAGCGTTTTACCTGAAGGTCATGAGCGTCCAGCATTTCACTTCTTTAGTCCAGGTGCAAACCGTTTCTCAAAACTGCCTATCTATATTTCGCAGTTTTTTGGTGGCAAAAAGTATAACTTTACCACCACGAGTAACGGCTCACCGCGAGCGATGGTGCCTATCGGGGTTTACGAAGAGGTCATGCCACAAGACTATCTGCCAACGCAACTATTGCGCGCGTTAATCGTTGAAGACATTATCACGGCAGTAGACTTGGGCGTACTTGAATTGGACGAAGAAGATTTAGCATTATGCACCTTCGTTTCTCCTGGCAAATATGAATTCGGTGATATTTTGCGTGATAACTTGACGCGCATTGAACTGGAGGGCTAACCACGATGAAATTTTTACACAATATGTTCGATCGTATGGAGCCGTCTTTCACCAAAGGTGGCAAACATGAAAAATACTATGCCATCTTTGAGATGTTTGATACTTTTTTGCGTCAACCAAGCTCAACGGCATACGCGTCCTCACACGTGCGTGACGGTATTGATCTAAAACGCATTATGATTACCGTATGGCTATGTACTTTCCCAGCAATGTTTTGGGGTATGTACAACATCGGTCATCAAGCACTAACTGCTATCACTCAGCTTGGCTTACAACCTGAAGGCTGGCGTACCATCATTACCAGCATGGCAGGCTATAACCCAGACAGTATCTGGGCAAGTTTTGTCTATGGTGCGATGCAGTTTTTGCCAATCTACCTTGTGACCTTTGGTGTTGGTATTCTCTGTGAGATTATCTTTGCCGTCGTGCGCGGGCATGAAGTCAATGAAGGCTTCTTTGTGACCTCGGTACTATTTGCACTATGTCTACCACCAGATATTCCTTTATGGCAAGTAGCCCTAGGTATTATCTTTGGTGTGGTCGTGGCAAAAGAAGTATTCGGTGGTACGGGCAAAAACTTCTTGAACCCTGCCCTATCGGGTCGTGCGTTCCTATACTTTGCGTATCCTGCTTACATGTCAGGCGACTCAGTATGGACAGCGGTTGATGGCTTCTCAGGAGCGACACCACTTGGCCTAGCGGCACTTGGTGTAGTACCTCAGGATTTCGTCGATGTCTATGGTAATGCAATCACTTGGAGTGACGCGTTCTTAGGCAACATGCAAGGCAGTATCGGTGAAGTATCGACGCTAGCAATATTAATGGGTGCCGCAGTTCTACTATGGACGCGTATTGCCTCATGGCGCATCATGGCAGGTTGTGTGGTCGGTTTGATTGCTACGTCTCTTGTATTCAATATGATTGGCTCTAAAGACAATATGATGATGAGCTTGCCTTTTTACTGGCATCTAGTCATTGGTGGCTTTGCATTCGGTGCAGTCTTTATGGCGACCGATCCTGTCTCAGCTGCGCATACCAATAAAGGCCGCTGGGCTTATGGTATTTTGATTGGTTTTATGACGGTATTGATTCGTGTCATCAACCCAGCTTTCCCAGAAGGCATCATGCTGGCCATTCTATTTGCCAACTTATTTGCTCCATTGTTTGATTATTTTGTGACTCAAGCAAACATCAAACGCCAAACCGCTCGGAGGGTTCGCTATGTCCAAGCCCAAAAGTAACAACGCGAAAACCATCAGCGTAGCGTTGACGCTATGTTTGGTGTGTTCCGTATTGGTCTCAGCAGTCGCGGTGGGTCTAAAACCAGCGCAAGTCGAAAATGCGCGCTTAGACCGCAACAAAAACATTTTAGTCGCAGCCGATATGTACGATGCTGAATCTGATACTGCTGACGACGTTGCTGAGCGATTCAAAGATTTTGAAGTAAAAATCATTGATTTGAATAAAGGCAATTATGTAGATGACGCCGCACTAAAAGCGGCAGGCATCCCTGATCGTAATGCTTATGACGCCAGTCAAGCCACCAAAAACAAAGCACTAAGCGATGATCTAGGTGATAACGATCCAGCCAGTATTGGTCGTAAACCTAAATACGCCAAAGTTTATGTCAAAAACGATGACGCGGGTAAGCCTGAGATGGTTGTACTGCCGATTCAAGGCTATGGCCTATGGGGTACGATTTATGGTTTCTTAACGCTCGAAAGTGACATGAATACCATCAAAGGTATCAGTTTTTATGAGCATAAAGAAACCCCAGGTCTTGGCGCTCGCATCGAAGAGCCGAAATGGCGCGCGATGTGGACTGGTATCCACTCATATGACGAAAACGGTGACGTGGCAACGGGCGTAACCAAAGCGGGCAATCCAAAAGATAACTGGGTTGATGGTATCAGCGGTGCGACGCTAACCAGTCGCGGTGTGAGCAACATGATTCAGTTTTGGTTGGGTGAGCAAGGTTATAAGCCTTACTTAGATTTGCTACGTGAACAGAACGGTAAAACGCTTGATAGCGTTGATGCCCAAGCGAGCCAGTCGACACAACCAGACAATAAGAGCGCTCAACCGACAACCGAACTGGCAGCGACCCTACCAGTAGCAAACGGCAAGGAGGCATAACATGGCTGACACTAAAAGTATTTTAACCTCGCCTATCTTTGATAATAACCCCATTGCCCTACAGATCTTAGGTATCTGTTCGGCATTGGCGGTGACGACCAGCATGGCCAATGCGTTGGTGATGTGTGTGGCGTTGACACTGGTAACGGCGTTTTCGAGCTTCTTTATCTCTATTATTCGTAAGCAAATCCCATCAAGTATTCGTATTATTGTACAGATGACCATCATTGCCTCACTGGTTATCTTGGTCGATCAGGTGCTAAAAGCCGTCGCTTATGATGTCAGCAAGGGCTTGTCAGTTTTCGTTGGTTTGATTATCACCAACTGTATCGTGATGGGCCGTGCTGAAGCATTTGCGATGAGCAACCCACCCGTACCCAGCTTTTTAGACGGTATTGGTAATGGTCTTGGTTACTCTGCGGTACTGTTGTTTGTCGCGACTATCCGTGAGCTACTTGGCTCAGGTACATGGTTTGGTATCACTATCCTACAGCCTGTCACTGATGGCGGTTGGTATATTCCAAACGGTCTATTACTGTTGCCACCGTCAGCATTCTTTATCATTGGATTATTCATTGCCATTGTTCGTATTTGGAAACCAGAGCAGGTTGAAGAAGCCGAGTTTGTAATGAAGCCGCAGTCTAAAGGCATGGCACATGGAGGCGGTCACTAATGGGACATTATGTTAGTTTATTTATAACCTCAGTCTTTATTGAGAATATGGCGCTTGCCTACTTCTTAGGTATGTGTACTTTCTTGGCAGTATCAAAGAAGGTTTCAACCGCTATCGGCTTAGGTGTTGCAGTTGTCGTCGTAATGGCCATCACTGTGCCATTAAACAACTTACTATTTCAGTTCATCCTAAAAGACGGTGCGCTGGCATGGGCAGGTTTTCCAGATATTGACTTAAGCTTTTTGGGCTTGCTCAGTTATATTGGTCTGATTGCTGCGACCGTACAGATTCTAGAGATGTTCTTGGATAAGTTCGTTCCGAGTCTGTATAACGCCCTTGGGGTATTCTTACCGCTCATCACTGTCAACTGTGCCATCTTAGGTGGTGTACTATTTATGGTTGAGCGTGACTATAACTTTGGCGAATCGATGGTATATGGCGTAGGCGCAGGCTTCGGTTGGGCATTGGCGATTACCGCATTGGCCGGTATCCGTGAAAAGCTAAAATACTCAGACATTCCAGCACCGCTGCGTGGTCTTGGTATTACCTTTATCACAGTTGGTCTGATGTCACTTGGCTTTATGTCTTTCGGCGGTATGTCAATTTAGACCGCTAAGCTTAAAACCTTATTTAGCGATTTGACCTATTTAATTCATTTATTCGGTAGGGGTTCAGGAAAAACGCAATGACGTCTTTTCGCACCCCTACTCCATAGATTAAGGATACCTACCATGGATTACGCTACGGCGATTGGTGGCGTTGCTATGTTTACCTTGATCATCATGGGCCTTGTCGCCATTATTTTGGCGGCACGCTCAAGACTGGTCAGTTCAGGCGATGTTACCATCCATATCAATGATAATCCCGATAATGACGTCGTGACACCCGCAGGTGGTAAACTGCTGCAAACACTGGCGAGCGAAGGTATTTTCTTATCTTCAGCCTGTGGTGGCGGTGGTACTTGTGCGCAGTGTCGTTGCCGCGTTATTGAAGGCGGCGGTTCTATCTTGCCGACTGAAGAAGGCTATTTTACTCAAGGCGAAATCCGCAATCACATGCGCTTAGCCTGTCAGGTAGCTGTTAAGCAAGACATGAAAATTGAGATTGATCCTGAATTCTTTGATGTACAAAAATGGGAATGCGAGGTTGTCTCTAACGATAACGTTGCTACCTTTATTAAAGAGCTGGTACTCAAAATTCCAGAAGGCGAAGAAGTTAACTTCCGCGCTGGTGGTTATGTACAGCTAGAAGCGCCACCGCATGAGGTGCACTATAAAGACTTTGATGTTGCAGAAGAGTACCGCGAAGATTGGGAAAAATTCGGCATTTTCAACTATGTCTCAAAAGTTGATGAGCCAGTTATTCGTGCTTACTCAATGGCCAACTACCCAGAAGAAAAAGGCCTGATTAAGTTTAATATTCGTATCGCTAGTCCACCGCCACGTGGTCCTGACGGTATCCCACCAGGTAAGATGTCTTCTTGGACATTTAGCTTAAAGCCTGGCGATAAAGTGACGGTTTCAGGTCCTTATGGCGAGTTCTTTGCCAAAGATACCGAAACTGAGATGATTTTCGTCGGTGGCGGTGCAGGTATGGCACCAATGCGCTCGCACATCTTTGATCAGCTAAAACGTTTGAACTCTGATCGTAAGATTAGCTTTTGGTACGGTGCGCGCTCAATTCGTGAGATGTTCTATGTTGAAGACTATGATCAACTAGAAGCAGAGTTTGCAAACTTTGAGTGGCATGTTGCCCTATCTGATCCACTTCCTGAAGACAATTGGGATGGCTATACCGGCTTTATCCATAACGTCTTGCTAGAAGAGTATCTAAAAGATCATCCAAATCCAGAAGACTGTGAATACTACATGTGCGGGCCACCGATGATGAACGCGGCAGTAATCGACATGTTGCATAGCCTTGGTGTGGAAGACGAAAACATCATGCTTGATGACTTTGGTGGTTAAGCCGACTGGTTAGAGAAACACGATTAAATTAATACTATAAAAGAGAGTCTCAATTGAGGCTCTTTTTTTGTTTCTAAAACCTTACAATTTTAGTTGCTTTCTGTTACTGTTGAATAATTGTTGGTTATCATTCATACATGGTGCTCAGCTAAATTTTAGGTAAATATATTCAATTAAAGGTTCTATTATGAAAACTAGTGTGTTTACAAGCATTTTAGCTTCTACTTTAATACTATCAGCTTGCTCAAGTGCTCCTAAACCAGCTTGGAAAAAAGTAGGTATATCTCAGCATGATACACATAACGCCATACAGAAATGCCGTTATCAAATTGGGATTGCAAATGTAAAGAGTGAAAGAGAAAAAAGTTTACTTAGTTCTTGCATGGAATCAGAAGGTTATCGTTATACTAATAGAAGATTATCTTGAGTATAAGATACTTTTCCCAATACTCAATCCAAATTATCATTTAAGGTGTCTCGTAAGACACCTTTTTTTATTTTCTTTAGATTGACTAATTGGTTTGCTTTAGCACATAGTTCAAAGTAGAAAAAAACTTTTGTCATTCACTACTTTTTTTCTAATAATAGATAAAATTTTATTAAAATAAAAAGGATTCTTATGAAAACCAAAGTGAAAGAACTAACCATTTGGATAACTGGTGCTTCTAGCGGTATTGGCGAAGCCTTAGCCATCGATTTTGCCAAACGCGGTGCTCGGATTATTTTGAGTGGTCGCGATGAGGCAAAATTAGCAGCGGTCAAAAAAATCTGCAAGCACAGCAAAAAACATATCATCGTGCCTTTTGATATTAGTGATGCCGAGCAAGCGAAAGAAGCCTACGAATCTGCTATCGCACAGACAGGAAAAATCGACTGGCTGATTAATAATGCTGGTGTCAGTCAACGCTCACTCATTATGGAGACCAGTGAAGATGTCGAACGGCAAATTATGGAGATAGACTATTTTGCCCAGACGCGTTTAACAAGACTTGTGTTGCCTGACATGATCGCACAAGGCGGCGGCAAGGTAGTGATGATATCAAGTGTGGCAGGCTTACTCGGTACGCAATATCGCGGCGCTTATGGGGCAGCCAAAGCAGCCTTGCATATGTGGGCAAACAGTTTGCGTGCTGAATTGCATGACCAAGGCATAGAAGTTGCGACGATATTTCCAGGATTTATCCAAACCAACGTTTCTATTAACGCGCTCACAGGAGATGGTAGCGCGCAAGGCACGATGGATGAGGCGACCAGTAAAGGACTGAGCGCGACTGAGTTTGCTAAACAGGTTGTGAAGGCGCTTGGTAATAATAAAGAATACATCATCGTTGGTGGCAAACAAGAAAAACTGGCCACTAGGGTCAATCGGGTCTCACCGCCAAAACTCTATAAACTTATCCGTGAGTCACAAGTAAAATAAGCTGCTCAACCGAACGAATTGTCATTGAATAGTGCCTTCATTGGTATTTTTGGGCTTAAGGGGTGTAAAATAAGCATGGCTTGTTTTACACCCTACTCATTTTTGCGCCATACCGAAAATATTATGAATAATACCGAATACAGCTTATCTTCCAAAAAAACTATGAATCTTGCCCTATTTGGCATCATTGGTCTTATCGGCACTTTAAGTATTAGTGCCTGCCAGCAAACACCAGACTATAATTATCTGAGTGGTGAGACGATGGGTACGAGCTACCATATTAGCTATCAGTTGCCCGATGATGCAGATGAAGCCGACATACAAGCAGCGATTGATAAGCGTTTGCAGCAGATTAATGACAGTATGTCGACTTACCAGAGTGATTCAACGATATCCAAGTTTAATCAATTGGGTAGAGATATCCCTATTATTATCGACGCTGATTTTAGTCGCGTGCTCAATGTCTCACGTGTCGTTTATGAACAATCTGGCGGTGCTTTTGATCCTACTGTCATGCCATTGGTCGATACGTGGGGATTCGGCAGCACTATGACCGTCGAGCGTCTACAAAGCCCGCCAACAGCACTTGAGATTGCCCAAGCAAAAGCATTGGTAGACTTTGAAAGCATCATAAAAGAAGACAAATCGATCTATAAAAGCAAAGATGGTGTTGGTCTAGATTTTTCTGCCGTTGCCAAGGGTTATGGGGTCGATGTCATCGCTGATGTGCTTAGAGACGATTATCAGATTCGTAACTATATGGTTGAGATCGGCGGCGAAATTGCGACCTCTGGCGTGAATAACCAGCAACAACCGTGGCAAATTGCGATTGATGCTCCTATTGAAGGCAGCACCGTCAGCGAACGCCAAACGATATCCGCCATTCGTCAACCCATAAACACTACCACTCAAATGCATCTAGCGACTTCAGGAAACTATCGCAACTCAATCGTCTTTGATGGTAAGCACTATAGTCACACGATCGACCCCACCACTGGCGAGCCTATCGTGGGTGGCGCTCCTTCGGTTACGGTTGCTGCAGACTCGGTCGCATTGGCAGATGCATGGGCAACAGCACTGACTGCCATGCCTTATAAAAAGGCACTGAAAGTCGCTAACGAACAAAATCTAGCCGCACTGTTTGTTATATTAGCTGATGGTATCAAACCCAGTGATTCTTTGGACAGTATTGATGATTGGCAAATAGTACAGACATCGGCAATGAAAAACTTGCGAGCAGATAAACAACCGTAAATTTCTAGGGCGTGTCCTCATTTTTTAAATGAGGACACGCCCTAGTGTGATGCTGTAAAGCACACCATAAGCATCAACGAGCGGCGTAAAAATTTGCTATACTGTTAATAGGTTATCCCTATGGATAACTGCCCCATTTTTAAAACGAGGTCTCCTCTATGCTTAGCCAATTGCTTCCCATGCTTGCTATTACCTTTACCGTATTCGTCCTGTTCTTTCTGTTTATGGGCATCGGTTATATGGTCAAAAAAAAGCCGCTTAGAGGATCTTGCGGCGGTGTTGCTAAACTGATGGGTGATGAAAATTGCTCGTTTTGTGGCAATGATCCCAATAAATGCGACTCAATCATCGCAGAGCACCAAGAAAATGCGCTCAGAGCGGCTCAATTAGGCAAATCAGTCTAACAGCCATAGTTGTTACCATACGCTGGTAGTATTTGTGTCGCCTCTATTCTTATAATAGCGTCAAGTCCTTTAAAAGCGACTTGGCGCTATTTTTATTGTGCGATGAAATTTTTTATTATCGCCATCCCTTATTATCACTGTTCTAAAGTAGTAACTCGAAATAACGCTTCAAAACAATGTCTCAAATAAAGTTTCGAAGCAACTATACATACAACTTATTAACCTGCCTGCCGATTTAGCAAAGTCAGTCTAGAAAACTCGTATGGTTTACGCTCTATAGTCGATACTAAATAAAATGGGTACATGACATTATGATGCGTGACTGGCACAAACTTTTCTTGCTTTCTGTGCCTACGCAGACAGAGGCTACGAAAAATTTATACCAGTCACGCTGTCTCTTTTTTATATTGACCTGACTATACAACGATCTCTCATTCTGATTTATGCTGTCGATTGCCGTCTAGGTACGTGTCTGGATAAATGCTCTTTGGTGTTATTTTACAAGCGACGATGTTTCGGCGCTGTTTTATAACGTGTTCTTTTTCATTGTCATCGTTGTGCTGCTATGTCTACCTCATCCAATCTATCCTCTTCATCCAACCTACCCTCGTCACGCTTCACTTTTTGGCTCGTCTTATGCGCCATGATTTTGCTCGCCACCAATATGCGTGCACCGATCGTTGCTCTTGGCTCTATTGCGCCAGTGGTGCAAGAAGCGCTCAATATTTCTGAGACGCAGATTGGTTGGCTAGGGGCAGTGCCCATGCTGAGCTTTGCGGTGGGCGCACTGATCGCACCATCCATTGGTAAGCGATTTGGGCTTGAGAATACGCTCATTGCGATGATTGGATTATTAACGGTAGGGATGATTGTCCGTACCGTTATCCCGACTTGGTCTGGGTTTTTAATTGGTACATTATTGCTGACCTTGGCTATCGGTTTTGCGAATACTTTGGCGGCTCCTGTTATTAAACAGCGCACACCCAAGCATATTCCATTGATAACAGGACTATTTAGTCTAACGATGACAGTAACGGCGGGCATCGTCGCAGGAGTGGTACTGCCATTATCTGAGCAAGTGGGCTGGCAATGGGCACTGGGTGGATGGTCGCTATTGGGTATTTTTGCCATCGTTATTTGGATATTTTTACGCTTGCGTCTAGGCTCGTCTAGTCATCAAACGGTTGTGCTACCTACGTCCGAGTATTCAGAAATATCCATGTGGCGCACCCCTTTTGCTTGGCAGAGTGCGGTCTTTATGGGGCTGCAATCACTATTATTTTACACCGTTGCCAGTTTCTTGCCGTCTATTTGGGTGAGTAAAGGGCTATCCGCAGTCCAAGCAGGACAAATGGCTTCGGTGTTCCAGTTTATGGCACCGATCGCCATCTTGAGCCTAACATGGCTAGTAAACCGTGGTCGCCCTATTCAGGCACTGGCGGTGTTTGCAGCGGTGTTAAATGTCATTGGTATTTTAGGCATTAGTTATTTATCTACTGAACTCGCTTGGCTGTGGTCAGGCCTGATGGGCATTGGCTGCTCCGCTATTTTTACGTTGAGTATGATGCTGTTCTCGTTACGTACTTATACGACCAACCAATCTAGTGAGCTGTCTGGTATGGCGCAATTCGTCGGTTATTTGATTGCGTTTTTTGGTCCACTAGGGACAGGCTGGCTACATGAGGCGACTGGCAGCTGGGATTTGCCGCTATTTATCATGCTCATTTTGATGATTATCAACGTTGTGATTGCTTGGCTGGTGAGTCGCCCAGCGATGGTTGATGGCAAGAAACTTTAAGATAGAATGAATCTATAGTCAGAGTACTTTTAAACCGATACGGTGTTACCCGGCCTAGATGTACTCAGTGTACTATCTGCGGTCGGTCGCCTTGTAGCGCTTCTAAAATTCCTTGACTATACTTGCCGTAACTTTAAGCTAATATTGATTATCTTCTTATTTTGCTACACTGGTTCGATTGATTAAGAGATGTATCTATGATGAAAAATAACAACTTCGACCTACTTAAACGACCTGTTTATAGCACAACTATTTACAAGATGAGTATCGGTATATTGACAGTAGGCTTGATGCTAAGTGGCTGTCAAAAATCTCCTGACACAGAAACGACTAACGAGCCACAAACCACTGAAACGGCAACTATAAATGCGCCTGTAGCGGTTGAAGAAACCACAAGTGCTAGTGCTGCCGCACAACAAGTCAATTCGTCCTCACTGACTATTTTAGCCCTTGGCGACTCCCTGACAGAAGGTCTTGGGGTGGACAAAAATGACAACTACCCTGCTCAGTTAGAAGATCGTCTGCAAGCGATGGGTTACGATAACGCTAAAGTTATCAATTCAGGCTTGAGCGGTGAAACCAGTACAGGGTTGGTCAATCGTTTAGACTGGGTATCGCAAACTAAACCCGATATTACGATATTGACCATCGGTGCTAACGACGCCATACGTGGTATCGATGTGGCGACAATTGAAGCCAACATTCGTACTGCGGTTAAGCACTTACAAGACAATGGCAGTGTCGTCATCTTGGGCGGCATGTCGATCTATGACAACCTAGGCAGTGACTACGTTGCCTCGTTTTCAGCCATTTATCCTCGTATTGCTAAAGATATGAACCTGACGCTTATTCCGTTCTTTTTAGAGGGTGTCGGCGGTGATCCTGAGCTCAATCAAGCAGATGCGATTCATCCGACTAAAGATGGCTACAAAATTATCGTCAATGACAATATTTTGCCTATCTTAGCGCCCAAACTGGAAGCACTAAAAACAGCCAATGCAGACAGTACAACTGAGACGGTTCAAAACGATATAGTCGATACGAAATAAAATAGATATACGACATTATGAGGCGTGACTGGTACAAATTTTTCTTGCTTGCTGTGCAGACAGAGGCGACAAAAAATTTATATCAGTCACGCTGACTCTTTTCATATTGACCTGACTTATGACAAAAAATACGACAAATGAGACTACTTAACGAGACACTGTAATGACATCATCACCTTCGATGGCCGCATCAATGCCACAAGCAGATTCTAAAAAAGAAGCCCTACTCACCGCTAATAAACTCAATAAAACCGTGCAAGTCGGTGAGCAAAAGCTGTCCATCATTAAAGACGTAGATATGTATGTCAATGCGGGCGAGTTTGTGGTCATCATGGGCAAATCAGGCTCGGGTAAATCTACTCTGCTAGGGTTACTCGCAGCATTAGACTATCCCGATAGCGGTACGGTGTCGCTGGCAGGTCAAATGCTCAGTAGCCTCGATGAAGATGCACTGGCGGTCATTCGTCAGCAGGATATGGGCTTTGTCTTTCAGTCGTTTCACCTACTGCCCACACTGACCGTCGCCGAAAACATCGCCTTTCCACTCGATATTGCCAGGCGTCCAAATCAAGCGAGAGTAGATGAGCTCATTGACGCGGTCGACTTAGGTCATAGACGTAACAGCTTACCCAACCAATTATCAGGCGGTGAACAGCAACGTACAGCAGTGGCACGAGCACTGGTATCACACCCAAAGATTGTGTTTGCGGATGAACCTACAGGTAACTTAGATGAGCAAAATGCCGATCAAGTTATGCAACTGTTATTGGACTTAAGACAGCAAGTCGGTTCGGCACTGGTGGTCGTGACTCATGATCCTGCGCTTGCTGAGATGGCAGATCGCGTCATCACCATGCATGACGGCCGCATTGTACCTACATGAATAACTGGATTGTATCTTAATGAATAGTAAGCCCACAGACAATAAATCGACTGATACAAAAAAAACTGATACCAGTATGCGTCAAGAGTCCAGTTATCCTAGCGGCATCCTTAATCAATTATTTGCCCGTACCTTAGGTTTTCAAACACTAGGCTCACAAGCACTCAGCCGCAGTTGGTGGCAACGCTGGGTATATCCCGTGTTGTTTCTACTGACGCTAACTCTATCGCTTGCGACCTACCTGACCCTCGACTCTGTACAGCAGTCTGTCGATAGCTATATCAATGACAATCAGCGCGCGCTCGTTGGTGGGGATCTAATCCTAAACAGTAAGCAAGACTGGCCAAGCGAGGTGTTGACGCAGGTAGAAACTATCGCTGATACACAGACGGTGTATGACTATCAGTTTAGCGCCATGCTGGTCAATGATGAGCAAACCTTGCTTGCCAGCGTCAAAGCCGTCTCGCCATCGTATCCCTTATATGGTACAGCGGAGCTTGCCTCAGGAAAACCGCTGCGGGAGCAGCTAACATCTGACAGTGTCATCGTCGCGCCAGAAGTGCTTAGTAGTTTACAGGCCGATGTCGGCGACCGTATCACCATTGGCGATGCGCAATTCACGATCGGTGATGTACTGACAAAAGAACCTGATAGACCGCTGACCACATTTGGGTTCGGTGGTCGTGTCTTAATGCATCAAGACTCGCTTGCAGCAACCAACCTATTGGGTCAACGCAGCCGCATAAACTACCGCATTGAGATGGCAGGCGATCCAGAGCTAATAACCACACAGCGTGACAAGCTCACAGATATCCTGACCAATTACCCTGATATCGAGCTCTCTGACGCAGAGTCTGCAGATACTTCGGTCTCGCGTATCTCTGACAATGTCCTAATGTTTTTAAAACTGCTAGTCATCGCGGTGTTGCTATTATCTGCGGTTGCGATGTATGGCGTCATTAGCGCGTTTGTCAGCAAGCAGCAGTCTAATAATGCCATTCGTTTGGCGCTCGGCGAACCGCTTGGTTCACTCAAACGTAGCTACTATCAATTGCTCATCATCACGACCGCCATCGCTTGTATCGCAGCGATTGCGCTTAGTTTGGGCTTACTCAAAATCGGTCAACCGTATATGGTGGCTATCTTGCCTGCTGAC
The DNA here is from genome assembly GCF_015351755.1 of Psychrobacter sp. N25K4-3-2. Taxonomy (NCBI): domain Bacteria; kingdom Pseudomonadati; phylum Pseudomonadota; class Gammaproteobacteria; order Moraxellales; family Moraxellaceae; genus Psychrobacter; species Psychrobacter sp. N25K4-3-2. The sequence goes on from NZ_JADKLX010000003.1 coordinate 25,170, forward strand.
GTTGGCCTAGCCATCAATCCAATCAGCGCCATCAAGACCATTGTGATTGCCTTAGTCCTGACGCTACTGATCGCTCAGCGTGGTTTGAGTACGCTGAGCACCACCAAGCCCGCGACCCTCCTGAGTCAAGGTGCGAGCACGCAAACGCAAAATCTGCCTTGGTATCGACGCGTGCCATTACTATGGTATGGGCTAATGCTGGCAGGGCTATATGCCTTCTTTGCTTATGAAGTTGGCTCACTGTCATTAGGGGCGCAATTATTGGGCGGCTTGATTGCTCTAGTGGCGATATTTTGGCTATTGGCTCGTGGGTGGCTGTGGTTACTTGCCAAGGTAGCGACGAAAACCAAGATCAGTTGGATGCAGCGTATCGCTATCCATAACCTTGCGCGTAAAGGCAACCAATCAGCGTTGTTCTTTGTCACCTTATCACTATCGGTGGCAGTGCTGACGCTTATCACGACGCTCAATCACAGTATCAATGCGCAGTTTATCAATGCCTATCCTGAAGACGCGCCTAACTTATTTTTGCTCGATGTGCAGAGCGATCAACACGACGATATTGATACGATCATTGAGGCGCCCGTCACTTATTATCCGGTCATTCGTGCGCGTGTGGAGACGGCCAATGAGGTGGTGGCAAAAGATATCGTGCCTGCAGATGGGTTTGATGACCCCACGCGTGTCTTTAACTTGAGCTACGCAGATACGGTCATGGAGACCGAATACATCACTGAATCGCTCACAGACGACGCGTTATACACCCCTATCGATGCGACAGATGAACAGGTCAAATCCTTGTCTATCTTAGATACTGCCGCCAGTATGCTCAATGTCGGAATGGGCGATCAGGTGCGCTTTAACATTCAGGGTATCGAGATCGTCGGGCAAATCACCAGTATTCGTACGCGCTATGAGCGTGGCCCAAGCCCGTATTTCTATTTCTTGTTTGAGCCGTCCGTGCTATCGGCTGCACCGCAGATTCAGTTTGCTACTGCGCACGTACCAGAAGATGCAATTCCAGAACTACAAGGCAAACTGGTACGCGAGTTCCCTGCTGTCACCACGATCGATGGCACTGCTATCGCGAAGCAAATCCAAGAGCTGGTGGTACAAATGAGCCGCTTGGTCTATGTGTTCACCTTGCTTGCCCTGCTCACTGGGGTCATGGTGCTGATCAGCTCGCTACTGTCTACTTCGCAAGATCGTATGAAAGACAGCGCTTCATTTAGACTGCTCGGTATGCAAAAGCGCGATCTATATATGCTCAATATTTTAGAGCTAGGTGTGCTTGGTATTAGTGCAGCGACCTTTGCCGTTGTCATCGCTAGCGTTGGCGCGTGGGCTGCTATCACGCAGTGGTTTAATCTACAATTTAGTGTGCCGTGGACGAGTTTGGCTATTGGCGGTGCAGCATTAATCGTATTGCTGTTTGCTATTGCTATTATTTATGTGAGACTGGTGATTGGACGTGGGATTATGGCAAGGGTAAGGGCGATGGTTTAGGCGTATTCAATTTTGGCTTTAAAAAAAGAACCCCTTAATAGGGGTTCTTTTGTTCGCTGTTATTCGCCATTATGAGTAAGGATTTAGTTACAGTATGATATTTCTCATACTAACATAGGCACTTCAAAAACCATTCATTCCTAGCAGCGTTTATAATCATATTCAAATTTACATTTTTACAAAAATTAACAATTTTTTCCGTATTGTCTACCGCTCAATCGGGTAGAATAAATGCTTGCATTTATTCTACCCGATTGAGCGGTAGACATACTTTCTTTTTGCCGATTCGTAAATAATTACCTTTTATATCAGTAACTTACGATGATCTCTATTATCTAATTTGGCATGCAATGCGTAATTTTGATTTTCTCATACTTACCGTTAAAGAATACGGTTGTTATATTCCCTTGTATATGATATACATACTACGAATACTGAATCAGAATTTCAAACTTTGTTTTAATAAATAATCATATCTTATTTTTTAGCGTAGTAGTGATTCGAAATATATTACGAGTATTAGTTAATATAACTTGTGACACAAATCAAGGATTGTTAAAAATCCTGAGTAATTTTCTTAGCTTTTCTTTACTTCAAACTTTATCACAGTGCTCACTTATAATATTTTTATTTAAAATTATTATATAAAATTTTCAAATAGTGTATAATACGCCCCATTTTGTGCATCTCCATCCAAACACAGACTTTTGTTTTGTATCATACTTTACCGTGAGTTCTAAATAGGACTATCAAACATGAAAAATCTCACTAGTGAAAAACTAGAACGCCTTTATGTTAAGGCGTTAGAACGTAACATCGATTATTTGGTGCAAGATACGGTGGATGGAGTATTATCGAAGAATACTAAATTCAATAATACACGAGGTAATGTTCATGGAAGAATGAACGGTGTTATTACTAAAAAACGTCATGACTCAATGCTTAAAGAAACGTACAATCAAGTATTTGCTTAGAAGTTAACTTAGTACGGAGCTAGGCAGTGAGTTCAGATAACAACGATCCTTTAGAAAGTACAACACTAAATGCATTAAAAAAACAATATAGTTTTTTAGAAGCTCAAAACTCTAATCTTGTTGAAGTAGAACAACAGAGAAGATTACAAACTAGTTCAGATTACCTAGAAAGCGCTACAAGTCAATTACCTCCTCTTTCTGATCTAATGAAGGGTGCCCAAGCTTCTAATTTACATATTGATGAAAAATATGATCATCTGTTAGCACTTTTAATCCACTTATCAAATCATAGTATGAAAGCTTATAAACAAGTTCAGAATGTTATAGGCGAAGTCGATGATAAGATAAATAGTGAATTCTGTTATTTAGCTAGAGCTGAAACCTCAATTATCTACGCAGTGCTAACTAAAAAATATGATACTGATTTTGAGTTAGCTCTTATTGATGCTATTACTTCTACAAGACACATAATTAATGATTGTCTTGACATAATCGCTATACATGCAAATAAGTGTTATTTATCTATATTAGATAGATATGATACGATCAAAATTACTCCTCACTACAAAAACTTTGACAACATACAACCTTTGATTAGAGAGGCTTTAGAACTAGCTGCTACTACTAGATTTACTAGAGGGACTAGTAGAATTCAGGAATATTTAAAGTTTATTGAAGACGGAGATAAGTTGCCTCAATTGATTGATTTTTGTGAGGTATGTCCTGATTTAATGTATAATTTAAACCAAATTTTTCAGGATAAGTTTGATAGTGATCAGCTTATTGAACTTCGAAGTCAAACTCTTGAGAAAAAATTGAAAGAAATTGATAGTGAGAGGAGTGCTGATTCAAGGCATAAAGAGACTATCTTAAATAATAAAATTAATGCTGATAAACAAAGAAATACTTATATTATTATGTCTGTTTTAGGTCTTATAGTAGTATTACTAGGAATAATCTTGCGAGTGGTATTAATTTAGAAAGCATACAAGGGTGTTTTGTGTCTTAGTTTCAATCTCTACGAGAATTACACAGTTTTAACCCTGCCCACACCTTGAACAAAACCAAAACGCCTTCTACTCACCTAGAAGGCGTTTTTTTGCTTCATAAGCTGTATAGACATATAAGTCAATATCTACCCCACACTTTGCTTATTTTATAGCCCTCATTTGCTATACTAGCCTAACTTTTATCAAGCAAATTCCTTCTTATCAAACCCTCCAAAACAGCATGGTAGTCTTATGAAATTCTCAAAGTTCGGTCAAAAATTTACCCAGCCCACTGGCATCTCACAATTGATGGATGATCTAGGCGATGCGCTAAAAAGCGATCAGCCAGTCAACATGCTGGGTGGTGGTAACCCTGCCAAAATTGATGCCGTCAATGAGTTGTTTCTGGAGACTTATAAAGCGCTAGGCACTGACAACGATACAGGTGAGGCTAATAGTAGCGCTATTATCAGTATGGCGAATTACTCTAATCCGCAAGGTGATTCGGCCTTTATCGATGCCTTGGTTGGCTTCTTTAACCGTCATTACGATTGGAATCTGACCTCAGAAAACATCGCCCTGACCAATGGCTCACAGAATGCATTTTTCTATCTGTTTAATCTATTTGGCGGTGCGTTCAAAGATGAGAAGAACGAATCTATCGATAAATCTATTCTACTGCCATTGACCCCTGAGTATATCGGCTATAGCGACGTGCATGTCGAAGGTCAGCATTTCGCAGCGGTATTGCCACATATCGATGAAGTGACTCATGATGGCGAGGAAGGTTTCTTTAAATATCGTGTCGATTTTGACGCATTAGAAAACTTGCCAGCGCTAAAAGAAGGTCGTATCGGCGCGATTTGCTGCTCACGCCCGACCAACCCGACTGGCAACGTGCTGACTGATGAAGAAATGGCGCATTTGGCCGAAATTGCCAAACGTTATGACATACCGCTTATCATCGATAATGCCTACGGTATGCCCTTCCCTAACATCATTTATTCAGACGCGCATTTGACGTGGGATAACAATACGATTCTGTGCTTTAGCCTGTCGAAGATTGGTCTGCCCGGTATGCGTACCGGTATTATCGTTGCCGATGCAAAAGTAATCGAAGCCGTTAGCGCAATGAATGCGGTGGTGAATCTAGCCCCGACACGCTTTGGTGCAGCGATTGCCACGCCATTGGTAGAAAACGACCGTATCAAGCAATTAGCCGATAATGAGATTAAGCCGTTTTATCAAAAGCAGGCGACCCTTGCCGTGAAGCTGTTAAAAGAAGCATTGGGTGATTATCCGTTGATGATTCATAAGCCTGAAGGCGCGATTTTCTTATGGTTGTGGTTTAAAGATTTGCCGATTACCACGGTTGAGCTGTACGAGATTTTAAAAGAAAAAGGCACGCTCATTGTGCCGAGTCAGTATTTCTTCCCTGGTGTCGATGTCAGCGATTATCAGCATGCACATGAGTGTATTCGTATGAGTATCGCGGCGGATGAGCAGACGCTGACTGATGGTATCAAAGTGATTGGGGATGTGGTGCGTGAGTTGTATGATGAAGCTAGAAAACAAAATTAGATACTAAAATCATAAATTCAAATAGGAAAATAAAATAGTAAAACGAAAAAAAACGGACTTATTAATAGTCCGTTTTTTTATGCTATGACCGTATGAGAACAGTTTAGTTCAGCGCTTTTAACAAAGCCTTAGCACTGATCTTACCAAATTCATTAGCGGCTAATGGCCCATCACCTGAAATCAGCTTTCTATCTTGATGCGTCTGTCCTGAGGCGAGCTTATTGCCAATCGTGACACCCAAATCTTCTAACTTTTCACCGAAGTACCAAGGCATCGTACCGGGCAGATAGCCAATTTTTGGCATTTGCTTATCCATACCAGTGGGGAACGCCACCATCTTATAGCCTTTAAAGATAAAGTCGCTTTCAGACTTATCCGACCCATTAGGACTGTCGAGATTAGCGGCTAATAAAGCCGCAGGGCCATGGCAAATAGCTAAAGTAAATAAATCTCTATTATGACCCCAACGTAGCAATTCACCGAGGTTTTGGTCTTCGGGCAGACCTAACATCGCGCCATGACCACCCGGAATAAAGATTGCTGCATAATCTTCACTATCAGCCATATCGTTTTTAACAAAGTTAGCGATACTTTTTGGGTTATTCAGCGTTGATTCATATTCAGCATAGATTTTTTTGACGTCGTCATCATTGTCTGGCATTGCCCACTGTTCAACTTTCACAGACTCACCTGTAGGGGTGAAAACGTCTACCTTAAAACCTGCTTGCTTAAAATGCAGTAAAGGCACCATCATTTCAACGGGATGATTGCCGGTATCGAATTTTTTACCATTTTCCATGGTCATGTACTGCTCTTCGGTGCAGACCATTAGAATTTTTTTATCACCAGTGTACGGCGCGTCATACTCTGTATGGTCATAGTTAGTTTTACTTGGTGCGGCAAGTTTCAGTGATAATTTAGAAGGAATAAAAATCCCTGCTTCGGTTTCTTGCGCCTCTAAACCTAAAGTATCTTTGGCCTTGTCCAATAAATCTTGGATATTCATAGTTTTTCCTAGTTATTATTGATAGTCATGGATAGCTGAGTCGATAAACCTACTAGGTATATCGATGTAACTATAGTCTGAATACAAAATAACAAACTGAGAAAGGGTTAAATAGATAAGACTTTTTATATTTCGTAAGCTTTGTAAAGAGAGCGTGTTTAATCTGTCAAATTACAACCGCTGCAATAGCTACCTACTTAGGCAGAAGCTATTTTAGAAGTCATTTGTGTGGATATTCTTATAGGAGTATTGTTCTTGACGAACAAATGCAAAAGCATGGTATCGAAGCGATTGAGGGAAGTGGTACGCGAGTTGTATGATGAAGCCAGAAAATAAGCAATTATGAGCGCAAAGAGCAAAATAAAAAACGGACTCTAATAGTCCGTTTTTTGATGTCGTTTAATCATGGGTTTAACTTTACTGACTGACTGAAAATTCTTTGTCCATACGGTAAAACCATATAGTACGTAAGAGAGCAGACATGTATTGATCAAATCATGAATGCTGGCTTTAAGCTCTGCGCTGCCTATCGCTGAGAGGCCAAGCTCGGTAATCGTCTGGCGATTATCCAAATACTCACCCAATAAGGCGATAGCTGTCACCATAATTAAAGCAATAAATGCCCTAACGCTGTACCTCTTAAAAATTGGACGCATCAGGATTAAACTTAATAGATAAACGCTGATACCTACATAAATATGTAAAGCATCTTTTTCCAATCCTGTGGCATTCACGACACTATTTTTGAAGATATAAAAATCCACGATTTTATTCCGTGTATAAGAGATAGAGAATAGCTGAGTATAAATAAAAACTGATTAAGTATAAATTTAAAATAAAAAAGAGTTTGCGACAATGCAAACTCTCTTGCGTGAGGGAAAAGCAATGCTTTACTCCTTCCTCGCTCAGGTTACGCCATTGCGAACCTACCTGACTGCTAAATCAAATATTTGACGCATATTTTGCTAAATATCCCATTCTACAAAATTCTTTAACAACTGCAAGCCAGCGGTATGGCTTTTCTCTGGGTGAAATTGGGTGGCAAATAGATTGTCTTGGATGACGCTGGCACAAAAAGGCTGACCATAATCACAGACAGCAGCAACTTGAGCGCTATCGGCAGGCTCACAGTAGTAGCTATGCACAAAATAAAAGTGCGCATTGTCCTCGATACCCGTCCACAATGGATGCTCAAAATCCATACCACTAATGGTATTCCAGCCCATGTGTGGTACTTTAATCGTAGCACCTTGCTTATCTTTCCACGTAGGGTTAAAGGCTTCTACCGAGCCGTTCAAGATACTAAGACAGTCTGTACCGCCATTTTCAGATGACTGCTCAAACAATGCCTGCATGCCCACACAGATGGCCATAACGGGCTTATTAAACACTGCATGGCGTATGACGTCATCAATCCCTGCCTCGTGCATACCAGCGATACAGTCGCGCATGGCACCGACACCGGGGAAGACGATCTTGTCTGCCGCAGCGACAACTTTGGGGTCATTGGTGATAGAGACTTCTGCCCCGACCGCCGACAATGCTTTACTGGCGGAATGCAAATTACCCATACCATAGTCTAGTAGCGCTACTTTGGTTACTTTAGCCATTAAAACGCCTCTTTGGTCGATGGTAGCGTATTCAAAGCACGCTCATCATATTCACAAGCCATGCGTAGGGCGCGAGCAAAAGCCTTAAAGGTTGATTCGATTTGGTGATGGCTGTTTTTGCCTTTTAGATTGTCTAAATGCACCGTCATCCATGAGTGATTGACGAACCCATAAAAGAACTCACTGAATAAATCAACATCGAAACGACCCACGTGCGAGCGGGTAAACGGAATGTCCATATGCAAACCTGGACGACCTGATAGATCGACAACCGCACGCGTCAACGCTTCATCTAGTGGCGCATAAAAATGCCCGTAACGACGGATGCCTTTTTTGTCGCCTAATGCTTTGTTAAACGCTTGCCCAAGCGTAATACCCGTGTCTTCGACGCTATGGTGATCATCAATAAATGTATCACCGTTGCATTTGATATCTAAGTCAAATAAGCCGTGACGCTTGATTTGATCAATCATATGGTCCAAAAATGGCACACCAGTATCCACAGTGCCTTTACCTGTGCCATCAAGATTCACGGTACAAGTGATTTGCGTTTCAGCAGTGATGCGTTCAACGGTCGCGATACGTTCAGGGCGACCATGTAGATTTAGGTTTTTTGGTGCAGTTTGCTCAGGTGTGTCAGCGGTCGTCGTTGTATTGGCTGTCATGGCTACTCTCTATCAGTTTTTTATCAGTGAAAAGCGGTCAATAAATAGGGCAAAAAAGCGCCTATTACATTGTCGCTAGTACTTGAATCAGTACTAGCGAAAAATGTATTAGAAAATGATATATACAAAAGATATCAAGGCATTAGGGTTTATACGTACTAAATATTATATAGCCTCATCATAGCAAACCCTAACATTTACCGCCACGGTCAAGCGGTAAACCACGCACAAAATTACCTCATTCTGCTAAAATAGTGTATTCAGTATTATCAATCATGACTCGCACTGACTGTGAGACATCATATTCTATAGCCTACTCTCTATGGCATAGTGCTGTGTCATACTGCTACTTTATACTATAAAACCCTTTGTTTATAGGAACTGCCATGCCTTTAGAAGCGATCGCCATTAATAGCTTGGATGCCCCACTTATCAAAAAACCTGCTCGCGACAATGAGCTAGCAGAGCGCTTGCAGGCATTGTACGATAGCGATGACGCGCAGCCTGATGGTCTCGAGGTATTAAATATCGTTGAGCAGGGCTTTAAGCGTGGGCAATACCTATATGTCGGTATGTTCAATGACAAGCCTATCGCTGCCGTTGCCTGTTTTGATGATGGGCAGACCAATGCCAAGCGCTTACAGTATCTTACTGTTCATACCCAAAATCGTGGTCGTGCTATCGATGCCAAGTTTATTAAACTGGTTTATGATGCCGAAGTGAAAAAAGGCGTGCGTGAGTTTGTCCCTGCTGATGCGGATATTCACCGTATCATGAGCGAGTATGAGCTTCTGCGTGTCAAAGATTAGTTTTAGCGTTAAAAAGCGATATTTTGATAAATAAGTCATTTTTTTAATCTTTTATCGCTTATGATGCAAAAACTACTTGACAGTAACGCCTATATTTAGTTTAATAGCGCCTCAACGAAGACGGCTCGATAGCTCAGTCGGTAGAGCAACGGATTGAAAATCCGTGTGTCGGCAGTTCGAACCTGCCTCGAGCCACCATTCGTTTAAGAATTCTAAAAAGCCCCAAACAGCAATGTTTGGGGCTTTTTTTATGCCTGTCATTAATAGCATTTATTGTTTTATCAATAGCATTTGTTATTAAAGTCGCCGACGCAACAACACCTCGCAACGCTCGCGTGAATCCAAGTCATAAATGGTCGCACGGTAATCAATACCGTGACGGCCTTCAAAAAACACCACCCGATCGCCCACTGCCAAAAAACAAGACGTACGCGCATCATAGATAAAACCATCAATGACGAATGCCAAATCACGATCTATCTCGCGTACCATATAGGTCTCACCTTGCGGAATCAAACGCTCAAACCATGCGCTATGGGCGGCATTGGTGCTTAGCACACTTATGAGCAGCAGCGCTGATATCATAAAGGCACTTTTTGACGGCGTCGCAAAAGTCGCGCCAGCTAAGCTGATTTTATTTAGGATATTTTTATTAACTGTCATGACCTTAACCTACTCAGACCTGCCCAATGATTGATTCTGTTCGCTACGCTTCTTATGCTAAACACTTACTGTCACGGTTGCATAACATTTCTGTGCTGTTTTTTAGACGGCAGTGCTCAGTATACTCGATAGCAATGATAATGATAAATAAGACAGATAAATGCTAATAGGGATAAGCGATGAGAGAATTTGATTATGATTTGGATTATAAAAACCTAGACTTGCGGGCGCAGCCTGAGCTGTATCGCGTCGGTCGCGGTGAGCAAGGCGTATTATTGGTAGAGCCTTATAAGTCTGAGATACTGCCGCACTGGCGCTTTGCCACGCCTGATATTGCGACTGAAAGTAGCGAGACAATTTATCAGATGTTTTTGGATTATCTGGCAGCTGATGACTTTGTCGGTGCGGATATGGCGCGCAAATTTATTCAAATGGGTTATACCCGCGCCCGTCGCTATGCCAATCACAAAGGCGGTAAAAAATATAAAGGGCCAGTGCCCGATGATAAAAAAGGCCAAAGCGGCGCACATGGTCGCGCAGAGTTACCACGGCAAGAGGAAGACCCAATCAAAGTAGAGTCAGCGCGTATCTTTAAACAAAAATGGGATGATTGCCGCGATAATAAAGATTATCTAAGAATGAAAAAAGAGCATCGTGAACGTTACAAAGATATCGAGTGACTGCTGATGTTTATGATATTAAGAACAGTAGAACACTAAATTGACTGGTCTCAAAACACTACTGTGCTAAGGTATGGCACGATATACCAAACATAATAAATATAACGACTTCCAATAGTGAGGAACAATGGATAAGCAACTTTTGATTTTTGATTTTGATGGCACACTGATCGATAGCGTGCCAGATTTGGCTGATGCGACCAATGCGATGCTGACCACGCTTGGCAAAGAGACCTACCCTATTGAAAGCATACGTAATTGGGTCGGCAATGGCTCCAGAATGCTGGTCGAGCGCGCATTGGTGGGTAAGGTAGAGGTATTAGAAGGCGCGTTGACGGTCGAGGAAGCTGATCATGCCGAGCAGGTGTTTTTTGAGGCTTACAACAATATTAGCGGTAGCAAAACTGTTGCCTATCCAGATGTTGATAGCGGACTAAAGAAGCTACAAGCAGCAGGTTATATACTAGCGTTAGTGACCAATAAGCCCATTCGCTTTGTCCCTAAAATATTGCAATCCTTTGGCTGGCAGGATTTGTTTGCTGAAGTGCTGGGCGGTGATAGCTTGCCTGTTAAGAAACCAGACCCCGCGCCGCTATTGCATGTCTGCAATGCATTGAATATTAACCCAGCACAAGCCGTTATGATTGGTGATTCTAGAAACGATATCTTAGCCGGACAAAACGCCAATATGGATACCCTTGGTCTGTCTTATGGCTACAACTACGGGCAAGACATTCGTGAACTGAATCCTACCGAAGCATTTGATGACTTTGCCGCCTTGGTTGATTATCTTTTACAAGGGTAAATGATAAATAACTGAACATCACGCCAGCTACTTACTTCGATAGCTCAATGCCTCTGACACGTGGGCACTCGTGATATCGACACTGTCGGCAAGGTCTGCGATGGTACGAGCAACGCGCAAGACTCGATGATAGCCACGTGCCGATAGATTCAGACGTTGCTGAGCAAGTTGTAATAGCTGTTGCTCGCCCGCGCCTAACTGAATATATTTATCAATTTCACTAGGGCTAAGCTCATTATTGACCTTTTTTTGCCGCTTGAGTTGATGCTTGTGCGCGGCAGCCACTCGAATCCGCACTTGCTCGGAGGTTTCACCAGCTTGAGCATTTTGCAAGTCGGCAATCGGTAACGCGGGCACGGTAATATGCAAATCAATGCGATCGAGTAATGGGCCCGATAACTTATCTTGATAGCGCTTAATCTGCTCGGGACGACAACGACATCTTGCCGAGCCGTCACCATCATAGCCACACGGACAAGGATTCATGGCTGCCACCAATTGAAAGTTGGCTGGAAAGGTCATCTGTGAATTGGCACGGCTAATGGTAATTTGCTTCGCCTCTAATGGTTGGCGCAGTACCTCTAACACGGTACGATCAAACTCCGGTAATTCATCAAGGAATAACACGCCTTTATTGGCAAGGGTAATCTCGCCCGGTTTAGGACGTGAGCCACCACCGACCAAAGCCACCGCTGATATGGTGTGATGAACTTGCCGAAATGGCCTTGTCCCATAATCATAATCACTGTCTGCCACCGAATAAGTACTGGCAACTTCTAACGCATCCTCAGCACTCAAATCTGGCAAGATAGTCGGTAGCCGCGATGCCATCAGTGTCTTACCCGAGCCGGGAGGCCCTGTGAACAACAGCGAATGACCACCAGCGGCGGCAATCTCTAGCGCACGCCTAGCATGATGTTGGCCTTTAACATCAGCCAAATCTACTTTATAACCGGTATGTTTTTCTATCGCAGCGGGCGGTACAATCTTTAAGCGCTCGTAAGTGGCATTTGGATTGGTCAAAGATTGCAAATGATCGCAAACGGCTTTTAGACTATCCGCCGCCAATATCTCTACACCCTCGACACGGCTAGCCTCGGCACCGTTATCGATCGGGACGATTAACTGCGGCGTTTGTGGCTCTTGACCCTGCTCCGTCAATTCTAGTTCATCATTATCTGCTGTCTGTAATACTTTGGACGCCAACACTTCTGCCTTTATCGCTCGTGCTACTGCCAAGCTACCAGTGACTTGCCGTAAATTCCCATTGAGCGCTAACTCACCGATAAACTCAAACCCTGATAGTACCTCTGGATCTAACTGATCGCTGGCTGCCAAGATGCCAATGGCAATGGGCAAATCTAGCCGCGCGCCATCTTTTGGCAAATCTGCTGGCGCTAAATTAATCGTCAGGCGACGATTGGGGAACTGAAAGCCAGAATTCAGAATGGCTGAGCGCACGCGGTCTTTACTCTCGCGCACAGCAGCTTCTGGTAGACCGACGATGGTCAATGCTGGCAAGCCTTGCGATAAATGCACCTCAATAATGACCTTGGGTGCATGCAAACCGACGACTGAACGGGTATAGACTTGAGCAAACGACATCAGCGTTTCCTAATAAAGGGAGCTTTTGATCATAAAGTATTATGTATCAGTGCGCAAATGTCGTGTATTTTATAATAAAAATGGTTTAGCTACTGTTAAACCTCACTTTCTCAACATTTTAACGAACCATTATCTATGGGTTTTTTGAATGCCGAGCTATGATTTCAAAGAATAAAAAGCGCTCCTACCTTTTATTTTTATAAGAAAAATAATTTTATTAAATTACTGGTAAAGTTATTTCTTTTAGGTATATGATTGGTGAGTGTTTGTACACTGAAAGCAACAATAGCAATTTATTGACTATTTAGAGCGCGACAGATAAGAGGATTATCAGTGCTTTAAATCGTAAAAATTAACCATGGATGGTAAATACAATGAATATATTGATTAAAAATCGGCGAGTGCCCACGCTCACCTTACTCACAATGGCTGTTTCTTTAGCATTATTCGGCTGTTCTGATAGTGATAATAGCTTTAACGATGACGATACTGATACCCCTACCCCTGCATCGACGTATGAAGCTGACATTCAACGTACCGAGTTTGGTATACCTCATATTACCGCAAAGGATTATAAAGGGCTGGGCTACGGTGTCGGCTATGCGTTTGCTGAAGATAACTTCTGCTCACTAGCGAAAGAAGTTGTCGTCGCTAGCGGTCAGAGCATGCTGTATCTAGGCGATGAAGGTAATGTTGATAGCGATGTATTTTATACTTGGTACAACTCTCCAGAGAGAAAAGCTGAATTCTTAGCGGCTCAAGACCCTGAAACTATCGATGCGGTCACAGGCTATGCAGCAGGCTTTAGCCGTTATCTGCGAGATAAAGGTGTGGCGAATATTGATCCTGCTTGTGCTAACGCTGAGTGGGTTCGAGAGATTACTATTGATGACCTACTGACAGTTTATGGTAAAGCCAATCTACGCGGTGGGCTCTCTAACTTTGTCAGCCGTATTGTAGCGGCAGCTCCTCCTGCAACTACTGGCATTCAAGGTAGCTCTAGAATGAGTAGCGTCGAGCCTACAGTAGAGTCAGATGAAGAGTTTGACATGACGACTATCAATGTACTGAATGGCGGTAGTAACGCTTATGCCTTTGGTAGTGAGGTGACAGGGACAGATAGTGGTGTCCTATATGGTAACCCACATGAGCCATGGAACGGTGTCCAGCGTTTTTATGAGTTTCATACAACGATACCAGGTGAGCTTGACGTAATGGGCGCCGCCCAACAAGGTCAACCTTTTATCAATATTGGCTTTAATAAAGACGTGGCTTGGAGTCATACCGTATCAACTGCCAAACGCTTTACGCTTTACCAGCTTAATCTAGTAGATGGCAACCCTTTGAAATACAAATACACAAATAGCGCGGGTGTGGTTGAGGAACGTGATATCGAAAAAGTCGATGTGACGGTTCAATTGCCAGACAATCAAACGTTGGTTCAACCTATCTATTTGTCTCAATATGGGCCTATGCTCGCGGCTAACTTGCTCAATGGTCTTTTGCCAACGTGGGGTGCAAACAATCTGGCTTATACGATTCGTGATGCGGCCTCTGAAAATCCAAGAGCACTTAATCAGTGGCGCAGTATGAACATGGCCACTAGCGTTGAGGATCTCGTCGATAGAATGCAAACTACTTTAGGCCTCGGCTTTGTTAATACCATCGCCACCGATCGTAATGGCAAGGCGCTCTATGCTGATATCTCGACCGTGCCTAATGTCACTAGAGAAAAGCTAGAAAGTTGTGGCACTAATGCGGGGATTTTCCTGAATGCTCTGATTGCAGCTGATTTGCCTGCACTAGATGGCAGTAAAGCTGCCTGTGAATGGGGCAATGATGCCGACTCACCACAAGCTGGTATTTTTGGCGGTTCAAACTTACCATTCTTAATTCGTGATGACTACGCTCTAAACTCAAATGACTCTTATTGGTTTAGTAATGCAGAACAGCCGTTGACAGGTTTTTCACCGTTATTGAGACGTGGGTTGTTACCGCTTTCTGAAGATGCCGCGCCATTATCTCCACGTACTCGTATGGCCTTTACTCAAATATTTGATCGATTAAGCAATAAAGATGGTTTAGGCGGAAATACCTTTAACCTTGATAATATGCAACAAGTCGTCTACGGAAATCGCAGTTATGGCGCTGAATTAGTGCTTGATGATATTTTGGCAGATTGCCAAGCTAATCCGACATTACCTTTGACTGACGGTGGTACTATCGATGCCACTCAAGCTTGTACTGTCTTGAGTAACTGGGATCGTCGTAACAATCTTGATAGTAAAGGTGCTCATGTCTTTAGAAAATTCTGGACCAATTTTGGGTTTAGTAGTTATGCAGGATTTAGTGTTCCATTCGATAAGGCTGACCCTGTTAACACGCCTCGTGACTTAATCATCAATGATAAAACACGTAAAGCTTTGGGCGACTCTATTAGCTATTACAATAGTAAAAATATTGCGCTTGACGCACCGTTAGGTAGCTTACAATTCGTTATTGATGCGGACAGAAACGGTGAAAAAATCCCTATGCATGGTGGCTTCGGTGGTGAAGGCATCTTCAACGTTGCCAGCTCAAGTCAAAACAGCGATGGCACTTATGGTCCAATTACCAATGGTCCAACTTATATGCAATCGGTAACGTTTGATAGCAAAGGTCCGGTCGTGGAAGCGCTGTTAGCTTTCTCGCAAGCTGGTGATACCACACGTCCTTTCCATCGTGATCAAACCCGTCGTTATGCAGACAAAGACTGGATACGTCTGCCTTTTAGTGCTGGTGAAGTATCTAAACAAGCAGTTGGTGCTAAAGTTGAGTTAAGAGAATAAAATTCTTCGTTATTTTAATATAAGCAAAAGCCCTCAGATAGACTCTGGGGGTTTTTCTATTTTTAAAACAAAGTAAATCCATAGGCTAAGAGAACTTGCCAATCACCCTATTATAAGCAAGGATTTGCTATACTATCCTTTGCAAACCAAGTCACTACTATCGCTAAAAGACGCTGATACGTTATCTATTATCATTAGTGTATAAGGTTGCTTTAATAGGCGCAAACAGCATCAAAAAGGAATGCCACATGACAGAACACTCTGAAACAAACACCCAGCAGCCTTATAATCGTGCAGGAGAGCAACCCACCACGGTACGCCCTGTCATGCAGCCAGACAACCCTTACGCCAGTACGCGCGGCAGTATTATGACCAAGCAGCTACCTACATTTGATGAATCGATTATCAATAAATACAATCGTTCAGGGCCACGCTATACCTCTTATCCAACGGCATTAGAGTTCTCACCAATCGCTGATGGCATTGAAACAACCATTCTCCAAAATCGCGAAGCCCGTGCGCCATTATCGCTCTATTTCCATATCCCATTCTGTCGCCATCTCTGCTATTACTGTGCCTGCAATAAAATTATCACCAAAAAAAATAGCGACTCAGGCGATTATTTGCAGTACTTAATCACTGAAATTAGCCACAAGCGGCGTTTATTATCTGCACCAGAGGGCAGCAGCAAGCCACTCGTTAAGCAGCTCCATTTAGGTGGAGGCACGCCGACGTTTTTAAGCGATAAAGAGATGGGTCAACTGTGGGATTTTTTGCAAACCCAGTTTGAATTTTTACCCGAAGGTGAAGGCGACTACTCTATTGAGATTGATCCCCGTGAGCTGGGTGACGAGACATTAAAAACGCTACGCAATCTTGGTTTTAACCGCGTCAGCTTAGGTGTGCAAGACTTGGATGAGACAGTACAAATCGCTGTCAATCGTGTGCATTCAGCAGAAATGATCGAGAATGTGCTCACTGAGGCACGCGAGCTGGGTTTCCGTTCTATCAATATTGACCTGATTTATGGTCTGCCGCATCAAACGCCTGCAACCTTGGATAAAACCGTACGCCGCATCATTGAGATGTCACCAGATCGTCTGTCGGTATTTAACTACGCGCACCTGCCAGAACGCTTTAAAGCCCAGCGTCAAATAAAAGACGCAGACCTGCCAGACCCAGCGGCTAAGCTTGCCATGCTCGGCAATATCATCAACACACTGACCGAAGCGGGCTATCAATATATTGGTATTGATCACTTTGCCAAGCCTGATGACGAGCTAGCGGTGGCGCAGCGCGAGGGCAAACTGCATCGTAATTTCCAAGGTTATACCATTATGGGTGACTGCGACTTGCTAGGCTTTGGTGTCTCCTCTATCAGTCAAATTGCCAATGCCAATACACGTTATATTTTGCAGAATGATACTGATTTACAAGCGTATCAGGCCAATATCGCTGCGTCGAAAAACAACCCTACTATCATGCCAGCGGTAAAAGTAATTAAAACGTCGATTAAAGATCGCTTACGTGAATATGTGATTATGAAGCTACTCTGTCACGACTATATCGACTTTAAAGATGTGAATCAGAAATTCGGTGTCGACGCCATTACTTACTTCATTGATGAGATTCAGCAATTGGGCGAGATGCAAGATGACAAGCTCATCGATATGGATGCCGCTGGGATTCGGGTCTTACCAAAAGGTCGCCTACTCGGTCGCAACGTCGCCATGGTATTTGACGAGTACTTGGCAAAGAAGCATCAAAATCGCTTTTCTAAAGTTATCTAACTATAGTCAAAACATCCTAAAGACGCGGCGGTATTGCTAATATCAGTTTTTTGTAGCCTCTGTCTGCGCAGGCACAGCAAGCAAGGAAAATTGATATCAGCAGTGCATCATGTATAGATATTACTTTTTACTGACTATAGACTGGCTTTTGAGTTAGTTATTAGCAATAAAAAAGACCTCAAGCGAGGTCTTTTTTATTGCTAAATGCGGCGACTTACCATCCGTCACCTATCACTACTCAATAGGCATGACGATGTACAGTCTATTGGCATCTATGATGGTTTTTTCTTTATCGAGATATTTATGTTCAACGGTGCTTTTTGGTTTCTTATTATCCCGCCCTACTATGTCCGTATCTGTCATCGCTGAATCTGTGATAGAAAAGTCATCATCGTTTAGCAACCCAAGTGAGCCATCTTGGCGTAGCCACAGACCTTCAAGTTTGTCATGTGGATAATCTAGAGTAGCAAGTACATCGACGACTAAGGTTTTCTTAACGGACATAATATTGATATTTTTAAGTACCTGCCAGTTATCTTCGTCGGCTGCAATAAGCTGCTCAAGTGTTTTTCCTTCGATGGTTAAACCAACATGCTCATCTTGTTTAATCGCCTTTAGGTGGTTGGCAGTACTAATGGTTTCTATGTCTGTTGCCTGTGAGAGGTTAATTTTATAAATATATTTTTTTGCCGACTCATCTTGGAGTGGCAATTTACGATCATGTTCAATGAGATAAAATTCATGATCGCTGAGCGCGACTAACCCTGACACCACATGCTCCGCTACATCAAGACGATATAAGTATTGAGCGATCTGGCCAGATTTTAGGTTAATGGTAATAACCCGTGTCACGCTAGAACCGCGCCCTGATTTGTCAGGATTGTCCATTGACGATTCTATAATGCCTACCAGCGTGGTTTGATTTGGCGTAATCGTTAATGCTTCCATGCCACGATTGGCGCGGCGCTTGGTAAACTCCATCGGCAATAAAATTGGCGTGTCATCAATCATCACATTGTTACGCTCATCACTAGCAAATGGGTTGATACGCTCAATCTCTAACCCATCCGCGTCATAGTGGACGAGATGTGGACCATACTCATCACTAATCCAAAAACTTCCGTCTGTAAGTGCAGCGAGTCCTTCGGGGTCTAAACCATTGATATCAGTCTTGATAGGATTACTCACTGCATCAAAAGGCAAGTTAGGATTTACGGTCATCGGCTGACCATCGATATCATAGGGCACTTCATTGGTCCCGCCCAATGCTTTTGGATTCGGTAGCCCAGAGATAGGATTGCCATTGCTGTCTTTTAGCACTATCTCTTTTATCTTGATAATTTTGCCGTCCTCATGTAACTCAAATAGCCCGATAGACGGTGTATAATTCGGCACTAAAAACTGCTTACCTTTACCCGCAATCCCATCAAAATCAGCATTGGGACCTCGATCAGTAAGTACATAAAACTGATTGGCATTGGTTGGATGTGCCGCTGCGTCTGAGCCGTATCCGCCACTACGAATCTCTAATTTTTGCTCAGGATAGGCGGCATTAATATGTGTCGCATCAAGCACGGTATAAGGTAATGGGCTGCCTTGAGGGAAATTCTCTATTGAGATTATTTCAATATTTGGATTTTGCTTGGTCATTGTTTTTTCCTTGTATCAGTATTTTTATTATTTGAGAAAAGGTGTTTTATGTTTCATTTTTCGCGCCTGAAAAACCAGCAAAAATAGTATGATCAAATTTAAGTCAAAAAAATAGCCAGTGCTTCGCATACTCACTGGCTATTTTTATAAGTTGTAGCTATGTGATCAAAGAACATGTGATCAAAGTACATGTAATCAAAGCACCATTGCTTAAACCTTCAGTTTATCACCCACCATACCTTTCACTGTACTGAGGATATCAGCAGGTAATACCACCATTTTTGCGTTATCAGACTCAGCCAGCTCACGAATCGCCTTGATATATTGCTCACCCAGTAAGTAAACAATCGGCATCTCTTCAGTGCCCATGGCATTGGTAATCAAACGAATAGACTCTTCTGACCCTTTGGCAAGCACCACTTGTGCCTCTGCATCACGACGTGAGGCTTCCAGACGCCCATCTGCCTCTAAGATAGCAGCTTGCTTTTGACCATCAGCACGCGTCACCGTTGCACGGCGTTGACGTTCAGCAGCTGCCTGCTCTTCCATCGCTGTCTGCATGGTCGCTGACGGGTTGATATCTTGAATTTCTACTGTTTTTAGCGTGATACCCCAATCAGAAATATCTTCTGAGATGGCATGCTTGAGTTTGGCCTTGATCTCGTCGCGGCTAGATAATGCGCTATCCAGATCCATCTCACCGATGATTGAACGTAGCGATGTTTGTACCAGATTACGAATACCGTATTCATAATCTTCGATACCATATACCGCCTTATCAGGACGAACGATATTAATATAAGCGACAGCGTTCGCGATAATAACGACGTTATCTCTCGTGATGACTTCTTGAGAAGGAATATCGAGCACGATGTCTTTGGTCGTCACTTTATAAGACACATCGTCAACATAAGGAATAATGAGGTTTAGCCCTGGTTCTAGTGTTTGGCTATATTTACCAAGACGCTGCACGACCCACTTATACCCCTGCGGTACGATCCGAACACCTTTAAATACGGTAAACACCACCAGCGCGATCAAGACCACCATTACGATATTGAAACTTCCCATATTTCACCCCTATTATATTTGCACACTTTTATTTATCGCTGCCTGCGATTTCATACTACTGACGACCAATTCATTACCAACGATATCGGTCACGATCACCCGATCACCGACCGCCACTTGTTCCCCTTGCGTGCGGCACATCCATTCAGCCGCTCCCACGATAGGCACACTAAACCGTACCATGCCCGCTCTTTCAGGCTGCGGCGGTACGATAATCATACCAGTCTCACCGATAATGACGCTGCCGCCTAGCCCTGCCTTGGTACGATCCACTGACAGAGGCTTGATAAATTTAAACCATGCCAATAGAAACACCGCAGAAAGTACCAGCCAAATAACAATTTGGATGGCGAGCGAGATAGGTAATAGCCACGACAGTGCCGCGACGATAATAGCAGCAGCACCAAACCAAAGGCTGGCAAATGTCGGAACAAACATCTCGACAATCAGTAGCACAAAGCCTAATACCAGCCAATGCCACGGTTCAATCATCCAGAGCATCTCAATCATTGATATATTCCCTGTCTTTGTCATTCTAGCTTTCAATGTAGCACATTTTTAGAGCGATAATGCCTTAAAAATCATTAATATACTGCTGACTTTGCCGAGTAAAGGCAAAAGCCTAATGAGTATTTGTAAATGCCTCAACCAAAAAAAACGACCACATCCGTGATCGTTTTTTTATTAATCTCTTTGCAGTCAGGCTAACTTAGAATTTTACATGAGCACCTAAAGTAACGCCACTTACCTCGAGATCATCCACTTCAGGATAGATGTTATACATAGCTTCTACAGAAGCCATAGGAGTGAGGTTATAGCCCAATCCTAAGCTACCAGCGACACCTGTATCAGAAACGCTAAAGCTCTCACTGTTGCTAGCAATAACTTTATCTGTATAGTCTACATCAATTTCATTTTTCGCAACACCTAGGCGGCCTTTGGCGTATAAACCGGTATTTGGAAAATTGTAATCATAAGTCGCATAGAGACCATATACATCAGCACTATATTCTGACTTTTCAAAGGTGTCATCAAACGCATCTGCATCATTAGTCGTCAAATATTCAGCTTCCACACCAAATTCTGGAGTGAATTTATAGCCGCCATAGACACCGTATGATACTGCATCATCTTCCACATCATCTGGACTGTACTGACCCAGTTTTACACCAGCATATGGCTGACCAGCGTAGTTAATTGCTGCTTGCGCACTAATACTCATTAGAGAACTAACTGATAATGCGATCAAAGCTTTTTGTAAAGTATTCATATGTCTTCCTATTAAATAAAACTAAAATGTAGCCTGAGTGGACATAGCAGAGCACATAAGTTAGCTGAACTATTGTTGAATTCGAGATTCTAGCAGAAGATTATTTTTAATGCATTCTTTTTTAATGACTTTAACCGTAGCTTTTTTCGTACAAAAAAACGACCGCCGAAGCGATCGTTTCTTATTCTATAATTAACTAGCAATCATTTAGAACTTTAGCTGTGCACCAACCGTCATAAGATCAGCATCGCTACCTAGCTTGTCGTATTCAGCTTCGACGCTAAAGTTAGGATTCACTGAATAACCAAGGCCTACACCACCAGCAAGACTGGTATCACTTTCTGAATAAGTCTCAGTTCTGACTTCAGTGTTGCCGATATTGCGGGTGAAGTCACCTTCTATCTCAGTTTTAGCGACCCCTAGTTTACCTTTGGCATATAAGCCAGTATTAGGGAACTGATAACGGTAAGTACCGTATGCGCCGTAGCTCTTAGCATCGATATCACCGCCGCGATAATCCGCGTCGTCTGAGCCGACATATTCTGCTTCGACACCGAAGTTAGGATCGAAATTATAGCCACCGTATACACCATAAGCGGTTGGATCATCAGCGCCGTCTACGTCTAGGTCAAACTGACCGACTTTAGCACCGATGTACGGCTGCCCAGTATAACCGTTGCCATAAGAAACGGCGGCTTGTGCACCCATGCTTACTAAAGAACCAGCGGCTAGTGCAAGTAATGTTTTTTGTAGAATTTTCATTGTGTTCTCCTAATATCGTCTTTTTTTAATTGCTTTTATATGAATTATTGGGGTAAGAAACGACCAGTAGACTGACCATTTCTTGCTTTTATCATGAAACTATCTGAGATTTAGAACTTAAGATGTGCGCCAACGGTTAACAACTTAGCATCGACATCACTGTCCATCATTGAGTATTCAGCCTCAACACCGAAGTCAGGGTTTACTGAATATCCAAGACCGACACCACCAGCGATACCTGTGTCACTAGTAGAGTTTGACACTCTAACTGGACCAACAGTATAGTCACCTTCTACTTCAGTTTTGGCGACACCAAGTTTGCCTTTAGCGTATAGTCCCGTGTTTGGGAAAGCATAACGGTAAGTACCGTAAGCGCCATAAGTCTTGGCATCGAGATCACCGTTTCTGTAATCAGCATCATCTGAACCGACATACTCTGCTTCAACACCGAAGTTAGGATCGAAGTTATAGCCACCGTATACACCATAGGCCGTTGGATCATCAGCATTATCGACGTCTAGATCGAATTGACCGACTTTAACACCAACGTATGGCTGACCGGTATAACCGTTACCATAAGAGACGGCTGCTTGTGCACTGACCGTTAGTAAAGAACCAGCTGCTAGTGCAAATAGAGTTTTTTGTAGAGTTTTCATTATTAGCTCCTTTAACTTATATGGGCAAGCAAGTTATTCTTAATGGCTTTCTAAGCCTCATCGCCCTGCTTGCTAACGATGAATATATAGTAACAAAGTATTTCATACAGTCTGTCTGTGTTTGATGGCATCAGAGTTAAGATTTGCAAGCGTTTGTCAGCCTATGGGTTACAAAGGTCGAGATATGAAATTTTTTGTTACAAGTAGCCGATTTGTGCAATACTTCCTACTTATCAGGCAGTCAATGAATGCTAAAAAGTCAAAAATAAGATAAAGGAAGACATCAATATGACAAGTTCTATCGTTGTGCAACTGCAAGAATCATTGACGCATATGAAGTCTCAGCAGCAATACCGTAGTTTACCAAGCTTAGAACATCAAGGACGTTATGTGGTCAGCCAAGGTAAGACACTGCTGAATATCGCCAGTAACGACTATTTAGGCTTGGGCAGCGATACGGAGTTACAAAGCGAGTTTCTCAAGCAAATAGATCGGTTACCAGCGGCACAACGACCAAAGATGAGTGCGACTTCCTCGCGGTTACTCACCGGCAACGATACCCAGTTGCAAGCTCTAGAGTCTGAGTTGCAAGCGTGGTATCAAGCTGCCGTAGGCAAACAAGGCCTATCTACCCCAAAATCTGTGCTGGTATTCAATAGCGGCTATCATGCCAATATTGGTATCCTGCCAGCTCTGACGGCGCTACCAGTCAAAACGCTTATTTTGGCTGACAAGCTGGTACATGCCAGTATTATCGATGGGATGCGGCTAAGCCAAAGCAAACTGGTCACCTATCGTCGTTACCGTCACAATGATTACGAGCATTTAGCCAGATTTATCGAGCAAGCAGATGAAACGGTTGAGCGCATTATTATTGTCACCGAGAGTGTTTTTAGTATGGATGGTGACCGTGCTGACTTACTTCAATTGGTACAATTAAAAGCCAAAGATGCTCGCATTGAGCTATATGTTGACGAGGCTCATGCCATTGGTGTGTTAGGTGACACTGGCTTGGGACTAGCGGAAGAAACAAATACCTTGACTGATATTGATTATTTGGTCGGTACCTTTGGTAAAGCATTTGCTTCAATGGGTGCTTATATCATGTGTGATGAGGTCGTCAAACAATGGATGATCAACGCCATGCGTCCGCTGATTTTTAGTACTGCATTGCCACCGATCAATCACGCTTGGACTCGCTTTATTTTAGCAAAAATGCCAAACTTGACCCACCAACGCACACATCTGGCGCAGATCTCTATCAAGCTTAGTCGAGCCATCGACCAACAACACCGCGCATCGCCAACTGCTCAAAATATAAGCTATGATTCACCTATTATCCCCTATATATTAGGCGACAATGCGTGTGCGCTTGGTAAAGCACAACAGTTACAAGCCGCAGGATTTTACGCGCTGCCCATCAGACCACCTACCGTTCCTGCGAACACCGCGCGTATTCGCTTAGTCATGAATGCCAAACTAACCAACGAAGACTGCGAACGGTTAATACAACAGTTATAATTCCACTATCTAGCAAGGACAATGGTCCTACTATAGTCGATTCAATTTAAAAGTAGTACAAGGCAACCGAACGTAGATGTATATTTAATACTTCAAGCGAGGTTAACGCAGTAATATTTTTATAGTGGAATGACTATATCGATTGATAATTGGCTCAATTGGATGTAATAAGATCTATGGAAATACTCGTTACACCTGATAGTTTTAGCGCTAGAAAACAAACCATTGCTCGCCATTTTGCCAGTGCCAGCGACTATGACCAGCATTCCAGTATTCAGCAGACAGTCTGTCAGTATTTATTAGAAAATATTGCTCATACCAAACAAAGCAGTGTATTAGAAGTCGGTGCGGGCACAGGTCAAATGACACGACTACTGGCTGAGCATATACAAAGCCAGCATTGGCTGATCAATGAATTGTGCGCTGAACAAGCGGCTACCTTGCAATCAATTTTACCAACGGCTGACATAGCGATTGGCGATGCTGAAACCATGGACTTGGAAGGAATACACAGCTTGATAGTCAGTGCCAATGCAGTGCAGTGGTTTGATAATCCGTTGAATTTTGTCACGCAATCAGCACACCGTCTACAGACTGGAGGTCAACTACTCTTCAGCACCTTTACGCCCAATAATTTTTTGCAAATTAAAGCGCTAACGGGTCAAGGCCTTGATTATCCAGATATCACTGAGTGGCAGTCAGCATTGACAAATGCTGATTTTGAGCATATCGAGCTTTCAATTGAGCGTTTCGACTTACCATTTATCAGCCCTTATGCTGTGTTGAAGCATATGAAACTGACGGGTGTCTCAACCAGTCAAACGCAAGTATCGTCAAGGAACACGCAACCTTTTAGATGGACGAAAGCGCGTTTACAACAGTTTGAGTCAGATTATTGGCAGCATTTTTCTGCACAAAACGAAGATGG
Organism: Psychrobacter sp. N25K4-3-2; assembly: GCF_015351755.1. NCBI lineage: Bacteria > Pseudomonadati > Pseudomonadota > Gammaproteobacteria > Moraxellales > Moraxellaceae > Psychrobacter > Psychrobacter sp. N25K4-3-2. The sequence goes on from NZ_JADKLX010000003.1 coordinate 50,539, forward strand.
CCAGCCTTGCGTTAATTTGACTTATGAAGTACTGACTGTGAGTGCGTTTAAACCCTAAATCAGCCATATAGTCAAAACATCCTAAAAATGCGACGGTATTGCGGATATATCGATATTACTTTTCACTGACTATGCCTAATATTACTAACAGAAATTATAGCCATAAAAAAACGCACCCCGAAGGATGCGTTTTTTAATTTAACTGCTTATCGACTCTACCATTTTCAAAAACTTGAGTAGCAAGGAAAACAAGCGTAAGTACTACATTGAGTAGACTAAGCGAGTTTGACGCAGCTAATCGCGTTTTTGGATTTGGTACTACTTCTTATCTTCGTCTACTTCAGTGAACTCAGCGTCAACCACGTCGTCATCAGCTTGGTTGCCACCAGCAGCATCCGCGCCTTCTTGGAATTGGCTTGGATCCATACCTTCAGCGCCAGCACCTGCATCAGCGTAGATTTTTTGGCTGATTGGTAAGAAAGCATTGTCTAATGCTTCAAGCTTGGCTTTGATGTCATCATGGTCATCTTCTTTAGCCGCTGTTTCAAGCTCAGTGATAGCCGTTTCTACTGTTGATTTTTCTTCGTCAGTCACTTTATCTGCGGCTTCTTTCAGCGCTTTTTGTACGGCATGGATGCGACCATCTGCTTCGTTGCGTACTTGCGCTAGGTTAGCGAATTTCTCATCTTCAGCAGCATTGGCTTCTGCATCACGAACCATTTGTTCAACTTCTTCGTCCGACAAGCCAGAATCCGCTTTGATCTGGATACTTTGCGCTTTACCAGTACCTTTATCCGTTGCTGAGATGTTCATGATACCGTCAGCGTTGATGTCAAAAGACACTTCAATTTGTGGTAGACCACGTGGTGCTGGTGGAATGTCCGTCAAATCAAAACGACCAAGCTGTTTATTTTGGTTAGCGATTTTGCGCTCACCTTGATATACCTGAATCGTTACAGCTGGCTGGTTGTCTTCAGCGGTTGAGAATACCTGTGATTTCTTAGTAGGAATCATGGTGTTTTTCTCGATAACTGGCGTCATGACACCGCCCATCGTTTCGATACCAAGGGTCAATGGCGTCACATCAAGTAGCAATACGTCCGTTTTTTCACCAGACAATACCGCGCCTTGAATGGCTGCACCAGCTGCTACTGCTTCGTCAGGGTTCACGTCTTTACGTGGCTCTTGACCGAAGAATTCTTGTACTTTTTGCTGTACCAGTGGCATACGAGTCTGACCACCAACTAGGATAACGTCATCGATGTCGCCGATTTTTATGCCAGCATCTTCAAGGGCAATTTTACAAGGGCCCATGGTACGTTGTACTAGCGCTTCCGTTAAGCTCTCTAGTTTTGAGCGGCTGATAGTAACAACCAAATGCTTAGGACCATTGCTATCGGCAGTGATATACGGCAAGTTTACTTCGGTGCTTTGGGCACTTGATAGTTCAATTTTCGCTTTTTCTGCCGCTTCTTTTAGACGCTGCATTGCCAATGAGTCACCTTTTAGGTTGACGTCTTGGTCTTTTTTGAACTCGTCTACTAAGAAGTCGATCAATGCTGAGTCAAAGTCTTCGCCACCAAGGAATGTATCACCGTTGGTTGCTAGTACTTCGAACTGCTGCTCGCCATCAACGTCAGCGATTTCGATGATTGATACGTCAAAAGTACCACCACCCAAGTCATATACAGCAACAGTGCTATCGCCTTGCTTTTTGTCCATGCCATAGGCAAGTGCAGCAGCGGTTGGCTCGTTGATGATACGTTTTACATCAAGACCAGCGATTTTACCCGCATCTTTAGTGGCTTGACGCTGTGAGTCATTGAAGTAAGCAGGTACAGTTACGACTGCTTCAGTCACGCTTTCACCAAGATAATCTTCTGCTGTTTTTTTCATTTTTTTCAAGATTTCAGCAGAAACCTGTGGTGGTGCTAGTTTTTTACCGTTGACTTCTACCCATGCATCGCCATTGTCTGCTTTAGCGATTTTGTAAGGCACCATGCCGATGTCTTTTTGCACGACTTTGTCATCAAAACGACGACCGATCAGACGCTTAATCGCAAACAAGGTGTTGTTTGGGTTGGTGACAGCTTGGCGCTTGGCTGACTGACCAACCAAAATTTCGTCGTCTTTATAAGCGACGATCGATGGTGTGGTACGCGTACCTTCAGCATTTTCGATGACTTTAACTTTGTCACCTTCCATTACTGCTACACATGAGTTCGTTGTACCTAAATCAATACCAATTACTTTACCCATAATCAAATGCTCCTAATTTGTTTTAAATATAAATACTTATATGTTCAGACCATAGTTGGTCACTTGTTGCTATATATCGGTTTACTTATTAATTTTTTCAAGTCAAAAGCCACGCAAAAACTGTCTTTTGTGTGACTTTTTGTGAAAACCCTTACTAATAATGAGGTTTAGCACAGTTAAAAACTGATTGTTCACCACTTATATAATAAACCGATGACTTAAAGCGTTCCTGCTTCTGACGATATCAGCTCAAATATTATTGACCGACACGAACCATCGCTGGGCGCAACAGACGACCATTCAAGCTATAGCCTTTTTGTAGTACCGTACCGACAGTATCTGCTTCGGCGTCTGGATCAATGCCTACCGCTTCATGAAAGTCAGCGTTGAATTTCTCACCTTGAGGTTCAACGACTTCTACGCCATTTTTGGTTAGCAGTGCTAATAGCGCTTTGTGCGTTAATTGAACGCCTTCAGCGACTGGGTCATTGGCATCAGCGTTTTCCATGGCACGCTCTAAATTATCAACGATGTCCAATAGCTCTTTGGCAAATTTCTGTAGGGCGAATTTTTTGCTTTTATCCGCTTCTTGTTCCATACGTTTTTGCGCGTTATAAGCTTCAGCATTGGCACGGGCGGTGCCTTCTTTAGCTTGCTTCACTTCGCCTTCTAGCTCAGCGATACGGGCTTTAAAAGTGTCAAGATTGATATCATTTTCGATCGTCATCTCTTCACCTGAGTTATTCTGTGGATCAAACTCTTTCAAGGTTTCTTCTAAAATACTCTCATCGTGGTCAATATTGTCATGTGACACATTTTGCTCAAGAGATTCTTGGGTCGTATTCTGCTCGCTCATGGTAGCTCCTTAGGATTATTAATATAATGGTTGGTTTTAAGGCACAACAAACCGACCAAGGGCTGATCATTGTGCTTTTATTAATGGCCTAACTGTTTTTGTTCATTCTTTTTTAAATGCGCTTCAATAGCTGCTTGATAAAGGTGATGACCATAAATTTCAAGCCTAATATGAGGAATTTTTCGCTTTAGCCAGATAAATCATTGCAGAGCATAAGGATTATTGTCAATAACGTAATAAATGCTACGATAAATAACGGGTAGACATGATTAGGTTTTTGTCATCGAGCCATGCGTCACTTTACCGTCAAGCTTTTAAGATAGATTTGAATGTAGGGTCTGTTGAACATTCAAATGTGGCACTGGCAGTGGCTATTTTTTAGACAATACGCAGTGAAATTTTTGACGCCTAGTCATTCTAGGTTAGACAATTTCGCCATGTATTGGCAAAAAATAGCCCTGCCCCTGCTTGTATACTTGGGGCTGATGCTAAAATCACCCCAAACGTTGTTGTAAACCTAGCTAAGGTCTCGACACTATCGTCGGTTTACGCCTGATTTGATAAGATTTTAGCGATCAGCAGTCCTAATATTTGAATGTTCAACAGACCCTAATAATATAACCTTTGCGATTAACTGCTATATTAATCGTTCACTTATAAAGCCGACTAATTTTGTTTAAACATCGATTACAAGAGAGGGTTTATGCCTATTTTACCGGTGCCATCGCTCAATGCTTTATTGACAAAAACGCTTAAGACCGTAAAAAAGACAGCCGCTAAAAATGTGCACCAGCATCATGTTTTACACCACACGCTAAAAGGGTTGGATAATCTGCCAACGCCGCTACTCGAACGTTTTAATCACCAATTAAAAGCGTCTACAGCGGAGCAATATCCCCTTGCTGACGCCCATCTGCGCCTGATACTTGCTGTCAGTAATAAGCTCAAGCACCCGTTAGCACTGGATAAGCTACCCAAACTACGGCAGAAATTTGGTACAGATGCGGTGTCGTTGCAAGCGCCTAGCGTTTGGCAACAAAATGCAGATGCCTCAGGAAATTCAGAGAACGCTGTCAGCTGGCAAGATAAGACCATTGCCAATGCGGATGGTGGTGACATGACCGTGCGCTGCTACCAGCAGTCGGAAGCAGAATAACGAGGGAAAAAGCACGGATGAAGTCGCCATGCTGTTTTTTCATGGGGGCGGATTTTGTATCGGCGATATCGACACGCATCATGAGTTTTGTCACACGGTCTGTGCCCAAACTGGCTGGGCAGTCGTGAGCGTCGACTACCGCATGGCTCCTGAATATCCAGCGCCAACAGCCCTTAAAGACTGTCTGTCGGCTTACGCTTGGCTGACTGAACATTCTCAGTCACTTGGTGCATTGCCATCGCGCATCGTATTGTCTGGTGATAGTGCAGGTGGTTGCTTGGTAGCACTGGTGGCGCAGCAGGTTATCAAGCCTATCGATGCACTATGGCAAGATAACAATCAAGCTACTGAGACTGATAAAAAAGCCAATAATACCTTTAAAAAATCACTGGCTGATTTGCCTCGACCTTTAGCACAATTGCCGCTATACCCTGTCACTGATTATGAGGCTGAATATCCGAGTTGGGAGCTTTATGGTGAAGGCTTGCTGCTCGATCACAACGATGCAAACGTCTTTAATACCGCCTACACTCAGCACAGTGGTCTAACGCAGTCCCATCCGCTTATCTCAGTCATGCACGGTGACAATGCACACCTGTGTCCCAGCTATGTCGTCGTTGCGGAATTAGATATCTTGCGAGATGAAGGACTGGCTTATGCCGAGCTTTTGCAAAAAGAAGGCGTTAAGGTAGAAACCTATACAGTGCTAGGCGCACCACACGGTTTTATTAACTTGATGAGTGTCCATCAAGGTCTTGGCAATCAGACAAACTATATTATCAAGTCGTTTGCTTGTTTTGTGCAAAACCTACTGACCAGTGAGGGTGATGAGCCAAATCTCTGAGCGCGAGCCCAGTCGAAACGGAATGCCCCAAAAGCCGTAACCAGATGACACCACAAAGTGACTGTCATTGATGACCTCATAGCCATAGCCCAAGCGGTTGATGGCACTGACAATGAAGTTGGCGGGGAATATCTGACCGTTATGGGTATGCCCAGAGAGCTGCAAATCAATCGGCATTTGGCTGTGCTCAGTAATATCACTTGGTCTGTGGTCTAACAATATCAGCGGCTCAGCGCTATTGACCTGCGCCAATAGATCAGTCGTCGGGACGCGCTGACGCTTATGATTGTCGAAGCGTCCCATCAGCCAAAGCGCTTGCCCTTGGTGCGTGAGGCGTATGACTTCGTCATTTAACAACTGCACGCCAGCAGCACGCAACGCTTGGACAATCGGCTGCTCGTGCCCGTATAAGTCATGATTGCCTAAAGTCGCATAGACCCCATAAGGCAAGCTTTTGCATAACTCAGCCAAGTTTTCTGCCATTTTATATTTGGTAAATGCCTGTGTATTGTCATCCATGATATCGCCCGGCATCAGCAATATGTCTGCTTTATGCTGCACAATCAGACGATGCAGTCTATCTATTGCACCAATGCCAAACAATCTCCCGATATGCAAATCGCTAGCGACCGCAATACGTAGCGGCTTAGCCAAAGGCTTATCAATATCAATAGATAACTCACGTACCACAGGCGCATAAGCGCTATATAGGGCATAAACAAACAACCCGATAAATACTGCCGATGCTAATATGCGCAACCCAAAATCGACGGTAGCCGGTGTAGCGAGTACGTCACCAGTTAGCGATGTAATTAACCAATAGCCACCATAAAATAGGCTGGTAACTAAAGCCGTCAATAGCATAAAGTGCATGGCCAACATCCAACCACTGATCCAGCGATAGCTATTGGCAAATGCTCTATTGACACTGAGTAGCAGCAAACCGTTGGTAATAATGAATATGATTACCCATACCGAAGTTTGTAAACCTGCTGTCTGCCAAGGCTGTAACCACCATTGCACGCTTAGAGCTGCGCCGACACTAAACAGCTGCAATAGCGCAAAAATGGTAATGAAAAATGCGTAGCGCATGAAAAAATTCCTGAGTATTATGGCGTCAATGCAGTATGCTTTTAGCTGACTAGACGAGCAAAGTAGCTATTAGCCAGCCTAACAGCAAATAAAAGCCTCTACCATTTAGATATGGTAGAGGCTTTATCATTAGGGTAACACTTTTTATTTAAATGGCTCATACACCAGACTGCAACGTAATTATCCAAATCTCAGAACGCGTACCCAGTCTAAATGGTACGGGGCCGATGCCATAACCAGAGGTCACCAAAAACTGCGTATCGGCTATTTTTTTGCTGCCATAGTTTAGCGGTGTCAACCAATCCATCAATATCGTTAGTGGAAATATCTGCCCGCCATGGGTATGTCCAGACAGATGCAAATCGACTGGCAGGGCGCTGACCTCATCCATCGCGCTAGGACGATGCTCCAAAAATATCACCGGTTTGTCTGTCTGTACTTGTGTCAATAACTCCTCAGCTGACAGTCTGGTACGATCGATATCGTCTGAGCGACCCACCAGCCATACCGAGTCATTTAATAGCACACTCTCATTATCAAGGGCTTTGATGCCCGCTTCTTCCACCGCCTCTGTGATCTGCTGGTCATAACCGAAATAATCGTGATTGCCTAAAGTCGCATAGACGCCAAGCGGTGCCTTAAGCTTTGATAGCTGCTCATGCATATTCGTATTATCGTAAGCAATTGTATCGTCATTCATAATATCACCAGCGATAACCACGACATCAGGGTGTTGCGCATCGATGAGACTCACCATTTTCCTTATCTGTCGATTGCCAAACCATCTACCCAGATGCGTATCAGAGACAAGCGCGATATCCATTGGCTTATCCAGCGGCTTATCTATAGTGACTGTTAGACGGTGTACAACGGGCGAGTAAGCATTAAATACGGCTAAGCTAACAATAGTTATATAAGTCGTAATGGCAAAGGCGCGCAAGAGTATTGGACGAGATTTTCGTTTAAAGAGTCGATAAATGAGTAGCGCCACCGTAGCGGTTATCACACCAGCATAAAGCATAAACCCCTGCAAAATACTAACGACCAGATAGACATGAAAGCGCTCACCCCAAAACTCAGTCAAACCATAAATGAGAGCCACATTATTAACAGTAAAGACAGCAGCTATCAGCGCAGCTTTTGCAGACGTAGTTTTTGGCTTTATTAACCAGTAAATAAGAACGCTGGTCATAACAGCTAGCAACTGAGTGAAAATGATGAAGAACCACATAATAAGGTCTAATCAGATAAAGAGGATGCTATCTTACGTTAAAAGCTGAATGCTCTGAACATAGCGTCTTTTTTTTCACGAAAACTTCATATGCTTTACCTTTAAAATGCTGTTGCCACAAAACCAAATAGTGGACAGTAAAAGCCCTTTAACGTTTAAAGGGTGCTATTTTGCAAACGCCATTAGCGCAATCTTGCATCAGCGCTTTGCCATAGACCAACTTGGTCACCCAATTCGGGATTTTATAACGATTGCGCGCGACATACGGATAAACAAAGTCGCCAAGTTGTTTGACCACTGGCAAAAACAATAACGGTGACCATTTCACGCCGCCCGTTCTGTAGAGCAGTCGCACGGCATCCATGTGCGTATACCAATTGCCGTAGCTGTCTTGCACACACATATAAGTCATCGCATCCTCACGGCTGAATCCTGCGACGACCAACTCATCAAGCCCCTCCTCTACAGGAACTAAGTGTATCTTTTCCGGTTGACGTTTTTTCATATTATGCGCCTCGGTGCTGCATATCACGCACGCATCATCGTAGTACATGGTAATGGACAAATTTGCTTGCTCTCTATAACTGTTGATATGGTTTTGGATAATCATGTTATGACTCCTTTATGAGTGATACCTCAGCATCGAGGCTATTCGTTTTATTAATCACGCTAGGTTTTTGGTATTTATTGACTGGGGCTAAAAAGGGAATTACTGGCTGCTGCGTCCATTGAGGTGCAGCAGTATCTAAGCGCTTGGCAAGCTTCGGTAAATGGTTGGTCGGCACCGCTGGGAACAGATGATGCTCGATGTGATAGAGCAAGTTAAAAGTCAGTAGATTAATCAGCGGATGGCGCTCGCTACGGGCATATACCACGTCATCACAACCATGATGCACGCTCCATACCGCAAAGAATCCCACCATCGTATTGGCCAATATCATCACCAATACGTGATACATCAATACGGGATGCATCGTGATATAAGCGGCGGCAATCACTGAGAAAATAAGCAACAGATCAAAGGCAACGAGAATACGATTGCGGCGGCTACCATGCGTCAAACCAAACCACTGAATCATAATCGAAAAAATACCACCGCCTAATATCGCCTGATACCACGGCAGGCGTGCCCAGTTACCTTCGACATCGCTGTCTCCAAGCGGATCTTTATGATGATTGAGATGAGTGTGCCGAATAGCATGCGTACTACAGAGCATCGTGATACTCAGCATAAATAGCATGAGCTCTGTGGCGACCTTACTCACACCTAAAGTGCGGTGATAGCAATCATGGGCTTGTCTAAGTGCGGCAGTAAAAAAGAAAAACGTCGCAGCCAGCGCAAGTAGCCAAAACCCCTGCCACGCGCTCCACCATGACAATAATAAAAATGGTAACGATAAAAAGATATTGTAAACGGTCTCAGTGGGCTTGAGCTCACGCAAATCTTGCCATTCAATATTGGCTAACGAAGGATGACGCATGATGTTCTCCTTACTTAGTGATAAGCAGTAGCTGTCTTGCTGGCGCGACCACTCAATTTAATTGTCTGGTTTTATTTATTTTATTTCTGTCAAAAGTGAAATATTTGGATAAATTTTATTTGTATTTAGGTAATGCGATAAGACCTGTGACTACTGCACTTGCGCCACCTATCAAGCTAAAAAGCAAAGCAGATATGATTTTTTCTGAAACAATCTCATCTAGCATTATCCAAACTGAAAATATAAAAGTACTAAAAAATCCAATGAAGAATAACGGTACTATTTTTAGTATGGAATCAAATACTATCTTCAACTTACATATAGTTAATCCAGCTACTAACGTAGGGAGTAAACCAAAAAAGAATCCGCCTACAATAGAAGCTAATAGCATTTTGAAAATATCTGTTAACTCTTGCCTAAAAATATTACCGTCAATTACAAGCATATATAAGAAGACAATAAAACCACCTATCGCTCCACCTAGCAAACCATAAATCCCTATTACCTTACCTTTAGGATAGCTAGGTGCTTTGACTGTACTAAACTCAATGTCACTCATAAAAACCTCTATTTTGTTTCACATGAAACAAAGCACCCTATAATAAAGAATTACGTTTCACATGAAACAACCTTAATGATTATTTATGACTTCTGTCCTTCTAGCGCCTGCTTTAGCGTTGGCTGTTTAAACTCATAACCCTCATTCTGTAATGCTTGCGGCAATACCTTTTGTCCATCTATGAGTAGCGTCGACATCTCACCAAACATCAGCTTAAGTAAGAAATTTGGCAAAGTAAAAAATGTCGGACGGTGTAACCATGACCCCAGTGTTTTGGTGAAAGTATGATTGTTCACGGGATTGGGTGCCGTTAGGTTATACACAACCGCTGTCGTATCATTTGTAGTCTGTAGGGTATTTTCATGCGTGGTTTGACTGCTCGCATCATCAGTAAGATGCTGCTCAATGATGAATATCGCTGCCCCTACCCAGTCCTCACGGCTGACCCAACTCATGATCTGCTGACCATTACCCAATTGTCCACCGACGCCCATTTTAAATGGAGTTAATAACTTACCGAGCATCCCGCCATCAGGATGAATCACTACACCTGTACGCACAATAGCCACGGGCACGCTATATTCGGTTGCTGTCAAAGCTAACTGCTCCCATTCATCACATAATCGATGAGCAAAATCGGTTTCAAAACCACTGCTTTCGGTAAGAGGTTTGTCACCTTGAGTCCCATACCAACCAATCGCTGAACCGCTGACCATTAGCTTGGGCTTAATACTGGTGCGCTTAATAAATGCCAATAAGGATTCGGTAGGCTTAATACGGCTGGCAAGCAATTGCTCTTTGCGCTCATCACTCCAACGCGAGTCGGCAATACCTGCACCTGCTAGGTTTAAAATAACCTCAAAGCTTTTATCCGAGCTCGCCAGCTCATCATAAGTTATCATTTCGATATCATTCGGATGTGCTTGGCTGCTATCACGCGTCAGCCAAGTAATATGCAGCGCTTTATTTTGAGTACGGTAACGCGCCATAATCTCATCGCTAAAGGCACTGCCTAAAAATCCTGAGCCACCACTGATTAAAATATTCATGTCCTACTCCTTATATTTTTTGCTTATCGTTTAGTAAAACTTAATCCGTTATAGTCATCGTCTTCTTTTTTAGCGCTTATATCAAAACGACTTTTACATACTTTTGGTAAAGCAATGCAGCCAGCGATAGCTGAGTTGATAGCGCCAAATAGTCCTATACCAATCATAAAGGCCAGTAGCACGCCAACTTCTATCAAGGAGTTAATGCCTAAATATAAGACGATTGCACCCATATAACCTGCGGATGTTGCGAACCCAACTAAAAATGTCGTGCGTAGACTCTTATGATCACCACGCCATATCTGTTGAGTAGCGACAATAATACCTGTTAATAAAGCAGGAATAAAACCAAGCAGACCGACATATAGCAATGGCTGATAACCAATCTGCGCAAAGTCCGCATCCCTAAAAATAAATAATAAAGCCAGCTCTGCAATCAATCCACCAACTATGCTACCAAGCCCTGCAAACAAAATAATCACTGATAGATAAGGGTAAGCACCTACATTATTATTCGTTTTCATGATATTTATCCTATTAACATTCATCGTTAATTGAGTATAAATACGGCGTTGGCAAAGCCAATGAAACTACTGTGGATAATTGATGGATAAGTATCTTGATTTTATTTAGCCTACTTATTAGGCAAAACGTTTACGAATAGGACACTCACTATCGTTACTATTTTGAGATTTATTCTTTAATTTGTTCCAACGATGATTAATGAAATCTATGACGTTAGCCACACTCGGTAACACATGTACTTTAGTCAGGTGTGGCGCAGCCGTATCCAAACGCTTGGCAAGTTCAGGTAAATGGTTTGATGGGACGGCAGGGAATAGATGATGCTCTACGTGATATAACAGGTTAAAAGTTAGGAAATTGACTACAGAATTACGCTCAGTGCGAGCGATTGTCTCATCACAATCATGGTGCACACCCCACACAGCAATGATGCCAACGCTAGCATTGGCCAACATCATGGTCAATATGTGGTATATCAATACTTGCGCTAACATGGTCAGAGCAGGAACAGCGACAGTAAATACGGTCAGTACGAAGGCAACCAAGATAACTAAAGCAATCAAGCCAAATTCTAACCAAGCCAAGCTTTGATTGCGACGGCTGCTTAGACGCAGTCCTTGACGATAAATATCAAGCCGATAAGTTATCCCGCCGAGCATTGCTTGCCACCATGACACTTTTGCTAGACTGCCTTCAATATCACTATCACCCAATGGGTCACGATGATGTGCCATGTGCGTGGCTCGAATGCTGTGCAAGCTGGTCATCAGTAGCACGCTAAGCAATAGTAATATCGCGGTGGTCGTACGCTTACCTGTCCCTAAGCTATGATGATAGCCATCATGAGCTTGTCGAAATGCGGCAGCAAAAAATAAGTAAGAAGCCCCGCATGCTAAGACATACCATGATTGACTGGCAAACCACCAAGACAACAACAAAAATGTATAAGGCAAAATAACGTTATAAGCGATTTGACCGCGCGTTAATTGGCGCAAGTCTTGCCACTCGACTGCAGCGATAGCCTTTTTAATGGCTTGCTCTTTATTAGCGTGTGTTTGATTGACTGTCATTTTACACATCCATTTGTCGTTGCTGTTTCTTATTGCTGCTACTTTTACTCAAGCTCGTGTCACTTAAACTTAGCTGGCCTTTATGTCCATTACATATATTTCTGTCAAAACAGAAATAACATCTCAAATTTTTTATTTTAAATCATACAGCTTACTGTCAACGCAAAACCTTTTTAATACTGGCGCCCAGTTTGAGGACTTTTTTGAGGATGCTTGTGGGCAGCTTAAGCATCTCAGATGACCAAGTGGTTAGGGTACTGACGAATTCTTGGGTATCACGGATACGTGACTTTACCTCATTATTTTCATGTTCAAATTCAGGGCTGTCCATGAGCTCTTGTAAAAACTGCACTGTTGGCTCAAGCTCACGCTTCTGACGCTCAACGACAATAATACGTGCCAACTCCCAAACATCGGTATTGGTCGTAAAGTGGTCACGACGGTCACCCAATATGGAGACTTTTTGTACCAAGCCCCAATGCTGCAACTCTTTGATACTGTTTGAGACGTTAGAGCGAGCAACACCAAGTGTGTCGGTAATTTCTTCAGCATTTAGCGGCTTACCGATGATGAATAACAATGCATGAATCTGTGACATGGTGCGATTGACGCCCCACTGCGAGCCCATTTCACCCCAATGTAAGATAAATTTTTCGGTCACAGGATTTAGTTTCATAAGAGCCATTCACTTAATTTTTTATACGATTAGATTAACTTATCTTGCGCTATTCTTTTATTTCTGTCAATAGTGAAATAGATATAAGTATCAATCTTTAAATAACTGTAATTTGTCTAGCGAATAATTAATCCTGTCGTTGCATCACGAATTTGACTAGGCAAGGTATAGCCTAAAGTGTCAGCCTGCAAGTAGCTGATTTGCTCGCCAAAATACCCATATGCATCAGTGAAAGTCATAGCAGGCAGTTGCCCTGATGGATTACAACTTGTAGAAACCAATAGCCCAAAGGGGTTTTGAACGTCGACCAATTGTTGACACAATTGACGAACCATAGGATGGGCAATGACTCTAACTGCCACTGTTTGATGCTGCCCCGTAATCCAAGAAGGTATCACTGTCGTTAAAGCCTGCGGAATGGGTAACAACCAAGTATGCGCTTGCTTGCATTGCAGCTCTATATTGTCACTATCTGTCTGCCAACTCTTGATAATTTGTTGGCGCTGACCGTCTTCTAAAGGCTCTAGTAAAGGCATTAAACGCTCGGCACTGTCAGTAACGACAATCATGCCTTTGGCTTGTGGCCGTTGTTTGATATCCAAAATGCGCTGAACGGCTATCTCGTCGTAAGCATCACAGCCGATACCCCAAACGCTTTCGGTGGGATAAGCAAGCAGCTGCCCTTCTTTTAGCCACGTAGCAGCTTGAGCGACAGAATCAGTAGTAAAGGATGCGGATTTTTTCATGGCTTGAAGGCTTCGAAAAGGTAGGAGTTTAAGCATTAATAATAACATAGGAGAGAAGCTGACTAAGTGAGCCAAATTCAAATATAGTCAAAACATCCTAAAAACGCGACGGTATTGCTGATATCCATTTTTTGTCGCCTCTGTCTGCGCAGGCACAGCAAGCAAGAAAAATTGATATTAGCAGTGCATGATGGTTCGATATTACCTTTGACTGACTATATTTATGAAATTGTACCGTATTCAATCACTTAAAATTAATAAGTAGAAAAACGTAAAAGTAGAGAAAGTACGACTTTAAACGCGTAAATAACGCCCACCTTGCACGCTGATAACACCCAGTAACTCAAGCTCCATTAACTGCCCAATCAGCTGCGGTGGTGTAAGCTTGGTGCTGACCAATAGCGCGTCTAAATCCTGTCCATGCCAGTCAAGTTGCTCATAGACCAGCGTTAAATGCTCAGGGACGACGATAGCGCTTTTAGGGGATTTGATGTTAGACGGTATCGATTGGCTCGTCGCTGGCACAGAAGCTGTCTCTGCGGCATGAGAAGGTTGATGACTATCCGATAGCTTATGATTGGCCTTGGCTGTCTGTTGTGCTGGTCGATAGCCATTATTGTCATAATCCAGCTGACCATTGACGTCCTCGATTACTTGCTGCGGATGATAAATCAGCGTCGCGCCTTCACGTATCAAATGGTGACAGCCTTCAGCATTGCTATTGTCAATATGACTGGGAATCGCAAAAACTTGCTTGCCTTGCTCAGAGGTTAGGCGCGCAGTAATCAGTGAGCCGCTTTGAATCGTGGCTTCCGTCACTATGGTCGCCAAGCTTAATCCAGCAACCAAACGATTCCGGCGTGGAAACGTATGCTTATGCGGCTGCGTGTGTGGTAACAGCTCGCTGATAATACAGCCACCTTGATCGATGATTTGAGTAAATAACTTATCATGATGATTGGGATAATTGACATCAATCCCTGTACCCATGACTCCAATCGTTCGACCTTGATACTCAGTATCTGTCTGAGCCAGCGCACCCAAATGCGCACGCTTATCTACCCCCATGGCAAGACCACTGGTGATGATATAACCAGCTTGCGCCAAATACTGTGCCATATCGAAAGTGATTTTTTGGGCATGGGCGGTGGGCTTTCGACTGCCGACGACGGCTATTTGTGCTTGATGCAGGCGTGCATGATTACCACGATAAAACAATAATGGCGGTGGATCATAGATTTGTAAGAGTTGGGCAGGATAATCAGGCTGATCAGAAAATAGCAGACCGTAGCGTCCCTCGTTGAGCGCTTGCTGAATTTTATCGATACTGGCTTGCGTGTGCTCTGGCTGTTCATGGCGGGCAAGATGCGTATGGTGAATACCCAACTGACGCCATGCTTCTGCTTTGGCTTGCCAAGCAAGCTCCGCCGCACCAAAAGAGGTAATAAGCTTATGATAAGCCGATAATGACGCATTCACCTCGGTCCACAGCGCCAATATTGCACGCTGCTCGTCGGGTAACACTGGAGAAACTGCCGTCATAATGGTCTGACTCGCATTTACGGATTCAACTGACTCAAGAAGTCTGGCTTATAGATAAGGGGGAGGTAATAATTGATCACCCACATTGAGCGGTAGCTCAGAATCAAGCACATAAGCGTAGCTGATATGGTCAAAAGTATTGAACACCATCACCATACCGCTTGGCTCACTAGGTAGACGTACAGAGGCATCATTATCTTTGGTATCGCGTACCAACGCCCCTTTTTGATAGACAGTCAATACATCCCCTGGTTTGGCGCCCTCTGCGCTGCCCAAATTAATCGCGACCACACTGCCCTTCGCCGCTGAACTGATTGAGTCCATGACGCGGACAATCATACCACCGCGGCTAACCGTTGCAGGCGTTGGGTAAAATACGGGCGGGATAGAGTTGTTTAACTCAACAAAAACGCGATCACCTTCACGGACTTCTTTGCCGTAGCTGTCGGTAAGCTGCAAACTGGTAACGCCATTGGTTTCTGTAGACGTAACCAATCCAGTCGCGACTTGTGTGACTTCAAGTCCGATGACTTGCTGAGTCTTTGGCTCGACATACATCTCACCTTCACGGTAGATACCATAACGCTGACCAACGATAAGTGGCACGCCTTTAGCATAGACTTTATCACCACTTGCCGTGATTAAGTTGCCTTTTTTAGACGCTAATATATATGGTGTGGTATTAAAATCTGCTGGATTAACGATGATGGTTTTATCTAGCCAATGCTGGATAGCAGACCATGGGATAGGAGGAATGCTATTCGCCGTCGACGTGACTGTTACCGAGGTGGCAACTGCCGTACCGGTCAATTGTTTTTCAATCCCAGCACAGCCCTCACCCGTATCGACACCAATCAAAGTCTTACCTTGAATCACACATAAGATAAGAATGTCGTTAGGATAAATAAGATTGGGGTTTTTGATTTGCTTATTGGTCGCCCAAATTTCTTTCCAGCGCCATGGACTGTCTAGATAGCGTCCTGAGATGTCCCACAATGTATCGCCTTTTTTAACCGTATAGCGATTGGGTGCATCCGCTTTAATAGTTGGTGCTGGATTGTTAGCGTGGGCAGCATTCATTAGCATCGTACTACTAAATGTCGTGATCAACAGGGCTTTTGCTATCGTTTTTAAGCTCATCTTCATTGTTATATCCACAATATGTACCGCTGTTGTCGCCACAATTAATACTATTTAGACCCTTGATTTAATCTTAATCCTTGAGCATTACTAAAATCAATGACAAGCAATTAAGAGCATAAAAGAGCCTAACAGTACAGTTATCATAACGCCTATAGGGCAGCTGTTCAGTGTAATTGGCTGGTGTGATTGCTAAAAAAGCGTCTAGCAAAATGATGAGTCGCCGACGCTGTTTCCAATATTACAATTATATCTACCATAACACAATCATAAACACTTTATTACAATGGCGTAACTTTTATGTGGACGCTTGTTTAATGGTTAAACAAAGCTAATAACAAGTCCAGCGTTAATTCAGGCTGGATTTGGCCTGACATGCTGACGAATTTGCTCAGCGACTTGCTCAGCGTCATTATCTAGCACCACCACGTGCTGTGGTAAGCTCTCCAAGCCTTCGGTATGCGCTGGGCGAGCAATGTCTATTGGCCCAATCGCTTCAACGATCGTGTCAGCAAATTTGACGGGTAACGCTGTCTCCGCACAGACAATGATTTCACCATCCAACTGTAGCTCTTTGGCGACCTTGATACCGTCAGCAGTGTGTGGATCGACCAGTTCACCGTGTTGCTCATACAGTGCTTTGATAGTCTGCAAGCGGTCGTTATGGGTAGACTTGCCAGCAGCAAAACCGTAACGGCTATTGACCGCATCCATCAAGTCAGATAAGTCAAAACCTTGACCAGATTTTACCCCTTCAAACAACTCATGAACGCGCGCGCTGTCTTTTTCTAGTAGCAAATAAACAAAACGCTCAAAGTTGGACGCTTTGGAGATATCCATCGATGGGCTTGAGGTAATGTAAGTTTTTTCAGTCGGGCGCGGCTGATAAGCACCTTGGTTAAAGAAGTCATTTAGCACATCGTTTTCATTGGTAGCGACAATCAAACGATCAATTGGCAGTCCCATTTCACGAGCGATGTGACCGGCACAGATATTACCGAAGTTACCCGATGGCACGCTAAAGCTGACTTTTTCGTCGTTATTGGCAGTCACGGCAAAATAGGCTTTAAAGTAATAAACGATTTGCGCAAGGATACGACCCCAGTTGATAGAGTTTACCGTGCCTAAATTATAAGCCGCTTTAAACTCAGCATCTTGCTGCAATGCCTTGACGATATCCTGACAATCATCAAACATACCTTCGATAGCGATATTATGGATATTAGCATCCGTCAAACTATACATCTGCGCACGTTGGAATTCACTCATTTTGCCATGTGGTGACAGCATAAAGACTTCGATATTTTCTTTACCACGTAGCGCATACTCTGCCGCACTACCCGTGTCACCACTAGTCGCGCCGATGATAGTAATACGCGCGTCTTTTTTCTTAAGCACATACTCAAAGGCATTGCCCAAGAACTGCATGGCAACATCTTTAAACGCCAATGTCGGACCGTTTGATAATCCTAGAATATACAAATTGTCTTCAAGCTTGCGGACAGGAACAATCTCATCAGAGCCAAACACCTCAGTGGTATAAGTGCGTTCAATGAGGTCTTGCAAATCAGCCGCAGGAATATCCGTGGCAAAACGCTGCATAATCGCCATCGCAAGCTGCGGATAGCTAAGCATACGCCATTCATCGAGTACAGCGCTATCAATGTTTGGGTAGTGCTCAGGCAACATCAAACCACCGTCTGGGGCAAGACCCATCAAAAGCACATCACTAAAATCCATCGGCGCTGTCTGACCACGGGTACTGATATATTTCATTAGATTGTCCTGTCTACAATAATGTTATTCAATAGTTAAAAACGGTTTATTCAGCAGTTTTGTGCAACAACGCATAATAGAAACCATCGCCACTCGCGCTATCAATCGGTAAGCACTGACGACCGATTGCTTGTTCGATACCCCAACTGCATTCCTCGGTAAACTCAATCGCTACCGCATCATTATGATGAGTGATAAAGTCCTGCATTTGCTCAACGTTTTCTTGCTTTAAGATAGAACATGTCACGTACAGCAGATAACCACCAGCTTTGAGTTGTGGCCATAAGTTATGCAAAATATCTGCTTGTAGCAGCGCCGTTTGCTCGATGTCTTCTTCGGTACGCAGGATACTGATATCAGGGTGACGGCGAATCACGCCAGTCGCGGTACAAGGAGAGTCCAATAATATCGCATCAAATACTGGTTCATTTGTCGCTGCTTTTTTATTCTTGCCATGCTGCCATCTGGTCGCATCTGCACAGACGATGTTCAATGCGATGCTGTTATCTGCTTGCTGCAAATCATGCTGACTTAAATTTAAGCGCTGTAAATTCTCACGAATACGCTCGATACGTGGTGCTTCGTTATCGATAGCTGTGACCTTGATATCAGTAATCGCAGGTGACGTTTCAGCATCATCTTGTTTCACGTGAAACAAAGATGACTCGTTCTTAGCGCTTATAAGTTCTAACCAGTGAGCCAGCTTGCCACCAGGTGCCGCGCAAGCATCTAGAATGTGTAGCTCATTATTATTACTTTCAGCACTGTCGCTGTCAGTATTCGCATTTTCAGCGCTAAGCTTAGCCATCAATGCTTGATTAATAATTGGTGCAGCTAACTGGGCATGCATGTCTTGAACGCTGGCAACCCCTAAAGCAAACTCAGGCAAAGCGTTAACGGCAGTGCTTTGATGTAGCCGGAGACCTTTGGTTGATAGCGTGGTAGCAGTGGCAGACTCTGGCGAATTCGCTATCTTAAAACCAGTCGTTAGCTCAACGATGTCTGCATCAATTTCTGCCCCATCGAGTGCTTGCTGATAATCCTCTACCGAAGTAACCGCCGAGTTTACTCGTAAAAACATCGGTGCGGGTTGGCGCAAGCCTTGTGTCAGCTCATCATACTGCTCGCTCCAATCTTGCTTAAGTTGATAAGCGAGCCAATTCGGTAGACTATGCTTTTTATCACACTTCTTACGGAATTTGCTTGGATTCTTAGCGACTTTGCGCAAAATAGCATTCACCAAACCAGTTGAATGAGCGAACTCAATCTCTTTGGCTGCTTCAACGGTTTCATGAATCGCGGCATGGTCAGCCACCTCTAAATACAGCAACTGTACTAAGCCTACTTGAATGGTGGTACGCACCTCAACTTCATCGATAGGGTTGTCTGCTAAAGTATCGAGCAAACGCGCCAGCGCATGCCATTGACGCAATGTCGTGAGCAATAGCGCATGGGCGAAGCCTTTGTCACCATCATGCAAACTATTCAATAATGGATCAAGGACGCTTGAGAGCGACTGACCGTTTTGAATAGCGAGCAAAGTACGAATCACGCGCACGCGCACACTGCCATTCATGATAAGGTTGCTTGACGGTTTGAGCTTATTGTTTCTTGGCGCAGTGCTGGTTTGTCTCATTAAATTTTATTTCCTTGACGTATGGTCGATAGCGTCTTGTGCAAGTAGGTTAAATATAAGTAAAAGCTATTTTGATTCTGTCGTAAATTGATCGCCATCATTTAGCTGATTGCCATGGCAAATTTGCTCAGCGGTCATCGGCTTACTGCCCGCAAACTGTAAATGAGTAATGGCTAAAGTCGTGGCTGATGATTCAGCTTCGCTCTCTTTGCCACAAGCGACTAAAATCGCTTTGCGTCCGATACTAATAACAGTGCCAACAGGCTCATTGGTTTGCTGCGATGCATTCACAGGCAAGCTGGCCAATACTTTGACGCGTTGCCCTGCCAAGAAAGTATAGGCACCCGGCCATGGGGTCAGTCCACGAATTTTTCGTTCAATCTCAGTAGCGGATTGCGTCCAGTCGATTTCGCCTTCAGTTTTGACCAGCTTTTCAGCATAGTTGGCTTGGCTGTCATCCTGAGATACAGCCTGTTTTTGGTAATGTACCAAGTCTTGTAGCACAGTGCCAATGGCAGTCGAACCAAGTTCAGCCATCTTATCATGCAAACTGGCGGCCGTATCAGTAGGCTCAATACTAGCACTGACTTTATAAAGCATGTCGCCCGTATCAAGACCTTTGTCCATCTGCATAATAGTAATGCCTGTCTCATCATCTCCGGCCAAGAGTGCACGATGAATCGGTGCAGCACCGCGCCAGCGTGGTAATAATGAAGCGTGAATATTTAGGCAACCATAAGTAGGCGTGTCCAATACACCAATAGGCAATATCAAGCCATAAGCGGCGACAATCATCACGTCTGGCTGATAAGTACGCAAGGTCTGCCGCGCCGCCATGCCTTCGGTGCTAGATTTTTTAAAGGTGAGCGGTTGCTCGACTGCGATATCATTGGCTAATGCCACTTGCTTGACAGCAGAAGCTGAGAGTTTTTGTCCGCGACCTGCTTTGCGATCAGGCTGGGTGTACACCGCGACAATCTCTATATTCAGAGATTCTTGTTGGCGAATCAAAGCCTCTAGGCTAATCGCTGCAAACTCAGGCGTCCCCGCAAATACTAGCCTTAAAGGGCTAGTACCCTGCTGAGCACCAAGAATGGGATTTTGCTGAGGTTTAGTAGAATCCATAGACAGATCAGAGGCGGAAGCAATTGTGTTCATAGTCATGCATTATAATATATGATTGATGTGCCCATTATAGGTGAGTTTACGACGTTGTGCCATGATTGTAATAGTGTCAATCCAGCGTTACTAATAAGGCCATTTATCTTTATAATAGCAATGAAGCCCATCACGATCTCTTTTTAACACCCTTTTATGAAGAGGTTTATATATAGGAAGTCTTTGTATTTGTACTACGGGAACTCATTATTGACACGTAGTGAATTTTTTATTCAATGATCTCTCGTTTGTCGTTTGTCGCTTGTCACTAGTAACACTAGGGCGTGTCATCATTTATAGTGAGCTAAACGACTTATCAACATAGAACAGACCCATAACAAGTGTCGCGCATTTATCAGATTGGTGACAGACTCATCATAATTGTATTTTATCGTTCCGATATAGGGTCAGGCTTTCATGCAACAGTTTCAGTCTTTACAGCGTTTGCTGCTCTTTTATACAGTGACATTGCTGGCCATGTTGTCACTGTATTACTTCGCGCAGTTTGATGACCTAAACACGCATAATCATCAGCAGAGTATAGACACGTTTGAGTCATTGCAGCATGCCGTTACTGAACACGCAGAACCTCTAAACTCTGACCTTCAAGAAATATTGACTGAGCCTTCTTTTGCAGGTGTCAGTTATCAGATTATTTCTATGATGCCATCTGGGCAGACTCATATTCATCGCTATGTCCGTCCTAATGAACGTGCATTTGCCACCGTCACCTTCCCTAATGTCCTTACTTCACTGCCTTCTGATAGCAATAATTATAGTGCCTATAAGCTCAACTCTAGTAATTTAACAGGAACCATTGAGCTTGAGAGTGGTCACAAACTCTATATCATATTACGCCACAAACCACTTGAGATAGACTGGATATCCTATCGCTATTGGCTACCGCTAATGACGGCGATCATGTTCTTCATCATGGCGTTACTCTATACATTAAATCGCCAAAGTAACTGGCAACAGCTGATAGCTTATACCGATAATTTAAGTAGCAAGGCGAAAGACGCTTATCTGCCGCCACCGTTTATTAACAAAAATTCTACGGCTGAGTTTTTGCGCCTAGGTCATGCGCTCAGTCGTATCAGTTACCAACTTCATAGTAACCACCGACGTATACAAACGCTGCAACATCGTCTTGAGCGTTTGGTTGAGCAAGCACCGCTACCGATGGTCATGATCATGCGTCACGGTCAGATCAGCTTTTTTAATCAACGTTTTGAGCAGATATTTGCCACCCCATTTCAAAGCGATACCAACTATCAATTGACGGATTTTGTCTCGGCTGACGATGAACCCACCCAGCTACTACTACAAAAACTCTCTAACTTGTATGTCACCCGTACTCTAAACGTTCACGGTCTAGAGAATCAACAAGCCTATCAGTTACACATTACCCCTTGGTTTGGTGAGCACGGACAAGTGCATGGCTTTACAGTGCTGCTTAATAATGTCAATGAAATCATCCATCAGAACGCGCATCTACAACAACAAAACCAACAGCTGCAAGGAAAAATCGACGAATTTAATGGGCTCAAACCCGCTATATATCATGAGTTGCATAGACCACTAGAGACTATAATCGACACTCTTGAAGCCATGAATCCCGAGACTTTTTCTGTCCAGCAGAATGCGGTGTTACAGATGCTAATGAGGTCGAGCGACTCTATGTTAACGAAGCTCAATGACATGCTGGGTGTAGGAGAGTTCGACGTCAAGAAAACCCGTCTTAGGATTGAGTCTGTCGACATCTACAAACTGGGACAACATGTCAATGACTTAGTCACAGATGATACTCGGCGACAAGGGCTCGAGCTGCATTACTTTTTTGCCCCCAGCTGCCCGCGTTATATCAATACAGATCACAAACGCCTATGCCAAATTTTGCTAAATTTATTAGACAGTACCATCACATCCACTCTTGCAGGCTCTGTTTCTCTGACGATTGAAGCCATTACCGACAACCCTTTACCATCAGCTACCAAGAATGAGCCGCTGGCTATCCACGAAGACAGCACAACAAAAAATCCGCATAACTGGGTGAAGTTTAGCCTACAAAGTACTGGGACGAGCAACCCATCGCAGCAGCAAGCACAGCATTTTACTTATATCAATCAAGCAAACAACCCAACCAACTATCCTATACAGCAGCCCTCTATTGAAGCAATTTTAGAACTCAATACGGCAAACAGCTTTGCACAATTATTGGGCGGCTTTATTGAGTCAAATAGCACCGCCGATGAAGGTATCAGCATTGATCTATACCTGCCTTGTCATCGTCCAAACTATCAGCCAGTCTATCGTTTTCATGAACAATTGACTCACATTCATCTGGTTGCAGTGATGAATCAAACGCTGGGTGCGGAACATTTGCAACGTTTGTGCGACTATCTATCCATACCAGCCACTATTCATACCTCGATCAATAGTGCGACCATTAGGCAGTTAACGAAACAGCTCTCCGAGAATGCGCAAACACTGGCACCCATTCTGCTACTAGATTATGAATATTATGAGAGCAACACTATCGTATTTCCTAAACCAGCAGAAGGAGACGATAAAACAATCAGTCATAACCGGCGTAAGGCCTTAAGCCAGTTACTGGCCACTATCTCGATGCCTAAAATACTGCTGAGCATGAAGCCTGAGCGCCGTATCTCCTCTGTACTGTTAGATCAATGTAATGGTTTTTTGGCCAAACCTTTAGACAGTGCTTTATTGTTATCTGAGCTGCTGCGCTTAACTCTTCCAGTCAGACAGACATTTGCACCAATCCAAAAAGTGAATAAAGAAAATGGCGCACCCGTAATAGAAATAGATAACGCGACCACAGATAACGCAATCACAGATACTGTCAACGATGCGATCGCAGCGCCGCTTATTTTAGTGGTAGAAGACAGTCCGACCAATCAAAAAATAGCTTGTAAGATATTAACCAAGCTTGGCTATCGTACGGTGGTCGCAGAAGATGGTCAGCAGGCGTTAAGTCAATTGCAAGCGCAGCATAAAGAGATTGCGCTTATTTTGATGGACTGCCGAATGCCGGTTATGGACGGCTTACAAGCGACTCAGGCCATTCGTGCACAAGGAAATGATATTCCTATTGTGGCGTTGACGGCAAACAATTCGACAGAAGATCGTGACGCTTGCTTTGCCGTAGGGATGGATGAATTTTTGACCAAGCCTATCAATAAAAATAAGCTGCAAATAGTGTTACAGAGCCTTATTAAAAATCATGAGGACACGCCTTAGTCAATATAAAGAATATGCTGAAAAACCCTACTTACTATTTTTACTTACTATCTCATAAAGCCATTATTAGCCAAGAAAGTCTCAGTGATATTACTTGGTGTACTTTGCGCTGTCTTACTGTCAGTTTGTGACTTGGTTAACAGCCGCTCCAAATAGCGCGCGACGATATCCACTTCAACATTAACCTTATCACCTACCAGCCAATGCTGAGCAATATTGGTGACTTGTGCGGTGTGCGGGATGATATTTAACGAGACGATATTATCGCGTACCAAGTTCGTGGTGAGGCTAATGCCATCAAGGGTAATAGAACCTTTGGTCGCTGTATAATGCGCTAGCTCTTGCGGTATCTCGATCTCAATATAGATAGAACGCGCGTCTTTTTGCAACTTACGTACGACACCAACACCATCCACATGACCTGCGACAATGTGGCCGCCAAAACGTGTGGTTGGCAACATCGCTTTCTCTAAATTGACGATATGACCTGGCTTTAAATCTTCTAACGCTGTATGCGCAATTGTTTCACGTGAGACATCAACCGAGTAATGATTGCTGCCAAAATCCACAACCGTCAAACAAATACCATTAGAAGCAATAGAGTCACCCAGTTTCACATCACTGAAATCTAAACCATCAGACTCTATCGTCAAGCGTATATCACCACCCGTAGGCTGCATGGATTTAACCTTTCCGACACTTTCTATAATTCCGGTAAACATATCAACCTCATCTCATTATTATATTGTCGTCATAGACAACGTATTGGCATTTATCAATATTGATGGCAACGTTTGCTTGCCTTAACTTTTAAGTGAAACACACAGCTTTTAAGTGAAACACACCTATTTTAAGCGTAATAGGGGATAAGTTGTGGATAAGTCATAGTAAATCAACCCTTATGTTATTAAAAACCTGTATTTTCACCAAGTTATCCACAGAAAATCAGAGTCGGCATAAAAACCTAAAAACTTTCATAATAAACCATAAAGCATTGATTTTTATACGTATATATTAACTTTGTTTCACATGAAACGGACTCTTCCGTTTCATGTGAAACAAAGTTATACACAGTTCCATGTGAAACCATAAATAGATTTACTAATTTATCCACATTCCGCACACATCTAACGCATATTGTGAGCAGGCCAGTGAGAGACAACCGAGTTATAAAGACAATAAGGTCAGTTTAAGATCAGCGCCAACTTGTTCATAACTATCGATATCAAAACGCAGCTGCTGCGCCAACGATAGTGGATTAAAGTCAACCATTGGGCGAGCCTGTGCTCCCAACAAACAAGGCGCTTGATAAACAATAAGCTCGTCGACCAGTTGCTGGGCTAGAAAGCTGCCTGCCACGCTCGCACCAGCTTCAACCAATACTTCATAACACTGATGCTCGCTGACTAAATTCTTTAATAATGCCATTAAGTTATCTTCGTGCCAATAAATCGTATCCGGTCGACGGCATAACTGATAATCAGACTGTAAGCTGTGCGCTAAGCGCTGACGTCTATCGAGCACGACAACCTTGGGAGCGGGAACTTGCTCAGATAGTACGCCCAATTGAGTTGAGCGTACATTCAGCTGTGGGTCATCAGCGATAACGGTTTCGCTACCCGTGATAATCGCCCCACTACGGGCTCGCAGATTTTGCACGTCTTCTCGAGCAGCAGGGCCTGTAATCCATTTTGACTCCCCTGTCGCCATCGCGGTACGACCGTCAAGACTGGTAGCAATCTTAAGGCGAACATAAGGCATCTGAGTGCGCATTGCTTTCAAAAATCCGCGGTTTAAGGCCTCTGCTTGCTGCGTTAATACACCAATAGTGACGTCAATACCTGCCTCTTCTAGTAAACGTACACCGCGTCCAGCGACTTGTGGATTGGGATCTAGACCTGCAATCACCACTCGCTTAACGTCCGCAGCAATCAGCGCAAGCGCACAAGGTGGCGTACGTCCTGTATGACTACACGGCTCCAAGGTTACATAAGCAGTTGCCCCTACTGCTCGCGTACCTGCTTCTTTCAGGGCAAACACCTCGGCATGAGGCTGCCCTACTTTCGGATGAAAGCCTTGACCGACAATAGACTCTGCCTGAACAATAACGCATCCTACCGCTGGATTGGGCCTCGTAGTATAGAGACCTCGCTTACCCTGCTCGATAGCAAGCATCATAAAATACTGGTCTTTAGCATTTTGTTCATGGTTTGAAAGTTGGTGATTTGAGAGCGTCATAAAGAGGTCACACTTAATAAGAAAGTAGCTAATAAAGACTAGGGTCTGTTGAACATTCAAATGTGGAACTGGCAGTGGCTATTTTTTAGACAATACGCAGTGAAATTTTTGACGCCTAGTCATTCTAGGGTAGACAATTTCGCCATGTATTGGCAAAAAATAGCCCTGCCCTGAAAGGCTGATGCTAAAATCACCCCAAACGTTGTTGTAAACCTAGCTAAGGTCTCGACATTATCATCAGTTTACGCCTAGTTTGATGCGATTTTAGCGATCAGCAGTCCTAATATTTGAATGTTCAACAGACCCTACTTAACGTTATCGTCAGTTTTTTCGGTGGGGCGGATGTTAGCGATTTCTTGATGAAAAGCATCAATGTCTTGAAAGTCACGGTAAACACTGGCAAAGCGTACATAAGCGACATCATCAAGCGTTTTAAGCTCGCTCATGATAATCTCGCCCAAGACCTTGCTGCTAATTTCACGCTCACCCATTTGCCGTACGCGCTTCTCTATCCGGCTAATCATTGCCTCTTGCTCATCAATCGTGATCGGACGCTTTTGTAGCGGCAAAAGTATAGAGCGGCGCAGCTTTTCATTGTCGTAAGGCTCAATTTTACCGCTTGATTTGATAATTCTTGGCATTACCACTTCTACCATCTCAAACGTGGTAAAACGCTCTTGGCAACTATTACAGGAACGGCGGCGACGAACTTGCGCACCTTCTGCCGCCAGCCGTGAATCAATTACCTTGGTCTCTGACGCATTACAATACGGGCAATGCATACTACTTTCCTTGTCTTAATATTAAAGGCGGCAACATCGACGATTTAATCGCGCGGCTCAACAAAGCCATTAATTATGCTGGCTTAAAAAAGCTATTTGCCAATACAAAAGCTGCCAAAAATTTTACCCAGTAGATCATCGGCACTGAACTCACCAGTAATCTCAGCCAAGCTTTGCTGAGCTTGACGTAAGCTTTCAGCCACCAACTCACCTGCCTGAAAGACGGTTAATTGTTCGTGTGCTTCTGCCAAATAGTCTGCTGTGCGTCTGAGTGCATCTAAATGCCGCGTACGGGCAATGAGACTGTTTTCGGGCGGATGAAAACCCACTTTAGCACACAACGCTTCGACCAATGTATCGATACCAGCGCCTGTTTCACATGAAACATTGACTTGTTCATAACCACGATTCTTTATTTCAATCTGTGAAGCGGACATGGCATCCTCGTCACTCAAACCGTTTAGTAAATCGCTTTTATTGGCAATAATCAATAATCGCTTAGCCTCTGGTAGCTTGCCAAATAACTGCTCAGCCAGCTGTAGTGGCGTACTTTCTTCTTCAAGGTCGCGGGTCACATCATAGACCATCATCAGCATATCAGCCTGCGTAATAGCGGTACGCGCGCGCTCAATGCCAATACGCTCTACGGTGTCTTCCGTCTCACGTAGGCCAGCTGTATCGGTTAGGTGCAGCGTCAAGCCATTCAGTACCACGGTCTCTTGTAGCGTATCGCGTGTCGTACCTGCGACATCAGTGACGATAGCGCGCTCTTGTCCTGCTAGACGGTTCAGCAAGCTCGATTTACCAGCATTTGGTCTGCCTGCCAATACCACGTGAATACCATCACGTAATAGCTGACCTTGTTTTGCGGTCGACAGTACTTGCTGTATCTTGTGCTGCGTGTTCTCAAGATTGGTTTGTATAACGCCATCAGATAAAAAATCAACATCTTCTTCATCGGGGAAATCAATGGCGGCTTCAACATGTAAACGCAGATGAATAAGCTGCTCAAGCAATTCATTAATCTTTTGTGAAAACTCACCACTTAGCGAGCGTATAGCACTACTGGCAGCGGCAGCACTGGTCGCATCAATCGCATCAGCGATAGCCTCTGCCTGTACCAAATCCAGCTTATCGTTGTCAAAAGCGCGGTAAGAAAACTCCCCTGCACTGGCTTGTTTTGCGCCCAATTCAAACACTCGTGCTAGCAGCTGATTTTGCAAAATCATGCCGCCATGCCCTTGCAGCTCAATCACATCTTCACCAGTAAATGAGTGCGGCCCCTTAAAGTACAACACTAAGCCTTCATCAATGGTCGTGCCATCCTCTTGATAAAAACGGCAAAAGCTGGCCATACGCGGAACAAAAACAGACTTACCAGTGAGCTGACAGGCAATGTCATAAGCACGCGCACCTGACAGACGAATAACCCCAACACCACCGCGCCCAAGCGGTGTGGCGATTGCGGCAATGGTGGCCAATCCAGATGACTTATGATTTTTAGAGGAATCAGGCTTTTCAGATGAGCCCAGTGCTAACGTCACTTCGACAGAATTCACGCTTACTCTCAATAGATAAAAACCCCATTATAGACGGCTAAAAGCATGCTGACAAAGCAATCTTTACATAGCGGTATTTTGCACTTTTTAGCGCGTGCCAATATAAGCAAATACTAGGTTTGACGCATAAAAAAACCACCGCTTATGCGATGGTTTTTTTATTATAGAGCTAACTACTTGTCGATTAGTCGAGCACTTTAACCGTACGGCGCTTTTGCTCTTCGTCAACTTTCTTATTAACGATATATTGCTGAGTCATACTAAACAAGTTGTTCACTGTCCAGTATAAAACCAGACCCGCTGGGAAGAACAGCATGAATGCAGTAAAGATAATCGGTAAGAATTTCATTACCTTTGCTTGCATTGGGTCAGCGGGCTGCGGATTAAGCTGTTGCTGTACAAACATCGATGCGCCCATTAGCAATGGCAAAATAAACCATGGATCCATCGCTGATAGATCTTGAATCCATAGGATCCACGGGGCATGACGCAACTCAACACTTTCAACCAGTACCCAATAGAGTGCTAAGAAAATCGGCATCTGCATCAAGATAGGCAGACAACCCGCCATCGGATTGACTTTCTCTTCTTTATAAATCGCCATCATTTCTTGCGACATCTTCATGCGATCATCGCCATGCTCTTCTTTGAGCACTTTAAGTCGCGGTGCAATGGCACGCATCTTCGCCATTGAGTAGTAGCTCTTGTTTGAGAACCACATGAGAGCAATTTTAACCAAGATAGTCAGTACAATAATTGACCAACCCCAGTTGCCGATTACCTTATGAATGCCGTCCAAGATAGCAAATAAGATCTTCGATATTGGCCATAACAGACCATAATCGACCGTTTTGTTCAAGCCAACTGCCACGTCTTTAAGCTCAGACTGTACTTTCGGCCCAGCATATAACGTTGCATTTAGTGTGACTTGCTTGTTCGGTGCAACATTAACTGGCTGACTGTTAAAGCCGATAAAGTATTCATCAGCGGTTTCACGACTGAAGAACTTACCCGTGAAATTTTCAGGCGTCCATGCAGAGACAAAATAATGCTGCACGATGCCGACCCAGCCTTTATCACTGGTTGTCGTTAACTCACCATCACTAAAGTTACCGAACTTCAGCTTATTATAAGGATCATCAGGTGTGCCCCAAGCGCCGCCCAAATACGTCGCCATGCTTAGCGCGCCTTTATCAGACATCCCAGGATCTTTACTATCATCACGTTTTAACTGCGCAAACATCTGTCCTTGCCACGCTGCGGCAGAGGCATTTTGAATTTGATAACTGATATCAATCGGATATTTGTCTTGCGTAAAGGTAAAGGTCTTGGTAATCGTCACGCCATCTTTTTTATAAGTAAGCGGTACAGACAACGTTTGTTGCCCTTTTTCCATTACATAGTTATTAGCAGTATGGCTATAATTGGCACGACCTTCTGCGGTATCAATACCGTCTTGACCAATCAGACCAGACTGAGCCACGTAAACGCGATTGCTATTATTTTCCAATAGTACAAAAGGCGTCTCGCTATCGAGCGTCGCGTCATACTGCTTGAGAGCAGCATAAACGATATCACCGCCTTCTGGATTGATTTTTATATCATAGCGATCGGTAGTAACTGTAATCAAACCAGCATCTTTCGCCGGAGTAGCCGTCACAGCGCCGTTAACAGCAGTCGCGTTATCCACAGGTAGTGTCTGTACCGGAATATCACCTGCTGCGCCAGTCGTAGATGGAATGTCAGCACCTACTGACGTTGCAGCTTCTGGTACCGTGTCTACAGCTGGTGCATCGGCATAATCATCTCGCCATGCCAAAATCAGCAGATAAGCGGTGATTAGCATCGCAATGATGATCATCACCCGAAATATCTTTTGCATAAACCTTTCCTAGATTAAAAAATTAGGGAATGAAAAATTAGGGCATGTGTCATGAACACAAAGCACCGTTATCTATTATCGCCATGACAACAGTATTGGCAGTCATTTACATAAAATGTGCATCATTTTACTAAAAATCCACCTCGAATGATACCAAGAGTGTGGATAACTTGTGGGTAACTCTGAAGACCTAACAAAACAGCCAGTCGAGCACCTATTTTAGGTGGTCTTCAGCAAATAGTTTAAGCGGCTCACATAACTCTTATCGTCTCGACACACCCCAAAGCCAGAGTTTTTAGAATTGCCCAACTTAGTAGAGGGCAAATACTGGTAATTATAAGCTGCTAAGGGCAGAGGCACAAAATCAATACCATGGCCACCTAATGGGTGACAGCGCCCAATGCGTTTTAACAACAGCCAACTGCCTCTTCTCACTCCATGCCACGCTAAAGCTTGTTTGCCATAATTAGAACACGTTGGATAATATCGGCAACGGGCAGGAATAATTGGGCTTATCATTTTTTGATAAATAACAATAATGTAATAAAAAAAACAATATAACAAAAATTTTATTTTTTTATGAATCAAATTCATTTTATTTTTTTTCTATTTTTTTTAAAATATTAATTATTTCATTTTTTAATTCTTTGTTATCTAATTCTTTAATTGATTTTTTGACAATAAAAACAATATCTTTATTTTCTAACATTGAAGACTTTACGCGAAACTGCTCACGTATTTGACGTTTTATTAAATTTCGAGCGACCGCAGTAGGTACTTTACGCTTGGTAATCGCCATACCGACTCGCGGCTGCTCATGCGTATTGGTGCGTACAAAAGCCATGAGATGGCTTTGGTGTAGCTTACGCTCAGGAGCGTCAAACACTTCACGGAAAGCCGCAGGCGTTAGCAGGCGTTGCGCTTTGGTGAAGCGGGCAGTCGATGTAGCTGGAACAGTAGTGGACATATTACAACCTAGTATAAGAGCTGGTGACAATATCAGAAATAACCATAAAATATAGAGACAAAAAAAGCGCCTATTTGGGCGCTTTTGATATACGGCTACGTGTCAGTTGTGATGATTGACTATCGCAATCTATAAACAATAGAAACACAACAAGCACTATTAGCCATGCTTATCGTTATCTAGTAATTATACAGTAAGACGATGACGTCCTTTAGCGCGGCGACGAGCTAAGACCTGACGGCCTTTTTTAGTTGCCATACGAGCACGGAAACCGTGAGTACGTTTACGCTTGATCACGCTTGGTTGGAATGTACGTTTCATAACTCACCTATCAAAATAATGGACTAAATTCGTAATAACGGAGGATTATACCATTGCATTGTATTTTGGTCAATAAACTAATTTTTTGTTGTCAACGTGATGATTAAATTCTTTCAACTGACTGCAGAATTCCATTAATTTATTAGTCACTGACTGGTTAATCTCAGTTTTAATTTCATAAAGTTATCCACAGAAATCGTCGTGCTCTATAATAATTAATGATTAATATATATAAGTATTGTTGTTATTGGGAGCACGATTATCTGGGGTTAAGTCTTATTTATCCTTTATTATCAAAATATTAGGCTATGGGTAAACCTGTGGATAACCTGTGGGTGAAATATGGATAACTTGGGCTTTTGACTTATCCACAAAACTATCCACAGTCTTATCCACAAAAAACAGGATGTTATCCACAGGGTATTTGTGTTAGATTAGCCCCCTGCTTGATATATGATTTTGGCGTATTCTCTAATGGTTTTTTTGAGATAGTACTCAGCGACAATATCGGATGCTGGTCGACCAATTATGCCGTTTAGGCACCTTTATTATTTTGGATTATGGGGTTATTGTTTTTCATGATAGATACAGCAACTATTTGGGATAAATGTCTAAACGACCTACGTTATAACGTCAAAGATAATGTATTTACTATGTGGTTAAGACCTTTGTCAGCTCATCAAGAAGCACAAACGCTGATCATTCTTGCGCCTAACGATTATTTTGTGACGTATATCAAAAAAAACCATCTGCAAGATATCCAGCAACTGGTGGCTAAGCACAGTCAAGGTGTCATCGAAGAAGTGATCGTGCGGGTCGACAATGCGGGTCGAGAGTCAGACGCAAATAATCAGTCACAATCAGGTTCGCTATTTGAAGAGGACAAACCCTCCCCTACCCCTGCCGAACACAAATTTGAATCTATACATCAGAATAATGCGCGTGCAGATATCGATGCCAACATGCGTCAAGCTGCCCTAGTAGACTCTGCTGATGCCAAATCTTTGAGCTATCTAAACCCTGACTTTACCTTTGAGACCTTTGTTACTGGTAAGTCTAATAATCTGGCGTATAAAGCTTGTTATGAGCTTGGTAAACGCCAGTCAAAAAACCGTCATAATCCTTTATTTATATATGGCCCTTCAGGATTGGGAAAAACGCATTTAATGCATTCAGTAGCACATCGCTATTTAAAAAATAATCAAAGTTTTTATTATTTCACTTCTGAAAAATTTATTAATCAATTGGTTTATTCATTAAGAAACAATAAAATAGAAGATTTTAAAAAGAAAATAAAAAAAGTAGATTTATTAATTGTAGATGATATTCATGTCTTAGCAGGAAAGACTAAAAGTAGTAATGAGTTTTTAACGTTATTTGCAGATTTTACCAGTGGTGACAAGCAACTGATTTTGGCATCAGATCGTCATCCCTCGCAAATGACAGAGTTTGATGAACGTTTTAGATCCCGTTTTTCTTGGGGTTTGACGGTGGCTGTTGATCCGCCTGAGATTGATACACGAGTACAAATATTACAGAAAAAAGCGGCATCACATGGTATGACACTGCCTAAAGAATGCGCATTATTCATCGCTCAAAATGTGGTTTCAAATGTTCGCCGTTTAGAAGGTGCTCTAAATCAAGTATTTGCCAATGCTAATTTGACAGGTGCACAGATTACTCTCGAAATGGTGCAATATGCGTTGAAAGATATCGTCGCAATGCGTGTTCAAGCCGTGAATATGGATAATATTCGTAAAGTGGTCGCTGAGTACTATGATGTGACTATCAAAGATATGATGGGCCGTAAGCGCACGCGTAGTATTGCTAGACCACGCCAAATAGCCATGGCATTATCACGTGAATTGACTAGCGATAGCTTTCCGGAGATTGGACAGTCTTTTGGCGGTCGCGATCATACGACGGTGATGCATGCTTGTGATAAAGTTAATGAGCTGCGCGCCGCCGATCCTGCGTTCGATAAGGATTACAAGACACTCGCGCTGATGTTACAAGCAGGTTAAAGGCGTATGCAGTCGCTAAATTTAAGGTGTGGCTGCACTATTTTTAGGCTGTGGTTACACTATATTTTAGTCGGCTGATATGGTTTATAATATTGCGAGTGTCAACAGATAGATACCTTATGGATTATCGTCAGTAGACAAGGTATTATTGAGTCATTATTTTACATTTATATAAAAAGAATCATTCAAATAAGAGTAACCAAGCATGCAATTATCGATTAATCGAGAGTCGTTACTAAAAGCTATTAACCTGATCGCCAAAGCCGCTGACAAACGCCACAATATGGTTATCTTGGGTAATATCAAGCTACAGTTGTCTGAGTCAGCGCTTATTTTGACCGCTTCTGATTTAGAGGTAGAGCTGACATCGACGTTGAAATTGCCTGCTGGTGCTTGTGTGGAAGCAGGTACAACCACCTTACCAGCGACCAAGCTGAGAGATATCTGCAAATCTTTACCAGCACAAGCACAAGTCAGTCTTGCCACCCAAGAGAACGAGCGCTGCTTGCTGACCAGTGGTAAGAGCCGTTTTACCTTGGGTACATTGCCTAGCGAAGATTATCCAAGCTTGGGTAATCCTGAAAACATCACACCGTTGACCATCAGCCGTAGCCGTCTTACTGATTTGATTCATAAAACTCAGTTTGCTATGGCGATTCAAGATGTCCGTTATTATTTAACCGGTATGTTGTTCGATGTTTCACAGCAGCAGCTAACCACCGTTGCGACTGACGGACATAGACTGGCATTGGCGCGTAGTGTCATTGATGTGAGTGCAGATTTGAACATGCAAGCCATCCTGCCGCGCAAAGCGGTGATCGAGCTTGAGCGTTTGGCCTCTGAGCTTGGTAAAATGCTAGGTGATCAAGATAACGCAGTAACGCTAAGTTTCGGTCGCGAGTTTTTGCAAGTAAGCTTGCCATTCGGTGAGGTGGATAGTGCAGGGCAGGTGAGTGATAATCTAATGGTTACCTTTACTGCGCGTTTGATCGACGGTAAGTTCCCTGACTATCGCCGTGTCATGCCAAGCAATACCGATAAATTGGCCCTGTTTAATCAAGAGAAAATGACGGATGTGCTGCGCCGCGTCGCGATTTTAAGTAACGAAAAATCACGTGGCGTGGTGTTTAATTTCGCCAGCGACGGTATGGTAGAAGTACGCGCTAATAACGCTGAGCAAGATGAAGCAGTTGAGATGATACAAGCTAAGTATCAAGGGGAGCCGATGGAGCTGTCCTTTAATGCCGCCTATCTGCAAGATGTGCTAGGTGTTATCCAAGGGGATCTGCAAATGCATATGAGCCAATCTAATGCCTCAGTGCTAGTGAATCAGCTGAATGATGAATTCCATCAATATGTCATTATGCCAATGCGTATATAGTGTTTTTAGTTTTGTAGAAAGCTGTACAGTTAGACCGTGGCACTTGTCCTGTTAGACTGTGTCGCTATCTTTATAGCGTTGTTTTAAAGACTATTTTTAC
Source organism: Psychrobacter sp. N25K4-3-2 (assembly GCF_015351755.1). Taxonomy (NCBI): domain Bacteria; kingdom Pseudomonadati; phylum Pseudomonadota; class Gammaproteobacteria; order Moraxellales; family Moraxellaceae; genus Psychrobacter; species Psychrobacter sp. N25K4-3-2. Next base: position 85,853 of record NZ_JADKLX010000003.1, read on the forward strand.
ATTCAAAACTAATATCTGCAATCTCGAAAAATCTTTAATTAATTAAACTTTTGCCTGCTAAAATGTAGGTGGCGAAAATAGGCGGCTGTCGACATTATGATTGAACGTCTACAAATCTCACACCTACGTAACCTCAGCCAAGTCACTCTACCTGCCACTGCTTGCAACGTCATTATCGGCGCGAATGGTAGTGGCAAAACCTCGCTATTAGAAGCGATATTCTTGTTATCAAGAGGTAAGAGCTTTCGTCATCATCAGCCCAAACGCTATATTCAGCATCATCAAGACAACGCGACGGTACATGCTAAGCTCAGTGATAGCAGTACTTTAGCGATTCAAAAGCAAGCCGATGCGACGACGATACTACGTCTTAATCAAACCACGGTCTACAATCAAAGCATCTTAACCGAACAGCTCCCCACACTATTGATAGATCCCTCTACGATGGACATGTTAGAGCAGGGCAGTGCCAGTCGTCGGCAGCTGTTAGATTGGTTGGTGTTTCACATGAAACAAGGCTTTCATCCGCAGTGGGTGGCTTATCAACGCCTGTTAAAACAGCGCAATAGTTTGCTAAAAAAATCGCGTCATTTGACCCAAGTTCAACTCGCTGAGCTAAAAGCATGGGACAAAGGTCTGAGCAATCATGCCGCACTTATCCACCACTATCGAGAACGAATATTTAGTGAATGGCAGCCTTACTTTGCTCAAAGCATTGCTCAGTTATTGCCTACTTATGCGGAGCAATTAAGCTTGAGCTATAGCGCCGGTTACGACACCAATGTTGCGCTCGATGTGCAGCTTAATGAACGCTTAGAGCAGGATTTGCAGCTGGGCTATACCCGTATCGGTAACCACCGTGCCGATATTCATGTCCATTGGCGCTCTAGCGAGCCGCTAGCAATGCATGAAGGGCAGGAAGCTAAAAGCACGACAATAGAAGGCGATATGCACACGAAATTACCCGTTCTAAAAGAACAGGCCGCAAATGTGTTGTCGCGTGGTGAAAAGAAACTATTGATCACCGCATTGCGCTTATCACAGTTGCCGCTGCTACTTAATACTGAAAAAGGTGCTGATACCTCTAATAATGATTTTGAATCACGAGTGATACCCGTGGTACTGTTAGACGATATCACCGCAGAGCTGGATGATAGGGCGATTGAGATTTTATTGTCAACGCTAGCACAGCTGCCTTGTCAGGTATTTATGACCAGTTTAACCGAGGATATCGTGCCGCTAGTCAATAAATTCTGGTCAGAACCTAATATGTTTCATGTGAAACAAGGTCAAATCTCATCTGACCAATAGCAATTATTTTTGACATTATTGCCTCCTTGCTTTGTCGTCAACTCTGCATTTGACCTATAAATTCCACCCTTATTCCAACATAATTTTCACTATCCTAAAATACTTGACGAATAGTGATAAAACTGCCAGTAAACAGTGACTTAGAAGGGAAAAAATGCTAAAATGGGGCTTTATTTTTGTCCTATTCTCAGCAAGTTATCTTATGGCGTGATATAGAGTTTTTTTATTATCTATAAAATTCTAAGTGGCTGATAAACATGCGTTTTATTTATTTTACTTGGCTTCAATAATGTTCAAAAAAACAGAAGCTAGTATTAAAAAACTGAGCGCTAATTTTATGTCTTTAAAGACACGCCACAAAGTTGTAGCTAACGCTATTTAGCTACTAATACGCATGAAAGACTTTGACCATAAAACGTTAAGTCTAAGATAACATCGTGAGGCGTCACCGTAATGGTGCGCCCGTGATGGGCTGATGATGGCTAGATTAAGGAATGCACATGAGTGATTCATTACCTACCGATTACGAGCAATTGACAGCCGATACGACAGTTTCAGATGCTACAGTTTCAGATACTGTCGTTGACACGATTGTCCCTGCCGCCGTTCCTGAGAGTTTACCTTCTGATTATAGCTCCAAAGATATCCGTGTCTTACGCGGTCTAGAAGCCGTGCGCGTGCGTCCTGGGATGTATATCGGTGATACCGATGACGGTACTGGCTTGCATCATATGGTCTTTGAGGTAGTGGATAACTCTATCGATGAAGCGTTGGCCGGTCATTGTGATCAGATCGATATCGTCATTCACGAAGATGAATCGGTCAGTGTCATGGATAATGGTCGCGGTGTCCCTGTCGATATCCATCCAGAAGAGGGTGTGTCAGCGGCGCAGGTTATTATGACTGTCCTGCATGCAGGCGGTAAGTTCGATGATAACAGCTATAAAGTCTCAGGCGGTCTGCATGGTGTCGGCGTTTCGGTCGTTAACGCCTTATCTAAAAAGCTGGAAATGAATATCTGGCGTGAAGGCTATCACTACCATCAGACTTATACCGATGGCGTGCCTGATGCTGACATTCAGCAAATGGAAGCAACTGATAAAACCGGTACTCAAATCCGCTTTTACCCTAGTAACGACGTATTTACTGGCACTATCTTCGAATATGATATTTTAGCCAAGCGTTTACGTGAGCTGTCGTTTTTGAACTCAGGTGTACGCATCGTCTTGACCGATGAGCGTATCGATAAGCGTCATGAGTTTGAACATAAAGGCGGATTGTCCGAGTTTGTCAGCTATATCAATGCGGGCAAAGATGGCGTCAACGAAGTCTTCCATTTTGATAGTGAGCAAGACGACGGCATCAGTGTCGAAGTGGCACTGCAATGGACAGATACTTATAACGAAAAAGTATTGTGCTTTACCAACAACATCCCGCAGCGCGATGGTGGTACGCATTTATCAGGCTTTCGTTCAGCATTGACCCGTTGTCTAAACAGTTATATGGATCGTGAAAACTTATTTAAAAAAGAGAAAGTGACCGCGACGGGCGACGATGCGCGTGAAGGACTAACGGCGATTGTCTCGGTCAAAGTGCCTGATCCAAAATTCTCCAGTCAAACCAAAGATAAGCTGGTCTCAAGCGAAGTAAAATCTGCTGTTGAATCGGCAATGCACGACAAATTCAACGACTTTTTGTTAGAGAATCCAACGGCTAGTAAAGCCATTGCAAATAAAATCATCGATGCAGCACGAGCGCGTGACGCAGCTCGTAAAGCGCGTGAAATGACGCGTCGTAAGACTACTTTGGATATCGCAGGTTTGCCTGGTAAGTTGGCCGATTGCCAAGAAAAAGATCCAGCGCTTTCAGAACTATATATCGTGGAGGGTGACTCTGCAGGTGGTTCAGCGAAGCAAGGTCGTAGCCGTAAGACCCAAGCGATTTTGCCACTAAAAGGTAAAATTCTAAACGTTGAGCGTGCGCGTTTTGACAAAATGCTATCGTCTGCGGAAGTGGGTAACCTAATTACTGCGCTTGGCTGTGGTATCGGCCCTGATGAATATAATCCTGATAAAGTACGCTATCATAAAATCATCATCATGACCGATGCCGACGTTGACGGCTCGCACATTCGTACCTTGCTGTTGACCTTCTTCTTCCGTCAAACGCCAGAGCTGATCGAGCGTGGTTATATTTATATCGCTCAGCCACCACTATATAAAGTAAAAAAAGGTCGTCAAGAGCTGTATCTAAAAGATGATGAAGCGCTTAAAGCGTATCTACTGTCATCTACAATTGATAATACCAAGCTACACATCAGTGAAGATGCACCTGCGATTACTGGGCAAGCGTTAGAGACGCTATTGAATGATTATAACCAAACGCAGCTGATTAAAGCCCGTTTGCAAATTCGTTTTCCAGCGGTGATTTTGGATGCTTTAACGCATACGCCGAAGCTTAGCACTGACATGACTTACGATAAGTCTGCTATGCAAGGGTGGCAAGAGACTATGCAAACTCAGCTTGAGCACTTCGGTAGTGATCTGAGCCCTGAGATTGAATTGATTAATATTCATGCGCCACAACCGAAAAATATGGATGCAGCCGCTGCAGACTTATTGGGTATGAAACCTGCCGTAGCAGCTGAAGATGGCGACACTTCTGATGGTGAAGCGTTATCGGCTAAAGCGCAATGGTTACCTCGCATTACGGTTTATGTGCATCAATTGGCCCATCATTATCTGCTAGATGCAAGCTTTATCAATTCAGGCGAATATACCAAGTTGCTACGCTTATCGGCGGAATGGAACACTTTGCTTGAGGATAGCGCGTTTATCCGCCGCGAGAATACTACGGGTGCTAGCAAAGATATCCCAGTCCGTGACTTTGATTATCTCTGGCAGCAGATGATGCTTGATGCGCGTCGTGGTCTAGCCATCCAGCGCTACAAAGGGCTAGGGGAGATGAACGCCGATCAGCTGTGGGATACGACGATGGACCCTGAAAACCGTCGTATGCTACGTGTTACTATTGAAGATGCCATCGCCGCGGATCATATGTTTACCTGCCTAATGGGCGATCATGTCGAGCCACGTCGTATCTTTATCGAAGAGAATGCGTTAACAGTCTCTAACCTAGATATTTAAATAGCATAATATTGTGACTCACTAAAAAACCACCGCTTTGGCAACCAAGGCGGTGGTTTTTTAATGTTAAGATTGTTTCACGTGAAACTTAATAAAAAATGATATCCTGCTGATATAAAATTTTCTCGCTCGCTGTGCGCTTCGCACTCTAGAGGCTTCGCAAAATTTATTTCAGCAGCATTGTCGTTTTTTTAAATTGAAACGACTATAAACCTTCATTAAACTGTCCCAGTTATAAATTATTAGCATAAGTGAAAAAATAAAATGATTGAAGTCGTGCTACTTGCTGTTGCTCTAGCCATGGATGCATTTGCCGTTGCGATTGGGTTGGGTGCTAAGTCGCAAAAACAGAGCAAGCAATATTTGCTGCGTTTAGCTGTCTATGCGGGCTTATATTTTGGTATTGCGCAGGGTATTATGCCGCTTATTGGCTATTTGTTAGGCGCGGCACTTTTAGGTTGGTTGGCTGCTGCTGCGCCTTGGATTGGCGGCATAATACTGATCGGTCTCGGTGGTAAAATGCTGTATGAGGTGTTTACTGGCGATGGGGAAGATGCGGTAGACAGTGCGCTTCATCTAAAAGCCCATGATATTGATACGGCTGGCGATGAAGTTGCAGTCATTCATACTGGCAACAACCATATCAATCATCGCACTATGCTTACGCTCGCAATTGCCACAAGCATCGATGCCATGGCGGCAGGGTTTACGCTTAACTTATTGGCGTTGAATGCTTGGTTGGCCTGTTTAATTATCGCTGTAGTCACTGCTGTATTTGGGCTGTTCGGTGTCTATTTAGGCTGGCGCTCTGGCACATGGTTAGAGGATAAAGCAGAGGCATTAGGTGGATTTGTACTGATTGCGATTGGGCTAAAGGTGATGTTTTTTTAGCTATCGTTAGACCTAAATAAAATCAATGTATTACTATCTCATTATTCTCAATAAAAAGCACCGCTCTGGGTTCCAGAGCGGTGCTTTTTTTGTTTCACGTGAAACTTTAAGAATTAAAAACGGTAGCTACTACTCTTCGTCAGTGTTAAAACGCCATGCCAATATACGGGTGTTTTTCTGCCCTTGGCTCATCTCAATAATGCGCATTTGTGTGACATCGAGCTGCTTTAGCAATAGCTGTAAAGGTTTTACGTTTTCAGACTTAGAGACTAAGCTAGTAAACCAGCCAACATGCTCAGCAAAGTCTTGGCTCTCTTTTATCATTTTGGTTAAAAAGGTAATCTCGCCGCCTTCACTCCATAGCTCTTTGTGCTGACCACCGAAGTTTAGGTTTTGTGCCGCATTGCCAGATTTCGTTGAGCTACGGCTTACTTGCTCGCTTTCGTTCTTACCACGATGTCTTTGCAAATTATGCTGCTTGCGGGTATTGGATTCCATCGCTTCTTCTAACGAGGCATGGAACGGAGGGTTACAAACGACCACATCGAAGTAATCTTGACGACCGATGATGCCTGCAAAAAACTTTTTGGAGTTAGGTTGCAGCTTAACTTTCACCGCGCCTTTTAGCTTCGGATTGGCATCACAAATCAATGCTGCGGTATTGACCGAAATAGGGTCGATATCGCTCGCGGTAAAGCGCCAACCATAGCTTTGACTACCGATAATCGGATAAATGGCGCTGGCACCCGTACCGATATCTAAAGCGTGGATTTCTTTGCCCGTTGGCGGGAGGTTATCGTCATTGGTATGACTGGTTTGCGCAAGTAAGTCGGCAACATAGTGAATGTAATCTGCGCGTCCCGGAATCGGTGGACACAAGTAACCTTCAGGAATGTCCCAAAACTTGACACCATAATAATGGGCTAGTAGCGCCTGATTAAGCACTCTTACCGCTTGATGATCAGAGAAGTTAATCGTTGGCTCGCCATTAGGATTGGTAATCGTATGCTTGGCAAGCTCTGGCAAGGCACGGGTCAATACCGCAAAGTCATAGCGACCTTGGTGCGGATTGCGCGGATGTAGCCGACCGAGTTTTTTAGCAGTCTCAGGCGATCTGTTTCTGTGATTGTTGGCGGTCGGGCGACGGTTCATAGGCTTACTGGTCATAGTATCGGGCTTTGATGTTTGAATATAATGCACCATTTTAGCAGATTTCGTAGGTAACGAAGGTCTTATCGGCTACGTAAGATAAGATTTAATCCCAATACAATCATCGCTGTACCCAAGACGCGGTCTATCCAATGCTCAAAGCGTTGAAAGCGGCGATGAATCGCAGGGATAGAAAGTAACATCACCACCGTGCTAAACCATGCCATCTGCAAGACCATCATCCATACGCCATAGATTGCTAACTGCCAAAGCGGGATATCTGGTGACAATACGAGGGTAAATATCGCCACGAAATACACTGGCGCTTTTGGGTTAAATACATTGCAAAAAAAGCCACGACGCAGAATGGCGAAAGTTGAGTCGCTATTAATAGAAGGTTTTTTGGTAGAAAGCAGCTGTGCTTGCTCGGTAGACTTAGTGTTTGAAGTATCAATGCCTACATTTTCTGAATCTGCTAAATCTAATGGTTTTTTCGGTTTGGCTTGAATACCTTGCCATCCGAGATAAATCAGATAGCTACCACCCAACCATTTAATAGCGGTCAATAGCGGCTGCGAATGGGCGATCACTGTTGCCAGTCCCAGCACCGAATAGATAATGTGTACAGCAAGACCCAAGGTAATGCCAATGCTACAAATCAAACCTGTGCGTCGGCCTTTTGCCAATGTCTGCTGTGATACCAAGACAAAATCAGGCCCTGGAGAGGCAGCAGCGAGTAGATGGACGCTAGTGATCAGCAAAAAACCGTGCCAAAATTCCATAAAATACTCTGAGTCATGTCTTAGTTTGAATAATAGTTGCACTTATAGCAAATCAGGTCAACTACTATTGATGTCAGCTATTCATCAACGCGAAAACGGTGCTTGCGTTGCAGAGGGCGTATGTCTATATTAAAAGTAAGTCGAATAAATCTTTAGCAACATTGATTTGGCATAGGGTGAACCCTGCAAACTAGCATTCTAAAAAGGACAAGACCATGACTATGGAAAATAATAACCGCACAGACAATCGAATTACCCAAGAAACAGACGGCCATATTTGCCTGATCGGGCTAAATCGCGCCGATAAACGCAACGCCTTTGACAGTCATATGATTGCGCAGTTATCTGAAGCGCTCACTCACTATGAAGAAGATGACAATTTACGCTGTGCCTTAATATTTGCTCATGGAGATCATTTTACCGCAGGTCTGGATTTGGTAGAGCTGCAAGACAAGCTAAACGACGGTGTGTTTGAGTTTGACGATAACCAAATCGACCCGTGGGGCATCAGTGGAAAATTGCGTACTAAGCCCGTAGTAGTGGCGGTAAAAGGCACTTGCTTTACTGTGGCTATCGAGCTGATGCTCAATAGTGATGTGGTCATCGCTAGTGATAACTGCAACTTTGCACAAATGGAAGTGCAGCGCGGCATCATGCCATTTGGCGGTGCGACGGTACGTTTTGTCGCAGCAGCAGGCTGGCAAAAAGCCATGCCGTATCTACTCACGGGTAAGGCATTCGATGCGCAAACGGCAGATAGACTGAATTTGGTCAGTGAAGTGGTGGCAAATGGGACTGAGTACGAGCGTGCATTGACACTGGCACAAGAGATTTGTAAAGCCGCGCCTTTGGGTGTGAGAGGGGCGCTATCATCCGCGCAAGATGCCAGTCGCAATGGCGCAGCAACGGCATTGGCCAATATTCATAGCTATCTGCCGCCGCTCTTTCATTCAGAAGATGCAAAAGAAGGCGTGATGGCGATGGTTGAAAGGCGAGCGGCTGAGTTTAAGGGGCGGTAACCTACTTTTTATTTATCGAGAAGTAGATATATTATTTTTATAGTGCCAATTAAGCACTTGAAATAACATTAAGCTTTATTCCAGTAATTTCATTAATGTATGTCTCAGCGTTGCCCAAAATTATAAGCTGTTCGTCTGAAACTTTACTTTTTGAGATTGCTGGTTGGATAATTGTCATATTAAATTCATAATATGCTAGCTTTGCGACCTTCTGCAAATAAAGTAAGTATTCTAGATCACCTTTATCTATTCGAGAAAGTTCATCTTTTGCTAACCTCTGAATTTCACGATAAATTAGTCTAGATATAAGCTTATCTACATCATTAATCCACTTGATACTTTTCGCTGCTTGACCTGCTACTTGATAAACATCATCAACTCTGGCCCCAGGATTTGATAGACCTTCCTTGTTTTTTGTACAATATTTTAAGTGAAAAAAGTCAATGTAAAGCACTCTGTCATTGTCATTTTTAATAGCAACGATATCTGCAATTTCACCACTGCCATCGTCATCAAAAACTAAGTCGTAAGAACCTTTTATCTTTTCTATAGTATTGTATTGAATAGAGCTACGAATCTTTTGTACTTTCTGAGACTCTGTAGATATATCTACGCCCTCCCAATTCCAGATTTTTATCTTATTTTTATCATATAGATATGCGTATTGTTCATTGGGGTAATAATGTTGGTCACCCTCAATGTAAGATGTATCTACCAATAATAATGTTGGTGGATGTTCAGAAAAGAAATCATTAAGAAATATAGGTGTCTTACCAAACTGAATATATAGATCATCTGAAGACTCAAACTTCGCTTCATCATTATTTAATGAAAACTTTATTTCGCTTCTATTCTCAGGTGTGCAAAGGTAGATAGAGATTTCTTTACCATCAGGAGTAGGTAGTAAAGCTGAATTTAATTCGCAGTTTACTAATTTTTCACTCCAATCAGTATTTCCTATAATTATTGTTTCTTGGTTCTTTCGAAGTAGTTCTACTGGCCAATCTATAGAAATTATAGGTAAATGAGGGAAACTTGAAAGAGTAGCATTGCGCATAGCAGTTTTAAGCACATGATTAGGATCTATACTTTCATCAAGAATTTTTTTACCAACATTCTTACACCATGTAAACCATTTATCTATAGAGTCGCTATCCATTGCCCAAATTTTACCTTTATATGAACAACCAATACTAGTTTCCTCACCGTTCTCAAAACCTTTGCCAAAAATATTCGATTTTACAGCTCTCTGTGCTTCGATATCAGGTATTTGTTCAGCTATATCTCTACCAGTATGCATAGTGTAGCGAACCCCTTTTTTATTTTTGTTAAGGCCTACATTTTGTAGGCGCAAACGTCTAAGTCCGTATAGTGCTCTAAATATTGGTTCCCCTCTGACTTGAATTGCTTTATTAGCAATCGACTTGACTATATATCTATTTAAAGTGCCTTTATTAGAAGTATGAAAAAATAGTAGGCTATTTTCTTTGTCATAATATAGGACATACAAATCCCAAATTTCGTCAAACAACTCTTTAGATTTAGTCCAGCCTACAGGGACATAGGTCTTTGTACTAAAGATAATAGTATCGTTCTCATCATTGACAGTATGTTCAAATATTTTAAAATGTTTCTCTCCTAGAGAGAAAATATTTTGAGGATTCCATGATTTCGAAGCTAATCTGTATATGGTCGTACTCATATTAGGTACTAAGCCTAAATTAAAGATATTTGTTGATTCTGAAAACTTTTCTTTAAATTCTTGATACATTTTTTCATCTTTAATTTTGTTTAAACTTACCTCGCTGATAATGTTATTCCAATCAGAATCTTCTACATACAATTTTGCAAGTTCTTTACTAACCCCAGTATTAGCGATATTAGCTATGAACTTAGCATTGCCTAGTTTGTTATTTGTTCTCGTAAATCTACCTATAAATTGAAGAGTTATATTTATACTTTTATGAACATCATGCATGGCAGATATTTTTAAGTTAGCAAGATCGAAGCCTTCACCCAGCATATCTACGCAAACAATTATCTTGTGACTTCCATTTTTGATAGCTTCTAATTTGGTCTTACTATTTTTGGTCTTACTATTTATTAATACAGGATATAGGTCTGTTTCACTCTCATATAATTTGAAAATCTCTTTCGCTCTTTTTATAGAAGAGGCTCTAGCCATAACCATATGGTCAAAGCCTAAGCTAATATCCTCTCTAAGAAGTTTGATTGCTTTTTCAGAAATGGCTTTATCGGATTTTTCCTGAGTAAATTCCTTTACTGAATGAAAATCAATTTCTTGAAAGTAACCATCTAATTGAGCTTTTTTAAGGGAATAATCGAAAATAATCCTGCCTTCTACTCTAATACCATCAGATCTAAAAGGTGTAGCCGTAAACTGAAAAACCTTTTTATCTAAAAAATGCGTTTTTATATTAACCCATGTTTTTGCTGCTATATGATGTGCTTCATCAACAATAAGATGTGTACATGCATTCAATAGAGTAGTTAGGCAACTAGCGGAAAAGTTAGAAAATACAGATGGCGTTGCTATGATGACGTTAGAACTTAATAATTCATCAATTTCCTCAAGCCTTTTAACGCCATGCGTTATTGTAGCAACGTGGGGATTTTCAAACTTATTATCAACTAACTCTAGCTTTCGCAAAAGGCCAAGGTTCAAAAATTTGTTTTTAATTTGAGTACGTAGCGCATCTGAAGGCACTATAACTAAAGTTAAAGGGAACTTTCCAGCCACTACTAACGATAAGATTGTTTCAGTTTTACCAGTACCTGTCGGCATGACAATAGTTGCAGATTCGTTATGGTCGGACTTTTCATATCCTAAACCTGCATGGATTGCTCCTATTTGTGGAGGTCTTAGTCCTTCAACCCCAGTGCTAAGATCCTCTTCCTTAAAAGCAAAAAAATTAATTTTCCAAGAATGCATTACGTCTTTGTAACTCTGAGTAGATTGATTAATTGGCTGCCAGTAAATGGAGTTTTCACCAACTTCTTTACATTTGACATCAGTGTTCACAGAATATCCTTTTTAATATTTACTAACTTAGATAGAAGCAATTGAATTTGACCTGAATTTTAGTTAAGTAGATTCATCATAATATAAATAATTTACTTACCAACTTAACTAATAAGTATTTGTTTACTAATTTAGCATAAAATGACTGAGCAAAATCTTAATATATTTATGAAAGATGCCCTAAAAAGCGTTTTAGCCCTGACATGAGAGCCGTAAAAAAATTGCAGTGCAATTTTAGGCTTGCAAGAGAAACTCTCTTAAATGGGAGTTTCTTAAGGCTAGATAAGCAGATAATAGCGGATGGCAGGATTGGCTCCCCTTATTCCTGAAACGGTTTCGCATCCTAATCCGAAAATTCTAAACTATTCCCAAACTATCTAAAGCCCCACGCCAAACCCTCAAATCTAAGACCGTAATCTTAAACAACAAAAACCCCGCCATCGCGAGGTCTTATTATTTTGTCTACGATTATTGATTTATAGTGGTATCAACATTGGTAATTGATCAATTATCGAGCTTTTTGGTAGTAATCAACCATCATCGTGCCCAAAGTGCCATTGTCATCGATAGTGACGATTCTGACCGTACCTGACTGTGCTGCGGTACTAGATTGCACTTGTCCAGCATTACCTAAGACGACTTGGTTATTTTTCGCCGCCATTGCTCCGTTACCGATAGCGATGCTATTTATGCCGCCAGCCATAGACTTATTGCCTACGGCTACCGAATTGGCACCTTGTGCGGCTGCCGCTTCACCAACTGCGGTAGAGCGTACGCCACTAGCATTGGCGATATGACCAAACGCTTGCGCGCGTTCGGCAGTGGCTTTTGACTGCCAACCGATAGAGGTTGAGCCTAGACCAGCAGCGTTGGCTTCGCCGCCGACAGCGGTTGCTGAGTTCAGACCTGCATTGGCTTTATTACCGACAGCGACGGTATCATTGCTGCCACCAGCCATAGCGGCTTCACCAACAGCAGTAGAGCGAACACCGCTAGCATTGGCTAGATGACCAAAGGCTTGTGCGCGTTCGGCAGTGGCTTTTGATTGCCAACCGATAGACGTCGAGCCTAGACCTGCGGCATTGGCTTGACCACCGACAGCGGTTGCTGAGTTCAGACCTGCATTGGCCATATTACCGATAGCAACCGTGTCGTTAGTGCCGCTAGACATAGCACTATTGCCTAAAGTAATGGCAGTAGAGTTAGCGTTTGCCATCATTTGAGCGTTTGCAGTAACGGGCTGAGCCTCAGCGCCTGTTGCCATAGCAGTGCATGCAGAGGTGGCAGCAATGGCGAGAGTAAGAGCACTAATTTTCAGCGTTGATTGTAGTAGAAAGTCCATCTTCATGAGTAAATCCTTTTTAAAAGCCCAAAAGGCTGGTTGGTTTGATTAGAGAGTAGGTGCGGTAATAAGTAAAATAGACATACCGCAAGAAACCCCGCAATCGCGAGGTTTTATTGAGTTAAATAGCGATTGGTTGAGTCGATACTTTTGCGCCATTTACCAAGCGAAGGTTACCCCGCCACGTGCTCCGACTTTTCCAGTATCAAGACCAAATCCTGCACCCGCTGAGATCGTCATGCTGTCATTCACGCGTCCAGCAAACGAGGTACTCAGTGCTGAGCCACTATTGTAATAGCCTGTGCCAATGGTCATGGCGTAGCGTTTGCCTGAAGGAATGACTGGTGTCTCGAGCGCTAGCGCCATTGCGATACCGTCTTCCGCTTCATCTAAGCGATCTTCTTGACGGTTGTACTCGTTGCGCAAATCGTTAATTTGTCTCGCATTGCTAACTGAGGCTGTGCCTAAGTTGGCGACTTGAGCATCCGTGTTGGCTAGCTGGTTTGCGGTAGCCAAAGAGTTGACAGAGACGCTAGCGCCTAACGTGCCATTGGCATCAGTAGTGACTATGTTGGTTGCGCCTGACTGTGATCCTGTACTGGCCTGTAATTGACCGGCATTACCTAAGACGATTTGGTTGTCGCTTGCCGCTGTTGCACCATTACCGATAGCGATAGCATTTGCGCCGCTAGCACTAGATTTATTACCTACCGCTACAGAAGAATCACCTTGCGCTGCTGCCGCTTCGCCTACTGCCGTAGAGCGTACCCCTGTTGCTGATGCTAAGTGACCAAAGGCTTGTGCGCGTTCGGCGCTTGCAGTTGATTGCCAACCTATTGCGGTAGACCCTGCTTGAGTGGCCTGAGCTTGCGCACCGACGGCGGTTGAAGAAGTGCCAGAAGCAGTCGTCTGACGTACTCCACTTCTGTCGCCGCCAATGGCAACGCCATCAAGACCCGAAGCGACTGAGTTGTTACCGATAGCGATGGCGTTGTCTGACTCAGCGCTGGCCGCTTCACCGACCGCAGTAGAGCGTACACCGCTGGCATTGGCTAAGTGACCGAATGCTTGCGCGCGTTCGGCCGTGGCTTTTGACTGCCAACCGATAGAGGTGGAACCCAATCCTGCAGCATTGGCTTGACCACCGACTGCAGTGGCTGAGTTCATGCCTGCGTTCGCCGCGTTACCTATGGCAACCGTGTCGTTGGTGCCAGCTGCGGTAGCTGCTTCACCGACAGCAGTAGAGCGTACACCGCTGGCATTGGCTAAGTGACCGAATGCTTGCGCGCGTTCAGCCGTTGCTTTTGACTGCCAACCGATAGAGGTGGAGCCTAATCCTGCAGCATTGGCTTGACCACCAACTGCGGTGGCTGAGTTCATGCCTGCGTTTGCCGCGTTACCTATGGCAACCGTGTCGTTGGTGCCACCTGCCACGGATTTATTACCTAACGCTACCGACGCTTCGCCTTGAGCAGCGGCGGCTTCACCGACTGCCGTAGAGCGTACGCCGCTAGCATTGGCTAAATGACCGAATGCTTGAGCGCGCTCGGCACTAGCGGTTGATTGCCAACCTACCGCAGTAGTACCCGCTTGAGTGGCCTGCGCCTGCGCACCGACAGCAGTAGAAGAAGTACCCGAAGCAGTCGTCTGACGTACACCACTTCTGTCACCGCCGATCGCCACGCCGTCAGCGCCTGAAGCAACGGCAGTATTGCCTATCGCAACCGCATTAGTACCTGAAGCCACGGCATCTTCAGCGCCAGCAAAACTTTGGTCGCCTGATGCGGTAGTTTGATGACCGACTGCGGTAGCCATAGCCCCAGAAGCTTCTGCCTGCCAACCCAAAGCGGTTGCACCTGGGGTGTTCGCTAAGCTTTCGCCACCAATGGCAGTTGTCGAGTTACCTAACGCCTGCGCACCTGCGCGCGAACCATTTGTAGATACACCACCGCCAAGCGCTACAGCATCGACACCGTCAGCTTGTGAGTTTGCACCAATAGCGGTAGCATTTTCAAAAGAGGCAAAGGCGGTGTTACCGATCGCCACAGCGTTTTCATCCGACGCAAACGCATTTTGACCCACTGCGGTGGCGTTGTCGGCAAAGGCGCTGGTGTTCGGGCCACAAGCTAGGGCATCTGTCCCAAAGCTGGTTGCGCCTCCTGTGTCCCCACTGCCTAATTGACATTCAGCCGCCATCACAGCGGAAGTACTCAAAGAAGCAGCGGCAATGGCTAGGGTAAGCGCACTAATTTTTAGTGCTGAGCATGGTAGAAAATCCGTTTTCATAATGCTATATCCTTTTTTAAAAGCCCTCGGGGCTAATTGGTTGGTAGAGGTCAATGTCTATCTTAACGCTCGTCATATCAGCGTACTCCGACGTAAACGACTAAGGCGTGTCATCATTTAGATTGTGAGGCTTAAAATGAGGAAAATTGCAGCCAAACAAGGAAGAAATTGCTGTAAATATGAACATATTGACAAGATTTCTGACGATGTTTGGCAAAATTTAACCATTTTAAGACCACTAAATGTATCCATGTGTTAATTGATGATACGCCCTAGATATTGTTCAGAATTCGCAATATAAATGTAACATTAATGTTTGATAGAAATCTAACTATTGTTAGCATTATTTGCTTAAAGGTCGTTTAAGCCGATGAATAGATAAGTACGGTTGAAAGAGACTAAGACTGCTAGGGCGCGTCCTAATCATTCAAACAGTAAAGACAACGCTATTATCTAGACTATAATAAGTGACCACTATCTGTTAGGAGAATGTCAGTGCTATACAACTTTGATGAGATAATTGATAGGCGTGATACGGGGTCAGTCAAATGGCACTATACCGATGACACGATTCCACTATGGGTGGCGGATATGGATTTTAAGGCCGCCCAGCCGATATTAGACGCGATTGAGCAAATTGCGCAGCATGGCATATTGGGCTATACCAAACCCACTGCGGCTTTGTATAAATCGATTATTGGCTGGCATGGTAGTCGTTATGATTTGTGGTTGGATGAGCAGCATATTTTGTTCTCACCTGGTGTCGTGCCAAGCTTGGCGCTGATGATGAGCGTATTTACTGAAGTAGGGGATGCGGTATTGGTCAATGATCCCATTTACACCCCTTTTATGACTAAGGTGGAGCAAAACGGTCGCAAGCTGGTGACCTCTGCATTAAAAGAGATCGAGGGTAAATATCAACTTGATTTGGCGGATATCGAAGCCAAGATAGTTGAGTATAGGGTTAAGCTGTATTTGCTATGCAATCCGCACAATCCGGGCGGGCGAGTGTGGACGAGAGAGGAGCTAGCAGCACTGCTTGCGGTTTGCAAAAAGCACAATGTAGCGATTGTCAGCGATGAGATTCATCAAGATTTAACCTTACAAGGTCACAAATTCACGCCTTTTTTGACGCTAGCAAAAGGCTACGAACATAAAGTGGTCAGCCTTACCTCTATGACCAAAACTTTTAATATCGCCGGTATCAAAGGCTCGCTGATATTTGCTAAAGATGAGTCACTAATCAAAAAAATCAGCCAACGGCAGCAATTAAATGACGAGTATGAGCTGAATCTATTTGCTTATGCGGCTATGCGTAGTGCTTATGAACAGGGTGGTGAGTGGCTTGAGCAGGCGCTTGGTTATATCGAGTCCAATATCGAATTAACGATTCACTTTTTAGAAGGGCATCTGCCTGATATCAAGGTGATGCGCCCAGAAGCGTCTTATTTAATCTGGCTCGATTGCTCGGCGTATGGTAATGACGATCAGGTGCTTTATGACAAACTGCGAGACGCTAAAGTTGAGCTAAATTCTGGTGTCAAATATGGTAATGAGGGACACCTTAAAATGCGCATTAACGTGGCCTGTCCTCAAGCGGTGTTGATAGAAGGCTTGAATCGTATTTATACAGCCTTAAGTAGTGATGACAGTTAAACAGCAACGCAAGCCATCACTCCTAATCAAGATCAAGATTAAGGTTAGGCTGGCGCAGACGTTTTATCTTATTTGGCAGGGTAGCCAGTAATGTCTTGAATACTATGATACAAGGGCTGTAAGCGCTCGTACATCTTTAAATAGACTTCATTATACAAGCGCTTGTACAGCTGGACATTGGCATCAATGGGTAAGAATTCATCGCCCAAATGGGTCATCGCTTGTGTCGCGGTTAAATGGTCAGGATAAACGCCAAGACCCACCGCACAGTTGATGGCAGCGCCTAAGCCTGAGGCTTCATAAGTATGCGGGCGATAGGCAGGCATGCCAAAAATATCTGCTGTGAGCTGCATGGCTGAGTCACTTTGGGAGCCGCCGCCAGAGACGCGCAAGTGTTTGATGGGCTTGCCGGTGCGCTTCTCAATGGTATCAAAACCAAGCTTAAGCTCGTAGGCCAGTCCCTCTAAGATAGCACGGTAAACGTGCGCTCGCGTGTGCACGTCACCGAAGCCAATGAGCGCGCCTTTGCCCTCAAGCCCCGGATGACGAACACCGGGCGACCAATACGGCTGCATCATCAGACCCATAGATCCTGCTGGAATGTCTTTGACCGCTTGATCAAGGAGTTTTTCGGTATCGATACCTTGAGTCTGCGCCAGCTGCTCCTCGTAGTGAGCAAACTGCTCTTTAAACCAGCTGACCATCCAAAAGCCACGATAGATCATATACTCATGGTTGTAATAGTTTGGCGCGGCGGCGGTGTAGGCGGGCATGTGCTTGAGGACTTCGACGTAATCGGTAGAGATGGTGTTAATAGTGGCAGTGGTACCAAAGCTTAAGCAGGCTGTGTCGGTAGCGAGACCCGCTGCCCCTAGAGCTTCGCAAGCTTTATCGCTGGCGGCAGCAATCATTGGTGTACCCTGTAGAATACCTGTGGCCTCGGCGGCTTGAACATTAATTTGACCGAGCTTTTGACCGGGCGAGATAATTTTGGGCATTTGATCAGGGGTACAACTGAATAAGCGCCATTTTAGATCTGTGGGTTTTAGCCACTTTTGTGCTTTAAAGTTGTAAGGCAGGTAGCCAACCGAATGACCTGTCGAATCAGCGAGTTCGCCTGTGAGCTGATAGGTGAGGTAGGCGGAGAGATTGACATAGTGCGCAGTCTTCGCCCAGATTTCAGGCTCGTTTTGCGCGAGCCAATTACAGCGTGCTTTTTGCTGCGCCTCGGAGACTAGCTCGCCCATGCCAATGATTTTGGTCAATGGGCTTAGGAAACCAATATCATTGGTCTCAGCGCGGCGCAAATCCATCCAGACGATAGCAGGGCGCAGCGGCTGTTTATTCTTATCCAAGCATATCATCGTATAGCGCTGGGTCGCGAGACTGACACCGGCGATTTGTGCTGGGGTGACATCGCAGCTTTGCCATAATTGCTGGCAGGCCTCGCTGAGCTTTTGCCAATAATAGTCGGCATGCTGCTCGGCATAGTTGGGCTGATTAGAGAAATATGGCTCGATAGGCACACGGGCTTTGGCGATTTCAGTGCCGAATTGATCAAAGATAAGCGCTCTGACGCTTTGCGTGCCGTTATCGATAGCTAAGAAATAAATCGGGTCATCAGGAGTGGTCATAGTTGTCCTTAACTATGTGGTGATAATCATAAACGTCAAAACGTGCTACTGAAATACATTTTCCTTGCTTGCTGTGCGACCTCAAAACTCCAGAGGCTGCGCAAAATGTATCCCAGTAGCACTGACCTTGAATATCAACGTAACTTTAAAAAAATTAAGCCGCAGGCAGATGATAGTAACGCTGCCATAATTGTTGATAACGCTCTGCTTCTTGCTGCCACCTTTGCTCATTCCAGCCCAGCTCCTCTTGGCAGATTGGCTTCAATCTGGCGCTAATCAATGGCGTCATTGCGCCGTGCGGTAGTATCAAACCTAAGCGCGTGCGCCGCAATAGTAAGTCATCTAAATGAATCACTTGCTCATAATGCGCGGCAAATCGAATCTCCGCCCAAATGGTATTACTATCGGTGACATAAGCCAAATCATCGTCATGGGCGAGTTCAAGCAAGCTGTCAAGTTGCCTGCCGTAAAACCCTTTTAAGCGCTGTTGCATAGGTTTTGGTAAAGTCGCAAATTTAGGATTGGTTGGGATTTGATTGCTAAAAACTTGATCGCTGTCTAGGTTGTTGTTTTGAATAACTGACTCATCAAGGGCGAGCACTTCTTGACACTTTTTAAGGACATCAAGCGCAATGAGGCGAAAGGTCGTGAGCTTACCACCGCTGACGGTCACTAGGTTGTTATCTAGCCACACGCTATGGTCGCGTTTTTCTTTGCTCGGACTGACGCGCTTACCATCGCCGCCTTCTGATATCAGCGGCCGCACGCCTGCCCAAGTGCTGATCACATCCTCTCGGTTTAGGTTGACGTCATCAAAAAGATCGTTGGTCGCGGTCAACAGATAATCCACCTCTTCGCTGGTGATGCCGACCTCTTCATCGCCTAACGGCGGATGATCTAAATCGGTGGTGCCAAGGACGGTGCAGTTCTCCCAAGGGAAGACAAAAACTGCTCTTTTATCGACAGGGTGCAAAAAGGTATAGGCTTGCGTAAGCGGTAAACGCTCTTGGCTAACCACCAAGTGACTGCCGCGAGACGGACGAATTTGCTTATTAAAAGTTTGTTCGGTTTGTTGGCTGGCTTGCATCCGTAAGTTATCCGCCCAAGCGCCCGTCGCACTGACCACGACTTTGGCATGAACGTTATAAGTTTGAGCGTTGTTAGCTATAGAATTTGAATCAGCGGTATCTTTTAGCGCTGCCCCTATTACTAAGCCTTGCTCATTAGTGAGTAATGACTCAGCTTTTAAGTAGTTAATCGCCTGCGCACCGTCATGTATGGCTTCGTCCAGCACGCGCATCACGAGCCGCGAGTCATCGGTCACGGCATCACTAAACTGACTGGCACCTAAAAAATTCGTTTGCTTGATATGAGGATTAAGACGCAAAAAAGCGTCCTTTTTAAAGTAGGTAAAATAGCGCTTGCCTGCCAGCTTATCGTAGACGCGAAGCAAAGTATTAAATATCCATGGCGGTGGAAACTTGCCTTTATAATGCGGCATAACGAAATGCATCTCGTTGACCAAGCCGCCAGCCTCACTCAGCATGCGCTCACGTTCACGCACGCTAAGCAAAGTCGTTTTATAGTCGCCTGATGCGATGTAGCGCAGCCCACCATGTACCATTTTACTAGAGCGGCTGGACGTGCCCCAAGCAAAGTCTTTTTGCTCGATAAGTAATACCGCCAAGCCGCGCCGCGCTGCTTCGCGGGCAATCCCAGCACCGGTAATACCGCCGCCAATAATGAGCATATCCCAAGGTTCTGAACGTGATAGAGCGGCTAAAGCTTGCTGACGTTGTTTGGTTTGGTTCATAGATGATTCATCTTAGTTATCCATTGATATGACATAGGCAGTTTTAAACAAAAAAGCGTGATGATTACGGTGTGCGACAGCAATAGTTTTTTCTTGCATGCTGTGCGCTTCGCCAGATAGAGGTTGCGTAAAAAATATTGCTATAGCACTTATCGTTTATCTTTTTAAGCAATCACTTTTCGAGCAAAACACCCGGATTCATACGTTGTTCAGGGTCTAAGCTTTTGATCATATCACTGGTAACTTGTAGGCCAAGCGCGCCTTTTTCAGCGCCAAGATAAGGGGCGTGATCACGACCAACGCCATGCTGATGCGATATCGTGGCTGTACCATTAGCCAAACTAACACTGGCGGCATGTTTGATTTTTTGCCAGCGTTTTAAGGTAGCAGCGTGATCTTTTGCCGCTCTAAAGAAGTAAGTGGTATAAAGACTGGCACCTTGCTTATAAACATGCGAGATATGAGTAAAGGCCATCACTTCTTCGCCTTCATCTGCGAGCGAAGTTTTCACCGCATCCTGCATCTGCGCCATTTGCTCATCGATATTAATCCAGTTGGTCGCGGTCTCAAAGGTATCGACCATGATGCCTTTTTCCCACAACGTACCACGCAAATAAGGAAACTTAAAACGCCCATGTGCCCAGATATTGCCCATGATATCGGTTAGCTTACCAGTGACACTACCGTGCTGCTTTAGTAGTTTTTTGAACTGGGTAAGTGCCAATTTATTCTGTGCTTTGTCACCTGAAACGCCATAAGTCAGCATGACTTTATCTGAGCTGAGTCCGCGCGCTTTTAGATAAGTGCTAATAGCCAAGAATTGACTAGGCGTAGTGCCCAGATGTAAGTGAGCGTCAGTCTCAACCGCATTACTTAGACGTAGCATAGACAGACGGATATTACTTTGCACCGCTTGTTTTAATACGGCTTTACCTGCTGCCCAATTGGGTAAAAAAGCAACTTTGAATAGCTCTTCTTCTGGTTGTGACTGTACGCGCATTTTGACTGTCGTAAAGATGCCAGCACGACCTTCGGTGCCCATCATCATCTCACGCAAATCAGGCCCTGCCGATGACGCCGGAATATCAGCAATATTTAGCACACCTTGCGGCGTGACAAGTGTTCCGCCCGCAAACATTTGCTCGATACGCCCGTAGCCCAACGATTGCTGACCACTAGAGCGCGCGGCGATCCAACCGCCAAGGGTTGACAGCTCCCAAGACTGTGGATAATGTCCTAGACGGTAACCGTGCTCGTCCAATTGTGCCTCAACCGCAGGCCCTTGCGTACCCGCACCAAAGGTTGCGATTTGACTCTCATTATCTAAGTCAATCAGCTGATCCATCTTGCTCATGGCAACGGTCAATACGGCACGCGAGCCCTTTTGCGGATTAATATGACCGACGACTGACGTACCGCCACCAAAAGGAATGACGATAAGATCATGCTCTTGGGCTAATTTAACTAATTGCTCGACATCATCAGTCGATTCAGGGAAAGCGACACCATCAGGGAAGACTTCAAAGTCGCCACCGTGCATAGCGATCCAATCGGGGAAGCTTTGCCCACGCGCATGTCTGAGCCTGACCTCTTGATCGATAGATACCGTATCAAGATCGGTAAGGGCGGTAGGCAAGCGCGATTTGGGCACAGTTTTGAGCACTTGTTGCAAGCTCACAGACTTTAGCTTATTGGTTTTGCCGATGTGCGATTTGATCAATTTTGCGCCATGTGGCGAGACTTTTTTATTGATACTGACATTGCCCCAACCATTCCAGCGCGTTTGCTCGATGGGGGTATTTAAGGAGGTATTATCTTTTGAGACGCTATCTACACTGATGTTATCGATATTTTTATTATCAGAATTTACGGTGATAGGTTCAGACTGGTCAGATTTAGGACTTTTACGGATAAGGGATTTGATTTTGCTCATAGAGAGTTAGCCTTTCGATTTATTATATAGTCAAATCCTATATAAATCGGATGCGAGGTCAGGCGCGCTCAGTCTACTATCCTGTAGACACTTCACTCGTCTTCCTTGTATCCAAATTATCTTGAACCGACTATCACTTTTTATTTAGGTTTGGATTGAGATCTGGTGTTAATTATTAGAGCCAATTTAGCGACCGCTCAATGTCTGGTAATGAGCGTGAGCTAACGATACTAAATCTATCGCATTAAAGCCAAATTGCTTATCATTCGAGCATATCACAATATAAACAAAAATTTTATAAGTACTCGTCATTTGTATAATAAAAAATTATCGTCTTTGGCGAATAATCATCAATATTCACTAATAATTATCGATAACCATCAATAATCGCGAACAATTACGCATCTAATAGCCAATAGAGAGCGTAAACTTGTTAAAATAGGCCACCAATTTATTTATTGATGGACATCGATTTATGACCACTGCCGCTGCCACTTCTGCAATACCGACTATCAAGCAAGACCGCATTCTTATCCTCGATTTTGGCTCGCAGTACAGCCAGCTTATCGCCCGCCGTGTGCGCGATTCTGGGGTGTTTTGTGAGATGCTACCCTTTGATATCGACACTCAGCGCATTACTGATTTTGGTGCCAAAGGCGTTATCTTGTCAGGCGGCCCTGAGAGCGTACACGCAGAGAATAGCCCGCGTATCAACGATGCGGTGTTTGACTTGGGCGTACCAGTACTGGGTATTTGCTACGGTATGCAAGCGATGGCAGATCGTTTTGGCGGGCAGGTTCATGCCAGTGATATCCATGAGTTTGGTGCAGCGACGATCAACATCAATGGTACCTCGACCTTGATCGATGGTATCGAAGATGCGGCTGGTACGCTTAATGTTTGGATGAGTCATGGCGATAAAGTGATTGAAGTCCCTGAAGGCTTCGATATCGTCGCCAGTACGCCAAGCTGTCCGATTGCGATTATGGCCAATGACGACAAGCAATATTATGGTCTACAGTTTCATCCAGAAGTGACCCATACCTTGCAAGGTCAAGCGCTGCTTGGTCGTTTCGTCCATCAAATCTGCGATTGTGCAGGCGACTGGACGCCAGATAATATCGCTGATATGCGTATCGCCCAGTTAAAAGAGCAAATCGGTGACAAGCAAGTATTGCTAGGTCTATCAGGCGGTGTCGATAGCTCAGTGGTCGCAGCGTTATTGCACAAAGCTATTGGCGATCAGCTTACCTGTGTATTTGTAGACAACGGCTTGCTGCGTCTGAACGAAGGCGACCAAGTGATGCAAATCTTTGCAGAAAACATGGGCGTTAAAGTCATCCGTGTTGATGCAGAAGATTTATTCTTAAACGCCCTAGCAGGCGAGTCTGATCCAGAGAAGAAACGCAAAATCATTGGTAAAACGTTCATCGACGTATTCGCTGAGAGCGCGCGTCAAGTGAGCGAGCAGAGCGATGGTAAAGTCGTTGAGTTCTTGGCGCAGGGTACGATTTATCCTGATGTCATCGAATCTGCGAAGTCGCATCAAGGCAAAGCCCACGTGATTAAGAGCCATCATAACGTTGGCGGTTTGCCAGATGACTTGGCGTTTAAGTTGATTGAGCCGTTACGTGATTTGTTCAAAGATGAAGTCCGCAAACTGGGTGTTACTTTGGGTCTACCAGCCAAAATGGTCTATCGTCATCCGTTCCCTGGTCCGGGTTTGGGTGTGCGTATCCTTGGTGAAGTGACCAAAGAGTATGCGGATATCTTGCGTCAAGCCGATGCGATATTCATGGCAGAGCTAGAAAAATCAGGCTGGTATGACAAGACTGCACAAGCATTTGCCGTATTCCAACCGATCAAATCGGTCGGTGTGGTCGGTGATGGCCGCCGCTATGCGTGGGTGATTGCGTTACGTGCAGTTGAGACCGTGGACTTTATGACGGCTCGCTTTGCGCATCTGCCGTATGATTTGATTGAGACGGTATCGAACCGCATTATGAATGAAATCGCTGAAGTATCGCGTGTGACTTATGATGTTTCGAGCAAGCCACCTGCGACGATTGAGTGGGAATAACATCAAACTAAAAATCTGATTAGCGTCGTCAAACTCGTTCAGCCTACTTGATGTAGTGCTATCACTCGTTTTCCTCGCTACTCAAATTTTTTGAATTGATATACAGCTTATCGTCAATAAAAAAACACTCAACTTGGTTGGGTGTTTTTTTATACAGAGAATTTAATTCAGGAAGGTTAAATTCTATATATAATAAATAAAAAAGAATGCCATTAAATAATTGGAAAATGAGAAGCATAAGATGAAAAGCTTGGAACTCACTGTTGAAGACATTACATCATTGAATGATGGCGACTTAAGAGAACTAATTGGACGCTTGTGCGAAGCTGAGTTTTTGCAGCAGCAATTGCCCTTAGCTGATGTAACTTGGGGAGGCGCACAGGAAGCAGCCGATGGCGGACTTGATGTGAGCGTTGATAGTAATAGCCGATTAAGTCAACCTAACTTTATACCAAGAAACTGTACCGGCTTTCAAGTCAAAAAGCATTCGATGGGGAAGGCAGCTTGTCATAAAGAAATGTTAGATGGGAGTAATCCTAAACCGATTTTGTCAGAGATTGCTGATAAAAAAGGCGCTTATATCATTGTTAGTGGTAAAGATGATTGTTCCGATAAGATGCTGAAAGATCGCTTAGCCAGTATGCAAAAAGCTGTCGGCTCTCTAACTAACAAAGATGATTTAAAGCTCGACTTCTATGGTCGAAGTCGCATCTTGTCATGGTTGCATATTTACCCAAGTGTGACTCTATGGGTTCGCCAAATAATTGGTAAACCCTTATCTGGTTGGACATCATTTGGTAGATGGGCTGCAACACCGATCGCTGTAGAAGATGATTTTATTACTGATGATCATCGTTGTATAAGCGATAGTAGTTCAGGTAATCAAAACTCGTTAACAGTACTTGAAGGTATTAATGTAGTTAGAGAAAAGCTTCACTCTAGTGGTAGTGCTATTCGTATTACAGGCCTTTCAGGCGTCGGTAAAACTCGGTTTGCTCAAGCTTTATTTGAATCAGAAGTTGGAAATGAGCCTCTTCCATATACTAATACGATTTATGCAGATTTAGGTAATGATCTAGCCCCTTCAGCATCGGAAATGATTGACTATCTTATTGCTAACGATAGCGATACTTACATCATTCTTGACAACTGCCCTCCTGAAGTTCATCGAACCTTACAGAAAAAAGTAATGGCAAGTAACACGCAGATCAAACTGCTATCAATTGAATATGATATTTCTACTGACAAACCAGAAGAAACTCATGTTATACATATTGAACCAGCTAGTGAAGGTACGGTATCACTACTTTTGCAAAGGCGCTTTCCTAAATTAAACAAAACGAACTCCAATAAAATTGCAGAGTTTTCTGGAGGTAATGCAAGAGTTGCTTTAGCTTTAGCTGATCAAGTAGATATTAACGAAAATTTAAGTCAATTATCAGATGAAGAGTTATTTAAGAGACTTTTTCACCAGAGAAAACAAGTAGATGTTAGTCTTTTAGAAAGTGCAGAAACACTCTCTCTAATTTACTCTTTTGACATTTCAAATGAAAATAATGAACTGTTAGCGTTAGGTCGTATTTCAGGTATCGAAAGTAAGACCCTGTACCGTCACCAAGCAGAGTTACTTAGACGGCATATTGCTCAAAAGCGTGGTAATTGGCGAGCCGTCCTTCCTCATGCCATTTCTAACAAACTTGCTAGACGTGCATTCGAAAACCTTCCCATATCTCAGATTAACACTGAGCTATTTAAAGAAGAAAATGAGCGTTTACTCATGTCTTGTGCTCATAGAGTCAGTTATTTGCATGACAGCTTAGAAGCTCAAGCACTAGCTGAAAGTTGGATACAAGAAGATGCGCCATTATATAACCCCTCTATATTTAGTCCTATTCACCTAAAATGTTTTAGCTATATTGCTCCCGTTATTCCTCAGGCAGCACTCTCTCTACTCGAACAAGCTTGCCAAAACGCTGAGTTTGCCTCTCGAAATAACCCTAACTTTAATCAGTTTGTTGGGCTCTTACGTCAACTTGCTTACGATGATGAGTATTTCAATCGTGCTGCCAACCTTTTACTTAAGTTTGCTGAGACTGAGAAACATGGTGAGAGAAACAATAGCATTGTTAACTGGATGGAAAACTTGTTTTCTTTGTATTTATCCGGGACAGAAGCGACACCGAGTAAACGACAAGCATTTATTAGAGATCTTTTTCAATCATCTAATCCCAGATACTATGAGATTGCAAAGGTGCTACTCAATAAAGCCTTGCAAACATCTTCTTGGAGTTCTTTTGCATCATTTGAATTTGGGGCACGCAAAAGAGGAATGGGATGGCAACCTTCTACTCAGGAAGAATGGAAGGACTGGTATTCTGGATTAATAGATATTTTACAGGAGTTACTACAGTCAGATAATTGCATACATATTGATATAGCAAAAAAACTCATTGTCTCCAATTTTAACGGACTTTGGATTAATTCTAGATGTTGTAGCAAGCTTGAGGATATTGTTAAAAACTATGGCAAAGACGGCGTTTGGCCTAAGCTATGGAAAGAAATTAAAAGTACTAAGGATAACTTTACAAGTGACTCCGATAGTAAATCACTTAGATGTTTGGAAGTGCTAGAAAAAATTTCTGCTCCAAAAGATATTGACACAGAGATTCATGCCTATATATTTTCTAACACTTGGGATCATATAGTATATAACAGTAACGAAAATACTTCTGACTATGGAAAAGAGATTATTGCGAAAGTAAAATCTTTAGGAAAAGAAGCTGCTCAAGATATTAGTCTTATTGAAGGCTTAGGGATTGATTTATGGCAAGAAAGATTTGATTCATTTATTCCTTTTGGTGAGGGACTTGCTTTAGGAAGTTCTAACTTAGTAGAAACATTTAAGTATCTAATTAATATTATCCAAAATGTACCAGTTGAAGGTTTGAACTCTTCTGTTCTACATGGATTTATTAAACAGGTATATGAACATGATCCTAGTCTCGCACGTATTATGCAAGAGTCTACTCTTGAGATAAGTAACCTAAAAGAACATTTTGTCTTCTTGCTTTGTAGTACGCCACTGGAAGAATGGAGTATCCAAAAGCTTATCGATTTAGCGACTAAGCAGGAGATTAATGCATTTCAGTTCAAGATGATCGCCTATGGTCGCACTCATGAAGCAATAAGCGACAATGAGTTATCTGAGTTATTAGATAGAATAATAAGTATGGAACAAGGTATATATGCAGCTATAGAAATTCTTAGTATGCGTTTTTTTAGAGATAAGAAAAGCACCTATCAATCAACTGCTGCTATTTTTTCAGTAGGACGTAAGGTTATCAGGAAAGCGGTTGCTATAGGTGGTTTAAGAAATTTACATACGTACAGTTTAGAAAATACAGCTAGTTATTGCTTAGATTCATCAGTACCTCAGAATGAAATAAGCGATATATTAGATTTGATCAAAGAGGGTATCGAAGAGTATCGTATATCTAGAACAGATATTGAACCACTTATGATTGTACTACTCAAAAATTTTCCAGAGCTAGTGCTTGAAACCATACTATCTGACAGTGATCAGTTTTTAGAACATAACTCGATTTATCAGCAGTTTTTTAAATACTGTAATGAAGTTTCACTCAATATAGTACCTGCTCAACGACTTTTAGACTGGTGTAATAACGATCAAGCTAAAGTTCAACAAGTGGCAAACTTACTTGATATATATACTCCAATAGAAGAACCACTTTTCCCAACAGTGGATAAAAGACCTGTCGAATTAAGCGGTCATATAAAAGCTTTTTTTTACACAGCTAAGGACAAAGACAAAATAGTTGAAATCATATATGACAAGATAATGCCAAATGGCTGGTCAAATTCTCTCGCAGACGTTTTGGAATCGAGAGCCAGAGCTTTTTCCGAATTAAGCAACCATGCTTCTGTAGAGATACAGAAATTGATTGAAGAGAAATTAGCCTTAGTTAATCAATGGATACAGAAAGAAAGAGAAAGAGAAGCACAAGAGCATAACCAACGTGAACAACGCTTTGAATAATATAGTTTTTTTAACTCAATATATACTAGAGTATTAATTGGCTAAGAAAAAGGCAGCACCTCAAAAGAGATGCTGCCTTTTATTTATAACACTAATTCTTAAAGACTTAGCCCTTCACATTCACCACATAACGCCCAACCGTCTTGCTCGCCATAAAGCGATCTAAGTATTCAGGTGTTTGCTCAAGCGTAATCTCTTCAGCATACTTTTCGAGATCAGGCAGTTTCATATCGGATGAAACACGCTCCCAAATAGCCTTTTTATCCGCCAGTGGAATATAGACCGAATCGATACCGAGTAGGGATACTGCACGAGTGATAAACGGCATGACCGTCATCGAAAACTCAGCGCCACCCGCCAAACCACAGCTAGTCACCGCGCCGCCCGCTTTGGTTTGCTTGAGCAAGTTAGATAGATAATCACCACCAATTGTATCGATAGCATTTGCCCATAGCTCACGGCCGACAGGCTTGTTACCGATTTCATTGATGGTATCACGATGACGTACTTCGCTTGCGCCCAATGCCTTTAAGTGCTCGCTTTGCTCTGGCTTACCTGAGAATGCAATCACGTCATAGCCGAGCTGCTTTAATATCGCGATACTGATGCTGCCCACGCCGCCCGTTGCGCCTGTGACAGCGACTGGGCCATCGCTTGGTTTTGCACCCATTCTTTCTAACTTTTGCACACTTAATGCTGCGGTTAGGCCGCCCGTACCGTAAATCATCGCTTCTTTTAATGTCAGCGACGACGGGCAGGGAAGCGCCCAATCGGCAGGGATAGAAATCATCTGCCCCAAGCCACCATCGGTATTCATGCCGAGATCATAGCCAAAGACCACGACTTCTTGCCCCTCTTTAAATGTGCCAGACTTATCACTGACCACGACGCCTGCCGCATCGATACCAGGTGTGTGCGGATAGTTTTTAGTGATTCTCTTATTACCTGATGCTGACATCGCATCTTTAAAATTTAACGATGAGTAATGGACTTCGATCAACAGATCGTTCTCAGGTAAATCGCTGACGTTACGAGTTTGAATGCTTTTATCGAATTTGCCATCGCTGGTTTCTTCGACGACTAAGGCTTTAAAGGTTTTATTATTAGACATTATATTATTCCTATTTTATTGCTTTTATATTAAATGTACTTTAAACGAATCTCTTAAGCGAGTAGCTTAAGGCTTAATCAATACTTTGCCTTTTTTGCCAGATTGTACCTTACCAGATACCGCTTCGTTAATATTGTCCAGCGTATAAATTCCGCCTGTTGGTAGCTTTAACTTACCGCTAGCGGCGCGCTCGATAAGCTCTTTTATTAAACGGCTCTTATTATCTGCATCCATCTTTTGCATCAATGCACCGCCCCAAAATCCTTTGAGTGTCGCTTGCTTAAAGATGAGATGAGTCGGATTGAGCGCGAGTGGCTGACCAGACATCGCACCCACTGCTGCTATGATGCCGCCATGACCGAGCAAGCTTAGTAAGTCACCACCAGACTGACCGCCGACAGAGTCGACCGCACCGCTAATTTTTGCATCGCCGATAAGTTGACGGACTTGATCTTTCCAGTCGTCATCATCGCTCACCACGTTGTTTTCGGTGATACCAATCTCGGTCAGCTCGTTTGCTGACTCTTTACTACGCACGACGTTGATGGTATTGATACCGCGCTCAGCTGCCAACATCGCAAGCGATTCACCAACTGCGCCATTGGCGGCGTTTTGAATGACCCATTGACCTTTTTCTAGTTCTAAAAACTCAATGAGCATCAAGGCGCTCATCGGCATGGCAATAAGCTGCGCGGCCATTTCATCATCGATGGCGTCCGGTATAGGGATGACGCTGCTGGCAGGCGCGGTGAAGTACTCGGCCCATGTGCCTTCGACACCGGTGACCACCACACGTTGACCCGCTTGCATACCTTTGACGCTAGTGCCGATAGCATCAATAGTACCCACGGCTTCGCTACCAGCAAGAGCGGGCAGTTTTGGCTTGGTGCCATATTGGCCTTGGATAGTGATGAGGTCGTGGTTATGGATGGAGGATAAAATAGTCTTGATACGGACTTCGTTTTCTTTTGGCTCTGGCATTGGGCTGTCAGTGATCGTTAGTACGTCTGACGGTTTGCCAAATTCGTTGTAGGTTACGCTGCGCATACTTATATCCTTTTTTATTGTTAGATAGCTATCGTTAATTATTAATCTTTAAATGATGGTGATTAATCACTCATCAACCTTAACAAGTAGGGCTTGATACCCGCAACCTGACTTTGGTAAATGAACGTTGCCCGCTGTTTATCAATATACTACTAGGTAAGTTATAAGCGGTAAGCTATAAAAAACTGCTCATAAAAAATGACAGCGCTCTCACTGTAAAGAACGCTGCCATTATCAATAAAAGTAAGGCTGGCTAAATGGCAAGTTAACGACAGTTTAAGGTTTTAGCAGTACCTTACCTTTTTTGCCTGACTGCAATTCGCCATCGACCGCTTTGGTGATATCAGCCAAATCAAAAGTGGCTTCGACAGGTAGCTTTAATTTGCCATCTACCGCCCGTTCAATGAGCTCATTCACTAGGCGCTGCTTATGCTTCACGCTCATCTCTTGGCTGAGCTTACTGCCCCAAAAGCCTTTCATTATGGCTTGTTTAAAAATCATATCAGTAGGATTGATGGCCATGGGCTTACCTGACATCAGACCAAAAGAGGCCAAAGTACCATAATGACCCAGCAAGGATAATAGCTCGCCACTGTTCTCACCGCCGACGGAATCAACCGCTGCACTGATAGCCTCATCACCGACGATATGACGGACTTGATCCTGCCAGTCTTCATCTGAGGTGTTGATATTGTTTTTGATCCCCAACGCTTCCAATTCTTTTATTGCGTCACTACTGCGCACCACGTTAATGGTTTTGATACCGCGCGCCGCTGCCAGCATCGCAAGCGACTTGCCGACTGCGCCATTAGCAGCGTTATGGATGACCCATTGACCCGGTTGTAATTCTAGGAATTCAATCATCATTAGAGCGCTGAGCGGCATCGCGATAAGTTGCGCAGCCATCTCATCGTTCAGACTGTCGGGTACAGGAAATATCATATCGGCTGACGCTACGAAGTATTCCGCCCACGTCGCTTGTACGCTCGCTGCTGCCACGCGCTGTCCGACTTTCAAGTCTTTGACTTCACTGCCAACCGCATCGATGACACCAACTGCTTCAGAGCCACCAATCGCTGGCAATTCTGGTTTGAAGCCATATTGACCGCGAATAGTGAGCAGGTCATGGTTGTGAATGGAGGCGAGGGTGGTTTTGACGCGTACCTCATTGGCTTTGGGTTCTGGAGTAGGACTGTCGCCTAAACTGAGGACTTCTGTTGGTTTGCCAAATTCGTTATAAGTTGCACTACGCATAAGGTATTCCTTTATTTATTTTTGAGTGTAGTCAATCCTATATAAATCAGATACAGCGTCAGGCTCGCTTAGTCTACTACTTGTAGTACTTTCACTCGCCTTTCTTGTATCCAAATTATGTTGAATCAACTATATTTTTTGATTATGTATAGGGATTGGTCATGGCTGCTAGGGCATGTCCTCATATTAAAAATGAGGATGCGCCCTAGTCATAAGCCAAGATCTACAGTAACAAGGGATGCTTAAGTACCTCAATATTACTTTGGTTAAGTGATGTTGTTGCTTACTCTTATTTGAATGTTCAACACACCCTAACTTTTAGGATTATTTTGTATTGCCTCATTTTCAACACTCTTAACTTCAGGCTCAATCACTTTAAACACTCCATCAACCATATCTGTGAGTAGCGGCTCGCCCTTATCATTCACGCGAAACAATCCATACTCTGCCATCTCAAACGCCTCAGCGTGACCTTCTTGAAAGAAGAAAGCGTTGGTCGCCAGCTTCAATTTGTTATTGCGCACGCGATAATGAAGCGCCATTTCATTCGATGCTAGATGGTTAGGCTTAGTATCGACTAAACGGCTGAATGTACCGACGTTATTTTCATCTAAAGTGACGATGACATAGCCTTCACTAGCATCAATATAGTATTCGTTTTCTGGAAGTCTCTCGTTTAATTGGTCAAACACATCACGCTCTAACGCATAGCTTAAGGTCATATAATCGCCTTGCATAAAGCCGCGCGGATCAATGGGCGCAAGCTCTAATAGCACGGTATCACCAGTAGCCAAATGGGTCTCAAACTTTGCGACATTAATGGTCATTATGGCTAATATTATAATCAAACCCAGTAGCGCAACGCTGATGGTGAATGTACGCTTTTGCCACCATGGTAGCGGCTTGGCTACAGACTTTTGCCCTAGCAATGAATCATTTTTTTTATTCATGACAAGCGCTCCTTCTCGTTAGCCACCAATGCTTCACCACCCCCTTTGCTAATCCCTTTGCTAATCCCTTTGCTAATCCCAAAATAACGTTTAATCAGCAGCCAGCGCATCAGTAATAAGCCGATACCAATGGTGAGCATCGAAGCGGACTTCAATAGCAAGGACGTATCAAGCTGATAATAATACCAAAAGACATAGCTCACCAACGCCACTATGCCAAGCCCTAATAGCACCCGCTGGCTATTGGCAATCGCGATGACGATGATAAGGCTGGTCGCGAGTAATCCTGAGACATAGATTGACATAGCACCTAATATAACGATGGCAAAAGCGATGATGACTCCTGCCGCTGACAGCCGTTTGACTGAATAGCGTTTAAGGATAAGCAAAGCAGCATAAAGGCTGGCGAGCGTTAGCAAACCTTGTGCGAGATAGTAGTTGTAGCTAAAGGTATCGCCATAACTATCAAGGCTATCAAAACTGCCTCCATATTCAGCCGTGATAAAATAGACCGAAACGCTGAGCAACACCAAAGCGCTGGCATAGGAGAGCGCTTTGCTAATATCAAAGGCAGCCAACCGCCATTTAACAGAAATGCGCTGTAATATTGAATAGCGCTGTAAGTTGGCAACGGTAGTCATAAGCGCCAGTAGCCCTAAGTTTAACTCCGGCAGGTGATAGAAGTTGAGTAGATAGATTACACAGCCCAGCGCTACCATAGCGCTTAATAGGCGGTAAATAAAATTGGGCATGACGATGGTCATAAATAGCTGTATAAATAGCAATATGATTACATTTACGGGCTGTTCAATCTCATTAGTCAATAAGGCAAAGGCGATATAACCTTGACCAGCGATAGTAATCGCAAAGGCTAAGCTGTTCCAGAATGGGCTATGACGTAAATGGGCATTATAAAATAAAGACCAGCCAATAGCGCTCAATATGCCGCCAGTAACCAATACTCCAATGATACTGTCAAAAATCTCAGTCTCAAATAATATTAACGTCAAAAATCCAATGAATAATAAACTGGCAAATATCCCACTAAGACCAAAAAGGATGTTGATAAACCAAGGAGTATGCTCTCCAGATTCAGTCTGGTTTAACAAGCTATCGTTCCCATTTTGCTCGTTAATAAATCCGTGCTGTTGTAATAGCAAAAGGCGACGACGTTGCTCATCGTTCATATCATTAGTCATAATTGCTCCCCTTTAACGGTGGTATGGGGCAAATTTTTCTCGTTTTTAAGACGCGCAACTTTGCGTAGCCAGACGACGGCATAGGAGCTCATACCGATCAGTACCAGCCCTAATAATAAGAAACCGCCAGCGTCAAAATTGCTCAGCAGTGCTTTGCCTAAAATAAAGACAACAATCGCAATCACTGAGCCTGACAAGTAAGTCAACATCAGCAAATCAGTCGTACGCTTGCGGAACCGCCAATGCATAAACACACACCAACCTAGCCACAAGGAAACCGCGACTAAGAACAGCAGAATATTTTTATTATCAAAAAAAGTGCTTATCGTTAGATAAGTGATGGTATACGTACTGAGTAGACCGACGACATAGGTACTCCAATGTAGGCTGGATTTGGCGGCAGTATGGAGAGTGGTTGAAGAATTGAATTTGCTATTGGTAGTAATATCAGCAGTAACGCTAGAAAGGCTCAAGTCAGAAAGGCTTAAATTAGATGTCTTTAAATTAGAAAGCCCTGAATCACGTTTGTCTTCAAAGCAGATCAGCCATAAATAAAAAGCGATAAAATTAATAACTGTGATTACGGTGAATTGCCAAAAGTCTTGGTAATAGTAATCTATGCCAAAAAACAATGACGTATCGATATAAAACAAAGTGACAGTATTAATCAGCCCAAGCCACAGCAGCCACAGCGCAGGGAAACGGGCGATGATGACCCACGGCAAGATTAATACTGCCCAGCCAAAAAACAGCTGCCACGTATCCGCACCGGTCTGATAGACCTGCCCAAACAGCGCCAATAAACTACCCGTAATAATACTAGCGATGAGCAATAATAGTTGGCGAATAAAGGCAAAGCGCTGACGAAAAGACAGCGCTACATAAAGCGCGATAGTAATGGCCAAAGCGCCTTCGACTAAGGCGAATTTACCCATTTTGCCCATGTATAGCCAGTTGTAGGCGATAAAGAAAACCAGCGAAAGTACCAACGCTATCCCACCGACAATCAAAAGCGCTTTATCAAAAAATTGCAGCCATGTGCGCTTACTGGGATAAATGTCTAAAAGTAGTGCTGCGGTATCTGCCTTTTCTATAGGAAGTGTACCTTGGTTGAGCAACTGCTCGATTGTACGCCTTGATTGAGTCATAGTGCCCTCTATATAAAAACGGTGTGGCTTATCTTAGCTGTTTTTATATGGTAGGGGTGGACTTAAGTTTAAAATTCATCTTGCTCGTTTAACTTAATAAAACTCAATTTTACTCAACACATGCTCCTGCACTAGGTAGGCACAGATATAAGCGCTGGGCCACGCGAAAACGAAGGCCAGTCCCCACGAGTGCAATAGCTCCATAAAGAAACCATCTATAAAGCCTACTTTGACCAATATCAATGCCGTCGAGATAATGAGCGACATCATCATCGCCATCAAACCCGTAAAAATAAGTCGGTAGTATTTGCGGCGCGTGCGTATTCTAATAGTGGGAAAGTTGGCCATAGTATTCGATTGTCCTACATGAAAAACCACGCTCAAATAATAATACCAGCATGACTTTATAGTTCGGTAAAAGGTTGAGTAAAGCATTATTCTAAATTTTATTAGCGACATTCTATTAGAGGCTATGATATAGCGTGTAAAGCTATTGAGAAAACGATTATTATCAATCATAAGCTTTGTTATATCTTAATAATAATGACTATGTTCTTAAAGAAATATCAATTTAGGCAGTCGATTTTGCTACGATAAGTAAAATAAAAAACAGCTAGGAGAATATCATGACCGCTCAAAAGCAACGACACTCTCAACAAAAAACATTAGGGATCATCGGCGGTATGAGTTGGGAGAGTACCGAGAGCTATTATCGTCTGATTAATGAAGGGATAAAGGATAAGCTGGGCGGATTACATTCAGCAGATTTGCTCATACATAGCGTAGACTTTGGCCCCATTAATGAGCTCCAAGAGCAAGATGAATGGGCTGAACTGGGTGTAATAATGGCCAGTAGTGCTCAGCGTTTACAAGCCGCTGGCGTAGACGGGATAATGATTGCTTCTAATACGATGCACAAATTGATTGATGACGTGCAAGCCGTGACCAGTGTACCCGTGATTCATATCGCTGATGCGACGACTGACGCTATCAAAAAGCAGAATCTAACTAAAATCGCATTATTAGGTACGCAGTTTACGATGACCCAAGATTTTTATAAACAGCGTTTAATCGATGCAGGTTTGCAAGTGTTTATCCCTGAAAGTGATGAGCGCGCGGAGGTACATCGAATTATCAAAAAAGAGCTATGCGTCGGTCAATTTAAAGACAGCTCGCGTCAGTATTATAGCCAAGTCATTAAAGATTTAGCCGCACAAGGGGCAGAAGGCGTGATATTAGGCTGTACTGAGATTGGCTTGCTGATTAAACAAGACGATAGCCCAATACCAGTGTTTGATACTACTGCCATTCATGCGGCAGCAGCGGTAGCATTTTTGCTGGATGAAGACTAACGCATTTCATCTATTCGCTTATTTAAAACACTATCAATTGCATAGAACATTGTCGATTGAATAAAGTAGATACCTTAATATCCTCGTTGTCGTAAAAACATTGACTTGCGCGTAATCATAAACCAATTTGCCATAAATGGGCTTATGCTAAGATTAAGTATTCAAGATGTTTTGCCAACCATAAACGAGGATGTTTCAATGACATTACTGCGCACGAGTTTAGCTGCTCTACTGACTCTTTCTGTCGTGGGATGTACGACGCCCAATAGTTTTACCGTCGCCACGACCCAAAAGCTCGTACAGTATGAGCGCAATAAATCAGATCTTGAGACCAAAGCTATGACGTTGGCATCTGGCGAGCAGATGACTTATCTAGAGGGCGGCAACTTAGCTGGCGAGCCTTTACTATTGATTCATGGTTTTGGTGGTAATAAAGACAACTTTACCCGTATCGCCGATAAATTAGGAGATTATCATCTGATTGTCCCTGATCTACTAGGTTTTGGTAACTCTAGCAAGCCACCAGAGGGAGACTATCGCGCAGATGCTCAAGCAAAGCGCCTGCACGAACTGCTACAAGCCAAAGGGTTGGCATCCGCTATTCATGTCGGGGGCAACTCGATGGGCGGTGCTATCAGTGTCGCCTATGCAGCGATGTATCCTAATAGTGTCAAAAGCCTATGGTTATTGGACAGTGGCGGATTTTGGTCAGCCGAGACGCAACGAGAGTTCAAAGCGTCAGACCTTGATAATAGCCCGTTATTGATTGACAACACTGAAGAGTATTTTGCGATGTATAAGACGGTCATGTATAAGCCGCCTTATGTTCCCAAAAGTGTGCAAGCGGTCTTTGCACAAGAAAGCATCGCCAATCGGGCGCTAAATACTAAGATACTCAAGCAGATCATCGAAGACAATGTAGAAGAGCGCGCCAAAGTGGTCGCTCAATACAACATCCCGACGCTAATCGTTTGGGGAGAAGAGGACAAGGTCATAAAACCTGAGACTGCCAAAATAATGAGCGAGCTGATGCCACAAGCACAGGTCATCATGATGTCGGAAGTGGGTCACGTGCCGATGGTAGAAGCGGTGGAAGATACGGCAAAAGATTATAAAGCGTTTCGTGCAGGACTAAAGAAGTAGTAATTTAGAAAAATTGTGCTCAAAAAAAGGAACACTAGAATCAATGTCTGGTGTTTCTTTTTTTGTTTAGGGTAATAATTTGAGTGATTTGACTATATCACAGAGGCTACGAAAAATTCATCCTAGTCGCACTGTATCTGTTTTAAAATGAATCTACTGGATACAGTGAGGCCTGAAATTTAGCTATTGTAAGCTGGGTTTTTAACCCTGAAAATTAGGGTCTGTTGAACATTCAAATATTAGGACTGCTGATCGCTAAAATCGCATCAAACTAGGTGTAAACCGAAGATAATGTCGAGACCTTAGCTAGGTTTATAACAACGTTTGGGGTGATTTTAGCATCAGCCCTTCGGGGCGGGACTATTTTTTGCCAATACATGGCGAAATTGTCTAACCTAGAATGACTAGGCGTCAAAAATTTCACTGCGTATTATCTAAAAAATAGCCACCGCCAATGCCACATTTGAATGTTCAACAGACCCTATTAAAAAATGGCAAAATTAAAGTGCTGGATTAGAACCTAACTTACGTCAATCAAACTATAGCGTTTTCACCAAGCGCTCTAACAACTCAATCGTTCTTTCTTGTCTGACCAAAGCGACCCCTTGTCCTGCCCATAAAGACTGATGCTCTGAGTCAAGATTATTGGTCGCATGCGCACGTAAAACTTTGGTCATCGCATTTAATTGCGGGTAAGGCGGCAGCTCATGCGCGCTTTCAAATTGCGCAAAGTCACGCAGATAATCGTTTAATAAACCACGTGCCTGCTTACCTGAAAACAGCCTCGTCAAGCGTGTCTCAGCACTGCGTTTATCTTGACTGGCATCGAGCAGCGCTTGCTTATAAATATCATTGATACCGCATTTATCGGTGGTCAAAAAAGCCGTACCGATTTGCGCCAGCTCAGCACCAGCTGCTTGAATCGCTTTGATGGCTTGCCCAGTCATGATGCCACCTGCTGCGATTAACGGAATACCGGTACATGCACGCGTTTGACTAATCAGCGTTAATAATCCCAATGGATCATTTTCACTTTGCGCGAGCCAGCCACCACGATGTCCACCCGCTTCGACCCCTTGTACACATACCGCATCTGCACCAATACCTGCCCATGCTTTCGCTTCTAATGGATGATTTGCCGTACCGATGACGCGCGTGCCTAGACTCTGTAAACGTTGAACTTGTTCGGTGCTGATAATGCCAAAGGTAAAACTGGCAACAGGGACTGGATTGTCATAGAGCACTTGTAGCTGCTCTGCAAAGTTTGGCGCTGGGCGCTCAGGTAGCGCCATGTCTATGTCATTTACTTGATAGTACTGGCTCAACCAAGTAGGAATTTCGCTATCCAAGGTATTAGAGTCGTGCTCAGATAACACCATTAGATTGATCATAAAAGAGCGATCGGTGAGCGATTTGAGAGTATTAATATGATCATGCAAAACATCTGGTGCCGTCGTCCCACTCCCTAACGACCCCAGTCCACCAAAGTTACTCATCATCGCCGCCAGCTCAGGGGTGGTTGCGCCTGCCATGGGCGCTTGAACGATAGGGTAGGTTAAATCAAGGGTGTTTAGTAAGGTCATGACTGGCTTCCTTTTTATTTTGTACCAAACCCAAAAATACGATTAGCGGTGTCAAACTCGCTTAGTCTACTAAATATAGTACTTGCACTTGTTTTCCTTGCTACTCTGATTTTTAGGAATAGTATTATTAGAAAATTTTCATGACTTACTTTAGCAAAGCTGGATGGCGTGCGTGTTAGATAATGTGTATTTAGTTGCTGAATATAAGGGGTGGGTTTTGACTACGAAATTGTAGTTAAAATATTTGACTACGAGTTTGTAGTTAAGTAGCTGTAGTTTATGAAAGAATTACTATTTAGGGTTGATAAAGGGTATTTTATTAACAGTTTTATCAAAGACACCAATTAGAGGAGCATTGTCACCATGCTTTTTGTCTAACGTATTTGAAGCGTTCATAGATATAGTTTCAATAGCAGCAGCTAAAAGTTTTTCTAGTAAAGGTTCTTTGTTTTCACTATCAAGTTCTTCTATCTGAAGCTTAAAGCTTTGATAGGATTTAGCTAAAGCTTCCTTATGTGCATATTCTTGTTTCAGTCTCTCTGCCTCACTTCTTCTTTTAGAAGCAAATACCGCAAACCAGATGATAGGTAGAACAATAGGTAAGCGCTGAAGTAAAAATACGCCTATATCATTGAGAAAATTACGACCATCAACATTTGACGAAAAGTCAGTCAAAAGTAAACTATGTATGGTCAAGGAACCTGACACAAGTAAGAGAATAAAAAGAGATATAGTAAAATATCTGGAATATTTTTCTATCGGTTTGTTAAAAGATACACTTAACTCATGATACGCACTTGCTAATCCAGCACTTGTAGCACCAGGCAACAGACTTTCAATATTAGATTTTACAACTTTGTATTGATCTGTCTGAGTGGTGATTAAAGAGTCTAAGTTATTTTTTCTTTCATTAATTTCAAATTTGAGGCCATTTTCTATCTCACCCTCTGCATTGGGTTCCCCAAACACTTTGTTATGAAAGTCGTCTAATTCATCAAGTTTTACGGATAAATCATCTCGAATTTTTTGGACTTCTATGTTTGCAGCAGTTATTAGCTCTTGAGCCTCTTCGATTTTAGACTGTATAGAGCCTTCATCTACCAAAAGAGAGCTATAAAAGTCGTCTATCTTAGAATGCTGTTCATCAATGGTTTGTTCCAAACCTCTCAACTTTACTTCCAATGAAGATTTTTCATCTGTACCTATTAAGAACTCAGCATGTATTTTAGAAATATGATCTCGATGGGTGAGAATCTCATCGTAAGCTTCCGAAGACTTCCCCATTCTTTCTTCAAGATCCTGAGTTAAATTTAAATATCTCTCATTATATTTTTCTAAGCTGCTACTTATGAAATTAACGTAGGTCTTAAAAGCAGATTTTGAAGCTTTAGCTTTTGATGTATTATCTTGAAAATATGGTGTTAATTTTGATAATAAAACATCTATTTGATTGTTAGCTGCTAAAATACTGGCTTCAGTTTGAGTAGTAAAAGCTGCTTCTATATGGGGCTGATAACTAGAGCAATGGTTTGCACATTCTGTCCACAAATTTAATGGGACAAGCTCGCAGTCTATACTTTTTATAGATTCATCCAAATAAGTAATGACCTTTAATAGTCTTCCTAATTCTTGAGTAATATTAACGTTTATAGGTTCATTCTCATTTTCTAAAGCTTTCACATCGTTAGTTTTGTCTGCCAATTTTTTCCATATTTCCAAAAATTTTTTATATTCGTCGTTTCTATTACTCATCTCTATACTTACTCATATTAATAATATATTAATGAGATACTAGCATACTAAAGTTCATACATTTATCTAAGTTTCTAGGGTTATTGATGAAATAAAAAAGAGCCAGTTCTCAAAACCATCGAAAAGACAGTCAAGAGAACTAGCTCAGTGTTAGAACTATTAAAAAGCTTAATTCAACTGCAATGACCCTTTTGCATTCATCAACAGCTCAACCACATCATCACCACTGATGACCGTGAAGCGTTTATCAATGGCCGATTCTTCTACGCCACCATGTTTCATACATGCGCTACAGACCAATACTTGACCGCCTTTTTCGATAAAGGCTTCTAACAACTCGCCAGCAGGTTCAAATGGCGCGCCAATATTGACGTCATCTAAAGCGTTCGGCAATGCCAAATGTACCGCATCTACCATCAATATCACTGAGGCAGAATGACCTTTTTTAAGCGCCACGCCTGCCATCGTAAAGGCTAGGGTGATTTTGCTTGGATTTGATTCACTATTATCAAATAATGTACCGACATAATCTGTTGTGTTAATCATATGGTTCTCCTATTAGCGTTTTGTCATAGTAAATAACTGACTGACTAATAGACTACCATTTATTATACTTTTTTATATAGTGTATTGTTATCGAATAGTATTGCTTAAGTTACTTAACCTACTGGTGGCCATGGACGATCACTATCACTCTCTATCCATTCAGCGACATAGCCAGTTGGCGGTAGTTCCCAGTCAGACTGATCTAACGCTGCAAGCACACGTGCCGTTTCGATGACTTTACCGCCTTCGGTCACGCCCGTACGTAATAGGGCAGACGAGCAGGGCTTACCTTTGACCCACATCGACTGCTCGATATACATCCAGCGTTCATCGAAGCCTTCAATGTGCGTTTTCATCGTGACTTTATCAAAGGCGCGAATACGCTTGCGATACTGAATGGTACTGCCTGCAACCACCAAGCCCCAGCGATTTTTTAATAGCTGTTTGCCCAGTCCGGTGCGTACTGCAAAGTCCGTACGCCCCATATCATAGAGGGTTAGCACGCGCCCATTATTCATCTCTAAAAAGTTATCAATATCTGACAACCGGCAGCGCAACTTAATCTCGCTGGTATCTTTAAACGTTAAGGTATTGCCCCTCTTTACTTGCAGCGCGGCATAGGCGATGGTACTGGCATAGCGAAGAAAAGGATACATAGAGCAGTCTCAGAAGTTAAAAGGTAGGATTTAGCGTGTCAGATTATCATTTATTATTAGAAGGTACGCCAATAGAGTTGAAATAAGCACTGACGGTTTCGGGTATCCAATTAATATCAAATTTTGAGACTTTGGCTTTTTTACCCTTTGCCTGTTCACTCTGTGACTGTTTTTTGTCTGAACGATAACGCAGATAGCCGATATGACCACCGTGCTTAGTGTCGAGGATGGTGACGCTGTCAGAGACATCGTTAGGCGTGGCGGTAAAGCCGATAAAAGGGTCGTCTTTGGCGCTGATTAATAGTAAAGGCTTGGTTACAGTGATCAAATAAGGGAGGGCAGAGGAAGATTGATAATAGTGATTGTTGGAGCGGTAGCCATGACGCGGCGCGGTGAAAATATCATCAAAGTCGCTGATGCGATTGACCGCTTTGATAGCGTCGATTTCTTCTTTGGTAATGTCGTTTGCCAACGCTTTTTTGATAATGGGGTTGAGTAAGTAAGGGGTGTAGATGCGATGGCTCAAAAAGCTGTGCATACTCAGCGCAGCCGATGACATATCGACGGGCGCAGAGATGACAGCCGAGCCTTTGCAGATGGCTTTATCTCCATACTCGCCCATGTATTTTGCCAAGGCATTGCCACCGAGTGATACCCCAGCCGCATAAATATTGGCGTATTGTTCACTGAGATTTTGTAGCGCGTGATGCACTTCATTGGTATCGCCTGCATTATAAAACACTCGACCATTGGCTGGAATACCGCCACAACTGCGAAAGTGTGCCACCACAAAATGCCAGCCTTGCGCATGCATTTGATACGCTAAAGCGCGCGCATAGTGGCTATCGCTACTGCCTTCCATGCCATGGAACAGCACAATTAAAGGTGTCTGTTCACGCTCGCCATTTTCGGTTGCTTTTACAGAATGCGCATCATAAAAGTCATAAGCGATATCAGTCTCACCTAGTGAGTCTTGCATCACCATCCGACGATAAGTAGGCGTTTTTGGTGCAAAAAACTTAGGCAAGATACTTTGCAGATGCGGATTGGTTAGCCAAAATGGGGGGTTAAAAGGGGCAGGTGAGAAAGGTTTGGTGGATTTTGAAGTTGACATAGGGTGGTCTTATTTAATTATCATTGAAAAGCAATGGCTCATCATAACGCTAGCAATGGTGAAAACCAACGGTTTTCAGTGAACGTCTGGTTACTCAAAATCATCAATAGTTTAAGGGTCATCCAATACCCGTCCATCCATCGCAAGGCGTTCTTTTAAAGTCTCAATATCTGCCTCAGCGAGCGTCACAGTCAAGGTGACTTGCTTACTATAAGTGACATCATCGATGCTGCCGTTTAGACTCTCGACCACATAGCGGCATTGCGCTTCGGTCGCAAACTCTGCGAGTATCTGTACTTGCGCCATGGCTACATAAGGGCTTAAGGTCATCTGGTCGACCGCCGCTTGCGCTGAGCCTGCATAGGCGCGGGTCAGACCGCCAGCGCCCAGTTTAATACCGCCAAAATAGCGCACCACGATGATGATGACGTTGCCAATTGATTTGTGTTGTAGGACATTTAATATCGGTCGACCTGCGGTGCCACTCGGCTCGCCGTCGTCGTCGAAGCCTGCACTGGTGGTGTTATCAGGGTCGCCAATGATGTAGGCCCAGCAGTAGTGACGGGCATCCGCATATTTTACGCGTAGCTGTTCCACGTGAAACATTGCTTGCTCGCGTGAGTGCACCGGATACGCATAAGCGATAAAATCAGATTTCTTGATTTCTAGGCGCGCAGTGACGGCACGTTTTAGCGTTTGATAGCTCATATTTCATCAGGTCTAGGTAGGATATGGTAAACTTGTCTAACTTTCACTGTCGCCATATTGGGTGCAGTGTTCATTTAATTTTTCATTATAGTACCATTTCTCACGCTTAAAGATAACGAGCGAGTCGCGCCTAAGTGCTAATCTAGTAGCCTTGGTGTGGCGGATAGAATTAGCGGTTTCGTTAAGTTCATCCCGTTAGCGGCAGGGTTGGAAGTGGTAACATAACACTGATGGTAGTCAATCGTATGCGTTTAGATAAATTTATTAGTAAGGCCACCGAGCTGTCGCGCAAAGAATCCAAAAAGATTATGCACGCGGGTGAAATCACGGTCAATGATCAAGTAATCAAAGATCCTGGCGTCCATGTCGATATCGTCAATGATGATGTCATGTGGGCAGGCGAGCCGCTGTCGGTCGCGGCGGGCAATCGCTATATCCTATTGCACAAGCCTGAAGGCTTTGAATGTACCTTAAAAGCGAAAGAATACCCCATCGTCACCGAGCTGATTTCGGTACCAGAATTGGGTAGCTTACGTATCGCGGGGCGTTTGGATGTCGATACCACAGGTGCTTTGCTCATCAGTGATGATGGCGGCTGGTTGCACCGTGTCACTAGCCCCAAGCACGAGCACGCCAAAGTCTATGAGCTGACTTTAG
Organism: Psychrobacter sp. N25K4-3-2; assembly: GCF_015351755.1. Taxonomy (NCBI): domain Bacteria; kingdom Pseudomonadati; phylum Pseudomonadota; class Gammaproteobacteria; order Moraxellales; family Moraxellaceae; genus Psychrobacter; species Psychrobacter sp. N25K4-3-2. Next base: position 130,215 of record NZ_JADKLX010000003.1, read on the forward strand.
CTGATGCGATGGATAGCGCAGCGCAAGAAAATGCGGTCAAAGAAGTCGCCGAAGGAATTCTACTAGAAGGCGATCACGAAGAGACCAAACCTGCCGTCCTTGAGTTCATGGATGAGACGCATGCCCGTCTGACCTTAGAGCAAGGCAAATATCATCAAGTCAAACGGATGATGGGCTACTTTGGCAATAGAGTGACGGAGCTGCATCGTGCCAGTATCGGCCATATCAGTTTAGACGGCCTCGATAAAGGGGATAGCCGCTTCTTAACCGAGGAAGAAGTTGCCAAATTCTAAATTTTCGCCTTATTGAACCCTAAAATAATTTGTGAAAATAAGATTTAACATGAGCAGCCACTGCTAAAGTGCGCTGCTTTTTGCTGTCTGTTATTTCTTTCAGCTATAGTCGATACTGAATAAAGTAGATACACGATATAACGCACGAAGCTGATACAAATTTTTCTTGCTTGCTGTGCCTACGCGGACAGAGGCTGCAAAAAATTATCCCAGCCTCGCTGTATCCTTTTTATATTGACCTATCTATATTGACCTATCTATATTTGTATTGCCTGTCTCTTAAAGCTCAGTAGCAATTTTGCAAATTTGGCCTTTTAATCGCTGTCAAAGTTAGCGCATATGCTAAAGTCCCGTTATCTTTTTAATCTATGTTTTTACATAATGAAGTGGATGCTTGTTAGAGAAACTTGCCGAACACGTCTGTTAAAACACTTCTTTTATAACAAATGGGACTGTCTCCGTGAAACAATTTTTATTAAAGTCTGCCGGTTTGATGAGCGCGATACTATTGGCGACGACAGCTTGTGCCGAGCCGAGCGCCCCTGATGCTACCAATAACAAAATCAGCTCAAGCGCGCAAACCACGCCAGCAGCTGGCACGGTAAGCCAGACGGTGGACAAGCGCTTGCGCCAGTTGCTAACACAAGCAGGGATTAAGACGCAGATAACCTCAATTGAGCCTTCTAAGTTGCCCAATATGTATCAAGTCAACCTAGCAGGACAGCTGCCATTGCATATCACTGAGGATGGCCGCTATGTCATCCAAGGCGAGCTACAGAAAAACCCCAGCAAGCGCGTAGTAACTAAAACGTCAGTACGCAGTAATCGTGACCAAATAGGCAAGCCAGTTAGTGCTGCTGTCAAATCATCGTTACTTGCCAATATGAGTGCGCTGAAGAATATGAGCGCTAAAACGCCTTTCTTTTATACGGCAGTGCCGGGCGTTATTTGGGGAGCAACGTTAGAAGGAGTGCCTTTCTTGCTATCGGACGATGCGCAATACATCACTGACAGTGAGATATCCGTCATCGAAAACGGTCAGTTTATCGGGCTTGATGAAACGTTTGAAAAACGCAAAAACCAATCGGTGTTTGCCGCTTTAGATGAGTCGCAATTGATTACTTATCCCGCCATCAGCGCAGAAAAAGCCATTATTTATGTGGCTACCGATGTCAATTGCCCTTATTGCCGTAAGCTACATCAACAATTTCCTATGCTCAATACCAAAGGCGTCACAGTAAAAACCATTGCCTATCCGATATATGAGCAGTCACCTGCGCAAATGCGTGGTATCTGGTGTCAAGCTGATGAGGACAGCCGCCGCAAAGCCCTTAATAAAGCCATGCTGAGTGGAAAAATGACGCCAGCCGCTGCCAGCTGTAATGTTGATTATGTGACGCCCAATCGCGAAAAAGCGGCGGGACTGGCAGTCATAGCCACGCCTGCTATTTACCGTGAGGACGGCGTACTCTACCAAGCGAGCTTTGAGAGTCCTGAATTTCTAGAGTTTCTAGGTATTAAATAATCTTTGGGGATTAAATAACTTATCGTCTGTCAATTTTCATAAGTTATTTTTCATAAGTTACTTTTAAAATCACCTTTTTTATAAGTTACCTTCTTTAAAAAATGCATACCAAAGGCGACGACCTTCACTATTGAAATGCCTGACGGTATCAAAAAACTGTTGCCGTGCGCGCTCATTGACCAGCGGTGCAGGCAGCAAGGGATCAAAAATCACACTGCGGATACCGATATCACCGAGCATATAGACTTCACGTAAGGCAGTATCACGCGGTAGTGTATCTTTAGCAGCCGACCAGTCATGCAACCGTTGCGAGATTTTTTTATAGCTTGCTTCCAGCTGCATATCGGACCAGAGTGACAACGCCTTGTCCTGTCGAATACCATCAAAGGCGCTGGCTTTAAAGACGGCAGCCTCCTCTCCTAAGCCAATATCTAACAGTCGCGCGCGTACGATTTCGACGCCGCCCGATAGATTGTTGGGGCGCAGATAGAGACCGGTATCCAGCTCGCGGAAACCTAACAAAGAAAGCGCGCGAGCACGGGCGCGGAGCACTTTACGGTCGCTACGTGGTAGGCCGCCCGTGGTAACAGCAATCCATGAGTTGTCCCACTCTGTCACCCGCTGATCAGCCGTCGACCATGCCGCTACATCAGCACCCAGTTTTTGCCCTTCAGCACCCAAGCGATAAATAGCAGCATCGACTGCCTCGACCAGTCCCGCTTGCGTCAGCCGTGCCATGGTCACGCGCACGCTATTTTCGGTCATATCAAATAGCGCACCTGCGCGAACGGCCTCAGCAGCCGTCAAAGTTTCCTCGTCCGCTACAGTCAGTAGTCGCAAAAGGAGAAGACGCGGCGTTGGCCAAGAAGTATTACTATTTTTGACAATATTTGATTTCATATGTAATATTAACATTGTACTATGGAAGGTACAAGCCAAAGCGATCTATCAAATAAGGATGTTGTCGATGATGAACCAATTCAATACACATGAGGTGTGCAATCAGCCGGTTGCGCTAGAAAATTATAATGCATGGCAGACAGACATAGCCTTGATGGAAGCGGTTGCTCGCGAGGGCGGATCATGGGCGCAGGATCATCTGAGTGCATTTGGCGCTCGTACTGGTGGCGATTTAATTGATAGTGGTTTTGCTGCCAATGAAAATCCTCCTAAACTTTGCAGTTTTGACCGCTATGGTCATCGGATAGATGAGGTCGAGTTTCATCCTGCCTATCATGAGCTGATGGCAGCTGGGATGGAATACGGCATGAGTAGCTTTGCTTGGCGCCATGAAAATCGTGAAGGGGCCCATGTGGCACGGGCGGCGGTGATGTATCTTGGCTCGCAAGCGGATGCGGGCTTTGGTTGCCCGATGTCGATGACTTATGCGGCGATTCCTGCGCTACGCCATGCACCAGCTCTGGCAGAAAAATGGTTGCCCAAGCTGTTATCAGCAGAATATGATCCACGTAGCCTACCGATGGAACAAAAGACGGGCTGTACTATCGGTATGGGCATGACTGAAAAGCAAGGTGGCTCAGACTTACGGCGCAATACCACCAAAGCACTTCGTCAAAAGGATGGAAGCTATGAGATCATCGGTCACAAGTGGTTTTTTTCAGCGCCGATGTGTGACGCGCATTTGGTGCTGGCACAGACCGAAGGCGGGCTTAGCTGTTTCTTAGTACCGCGTTTTTTGCCCGATGGCATGCGCAACGCGGTTCGGATACAGCGCTTAAAGGATAAGCTGGGCGATTGGTCTAATGCTTCATCCGAGGTCGAGTTTCATGGCGCGTTCGGTGAATTGATTGGTATAGAAGGGCGCGGCATCGTCACAATTTTAGAGATGGTGGCGTTAACCCGCTTGGATTGTATGATTGGCTCTTCAGCGCAGATGCGCCAAGCTGTTGTGCAAGCGATTCATCATACCAGCCAGCGCGAGGCTTTTGGCAAACTGCTGGTCGATCAGCCTTTGATGCGCAATGTATTGGCGGATTTGGCGTTGGAGTCTGAAGCCGCCGTTGCTCTGACCATGCGCGTTGCTCGCGCGGTTGAAATGAGCGGCAAAGATCCGCATGAGACTGCGTTGGCACGCATTGCGACCGCCATTGGCAAGTACTGGATATGTAAGCGCGCACCCGTATTAATCAATGAAGCGCAGGAGTGTCTAGGCGGTATCGGCTATGTAGAAGAGAACATTTTGCCACGCCTTTATCGGCAAGCGCCATTGAATTCTATCTGGGAGGGCAGTGGCAATGTGCAGTGCCTTGACGTACTGCGCGCCTTACGCAAAGAGCCGGAAACGCGCGAAACTCTATTCGCCGAACTGCAAAATGCTGCTGGCAAGAATGCGCATTATGATGCCGAACTTAAATGCTTGGCAGAACGTTTCGAGGATCTTGAGACGCTTGAGTTCCGAAGTCGCTATGTGATTGAGCGCTTGGCATTGATGCTACAGGCGTCGATTTTTCTGCTAGGAGATCATACAGACATCGCGACAGAATTTTGCCGCTCGCGCATTGCAGGCGAACACGGGCTGACCTTTGGCACCTTGAGCCCCGATGCGCCAGTGGCACAATTAATTGAACGTGCTGCGGGCGCAACCACAGCAGTGCTATAGATTATCCTGAATAGGTAATGTTGCGATTTTTGAAAACTATAAGATAGTTTGTAGTATAAATACCAGCGTCACTTTTTTACGGTGTATCTTTTATATGCTGCGCAAGTAAGGCAATGTGCTCGACACCAATCCCGCAGCAGCCACCGATAATATCCGCGCCAGATGCTTGCCAAAGTGTGGCCCATTTTAGGTATTGCTCAGGTGTGGTGTCTGTGCGTATTTGGCGCAATTGAGCGTTGGCTTGCTTATGGACTTGCTTGGAAGCAAAGGCATTGGCGTAGACACCAAGTTGTTGCGTGCCTCCTGCTTCGTTGACAATGGCTTTGGCGACCTGCAGTGCTGAATCCATGACCTCAGGTTGACTACAGTTGAACAGTATTGCCGTCACATCCAAAGCCATCATGGCGCGAACGGCCTCTGCTACTGTTTCGCCAGAACGTAGCGTGGGTGTGGGTTTTCCTGATTTTTCTTCGCTGCTGTTATCAGTGATGTCTAGCTGACTGTCGTCTAGCGTAAAGGCAATCCAAATAGGTTTTGGCGTCGCTTTGTTTTCATTTTCTGTAAATTCGGTAATCAACTGCTGCCATGTTGTCGCTTCCATAATGCTGCTTTGGGTTTCCACTAACCAAATATCCACATAAGCTATCTGCGCGGCTAATAATGGACGGGCTATCACCGGTGCTTGCTTTGGGTCGAATAGATCGGGTCGATAAGAGCCAAACAATGGCGGCAAACAGCCAGCGATTTTTACGGGGGCTATTATAGAGGCAGCATTGGCAATAGAGGTTATGCTAATAAGCTTTTTGCTTTCTTGTACAGCTTCAAAAGCGAGCTTAGCGGCTGTTCCTATCAGCTGTTCGCCTTCACTAAAGAATTTATCGCCCAAATGATAAGGGGTCACCGCGTAGCTATTGACTGTGATGACAGTAGCACCAGCTTTTATATAATCTAAATGAATATCACGAACGCTCTTTGGTGCCAAGCTCAGTGCCAGCGCCGACCATTCAGGCTGCCGAAAAGGCGCACCGCGCCGTTCAAGCTCACGTCCCATTCCACCATCTAACAACGTGGTTGGAGGACGAGCGTCAGATTGAGCGCGAATGCCCTGAGGCATTATTTGAGTTGGCATGACAATCTCACTTCTAGGATAGTGCAATAGTAAAGCAGGCGTATTAAGGCAACACGATATCAACGATTTTCCAATGAATCAGACCGTCGCGCTGCATCTCTATCGTGAGCGGGTAGCCTTTTACTTGACCACTAATAGTGAAGCAATTAATACCGCAATAGCTCAATGTTGGCTTGTCGCTGTCTGATCCTTGTGCCGCCTGCTGCTCGAGTTCCGCTGCTTGTTTTTTCATGATTTGCTGCATTTGGCTTTGAACCACTGCATTGACATCGCCGCGCTGGATGATTAAGTTTTGAATCAGGTTTTTAAGGTCGACTTGATTGCTCGCGATAGCCCATGCAGCGGCCAGCTCTTTGGTCGCGCTATTGGCTTGACCTTGAGTATTGATGACTTTTTCGATGTTTTGCGGGGTGATGGCACCAGCGACTGCCTGCGTGATAAAGCCATTGGCTGCGTCAGTTAACGGCGCACCGCCCAGCTCAGCAACCAATGGATATTGAGTCATGGTATTGGCAAATTGATCGGTCAGCTGAGCTTCGATACTCGGACGCAGCTGCTCATAATCAATGGCGGCAGCGATGGTGGCACCGTCTTTGGCATCGTAAGCGTTTTTGAGCTGATAAGCACTATAATAAGGTGAGCCCGCATAGATGGTCACAGCAATTGTGATCAATAAAACCAGCAGTTTTTTCATAAAAATTCTTACCTTATTGCAAACTTAATCGGCATCAATATGGCGCTAAATATTAGCACGACTTAACCTTGGGCGGGTATAAAAAGCTTTGTCCATTTACTACTAGGGCGTGTCCTCAATTCAAGCGATTGTATCTAAATGGGCTAAAAATGTCTAAATTTTACCAAACATCGTCAAACAGCTGATTAATATCCCAATATTATTTGCGCTATTTTCCTCGTTTGACTGCAATTTATCTCATTTTTATACCCATTTTTAAAATGAGGACACGGCCTAGAATCTTTTTTAATCTGACCAAACCTAGCGAGTCGGTAATTTCATGACGTCAAAGCTTGATAAATTACTCAGCTATCTCCATAAATAGCGCAAACTTTTAATAATTGATTTGGCTAAGCAGCATCCCGCCGTATTCGCTTATAAGATTCATACCATTATTGCTTCCATTCGCTCGTGTTCTGCTATGTTTCATGTGAAACCTAAAAGAACAATCGAGTACAGAAACAAGATGATAATTGATTTGGTTTGGTGAATCGACCAGCAGGCGGCACTGTAAAGACGATAGGAGAGCCCATGAGTAAGCGCGATTTTTATGAAGTATTAGGTGTCAATAAAACCGCTGATAGTAAGGAAGTGAAACGAGCTTACCGCAAGCTGGCGATGAAATATCATCCAGACCGCAACTCTGATGATCCTGATGCCGAAGACAAGTTTAAAGAAGCGTCGATGGCTTATGAAGTGCTTAGCGATGAAAGTAAGCGCTCCGCTTACGATCGCATGGGGCACTCAGCCTTTGAAAATGGCATGGGCGGTGGCGGCGGTGCTGGTGGCGGCAACTTCCAAGACATCTTTGGTGATATCTTTGGCAACTTTGGCGATATCTTTGGTCAATCACGTGGCGGCGGCGGTGGACGTTCACGTCGCGGCTCGGACTTGCGTTATGTCATAGAGCTGACCCTAGAAGAAGCAGTGCGCGGATGTAAAAAAGAAATCAGCTTTACCGCACCTGCACCTTGCGATACTTGCGATGGTAAGGGCGCAAAAAATGCCTCTGATGTCGTGACTTGCCAGATGTGTCATGGTCAAGGTCAAGTTCGTATGCAGCAAGGATTCTTTGCCGTTCAGCAAGCTTGCCCACAGTGTGGCGGCTCTGGAAAACAGATTAGAAACCCTTGCTCTGACTGCCATGGAAATGGCGTCAAAGACAAATCACGCACGTTAGAAGTATCTATCCCAGCAGGCGTTGATGATGGTGATCGCGTCCGTTTATCGGGCGAAGGTGAAGCTGGCGGTGCAGGCGTGCAAAATGGCGATCTATACGTTGAAGTACGCGTCAAACCGCACAATGTCTTTACCCGTCAAGGTGCCGATCTCTATATGGACGTGCCAGTGAGCATTACCGATGCGGCATTGGGTAAAGAAGTTGAGATTCCAACCCTAGATGGCAAAGTCAAAATCAAGGTCGCAGAAGGGACGCAAAGTGGTAAATTATTACGTGTCCGTGGCAGAGGTGTGACGCCAGTACGTACGACCATGAAAGGTGATTTGATCTGCCGTGTGGTCATCGAGACGCCAGTTAATCTGAATCGTGAGCAAAAAGACTTGTTACGTCAATTCCAAGATACGCTCGACGGTGATAGCAAGCATCAGCAGTCACCGCATAAAAAATCATTCTTTAAAAAGATTGGTGACTTATTCGATTAACTGAGTTGTTTTAATCACTCGTTCGGTTGAATGACTAAATCCAAACCCCCAGTGTTTCACATGAAACACTGGGGGTTTTTATTGGAAGTATAAAAAACCATTCAGGCGGTGATATTTGCTAAACTTACGACAAATAGCATTCAGAAATTAATCTATTAATAATAAAATCTTTAGGATAAAAATATGAGCCAACAGATAACTGAGCAAGTAATCACTAGCGCAAACAAAGAAGCCATCAAAGTCGGTGTCATCGGTGCTGGTGGTCGTATGGGGCGTATGCTCATTGAAGCCGTACAAGATAACTCACAAACCATGCTTAACGCCGCGATTGAACGTCAAGGATCTAGCCTTGTGGGTGCGGATGCGGGCGAAGTCGCTGCTATCGGACGTTTAGAGGTGCAAATTGTCGATGATTTGCAGACAGTGATAAATGACATCGATGTGCTGATTGATTTTAGCTTGCCTGATGCCACTGAACAAAATATGCAGATTTGCGCGGCTAACGGTGTGGCGATGGTCATCGGCACCACTGGCTTCAATGAGCAACAAGAGCAAGTATTGGCAACGGCAAGTGAAAAAATTGCCATCGTCTATGCTGGTAATTATTCAACAGGCGTTAATCTATCATTAAAATTGCTCGGCATGGCGGCAAAAGCATTTGGCAATGATGCAGATGTAGAAGTCATTGAAGCGCATCATAAGCATAAAATCGATGCACCATCGGGTACGGCTTACATGATGGCAGAAGCGGTCGCAGAAGCACGTGGACAAAACTTAAAAGACGTTGCCGTTTATGGTCGTGAAGGGCAAACGGGCGAGCGCGAAGCAGGCACTATTGGTATTCATGCCATTCGCGGTGGTGAAATCATTGGTGATCATACCGTGATGTTTATTGCTGACGGTGAAGTCGTCGAGATTACCCATCGCGCGCGCGCACGGATGACCTTCGCTGCTGGCGCTGTACGTGCCGCAACTTGGGTTATTAAGCAAAAAGTTGGGCAATACAATATGCAAGATGTTTTGGGTCTAAATGACTAAAATTTGAATGACTAATGACTAATGACTAATGTTTGAGTGATTATAGCTTCTTGATTGCTGGTTTGATGGATGCTGAATAGTGGTGAGGATAGGCGTATGAATAAGGCTAAATTGACTATAAAAGCTAAGCTCAGTAGCGCTTTGACTTCTCTCAAAAGTGTTAGCTACGTACGTCAAACAGCATTTACCCTGACCTTTAGCGTAATCATAGCTATCTTACCAGCCACCGTACAAGCGGCCACTTACCAAACCTACGTCATTCATACCTATGGTGGCGATGCATTATTGCCATCAGTCCGTCAGCAGCTAAATACCAGTCGCGATGGCGGCACGGTTGCAACCTATCAGGATAAGCTGGTACTCCGCACGACTGCCGCCAACTATCAAGCAATACAGCAGCTATTGAGCAAAATTGACCGCCAACCACAAGCGTTAACGGTCGTTGTGCGTGTGGGCAATAATAGCAGTACCCAAGGTAGCATCCAGCAAGGGCGAGTTATTATCACCAATCGCGGTATTCAAGGCGCAGGCGTGATTAACCAGCGCAACAGTCAACAGCAAGGCAATAATTTATATCAAGTACAAACGCTGTCAGGCAGTGCCGCGAGTATCAGCACAGGCACGCTCTATGCGCTGACTCAGACTAATACGTACCCAACTTATAATCGCCCGTCGGGACAGATTATTATTCAGCAGCAAGTATTATTGCCAACGACGCAAGGTATTGCCGTTACGCCAAGGCTGCTTGCCAATGGTCAAGTCGAAGTGCAGTTATCACAAGTTGAAGAGAGGCTCGTGCGTTCTAATGCGTCTTATAATCAAAATAGCCATCAAGCCATTCAAGGTCAGCGCTTAGATAGTACTATTATCGTGCCACGTGGACAGTGGGTGACTATCGGTCAGATTTCACAGAATAGCCAAACCCAACGCTCAACTTATGCAAGTAATCGCGCTATGAATAATACTAACAGCATGCCAATCTGGATAATGGTGCAGTAGCATTGCATGGATTAATATTGTTTTTGGCATAAAAAAGCGCGGCACTGCGAATCACAGTACCGCGCTTTTTTTAAATAATACTGACGAAATGCTAGTCAATATAAATCACTTCTAACGGTGGAAAACCATTGAACTCAACAGACGAATACGAGTTAGTATAAGCGCCAGTGGTTAGCCAAAAGATTTTATCACCAATTTCCAGCTCTTCTGGCAACTGATAGCCTGCTTCTTCATACATGATATCCGTTGAATCACAAGTTGGACCGGCTAACACGACCGTACCTTCGCTGGTTGACGTTTCCATCTTAGGCGTATAAACAGGATACTTGATCGCTTCACCCAAGGTTTCAATTAAGCCTTGGAATAAGCCCACATCGGTGTATACCCAACGCGTCAAGTCGGTGTTCGACTTACGCGAAATGAGCACCACATCGCTGACCAGCACCCCTGAACCACCAACCAATGAACGACCTGGTTCTAGGATAATCTCTGGCATGTCTTCGTCATTATAGTCATCCGTCAAATAACGAGTGATTTCTTCAGCATAGACTTTTACAGGATTGACTTCGCTGATATAGTTGGCTGGAAAGCCGCCACCTAGGTTAATCATTTGTAGCTTAATATCTTCTTCGTTTTTCATCCAGTCAAACATATATTTGACCTTGGCTAAGGCATCATCCCAAGCGGCAACGTCTTTTTGTTGGCTACCCACATGGAACGAGATGCCATAAGGCACCAGACCCAAATCACGGGCTTGAATCAACAGCTCAATCGCCATATTCGGATGACAACCAAACTTGCGTGATAATGGCCATTCAGCGGTCTCAGAGCCTTGTACTAAGATACGCACAAAGATTTTTGAACCAGGGGCATGCTTAGCAATATTTTTTAAATCGGCTTCTGAGTCAGTCGCATACAAATCAATGCCTTTCTCAAATGCATATTTGACATGTTCCGCTTTTTTGATGGTGTTGCCGTAAGAAATACGCGATGGCTCAACGCCGCAGTCGAGGACACGGTCAAGCTCATAAATGGATGCACAATCAAAGTTTGAACCAAGCTCGGCCAGTAAATTAATGACCTCAACTGCAGGGCTGGCTTTCATCGCATAATGCAACTTGGCATTCGGAAAAAAACCAACCATTTCATGATATTTGGTTTTAATACGGCTAAGGTCCACCACTAAGAATGGGGTTTCGCGACCTTCGGCAGCTTTGGTGAATTTCTGCCAGCCGGCAGGGTCAAAATATTGGTCAATTTTGATCATGGTCATGGTAGGAAACCTTTAATAAAAACAATATGTGGTGGATAATATAAAATAGCGTTGCTTTAGAATGGTCGAGCAAAAATCCCCAAATGATCTAAAGACGGGTTGTATTAAGCATTGGTGGTTTGCGGCTGTTTTTCAGCGGCTTGCTCGCCTTGTTTTTCACGTATTTTGAGCACTTTACGAACTTTGTCACGCGCTCGAGTTTGTTTGAGACGTGATAAATAATCGACGAATATGACCCCGTTCAAATGATCCATTTCATGCTGAATACAGACGGCAAGTAAGCCTTCTACTTCTTCATCGATTTTTTCACCATTCTCATCTAAGGCTTCAATACGCACTTTATTTGGGCGCTCAACACTGTCATAGACTTCAGGTACGGACAAGCAACCCTCTTCGTACGGTTGCTTTTCTTCCACCAATGGCGTGACTTTCGGGTTAACAAAGACCTTAGGATCATTTTTGTCTTCTGACAAATCGATAACGATGAGCTGAATATGACGATCTACTTGACTGGCAGCCAAACCAATACCTTGGGCATCATACATGGTCTCAATCATATCAGCGATTAAGGTTCTTATTTCAGCAGTGACTTCCTTGACAGGCTTTGCAAGGGTGCGTAAGCGCGGGTCTGGATAGCTTAAGATAGGGAGTAATGCCATACGGCTCACCTCAATAATAAATATAAAATAGTGGAGCTATTATAAGATAAATGGGGACAAAAGTAATGCTTATCAATGCCACCTGTTGATATCGCTGTGTTTATGTCGCTATGGATAAGCGCAATACAGCCAGACAATAAAAAAGGTCTCGCTTATCGCCAGACCTTTTTTTGTCAATCGTATATCACATTAAACGTGATTAGATACGACGCTTGCTCATAATCATCTCATAGATGAATAGTAAGATTATGGCACCGATTACTGAGAATATTAGACCAGTAAAACCACCGTCAGCATTTATGCCGATTAGTCCGGCCAAGAAGCCACCTACTAAAGCACCAACAATACCCAATACAATGGTCATTATCCAGCCCATGGGGTCACTACCTGGCTTGATAGCTCGTGCCAATAAACCTGCGACCAAACCTACAATAATCATCCAAATAAAGCTCATATCATTCTCCTAAATTTATTATCAATTATATGTTATTTATTAATTCGTTTATTAATTTCGATAACTACATTGTAGGGACTGTCTAGAACTAAAGGTAAGCGCGAAATGTTACCAGTGTATGAGCTGTGTGAGGAAAACTATCGATTTGCTAAGATACACGTAGGATAAGTAAATGAAAGGTTAAGAAGGTAGCGAAGTCGCAAACGTAGCTCATAGTTTATGACTTATGACTTATGACTTATGACTTATGAGTTATGGCTATTGCAAATGCTGAGACATCCCAAAGTAATCAAAAAGTCTGATAATAAAAAAGCGTTGCTTATTCATAATAAGCAACGCTCTTATTCAAAACCAAATCTGTACTAACTAGGGCGTGTCATCAATTAGCACATTGATACATTTTACATAGCTTTTTTATATAGCTTTGTTATGTAGCGCAGTTAATAAGCGTTGATGAATACCTTCAAAACCACCATTAGACATAATCACAATGGCATCACCAGCTGTTGCATGCGTGTCGATATGTTCGATAATGGCATCGACACTAGAGAGCACTTGTTGATTGCCCATAGTAGAGCTTGTCGCATTAGTGCCTGTAGCCGTGGCCTTATCAATGACGTCTTTTAGACCCCATTCTAGTCCTGTCGGCTCATACCACAGTGTATAGTCGGCGAGGGCAGCAGACTCAGCCAAACTGTCTTGATGAATGCCCATTTTCATGGTGTTACTACGTGGCTCAATGATGGCCCAAATACGTCTGTTCGCCAGTTTCTTTTTGGCACCATCTAACGTAGTGGTAATGGCAGTGGGGTGATGGGCAAAGTCATCAAAGACTAAAATGTCATTTACCTCACCGATCAGCTCCATTCGACGTTTAATACCAGCAAAGGCAGACAATGCAGCGCAAGCCGTTTTGACACACACACCAACATTATAAGCTGCCGCAACAGCCACCAGCGCATTATTCACGTTATGAATACCGCTCATCGACCAGTCGACGACTCCCGTGGCGTCTTTATCAGCAGCGTCAGCAACAAAACTTACGCTAAACTGACCACCATCTTCGCTGATAAGCTCAGCCTGCCACTCGCTGTTATTGTCTAAATTATCATCTTTTACATTGATAGCGTTTGCTGCTGAATCGAGCACGGTGGTTCGCCAAACGGGTGTCCAAACGCCTTTTGCCAACGTATCCTCTAAGCTAGCAGTCGCTGTCGGCATAATGATTTTACCAGTGCTCGGAATCATGCGCACCATATGATGAAATTGGGTCTGAATAGCATTGAGATCCGCAAAAATATCCGCATGGTCAAATTCAAGGTTATTTAAAATAGCCGTACGCGGGCGGTAATGAACGAACTTTGAACGCTTATCAAAAAATGCAGAGTCATACTCATCTGCTTCAATGACAAAATAGCCAGTATTTGCCGAATCGTCATTATCAATTTTTTCAGCGCCCAAATAACTGCTGTGCGCGAAGACCTGCTGTAAACGCTCATCAGTGGTATCGACAAGTGGCACACCGCCGATTAAAAACCCAGTGTCGATGCCTGCATAGTGCAATATCCAAGCGAGCATGGTAGTTGTGGTGGTCTTGCCATGAGTGCCTGCTACGGCTATCACGTGGCGCGATTGCAACACTTCCTCAGATAAAAACTGTGGCCCTGAAGTATAGCGTAGTCCGGTGTCCAACATATATTCGATGACATCCATGCCGCGCTTCATAGCATTACCAACGACGACCAAATCTGGCGCTGGTTGCAAATGCGCCACCAGATAGCCTTGCTCAATGGTCACGCCCGCGTTTTCAAGTTGGGTGGACATCGGCGGATAGACATTGGCATCTGAGCCTGTGACCGTATGTCCAAGCTCGCGCGCCAACAAGGCCAACGAGCCCATAAAAGTACCACAAATACCAAGAATATGAATATGCATAGACGTTCCGTGCGAGCTTAAATGAAGAGAATGAAAATACAGTATTATCCCAAAAGTTACCGATATCAACCGTGGCTTTTTAGGACATACTTAACCTAAATGTCGCTATGACTGGTTATATTACTGTAGCAAGAACTAAAAGTAATCGCCAACCAATCAGGAGGGCAGACAAGGGCTTATTGTAAAGTAAACACTGTTGGATAACCAATAAAAAACGCCCGATAGATAGGCGTCATTCAACGGATAGTTTGGCTTATTTAGCATCATTGGATGCCGCGATATTAGGGTATGTTTGATCCTTCGACGATGGTATTGAAAGCGCCTGTTTATGGCTGTTCAACATACCCTAAATATTTTGTGCCGCTGCTTTTTTATTTGCGTGACAACGTGTAGTCGTTGTCAGGTTTTTTATACTCGTTTATCATCACCAAATGGTTGTCTTGGATATGGTAAGTTTCGATATTCTTGCTTTCATAAACAATCGTAATCGTATCATTGTCTTGTCTATAGATACCCGACTCAAGCAGTGGCTGGCGCGGCGGCTCAGCATTGTTATAGAGGCTCTTTTTTAGTACTGAGCCATCAGCAAACAAGTTCAAAGTAATGTCGATATTATCGCAAGACGAGCAAGGAACCATACCACCATAATCGCCCATCAATGTAGCTTGTAGCGCACTATCATTATTTGACTCTGAAATCATCGGTACGCTACGTGCATGCGTGTCATCAGTGGGCTGTGCGGCGCTAATAAGGGATTGTCCAGTATCTGCATTAGCCAGCGCATCAGCATTCGCTTGCCTATTGTCTTGCGAGTCATCTGCGACCCCTTGCAGGTCAGAGCGCTCCGCATTATCGACGGGGGCAACTTTAGTGCTCACCCCTTTATTAGTCGTAGACGAAGAACTGTCGCAACCGAGAAGTAGCAAACAGATGGGCACCGCTAACAGCAGTCGACCAGAGCGTTTTATGGTTTTAGAAGTAGTAGAGAAAATAGACGTAAGATATATCATGGCATACCAAAAACAGTTTTTAATATAGATTCTAGAAACGTTACGAGTACTGTCAGTTAAGATCGATTTGGCGCTATTATCAGAGACAAAAGCGGACAAGCTTACCGAGACTAAATCAGCATTAGGCGCTGATAGTATGCGTTTATCGGTTGGTATCGATCAGTAATAGGGTCAAGCTTATTAGGGCGTGTCTTCAATTCACTCGATAGTCATCTAAATGGGCTAAAAATGGCTAAATCTTGCCAAACATCGTCAAATAGCTGGTTAATATCCCGATATTATCTGCGCTATTTTTCTTGTTTGACGGCAATTTATCTCATTTTTATCACCATTTTTGAAATGAAGACACGCCCTAGATATTTAACTTATTAGACATGGTACTTATTAGGCAATGGCTTGCAGTTAATGACAGGATAGCCAAAGCATATCCTTATGCCAACTGTGCACATAAGCTTTCATACAATATCAAAGCATCACAGATGCCTATGTGGACTTTTTGTTATCAAGCGGTATGATAAAGAGGATAAGTGGGATGAAGGGGCAGTGAATGCAGTGAACAAGGGCGTTTAGAATTAGTAATGACGATAAAGAAAGAATAAAAAAATGGCAAACCTCTATATCTAGAGAGTTGCCATTTTATGAAAAGATAAAGGGTTACCGTTTTATTGAACCGTCAACCGCTTCAGTTATCATTAAGCACGACGAACAGCTGCGGTAGGGCGGATGATACGCCACAATATCAGTACGTGTACGATTAATAGAATACTAAAAAGAATCAGTGATTGCTCAGGAATACTTAAGCCCATAAGTGTCCAGTCGACAGAGGCGCATTCGCCAGAACCTGCAAAAACTTCTTTAAACACTTGCAGAATAGGAAGGGTGTCCATCCAATAGTTCAGACCTGGACCACACGAAGGGACTTGATCGGCAGGTAGATGTTGTAACCAGACATGACGCGCAGCAACCGCAGTCGCCCAGCCAATACCTGCTAAGCTACCAAGCCATAATATGAGTCTTACCACTTTAGATTTTGGATTAAACAGTGCTGATATTAAGGCAAAACCGCCCATTACTATGAGGCCAACACGTTGAAAAATACAAAGTGGGCAAGGTGATAGACCCAGATGGCGCTGTAAATAGAACAGCGCAAAACTCATTCCTATCACTGCCATTAATACTAAAAATACTTGCAAGTTACGATAAGTGGTTAGCTGTTGCATTGGTCGAATACTCTTATAATATAATCAATAAAACACTATCAATAATAAAAACGATGGACAATAACAAAGGTTAATTAGCGGTACTGTTGTAAGAAGTCCATAAAGTCTTCTGTTTCAGCCACTTCAATCTCTGCTTGCTGAAGTATTGATTTTTCAGCCAATACTTCATATTTGGCTTGGGTATTGGGGCTAAGGGTTTGCTGCAATAGAGAGTCACGATGTTGCTGCGCTAGGGTAAAGCCCAGCTGCCATAAACTGCCTAGACGTTTGCTATCAGAGTTTACTTGCGCCGATATGGTCGACTCAGAATGTCCCGCTTTGCCTTGCATCAACGCCACCGCCGCACGGTAATCATTGCCACCATAATGCGCATCAAGTAGGGCTGCTAGTGGTTGCATACGACCTAAGTGCATCAGCATCCAGCTTTCTAGTGACTGCTCCGCACCATTGTTAATGATGTGCAAATTGTCACGGCGACCTTCATTGACCACGCGCTCAAGATTGATGGCCAAAGCTTCTTCCTCTTCAGGCATCAATTCAGGCGAATCATTCAGTAAGCAATACAGCGCCATCACTTCTAAGAAACAAGCGCTAGATAGACGGATACCGATATCGCTATACGGATCAAGATCGATGGCGCGGAACTCGACGTAAGCAATCCCGCGACGCTCAAGTGCCTCGGTAGGGGTCTCGCCACTCATCGCAATTTGTTTAGGACGTATCGGGCTATAGTATTCATTTTCTATTTGCAGAATATGATTATTAATCTGGATAGGATTGCCATCAGCATCATTTAAACCAAGCTTCTCAAAGCTCTCATGTGGCGTTTGAATCGCACGGCGCAGTCCAGCGACATATTCTGGTAGATAGTTATAGCGGATATCGAGGTGCTCTTGCACACTATTGGTATAGCCAAGCTTGCCCATACGTAGGCTAGTGGCGGCAGGCTTATAATAGGTTGAATCGTTCAGCAGCTCCAAATCGTGCTCGCGACCTGATATAAAGCAAGGGCACACACTTGGACTGGCACCTAGCAAATACAGTACCAGACTGGTCAAACGCTTGAAGTTGCGAATAAGCCCTAAATATTTCTCGTTCTTGAAATCTGTCAACGTTTGGGTTGGGGCGGCGGGTGCTTTCGCTTGCCACGCTTCAAACAGACCATCACCGAAAGATAAGTTGTAATGTAGGCCAGCGATGGTCTGCATGCGGCGACCATAACGGATGCCTAGACCACTGCGATATAGGGTTTTCAGCTTACCAGTGTTAGAGCTGCCATAATTCGCCAATGGGATATCTTCATCTTTGGACGACAGCATACATGGCATAGACAGTGGCCACATCAGCTCACCCTCAGGCATACCTTGATACACCAATACGTGCAGCTGACGCAGCATGTTTAGCGTCTCTTTTGGGGTGGCTTTTGGGTCGGTGATGAGCTCAAGCAAGCTCTCTGAATAATCAGTAGTGATAAAAGGATGGGTAAGTTTTGAGCCCAATTTGGCTGGATGCGGGGTCTGTGCCAAAAAACCATCAGGCTTAACGCGTAAGCCCTCTTTTTCGATACCGCGGAGCATACCCGTTAAATGCTGAGTATCAAACCAATTGGGGATTTCAAAGCTAACAAAGCTAGGCACAAAATTACTCATAATAGTCATCTATTGTTATTTGTTATGGCGGCTCAAAACACGACTGGTGTATGACCATCAAAGAGGTGGGTATTTAGGTTGATAATGACGTCAGTTTAGCTCAAAGCGACCCTGAAAACCACGGACAATTACAAATACAATAAGCTTTAGGCGAAGTGATTTGTCTGGATTTCGGCACTTTTTTTTAGGCAAACTGGTCAAGAATACAGCTTTGTTATTGCTACTAGGTCTTTATAAAAAAAGCATCTACCCGAGAGATAGATGCTTCGACTGTCATATTCTAGGCTATTTAACATAGTGCTACAGTCTATTCAGATTAAATAGAGAATGACGAACCACAGCCGCAAGTCGTGGTTGCATTTGGATTGGTCACGACAAAGCGTGCGCCTTCTAATCCTTCGGTATAGTCAACGGTAGAGCCTTGCAGATACTGATAACTCAGCGAATCGACAACCAAGGTCACATCGTCATTGTCAAAGTTGGCATCATCTTCATTCAACTCATTGGCAAAGTTGAAACCGTAAGAAAAACCTGAGCAGCCACCGCCAGTCACATAGACGCGTAGCATAAGATCGCTATCACCTTCTTCTTCACGTAGGCGACGTACTTTTTGTGCGGCACTATCGGTTAGGCTTAATATCGTTGGATCTACTGGTTGGCTTGAGCTTGGGCTAAATTGGTTGGCTGATTCGTTCATATCTACCTCAGTTGCTAGGATCAAATGCGGTCGTCGTCCTGTTTGGGTTTGCAACTGACATCGTTGCAAATAAAGATACGCGCGGCGTTTGATTCGATTGGGTGCTGTCGTTATGGCAAAGTCGTTGCAATATTATAAGGTTGGTATTTGGGCTACTACTATATTAATAGTCTGCTGGCATTAATCTTTTGGCAGTATATCATAATGGGGGTGACGATTCGTTTGTCAAGAGTGACAGTCGTCAACGCGGGTTTTATGACAGGCTTTTTTAGTATAATAACTGATTGGTTTTGAAATAGTTATTTAATCGTTTGCCTATAAGGCAAGCGTTTGAAATAATAGCCGCCAGTCAGCATGCCAGATGTGTGTTTTTCTTATTGCCTTATATTTTATATTACTGTTGAGATGAAGAAATTATATGATCGAATTTAAAGACGTTGGTGTTCGCCGTGATGGTCGTGAATTGTTTGCAGGTGCAAGCTTCCAGCTCCATCCGGGCCACAAAGTTGGCTTAACGGGCAACAACGGCACTGGTAAATCGACCTTGTTTGCTTTACTGCTGACTCGAATGGGCACTGGCGATACCGAGGTCACACTTGATAGGGGCGAAGTGAGCATCCCTGATAGCTGGCATGTGGCGCATATGGCACAGGAAGTTGGTGCCAGCGCACAGTCTGCGATTGATTATGTATTGAGCGGTGATGAGCAGTGGTATGAGATTAATGCCTCTTTGAATGATTTGAGCAGCGTTAGTGATGAGCAGATTGGGGTGTTGCATCAGCAGTTCGACGAAATTGATGGGTATCGCACACCGACCAAAGCCGCGCAAATCATGGCAGGTCTTGGCTTTAATACGAGCCAGCATGAGCTACCAGTAGAAGGGTTTTCGGGTGGCTGGCGCATGCGTTTGAACCTTGCCAAAACCTTGATGAGCCGTGCTGATCTTATGTTACTCGATGAGCCAACCAACCATTTGGATTTGGATGCGATTCTGTGGCTAGAAACGTGGATCAATGCGTTTACCGGTCTAGTGATCGTCATCTCGCATGACCAAGCATTTTTGGATGCGACGGTTGGTCATATCCTTCATGTAGAACAACAAAAAATCACCCTGTATACGGGTAACTATCAGCAGTTTATTCGTACTCGTCATGAGCGTATGGCGCAGCAGCAGCAAGCATTTGAAAAACAAGAAGCAACCAAGGCGCATTTGGATGACTTTATTCGTCGTTTCCGTGCCAAAGCCAGTAAAGCCAAGCAAGCCCAAAGCCGTATCAAGCAACTTGAACGTATGGCTGAGCTGTCACCAATGATGGCGGACAACCCGTTCTCGTTCCGCTTCTACGAGCCAGCCAATATGAGCTCACCGCTGATTGAGTTGACCAAAGCAGATATTGGCTATAGCGACGTACCACTGCTGCATAATGCCAATGTGCAGGTGACGCCAGATACGCGTCTCGGCTTACTAGGCATGAATGGCGCAGGTAAATCAACACTTATTAAGGCATTGGTGGGCGAGCTTGGCGTATTAACAGGAACGTATCGTGTCTCTGATACCCTTAAACTTGGCTATTTTAACCAGCATCAAATGGATATTCTTGATGCCAAGGCAACCCCAATAGAGATGTTGCGTCGTCTAGCAGGCAAAACGTCTGATGCGATGCTACGTTCGTTTTTGGGTAGTTTTGACTTCCGTGGAGAGCGCATTGATACCCCAAGTGAATTATTCTCTGGTGGTGAGCGTGCGCGTTTGACGCTAGCATTAATTGTTTGGCAACGTCCGAACGTCCTCGTCCTTGATGAGCCAACCAACCATTTAGACTTACAAATGCGCCAAGCGTTGACCATTGCCTTACAAGGCTTTGAAGGGGCAGTGGTACTGGTTTCGCATGATCGCGAATTGATTGCGAATGTCTGTGATGATCTGTTTTTGGTACATGATGGTATTATCGAAGAGTTTGATGGTGACATCAGCGACTATGGCAAGTGGCTGGCAGAAAAGCGTAAACAAGAGAATTCACCAGATAAAAACACTGGCAAGAAAAAAAGCAAAAAAGAGAGTAAGAAGTTTGTTTCACGTGAAACAGATAATAGTCAAATCAGCAATAAAGCGTCTAATGCACCCTCAAAAAACAAAGCCGCTGAGCCTACGCTTAGTAAAGAAGAGCAGCGGAAACTGGCCGCCGAACAACGTAAGCTGACCGCACCAATTCGCCGTGAAATTGAAAATATAGAGAAAGCACTGGCTAAAATTGATGCGCAGTTAATTGCTCTAGAAAAAAAACTGGCCAACACGGATCTCTATGAAGACAGTCGAAAGTCTGATTTATTGGTGTTGCTCAATGAGCAAACCGCGCTACAGCAGCAGCACAGCGACCATGAAGAAAAGCTATTGCTAGCGATGACCACGCTAGAGGAAATGGAAGCAAATGCTCGTTAAGCAATATGGTTAGCACAATTAACGGCTTATTGTATGGTCGCTAATTGATAAAATCAGACATAAAAAAGGGAGAGCGTTAGCTCTCCCTTTTTCATTACATTATTCCTTACGGTATCTACCATCACCATAAGAGAGTATCTTCATACTGGTCGTACAAAGTTGACAGTCTATCTTACCAGCAGCTGCTTTAGATAAATCAAGAATGCGTCCTCGGATGAAAGGTCCTCTATCCGTAATTTTTACTATCACGCTCTGCTTTGTCTTTCTATTGGTCACTTGTACCTTCGTACCGAATGGCAACGTTCTGTGCGCCGCAGTCAAGGAGTTCATGTTGAAGATACTGCCACTGGCTGTGCGCTTACCATGAAACTTATTACCATAATAGCTGGTGTTACCGGCAAAAACGGTGGTAGTCAGCAGTAGTGATAAAGTGATAACTAAAGACTTGATGAAATAAGACATTTAATACCTTTAAACGATTTATAAAATAGACAGATAAGCTTGCCTATATTATTCATACTCCCTATGAGTATAAACATTATATTCATTTTACAATACATAGCTTGTCATATCCTTACCGTTCTGTAAAAGAACGCTAGAGGTCACATATTCACATATCGAAAATTAAGAAAATGGACCGTTAAAGTGCAAAATACAGCACGAAATCCAAAGAAAAACCATTGTGTTGTAGATGATATTAGCAGTGATTTGAGCAACATTTTTATAGTGGTTAGGCCTTATAAAATAGTGGCTGTGGCTGAATCTTTAATCAATTTATTAAAAGAACTTAACGCTGTTATATTTTTAGTAAAAACTGAACATAAGTTAATGTAAATAAAACTTGCCAGATTCTTACATTTTTGTAAAGCGTATCAACTGGGATATTATTCTAGGGCGTATCTTCATCTCAAAAGTGGTATGTTGAACAAGTTGCGATGGTTTTAGTCGCTGCTGCCATGATTTTTTTTGGCGAGAATTTCAGCAGACCCCAATATAATGACGCAGGCGAAAAATTAAATATTTATTCATTATCCCCATATTATGTATTAACTGAATTTATTAGAAATAAATACGATAAGGAAAAACAATATGGCAGAGAAAAATTACTATGACATTTTAGGGGTCAAAAAAGACGCCTCAGACGCCGATATCAAGAAAAAATACCGTAAGCTCGTCCGTCAATTCCATCCTGATGTCAGTGACGATCCAGACGCTGACAATAAGATAGCTGTGATTAACAACGCTTATGAAACCATCCGTGATAAAGACAAGCGCGCTGAATACGATGCGATGCTAAACAATCCGTTTGCTGGTCAAGGTGGCGCTAGTGGTTTTGGTGGTCAATCAGCGGGCAGTGGGCAGGGTGGTTTCCGCTGGGAAGACATCAAAGATCAGTTTGGTGAGGGTGAAGCGTTTGGCGATGGTAGCTTTCGCTTCGATGATATCTTTTCTGCATTTGGTCGCGGTGCACGTGGCTCAACGAATGGGCAGGCAGGTGGTCGCTCTCAAAATGGTGGCTTTGACCAATTTGGTGGCGGTTTTGGGACGCAAGATAGCAAGGGTCAAGATCAACATGCAGAGATTACCGTTGATTTGTCTTCGGTGTATAGCGGTGACGACTACAGTATTAAATTAAACGTTCCGGTTCGTCAGCCTAATGGCAGTGTCGATTACGAAAATAAAACCCTCAAAATTAAAATTCCTAAAGGCATCACTGATGGCAAACAAATTCGTTTGACAGGTCAAGGTGCGGCTGGTGGCGGTAATGGTAAAAACGGTGATTTATTTTTAAAAGTGAAAATCCGTCACGCAGACAATATTCGTATCGAAGGTGTTGATGTTTATCAAACCGTCAACATCGCCCCATGGGAAGCCGCCTTGGGTGAAAAAATCAACCTCACGACACCAGCAGGTACGCTTGGTGTGACGATTCCTAAAAACAGCAAATCCGGTAGCAATTTGCGCTTAAAAGGTAAGGGTATCCCTGCCAAGCAAGCGGGCGATTTGTATTTAACTTTAAACATGGTCAACCCTGATATCAGTACCGAAACCGCTACCCAAGCTTATGAGCAGCTGAAACAAGCTTTTTCTGATACCAATATCAGTCGTTAATGACCGCCAAGAAATACTTAAATCGAAGCAGAGATAAAGACCATACGATAACAATAAAATAAAGAGCAAACGAGGATAATCGCTATGAAACACTCGCCTGAATTTACCGATATTATCATGAGCTTAGATGAGCTAGTATCGGCCTGTGGCCAAGAGCGCCAATGGGTTATCGAATTGATTGAAGAAAACATCATCGAATATGATGTGCCAGAACGTGAGCAATTTACTGGCTATCAGCTAACGATTGTACGCCGCGCATCGCGTTTGAGTCGTGATTTTGAAGCCAGCGTGCCAGCGATTGGTTTGATACTAGAGCTATTAGGTGAGGTGGAGCAACTCCGCCAATTAAAACATCAGCTAGATATGCAAGCACCAGTGATTGAAGTGGATATTGAACACTCAAAGCATCCGCATTAGCAGTAAATAGTAGACAATAAAAAAGGGCCTTATTAGACCCTTTTTTATTGCCAGAATGAATAACGGGCTAAAACTTAACGAGAATACGTTGGATCAGCAGCTGCCGTAAATAGTACGTCAGTTGACGAATTCAGTGCTGTTTCTGCCGAGTCTTGTATCACACCGATGATAAAGCCAATTGCCACCACTTGCATGGCGATTTCGTTTGGAATACTAAACAAGCTCGCCGCCAATGGAATCAGTAGTAACGAACCACCAGCGACACCAGATGCACCGCAAGCACTAATCGTTGCCACCAAACTTAGCAGAAGCGCTGAAGCAAACGTCACTTCGATACCCAAGGTATGCGCCGCTGCAAGTGTTAAGACGTTGATCGTAATCGCCGCGCCTGCCATATTAATGGTCGCACCCAGTGGAATCGTCACCGAATAAGTATCTTCGTGCAGACCCAGTTTACGCGCAAGGTTCATGTTGACGGGAATGTTGGCAGCGGAACTACGCGTAAAGAAAGCTGTAATTCCTGACTCACGCAGGCAAGTGAAGACCAGCGGGTAAGGGTTTTTGCCAGTCTTAACAAGGACGATAATAGGGTTGGCGACCAAGGCGATAAATAGCATACAACCGACGAGCACCATCAAGATACGCGCATAACCAGCCAACGCGCCAAAGCCTGTCTCCGCGACGGTATTGGCAACCAAGCCTAAGATACCAAAAGGCGCTAAGGCAATGACCCATTTCACCACTTGTGAGATGGCATCCGCGAAATCACCGACGACAGTACGAGCCGTATCGCTGGCTTGACGTAGCGCAAAGCCAATGATGATTGCCCATGCCAATATACCAATATAGTTGGCTTCAGCAATGGCGCTGATAGGATTGGCCACCAAATTCATCAGCAGATTGGTCAACACCTCTTTTAAGTTCGCCGGTGGTACTTGCTCGATAGTAGCGTTCACCAACGTCAGCTCGGTCGGGAATAAGAAGCTTGCGCCCACCGCAGTCAGGGCGGCCAAAAAAGTGCCGAACATATACATAATGAGCACGGGCTTAACGAAGACTTCATTGCCGCTACGATGCTGACTAATCGCTGCGATGACCAAAGTAAATACCAGTATCGGTGCCACCGCTTTTAGTGCACCCACAAATAGCGTCCCTAACAAGCCTAATGCTATACCAGTATCTGGTGCTAGCCAACCAATCAGTACGCCTAATATCAAACCAATAATAATGAGCGGCACCAGCCCTATACGCTGGTACATCGCAATTAGTGAACGCATCTATACATCCTCGATTTAGTCAATACTCCAAATTATTTATAAATGATGACCGCATTAACCTTGCTTAAAATACGCATTGTACGCTCGGTTGCTTGGTCGCCATTTTGAAATAATTCGACTGTAAATAAGACGTTTATAGTGAAAACAGAAAAATAATCGAAGGATGGTAGCATTTTTTAGGATAAGAGCCTACCTTTACCACCAACCGACATAGGCGGGACAGATGAAGGTAGAGACTTAATATGAGAAAAATTGACGTGGATTCTCTGATAAGAAATCGTGCTTTTCGTGAGAAATGAGGAGGAGTTAGGGCGCAGGCTGCAACCTAAACTTTAAAATGCGTCAGCTCATAGCCTAGTTGTTGATAAGCCTTATACTTGTTCCGACCTTCTTGAACACTGGTCGCGTCAGGTTTAATCAGCTCAAGAATACGAGTAGGTTGGGCATTGCTGGTTGCTTGCATAAAAGCATTGACGGGCTGTGCTGTTGTATTAATAACGATACCGTTGAAATCTGCTGGCATATAGCCGCCAAGCAATACAGGCGCCAATCGTTTGTTAATATCAACCTCAGAATCATCGCCTTCAGCCTTGTTAGCTAAAAGGCGTTGATGCGGTATAAAACTTGTCGCTTCTTGTGCCCATAGCGCCTCATCAAGCGTCGATGATAATTCTGCGTCATCACCCACAAGAATGAGCAGCGATTGGCTGCTTTTATTGAGTGCCGTTTGGGTCAACTGACAAATAAAGCCCAAGAAATCTTGGGCTTTACTGTCGCTTAATACATAAAAGCTAACTTTCATAAACTGATTTTCATAAAGTAGTTTTCATAAGTTGGTTGTTCATAAGTTGGTTGTTCATCAACGGATTAGACCATATTCGCGCTGTTTTTTAAGTATTGCATAAATAGCGGCACAGGGCGACCAGTCGCGGCTTTATCTTTGCCTGAGTTCCATGCCGTGCCAGCGATGTCTAAATGCGCCCATGCTTGACCTTCTTCGACGAAGCGCGACAAGAAACAGGCAGCAGTGACGGCACCTGCACCTTTACCACCGATGTTTTGCATATCAGCAATAGGCGAGTCGATCTGTGCTTGATATTCGTCATCCAACGGCATATGCCAGATGAGATCGCCAGATAGGTTGCTGGCATTTTCTAAATCAAATAAGACATCTTCGTCATTACTAAAGACAGCCGAGCGGACATGACCCAGTGCAACCACGCAAGCACCGGTCAATGTGGCGACATCGATGATAGTTTTTGGTTGATAACGCTGTACGTAGCATAAAGTATCTGCCAATACTAAGCGACCTTCCGCATCGGTATTTAATATTTCAACGGACTTACCATTCATGGCTTTTACGATATCGCCTGGGCGCGTGGCATCACCTGATGGCATGTTTTCTGCACAAGCGAGAGCGCCAACGACGTTGATCGGTAGACGCGCTTCACATAAAGCTTTTATCGTACCGAGTACAGACGCTGAACCACCCATATCAAATTTCATCTCATCCATCGCCGCGCCGGGCTTGATTGAGATACCACCTGAGTCAAACGTGACGCCTTTACCGACTAATACGATAGGCGCGTCATCACTTGCTGCCTGCACAGTGTCATCGTTCTTTCTAGAGGCTTTTTTGTTAGCAGCCTTGGTGGGTAGTTTATCAGTCAAGGCTTTTAGGCCGCCACTAACTTTGGCACTGCTAGTCGTGGATTTACCAGCGTCGGCGCTAAAGTTTGACTTACCGCGATACTCCATGAGTACCAGCTTACCTTCTTTGGTAGAGCCTTGCGCGACTGCTAAGAAGCAATTCATGCCCAGCGCTGACATCTCGTCTTCACCCAGTACCGTGACTGTTAATAGGTCAGGGTAGGTTGCTGCTAGCTCTTGTGCTTGTTCTGCCATGTAAGCTGGGAAGCAGATGTTACCTGGTTCATTGGCTACATCGCGAGTCAAGCTTTGACCAGCGAATACTGACTCTGCGAATTCTAATGCTGGCTGTAGTGATTCGTCAGCTAGTAGATAAATATCAGTTAGCGCAGGCGTGCTTTGCTCAGATTTGTATTTGTCAAAACGATAGGTAGCGGCCAACAGATTGAGGGCAAACTGACCAAATTGGTTTTCTTCAAGCGTGTCGCCTAACGCAACGGTAATAGAGGATACCCGTTTCTGTGTGCTGCTATAAATGGTTTGAGTGATTTTTTGCAAGACTGTATTGTTGAGCTTATCAACGTTGCCAACACCGACCAATAATAGCTGGATAGGGTTTTGCTTAGTGGTTTTTTTATCACCCGCTAGCGCATAATCAACTACCGTTTCGCCAGCTTTACCGTTGAAGTGCGAGACTTCGATCAATTGTTCGATACGGGTGCTATAGTCTGCCAACACCGATTCAGCAAGGATGTTTTTTTTGTCATCGATTAGGACGACTAGGCAGGCCTCGTCTTTATTTTTGGCTTCTTTTTTTAGAATTTTTTGAGTATGAGTTTTTGGCAGGTGCTGAGATAATTTAATATTCATATAGTTATCCTTATTAGAGTTATAAATTTAGAAGTGCAAATCAGTGATGAAGACAATATCAGCATTTTACTACTCTTATGTCGTCTCACTATTTTTTAAATTGCTTATTATTGTAGTGTAGCATATCAGCGAATCGCTGCGCAGTCGGCAAGGGTTAGGTAATGTTTTCGTTTAAATTTGCTGCGCTATCTTGCTAAGGCGTATGGGACGTTCTACGACGGGTCTGCTAGTGGCTGAAAACGAGCTGAAAACAAGCTAAAAGTAGGCGGCCGCCATACTATCGAATGTATGACGATTACGCACAGTAATAATTACATTAATTATTAACCAAGTCGTCAGTCGCAACCAAAGCCGCAAATCTATCTTGCAAGGCCGCCATGGCAGTATCGTGCATCACTTCAGCGCTGATGCCTTCTCTTTTAGCACTAGGAAGTGCGCGAGTGGCACAGGCATCATGGCAAACAAAATTATCAAAGCCTAAATCAAACGCTGCTCTGACGCTAGAGCTGACACACATATGACTCATAAAGCCTGCAAAAATAATCTGTTTTTTTCCGGTCGCTGAGATAAGTGCTTGAAGCTGAGTGTCATGAAAGGCATTAGGATGCTTTTTGGTGATTATTTTTTCGCCATCCATTGGTTTTAGCTCGTCCACAATAGCGACGTTAGCAGACAATGGGTCAAAAACATTGCCATTGTCTTCGCCATGATGAGCGATATGAAAGATAGGAACGTCTTGCTTACGGGCTTTATCAAGCAATAGGCGCGCGTTTGCAGTGGCTTTGCTGCCTGCTTGACCTAATGGCATGGCGCCATCGACATATTCGTTTTGATAATCAATAAAGACGATAGCGCAGTTTGACCAATCAAGGGTATCAAATTCGCCACCAGCCAGCTCAAGTAGGGTAGAGGGATTAGACATTTTATTTATGCTCCAATAATTGTGGTAGAGATGAGTATTGACAATCAATCAGTCTAGCAATTAATGCTACTCATATTTGTGACTTGATACGAATGACAAACAAACCTTTCTAAAAGCAAAAACACTGGCTAATTAAATTGACGCAATACCGCAGCCAGTCATGCCTTACCATTTATGTGATTTATTGACTACTGGTAACGTCTACCAGTGTTTATTCATGCTGAATCATGCGTCATCAGCAAGGCTTGGGTGATTTTTTAGCACACATTTCACAGTCATTTTTTATCAAAATATGCTAGCATTAGCGGTTACGTTTATCGCTTATCTTTATATCATTTGACTTATAAGTGGCACCGTTACGTTGATATCTATTTAAGTGTTTGTCTGTTTAGGCATTTGAGTAGCATTAAACTGGTAACACCATACTATTGCGCTTGGCTCTGTCAGTCAGCACGCGATACACCGTCCACATATCCACTGTTAAAGAGTACCTATTGTGATATTACGCCGCTACATGACCCAACAAGTTGCCTCAACCACCGCTTTGGTATTGGGGTTTTTGGTGGTTATGATGCTTGGTGGCCGTCTGATACGTTACTTTGGCATTGCCGCAGAAGGCAATCTAGATATCAGCTTATTATTTACCATCATTGGTTATAACTTGCCGTATTTTTTAGAGCTGATTTTGCCCTTGGCTTTTTTTATTGCTCTAATGCTGGTATTTGGGCGCTTATATGTCGATCAAGAAATGGCGGTTATCAACGCCAGTGGTGTCTCACGCGGCAAGCTGGCTCGGCTGATGACTCCCTTGATACTGGCCTTATTCGTTGGCGAGGCTGCATTATCAGTCGTCGGAAAACCGTGGGGTGTACGCTCATCTGAGGCTATTTGGCAGCAGCAAGCCTTTACCAGTGCCTTTGATTTGATTCGCCCCAATGAGTTTATCAGTAGTGGCAATTACCATCTCTATGTTGGCAGCCTTAGCGACGACAAAAAACAGCTACAAGACGTAATACTCATTCAGTCTGAGCCAAAAGCTAAAGGTAGCAACGCTAAAGCGGCTGCCATGGATGTCGATAATACGATTGATCCTGAAACCGCAGAACAATTAGCGATTCCAGATGTACCGCAAGCGCTGATAAGCAAGGGCGATAAAAACATAAGTAAAGACACCATTACTTTGGCCAAAAGAGCCGAGCAAGTACAGACAGGTGACAAGGGCGTGACCCAGTTGGATTTATTCCAAGGGCGTCGTTACGAGGTCGGCGCGGGCAGCTTGAAGTATAACCAAGTCGGCTTTGATCGCTATCGCATTACCTTGACGGAATCCTCACAAGATGTGATCACCGAAGACAATATCGAAACCCAAGCAATCGGACCGTTATGGCAAGCGGCAACTGGCAGTGCCCAGTTCGGTGGTGAAAATGCGCTGCGTGCGGCACAGGGTGAGCTTGGCTACCGTTTTGCTTTGCCGTGGTTGATGATTATTGCACCGATGCTCGCTGTACCACTGGCGCAAGTACGTCCGCGCCAAGGTCGTTGGTTACGCCTATTTCCTTCGATTTTATTGTTTGTCAGCTGTGCGCTGGGTATCATTTCACTCAAAAACGCTGTGAGCAAAGGTAGTGTGAGCGTTTGGGCATATGCTTGGCTGATTTTAGGATTTATGGTATTGGCACTTTATATGAATTGGGGTAGCCGTGTGCAGCACCGATTGCGCTTTCGCAAACCAGAGAATGGGTCTCTAACAGTCACCGATCATCAAAGTAGTGGCTCACAAGGAGGGCAGTCCTCATGAGTGCTTTATTCTCTAAATCTCCCAATTCTAACTCGCAAAACGCGAATGCTAAGTTTGCCAAAAAACCTGCCAATCTAAAAGTCCTTAGCCGTTACGTCAAA
The DNA here is from genome assembly GCF_015351755.1 of Psychrobacter sp. N25K4-3-2. Lineage (NCBI taxonomy): Bacteria > Pseudomonadati > Pseudomonadota > Gammaproteobacteria > Moraxellales > Moraxellaceae > Psychrobacter > Psychrobacter sp. N25K4-3-2. Next base: position 160,698 of record NZ_JADKLX010000003.1, read on the forward strand.
CTGAATGCTTTGCTAGCAATCGTCGGAGCGGTTATAGGTCTGTGGGCATTACAACTGGTATTTTCTTATTTGTCTGAGCTGGATTCGTTAGATGATAGCTATACGATGGGTGAGGCGATTAAATATATCTTTTATCGCTCGCCTTATTTTTTAGAGCAGTTTATCCCGACGGGTGCATTGCTCGGTGCAGTGGTCGGCTTGGGTTTACTCGCCAATAAAAGTGAGTTGGTCGTCATGCGTGCCGCTGGCGTTAGCGTTTATCGCATCGTTGGCTGGGTATTACAGCCTGCTTTGATTTTTGTACTGCTTGCCTTGCTCATCAATCAGTTTATTTTGCCGCACTCTAATCAATTGGCAAAAGAGATCAACGATGAAGACAGCACTTCGTTGGTCACATCGGTGCGTGGTTATTGGACAGTGCAACCACGTTTTGAGAATACAAAAGCTGGTCGTACCAAGCCGGATGGTAGCGATATTTTGTATATCGATTATGCCGATGTACAAGGTAATATCGGCGAGGTCAAACGTTGGCATTTAGACAATAATGGCAATCTACAAACGGCTGTTCACGCTGAGGGTGGGCAGTATATTGGTCGCGAACCGCTGGATACAGTCAGTAGCCAGCCGAGCGAGCAGTATCGTTACGAGTGGCAGCTGAATAACATGACCAAGCTGATGATTAATCAAGGCTTTGAGAGTAGCCAAGCGATCTCGCCGTCAGATACCTTAAGCTTGCCCTTTGCGCCTGAGTCTGTGTATTTACTCACCCGCAAAGCCGAAGATCTGTCATTGACCCAGCTATACGAGCATCGTCAGTTTATGCGCCAACAAGGTCAACGCTCTTTGAGTCATGAGCTGGCATTTTGGCAAAAATTGCTATCACCATTATCGATATTGTCGTTGGTGATCGTTGCTTGCTCCTTCGTCTTTGGCTCATTGCGTACACATAGCTTGGGCTTGCGTATCGTGGTGGCATTATTGTTTGGCTTGCTATTTAGTTACGTGCAAGACTTGGTTGGCTTTGTCTCATTGGCGACTGGATTTTCGCCATTATTGATGGTGCTACTACCGATCATTGCCAGTGCGATATTGGGTGGGTATTTGCTTAAACGGCAGATGTAGCGAGATATCATTTGCCATAAAGAAGCCCGCTAAAACTATATGTTTTAGCGGGCTTCTTATTTGTGTCACGTTCAAAAATTTATATCATTCACAAAAATTAGAGTAGCAAGGAGAAAGAGTACAAGTACTACGCATTGTAGGCTAAGCGATTTTGACACAGCTAATCGTATTTTTGGCGTTTGGTATTAGTCTTTGGTCGCCATTGTAATCGTATAGGTTTTGCCTTGCTTGACCTTGTCGCTATTGCCAAACACTTCGGTAAATGAGCGTTTCACGAATTGGCGCAAGCCATTGATTGTTACCACATAAAAACGGCCACCTTTACGCATGCGCGCATAGGCATCGAGGAAATATAGATAATGCTGCTCTTTACCCACTTTGGCAGGCAAGTTCGACATCACAAGGCTAAAGTCTTTGTCTTTTGCCACGTGATTGAAGCCGTTTGATAAATGTACATCGACATTATTAAGACCGTTTTTCTCACAATTTAGGCGCGCATATTCTACCGCCATAAAGTCTTTATCAATCAATGTATGCAGACCATTCGGACATTCACGCGCTGCCGTCATACCAAGCACGCCATAGCCACAGCCCAAATCGATTGAGTCATCATCCGCTTCAAAGTCAATATAATCAAGCAGCATCAAGCTACCATCATCGAGCTTTTGCGGTGAAAAAATACCCCATGTGGTCGCAAAATCAAACGGCTTGCCCAGTACATCTTGGCGAAAATTAATATCTTCACGCCAATGTTGGGCACTTTTCAACAGGTCAGCAGGGGGTCTATGGCTCATGAGATTCTCAGATAATGGATAAGTAAAAGGCGGTGCACTGCTCAGTTATGCAGCGTGCACATCATACGCGTATTGTAACGAGAAAAGAGCGGGTTTGCAGCTATGGATTAGTAGAATTATATGGTGGGAAATTTAGGTAGCGTACCTTATGACTTCGTAATAAAGTTTTAGGACTTGTAAGTATGTCATGTAATAGGAATTACGGAATGACTTTTGGTACAAATTTTGACTTAAGCTGTCAATTTCGTCGATACTAATTTTAGAGTTTATAAGCACACAGAATTTTACGAACAAAAATTCATTGCTAATATCTATTAACTCCGTTAGATTTGAGAAATATATTAAATATTATTTAGGGAAGAAATAATGGAATTATTTAATCAGTTGAAAGGACTAGCAGATAAAGTCGAAAACCTCAAAGATAAAATAGGCAATGAAGAAAGTACAAAGCATGCTTTTATATTACCTTTCATAAATATCCTTGGGTATGACGCTTTTAATCCTTTAGAAGTCGTACCAGAATTTACTGCAGATGTTGGCATAAAAAAAGGTGAGAAGGTAGATTACGCTATATATCAAAACGAAGCTCCGATATTAGTTATCGAGTGCAAGCACTGGAACTCGCCTTTAGATGTTAATAATTCATCGCAGTTATTCAGATATTTCCATGTTACTAAAACACGTTTTGCCCTACTAACTAATGGTATCGTTTATAAATTCTACACTGATTTAGTAGAGCCAAATAAAATGGATGAAAAACCATTCTTCGAATTCAATATCTTAAAGTTAAAAGAGGGTCACATAAAAGAAATAGAGAAGTTTCATAAATCAAATTTTGATGTTGATAAAATCGTCAACAACGCAAGTACTTTAAAGTATACCAGTGAAGTTAAAGCATTGATAAAGCAGGAAATGGAAAATCCTTCAACAGAGTTTGTTAGACATTTTGCAAGCCCTGTCTACTCAGGACGTTTGACGTCTGGAGTAGTACAAGAGTTTACAGATATTATCCAAAAAGCTTTTACTCAGATGATCAATGATAGTGTTAATGACCGTTTAAATGCGGCATTGAATAAAGAAGAAGAGAAGCAAAAGAGCCAAGCAGGTGAGTTATCTGACGATGAAGGCTTAGAAGAGGAAAACGATAATGGAATTATTACTACAGAAGAAGAGCTTGAAGGATATGGGATTGTGCTTGCGATTTTGAGACGCAAAGTTGCGAAAGATAGAGTCTATCACAGAGATACAAAGTCCTATTTCGGAATTTTACTAGATAATAATAATAGAAAACCTATATGCAGACTACATTTAGATAGAAGTGTAAAGTACATCACGATTTTTAAAGAAAACAAAGAGTCAGTCAAGGAGCAAATTAACTCTATTGACGATATTTACAACTATGAACAGACGTTGCTAAATATCGTTGACTATTACGACGCAGAAACGGTGTGAGGTAGATAGACTACCTTTGAAAAATAATTGGTTAGATCTTGATTATATTTTTCAAAGTAGTTGATCAGTTTGCCCTTTCAAATGATGCTCAGCATGCAAATTCTGTAATTTTGCCATCACAACATTGGTATAGTCAATCCACAGTAATGTCGATACAAGGAAACCGAGTGCAAGCTATACATTAGTATGGTTAGCGAGGTTATCGCTGTAGCGATTTTATAGTGGGCAGACTATATAGGTTTACGTGACCAAAATACTTGTGAAACTATTTTCTCAAACGCTTCTTAAGTAAATGATCAAACACAAACGGCCCAAATGGCAAGAAAGATCCAACTACGCCTGCAGGCATTGCCCACAGCGGCATTTTTATTTTGCTCGTTGCAATCAATAGCATCAAAATATAGGCAATAAACAATGCCCCATGCGCCATACCGACATATTTCACTGCTTCAGGAATACCCAGCATGTATTTTAGTGGCATGGCGATACCAAGCAATAATAAAAAAGAAGTACCTTCTAGATAACCCATGATGGTCAGGTTTTTGAGTGCAGAATTTTGCCTTTTTGTTAGGGTAGGCAGAGTAGATGGCTGAGCTTGCAACACGTTATATTCCTTTTACAATCATCAATAAATCTTTGATTTCGACTTTAACCGCGCGGATGATGCTCCGCATGCAACTTCTGCAATCTCGCCGTTGCCACATGGGTATAAATCTGCGTGGTAGACAAATCACTATGCCCAAGCAATAGCTGCACGCTACGTAAGTCCGCGCCATGATTGAGTAGATGGGTAGCAAAGGCATGGCGTAGCGTATGCGGTGATAACTCTTTATCGATACTAGCAACCTTGGCGTATTTTTTGAGCAAATACCAAAAGTTCTGCCGCGTCATGTAGCCACCTTGCGCAGTCAAAAATACAGCTTGGCAATTGCCAGATTTCAAATGCGCAATCAAATCACCACGAGCATGCGCCAGATAATCTTCCAACGCGTCCGTAGCATATTCACCTAATGGTACCAGTCGGGTTTTATTGCCTTTACCAGTGATTTGTAACCAGCCAGAGTTTAAATTGACTTGTTCTAGTGACAGATTAATCAGCTCGCTGACACGCAGACCGCAGGCATAGAGCACTTCTAGCATGGCTTTATCACGCAGTCCTAGCGCGGTGCTGGTATCGGGTGCAGCGAGTAGATTATCAACATCCCCTTCACTTAAGTCCTTTGGTAGTGGACGCCCAAGTTTAGGACTTTTGATACGCTCGCAAGGGTTGTCTTCACGCAGATTACTGGCAATCATCCATAGATAGAACTGGCGCAAGCTTGACAGCATACGTGCTTGAGTACGTGGGGTTTTGCCATCTTGGGTAAGGGTTGATAAGCAGTGCAGCACGTCATCAGGCTGCCAGCGGGTCAGGGCGATAGGATTGGTCAACTCGCAAGAGCGCAAATCGCGCACATAAGCATTACGCGTACGTGTTGCTAAACCACGCGCCAGCATCGCTTGACGAAACTCAGTGATATAAGTTGGTTCGTCGTCTACTGCCAGCGCTTTTGGTTGGCGCTGTTGTACGGCGCGGTCGCGACTCATAAGTGATGGCTCATAAAATAATGCTCAATTATTAAATATTAGGTAGGTTCTAAGCACCATAACGAGGTCACTTCCGCACTACGCGCCGCATATAGAGGATCAGTATCATCTTGGCTGCGACCATGCTTAGGTGTGGTATCGAGACGATATTTTACTTTCAAACCGCTATCTACAAACCAACCCAATAACTCATCGCGAGTACGTAATTGCAGATGTTCCGCCAAATCTGACAGAATCAACCAAAGCTCACCTTGCTTAGCTAAGTGAGACTTCGCGCCCTGCAAAAATCCACGCAGCATCGCGCTATTGGCATCATAAACGGCGTACTCTAAAGGCGAGCTTGGCTTAGCAGGTAACCAAGGTGGATTACAGACAATCAGATTGGCGAGAGGCGCATTAGTCGGATACAAATCTGCTTGCTGCAACTGTACGTTAGCCAATTGTAGGCGTGTAAAGTTTTCGCTGGCACAAGCCAAAGCACGTGGATTCAAATCCGTGGCAATCACCTGTTTGACACCGCGCTGCGCTAAGATAACGGCGAGTAAACCAGTGCCAGTACCGATATCATAAGCAACCTCATGAATTTTTGGCAGTGGTGCATCAAGCAATAGCGGTACATACTCATGCCGTGTTGGCGCAAAGACACCATAATGCGGGAATATCGATAGACCTAGGCTTTCAATCGGTACGCCTTTTTCGCGCCACTGCGCTGCACCAAGCGCCCCCTGCAAATCACGAAATGACAGCACGCATGATTCGTCTATCGTTTTATCCAACTGGCCAAAAGCTGCTGTGCAGGCCGCACTGACATCAGGCGCGCGGCGTAGCTGGCTGACATAATTGGCATCAAGCTCTAGTAGCAAACGGCTTAATATGCGCGAGCGCTGAGCTTGGATTTGGCGCTGTTGATGAAAGAGGTTGGGTATTTCTTTAGAGCTGGCTGAATCAGATTCTGCTGTAGACTTGGCTGCTTTGTTAGCCGCTTTCTTTATTTTACGCTGCTCGGAGCGCTCATTGGTACGCTCGATGCGCCGAGCGAGTGCCTGTAGTAATTGCTTGGCATTATGAAAGTCACCACGCCACAGCAGCGACGTGCCTTCGCAAGCCAAGCGGTAAGCTTCATCTGCGGTCGTTTTGTCGTCGACCAATACAATACGCGCAGGCGGTAGATGATTGCTTTCCGATAACCAGCGGGTATTATGGAAAGTGTCGTTTCCGTCTGTGTTTTCGAGCCACTGCACATATTGTTTTTCGGTTGGTAACACGTTATCTACCTTTAATTTGTGAATGGTATGTTTGGTACAAAGCAAAGATATCTTGATGCTATTAAGACACTGCTAGTTCTACATTTGAATCATCAAACAGACCCTATATAGAGCTAATTGAATGCGTTTAAATGTTCTTTTTCTTAACCAAATAACGATAAAGCGTGGCGCTGATTGGCGCGTCCTCATCGCCAGCGACCGTTATTTCATCAGGATCGACGTTTAGATTTACATTTTCAGCCAGCGTTTCTTGCTGGACAAGCTCATGCCCCAAATGACGGCAGAAGTTAGGAATGTCACGAGTGGTGGCTGGGTCGGTAGCGAGTATTTCAATTACCTCGCCAGCATCGGCTTTGCGGATGGTTCGATGCAGCATCATGACTGGCTCAGGACAGATCAGCCCTTGAGTATCTAAATGATGATTGATCGTCGTTTGCGTGGTAGAAGTGCTCATAATAGTCATTCAAATCGATAATATAAGGTGAAAGTTTTTTGCGGCATTTATAAGCATGTTTTACGCTTCTTCAGCGATTTCAGTGTCTTTTTCTACTTCTAAAAAATTAAAAAAGCGCTTAAAGCTTACTTTAAATAAAAACGCCACACCTAGCCAGCAGGACAACCCTAACCAAGCGGTATCAGCGAATAATAACCCACCAATCAATATGATGGTCGAGACGCCAATACTCATGGCAATCATCGAAGCTTGGTTTAAGCGATAACGATAAATTACCAGCGCATCATAAATAGTAATAGGAATCGTAAGCGCAACCAAGGCATAGGGCAGGTTATAGAAAAGTTGATAAAGCAGCTGATTGTCATGAAAGGCTTTGATACTGGCAATGGTGCCAAAGACCACAAAGGCGAGAATGGCGGCATGAATAAGATAAATCGCTATTTGATTCGCTCGCTGTGCGCCTTTGATACGGGCGATGGCAAGCGGGGCAAAACCATGTTGCGATTTTTTTTGCAGAGAGTGGTCTGAGACAGTGGTCATAATAATCAGGCATTTATCCGTGTAGAGTGACGATATGTCAGAAATTGGCGCTGTTTCAACAGCAGGCTTGTCGCTGATTTAATCGGCTTTGATGGCGTCGATGGCGATACTGCTACTCGGGTCAGCAAAGTAAGTCGACATCAGAATACAGGCAGAGATGTCATCGATTGGGTCGCGTTCATGCTTAATCCAACCATTATCCCACGCGATCTCACGCGCCGCCACTGAGGTCAGGCGCTCATCACAGAGGCTCACGACCACTGGTAGATGCTGTTCCATGACTCGATGCGCTAGGCGACGGGCAAATTTATGCGCACGCTTCGACAGCATTGAGCTGCTACCATCCATATTAAGCGGCAACCCCACCACCACTTTTGTTACACCCCAGACTTTGATAATACCTAGCAGATTATCCCAGTCCGGTTGACCATTATTCATGGCTAAAATATCAAAGGCACGCGCAGTCTCAGTAATGGTGTTGCCTAGTGCCATCCCCATTTTTTTAACCCCGTAATCGAGCGCCAAAATAAGATGAGGCTTAATAACTGGTTCCACCACAGAAGTGTCAGCAGTTTCGATTTCAGTGCTAGTATCAGACTCTACCATCATTATGCGCGCTTCCTGTTTCTGTTGGGCGTGATTCTTCTGTTGGGCGTGATTCATTTGGCTTAACGGCTTTAATTTGAATGCGGCTTTATTTAAAACGGATAATTTAACAATCATAACCAATCATTAAGCATGACCAATATCACTACTAAGGTAGTCAAAGTTAACGCCAATCTTATCAGCGGCGATTTGCCAACGTTCTTCAAATGGCGTATCAAACAATAAATTCAGATCAGCAGGACAGACGAGCCAGTCGCCACTAGCAAGCTCTTGATCGAGCTGTTTTTTACCCCAGCTGGCATGACCCAAGCACAGCTGATAATGACCAACGCCTTGACCGGCGGCGATACGCTTGAGGATATCTTGGCTGGTAGTAATACAGACATTCTCTGATATAGCAAAAGACGAGGCCCATTCTGGTTGACCCGTATGCAGCACAAATCCAACCTCTGGATACATCGGGCCGCCTTCTAATGCCACATCTTCCATCACTTGTGCATCTGTGACTTCAATGTCTAGATCTTCTAGCAGTTTGCCCACGCGTGCCTGCTCTAATGGACGATTGACCATCAGACCAAGTGCACCGTGTTTATCATGACGGCAAATATAAATCAGCGCCTGCTCAAACCTTGGGTCTGACAGTTCTGGTGCCGCGATTAAGAAATGATGGGTCAAATTGGCTTTAGACATAGAAACAAACGCAACCTAGTATTAAAGGTAAAATAACAGAGATGACACACCACTATATGGCGATACTGAGGTGAAAATCAACCAAAGCAAGTATTTAGCGGTTATGAGACGCTAGGGCGTGTCCTCATTTTTAAAATGAGGACACGCCCTAATGACGACAAGGTTCTTTACTTAACGTCCGTTAATAAACTGCGGGCGTGGTCGCGGGTAACGTCAGTGATGATCACACCACCAGACATGCGTGCCAGCTCATCGATTTGCGCGCTATCGGTCAGTATTAATAGCTCGCTTTCGGTTTGCTCGTCATGGTGTTTTTGTACCAAGATATGCTGATGCGCTTGCGCCGCAACTTGTGCTTGGTGGGTAATGGCCAGTAACTGCTGCGTCTGCCCAAGCGCGCGCAGCAGCTCACCGACCACTTGCGCCGTGCCGCCACTGATACCGACATCGACTTCATCAAATACCAGCATGGGCTTGGCAGCATTATTGTCAGCATTGGTTGCTTGTAATACCTGCATCACCAGTGCCATTCGTGACAGCTCGCCGCCTGAAGCGATTTTATGTAGTGGTTGCATCGGCATGCCGACATTGGCGCTAAATAATAGGTCAATATCATAGCAACCTTGCGCATTATATTGGCTAGGTTCGGTCTTTTTGGTAAAGACAAACTCGCAGCGCGCATTAGGCAAAGCTAGCGGTTGTAACTGTTTAACCAGTTGTTTACTGACAGTGGGCGCAGCTTTTGAGCGCTCTTTATTTAACTGCGTTGCTAGCGCAAGGTAATCTTTCCAAGCCTGTTCAATTTGCGCTGCCATGGCATCGCTGCTTGGCTCGTTTTCTAGCTGCTCTAATTGCGTCTCCCAACCTTTGGCTTCCTCGATTAAGTCGCTCGCTGGCAAGCTATGTTTACGAGATAAGCGATGACCTAAGCTGATAAGACTGTCTAGCGTTTGCAAACGCTCAGGGTCGGGCAGTTGTTGTTCAGCATAATCTGACAGTAAGCCCGTTACCTCAGTGATTTGCTGCTGTGCTAAATGCAGCTGCTCGGAGGCTTGCTCAAAGGTTTGACTGACGCTCATTTGGTTATCACAAAGCTTAATCGCCTGCCCGAGCAAGGTCATGACATCTGGCTCATCCGTGTCATTGTCAAGCAGATGCAAGCCATGACTGGCCTCGATCATCAAGGCTTCGATATTAGACAGTTCTTCGTGCTCCGCTTCGACTTCTGCATAATCAACCGCCAATAACGGCGCAATGTCAGCTAATTGACTCTGCAATAATTGCATACGGTCTTGGCGCTGAGCCTCACGGCTCGCAATGTCATCCGCACGGCGTTTAAGCTGCTGATAAGCTTGATAGCTGCTGGTCGTTTGTACAGCAAGTGGCGTGATTTGTGCCATCTCATCAAGCCATTGCACCACAAACTGAGGCTTAAGGAGCGCTTGCTGAGCATGTTGGCTATGAATATTAACCAGTAACGTACCGAGGTTTTTCAGTTCAGCCAAACTGACTGGCGTGCCATTCAACCACGCTTTTGAGCGTCCGGTATTGCTGAGCTGGCGACGAATCAATACTTCTGGCTCTTCTAATGGTCGGTCATTTTTGGCAAACCAATCGGCGACGACGCTGTTATTTTCCACATCAAACTGGGCATAAATATCAGCGTGCGCCGCGCCATGTCTGACCATCGCACTGTCTGCACGTTCGCCTGCACATAAAGATAGCGCATCCAGTAATAGCGACTTGCCAGCACCCGTTTCACCAGTGATGACATTAAAGCCTTCAGCCACACTCAACTCATGCTGAGCGATCAACGCAAACTGATGTAAAGTTAATGATACAAGCATCAACGCCTCTCATGACAGACAATTGACCTCGCATGAAATCATAAGAGGCCATATCTAAAATAGGATAAATAAAGGAATGAAGTCGTTCAGTTGATAATGTTAGTGAGACAAATATGGTTGGCAAATAGTATGATGTTAAATGCAATTAAATACAAATTTTAAAGCCATTAAATCCTGTAAGTCAATCTAAAAAGACTGTCGTAAAAATCCATTAAGCTTATGATAAATCTGTGATTACTATCTTAATGATGGTCTTTGTAACGGCAATAATAGGGAGGATAATCCTAATTAGGAGTCACTGTAATAGCAGGGTGTCAGTATAGTAGCGCATCAGCAATAATAGCTCTCAACGCTTCAGTCCTATAGGCGCAAGCCGATAATCTAAGCATGAATCATCAAGCATTCTTTAACCTAAAAACCAAATAAAATTTTCATTGCCGCTGTAACAAACTTTATAGATATAATGTGGTAGCATAATCTCACATAATGATAAACTCTTACCACTAGATTTTTAATCATTGTGCGTCATGACGTGTTGTTACCATATCGCAAATGAATAGTACAACCTAGGTAGAGTAAGCAATTAAATTCGTTACTTATTTTTTAGTTTGGCAATAATTATTTGATAAGGAAGCCACTATGACAGCGGCGCAATTTACCAGTGTAACAGTCAACGCCCAAGCCACGATATCGTATGATGGTCGTTGCTCAAGCCATACCATTATGTTTGAGGATGGTCGGCATAAGACATTAGGTGTGATCTTACCTTGCGACAACTTGGTTGAGCATTATCACTTTAGTACTAACACTTCTGAACGTATTGAGATCATCAGCGGCGAGTGTGAAGTCAAAATAAATGGTGATGAAGAATTCAGCTACTATCGTGCGGGACAATCATTCGTCGTTGAAGGCAATAGTGGTTTTAACTTACGCACAGAGGAAATCGTGCAGTATATCTGTCATTTAGAAGGTTGAGACTATCCCAAGTCAAAGTTTTTAAAAGACAATTTATAACGCCTAAGCCCTCAAAAAGAAATAAATCTTGCGATAAGGTTTATTTCTTTTTTTTGGTAACATTATTTTTTAAGCCCTTCATTAGTTGCTACAATTATCGTCATATTTCCCCTTTCTATCGCAGTGTGCGATACCCACTTTATAACCGGTAGTCCTATTATGGCAAAACCCATTTATTTCTATGGCATTCATGCTATTGACGCGTTACTCGAACACCGTCCTCTTGATGGCCTTAGCTTGTTTGTACAGCAAGGTCGCGAGAGTGACAGTCATGTCCGAGCGATTATGACGCAGGCAGCAGACAATGGCATCAGCATTCAACCGACGCAAAAAGACAAGCTCACGCAATTGTGTGGCAGTCCGCAGCATCAAGGCGTGGTGCTAAATGCGCGTCCGTTAGGTTTCGCTGATGAAGGCTTGCTTGATATTATTATCGGCCGTGAACAGTGCTTGTTATTGGTCTTGGATCAAATCACTGATGCACATAACTTTGGTGCGTGCTTGCGTACTGCTGTCGCGATGGGTGTTGATGCGGTGGTTTGTCCGAAACATCATGCGGCTAGCCTTACGCCTACGGTTGCTAAGGTATCGGTAGGGGCGGCAGAAATGATGCCTATTATTAGCGTCACCAATTTGGCACGTACACTATCGCAAATTAAAAACGCAGGTGTTTTTGTATTCGGTACGGCACTCAATGCAGAGGCGAAGCCAATACATGAGGCAGATTTGACGGGCAAGACGGCGATGATTATGGGGTCAGAAGGAGAGGGCATGCGCCGCCTGACGACAGAGAGCTGTGATGAGCTGGTTTATATTCCGATGTCAGGCAATGAACATGGCAACTTACAAAGTCTAAATGTAAGTGTTGCCACGGGCATGGCGCTGTATGAGGTTAATCGGCAGCGTACTTTAGCTGCTGGGCAAGCGTAAGATAGCTCTGATGTAGCGGCTCTAATTTTAGGTAGAGATCAGCCAAATTACCATCATTAAGCACGACATCATCGGCGTGCTGATTGCGCTCTTCACGACTTAGCTGATTGACCATAATGGCTTTAATTTTTTGTACGCTTTGTTCATCTCGTTGGCTGGCACGGGCTAGCTGAGTATCTACCGCGGCATCCATGACTAAAATACGCTGGCACAAGTTAGCCAGACCCGCCTCCGCCGCTTCAATAAGTAGTGGCGCTGACAACACCACATAAGGTGAGGTACTGGCGGCCAGCTGTAATTTTGCGGTTTCACGTATCGCTGGATGGGTAATCGCCTCTAGCTCAATGAGTGCCTCAGGGTGGGTAAACACATGAGTGCGCACGGCGGCACGATCCATTTCACCATTGTCATTTAATACCCAATTACCAAACTTCTTCTGGATTTTGCGTAGGGTTGAGCTGCCTTTAGCAACGACCTGATGAGCAATGACATCCGCATCAATAATATCAATGCCTTGTTCAGCGAACCAATCACTGGCAGCAGACTTGCCACTACCGATGCCCCCTGTTAAGCCAATGACTAAGGTTTTGCTTTTCTTTTGCGAGGTCTGAGGCTCATGAGAATAAGGTGAAGATGCTTGTTTTGACATAATAATGACTTATCTGCTCGATATAATGACAGTGATGGTTGTAAGTTGAGACAGTATTTTGATGCTTATTTTAAAATTTGATGCTTGTTTTAAGAGGAGCGATCAAAACACTTTCTAAGACAATCTAGTAAGTATACATGCCAAGATACCAGTTGACGATATCTGAGCCATATAATAAAGCAACAATACCAGCGATAGCGATGTAAGGGCCAAAGGCAAACGGCTTGCTCTCACCTTGTTTCTTCATCAAGATAATCCCAACGATTGAGCCGAGCAAGGAAGACAGTAAAATAATCAATGGCAGCATCATAGGCCCAAGCCAAGCACCCAATACCGCTAGTAGCTTAAAGTCGCCTTGTCCCATACCGTGTTTTTTGGTGATGAGGAAAAATACCTTGACCACTATCCATAGTGATAAAAATCCAAACAATAAACCCCAAATAGACTGAGTTGGCGAGACAAACCAGCTTTGCGAATTGACAGCCAATCCTAAGCCCGCTAAAGGAAAGGTTAGGCGATCTGGTAGTAGTTGGGTATCAAAATCAATACCGGTTAGCGCAACCAATGTCCATACTAAAACTAAGGCTGATAACCCAGCGGCACTGACCCCAAACTGATAGATGACCAATATTGACAGCAATGCAGTCACTAGCTCAACCACAGGGTAACGCAGGCCGATAGGAGCTTTACAATTCGAGCAGCGCCCACGTAACACTAGCCAGCTTATTAAGGGTATGTTTTCGTACCACTTTATTTTGTGCGCGCAGTGAGGGCAGCGTGACGCTGGTCGACTCAACGTAATAGGGGTGTCCGCTGCGACGATATCGGTCAATGGTATGGTATGCTCTTGCGGCATGTCTGCTTGCTGAGACATAAATTCACTGCATTCTTGACGCCAGCTATAGACCATCATCAGTGGCATACGGTGAATCACCACATTTAAGAAACTGCCCACACAAAGGCCCAACAGACCAAATACGACTAACGCTACCGTCATATTATTTTGTAGTAATTCTATAAATTGCATTAAATTGCTTTCCTTCCCGTCATCTTTAACCTACCACTGCACCCATTTGGAAAATCGGCAAGTACATCGCAATCACTAAGCCACCAATCAATACACCCAGTACTGCCATAATTAAAGGTTCCATTAAACTGGTCAAGCCATCAACGGCGTTATCGACTTCGTTTTCGTAATAGACCGCTACTTTATCTAGCATTTCTTCTAAACTACCAGACTCTTCACCGATACCGACCATTTGAATGGCTAAGCTTGGGAATAAATTGGTGGAGCGTATAGAGAATTGCAATTGTTGCCCAGTAGAAACATCATTTTTAATTTGCTGCGTGGCATTATAAAAAACAACATTGTTGGTGGCACCAGCCGTAGAATCTAAGGCATCAATAAGTGGTACACCTGCAGCGAAAGTGGTAGATAAAGTACGAGCGAAACGCGCGATAATCGCTTGATAGGCAATATTGCCAAATATGGGAGCTTTTAAGACTGCACGGTCCAAAAAATCTCGGAATTTTTTAGAGCGTTTTTTGGCTTCTGAAAAACCAATAATCGCCCCACCAATGATAATAATTAAAACAAACCACCATGCTTGCATCCATTCAGACATAGCTACTACCATTTGGGTGAATGCTGGTAGCTCCGCGCCAAATGATTCAAATAATCCAGAAAATACAGGTACTACTTTTACAAGTAGAATTATAGTCACGATAATGGCAACAACGATGACCGCAATAGGATATTTCATCGCCTTTTTGATTTTGGCTTTTAATAGCTCACTTTTTTCTTTATAGGTGGCAACCCGCTCTAGCATGGTCTCAAGCGCACCCGACTGTTCTCCAGAGTCAACGAGCGAGCAAAAAAGATCGTCAAAATAGCGAGGATGCTTACGCAGGGCAGAGGCAAAAGTACTGCCAGCTTCAATATCAGCTTTTATTTGCAAGACCAGCTCTTTCATACTGGGATTATCGAGGGAGTCGGCGACAATTTCAAAGGATTGAGTCAATGGCACGCCAGCCTTCATCATGGTTGCTAATTGCCGAGAAAAAATGGCAATATCAATAGGCTTAATAGACTTTTTAAAGGTATAAAGGGGCTTCGGTTTTTTCTTAATACCTTTGACGGTGATGCCTTGTTTGCGCAGAGTAGCTTTTGCCAGCTCTAAGCTACGACTGGTCGTTTCACCTTTTACTTTTTGTCCGCGTCGATTTACCCCGTCATAGACAAAGTCTAACAGCATGTCGGTCTTTGCTTTTGCCATGATACTACCCTCAAAATTTGTCTAATATAAATATTGCAAAGATGTACAACGATGCCAGACTTATTACACAAAGATGGCATACTTTATTTTAACGTAAAAAACCAGTATAACTCTGTTTTATTTTTAAGTACATCTGAGTGGATATTATTGCTCATTTATAAAAGCCAATCTATTAAATCTAAAAGCTATCGACACTGAAGTTTCTATCACCGTTATTTCACTTTTAGCATTTACGATTATTCAGAGGTGACACGCATCATCTCTTGAATACTGGTCACGCCTTGCAATACCTTCAAAATACCAGAACGGCGCAAGTCTCGAAAACCGTTTTTGAGGGCGGCATCTTTGATATCTATCGCGTTGCCGTCTTCCATGATAATCCGGGAAATATCAGGGCTGACTTTCATCACCTCATAGATACCCACACGGCCTTTATAGCCTTCGCGGCATTCGTTACAGCCTACCGGTTCATAGATCACATTGTCTGGGTTGTCTAAATCAGTGTCATTAAAGCCAAGCTCAAGCAAGCTTTGCCGTGGGACGTTGATGGGTTTTTTACAGTTTTTACATAAGCGCCTTGCTAGGCGCTGGGCGATGACCAAGTTTACTGACGTGGCAATGTTAAAGGAAGCCACACCCATATTGCGTAGGCGGGTCAACGTCTCTGGTGCTGAGTTAGTATGGAGAGTCGAAAGTACCATGTGTCCCGTTTGCGCGGCTTTAATCGCAATCTCTGCCGTTTCAAGGTCACGAATCTCACCCACCATGACGATATCAGGATCTTGACGTAAGAATGACTTCAGAGCATTGGCAAAGGTCAGACCAACCTTAGCGTTCACGTTGACCTGATTAATGCCTTCGAGGTTAATCTCGACTGGATCTTCGGCAGTGGAGATATTCGTTGCACCTGTGTTTAAAATATTGATACCGGTATAGAGTGAGACAGTCTTACCGGAACCCGTCGGTCCGGTAATCAGCAGCATACCTTGCGGTTTATGCAAAGCTTCCAAAAACATTTCTTGTTGGTCCGGTTCATAACCAAGGGCTTCGATGCCGAGCATGGCGGATGACGGATCCAAAATACGCAATACAAGCTTTTCACCAAACAGGGTCGGTAATGAGTTGACCCGGAAATCGATGGCTTTATTTTTAGATATTTTAAGCTTGATGCGTCCATCTTGCGGTATGCGGCGCTCTGAAATGTCCATCTGTGACATCACTTTTAGCCGTGCTGCGATTTTGCTGGCAAGTTGCACTGGTGGGTTGGCCATTTTTTGCATGACACCGTCGACACGAAAGCGGACACGAAAGCTTTTTTCATACGGCTCGAAATGTAAATCTGAGGCACCCATGCGAATGGCATCAACCAGCATTTTATTGACAAATTTTACGACAGGGGCTTCATCAACACTGTCGCTGAGCTCAGTTTCACCCTCTTCTTCACCATCGTCAAAACCTACATTTAAGTCACTGTCCGAAAAACTATCAAAACTTTGCATGGTATCGGCATAAAGACTTTCAATGCGTTTTTTGAGCTTATCTTCTTCGACGACGATGGTTTCAATAGAGAGGCGAGAGTTGAAGGCAATCGCATCAATCGCATCTATACGGGTTGGGTCACTTAAAGCGACAAATAAGCGCTGCCCACGTTTAAAGAGAGGCAAGGCATTAAACTTACGCACGATTTTTTCATCGACCAAGTCTTTTGGAATGACATCCAAACTGATCGCGTCAAGATCAAAGAGTGGATCACCAAAAGCTTGAGACAGCATTTGTGCTAGCTGATAAGCATTGGCCAATTTATTGTCTACCAAATAAGGCACGAGTCCGATCTGCTGCTGCTGTGATTCCGTCTGCGCAGTTTTCATATGCGCTTCGCTCACGACACCTTCGTTAATCAGCTGCTGGGCTAGACCACCGTATTTATTGGCTGTAATAGACATAATAACCTCTCTTTGATATCGAATGTTTTGCTAAAATCCGCTTGCTAGGCATTGATGGTTTTTATGAGTAGCCTTTTATCACTAATTATCGCTGACGCTTGTTGTAACCGTTTGAGATAAATAATTTTAAGCGGCTGCCATTTTTTAGTATTAATAACACCGTGTGGAATTGATATTGTTTTAACGGTTATATTTTTTAAAAGCTATATATAGAATATGGCACTATGTAGTAAGGTATGCCGTATATAAGGTATACCTCTATTTAAAGTATTTCACCCTTAACTTAGACCATGAGGCATTAATCTACAGAGCGCCATAACTGAATAAAATACAATGAAAACAGGATGGCCGTAAAAGCCATTCTGCTGCAGGTCGCACTATACTATAGCACTTGTGAAATATTTGTTATACTGGCGCGCATATAAGCCAAATTGGCAGGAATACATGAGACAAGGTAGATGAGTATGCAAGCTTGGGTAATTGGCAATTGGAAGCAGAATCCAGCAACGAGCCACGACGTCAATGCGCTACTAGACAACTTATTAACTGCAGTTGATACTGAAGAGCAAGTGGTCAAAAATAGCTGCAGGTTAATGGTGGCTCCCAGTTGTATTCACTTAGCTGCTGTCAGCGCCCGCTTAAAAGATACCTCAGTGCTGTGTGCCGCGCAAGATATTAGTGCGCATAGCGCGAACACTGGTGCGTATACGGGGGATTGTTCTGCGCAGCAAGTTGCTGATGCTGGCGCAACTTGGACGATACTTGGTCACTCTGAGCGCCGTCAATACCATCAAGAGACTCATGAAAGCTTGCTGCAAAAGCTGACTCATGCGTTGACGCAAAATTTAGGCGTAGTATTTTGTATTGGTGAAACCCAAGCACAATATGACGATAAGCAAACACTGGCGGTCATTGATACTCAATTATCGGTTGTAAAGGATTTACTTGCGCAACAGCCCGAGCTTGCTGCTTCATTGTCTGAGCGCTTAATCATTGCCTACGAGCCAGTATGGGCGATTGGGACGGGCAAAGTGCCAACAGTAGCAGAGGTTAGCACCACGCATCAACATATTAAGCAAACCGTCACAGGCTTTGCTGAGTCGTTAGAAGCAATGACTGTACTATATGGTGGTAGCGTCAATGTTGATAACGCCGATAGTTTTGCGGCAGATCCCATGATAGATGGCGCATTGGTTGGTGGTGCTTCATTAAAAGCAGACAGTTTTCTGATGATTGCCAACGCTTTTAGTCGCGCGCTTGGTTAGGGTAAGGTGATGAAACAGCGATTTAATCGCTAACTTATCTAAAAAATGTCTTTATCAGTTGGCAAAAGTAGGTTTAACAGTGCCCTTGCAATCGTGTACAATGCGCCTTATTTATATAATCGATTTGGCAGCATTACAAGTTAGTTGCTACCACTATTAACTCTAAGATTTATTTTCCGTTATCTGTCGTCATTACGCGGCAAAAGAGGCCACCATGTTTACGTTTATATTAGCCCTGCATATTATCGTGGCGATTGCCATGATCGGCTTGATCTTGATACAGCATGGTAAAGGGGCAGATGCTGGGGCTTCTTTTGGTGCTGGCTCGTCAGGTACGGTATTTGGTGCCGCAGGAACTGCCAACTTTTTAACACGTGCGACTGCAGTATTGACAGTCATATTTTTTATCACCAGTATGACCCTTGCTGTTCATGCACGTAAGCAGGCAGAAGATCAGTTTCGTTTAGATGTTCCTGTTTCAGCTCCGCAAACGCCGCGCCCATTAACGCAAAATCCTGAGTAAGTGTCTTTTAAGTAGGCAGTGCTTGCTATTTTGGCACGTTAGATTTACAATGCTTTTCTGTTTTCGCAAGACCTTATCTATTGATGCCTACCTTAAGCATCATTTACGGTAGATTAAACGTTAGAGAACAGAGTAGCAAAATGCGATTGTGGTGGAATGGTAGACACGCCATCTTGAGGGGGTGGTGGCGAAAGCTGTGGGGGTTCAAGTCCCCCCAATCGCACCAAGTTTTATAGACGTAGCATATAGCGTCAGGTTGGATTTTTTAGTAGAGAATACTTAATTTAGAATTTATTTAAAAAAAGTATTGACACTTCTACGAAACCTCCCTATAATATGCGTTCTAGATTGATGCGGGGTGGAGCAGTCTGGTAGCTCGTCGGGCTCATAACCCGAAGGTCGTTGGTTCAAATCCAGCCCCCGCTACCACTTTTTATACTGATGTTTTGTACACTAAATTTGTCAGTGCCGATTAGCCCACCATTATGTTTGTGGGTTTTTTTGTATCTGTGAGTCAGGGTTGTCGCGGTATCTGCCCTACTTATGCTAAGCTCTATGCCCATAGAGTACTATACTTACTATTCATCTACTTACCGCCACTTGCGTGACTATTCGCAAGCGACGCTGCCTTTTACTTCATACTCTTTTATTGATCATTTTGCTTTATATATAATAAGCACATTCATCAGCTGAGCTTGATGTTCCTAGGTAATGTCCTTATATATAGTAGATGTCAACCGAATATAATACTGAGCTAGTGCTATTATATAATAGATAAAACACCTAACGATTGCTGTGAGCCGCGCAAATAAAAAAGTAATAAATAATGTGGTTCATTAAGTACGACAGATA
This sequence comes from Psychrobacter sp. N25K4-3-2, assembly GCF_015351755.1. NCBI lineage: Bacteria > Pseudomonadati > Pseudomonadota > Gammaproteobacteria > Moraxellales > Moraxellaceae > Psychrobacter > Psychrobacter sp. N25K4-3-2. The sequence continues at coordinate 180,507 of NZ_JADKLX010000003.1, forward strand.
AGTAAATAGGAAGATATAAATAAATTATGAAGCTTTCGACTAAAGTTGCAGAACTAACTACTATTATTGCCCCTGCGGTAGCTGCATGTGATGTGGCGCTGTGGGGCGTAGAGTTTACCCCACAAGGTAATCGCTCGTTATTGCGTATTTACATTGAAGCTTTACCTGAAGAAAAAGCACAGGATAAGCAGGTAAGTATCGAAAACTGTGCGGCGGTTAACCATCAGGTAAGCGGCATCCTAGAGGTGCATGATCCTATTGCTGGTGAGTTCATTTTAGAAGTCTCCTCACCTGGTTTTGATCGGGCGTTCTTTTCAGATGACCAAATGTATGATTACGTCGGTCAGACTGTGAGCTTGCGCTTGATACAAGCCATTGGTGAAGGCGATAAAAAACGCCGCAAAGCAACAGGTACTTTAGACAGTATCGATGCAACGTCTTTAAAATTGACGTCTACCGATGGTGAACAGTTTGAGATTGCTTTGAGTAACATTGATAAAGCCAACTTGATTTATGAAGATGTCTAATTTCAATATTCAATGGTAACGCAATTCAGTATTAATCAATATTTTGACCCCTAAATAGGGCGTGACTGACGATGACAACACAACGTCAATATGCCAATTATAAAATTTAAGTCAATTATAAAATGATAGGACAGGTATAGCATGAGTCGTGAAATCTTAACGGTAGTAGAAACTGTCAGTAATGAAAAGGGCTTAAATCCTGAAGATATCTTTGAAGCTATAGAAGACGCTTTGGTGGTATCAACCAAGAAAAAAGTCTATACCGAACAGCCAGAAGTAGAGGTGCGGGTATCCATTGATCGTGCAACTGGCGATTATGATACGTACCGTTATTGGACAGTGGTTGCCGATGAAGACCATGAAATGCCAGCCTGTCAGCTTGCTATTACTGACCTTGATCAAGAAGAATGGTCAATTGGTGATATTAAAGAAGAACAGATTGAATCCATTGAGTTTGGTCGCATTGCTGCCACGCAAGCCAAGCAAGTTATCATTCAAAAAATACGTGAAGCTGAGCGTGCGCTAGTAGCAGACGCTTTTGAGCCACGTGTTGGTGAAATGATGTATGGCGAAGTAAAAAAGCAAACACGCGATGGCTATATCATTGATTTGGGTGATAACGCCGAAGGCTACTTATCACGTGATCAGATGCTACCACGTGAGCAATTACGTGCAAAATCTCGTATCAACGCCATTTTATATCATGTAAACCGTGAAAATCGTGGTGCCCAGTTATTATTGTCGCGCACTCATCCTGAAATGCTCTCGGCATTGATGCAAAAAGAAGTGCCTGAGATTGCAGAACAAATCATTGAAATCCGTAACGTTGCTCGTCTGCCAGGTACTCGTGCTAAAATAGCCGTCAAAACCAACGATCATCGCATTGATCCGGTTGGCGCTTGTATCGGTATGCGTGGTACGCGTATTCAAGCGGTTCAGCAAGAGTTGGATGGTGAGCGTATTGATGTGGTGGTTTGGTCAGATGATCCGGCTCAATTCATTATTAGCTCTTTAGAGCCAGCAGATGTTAGTAGTATTATCCTAGATGAAGACATGCAGACCGCTGATATTATCTTTAGCACCAACGATCAGTTAGCGCGTGCGATTGGCTCACAAGGTCAAAACGTCCGTTTAGCCTCTGAATTAACGGGCTATAAGCTTAATATGATGCTCGAAGAAGAGTATCAGCAGCGTCAACAAAACGAATCGAAAGCGTTCATTGAATTGTTTTATGAGCGTTTAGAAGTCGATAAAGATTTAGCTCAAGCGCTTGTCGATATTGGCTTTACCAGTATTGAAGAAGTGGCTTATGTGCCAGTTGAGACTTTCTATGACATCGAAGGTTTAGACGACGAAGCGATTGACATGATTCAAGAACGTGCTAAAGAAGTCGTCATCGCTGATGAGCTAGTCAAACAACAAAACATGAAAGAGCCAAGTCAAGAGTTACAAGATCTTGAAGGAATGACCGTCAGTTGGGCTTATAAAATGGCTCAAAAAGACATCATTACTGTTGATGACTTGGCAGAACAAGCCGTCTTCGATTTAGAAGATATCGAAGGATTAGATACTGAAACCGCAGGAAAACTCATCATGAAAGCTCGGGAATCTTGGTTCAATGAATAAGCGGTAACTGCATATCGCTGTCTTTTAGTGATATGCTATCGATAATAAAGTGCTGGTATAAAGTCGCATAATACATGCAACCTAACCACCAGCCTTAACCCAATCATTTGTAGCCAACAACTGAATTGAACATATAGCAAATAATAGACAGTAGGTGATAATAAATGGCAGATAAGACCGTCAAAGAACTGGCAGATATGGTAGGCAAAACCGCAAGTGCTGTAAAACAGCAACTGGTAGATGCTGGACTGCCTGCTCGCGCAGAGGATGACCTAGTCACCGAGCTTGAGCAAGAGAAGTTGGTGACGTATTTAAAGCAAAGTCATGGTCAGCAAGATAAGCGTCGTATTAGTCTCAAGTCTAAAACAACGAGCACCGCGCGTGTGACCGGCTCTTCAGGTAAATCTAAGAGTGTCAATGTGGAAGTGCGTAAAAAGAAAGTATTCGAAAAGCCTGATCCAGAAAAAATGGCTGAAGAGTTGGCTGCGCGTGAGCAAGCGATGATTGAGTCGCAAGAACGTGCTGCTAAGGACGCTGAAGAGCGTGCTGCTACTAAGAAAAAATCTGAAGAGCGTCAAGCAGCAACCTTAGCTGCGATGCGTGCCAGCTTAGGCTCTAGCAAAAAATCAGACGATAAGAATGACGATATTTCTACTTCAGTTGTTGTGAAAAAGGGCGGTAAGACTACTATTGAAGTCAAGCCTAAAGAACAGCCGAAGAAAAAAGTTGCTGCTACGAAACCTAAAGTTGAAACAGCAGCTGAGCGTAAAGCTCGTGAAGTACGTGAAAAAGAAGAAAATCGTCTACGCGAAATTGAGACAGAAACACGCCGTGTTCAAGCTGAAGAAGCGCAAAAGCGCACACTTGAGCAAATGCGTAAAATGGCTGGTAAATATACGGACCAGCCTGCTGCTGAAGTTCGCAAAGATGAGCCATTGGCTGAAGGTCTAGTCGGTGACGCATTAGAAGAATCATTTGAAAAAGAACGTCGTGAAATCAAGCGCGGTGCAAGTAGCACTGGTGCTCGTGGTCGTCGTCGTAAAAATCAAGATGAGCGTGAGATCAAAAACCGTAAAAATGGTTTACGTTCAACGCAAGCGTCACAGCATAAGTTTGAAAAACCTGTTGAAAAAATTGTCTATGATGTCGAGATCAGTGAGCAAATCACTGTCGCAGATCTTGCCCAGCGTATGGCAGTTAAAGCCCGTGAAGTCACTAAATTACTCATGAAAATGGGTGAGATGGCTCGTGAGTCAGATACGATTGATCAAGCGACAGCCAGTTTGATTGTTGAAGAAATGGGTCATAACCCAGTACCAGTTAGTGATACTAAGGTTGAAGACGATCTACAATCTGCAGTCAATGAACGCAGCAGTAACGTGCAAACACGTCCACCAGTCGTAACTATTATGGGTCATGTCGACCATGGTAAGACTTCATTGCTAGATAAAATTCGTGAAACGAAAGTAGCGAATGGCGAAGCAGGTGGTATCACTCAGCATATCGGTGCTTACCATGTAAAAACCGGTCGCGGTGTGATTACCTTCTTAGATACCCCAGGTCACGCAGCCTTTAGTGCTATGCGTTCACGTGGTGCGCAAGCGACTGATATCGTTGTACTGGTTGTCGCAGCTGATGATGGCATGATGCCGCAAACGGAAGAAGCTATCGACCATGCACGTGCTGCTGGTACGCCGCTTATCGTTGCCATCAACAAAATGGATAAGCCGGGCGCTGATCCTGATCGCGTACTCAATGAGTTGACTGCCAAAGAAGTCGTCTCAGAAGAGTGGGGTGGTGATACGCCAATGGCGCGTATCTCAGCCAAAACGGGTGAAGGTATTGACGAGCTATTAGAATATATCAGCATCCAAGCAGAACTAATGGAATTAGAAGCGCCGTTAGATGGTGCTGCGCAAGGTGTGGTAATTGAGTCAAGACTTGAAAAAGGTCGTGGTCCTGTCGTTAGTGTTCTAGTCAAAAAAGGCACACTAAAACAAGGCGACTTGGTTCTAGCGGGCGAGCATTACGGTAAAGTCCGTGCGATGACTGATGAACATGGTCAGCGTATTCAGTCAGCGGGTCCTTCCATCCCTGTAGAGATTTTAGGATTACCTGAAACACCTGCAGCTGGTAGCGAATTCTTAGTCGTTACAGATGAGAAAAAAGCCCGTGAAGTGGCTGATTTCAGAACCAATCGCGAGCGTGAACGTCAACTTGAGCGTCAGAACGCCATGCGCTTAGAGAGCATGTTCGATCAGATGGAACAAGGCAATGTGTCATTCTTGAACATTGTTCTTAAAACTGATGTGCGTGGTTCGCTCGAAGCATTACTATCGGCACTGAATGAGCTGTCAACTGATGAAGTAAAAGTTCGCGTAATCAGTTCAGGTGTTGGCCCTATCTCTGAGTCTGATGTAACGCTTGCAGAATCTAGCGAAGCGGTATTGTTAGGCTTCAACGTTCGTGCAGATGCTACTGCCCGTCGTAAAGCGGACGCAGCCAACATGGATATTCGCTATTACAGTGTTATCTATGGCTTGATTGATGATGTAAAAGCAGCCATGAGTGGAATGCTTGCGCCTGAACATCGTGAGAAAATCTTGGGTGTTGCTGACGTTCGAGAAGTATTCCGTTCTAGTAAGTTCGGTGCAGCTGCTGGTTGTATGGTGGTTGAAGGTACAATCTATCGTAATAAGCCTATCCGTGTATTGCGTGATGACCAAGTTATCTTTACTGGTCAGCTGCAATCATTACGTCGCTATAAAGAAGACGTTAATGAAGTACGTACTGGGATGGAGTGTGGCCTAGCCGTTCGTGGTTATGATGTCGAAGCTGGTGATAAGATCGAAGTCTTTGAAATTCAAGAGTTCGAACGTACTATCTAAAGTCACTGCTCGATAGTAAGGTCTCTAATCATGCAAGATGCTTAATCAGCTGAGCATATTAGTATCTCCTTAATATCTAGCTGTACTTAGGCCTAGCAGGTACATCCTGCTAGGCCTTTTTTAACAAATATCAGCCCTTAAATGTATTAATAAGCAAACGGGCTAATCCATAAAAATAGGCCATATCAAATTAAGGTAACAATATGAACCAACGTTTACAGCGCTTATCCGATCAAATTCAGCGTGAGCTTGCTGTTCTTATTCGTGACGCAGTTAATGACCCGCGGCTAACTGGTTTTGTCACTATCTCTAGTGTCAAGGTCAGCCCAGACTTAGGGTATGCGGACGTTTATGTCACCATCATGGAGCCAGAGCTTAATGACGCGATGACCAAAACCAACCACGAAGAAAGCATCAAAGTGCTGAATAAAGCAGCAGGTTTTTTGCGTACCGAATTGAGCCATAGTCTCAAAACGCGTACGACACCACGTCTGCGCTTTCATTATGATGAAGTAACGGCTCGTGGCAACTATATGATGGACTTGATCAGTCAAGCGGTCATCAAAACTGAGCAGAATGAAGATGAAGTCGATAGCAAAGAAAATGATGATTAATGACAATGACTAGTCAACAAACAACGGATAAACAAAAAGTCTCCGGCGTTATCTTAGTTGATAAGCCGCAAGGTATGACGTCACAGCAAGTGGTCTCAAAAGTGAAGTATTTGTTTAAGTCTCCTGCACATGACAGCAAAAAAGCTGGTCATACAGGTACGCTTGATCCCATGGCCACTGGTCTATTGCCTATTTGTATGGGTGAGGCCACGAAGTTTAGCCATTATCAACTTGATGCCGACAAATCTTACCAAGCGACGATATTGCTTGGTAGCCAGACAGATACTGGTGATGCTGATGGTCAAATCGTTGGACAGGTGTCTATTCCAACTTTTGATCAATCAATATTGGACAAGGTTGCTCAACAGTTTTTAGGGGCTCAGCAGCAGATACCACCGATGTATTCTGCTTTAAAAAAGGACGGTAAAAAGCTTTATGAGTATGCCCGTGCTGGTATCGAAGTAGAACGAGCGCCAAGAGATATCGTGATTAAGGCCATTGATTTAAAAGCTATTGATAACGAGCAGATTCAATTGACGGTGACTTGTACCAAAGGTACTTATGTGCGCGTATTGGCAGAGGATATTGCCAAGATAATGGGCACATTAGGGCATTTAATCGCATTGCGCCGTACGCAGGTCGGAAAGTTTAGCATAGTGGAATCGATTTCTTTATCAGCGTTAGAGGCGCTATCGTTAGATGAGAGACAGGCACAGCTCCTTGCTATTGATGCATGTGTTAATATCGAGGCTGAGCTTACATTGACTGCTGAACAGTATACCCGTGTCCATATGGGGCAGCGATTGAATGTTTTTGAGCAGCTTACTGATGATTTGCGCGATTATATTTCAACCAGTATTAGCCATCAGTCTTCTGTTTCAGAAAGCAATGACACCCCACTAGATAGCGATATCGTCAGTAGTGATGATGAACAACCATTGCTCCACGAGATAGCGGTAGATATACGCCTGCTAGATGAGCAAGGGGAGTTTATTGGATTGGGAGCTGTTAGTCTTAATGGCCGACTACAACCTAAGAAATTAATCCAGCGGTAGGGTTATATTTTCTAAGCTTTTCATGGTTCGTATGTTTCATGTGGCTATGAGCCAATTAATCTTCTTTAAACTTACTAACAGTTTACACTAATCACATATCCTCACATTTTATTGCAGGTTTCACCTATGGTGAAGCCTGTTTTTTTTGTACATTAGATAAGTCAGCTAGGGAAGGCTAGAAGAGATAATCAATGTAATAAAAATAAAAAATACACTAATAAGAAAAATTTAAAATAATAAAAAATGCTTAGGGAATGGCTTTAACAAGGAAAGTTTTACTGCTGAAGTCTCAACACTAAATAACAACAAAGAAGTACTATAAAAACAAGAAGTACTCATAACAAAAAAAATAGATAAATCAATAATAAAATTTATATATAGAATCACAAATGTAAAGACAAGGAATATCATGAAAACGATCGCTTTCTTACTACACAATAATTTTGAACAAGCAGAGTATGAAGATGTTAATAACCAACTGAAAGCAAAAGGTTATAACACATTGCTTATTACTACTAACGAAGACAAAAAAGTTCAAGCGATGAATCAGGATGTCAATAAAGGTGACACTTTCACCGCTGACATCTTTGCAAGTGAGGCTAAAGTTGATGATTATGACGCGCTAGTAGTGCCAGGTGGTACTGTAAATGCAGATACCATTCGAGGCAATAAAAAAGCTCACAGTATAATCAATGCAATTAATGAAGCAAATAAACCGTTGGCGGTTATTTGCCATGCACCTTGGGTACTTATTAACGCGGGTATCGCAAAAGGTAAGACCTTAACGGCGTACCACTCATTACAAACAGATTTGGAAAATGCGGGAGCAAATTTCGTTGATAAAACCGTACAAATTGACGGTAACTTAATTACTTCACGTAATCCAGATGATATCGAAAATTTCGTTGATGCTATCGATAAAGCCTTGTCTTAACTGGCTTTGTAAGATATTAACGATGAACATATAACATTAATCTACCAATAACTATAACCAACCATGATCGAGGAAAATATTATGTCAAACTCTAATCCAAACGATACCAAGCTTGAGCAACAACGTTCTGAATCAGCAACTGCAGCTCTTAAAAGCCAAACCGAAAATAACCATACTGAAGAGTCAGAAGCAGCGGCAGATCGTATTGCGGACAATTTAGAAAATGCTAAAGAAGACAAGTAGAGTATTTAAAGCGTCACTCATAGCTGGGTGACGCTATTACATTTTTTTAGCTTGGTATCAATAATTATAAAACTAAATAGTTCAGAAAATAATAACTTAGGAGCTAATATGAGTAATTCACCGAATAATATGGACGAGCAAGAAAAAGAGATTGAAAAGCTTGCAGAAGACATCAACCCTAGCGAACATGACACTCCGGATAGTTTAGCGGAAGTCACTACGGCAGCCCCTCTTGCTGATGATGAGCTAGGTGGTAATGCTACTGAGAGCGATGTGAAAAAGTAATACGCTAGAATTTTGTAATGGCTATGCTTGTAGTGGCTGTGAATGTGCTTTAGATTATTATCTTGGCAATTCATCTTGCCATGAAACTATTATGAAAAACTGCTGCTAGTTCAGCAGTTTTTTGGTATAATAACCGTCACATTTGAATTAAGATTTTAGATAAAGCAGGTTGCTGAGCTCACTGTTCAAAGCAGATGATTGAGTTAAGCAATATTCCGCTGATATCTGGCTTATTTTTAAGTGGTTTTTTATAACACATTGAGCTTGTCGTACACTAGGTCAACTCTAGTAATGCAGGGTTGTCCTGAATGGCGTACAAGTTACTTTATTTACTATTCTATAGCTTTTAAGATGGCTTAAATTTGAGTGCATCTTGGAGCTTTTAGCATTGCCGGAGATATTTATGCTAACTAATACTGATCGCGAACAAATCATTTCTCAATACCAGCGCGGCGAAAACGACACTGGTTCTCCAGAAGTTCAAGTAGCTTTGCTAAGTGCACGCATTAACGATTTGCAGAACCATTTTAAAGCACACAAAGCTGATAATCATAGCCGCCGTGGTCTTATCCGTATGGTTAACACACGTCGTAAATTGCTTGACTACCTAAAAGGTAAAGATCTTGGTCGCTATACCACCCTTATTAGCCAGTTGGGTCTACGTCGTTAATTTAACGACAATAGTACGAGCGGTCGCTAAAATAACAAATGCCATCCTGTGGCGCTATTTTGAATTTTTTGCTAAATCGCTTGGAACTTGCTTGTTGCTATCGATAAAATAGATTTTTCTAAAACGGTGTGGAATAGTTTCACACCGTTTTTTTATGCTTGTTAATATAGATGAATAATCTCAAATATTTTCACGCTATAACTTTAGAATTTTTTGTAAAACTAAGAGTTAACTCAATGCTGATTTGAGTCATATCTAAGGAAGACTATAAACAACAGCCCTGTTTTGCAATTAATTGGTCAATGGCTAGAAATCACTGTAAAATAATGCTTGGTCAGTTTTATGCCATTGCTACTATCTGTTGTAGTACCTTAGCAAAGATAGAAAAAACATCGTATATGTATGGTTGCTGCTTGGCATAAGCTTTGACTATATTGATGAAAAAACGAATTTGAACGACTAAAAATATGTAATAGTACGATGTCTACTGTAGACAAATGCATAAGATAGGCAGGTGACACTATCAGTCTCATCGATAGGACTTGCAGATAAGAGACTTGTTCCTCAGGAGCTAGAGACAAAGAATTTTAATGACAAATATCAGCGCGCTTATGACGTTGATATTATTTTCGTCAGTCAACATTAGGAAAATTATATGACAAATCCGACAATGTTCAATACTGTTAAACGTGAATTCCAATATGGCAGCCAGCAGGTTGTTATCGAGACAGGGCGTATCGCTCGTCAAGCCAACTCTATTTTAGTTCACATGGGTGGTGTTACTGTCCTAGTGGCTGCCGTTGTTAAGTCTGATGCGAAAGAAGGCCAAAACTTCTTTCCATTGACCGTCAACTATCAAGAAAAAATGTACGCAGCGGGTAAAATCCCAGGTGCTTATGGCAAACGTGAAGGCCGTGCGAGCGAGTTTGAAACATTAACGTCGCGCTTGATTGACCGTCCGATTCGTCCGCTATTCCCTGAAGGTTATGTGAATGAAATTCAGATTACTGCGACGGTTGTATCGTCAGATAAGACTCAATCAGCAGATATCGCTGCATTAATTGGTGCTTCAGCGGCACTGGCTATCTCTGACGCGCCATTCAATGGTCCAGTCGCAGCTGCCCGTGTTGGCTTCATTAATGGCGAGTACGTACTGAACCCAACAATCGAGCAGCTCAAAGAGAGTGATCTTGATTTGGTTGTGGCTGGTACTAAGTCTGCCGTATTGATGGTTGAATCAGAAGCAGCAGAGCTTTCAGAAGATCAGATGCTAGGTGCGGTATTATATGGTCATCAACAGCAGCAAATCGTTATTGATAACATTGCATCAATGGCTGAAGAAATCGGTACTGCTAAACAGCAGTATAGCGCCCCTGAGCGTGATCAAGCGCTTACCAGCAGCATGAAAGAGCAGTTTGGCGAGCAAGTTGCTGACGCTTATACGATTACTGATAAACAAGCGCGCTACACTAAGCTTGACGAAATTAAGCAATCAATTATTGATACGCTTGCTGGTGATGCTGAGTCAGAAGCCTATGCTGATACGGTATCTGAGCTCAAAGAAATCTATAACGACCTTAAATATCGTACGGTTCGTGACAATATCTTGTCAGGTAAGCCGCGTATTGATGGTCGTGACCCTGAAACCGTTCGTGCGCTTGATGTGCAAGTTGGTGTTCTACCATATACGCATGGTTCAGCATTGTTCACACGTGGTGAGACGCAAGCATTGGTTACAACTACTCTTGGCAACAGCCGTGACGTCAACATGATTGATTCACTAGGTGGCACCATCCGTGACCATTTCATGTTGCATTACAACTTCCCGCATTTCTCAGTGGGTGAAACGGGTCGTGAAGGTATTCCAAAACGTCGTGAAATCGGTCATGGCCGCTTAGCACGTCGCGGTGTACAAGCAATGCTTCCAGATAGCGAACGCTTCCCGTATGTCATCCGTGTGGTATCAGAGATTACTGAATCAAACGGTTCATCTTCTATGGCATCTGTTTGTGGTGCAAGTTTGGCATTGATGGATGCAGGCGTACCAATTAAAGCCCCAGTTGCTGGTATCGCGATGGGTCTGGTTAAAGAAGGCGAGCGTTTCGCTGTACTATCAGACATCTTAGGTGATGAAGATCATCTTGGCGATATGGACTTTAAAGTTGCTGGTTCTAAAGATGGTATTACTGCGCTTCAGATGGATATCAAAATCGAAGGGATTACCCCTGACATTATGGAGCAAGCGCTTAAGCAAGCCCATGCCGGTCGTATCCATATCCTAGATGCGATGAATAAAGTATTGCCTGAGAGCCGTACTGAAATCAACGCGCATGCACCTAACTATGCCGTTATCGAAATCAATCCGGATAAAATCCGTGACGTCATCGGTAAAGGCGGCGCGATGATTCGTCAGCTAACGGAAGAAACTGGCGCAGTTATCGATATCGATGATGGTGGCACGATTCGTATCTTTGGTGAAAACAAAGCAGCGACCAAAGCCGCTATCGGCAAAATCGAAGCATTGACTGCTGAAGTTGAAGTGGGCAAAACTTACGAAGGTACGGTCGCTCGTATCGTTGACTTCGGTGCGTTCGTTAACGTCTTGCCAAACACTGATGGTCTAGTGCATATCTCACAAATCGCAGAAGAGCGCGTTGAGAATGTATCAGATTATTTAAAAGAAGGTCAAACCGTTAAGGTACTCGTACAAGACGTTGATAACCGTGGTCGCATTAAGTTGACTATGAAAGGCGTTGAGCAGGGTTCAACCCCAACTGCTGAATAAATATCTTCGCTTGATATAAAAAACCGCTTTGGGCTGTTAGTTAATAACACTCAAGGCGGTTTTTTTGTGGTTTAAAGAGTTTTATTCGTTTAAATCGCTATAGTACTTGCAACCTGGTTGATAACCTTCATCACAAGACTGCTTATAGAGATTTTTTGCTTTACTCTTATTCTGGGTTACACCGTCGCCTCCCTCATACATAAAACCAAGACTAACTTTTGCGCCAGCATCACCTTGATCAGCCGCTTTCTGATATAGTTCAAAAGCTTTCAGGTGGTCTTGAGGCGTACCCATACCATAATTATATATATCAGCAAGACTAACTTTTGCGCCAGAATCACCTTGATCAGCTGCTTTTTTATACCACTCTATAGCCTTTGCATCATTTTTAAATGCACCTCTATCATCTTGATACATATATGCAAGACTAGATTGTGCAGGGGCATAGCCTTGATTAGCTGCTTTTTGATACCATTTAAATGCTTTCATATGATCCTTTGTTAAGCCCCAACCCCATTTGTACATTCCACCAAGACTGTTTTGAGCCTCATAATTTCCCTGATTGGCTGATTTTATGTACCATTCAATCGCTTTCCTATAGTCTTGTTCGATACCCGTGCCGTTGGCGTATATTTTACCAAGATCAAATTGAGCTTCAGCATTGCCTTGATTAGCCAATTTTTGGGTTTGATTGAAGTCTAATGCAATAGCTGATACAGACAACATCGCTGCTACTAGAAACACAGTTATCTTATTTATGGGCGTATTTTTCAATTTCGTATCCTAGTTATATTAAGTTCCACTATAGCTACTTTATCAATTGCTTTATTGATTAGGGAAAACATAAATAGTATAGCTCTTTGAACAAGATATTAACGTTCTCACCATATATACCTATCTCCTGTACTGAACCGCTAAGACGTTTAATCGGACAAAAAAAATCCAACGCCAAACGCTCATAGTAGACGTTCAACATTGGATTGATAAAACTCTAGAATAATTTTCTAATTAACCAGAGTAACTATTCTTGATCTAACTTGTCGATCATACCCTGATATTTTTCTTTTTTAGCAGCGATCTTTTTGCGTCTTTCTTCAGCCGTCGTGACCAAATTTTTGGCGACGTCTAAGCTCTTATCAAAGGCCGCTAATTCAAGATCTACCGCATCCAATAGTTTGCCAAGCATCATAGCCGTCGCTTTTTCAGAGACATCCTGAGTCATACCACTAGCATCAGATTTAAAGTCGTCTTTCAGCTTTGACGCCCACTGATAAATGCCTGCCATGGTAATGCTAGATTTATCCTCTTGATCAGCATTATCTTTTTTACTGGTCTTGTCTTTTTGGTTAGACTTGCTGTCTTTGGTGTTTTTGTCAGACTGAGCGTCTTTATCGTCACTATTAGACTTGTCGTCTTTATTAGATTTCTGGTTTTTATCAGAATCTTTACTCTTGCTTGATTTATCTGACGTATCATTTTTAGCAGTACTATCGTCTTTAGCTTCCTCGTAGTCATGCTCAGCGTTGTACGCTTCAAAGTCGCCGTCCTCAAATACCACGGTATCCTCTCTGACCACTTCTACGCCAGTCACTGCTTTATTGTTGGTAGACTTTTTTGAATTCTCAGCATTAGTGTTTTTTGCATTGTTGTTTGACATAGCTTGTTATCCTTATTTAAATTTGAATGTAATAAGTTTTTATAGTATTTGCCTATAAAATGGATACTAAGCTAAGCGCATTTTTTTATCAATATAAGGATATAAATATACCGTTTAATGCCTACAGGAAGATACATGCCATGGTTTAAAGCATTAAACGGTAACAATTGAGCTGCATGTGATGATTAAGAAAATATTAAATTTTCTTAATCATTATTAATAGGGTTATCAGCAATAAACTGACCCAGTAGTTCAGCCAGTTTTTCGCCTTGGTCTTCTTGTAAGAAATGACCACCGTTAATAATAGTGTTATGGTTTTGACCTTTAGTTCCAGGGATAAGTTTTTGCATGATTCGATCACCACCACCAGTGACAGGGTCAGAATCGCTAAACAGAGTAATGAAAGGTTTATTAAACTTGCTAAGCTCGCCCCAGGCGGCACGGTTTTTTGTTGAAGCAGGATCGTCCGGTGTGGTCGGTACTAGTATGGGGAACTGTCTTGCACCTTCTTTATACGATTCATCAGGGAAGGGCGCATTGTAAGCATCGATTACTGCCTGTGATAGCTCGGTCGTAGTGCCACTATTAATAATGCTGCCGACATGAAACTTCGGAGTATCTTGTGAGAATTGCTGCCACTTGCGGAAGCTTTCTCCTGGATCGTGATCTCCTGTGGGGAGCATGGTATTGCCAGCTGCTACTCGAGCAAATCTGTCTGGATTTTCTGCCACGAGACGTAGACCAATTAGGCCACCCCAGTCTTGACAAAATAATGTGATATTTGTTAAATCTAACTGATCGAGTACCGATTGCATCCAGTCGACATGACGCTGGTAGGTATAATCCGTACGGGCGGCAGGTTTGTCTGAGCGCCCAAAACCAGGAAGATCTGGTGCAATGACACGATGTCCAGCCGCTGTCAGTATCGGTATTACTTTACGATATAGATAACACCATGAAGGCTCGCCATGTAGTAGTAAAATCGGATCGGCATCTTTGGGACCTTCATCGAGATAATGTACACGCAGCTCACCGCCTTCGCCATCATCGACCATCATATAATGCGGCGAAAAATAGTAATCGGCTAGGTTTTCAAAGCATGAATCGGGGGTTCTAAGTATTTTCATAGGGTATCCTTATCCTGATAATAAATAACCGTGCTTTCTCAAACAGTAAACACTCATTTAGCATAGCATTCAAGCCATTATCGGTGTCATGTTTTTTGAATGTTAAAGATTGTGCTATGCACCAACAAACATCCTATTTGTTCTTAAATCTCGATACTTTTGGGTACGTGCACATCAATACGCAGCTTAGGAAGGTCTTGTAGTTGCTGAATTAGTAAAGGCAAGATATCGAGATACCAGTTTAATGGCAGTGAGGTGGCTACGTTGGATTCAGGAGGCGAACTGCTTACAGTACTGTGTAAATGACTATCGATAAGTGGGCGGGCAAATAGGGCAATTCTGCGGATGCCTTGATGGCGAATAAGAGGAATAAGCTGATGGTGCAAGTCTGTTAAAGCGTCAGTGAGCCAGCGCGACCGCGTCGGATGATAAGGGTGATCTGAGATAACAAGATTGGCAATATAACTGGGTTGATTACCATTACTGCTGACGCCAAGGCCAGACTGTTCTCGTGTGCGTTTGTGGAGTAAACAGCTACCAGCGTTTAGACTACCGTCACGGCACGCGCGACGATAGTGATGGTAGTTATCAGCGAATAGCGTCTTGGTTCGTGCGAGGATAGGGTCGAGCAGGATGCCAGCAGTATTAACTGGTAAGATAAGTAATTGGGCACTGCTATTTAAAATAGGGGCATGCGTCAATTGTAGATTCGCCATTGTCAGCCCCTTCAAAAAATAGTATGTTTATTCTACCTTAGCTTGTACGGTACTTTCTGCTTCTAATTGTGCGATTTGTTGTTCGAGCAAGGCAATTTGATCTTCCTTCATATCCGTCAATTTTTTATTCATCGCTAATTGTTCAGATGCCAGCTTTTCTTGGGCAGCCCAGCGTTTACGCTCATCTTCTAAGCGATCAATTTCTTCTTTGGCCAGACTATCCGTTTTTGGTAAAGGAGCGCTTAAGATGGTAGCAGGTTTTGGTACTTGACTATTTAAGTTGTCAGCTGTATCAGCGGCGGTAGCATTCTGATCAAGGACAGTCGTTTCACTCGTTATAGCGTCATCACTATTGACTTCACTGAGGACATTTTCTGCTGGCATAGCAGCAGACTGTGCAGCCTCGTTTTGCTCAGCGATTGATGGTGAGCTGCTGCCAGTTTTTCTAGTCTCAGGCACAGATTGCGCCCAAACTAAATAGCCGATAACAATGAATAGCAGTGCCAATATAATCGCTATCCAGATTCTACGGCGCGATTTAGCGGCTTTTGCTTTTTCACGTTTGCTCAACAAAGGATGCTTTTTTTTATTTTTCATACTACGGTCAATTTATGTCAAAGATATAAGTAGCCATACTATAGCAAACTCAAAATAAAAAGCCTATCTATTGCTAGATAGGCTTAAAGTACTGTTAAATAATAAAGCACTTAAAAAACTTTTAAGTATCAGTATCAGTATCAGTATTATTTGTTTGCTTAAGTTTTAAATTTTACCGTACCACTGGTGCCTGTCGCCATCGCATCACGAGCGAGTTGGTCTTCCGCATGATTTTTGGCACTGATAGCATCAGGGTCGGGGCGATGTTCTGCATGGCTACATTTAGTACATTCAATATACTCATCAGGCACAGGCGTCGTAATATTTACCTGTACCACCGCGTCCATCGCCTGACATTTGGGACAGCGGACGCCCGCCAAAAATCGGCGCTTTGGACGTGACGATTGATAACGCATCTAAATAACCTCGCGATTGCTTTTGGCATTGGCGGCATCGATGTTTTTAACATTGCTAAAGCCACTGTGACGCAATAAGGCATCGATACTGGCGCTACGACCACGGAAGTTCTCAAAGTTAATTTTGGCGGGGAAGCTCCCACCAACCGACAAGATACTCTCACGGAAAGCTTTACCGGTCACTGGATTAAAAATACCTTCTTCTTCAAACCTACTAAAAGCATCTGCAGACAATAGCTCTGCCCATTTATACGAGTAATAGCCAGCCGCATAGCCACCTGCAAAGATATGACTAAAACCATTGGCAAAGCGGTTATAGTCAGGCGTTTGCATGATGGCAATGTCGTTACGAACCGTATTTAAGGTTGCCAAGATACCATCATAATCAAGTGCTGGCGTGTGTGAATGAATCAATAAGTCGAACAGTGAGAACTCGATTTGACGCAGGGTTTGCATGCCACTTTGGAAGTTTTTTACTGCCAGTAAGGCTGCAAGTTTGTCTTTAGGCAAGGGCTCGCCAGTCTCGACATGACTACTAATCAGCGCAATACCTTCAGCATCCCATGCCCAGTTTTCCATAAATTGACTGGGCAGCTCGACTGCATCCCACTCAACACCATTAACACCTGCGACATCACCGACTGTCACTTGCGTTAAAAGATGATGTAGCCCATGACCAAACTCATGAAACAAGGTCAGTACTTCATCATGGGTTAATAGGCTTGGTTTGCCATCGAGGGCAGGCGTGAAGTTGCCGACCATAAAGCAAACCGGTAGCTGCTGATGGTCTTGCTCATCATAGGTATAACGCGACTGAAAACCACTCATCCAAGCGCCGCCGCGCTTACCGCTGCGAGCAAATAAATCAAAATAAAAGCCGCCAAGCAAGTTATCGTCAGCATCAAACAACTGATAGAAGCTTACCTCGTTGTGCCAGCGCGATACAGATGTGCTCTCACTATCTGTCTTATCACTACTTTGCTCTTGTACTTTGATACCGTATAGGCGCTCTACGATGGCAAATAAGCCGTTAATCACTTTTGGTAACGGGAAGTATGGGCGTATCTCTTCTTGCGATAAACTAAATTCGCTTTGTTTTACTTTTTCAGCGATATAAGCACTGTCCCAAGGCTGCAAATCATCAATGCCATAATCTTGCGCATATTTTTGCAGTTGCGCTAAATCCTGCTTAGCAGCTAGAGTGGCTTGCGTGGCCAAATTGCGCAAAAAGGTTTCTACTTCTGCCACGTTATCTGCCATTTTAGTCGATAGTGAGACTTCTGCATAATTGTCAAAACCTAATAGCGTGGCTTTTTGCTCACGTAATTGTAGGATCTGACCCATGATATCGGCGTTATTCAGTGACTCGCCTTTTTTATTTGTATGACCATCAAATTCTGAGGCACGCGTGACGTAAGCATGGTACAACGTCTCACGTAGACTGCGGTCGTCAGCATGAGTCATGACCGCAAGGTAAACGGGGATATTTAAACTTGCCACATAGTAAGGCGTCGGCAACGCATCGATATCTGCTTGCGTGAGGGCGCCGCTGGCAAGCTCACGGGCTTTATACTGTTCGCCTGCGTCTGCCAACAGTGCCAAACCACTTTCGGTCAAGCCCGCCAATTGCGCTGACTCTAATGGCAATGCATAGGCTTGGGTAGCATCCAATATATTGTCTGAGAACGTCGCTGATAAGGTTGAGAGTTCACTTTGAGTCGCAGCGAATTGTTCTTGCTCAGCTTTAGGTAACGCCACACCTGACATCTCAAAGCTTCTAAGCGCGAGCTCAATGGCACGAGCGCGCGCAGGCTCAAGCGCTGCAAAAAACGCTTTATCATTCACGATAGCTTGATAACGACTAAATAGCGGCTGATGCTGCCCCACACGAGTGCCGTAAGCAGACAGCTTAGGCAGTAGCTCATGATGCACATGACGAATCTCATCATTGCTCATCACGCTATTGAGATGCGACAAAATACCCCAACTGCGATCTAATGCTAGATTGATATGATCAAAATTCATCACATCGCTCAGAGCTTGCTCAGCAGTGACATCAGCAGGACTGTGGTTGCTGTCAGTATGGGCTGTCATTTCATCTAAAAAAGCATTGGCATCGTCTATCGCGCTAATGACTTGGCTTTGTAATGCACTTGGTGAAACATTGGCAAAATCGACAAGACGTAAATCTGGAGAAATGGGTGTCATAAAGGTATCCGATATCTGATATTAGTGAATAAATTATTATTGGTTAAATAGGGTTTGGTATAAGTGATTTGCGTGATGTAACACACAGAGTATAAAAGGCTGTCAGTTACTTTTTTATTTTGCGGTCTTATACCTATATTATATAAAAGATGGGTTCATTTAATGAAAATGCAACCTACGCACTGACAATACAGAAAGTAAAGCGACGAGAGGGTCGATATTAAATATGTTTAGATGAGATAAACCTGCCTTTTATAACAACATAGATTGTTCTACTTACAAAGCGCTATCATTTGCTTGCAAATTGACCCTACAGCAAGTGAGGTTTGACTGTTAGCATCAAGGGAATGGAATAAAAATATCAAGCCCTATTGATAAACGATTTATAGAAAAAATGACTCATAGAAAAATTTACAACGTTGAAAGTAAATGATAATAAAACAAGGAGCAGTATATGAAAGCGACTCTTAAAAGTTTACGTGAAACTAAAGCCAATCCAGCGGTCAGTATCTTTGTTAAGACACATCGAGCGCATCCAGCCAATGAGCAAGATCCAATCGCTCTAAAAAATCAGCTAAAAGTCGTAGAAGATCGCTTAACCAAAGAATACGACAAGAGTACGTCGACAACTATCTTAGATAAGATTCACGCTAAGACCAGTGAGTTAAACCACAATTATAATCTTGATACCTTAGCCATATTTGCCAGTACTGACGATGTACAAGTGATCCGTATGCCCATCGATACCACAGAGCGGGTTGTGATTTCAGACAGTTTTGCCACTCGTGACCTAGTTCGTGATATGGCAAGTGCCGTTCACTACTATACAGTCGTGCTGACCCGTGATAAGGCTCGCCTGATCGAAGCATCAAATGATCGTGTCATCAGAGAGTTTGATAAAGATGACGATGCACAAAACAATATGGAAAGCATCGCATTCCCTGTCGAAAATAATGGTCTGCATACGACAAGCGATGGTGGCTCTGATCGTTCTGCAAGTAATGAAAGCAGCCATTTAAAAGAATATTTTAACCAAGTCGATAAGAGCGTACAAGAGCTGTGGGGCGAGCATAAAATGCCTCTTGTCATCGTTGGCGATGCCAAAAATATCGGTTACTACAAAGAAGTCTGTGATCGTCCAGAAAACATCATTGCCACGGTATCAAACGCCACCAATCTAGAAGATGGCAGTGCACAGCATATCGTCGATAGTGTACAAGAAGCGGTAGAAGAATATCGTACGTCATTACATCATGCTGCTTTGGGCGAGATTGATAAAGCCCGCGGTGCCAACATGTTGCAGACGGATTTGCAGGAAGTATATCGTAGCGCGTTCCAAGGTGCTGGCGAGACCCTGTATGTACGCCGTGGCTATATACAATCTGCCAAAATTGATGAAAAAGCGCAGACTCTAAGTATTGCTAATGATGCTACCGCAGAAGGTGTCACTGATGATGCGATTGGCGAAATCATTGAGCATGTGATTCATAATGGCGGTGAGGCTGTGTTTATGCCGCAAGACATCATGGGTGAAGACCAACCGATTGCTCTAGTGACTCGCTACTAAATCAAAAGCACTGGTTATCAATGATGTTCATCGACGAATTCGCCATTGATAGCATATAGGTATAATATGAGAGCATTGGTTCGATAAGAATCAATGCTTTTTCTTATCCACATTCGTTATGAAAATTAAAATCACTGGTTCGCATTGAACCAGTGATTTTTTTGTCTGCTGATGTTGGCATGATTAAAGATAAATGAGACGCTCATGATTTTTAGATGTTTCAGAATAAGGCAGTATTTATCATTGTGGTGCAGAATGTTCTACTGTGGTGCGCATCTAGTTTTTATGTCAATTAATTTGGATTTAACTTAGATGGTTATCATGCGCCTTGTTGACTCTCAATTTTTAGCATGATGTTAGTCTTGCTTATATTTGTTACAACCTATATGTATCAGGCTATAAGTGCACTTAGAAGAGTAGTTCTTTTGAAAAAAATGCGATTGATCTAGCGAAGTTTTTAGAACGCTAATCTTATTTTTAGTGAAAAATAAAAGACAAATGGATAGCGATAGATGATGACTGGCACATCGCTTGCAATGTTAATTGTAAGCGGTTAACTACCGTATATCATTAATCTAAGAGCTAAAAAAATGCCGTCTAGGGTTCCGATATAGTAGAGGAAAGCTTTCTAACACTATATGACTGGTCCGAGAGATGGCGGTTCGAAAGAACTACACGGAGGGATAAAAGCCCGGGAGACTCTAAGTGATACTAATCACTTAAGCTCATAACTGTGGAGTTTTTTATGTCATCCGTTTCAATCACTACTTCCGATAGTTCGTATTCAGATCGTTTCACCACGCATCTACCAGGTGGCCATCATTGGTGCGGACGTATCAATAAAAATACTGTATTAACACTCAAATCACTGGCAGCCAATGCCAATGCTAGCCTATATGTGGTCAACGCTGATGAGAAGCTTGAACGCTTCAACATGCCAGACAGTCTAAAAGCACAACACACCTTATACCTATCTGAAGGTCACGTACTCTACTCCGATATGGGCCGAGTGCTGGCCTCTATTATCAGTGATGATCATGGCTGGAACGATGCGATTTGTGGCCCTAGCAACGCTGCCATGATCAGTGCGCAGTATGGTAAAAGAACCTTCCAAGATGCTCGTAATGAGCGCTATCAAAATGGTCTTGACGGACTGCTAACAGAAATGTCGAAGTTTGCGCTAAACGAGCGCGACCTTACAGCAACGGTCAATCTGTTCTCCAAAGTCACCCCCGATCTACAAGGGCAGCTGTCCTATATTGCTGCCGACAACACCAACCAATCTATTGCCCTACGGTTTGAGATGAATTGCTTAGTATTCATCTGTAACGCCCCGCACCCACTTGATCCATCAGACATCTATGATCCAGCTGATCTTGAGATAACTATTCAGCAGGCAGCGCCCATAGTGCCAACGACAGATTTTGATATCTGCCGTGATTCTTGCGCGCAAAACCAGCGCGGGTTTGAGAATAATGCACGCTATTTTGGCGATTATACGAACGCCTAACGACAGGTAGTGTTTGATAGTCGAAGGCGGCTATCAAGTTCTTATCAATTAAGTGGCGGTCAAATACTGATCAAGTGGTTATCAAATTCTAATTTTTGACTGGTAAAACGATTTTATAGGTTCGCTCGCACCATAACTACGTCTATAACGTCCACAACTAGTCATAGCAACCATTCATAGCAACTATTTACAGTAACTAAGAGAGCAGACTCATGACAATTAACGATGATATTAAAAATAACGATGAATCTACACAAAATCCAGCGCCAACAACTTTAGAGTCAACCGATCTGAAGCATATCGAACTGCGTGAAATTTGTGCTGCTGGAGAGGGATGGATGGCCGAAGTCAAGAAAAACCAGACTTTGCGCATCATAGATACTGAAGGCAATCAGGCAGTCGATACCTTGTTTATCAGCTGTGCAGACACGGCTGAACGTTATAGTGCCACAGATACATTGGCACAAAATCAAAAGCTGTTTTTAGAGATGGGCAGTCAGCTCTTCACTAACAGAGGGCGTGTTATTGCCACTATCACGGATGACACTTGCGGTCGTCATGATACGTTGGGCGGTGCATGCTCATGTGAGAGCAACACTGTGCGTTACGCTCATGATACTTATCCTATGCATAGCTGCCGAAACAACTTTATGCATACCCTAGCAACGCATCCAGTTGCTCAAAAATATGATCTAAACCTACGTCATGTCGGACCAAACATCAATTTCTTTATGAACGTGCCTATTACCCCCGATGGTAGTTTGGCGTTTGATGATGGTATCTCAGCCCCTGGGAAATACGTCGATATCACTGCTCAAATGGACATGATTGTCCTGATATCCAACTGTCCTCAACTCAATAACCCCTGCAACGGTTATAACCCTACGCCCATTGAACTGGTGATTTATGAGTAAGTAAGCGATTTCCGAACAAGACGATACTGCCTATTAATGAACAAGCTGAGGAAGTTGTGATGTTTAAAAAAGTATTGATTGCCAATCGCGGTGCTATTGCTTGCCGAATTATACGTACCTTAAAGCAAATGGGTGTCGGCTCAGTCGTTGTCTATACCGATGTAGATCGAGGTTCACTACATGTCAGTCAGGCTGATGAAGCCATAAACATCGGCTCTGGTCCTGCCAGTGATAGCTATCTAAATATGGACAAAGTATTGCAAGCAGCGATCGATTCAGGTGCAGAAGCAATTCATCCTGGGTATGGGTTTTTGTCAGAAAACGCTGCATTCTGTGATCGCTGCAATGATGCTGCAATCGCTTTTATTGGGCCAACCTCTGAGCAGCTGCTTAGCTTTGGACTCAAGCATACGGCTCGTAAGCTCGCCATTGACAGCCAAGTGCCATTGTTACCCGGTAGCGAACTGCTACAAGATGTGGACGAAGCATTACGTGAGGCCGAGCGTATTGGCTACCCTGTCATGCTGAAAAGCACTGCAGGCGGCGGCGGTATCGGCATGCGTCTGGTATGGGATGAGGTCGAACTAAAGGATGCTTATGAGTCTGTGCATCATTTGGCACAAAGCAATTTTAGTGATGCTGGGCTATATCTCGAAAAATTTGTAGAGCATGCTCGTCATATCGAAGTGCAAGTATTTGGTGACGGGGCAGGTAATATCATCACATTAGGAGAGCGTGACTGTTCTATCCAGCGTCGTAATCAAAAAGTGATTGAAGAAACACCAGCACCCTTACTATCAGATGCACAAAGACAAAATCTACAAGAGGTGGCGACTAAGTTGATGCAACAAGTCAACTATCGCTCTGCTGGTACCGTTGAGTTTGTGATGGATGTGTCGACGCAAGACTTCTATTTCTTGGAGGTAAATACGCGCTTGCAAGTTGAGCATGGTGTCACCGAAGAGATCTATCAAGTGGACCTAGTACGCTGGATGATTGAGCTGGCTGCAGGCGAGTTCGTATTACCAGAGCTGCCACTGCACGCGTCAGGACATTCGATTCAGGTGCGTCTGTATGCTGAAGACCCTGTCAAAAGCTTTCAGCCAAGCACGGGGATTCTAACGGATGCCTATTTTGATACAGCAGCTCGCGTTGAGACTTGGATAGAAAAGGGCAGTGAGATATCAGCCTTTTATGACCCGATGCTAGCAAAAATCATTGTCACGGCACCTGACCGCGCGCAAGCGCTGGAGAAAATGAGCCAAAGTTTGGCTGTGTCACGTATGGCAGGTCTTGAAACTAATCTTGAGTATTTGCAGCAGATAGTGGCTTCAGAGACGTTTGATCAGGGCGAGCAGACTACAAGGTTTTTGAACACTTTTACGTGGCTCAGTCAAAAAATTGAAGTGTTGCAGTCGGGCGTACAGACCGCCGTACAAGATGTACTTGGCCGAGAAGGCTACTGGGATGTGGGCGTACCTCCATCAGGTGCGATAGATGGTCTGAGTCTCAATACGGGTAATCAGCTGTTGGGTAATCCATTTAACACTGCAGGTCTTGAGTGCGTGGTTACTGGACCGACCTTATTGTTCCATTGCGACAGTCAGATTGCCATTACTGGCGGTAACATGGCATGTACCTTGGATGGTGTAGAGCAGCCGATGTGGCAAACCATTCCTGTACGTAAAGGTCAAAAACTTATTTGTGGCAATATCACCTCAGGTTGCCGAAGCTATATCGCTATCAAAGGTGGAATAGATGTCCCTGAATATTTGGGTAGCCAAGCGACCTTTAGTTTAGGTCAGTTTGGTGGTCATGCTGGTCGTAATTTGCTCATCGGAGACATGTTACCCGTTATGCAGTGCGACACGTCTCTTGCTACTAAAGCCTTACCTGCCGCACAGCAACCAACGTTTAATGGACTATGGCAAATCGCGGTCATGTATGGACCACACGGCGCGCCAGACTTTTTTACGGACGCTGATGTGGCGCAGTTCTTTGAGCATGAATGGGACGTCCATCATAACTCTAGCCGTACTGGTATACGTCTGGTCGGACCTAGACCTGAATGGGCGCGTGAAGATGGCGGCGAGGCAGGACTACACCCCTCAAATATCCATGACAATGCTTATGCCGTCGGTGCGATTGACTTCACAGGGGACATGCCTATCATCTTAGGGCCTGATGGACCAAGCCTTGGCGGCTTTGTCTGCTTGAGCGTCATAGTTGCAGGTGAGCGCTGGAAAATGGGACAACTCAAGGCAGGTGATCGAGTGCAGTTTGTCCCTGTCAGCTATGATCAAGCAGCACAATTACATCAGCGCTACGATGACATGCTACGGGCTGATGACTGTTATTTGGTTGATTACAGCTTGCCCATTCATACAGAAAACGCGACTTTGCAGACAGCCATATTAGACACTTTACCCATTAACGATGATCATCCAAAAGTGGTGTATCGTCCTGCCGGAGACAGCTATATATTGATTGAGTATGGCGAGCAGGTGCTTGATTTGCAATTGCGCTTTCGCGTTCAGGCATTGATGGAGTGCCTACAAGCACAGCATATCGATGCCATTATCGATATGACGCCCGGTATTCGCTCGTTATTAGTGCATTACCATTCATTAAAATTGCCACAGGCGGCACTACTGGCAATTCTCAAGCAAGCAGAAAGTGCATTGCCCGATATTAAACACATGCAAGTGCCGTCCAGAATTGTTCATCTACCAATGGCATGGGCTGACTCTCAGACCAAGCTAGCAACTGAGAAATATCAGCAACTTGTCTATCCCGACGCACCTTGGTGTCCTGACAATATCGAATTCATCAGACGTATCAATGGCTTGGCCTCTACCCAAGCGGTCAAAGATATTGTCTATGATGCCAGCTACTTAGTCATGGGACTCGGTGATGTCTATTTGGGTGCGCCTGTTGCCACACCGCTCGATCCAAGACATCGCTTGGTCACCACCAAATACAATCCTGCCAGAACATGGACGCCAGAGAACGCAGTGGGTATCGGCGGCGCCTATATGTGTATTTACGGTATGGAAGGCCCAGGCGGCTATCAGTTTGTCGGTAGGACACTACAAATATGGAATCGCTATCGCTCGCATCCCAGTTTTGAAGCTGAAAAACCATGGTTACTACGATTCTTTGATCAAATTCGTTTTTATGAAGTCAGTGAAGAAGAACTGTTATCGATGCGAACTGCCTTTAAGGCAGGTGAGCTATCGATTGAGGTTGAGGATAGTGTGTTAAACCTCGCTGAGTATTACGAGATGTTGCATGAAAACAAGGACAGTATTCAGACGTTCAAAGATCAGCAACAAGCCAACTTTGATGCAGAGCGACAACGTTGGAAGCAGCAAGGTCTTGACCAGTATGTTGGCGAAGATATTGACGCGGTAGAAGTATCATCAGAAGTTTCTGTACCTGAGGGCGGGGTAGTCGTCAAAGCTCATATGATGGGCAGTGTATGGAAGATTTCTTGCGCGGTAGGTGATGTAGTCGATGAGGGGCAGACCCTAGCAATCATAGAAGCCATGAAAATTGAGATACCAATTGTCTCACCCGTTGCGATGCAGGTCGTGAGTATTGAAATTGAGATTGGTACTACAGTGAAACCCGAGCAGCCTTTATTTGTACTTGCACCCATTACTGCTCGTGAGACAGTGGTGGCAGACGCAGACGCAGACGCAGACGCAGACGCAGTCAGCCGATGCTGTACGGACTCATCTAGCCGATAGTGAGATAGCAAAACAACGATAAAAATGGCGAAGAATAATAGAGAGAGCAACTATGCAAAAGAATTGGACGATCAAAGATTGGCAAAGCGCTTATGCCGAAGGAAGTATCCAGCTAAGTGATCTACTGGATTATGTGGCGGGTATTAGCAATGATAATAATGCTTGGATTGAGATTGCGACTCCTGAGCAGCTAACCGCCCAGATTGACAGTATCGCCGCGCAAAATTCTCAAGACTTACCGCTATACGGCATACCGTTTGCGGTAAAAGACAACATCGATGTGGCAGGGTTTCATACCACGGCAGGATGTACAGCCCCTTTGTATTTGGCTGACAAAGACGCGCATGTGATTGCCAAGCTAAAGGCAGCAGGCGCTATCGTCATCGGCAAAACCAATCTTGACCAGTTTGCGACAGGACTGGTAGGGACGCGCTCACCTTATGGGGCAGTGGCCAACAGTTTCAATCCCGACTATATCAGTGGCGGCTCAAGCTCAGGCTCTGCGGTAAGTGTGGCAAATGGCATCGTTCCTTTTGCATTAGGAACGGACACAGCAGGCTCTGGACGTGTGCCTGCTGGACATAACAATATAGTGGGTTTGAAGCCAACAAAAGGCTGGTTCTCCAGTACGGGTCTCATTCCAGCGTGTCGATTACATGATGTTATTTCTATTTTTGCGCTTGGCGTTGATGATGCGTGGCATGTAGCTCAGCTAATGAAAGGCTACGATAAAGAAGACGATTATAGTCGTATCCATCCTGCTACTGCGCCAGTCGCCTTTAGCCTTGGCAAAATCGCTATCCCTGATATTTTAGAGTTCTATGGTGATACCGAGTCAGAGCAGGCTTTTGAGATAGCCATCACGCAGTTACAAACGATGGGTTATGAGATCACACCGATAGACTTTACGGTCTTTAATGAGTTAGCAGATGCACTCTATAACGACAGCTGGGTTAGTGAACGCACCTTTGCCATCGATCAGCTCGTCGAGCGTGACACGCTGTTGCATGTCACTCGCGAAATCATCAGTCAAGCTGAGAAGTACAATGCGGTTGATGCAATGAGTGCTGAGTATTCTCGCGCTGCATTAAGTCGCCGTATTCAACAAACGCTATCTGAATTTGACGCATTAATGGTGCCAACTGCGCCGACTATTTACACCATCGATGCGGTCAATGCTGACCCGTTAACGAAAAATAGCCACATGGGTGCTTATACTAATTTTGTGAATCTAGCGGACTTATCGGCGTTGGCGTTGCCGAATCTAATTGCTAGAGACGGATTACCGCGCGGTGTGACCTTTATCGCTATGGGCTGGCATGACGAAGCTTTAGCCAATTTTGGTCATCAGTGGCAGACCGCTCTAGATATACCAATGGGAACCTCTCACCATCGTTATCACTCCGGCGCCTCTCAAACACAAACAGCTCAATCTGATCAAC
This sequence comes from Psychrobacter sp. N25K4-3-2, assembly GCF_015351755.1. NCBI lineage: Bacteria > Pseudomonadati > Pseudomonadota > Gammaproteobacteria > Moraxellales > Moraxellaceae > Psychrobacter > Psychrobacter sp. N25K4-3-2. The sequence continues at coordinate 208,040 of NZ_JADKLX010000003.1, forward strand.
CGCAACCGCTTATTCCACTGAGTACCGATGACAGTGATAGTAGTGTGGCGTTAGCCGTGGTTGGTGCGCATCTGAGTGGTATGCCGCTCAATTATCAGCTGACGGATAGAGGCGGTGTGTTGTCCGAACAAACCCAAACGGCAGCAACTTATCAGCTCTTTGCATTGGCAGGGTCGACACCTGCCAAACCGGGACTGAAACGCCATGACGAAGGACGCTCTATTGCGGTAGAAGTTTGGAGAATTCCTAGAGCAAGATTTGGCGAAATCGTCAACGAAGTGCCATCACCATTAGGAATTGGCAATGTTGAATTGGCAGACGGACGCTGGGTCAAGAGCTTCATTTGTGAAGAATACGGGTTTGAAGGCGGCACAGATGTGACAGCGTTCGGTGGTTGGAAAGCTTATGTAGCCAAGCAGTCAGAGACCATTGCTTAGACTGCCTCAATTGACTTATGATCCAAAAATAGTAGCGCCAGTAATATTCTCTCTCGTGGTATTGCAAACAATAATCAACGGACATTCCCATAATGGGCTTGTCTTTATTCAAGGAGCAAAACTCATGAATCGACGCTTATTTACTTTTGCGGTTCTCTCAAGCTTTATGCTATTTGGTTGTGACAATACGGCTACCGTCTCAGCACCTGAGGGCGAGGCAACATCAGAAAAAGTTACTACCTCAAATGATGAACCGATTTCTATCGGTTACAGTGATTGGCCTGGCTGGGTAGCGTGGCAAATTGCGATTGATAAAGGCTGGTTTGATGAAGCTGGCGTGAATGTTGAGTTTAAGTGGTTTGATTACTCTGCCTCGTTATCCGCTTTTGCGTCCAGCCAGTTGGATGCCATTTCTGTCACCAATGGCGACAATTTAGTCAACGCTGCGAGTGGTAGTGAAGGCATCATTATTTTGGTCAATGACTACTCAGCAGGTAATGATCAGATCATCGCTAAACCTTCGGTCACCAGCATAGCGGATCTAAAAGGCAAATCAATCGGTGTCGAAAAGGGCTTGGTAGATCATTTGCTGCTCAATAGCGCGCTGGCTGACAATGGGTTGACAGAGGCTGATGTAACACTGGTGAATGCCACCACAAACGAGCTACCTCAAGTCTTCACAAATGACAGTATTGACGCCGTCTCCATCTGGCAGCCCAATGCCAATCAAGCACTAAAAAATGTACCAAGTGCAAAGGCTATTTATACCTCAGCGGATAAGCCAGGTCTTATTTATGACACGTTAGCCGTCAGTCCCGCCAGTCTCTCTGCGCACAAGGCAGAGTACGCCAAGATCATTCAGGTGTGGGGCAAGGTCGTCAACTATATCAATGATCCAGCGACTAGAGATGATGCGATTAGCATTATGTCTAACAAGGTCAATGTCCCTGCTGATCAATATAGTGCTTTCTTGAATGGGACGAAATTAATGAGTCTGGAAGACAATAAAAAGATTTTTGCGAAGTCTGATGAGCTGAGCTCTATTTATGGGTCTAGCTATCACGTCAACCAGTTCAATATTGATAATCAAATTTATGATCAAACGCTTGATATAGATAAATTGATCTATCCTGATTTGATTAATCAGTAAGGATAGTTTGTAGTTTTGTCTATTACAAAGGCAGTGGTTTTTGAGTCTTTATCATCGTTTTAGAGGGTAGTCTATGAGTCATATCAATACATATCTCACCAAGAAAACCACGCTTGGGCTCAATGTACTCTCATTTTTGATTCCAATCTTAATATGGTGTGCGGTCAGCTATCTTCCTTTTATTTGGCATCCGCAAGTTGAAATTACCGATGCTGGCGCGAGTACCTATCTACAAGAGGGCAGCCGCATTGATAAAGAGGTATTTTACCGTGAAGCACAGGATGCGATGGCCTCTGATGCAGTACCGCCGCAAGGAAAGCTGGTCAACCCTGTCTACTTGCCAGCACCTGATGAGGTAGCCACAGCGATGGTTACTGCATTTGCCACCCCGCCTGCGCAAGCGGATGCTCCTTGGTTACATGAGAGTCTTTGGCAAAGTGTACGCACGGTATTTATCGCTTTTTTTATCTCATCTATTTTCGGTATACCACTAGGTCTGCTGTGCGGGTTTTCTCAAAAAATCGCACAAATCACTCAGCCTTTCGTAGAGTTCTTTCGCTATCTACCAGCGCCAGCATTTGGACCCTTAGCCGTGGCGGTGCTTGGTATCTACGATGGACCAAAAATTGCCATCATCGTGATTGGGACTTTGTTTCAACAGATTCTAATCATTGCAAATACCACGCGTACTATGGATCTTGGTCTTATTGAGGCAGGTTACACGCTAGGCACAACCAAACTCAAAAGTTTCTTTTATGTACTGCTTCCTGCGGTGTTGCCCGATGTCTATCGAGACTTACGTGTCCTACTCGGCTGGGCATGGACGTATTTGATTGTCGCTGAACTGATCGGGACGACCTCAGGCATCACATGGTTTATTGTGCAACAAGCCCGTTACCAGCATTTTGATAACGTCTATGCAGGTATTCTTCTTATTGGGTTTATCGGTTTAGGTACAGATATCTTGTTGTACCAGCTCGGTAAAAAACTCTTCAAATGGAAAGCGAGTATTTAAATGATGACTAATGATATGACCTCTTCCGTCCCTACAAACAGTGCTCGCACTACCCATAGCGGCGGCACCACTGACGATTATTTCAAAGCGCTCTATCAGCGAGATGTGGTGCTGCAAGTTGATCAACTGACACAGTCGTTTGATCAAGGCGGTAGCCAAAAAGTAATATTGAAAGATGTCAGCCTAAAAATCTATGAGCGTGAGTTTGTATGTGTGATCGGTCCTTCTGGTTGCGGTAAATCAACATTGGGGCGTATCGTTGCAGGATTAGATACTTATCCCAGCGGAGAGGTAATCGTTGATAAAGAAAAAGTCAAAGGTCCAAGCGCCAGTCGTGGCATGGTTTTTCAAGGCTATACGTTATTTCCTTGGAAGACGGTTAAAGAAAATGTCATGTTTGGTCCTATCATGGGCGGCCGCAGCAAGTCGAGTGCAGAGCGTAGCGCTCGTGAGTGGCTTGATGTGGTTGGACTGACCAAGTACGAAAACCACTATCCGCATCAACTGTCTGGCGGTATGAAGCAGCGTGTTGCGATTGCGCGAGCGCTGGTCAATGAGCCAAAAGTATTAATCATGGATGAGCCTTTTGGCGCACTTGATCCTTACACACGTCAAAAAATGCAGAAGCATTTGCTAGATCTGTGGCGCAATATTGACATTACTATCGTATTTATTACGCATGACATGGATGAGGCAGTATTACTGTCAGATCGTATTGTTGTGCTAAAGGCTAACCCAGGTGAGGTACAAGAGGTTATTGAAGTGCCGCTCGCACGGCCTCGTTCTCCTGATATTGTGACAGACAGTCATTTTTTACAACTAAAAGCACGTATCAATGATATCGTCCACAATCCACAGCCTGTCATTGATCCTGCATTGATAGATATGCCAGATATCCCACGTATGACGCCTTTGGACAAAAACAAATCAGCAACATAGCTATTTATCTCAAATTATAGAATACATTCCCTAATCATAACTTTCTACCACTACAATCGTTGCTAGCTATAAGGTGCATCGGTTGTACTTTATTATGCCTAGTCTCAAAGGATATGACTCATATACAAGTTTCGCTTAGCAATACTACTACGAGTTATCTCTGATTAACTGCTGCTGATAAATACGACTGCTGTTATACTCAGTAGCGTATTCATCTGCTTATCGATCCTTTTATGACGACTGAATCTATGACTACCACCTCTTTTGTTCTAACCAGCTATAACATTCACAAAGGCATGTCGCCTATGAATCGCCAAGTGAAAATGCAAGGTATTGCCCATGCGCTTGAAGTCATAGAGTCCGATGTGCTGTGTTTGCAAGAGGTGCAAGGTCAAAACCTCAAGCGCAATATGCAATACAACGAATATCCTGACCAATCACAGCATGAATGGTTTGGTGAGTATCTGCAGCTGCAAAATAGCTATGGCAAAAACTCAGAATATGAAAACGGTCATCATGGCAATGCCGTGCTCAGCCGATTTCCGCTAGATCCCAAGCACAACGTGAATATTACCGTTAATAAACTAGAGCAACGCGGCGTCTTGCACTGTGAGGTACAGCCTATCGGTTGGGAGCGACCTGTCGTGGTATTGTGCGCGCACTTGAATTTGTTTGAGCGCGATCGTCTCAAGCAATATGAAGCCATTGCCAACTATGTGCGCAATGAGATTGCGCCTGACCAACCGCTTATTTTGGCAGGCGATTTTAACGATTGGAAAAAACTGTCTTGTGATAAGTTGGCGTCTAGTCTCGGCATGACCGAAGCTTTCAAGCATTGTCACGGCAAGCTGTCGCCCACCTTTCCAGCCAAGCTGCCCGTCCTCAGCTTAGACCGTATTTATGTACGTAATCTAAGGATTAAGGATGCATGGGTACACACTGGAAAACCGTGGTCAACGCTATCCGATCATTTGCCCATCAGTGCTGAACTGATGTTGCCATAGCGCAAACCATCTACTGAAACGCAAACAATTGACTAAAAAATAAAATAATAGAAACCCACAAGGATGATGAACCATGTCTAATACTCAAATACCAACCACTCAACAGGCGGTACTTATTCGTGAGTTTGGCGAACCTGACGTTATGAGTTATGAGGATGGTGTTGCTGTTCCTACTTTGGCGGATGAGCAAGTCTTAGTAAAAGTAGCCTACGCAGGCATTAACCCCGTTGATTACAAAACCCGTCAAGGCAAAGGGTGGGGCGCTGATAATATTCGTAAAGATAAATTTGATCATGATCAGCCAGCGATTTTAGGCTTTGATATGTCAGGAGTGGTAGTCAGTAGCAATAACGAACAGTTTGCTGTTGGTGATAAAGTCGCCGCCTTGACCTTCAATGGTGGCTGCTATGCTGAGTATGTGGCAGTCGATGGCAAGTTGCTCGCCAAAGTGCCAGAGTCTGTCACATTAGAGCAAGCAGGTGCGCTGCCTTGTATCGGACAAACGGCGCTACAATTTGTAGAGTTTGCTGGTATCAAAAAAGGTGAGCATGTCGTCATAAATGCACCAGCAGGCGGCGTCGGTCATTTGTTGATCCAGTTGCTCATGAATAAAGTGTCGCAAGATAACATTAAGGTAACGGTAATTTGCTCGCCAGAAAAGTACGCCAAGCTCGATGCGTTAATAGACAAATCCAAGCTGACGAGCTGGATTGACTACACTAAAGAGGAGGCATTTCCTGACTTGCAAGCCGATGTGCTGCTTGACTTGGTCGGTGGGGATGCAGGGGTACGCGCGCTTGATGTACTCAAATCTGGTGGCCGCGTTAATGTGCTACCAACGATCTGGGTTGATAAGCTCGTCGATGCTGGTAGTCAAAAAAGCTTAAACGTGGCTGGTTATAAAGCGCAGCGTAGTGGGCAAGATATGGCAAGAGTGTTAGAACAAGTGGGCACTGGTAAGCTCAAATTACAGATTCAGCAGACGTATCCGTTATCTGAAGCCGTGGCAGCACATCGCGAGCTACAAAAAGGCGATACCTTTGGTAAGATTGTTCTAAAGGCAGACTAATCGGGCAGCATTTGCCGAAACGTAAGACTAATGCGCCCATCAGCGACTGATTTTGTCTTGGTGATGGTGTGCTTCCAGTAGGCTTGTGTATCGCCATGCATGACAATAAGCTGACCAGACTCAAGATAAAGCTCGACTTTATCTTGGGTTTTTTTATGCTTGAAGACAAATTTGCGCGTGGCACCGAGCGATAGGGCAGCGATAATTGGCTGATAGCCTAACTCTTTCTCGTCATCTGCATGATAGCCCATGCCATCGCTACCTGAGGGGTAATAATTCAACAGACAAGAATTAAAGTTAGCGACAATTCCAATATTTGCTAGTTGTTGTTCGACATACTGTTTCACATGAAACACTGTCTCTGACCATGGGATACTTTGGCGGGCATGTCCAGAGTAGTGATAGCTACTATTGTTTCCACCCATCCAAACGATTTGACGCGTGGTGACATGGGTCTTGCCAAACAAAGTGACAATGTCAGCATGCCAAGGCAGTTCGCTTAGTAAGAGGTCGTAAAGCTCACGGCTATTCTCAACAACGATGCCCAAATCATTGAGCGTCCCTTCATAAGGCAATAGGTTATCTACAGAACTAGGAGCAAATAAATCAGTCATAAGCTAAAATTTTAACGATTAAGATTCTGTAAGATAAATTTGGCACATCTCTCTGGTGCTTCTATAGGTAATAAATGTCCGTTCTCAGGCATGATAGTAAGCTGGTTAGCGGGCACAAATTTTTGCCAATTATTACGAACTTTATCGTTAATAAAAATAGTCGGCTTGCCAATGATAAGTTGGTAAGGCACCTTGGTTTTCGCCAGCTTCTTTAATGCACCGTCGATATAAGGGATGCCAAAATAATTTGCTATCTCTTGTTCGGGAGTGAATATAAATGCATAACTGCCATCGTCTTGTTGTATTAAGCTTTGTTCGGCAAACAGGTACAAGTGCTCATCAGAGATGCGTCGATAAGCGCTTTTTTCTCGTAGGTTTTTATAGAACTCATCTATATTTGCCCAAACCTTTTGCTTGGTTAAAGCGCTTTTAAAAGGTTGACGCTTAAGCTTAACGGAACGAGGTATCAGCTTATACAACAGCGCTTGCGATTTGGTAAAAGTTACCGGCTCAATCAAATACAACTCAGAGAATAGATCAGGGCGTTTAGCCGCTGCCATAGCGGTAGCGGTAGCGCCTTGTGAGTGTCCAATGCCTATAACAGGACCATCTTGAGTCTGCTCTAAAAACTGAATAAGCAGATCGGCATCTTGCTCACGCGTTAATACACGGGCTTTTGGCTGGTCATACCAATAGCCGCGCATCGCGAGCGAGCTGATGTCAAAACCAGCAGAAAGCTCTGTCAACAGGGGCTTGTAGTTACCTACTGTAAAACCATTGCCACCATAAAAGTGCGCTTTAGGGCGTTTGGTTTTATTATTAGCCGATGTATTCAATGAGCTTAAATCATAATAGCGTGCCTTTTGACCACCGATATCGATACTGTTTGTGAATGCTTCCATAAAAGTAACACTGCCTTATGATTTATTATTCATCAATAATTAATTGTTTTCGCCTAAGAAGCCGCCACTTTGACGCTGCCATAAGCCAGCATACACCCCATTTAATGCCAATAGTTCATCGTGGCTGCCTTGCTCGATAATCTGACCTTTATCCATGACCACCAGTCTATCGAGTGCGGCAATCGTAGAGAGACGATGGGCAATGGCAATAACTGTTTTGCCCGTCATAATATCATTCAAGCTTTCAGTAATGGCAAATTCAATCTCAGAGTCGAGCGCACTGGTCGCTTCATCTAAGAGTAAAATCGGCGCATTTTTTAGCATGACACGTGAGATGGCAATACGCTGACGCTGGCCGCCAGATAGTTTAACCCCGCGCTCGCCCACTTGTGTATCCAGACCAGTGTTGCCTTTATCATCATATAAATCTTTGATGAATTCCCAAGCCTGTGCTTGCTCAGTGGCAAGGATGATTTCTTCATCGCTGGCATCAGGGCGACCATAGGCGATGTTTTCACGGACAGTACGATGGAGCAGCGAGGTATCTTGCGTGACCATACCGATTTGTTGACGCAAGGACTCTTGAGTGACTTCGTCAATCGCTTGTCCATCGATGTAGATTTTACCTTTATCCACATCAAAAAAGCGCAATAATAAATTTACTAAGGTTGATTTACCAGCACCTGAGCGACCCACCAAACCAATCTTTTCACCCGGTTTAATATCTAGATGGAAGCCATCAAGTAGTTTGACTTGTGAATGGGTAAGGGCTGTTCCGGCAGTATTAACCTCGTCAATGAGCTCGCCTTCGATGTCATCGTTTTCACTTTCATAACTAAAGTCAACATGATCAAAGACGATATGGCCATCAGTCACTTTTAGCGTAGCAGCGTTAGGTGTATCAACGATAGTCTGCGGTGCAGATAGTGTACGCATACCGTCCTGAGCGGTACCAATGCTTTCAAATAAGCTGGCTGTTTGCCACATAATCCACTGCGTTAAACCATTGAGTCGCAAGGCCATCGCTGTGGCTGCGGCAACAGCGCCAACACCGATGTCGCCTTGCTGCCATAAATAGATGCCAATCCCAGCCGTACTACTCACTAAAACGACACTAATCAGATGGGTTGAGACCTCTAAATAGCTGACCCAGCGCATTTGTGCATGAACCGTTCCTAAGAACTGACCCATGGCGTTCTTGGCATAACCCAGCTCACGGCGTGAATGACTGAACAATTTGACAGTCATGATATTGGCGTAAGCGTCAGTGATGCGGCCAACCATCAACGCACGGGCATCAGCCTGTACGATAGCCGTCCGTTTAAGCTTGGGAATAAAGAAGCGCAACGCAATGCCAACTAGGACAAACCAGATAATAAATGGGATGAGCAATAAGCTGTCTAAGTTAAATAAGATAACACCAGTCGTAATAAAATACACGATCACGTACATGAACATGTCAGTGACCGTCATCACCGTATCGCGTACGGCCAGAGCCGTCTGCATCACCTTAGCAGAAACGCGACCAGAGAACTCATCTTGATAAAACTGCATCGACTGTCCGAGCATGTGCTGATGAAAACGCCAGCGCATTTGCATCGGAAACACGCCTTGAATCGACTGAAAATGAATAAACGAAGATAAGGCAATCCAAAAGGGACTCAATAGCATGACCGCTAGCATCAAAAGGAGCATATCACCTTTTTCAGCCCACAGCGTTTGCGGTGTATAGATACCCAGCCAGTCGACGATATTACCAATCCAAGCAAACAGCATCGCTTCATAAATGCCGATACCAGCCGACAAAATCATAAAAAAGAGTAGCCAGCCACGCAAACCTTTGGTACATGCCCATAAAAACTTCATCAGCCCGTCACGAGGTGAGGGCAATGGCATAGGCGTATCAGGAAAGGCGGGTAGGCGGTTTTCAAAAAAGCGAAATAGAGCATTCATAGGCAAGGGTAGAACATCAATAGCAATACGCCAAGACAAACGCTGGCAAGCATTGTCTTGAACATTTATTTGTGTGAATAGGAAGTTACGCTATTTTAACAAAACTTCGTAATCACGCCTGCATGCTAATTGTAAATTGACAATCAATAGCTACCTACGTTTACTACCTGCTAGCAAAAGCATTATAAATAGATTGCTGTATAAAACATATTTTGTTACATTCTATGGTTTTGTTGAGCAGAAAACATGGCTTAGGGCCTGTTCTCATTTTTGGCTAATTTAGTCGCTTCTGTTTAGATTGATGACGTGTTTGAGTAAACGAATAATAAATACACAAAACTGCAGCTTAAAAGGTAGACGTTCATGATGTATTTAACCATCGCGGTACTATGTAGTGTCGCTGTGTCAGTACTTTTAAAAATATTACGTCAACGAAATATTGATATCCGTCAGACTATCGTCGCCGGTTACCCAGTAGCGTTCTTACTCACTTGGTTTTTATTGAAGCCAGACATCAGCGGACTTAGTCTGTTAGGAAGCGCGTGGGGTATTATCATGGCGCTTGGCGTATTGCTGCCTGCCGTATTTATCATTCTTGGACGCGCGATTGCAGCGGTCGGCATGGTGGCAACCGATGCCGCCCAACGTTTATCACTCATCATTCCTATCGTTGCTGCTTTTTTATTATTCGGTGAGATGCTGACTGGTACGCGTATATTTGGTTTAGGATTAGGGTTTTTGGCCCTAGGTGCTTTGGTTTATCGTCCACAGCAAGGCGGCATGGATAAACAGGCGCGCCAAACGCCGCTTTGGTTATTTGGCGTCTGGGCAGGCTATGGCATTATTGATATTCTATTCAAGCAAGTTGCCAAGCAAGGGTCTGCCTTTCCGCTAACCTTATTTATCAGTTTCGGGCTGGCAGGGCTGTTACTGTTTATTTATTTGCTGATCACGCGGGTACGCTGGCAGGGCAATGCCCTCATGGCAGGAGTACTGCTGGGTGCGCTGAATATGGGCAATATTTACGCTTATGTACGGGCACATCAAGTATTGTCTGAGTCACCAAGCATTGTGTTTACTGGTATGAATGTGGGTGTCATCGCAGTGGCAACTATCATCGGCGTTGGGGTATTTAAAGAGCGGCTCAATCGCATCAATATAGTAGGCTTGGTATTAGCAATTTGCTGTGTGGCAGTACTGTTTTTAGCTTAGGAAACACCCTAATAATTTAGCCCAAATCCATCAACGTCGTTGCGATTTATAAAATCGTTAACTTATCAGATATAGGCACGCAGGGCATCCTATGATAAGGTTGCTTAAAAACAGCAAGGCTGATAAAAAGCGATTTGCTTTGAGACACTTGACCTCAATGAATAACAATAGGATGCATACTCAATGGAATACCAGAAGCAATTACAGCGTATAAAAAATGGTTCAGGCTTCATCGCGGCGCTTGACCAAAGTGGGGGCAGCACGCCAAAAGCACTCGAAAATTATGGCGTGAGCAGCGACGATTATGACAATGATGATGCCATGTTTGATCTCGTACATGAGATGCGAGCCCGTATCATCACTTGTGAGTCTTTTGATAATGAGCGCGTGCTTGGGGCGATTTTATTCGAAGATACCATGGAGCGCGAAGTTGACGGTAAGTCGACAGCTAACTATCTGTGGGAAAACAAAAATATCGTGCCATTTCTTAAGGTTGATAAAGGTCTGGCTGAACAGATGAACGGCGTGCAAGTCATGCGCCCGATACCTGATTTAGATGCGCTATTGGACAAGGCCAAAAACTATCCAGTATTTGGCACCAAGATGCGTTCAGTGATTTATGAGCCCAATGTCGATGGTATCGAGCTAGTCGTGCAGCAGCAATTTGATGTCGCCAAGCAAATCATCTCAAAAGGCCTGATGCCAATCGTCGAGCCAGAAGTAAATATTGATGGCACTAAAAAACATGACTGTGAGCTGATACTTAAAACCAGTCTATTGCATAATCTGGATCGTTTAAGTGGTGATCATCAAGTCATGCTGAAATTGACTTTGCCAGAGGAAGCGGGTTTTTATCAAGAACTGATTAATCATCCAAAAGTGCTAAAAGTGGTGGCTTTATCTGGTGGCTATAGCCGGAGCGATGCTTGTGCTAAGCTAAAACAAAACCCAGGTATGATTGCGAGCTTCTCACGTGCCTTTACTGAAGGTTTAAGTAAGCAACAAAGCGATGAGGAATTTTCTGAAACCATTAACAACTCAATTGAAGATATCTTTGAGGCGTCGAAAGTTTAAGCAATAGCTATTCAAAATAAAATTTATAATCCCAGTAAACTTTATGTTTGCTGGGATTTTTTTATTGCTTTAATTCTATATTGAACTTATTATTATCCGAATTAAGTTCATCATTTTATGAGCTTATTTATCATAAAATGGAGCTCTTCTGATGAATGTGCGTTACTCAAGCTTGTTATTAGTTTCTATATTAGCTTTATCTGGTTGTGGCGGTGGTTCCGATTCAGATAGTGGTGATTCTTCTGTTACTCCGAATACTGGTAGTCCTTCTGTAGAGCAAAATACTAACACTCAACAGCGTCAAGAGCCTGAACCTTTTGCTGGCTCTTACAGTGGCGTAATCAACAGTGATTTAAAAGACATCTATAATACCTATTTATCAATGAGCACTATCGTCAATAATGATGGTGAATTTTGGATGGTATATACCAATAATGGCTTCATTTATAATGCCAATGATTTAGTATTTGGTTTGATAAATGGTAAATTTAAAAAAAGTAGTAATCCAAATTTCACCTCATTATCATCAAATGCTACTGACTATAGTTTTACCAGTAATAGTGTTGGCACAAGATCCATTGATCTTGACCTTGGCAGACAAAATGGTGCTGATTTTACTTTTTTTGAAACTGTGGTTTATGAAGATGTGTCTAATCCAGAAGGCTTTGAGGAAGAGCTCCGGTACCCAGTATTCTTAGACTACAATCAAGGAAATTCTACAGATAAATTAGAGGATTACAAAGGGGTTTACCAAGGTGCCTTAGTGACTACGAGCACGCGTAGTACTGCTAGCATGGTCACGAACGCTATCTCAAAGGGAAGGATGGGATATAGTATTGTGGATGAACAGGGTTGTATTATTGAAGGAGATATTACTTTTGACCCAAAATCTATTTATCTTCGTGTGGATGGAAACGTAGACAACTCAGCCATCACTTGTCATCTAGAAGAGGGCAAGGTACATGGCCTTGTAACTAAAGATGATGATAAGTCCAAGGTTTTGATGCTTGTTAATGACGATAACAAAGAAGCATATGTATTTAGCGTCGTTAGTTAAGCAACCAAATATCTCTAATATTCAATTAAGACCAATAAAAAAAAGCTTGCCCCTAATCTAATTAGAGGCAAGCTTTTTATTTTATCTATTTTTCAGTACTTAAAATCAAACCTCTTTATACAACTGACGACTGTCAGAATGACATTTCTTGGTCATCGCAGTCCTACCTCAACGAATTTTTTCAGCAATGGCTTCACCAAGTTGTCCAACGCACTTCGTATTCATCTCTTTCGCTAGATGACCAGCATTCGTTAAGTTGCCCGCTTAAGGCATTGATTTTTGGTTAGCGGCATTTTTATCCAGTCCTGCCGCATAATCTCGCACGTTCTGAGTGATTTTCATCGAACAGAATTTTGGCCCACACATCGAGCAAAAGTGCGCTGTCTTATGCGCGTCTTTCGGCAGCGTTTCGTCGTGATATTCACGCGCTGTATCTGGATCGAGTGCTAGATTGAACTGATCATCCCAGCGGAATTCAAAACGCGCTTTAGATAACGCATTGTCACGTGCTTGTGCACCTGGATGACCTTTGGCCAAATCAGCAGCATGGGCAGCAATTTTGTAAGTAATGATGCCATCTTTAACATCTTTTTTGTTTGGTAGACCCAAGTGTTCTTTTGGCGTGACATAACAAAGCATGGCGGTGCCGAACCAACCAATCATCGCCGCCCCTATGGCACTAGTAATATGGTCATAACCCGGTGCAATATCAGTCGTTAATGGCCCTAAAGTATAAAATGGCGCGTCCGCACACAGCTCAAGCTGCAAATCCATATTTTCTTTAATACGGTTCATCGCGACGTGACCTGGTCCTTCAACCATGACCTGCACATCATGCTCCCATGCCACTTTGGTCAGCTCACCCAAGGTTTTGAGTTCGCTAAATTGCGCTTCGTCATTGGCATCTTGTAAACAACCCGGACGTAGGCCATCACCCAAACTAAAGGCGACATCATAGGCTTTCATAATCTCGCAGATATCTTCAAAGTGCGTGTATAAAAAGCTCTCTTGTTGGTGCACCATGCACCACTGCGCCATGATAGAGCCGCCGCGCGAGACAATGCCCGTCAGGCGTCCGGCAGTCATTGGCACATAATCCAGCAGTACACCTGCGTGAATGGTGAAGTAATCAACGCCTTGCTCTGCTTGTTCAATTAGGGTGTCGCGGAATATCTCCCACGTTAAATCTTCAGCCACGCCATCGACTTTTTCTAGCGCTTGATAAATAGGGACCGTACCAATCGGCACTGGTGAGTTACGAATCAGCCACTCGCGGGTTTCGTGAATATGATTGCCGGTGGACAAATCCATGATGTTATCCGCGCCCCAACGTGTGGCCCACGTCATTTTTGAGACTTCTTCATCGATAGAGGAGCCGAGCGCTGAGTTACCGATATTGGCGTTGATTTTGACCAAAAAATTGCGCCCGATAATCATCGGCTCAGATTCAGGGTGATTGATGTTGTTGGGAATGATGGCACGTCCAGCAGCCACTTCACTACGCACAAATTCAGGCGTGATAACCGTCGGCGTATTAGCACCAAAGCTCTCTCCGTCATGTTGGCGTATGTCCGTCAAGTCATGCTGCTTTTGGGTTTCGCGAATGGCGATATATTCCATTTCAGGCGTAATAATGCCGCGACGTGCGTAGTACATTTGGGTGACATTGCCTGTTTTACCATCAACATCTTTGGCACGGCGCGGTTTATCAATGTGAGCAAATCGTAAGTTGGCAGTGCTGATATCACGCGCGCGCGTTTGTCCATACTGACTTGATAGACCTGTTAACTGCTCGGTATCTCCGCGCTCGTTTATCCAGCCTTCACGTAGTTTTGGCAGACCTTTGGTGAGGTCGATGGTGGCATTGGGGTCAGTATAAACACCTGAGGTGTCATAGACATAAAACGGTGGGTTTTGCTCCCATTCGTTCTCAGAAACGCCTTGCACAGGGGTAGGATCAAGCGTTATTTCGCGCATCGGTACTTGAATATCGGGTCTTGAGCCTTCGATATAAATTTTACGTGAGGCGGGTAAGATACGGTGTAAGTCGCGGGCATCTTCTTCAAAGCGCGCGTCTGTTTGATGACGATGGGCAGGGGTTTTTAGGGCATCTGCTTTTTTATCCGCTTTGCTGGCAGTCGCGTTGAGCGAAGCATTGGCTGGGATATGAGTTTGAGCAGCTTTTGTGTTCGAGGTAATGTCTGAAATAGTCATATGCTGTCCTAGCGTGTTGGTCTAATAGTATAGGCAACACCGCCAGAATCTGCGGGGGTAAGCATATATGATACGGACAAATTCAATCGTAAAAAAACCTGCTAGCGCTATCAAACCTAAACGTAGTCAGTGATCTTTCGCTGATTGAGGGACGGAACTGATTATTAACGCTATCCACCAGCACAAAAAATACTGGTAGAGGTTGGCGATAATAAAAAGGCATTTCTGCACGCCCTTTGTACTTGTATAACATAGGCTTAAGACTTCCCTGCGTCGGTACTAACCGCATCAGGTTCGGCGGGTGATCTCTCAGCGAATGTATAAAGGCGGCTACTTTAATAAAGCGAATTTAATAAAGCCAGTCTTCAATACACCGCACCCCGAGTCTGTCAGTGTTGTGAATCTTATTCATACTAACAAAATTCTGCACCAACGGCTAATAGTATTTGGCTAATCATATAACAACTTAAGATGGCGTCTGATGGTTTCTATGAGTATGGTTGTATCAGGCTGTTATCTATAAATTATTGATATAATTCGTATTTATTTAAAATATAGCAGTGCTGCCTGAATATTATGTAAAGCGAATGAAAGATTGTGACAACTGTCATCAAACTGTCATAAAGATTTGGCAAGATAGCACGCATATCACAAACAATGCTTTTTCATATCGTTGTTAAACTTCAGGAGTCCTACATGCGTTATTCGTTATTAGCAGTAGCCGTTAGTTGTACATTAATGCTCACGGCATGTAATAAATCAACCGACACGGCAGAGCCCACTGCTGATACTAGCAGTAGCGCTGTTACCACGGCTGAGTCAACCTCTCAAACAGCCTCTTCTGCTACCACAGGTTTTAAATCTGCTGAAAATATCGCCATGAATATCACGGGTGCAGGTGCATCATTCCCGCAGCCTATCTATGCCAAATGGTCTTATGACTACAATGGGGCAACTGGTGGCCAAGTCAACTATCAATCTATTGGTTCATCTGGTGGTATCAAACAAATTCAGTCAAAAACCGTTGATTTTGGTGCTTCTGATGCACCGATGACGCCTGAAGAGCTTGAAGAGTCTGGCCTTATTCAGTTTCCGACAGTTATTGGTGGCGTCGTGCCAATCGTCAACATCGACGGTATAGAGCCGGGCGCATTGAAGCTAGACGGTACGACCTTAGCAGATATTTATTTGGGTAAAATCAGTAAATGGAATGACCCAGCTATCAAAGCTATGAACCCAGATTTGACCTTGCCAGACGCGGCAATCACGACGGTATTCCGCTCAGACGGTTCAGGTACGACTTTTAACTTCACGGACTATCTGGCCAAAGTATCACCAGATTGGAAAGACACGGTTGGTGTTGATAAAACCGTTAAATGGCCGACCTCTGCGACTGGTGCAGGCGGTAAAGGTAATGAAGGCGTATCAAGCTACGTAAACCGTATGAAAAACTCTATCGGCTACGTTGAGTATGCATACGCTAAGCAAAACAAGATGTCACATACGGCATTGAAAAATGCAGCTGGCAACATCGTGCAACCATCAGCTGAGACCTTTGCTGCGGCAGGTGATATTGATTGGTCACAACAAGAAGGCTTTTATAAAGTCATCACCAACTCTGAGACTGACCAAGCATGGCCTATCGCTGCTGCCACCTTTATCTTAGTCCATAAGCAACCAGAGAATCCTCAGCAAGTTGCTGGCGTGTTGAACTTTTTTGACTGGGCTTATAGCCAAGGCGATGACGACGCTATGGCACTAGATTACGTACCATTCTCTGATACGGCAGTGGCCTTGTTCAAAGCAAAATGGAACGACGTAAAAGGTAGCGATGGACAGCCTGTCTATAAACCTGCTCAGTAATTCGATAGTCATTATTTAATAACGATCGAATTACCCTTTCAAACAACTATTCTCCGGTAGTTGTTTGAAAGGTTTTATCACAGCGAATTTAATCGCAAAGCCAATGATACTTATAGCCTCTGATACTTATATCTGTTGAGTTTGTTGTGATAAAACCTGATAAATACGCTCATTTTTTAATCTTATTCTATTGAATGCTGAGACACTTATGACAGACTTAAGGTCCCAACTGGCTAAACAAAAACGTTACGATGCTTTATTCGTTAACTCCACCAAAGCATTTGCCATACTGGTATTGATGTCTCTAGGTGGTATTTTAGTGTCGTTAATTGTCGGGGCTTGGCCAAGTATTCAAGAGTTTGGTCTGGGTTTTTATACCAGCAATAACTGGGACACGGTCGCCAATGAATATGGTGCACTTGCACCCATCTATGGCACCTTAGTGACCTCATTTATCGCCATTCTGATAGCCGTGCCAGTGAGCTTTGGCATTGCCATATTTTTGACCGAAATGTGTCCTGCTTTTCTAAAAAAACCACTTGGTATCGCCATTGAGCTATTGGCTGGTATCCCCTCTATCATTTATGGTATGTGGGGTTTGTTCGTCTTCGCGCCGTTTTTTGGTGATCACATCCAGCCATGGTTTATTGAACACGTCGGGCCTTTACCGATCATCGGTAAACTGTTTGCAGGCGCGCCGATGGGACTGGGGATGTTCACAGCGTCCTTGGTGCTTGCCATCATGATTATTCCCTTTATCGCTGCCACCATGCGCGATGTTTTTTCCGTCGTGCCAGACTTATTAAAAGAATCAGCCTATGGCATGGGCGCGACGACTTGGGAAGTCATGTTCAAGATTATTTTGCCGTATACCAAAGCTGGTGTGGTTGGTGGTGTTATTTTAGGGCTGGGTCGCGCATTGGGCGAGACCATGGCGGTGACTTTCTTGATTGGTAATGCCTTTAATATCAGTCCAAGCCTGTTTACCTCTGGGGTTACGATTACCTCAGCGCTGGCCAATGAGTTTGCCGAAGCGTCTAGTGAGCTGCATCTGGCATCTTTATTACATTTAGGCTTAATCTTATTTGTGATTACTTTCATTGTGCTGTCCATAGCGAAGCTCATGCTCATGCGCATGGATCATAAAGCAGGCAATCGCTAAGCCAACGTTGTATCAGCACGATAGAGATTAATGTTGTCTAAAAAGATTATCTAAAAAGGCTATCTAAAAAGATACGGGAAACGAATGTTATGCCTAATCAAGCTATCAGAGCTACTACCGCATTACCGACGAAGACAAGCTTTGAGGCACGTTATAACAAAAGCCTTTATAACAAGCGTCGTCGTCTGAATAAGCTTGGATTGGGCTTTGCGTTGTCGGCGATGGCGTTTGGTTTATTTTGGCTATTATGGATTTTACTGACCCTGTTCGTTGAAGGTTTTCAAGGATTGGTACAGTTGCCAGTATTTACGGCTGATACCCCGCCACCGATGAGCGCAGGTGGCCTACGCAACGCCATTGTCGGCTCAATCATGTTGGCGTTTTCAGGCTTGTTTATCGGGGCACCGATTGGGCTGATGACCGGTATTTATTTGTCAGAATTTTCTCAAGGCAGTATGCTAGGCAAGGTAACTCGTTTTTTAAACGATATTCTGCTATCAGCACCCTCGATTGTGATTGGTCTCTTTATTTATGCGCTGATGGTCAAAGGCAATAACTTTTCTGGTTGGGCAGGCGCGCTGGCGTTGGCATTAATCGTTATTCCTGTCGTCGTACGCACCACAGAAAATATGCTCAACTTAGTGCCCAATAGCATCCGTGAAGCGGCCTATGCCTTGGGCACACCAAAGTGGCAACTGGTAACCAAAGTCACGATCAAAGCTGCCAAAGCCGGACTGACCACAGGCGTGTTGTTAGCCTTTGCCAGAATCACTGGTGAAACTGCGCCATTACTATTCACCGCGCTGAACAATCAATACTTTAGTACCGATATGGGTAAGCCCATTGCCAACTTGCCCAACACCATTTATCAGTTTGCCATGAGTCCTTATGACAATTGGCATACCTTGGCATGGTCAGCGGCATTACTGATTACCTTGTCGGTACTGATACTGAATATTTTGGCGCGATTTATTGGCAACCGTGGTCACAGCAAATAACAGCTACTAAAAAATCAGGCCTCGTCGATTTTTACTTAAATTTATATCACTTTTCATTGAGTTAGGTTGGATAATATTATGAATGATGTCATCAATAAAGCGCCTAAAAAAACGGCGGTTAAAAAGTCTCATATCACCGAAGACAATCTATTAACCAACCCTTTATCGACCAGTGCACAAATGGCTCAGCCAGATGCCGCAAGCTTTAACAAGCAAACACTGCATGATATTCCACAAAATATGCCACCTGCAAAATTGGAAGTTCGAGATCTGAATTTTTATTACGATGATTTCCAAGCATTAAAAAATATCAATATTGATATCCCTGATAAAAAAGTGACCGCGTTTATTGGCCCATCAGGTTGCGGAAAATCCACGCTGCTGCGTACCTTTAATCGTATGTATGATCTGTATCCGGGCATGCGGGCAGAAGGTAATATCAATATTGACGGTGCAAATATTTTAGACAAAGACGTCGATGTTAATTTGCTACGCGCACGAGTCGGCATGGTCTTTCAAAAACCAACACCATTCCCAATGTCGATTTACGACAATGTGGCGTTTGGTGTGCGTCTTTATGAAAAATTAAGCAAAGCTGAGCTGGACAATCGAGTGGAATGGGCGCTGAAAAAATCAGCATTATGGCCTGAGGTTAAAGACAAGCTTAAAGCCTCTGGACTATCATTGTCCGGTGGACAGCAGCAACGCTTATGTATAGCGCGTAGTGTCGCCACCAAGCCAGAGGTATTGTTACTTGATGAGCCAACTTCCGCGCTTGATCCTATCTCTACCGGTGCTATTGAAGCGCTGATTGAAGATCTCAAAAATGACTACACCATCGCTATTGTGACGCATAACATGCAGCAAGCGGCAAGGGTGTCAGACTATACGGTTTATATGTATTTAGGTGACATGATCGAGATGGGCGAGACGGATCAGATATTTACCAAACCGGCGCAAAAAGCGACGGAAGATTATATTACGGGTCGTTATGGCTAACCGCATTGATAATTAAGTTGGGCGACGCTTAGCGTCAGCCGTCAGTCGCTTTTCATTAAGTGATAATGTCAGCCATTACGCTGATGGTTATGTACTGATCATCAAGCACTGATAATAAGACGCTGATAACAAGCAAATAGGATGAGCACTTATTGTGAGCAATCATTCGAAGTTTTTGACATTGACCGAGGTATATCGGCAGCTCGGTTTTGAGCACTCAAACAATGTGCCCTTTAATAGGCACACGGTGTCATCGAAACCCAGATTTCAGGGAATACGTTCTATGCAAAATGACAAGCATATCTCTAAAAGTTTTGACCAAGATCTTGATGAAGCGATTCGACTGTTTCTGCATATGGGTGATAGCGCGGCCAATCAAGTCGCCAAGGCAATCCATGCATTAACCGATAAAAACCAAGCGCTGGCACAAGAAGTGATTGATATGGATTTTGATATCAATCGCATGGAAGTCGATTTGGACGAACATATTTTATTATTGGTTGCCAAACGTCAGCCAGCTGCCAGTGATTTGCGTTTGGTCATGGCCATCAGCAAAGGCGTGGTCGATTTAGAGCGCATCGGTGATGAAGCGGTGAAAATTGCCCAGATGACAATCAAAATTATCGCGCAAGGTAAGACTGAGTATGGGTATGCGGAAGTTCAGCATTTGAGTAACCAAGTTCGGCTGATGGTACATAATGCGCTGGAAGCTTTTAGCCAATCGAACGCTGAGCAAGCCTTTGAAGTCATGCGTAATGATAAAGTGGTCAATGATGAGTATCAGTCGGCCATTCGCGCCTTGATGACCTATATCATGGAGGACTCGCGCTATGTCTCAAAAGTCATGAATATTATGTGGGTGCTGCGTGCGCTTGAGCGTATCGGTGATCATGCGCAGAACGTGGCAGAGCTGGTCATTAACTATATCAGCGGTCAGGACGTGCGTCATTCAGACTATGCTGAGGTCGAAAAAGCGGTGCAAGAAGCCAACGATCGAATGGCTGCACGCCAAGCAAGCGCAACATCCGTTACCGATGCTGGCACAGCAAACAAGACTGAGGATTGATAGGGTATTTAACACGCGTTATAGTCGATGTACTCTAAAAAGAACATAGCGCTACTGGGATGAATTTTACTTGCGTGCTGTGTTCCCAGAAGCTGTGCAAAATTTATCCCAGTAGCGCGTTTAAATTTATATAACAGTTTTATTTTCAATTGACTATAATTTATAAATAAAAAACGCGCTATATTATTTATATAGCGCGTTTTTTTATAGCAGAAAATCAAAAATAATTAGCTTTCTGGCGTCCAACCTTGCGCGCGCTCATAATCTTCATTGTCTAAAAACTTATCACGTTGCTCTGTTAAAAACTGCTTGGCCTTAGGATCCATCATGCTTAGATGGTTTTCGTTAATCAGCATGGTTTGGTGCTCAATCCATTCTTTCCATGCTTTGTCAGAGACCGTTTCTTGCAGCTCTTGACCTTTTTTATTAGGAAAAGGTGGATGTGGCATTTTTGGCAATTCTTGCTGATATTTGCGGCAAAATACCGTATTGGCTTGTGGATTAAAACTCTCAGTCATGAGGCAGTCCTTATTGTATTATTAAATCGAATATTAGTATTCACCTATGATAACGGTCTTAGTAGATTTAGCCAAGCCTATCAGGTGTATAGAAGGTAACAGCCGCTTTATCTACTGATCTTAATAAAAAACCCGCCTAGAGAGCGGGATTTTTATTAATAGATGCTAGTTTTATTAAAGGTTTTACGCAAATACTTTTAAGCGTGCGCGACCATTAACGACGGCTTGCTTCACTTGATTGGGCGCTGTGCCACCTAAATGATCACGAGCTGCCAATGAGCCTTCTAGTGTTAAAAAGTCAAAGACATCGTCACCAATAGCATCGCTAAACTGCTGTAGCTGTGCCAAGGATAAATCACTCAAATCGACGCCTTCTTTAATACCCAAAGCGACGGCATGACCAACGACTTCATGAGCATCACGGAAAGCGACACCGTTACGCACTAAATAGTCCGCCAAATCAGTCGCTGTCGCATAGCCTTTCATGGTAGCGGCGCGCATGCTTTCTTTATTTGGAGTGATGTTTGGTAACATGTCACCAAAGGCCAATAAACAGCCGGTAAGCGTATCGACGCAATCAAAGAGCGGCTCTTTGTCTTCTTGGTTGTCTTTATTGTAGGCGAGGGGTTGGCTCTTCATTAGGCTGAGCAAGGTCATGAGTTGACCAAAGACACGGGCTGCTTTACCGCGTACCAATTCAGGCACATCAGGGTTTTTCTTTTGCGGCATGATAGATGAGCCGGTACAGAAGCGATCTGGTATCTGCACAAAGTTAAACTGCGCTGACATCCATAGGATAATCTCTTCGCTCATGCGTGACATGTGCATCATCAAGATAGAAGCAGCTGATGTGAATTCAATAGCGAAGTCGCGATCTGAGACAGCATCAAGCGAGTTTTGGCAAATGCCTTCAAAGCCCAACAGTTCAGCGGTAATCGTACGATCGATTGGGAACGTCGTGCCAGCAAGCGCGGCACTACCAAGCGGCATCTGATTGATACGGCGACGCGCGTCAACGAGGCGTTCAGTATCACGGTATAACATCTCAAACCATGCCATCACGTGATGACCAAAGCTGACTGGCTGCGCGGTTTGCAAATGGGTGAAACCAGGCATGATGGTATCAGTATGCTGCTCAGCCAAATCAAGCAAACCACTTTGCAACCGTACCAATAGTGCGATGATATTATCAGTCTCTTCGCGCAGCCATAAACGGATATCGGTGGCGACCTGATCATTACGGCTACGACCAGTGTGTAGCTTTTTGCCCACCGCACCGACGATATCTGTCAGGCGTGATTCAACGTTCATATGCACGTCTTCAAGCGCAATCGACCAGTTAAATTCACCAGCTTCGATCTCTTTCAGCACTTGTTGTAGACCGTCAATAATAGTGGCAACATCATCAGCACTTAAGATATCGCATTCTTTGAGCATGGTTGCGTGTGCAATCGAGCCTTGAATATCGTGCCGCGCGAAGCGTTGATCGAAGCCTACGGAGGCGGTAAAGGCAGCGACGAAGCTATCGGTTGCTTCACTAAAGCGCCCGCCCCACATCTGCTGACCTTGACTGCTGGTCGGGCTGTTTTGTACCGCAGCGTTTGTTATAGAAGCATCTGTGCTAAAATCAGCGACAGATGAATTTTTATTTGAATCAGGATTACTAGGGTTTGAAGAATTGGCGTTCATATCGGTCTAAGACAAATCAAGAGAATAAGAGCCCAAGTATAGCAAATGATGAGGTTGCCTTACTAGCTGCGCGCTTAGAGTTTTTTATTCCCAAGCTCATGGACGTCATGAGACCTTGGCAGTGGCTGCTTTACATCTTTTTTTGGTCGCTGTTCGTGACGGTGATTGATCGTCATGACTTGGCAACTTGGTCAGAATTTGTGATTAAATTCATGAGCCGATTTTTACAAAACACAGTAAGTATCATCCCATCATTATACCTAGTAGATTATTTACGCCCTGTCTTTACACGCATGAGCATCGTTAAAGTCAGCATTTATATTCTTGCGCTACTCATGCTAGCTTCTGCAATATCAATGACATTAGTCATGCTTATTATGATCAATGTGGGCTGGCTCGAATACGATCTGCAAGCTTTTATTATCAATGTCCTGTTTGATACCATCATTGGCGGCGGCTTTACCTTGGTGTTTCTACTGTATTTTTTACGTCGCTATCGTGAGGTTAGTGCGCTCAAAAAATCGTTTGAGTATAAATTGACTGCACAAAACGATGTGATTAAAGCACGCCTTGCCCCGCATTTCTTCTTTAATACCATTAATACTTTAGTATCCCTTATTGAGTCCAATCCCTCTCGAGCAGCCTCCTTATTGCAACACGTTTCCGCGTTATTTCGTGCCAGTTTTGAAGGTGCTCGCGAGATTAGTTTTGAAGAAGAAATCGCGCTTTGCGAGCATTATCTTGCCATTGAATCTATTCGTTTGGCGGACAAGCTCATTATCAATTGGCGGCTACCTGACGAGGATGTCATGTATGACATGGTCATCACTGCTTTGATGCTCCAAAGCGTGATTGAAAAAATGCTACTCAATGTGGTTGAAATGACCACCGAAACCATTTATATCGATATTGAAGTAACGTGGCAACAGCATCGCGTGACGATTACCATCAGTGTGCAACTGCCCAAAAAAACCTTAATGGTTCACTACGATTTGCGTCAGCACATGAATTTTTATATTCAGGCCGAACGTTTACGCGCCTACTTTGGCCAAAGTGCCGATATTCAAAGTACCGTCACTAGTAAGCAAATCGTTACTGTCATAGATTACCCTCTTCAAGACGTCAGTCTATGATTTTTATCTGGTTATATTCTCTTTAGTAACTGACCGTGGCATATTTATTGCAGCATTTATACTATTATTATTTTCGTTATTAGTTTTAAAGGATGGCGATAACAGCTTAAGGATAAATGTTATTATGTTACTGATACGATTAAAGAAATATACTAGGTACGCCGTAAGAAAGGAGTTTCCATGCGGATTGTAGTTTGTGATGATGAGCCGTTAGCACGTGAGCGTTTGGTTAGGATTGTGCAGGAGTCAGGTCATCAAGTGGTTGCGCAAGCAACGACAGGCGCAGAAGCCATCGTGGCAGTGAAAACTCAACAACCGGACATCATTTTATTAGATATTCGCATGCCTGAGATGGATGGGGTTCGCTGTGCGCAAGAGCTTGCTAAGCTTGAGCATCCGCCAGCGATTATTTTTGTCACTGCTTACGATCATTATGCGATTGCTGCGTTAAAAGCCAATGCGATCGGTTATTTATTAAAACCAGCCAATAAAGATGAACTGTTAGAGGCACTTGCTAAAGCGAAAAATCTAAACGCAGCGCAGTTAAATGAGATTCGTAAGCTCGAAGATCCAATGGCACGTCCCGTCCGTGAACATATCGCGGCACGTACCCACCGCGGTGTTGAGCTGATTAAGCTCAAAGACATTTACTACTTTACGGCTGATCAAAAGTACGTCAAAGTTCGCCATAAAGACGGTATTGTCCTCATTGACGAGACCCTAAAAGAGTTGGAACAAGAGTTTGAAGACCGCCTCTTTCGGGTACACCGTAACGCTATTATTAATCTCAGCTTTTTGGACTTTTTAGAGACCTTAGATGCGGGACAGTATCAGATACGGTTTAAAGGTATTGATGAGACGCTAGCGGTGAGCCGCCGTCACCTGCCAGCGTTACGTGAAAAAATTCAGAGTATGTAACACACCATTGTCATAGCGAAATAATCATCCCATATCATCAAACCCTTATTTATGCTTAAATAGGGGTATTTTTTTGCGTCGGCAGTCATGGTAAATGGTCTTTATCGCCATTTTATAAGGTAAATTTGCATGACTGTTTCGCATTGACATCGCATGAACATTGCACTGTCGTATCGAACTTATTGAGGCCCTTTATGAGCAATCCGCAGCAACCTGCTTTGACCACTTTAAATATCGCCACACGCCAGAGTCCGTTGGCGCTATGGCAAGCCGAACATATTCGTGATCGCCTGCTAGAGATGTATCCTGACTTGACCATTAATCTGCTAAAAATTGTCACTAAAGGTGACAAAATTTTGGACACGCCATTGGCCAAAATCGGTGGTAAAGGTTTGTTTGTCAAAGAGCTCGAGCAAGCGCTGTATGAGAACCAAGCAGATATCGCCGTGCACTCATTAAAAGACGTCCCCATGCAGTTGCCGGAAGGCTTGATGCTGGGTGTTTATTGCAAACGCGCTTCACCAACGGATGCTTTTGTTTCCAATACTTATAATAGTATTGATGAGTTGCCACAAGGTGCGGTAGTTGGCACGTCAAGCTTGCGTCGTCAGTGTCAAATCAAAGCCTATCGCCCCGATCTACAAATCAAAACCTTGCGCGGTAACGTTGGTACCCGTTTGGGTAAGCTGGATGCTGGCGAGTATGATGCGATTATTCTAGCGACCAGTGGTTTACAGCGTATTGAGCTTACCGATCGCATCCGCGGCGAGCTTGATATTGATGCTTGCTTGCCTGCGGTCGGACAAGGCGCTCTGGCAATTGAATGCCGTGAAGGTGATGACGAGGTGATAAAATTGCTTGCACCGCTCAATGATGATAAGGCTCGTATTCGCCTTATCGCTGAGCGCGCGCTAAACCGTCATTTAGAAGGTGGTTGCCAAGTGCCGATTGCGGCTTATGCCGTTCTACAAATGGCTGATGAAACAGCTGCCAACAACGATGACAATGGTAATAATGGCAACAATGATAATGGCAATGTGTTGTGGTTGCGTGGTCGTGTGGGTCAGGCCGATGGTAGTGAACTACTAAAAGCGGACAAGCGTGTCACATTAGTCGGTACGCAAGAAGAGCAAGAAATACAGGCCAATCAACTTGGTATTGATGTTGCCAAGCTCCTACTTGCCGATGGTGCTGGTGCTATCTTATCAGCGATTTATCATCCTGAATGATATTTGAGTAGATAATATTAGAATAAATAATATCTAAGCAAATGGCATCTAAGAATAGTATTTCTGTATGGTGAGTAGCTCAATCATAGAGTGGTAATTACTTATACTGACTCTTATTACGCTCACTTTAATTTCATAAGCATTGTTTCATGGTCGGTTTATGCCTTGTTCAACATCACAGTTCACGGATTCGCCTCACTCAACTGAGCAATCATCAGCGCTGCCGCAAGTAGTCATCAACACGCGCCCGATAGAGCGAGCAGCGCCACTGACGCAGTGTCTACAAGCGGCAGGGCTGTCTGTCATTGAGATGCCGATGTTGGCATTGCAAGCACGTGCAGCGACCGATGAAGACAGAAAAATGATGCGGCAATGGCTGGCTGGTGACTATCAAGCACTGGTTATTGTCAGTCCGACCGCTGCGGCCTCAGGGTTAGCCATATGGCAAGCGCTTGAGGTTGAGCGTTACAAAAAAAACAACACTACTGAGCTGGCAGAGTCCGCATTGGCGGCGTTAGAGACGCCAAGTCATTTGATTGCGGTTGGTGAGGCGACTACTGCTGTCCTCAATGATGCCAAGCTACCGGTGGCAAGTTATCACGTGCTTCAACCTACCATTGCCAATAACGAAGGTATGCTGGCGATGCCTGAGATAGAAAGTCTACAAGCGGGCGATAAACTATTGATATGGCGTGGACTTGGCGGACGTCGTCTGCTGGTCGATACCTTGCAGGCGCGCGGTGTACATATCGATAGTATTGCTTGGTATGAGCGCATCATGCCTGACGAGGCGCAGAGTCAATATGAGCAATGGCTACAAGATTTTCAGGCAAAAAACGCATCAAAAACCATAGCATCAGCAGACAGAATAAAGCCCATCGTCGTGATCAGTAGTGGTACTGCCTTTGAGCATTGGGCAAGTATTGTTAAAGCAACAGTAGTAAGGGCTTCAGAAGCGACGAATTTAGAAGCAATTGCAAATCAAAGCAAGATCGACAACGCAGCGCTTAAATTATCAGACTTTACTTATATCGTATTGGGCGAACGTTTGGCAAACATGGTCGCAGAACAGCAATTGAGCTATTGGCGTGTGGAAGATTTGGCGCCGGAAACCATTCTGGCAGCCATTAGCGCTAAAGTCCTATAGAAAAAACGATTTCTTAATAACCAGACAACACTTAAAGCGTGATACGCTTTTTTTGTTCGCTTTAAATAGGTTTAACCCTACCCATAACGGTACTGTCTTATGTCAATAAATTCTGAATCATTATCTAAGGAACCTTCTGCTATCCAGCAGCGTCGGCAAGCAAATACCTTGTTGTTGCGTCTACAATGGTTGGTGATTTTGCTACTTATCGCGGCATTGTTAGTCTTATATATTAGCCATCAACGTTTTCAACATAGCGTCAATGAGCGTCTGCAAAGCAACGAGCAGGTGGTCAGCCGTCTAAATGAGATGGATGATCGCATATTTGCCATGAGTCAGCAGACCTTACCAGAGCCGAGCGTAGCGACCAATAACCAAGCTCAGAATCAGCTGGATTTATTGCGTATTCAAATACAGGCAGCCAATAGACTATTGGCCGACAATAACGATAGCGCAGCAATAGACTTACTACGTGGTCTGCATTGGCAATTGGCACAAAGCAGCAATGAGATTGCCCCAGCGTTGACCGTGGTCATTAAGCAAAGCTTGCTCAAAGATATCGAACGCCTGCAAGCACAAAGTGCACAACCAAGCCCGTGGCAAATTCAAAATCTAGCGATTCAAAATATTCAAGATTTTTTGCATAGTCATGAGCGTGCCGCGAGCAGCAATAGTAATGGCACTAGCAATAATAATGGTAATGGTAATGAAGGCACTCAGCAAAGTAGAGCAGTAAGCAATAATAACCTTGCTTTGACACGACGCCAGTTAACCATTCATGAAGTTATTATGACATTGAATTTAGCGAGCCAAGCTAGCAATATGCGCGAACAAGATCAGCTGGTCAGCTATCTGACGCAAGCTCGTAAACAACTAAAAACCTTAGTGCCACAGTCTTCTATGACTGCTAGCAAACAACCTGCGCAAGCAGCAAAAAATGCGACGAGCGCTGCTGAAAGTACAAACGATCTCGCCAAGAACTTAGAAACCATGAAAGCGCCAAGCGATATTCCAGAAGTACTCGATTGGTTAGATAGACTGATTGCCAATGCACCAAAACCAACGCCACTGTTGACCACGCAAATTTTGGACAAGCCCCAAAATTAGGCCGATTCTCAAAAATTGAGACACAGACAATACAAGCAATAAGGTAAGTTATGAGCAGTTTTGATAAGCAATCAGGTTTGGTCTCTGCACCAGAGTATTATCCTCGTCCTGAAGCACTGGCGCATTATCCTGTTATTCATCATCAGCCGATTCACTGGGGTGAGATGGATGCGTTTAACCACTTAAACAACGTCGTCTATTACCGTTATGCTGAGTCAGCGCGTATTGCGTATTTGCAGACGTTAGGGATGTTTGATGGCAGCATGGTCACCGTATTAGCACAATCCAGTTGCCAGTATTTGCGTCCCGTGACCTATCCGGATACTTTATTATTAGGCGTTCGTTGTCAACGTTTGGGCAATACAAGTATAACCATAGAGTATCGTTACTATAGTACGGCGCAATTGGCTATCGTTGCGACGGCTGAAGCAGTCGTGGTGCGCTTAGAGAGTGATGGCAAAACTAAGTTGCCTTGGACAATCGAGGAGCGCGAACGACTGCTCGCATTAGAAACAGACGTTGGACACACGCCTAAATTTTAAAAATTAACACCTCATAAATATAAAAAGGCACGCTAACATTACGCTAGCGTGCCTTTTTTAAGCTTGATTTTTCGACTCAATAACGCAAACAGATTTTAGTCTTGCTGCGGCGCATGCACAAAATCAACCACGTTCAGATCAAAGCCTGATAATGCATAAAACTTCATTGGTGATGACAATAGGCGCATATCACGGACACCTAAATGACGTAATATCTGTGCGCCAACACCAACGCTACGATACGGCTGTTGAGTAAGCGTTGATTGCGATTCATTGTCTGCAGCTTTGTCTAACGCATCCCCTAAATCAACCGGCTGGTTACTACCAATCCAAACCAATACACCGCGATCTGAGGCGCTAATTTCTTTTAGTGCCGCTTGTACGCTCCAGCCACTACGGCCAGTCATGTCATTTTTAGCTGCAAACAAATCACGTAATGGATGGAAGCCATGAACACGTACCGTACTGACGCCTTCGCTGACATCGCCTTTGACTAATGCTAAATGGGTCTCATCAGCACCAAATTCACGGAAGCGATGCAAAGTGAACGTACCATGTTCAGTCTCAAAAGGATGTGATTCTACTTCTTCTACTGTTTGTTCATTGGCGATACGATAGTTGATGAGATCAGCAATCGTACCAATTTTAAGGTCATGCTCTTTAGCAAATATTTCAAGATCATCGCGGCGTGCCATCGTACCATCAGCATTGATGATTTCGACGAGCACAGATGCTGGCTCAAGACCTGCTAAGCGTGATAAGTCACAACCTGCTTCTGTGTGGCCAGCGCGATGCAATACGCCACCATCTTGCGCAATGATAGGAAAGATATGGCCAGGCTGTACAATATCTTCAGCTTTAGCAGTAGCAGAAACCGCTGCTTGAATCGTACGGGCGCGATCGGCAGCAGAAATACCAGTCGTAACGCCTTCAGCCGCTTCGATTGATACAGTAAAGTTGGTGCTGAATTTAGCTTCGTTGCGTTCAGACATCAGTGGTAAAGACAGCTGATGCGCACGAGCTTGTGAGATGGTCAAGCAGACTAAGCCGCGAGCATGGGTAATCATAAAGTTGATATCTTCAGGGCGCACATGGGTCGCTGCCATGATGATATCACCTTCGTTTTCGCGGTCTTCATCATCCATCAAGACGACCATTTTACCAGCACGAATGTCTTCGATAATCTCAGGAATCGTATTTAAACTCATAGTAAATCTCAATGTCTTATTATTTATAGATAGGTGTGATTTGGAATATAGAGCATTATCTACCTATTGTAGCAGCAGATGATACAAAGCGCTGTTACGGTCAAGCAAAGCGCGCTATCAGTAATGTCATTCAATAAAAAGTGACGCACTTAATAGCTTGTATAGTTCATTATGAGGTCATTTTAACGCTTTTCATCGCAACGTGCTGTGTCATCTTCCCACTATATCGTTCAGTATGTCAAAAATCGTCATAAGTATTATCAATGATTGCTATCATTTGTGCATTAAAGCGTACATTAGATAATGAACCGAGCCGTGTCATGCATGGTTAGTCATTACTTGCTGCTTGTGTTTTTAGCCAGTCCATAAATTGTTTGCTATGCTGCTCTCGTTGATTATCTGCAAACTCATAAAAGCGTGTGCCGATTAAATTTTCTGGTAAATAAGACTGCGGATAATAATGGTTGGGATAATCGTGCGGGTAGGCGTAACCTTGACCGTATCCCTGACTGCGCATCAGCTTGGTCACGCCATTACGTAGATGTAGTGGCACAGGAGAGGCATCTTTTTCTGCCAACGTCATCGCAGCATTGATCGCTTTATACGTGCTATTACTTTTGGCACTGGTCGCCAGATAAACCACCACTTGACCTAAAATTAGACGTGCCTCAGGCATACCAATCGACTGCACACTACGTAACGCTGCATCAGCAAGGAGTAGGGCATTCGGATTGGCATTGCCGATATCTTCACTGGCTAAGATGACCAAACGCCGCGCGATGAAGTCGGCAGGTTCGCCGCCAACCAGCATCCGTGCCATCCAATACAAAGCCGCATCAGGATCGGAGCCACGGACAGATTTAATCATGGCCGATATAATATCGTAATGCTGCTCACCATCTTTATCGTAACGCACCAAAGCAGTTTGCGCCACTCGGCTAACCAGTTCGTCATCAATGATAACTGGCGACTGTTTAGCATCAGCCGTTTGAATGGCAAGCTCTAATACATTCAGCGCCTTTCTAGCATCACCATGTGCCAGTTGGCTGATCGTATTTTGCGCTTGTAGATCGATAGTCAGATTTTGCAGAATGTTATCTTCTTGCATGGCCCGTTGTAAGACCGCGCTGATTTGCTCAGGCGTCAGCGGCTCTAGGCGATATACTTGGCAACGAGATAAGAGGGCGTTATTGACACTAAAGGAGGGATTTTCCGTGGTCGCACCAATCAAGGTAATATCACCAGACTCTACAGCGCCCAGTAGTGCATCCTGCTGAGCTTTGTTAAAACGATGAATCTCGTCGATGAACACCACTGGTGATTCAAAGTTTAAAGAATCTTTGGTATCTAGCACTTCACGCAATTGCTTAACGCCAGTATTCAAGGCGGATAGCGCATGAAAAGGCCTGCCCACTGCATCAGCGAGCAGCATGGCAATGGTGGTTTTGCCAATGCCAGCTTCACCATGCAAGATAATGGACGGCAGGTGTCTTTGCTCCACCAAGCGTCTTAATGGCGCACCCTCTGCTAATAAATGTTCTTGACCAATAATAGCATCAAGAGTCGTGGGGCGCATACGCTGGGCGAGTGGGGTATCGGCATGAAAGTTAGGCGGCATAGGACTCTCTATTATAGGGTCGGATAATTATGACTTTACTACAATGACAGAGTGACTTGATGAAGCTGTTTTGTACAGAGTAAATATTCGGCAGTCGCTATTTTTTGTAGAAAAACAAAGCTATTTGATAATCAGTATTAGACATCAGTGGTAAAAATAAGCTAATTTATACAAACAGCCCTTAATCATTGCTCTTCATAACTATTATAGTTGAGCGGCTAGGCTAACTTAGATTGACGTTAAGAAAAATCGGCTAAGTGTACAGCTTATGTCTTAGATATTTGTTTTTAAATGCTTGTTTTTCCATGTTTGGGTTTCAATGTTTGCACCCCTATTTAATGGTTTAGCATGTTAATGGTTTAGCATGATTCACTAGCGTAAGGTAACTCATTAACCATGTATCAGCAGACTCTCAAGCAGTTTTTACAAGCAAGATTTTCAAAAAAAGAATCACGAAAGCTGACTGCTGGTGAGATAGCGCTCGCTCATTCGGTATTCGGTAACAGTATCACGCTCGCTGATGTTCACCTTAAAACCGCGCGCTGGGTACTCAAAAATTATGCGGTCAGCCCTAATGGTAATATTTACTTTCATCCGGCAGATTGGATAGCAGATTTTAGCCATGCGTCCATTGGTAAGCAAAGTTGGCTCATACACGAGCTAACCCACGTTTGGCAGCTACAACAAGGATTAAAGGTAGTACGCGGTGCGATTATCAATCGCCGTTATGATTATGTGCTAGAGACGGGTAAATCCTTTTTTAGATATGGTATCGAACAACAGGCACGCATGGTACAAGACTATTTCGTACGTCGGCAACTTGGCAAAGACTGTCAAGATCTAGAAGCTTGTATTCCATTTCTGAGCGTACATGCTGTGAATAATGCGACAGATAAAAAGTACGACTAAAAAAACGACATAAACCAGCAATGGATTGCTGTGATAATTCTAACTTTTATTATTTTGCATTAACAAAGGATATGTACTCTGATGTTTAAATTTTTGCCAGAAACGCTGGATAATGAGGCTCATGATAGCGACATGAATAAAAGCTTCTCAGACAAAAGCACCAGCTCTCTACGTTATCCCTCAACAGTACTTGTAGTAATGCTAAGCGGCATATTACTATTGAGTGGTTGCCAGCAAGCAGACACGCAACCTGAGCCAAAGGACAGTCAAAGCACTGAACAGACGAGTGCTGAAGACAGTCAACCAATGCCGCAAAGTGATTCAGCTGCTGCGCGTATTAAACAGTTTCAGCCGTTGTACGTCGCTCAAGCACAAGGGTTGCAGCGTCGGCTACAAGCAGAGTACGAATCGTTGCAAGCTGCTGATGCGTCCGATGGCGATGCTTTATTGCTCGAAGGAGCAACTCAGGACACTGCTAATCAGGCCACCGCTAATCAGGCCAGTGCCCCAGTGACTGATAGTCTTAAGTCAGGGGCAGAGGCCATCGACAGTAATGAATCTGAGCAAGCATCAGTGCCAGTGGCCACTGATAGTGCGGTTAGTACGGATACTGAGATGAATACCAGTACTGAAGTTGGTGAGCGCGATTTGACTGTACTTAAGCGTATCAGTCTTGAGCCGCGTAAACCTGTGATGATGACTGAAGAGCAAATGATAGAAAGCTACCAACAAGCGATGGACGCGCTCTATCAACCAGTAACGACACCGCTCAGTGCAGAGGATAGCGATACTTTAATTAATATAGCCACTTTGACACCGCAGTTATTCGAACATGCAGAAATCGCTGGCAGGGTCAGTGCAAAAAGCCCAGCGCTGGCTCGCTTGATTATTCAACACCAAGTCTGGGAGCAAATAGAAGCTCAGCAAGTCATCGATATGCAACAAATGAAGGTTGATCAGCAACAAGAGTTTGAGACATTGATGACTAAGTTTAATGACACCATCGAAGGATATGATGAACAAATCGCTAAATATGAGCAGACACTAAAAGAATTCCAATAACGCCCCACGTCGTTCTGAACATAAGGATTGAGTTATCAGTAATTTGCAGTAAAACCGATAATACTGATCTAAAAGACGAAGCAATAAAAAATCCCGCACGATGGCGGGATTTTTTATTGCTCAAATACTATTTAGCTTACTTGCGATCTTCGACCTTTACAAAATCACGGCGCGTTTCACCAGTATATAACTGACGTGGGCGACCGATTTTGAATGGTGCACTGTGCATCTCTAACCAATGGCTGATCCAACCAGAAGTACGAGCCAATGCAAAGATTACGGTAAACATTGACGTTGGGATACCGATAGCTTTCAAGATGATACCAGAGTAAAAATCAACGTTTGGATATAGGTTACGCTCGATGAAGAACGGGTCTTCTAGTGCGATTTTTTCTAGCGCCATCGCCAATTCAAGCTTAGGATCATTGATACCAAGTGCTTCTAATACCTCATCACAAGTCTCTTTCATTACTTGCGCACGTGGATCGAAGTTTTTGTAGACACGGTGACCAAAGCCCATTAGCTTCACTTCACGGCTTTTTACTTTTTCCATGAATTCAGGCACGTTTTCAACAGTACCGATTTCATCTAGCATCTCAAGAACGGCTTCGTTCGCGCCGCCATGTGATGGTCCCCAAAGGGCTGCGATACCAGCAGCGATACACGCATAAGGGTTAGCACCTGTAGAGCCTGCTAAACGTACCGTTGACGTAGAAGCGTTTTGCTCATGGTCAGCATGCAAGGTAAAGATTTTGTCCATTGCACGAGTGATGACATCGTTTTTCTGATAATCTACATCAGCAGGCGTTGCAAACATCATGTATAAGAAGTTTTCAGCGTAGTTAAAGTCATTACGCGGGTACATGAACGGTTCGCCCTGAGAGTATTTGTAACTCATCGCAGCAAGCGTTGGCATCTTAGCAATCAGACGAATAGCCGTGATTTCACGATGCTCTTCGTTACTGACGTCTAGGTTGTCATGATAGAAGGCTGATAAAGCACCAACGACACCAACCATAATAGCCATTGGATGCGCGTCACGACGGAAGCCTTCAAAGAACTTACGCAATTGGTCATGGACGCCTGAGTGCTTACGGATCTTTTCAAAGAAATCTGCTTTTTGCTCGGCATTAGGCAATTCGCCATGAACAAGCGCATAAGCCACTTCTAAATATTCAGCGTTGTTTGCTAATTGATCGATAGGGTAGCCGCGATGCAATAACTCGCCTTTGCCGCCATCGATAAAAGTAATTTTTGATTCAACAGGTGCGGTTACTTTAAAACCAGGGTCATAAGACCAAAAGCCCGACTCTTGTAAAGCCGCAACATCGATAACTGGGCGCCCTAAAGTACCTTTAATAATTGGAAGTTCGTATTCTTTACCATCTACGGTTAGTTTGGCGTGAGTGTCAGCCATAAATTCCTCTCCATTGGTTGTAACTTGTTAGAATAAAAATATACCGACGCACAGCCTCGCGCCATTACTAGTAAAACGGTCAAAATGTTTTTAACGTATTTAATATGCAGGCTATATTAGCAGCAATTCTCTATGATTTGAAAAAACTTTTAGCAGCAAAGGCACCAACTGGTGTGGTTTCATAGTGTCTATCTACTGTAAATTTTGTATCAAAATATGTCTGCTTGGTTATTTTGCTTAAAAACTGCCCTTTTAGAGCGTTAAGGCAAACTCTATTATGCGCATAATATCTGCATCGATTTACTAAAATAGAGCAAAGCGTATTTTGGCTATCTATGCTAAAAACAGACTGCGTATGAGTAGTAGGCGAACGGAATGGGTCATCTAATCCTCTGAGCTGAGTCGTCAGGGGGGATTTAGTATTGCACAAATTCGCTTGTTTGTTAAATAAGCCTTCTTATTTCATTAGTTTAGGGATAAATTTGTAATTGTCGCCCAGTCATTTTATAATTAGCGTTACTTAACTGGCACTCGCTTTGTGCGAATTGATAAGTGGTCATGATATAGTGTCGTTTAAAGCTGACTCTATCTATATTTAGTGACGACTAGACGGTGACTGTTTAGACCAGAGCTTTACGTGATGGTCTGATAGATCTTGTTAACTGTCCTATTTTTAAGTAATGAGCCTATTTTAATTAATCCGCTTATGGTTCATATTGATGTAGAGAAGACAGTGATCTTTTTCTATGTGAAAAGTATCAGTAAAAATAGAATAGTTAATCGCTCTAACGAATAGTGCGCTTACTTGTTGGTTAGTCGATGAGCCGCTATTAAAAAGCTTATCAATTTAACGAGTCCTGCTACACCGTTTACCATCCGACCATTTCTTCATATTTAGCGCAAACTAAACGAAGTCAGCTAGCTCTTCCTTACTTTATTCGTCTCGTGTGTTGCTCAATACCTAACTTGATACTATTTATATCAAGCAGTGGTTGTTAGCAGATACAGGAGTATAACCGCAAAAAGGATGCCCGCTGTGAAAAGCAACCGACCTATTGATCTGCCTTTAAGCCAAGTGATTAGCGTTAATCGCTCACCGATTGCGATCGCCTCAATCTTGCATCGTATCTCTGGCATTATTCTATTTTTATTGATTCCTGTCATGCTGTGGTTACTACAGAACTCATTGGCGTCGCCTGAGAGTTTTGAGACCGTATTTGACAACGTACTTGTGCGCTTTTTAGCATGGATATTCGTTGCGGCGATTGCTTATCACTTTGTGATGGGTATCAAGCACTTATTTGCTGATATGGGCATGAATGAAGAACTAAAATCTGGCCGCACTGCGTCTATGGTTAGTTTTGTGATTGCAGCGATTCTAATTGTCGCGTCATTTGTATGGGTGATGTTCTAATGATTAAAAATGATTCAGGAATCAAAAGTGCGACTGGTCTGACCGGTTCAGGCTCACGCGATTGGATTATCCAGCGTATTAGCGCTGTCGTTTTAGCTGTTTATAGTGTGGTATTGCTGGGCTTCTTTTTGACGCACGGCGACGTTACTTATCTTGAATGGTCATCATTCATGACCAGTCTGCCTATGCGCTTGTTTAGCTTAGTGGCGGTACTTGCACTAGCTGGCCATGCTTGGGTTGGTATGTGGACCGTGTTCACTGATTACATTACCACTGGCAAATTAGGCTCAAGCGCAGCAGGTCTACGTTTAGTCCTACAGTCATTGATGATTATTGCTATTTTAGTGTTTTTATTTTGGGGCATCATGATTTTTTGGGGTACTGGTTTCGGTGTTGTTGCCGTTTAACTATAGCCAATCCCTATAATATGAATACGGCGTCAGGCTCGCTCAGTCTACTATTTGTAGCACTTCACTCGCCTTACTTGTATTCATATTATATTAAACAGACTATATTTTGATAAACCCTATTTATCTATAACCAATAACGGATGCACCCAGCAGCACTAGTGGCTGATCAAGCATTATAAAGTCGTCCGTTAGTCGTTAAAAATAGTCATAGCCAATCATAGCGTTGGATATTACTGACTTAGTCAGTCACTTATATAATAGGTGCGCTATGGTTTAGTCAGTGAGCGAACCCAATATAAAGATAGATATGCAAATTAGGTGGCTAAAGGTTGTTTGCGTCATCCACTTTGATAATTTCAAGTAGGGGCGAGACAATACAGTGTTTTGTCCAGCAATAGGATGATTTTGAGACAGCCTTTTTATTTACTTCTAAGCATTAACAGGCATTAGGAAAACCGTAATGGCAACTAGACAAGATAATACCATTAGTAATATTAAGACCCTCAACTACGATGCAGTTATCGTTGGTGGTGGTGGCTCAGGTATGCGTGCTTCACTACACTTGGCAGAAGCGGGCATGAAGGTTGCAGTCCTGACCAAAGTATTCCCAACGCGTTCGCACACGGTTGCTGCTCAAGGTGGTATCGGTGCAAGTTTGGGTAACATGAGCAATGATAACTGGCATTTTCACTTTTATGATACCGTTAAAGGGTCAGATTGGTTAGGTGATCAAGACGCTATCGAATATATGTGCCGTGAAGCGCCAAAAGTCGTCTATGAGCTTGAGCACATGGGCATGCCGTTTGACCGTAACGAAGATGGCACGATTTATCAACGTCCGTTTGGTGGTCATACATCAAACTATGGCGAAAAAGCGGTACAACGTGCTTGCGCCGCTGCTGACCGTACAGGTCACGCACTATTGCACACGCTATATCAAAAAAACCTAGAGCAAGGTACTGAGTTCTTTATCGAGTGGATCGCTCTTGACTTGATCAAAGACGAAGCCGGTAACATCAACGGCGTCATCGCGCTTGAGCAAGAGACTGGTACTGTAGCTGTATTCCAGTCACCGATTACTGTCCTAGCGACAGGTGGTGCAGGCCGTATCTTTGCCGCATCTACCAACGCTTATATCAATACTGGTGACGGTATTGGCATGGCGGTCCGTGCTGGAATTCCATTACAAGACATGGAATTCTGGCAGTTCCACCCAACAGGCGTTCATGGTGCAGGCGTACTATTGACCGAAGGTTGTCGTGGTGAAGGCGCTATCTTACGTAATAAAGATGGCGAAGCATTCATGGAGCGTTATGCGCCAACTGTGAAAGACTTGGCACCACGTGATTTAGTATCACGTTCTATGGATCAAGAAATCAAAGAAGGCCGTGGTTGTGGCCCTAATGCGGACCATATCGTTATGGATATGACGCATCTAGGTGTTGAAACCATCATGAAGCGTTTGCCATCAGTATTTGAGATTGGTAAAAACTTTGCCAACGTTGATATCACTAAAGAGCCGATTCCCGTTATCCCAACCATTCATTATATGATGGGCGGTATTCCAACCACGATTCATGGTCAAGTAATCACTCCTGATCTAGAAGCGGGTACGGATGACGAAGGTCTATACACGAAAGGCACTGTCGTTAAAGGTCTTTACGCTATCGGCGAATGTGCTTGTGTCAGTGTTCACGGTGCCAACCGTCTAGGTACAAACTCACTACTTGATCTATTGGTATTTGGTCGTGCTGCTGGTAAGCATATCGTTGATGAATTCCATCATGCCGATCACAACTATAAACCACTTGATCCACGTGTCCTTGATTTTACAGTGAAGCGTTTAGACAAACTGCAACAATCGACTGAAGGCTATAATGCTCAAGACGTTGCGGACGAAATTCGTTCGACCATGCAGACACATGCCAGTGTATTCCGTACACAAGCGATGATGGACGAAGGCGTTGAGAAAATCTTAGCGCTAGGCGACAAAATCGACCAGATTCATTTGGCTGATAAATCACAAGTCTTTAACACGGCCCGTATCGAAGCTTTTGAAGTGGCTAATCTATATGAAGTGGCTAAAGCAACAATGATATCAGCAGCGATGCGTCATGAAAGTCGCGGCGCGCACAGTGTGTCTGATTATGACCGTCCAGAAGATGATGACTATGCACCAAACGGTCGTAACGATCATGACTGGATGAAGCATACGCTTTGGTACTCTGAAGGCAACCGCATCATTTATAAGCCAGTACGCAAAGTGCCATTGACCGTTGATTATATCGAGCCAAAAGTTCGCGTCTATTAATTTTTGACTGCGCCGCTGGTCTATATGAACAGCGTTAACGTTTTATCCCTTATTAATTTATTAAAAAGGTGACCGCCAGCTACATGCTCATGCCAGCGCTGTGATAAAAATACTCTATCTAGCGCTGATATGTTGCAACCTTTGTACGCCCGCCATCACCTACGTGTGGAGTTTAGCATTATGAGCCGAGGTACTCGCACCATCGAAATCTATCGCTACGATCCTGATTTGGACGCAGCGCCACGTATGCAAACCTATACAGTTGAGTTGTTAGACTCAGATCGTATGTTGCTTGACGTGTTACTACGCCTGAAAAAGGAAGATGAAACCATCACCTTCCGTCGCTCTTGCCGTGAAGGCATTTGTGGCTCTGATGGCATGAACATCAATGGCAAAAATGGTCTAGCCTGTCTTATCAACATGAACACGCTACCTGAAAAAATTACTGTTCGTCCATTGCCGGGTTTACCTGTGGTTCGTGATTTGGTCGTCGATATGAACCAATTCTACGAGCAGTATGAAAAAGTACACCCGTACTTAATCAACGATCAGCCAGCACCGCCAACAGAGCGTTTGCAGTCACCTGAGCAACGCGAAAAGCTAAACGGTCTGTACGAATGTATTCTATGTGCGTGCTGCTCAACCAGCTGCCCATCGTTTTGGTGGAACCCTGATAAATTCTTAGGTCCATCTGCACTATTACATGCTTATCGCTTCGTCGCTGATAGCCGTGATGGTGATACGCAAGCACGTTTGGCACGTTTGGATGATCCGTTCAGTCTATTCCGTTGCCGCGGTATCATGAACTGCGTTTCAGTGTGTCCAAAAGGTTTGAACCCTACCAAAGCAATCGGTCATCTACGTAACATGCTGATAGACCAAGCAGGTTAAACGAGTTAAGCGCTGCTTAGTTTATGTACATATCATAATGAAACACCGTCTCAGTATTAGGCGGTGTTTTTTATTAGCTAGATTTGCGTATGGGTAGGAGATAGAAGAGGTATTTCTGTTTACTATTTGGAGAGGCGCATTTGGCTAAAACGCATTAAATCGCTGATCAAAAGTAAGCCAGTATTAACAATACGTTGGTGGTATGTAAGAAGTCCTGTTATGTAAACGAACTGTCTATATAATTAGCAGTAGAAATGCACGGAGTAAGAGGTTTATAATAGATATTCATTATGTAAATACCTACTATTGAGCAAACAAACTATGTCATGCAAGGCATGCATGCTAAGCTATACAGCAATGTATGTTTGTCAAAAATGACAATAAATATCCTTCATAAGAAGACATTTCAGCGAAAATAGCCAATTTATAGGCTAGCTGAACGATAGTGTATTTGCAAAAGGTATTATCATTAATAAATTGGTTATAGCTGATAGCAGTATATATAAATTAATGTTGTGAAACGAGTCAGACAAGAAAACTGGACGTTCACAAATAATTTTATCAGATGGCTATTGTTTGAGCTGAGGATTGTAGTAGCGCCATCATTATTACTTGACATATTTTTTATCGATAATGATGAACGCTACTTATTACAGTATGAACAACGATGTCTTATATTAGTTGTCAGAATATTAGTCATCAGAAATTATTAGTCATCAGCAATAGCAAATCTTATTACTGTTTAAGCTCAAAAGTCAAAATATCAAATGTACAACGAACGACACAATAATAAGCACGATTCCATTCATTTATCTATCAAATAGACGATTATTATGAATAGTATAACTAAAGAAGCCGCAGACGTAGAACATACTGAACTGGCCGCTGATAATGCCAACTATATCGAAGTGCTTTATGAGCAATACCTGACCGACCCTACTAGTGTTGATACGGATTGGCAAGCGTATTTCGAACAATACAAATCGCCAAACGATGCTCAGCATAATGCTATTAAAGACCAGTTTTTGTTACTTGCTCGCAATCAAACTGCGAACAAGAGCACTCCTGCAACCACAACGACTAGTAATGCAGCTGACTGTGCCGACCCTAAGCAAATGGGCGTACAGCAGCTGATTTCTGCTTATCGTCGCCGTGGTCATCGCCGCGCAAAACTCGACCCATTAGATCTGCACCCACGCGCTGAAGTGGAAGATTTGACGCTTGAATATCACAATCTTTCAGAAGCCGATCTAGACACCATATATCCCACCAATGATTTGAATATTGGCAAGGACGAAGCACCGTTACGTGAAATTATTGAAATCATGGAACGTGTTTATAGCCGTTATATCGGTATCGAATATATGCATGTTACCACCAGTACAGAAAAGCGCTGGATGGAAAAATATCTCGAAACCAATCTGGGTTATATTGAGTTCGATACAGACAAGCGACTATCTATCCTTGAGCGCTTAACCGCTGCCGAAGGCTTAGAGAAATATTTGGCACGTAAATATACGGGCGTCAAGCGTTTCGGTTTAGAGGGTGGCGAGAGCTTTATCCCTGCTATCAATGAAATCATCCAACGTGCTGGCGGTTATGGCACCAAAGAGATGGTTATCGGTATGGCGCACCGTGGGCGCCTGAACCTATTGGTGAATATCTTAGGTAAAAAGCCTGCTGATTTGTTCGACGAGTTCGATGGTAAAGTTCAGCCAGAAAAAGGCTCAGGCGACGTTAAGTACCACAATGGCTTCTCATCTAATGTGATGACGCCAGGTGGCGAAGCGCATTTGGCTTTGGCTTTTAACCCGTCACACCTTGAAATCGTTGCGCCAGTATTGCAAGGGTCAGTACGTGCCCGTCAGGTTCGTCGTAATGACCAACCTCTTTTAGACAATAAAGGCGGTAACTCAGTCTTGCCAATCGTCATCCATGGTGATGCTGCTTTTGCTGGTCAAGGCGTGGTTCAAGAAACGTTCCAAATGTCACAAACTCGTGCTTATACCACTGGTGGTACGGTACATATTGTGATCAATAACCAAGTTGGTTTTACGACCAGTCGTCAAGAAGATGTTCGTTCAACTGAATACTGTACTGACGTGGCAAAAATGGTACATGCACCTATTTTACACGTGAATGGTGATGATCCTGAATCGGTCGTATTTGCCGCACAATTGGCATTAGACTATCGTCATCAATTTGATAAAGATATCATCATTGATCTTTTCTGCTATCGTCGTAACGGTCACAACGAAGCAGATGAACCTTCTGCCACTCAGCCTTTGATGTATGCCGTTATTAAGAAACTGCCGACGACTCGTACTATTTATGCACAGAAGCTTATCGCAGATGGTATCTTGAATGCTGAACAAGAAAAGCAATACGAAGATGAGTATCGTGAGTCTTTAGACCGTGGTGACTATGTTGCCAACTCATTAGTTCAAGAACCTAACGAGCAGCTATTTGTAGACTGGAAACCTTACCTAGGACATGATTTGGTTGATGACTGGGATACCAGTGTCGATATCGACATCCTAAAAGGTTACGGGCGTCGTATGGCTGAAATGCCAGAAGGCTATAAGCTTCAGCGCCAAGTTCAAAAAGTCGTTGATCAGCGTTTGGCTATGCAAACTGGCGAAGAGCCTCTTAACTGGGGTGCTGCTGAGACATTGGCATACGCATCTTTAGTCGATAACGATAAAGTATTGGTTCGTATTACTGGTGAAGATGTGGGCCGTGGTACTTTCGCTCACCGTCACAGTGAAATTTACAATATCGATGATGGCAGTATGTATGTGCCATTGGCTCATATGAGTGAAACACAAGCGCGTTTTGCCACCTATAACTCATTGTTATCAGAAGAAGCCGTACTGGCCTTTGAGTATGGTTATGCAACGACCGTACCAAACGCATTGATCGTTTGGGAAGCGCAGTTTGGTGACTTCGTCAACGGTGCGCAAGTCGTCATCGATCAGTTCATCTCGAGTGGCGAAACCAAATGGCAGCGTGTGTGTGGTCTGACTATGTTGTTACCACATGGTTTCGAAGGTCAAGGCCCTGAGCATTCATCGGCGCGTCTTGAGCGCTTCTTACAGTTATGTGCTGAAGACAATATGCAGGTCATTACGCCAACGACGCCTGCGCAAATTTATCATGCCCTACGTCGTCAAGCAGTGCGTCCGATTCGTAAGCCATTGATCGTCATGTCACCAAAAAGCCTATTGCGTCATAAGTTGGCTACGTCAAATCTCGAA
Organism: Psychrobacter sp. N25K4-3-2; assembly: GCF_015351755.1. NCBI lineage: Bacteria > Pseudomonadati > Pseudomonadota > Gammaproteobacteria > Moraxellales > Moraxellaceae > Psychrobacter > Psychrobacter sp. N25K4-3-2. Next base: position 251,548 of record NZ_JADKLX010000003.1, read on the forward strand.
GAGCTGGCCAATGGTAAATTTGAGACTGTATTGCCAGAGATGGATGAGCACAACGCAGACAACGTGACTCGGATGGTGCTATGTGGTGGTAAGGTTTATTATGACTTGCTAGAACAACGCCGCGCGCTCGGTCTTGACCATGTCGCCATCATCCGTATCGAACAACTTTATCCATTGCCAGAAGAACGTTTGATTGCTGAAATTGAAAAATACAGCAACCTAAAAGAAATCGTTTGGACGCAAGAAGAACCACTTAATCAGGGCGCTTGGTATTACTTGGCACCGAGTATGTTCCGTATTGTGGTACCGCATCCAACCAAGGCAAAAGTCATGGAGCCAGTAGCACGTCCTCCTAGTGCTGCCCCTGCGACAGGTTCTGCGAAATTACACGTACAACAGCAACAAGCATTAATCGCTGGCGGTCTTGGTATTAGTGTGGACGAATTGTCTAAGTAGCAGGTTGTCAAAGTAACAGACTAGATAAGACAAATGAATCAGGCGATGACAGTCAGTACGGTGTAAATAGTTTAAATCGGTACTGACTGCCTATCACGACTTAATAATAAATAGCAGTATCCAAATCTAAGGAGTATATCGATGGCTGAGATCAAAGCCCCCGTTTTTCCAGAATCGGTTGCCGATGGCACAATCGTTGAATGGCATGTCACTGAAGGCCAACAAGTAAACCGTGATGACCTATTGGCCGAAATTGAAACTGACAAAGTTGTATTAGAAGTTGTGGCACCTGATGATGGTGTGGTAACCAAAATCGTTAAGCAAGTTGATGATACTGTATTGTCTGATGAGTTAATTGCAGAGTTTGAAGCGGGCGCAAGTGGCGCTGGTGCAGACGACAGTGATGCTCCTTCTGTAAATCCAGATCAGCCAGCTGCTCCAGTACAAGCAAAGCAAGCGGCAGATGGCGGTGAGCCAGTACAAGTAACAGATAAGAAAGAAGAAGCTGATCATAAAGATCAAAGCCCAGCAGTCCGTAAAGCGGCAAAAGAAAGCGGTGTCGATCCTAAAGATGTCGAAGGTAGTGGTCGTGGTGGTCGTGTAACCAAGACTGATATGGCAAGCCCAACGCTAAAAGCAGACAGCTCTATTAAGTCTGATAGCGGTCGCCCAGTAGCTGAATCAGCTGGTGAGCGCACCGAAAAACGTGTGCCAATGACACGCCTTCGTAAGCGTGTTGCTGAGCGTTTATTATCAGCGACGCAAGAAACTGCGATGCTAACGACGTTCAACGAAGTTAACATGAAACCGTTAATGGACATGCGTACCAAATATAAAGACCAATTTGAAAAGCGTCATGGCGTTCGTCTAGGCTTTATGTCGTTATTCGTCAAAGCAGCAACTGAAGCGCTAAAACGTTTCCCAGCAGTGAACGCATCACTGGATGGCGACGACATTGTTTATCATGGTTTTTATGATATCGGTGTAGCCGTATCGTCAGACCGTGGTCTAGTAGTTCCTGTATTACGTGATACCGATCGCATGAGCATGGCAGATGTCGAAAGCCGTATCCGTGAACTTGGTGGCTTGGCTCAAAAAGGCAAGCTTGGTCTAGATGACATGACTGGTGGTACTTTCACTATCTCAAACGGTGGTGTATTCGGTTCACTCATGTCAACGCCTATCTTGAACCCGCCACAAACCGCTATCTTGGGTATGCATGCCATCAATGACCGCCCTATGGCAGTTAATGGTGAAGTTAAAATCTTGCCAATGATGTATCTTGCACTATCTTATGACCATCGTATGATCGATGGTAAAGAAGCGGTACAGTTCTTAGTTACTCTCAAAGAGTTGGTCGAAGATCCAACCATGCTCCTCTTAGACCTATAAGCTTCTAAGCTTGTATTGGCAACCGCCGATACAAGCTTTTTAACTTTGGTAGCGTGGTATAAATAGTTTTTAATGATGCTACCGTTTCGAGTAGCAACGTCAGCAGCTATATTTTATTAGCGTTTTTTGATAAATAAATGTGTGGCGTTGATATAGTGTATTAACTAGCAGCGAGAAACATCGTTTATCTCTTAATAAAATAAACAATAGCATAAATGATAAATAAAATAGAAATAGGAACGTACTATGAAAGACAGTTATGATTTAGTCGTTATCGGCGGCGGTCCTGGTGGTTACGAAGCAGCTATCCGTGCAGGACAGCTTGGTATGAGCGTTGCTTGTATCGAAAAACGTGTTTATAAAGGTGAGCCAGCACTTGGCGGGACTTGCCTAAACGTTGGTTGTATCCCATCAAAGGCACTGCTTGATAGCTCGCATCGTTACGAAGCGACCAAGCATGATCTTGATGAGCATGGTATCAGCACCGGCGATGTCGCTATTGATATCGAAAAAATGATAGAACGCAAAGAAGGCATCGTTAAGCAATTAACTGGCGGTGTTGCGGCATTATTGAAAGGTAATGGCGTTGACTGGCTACAAGGCTGGGGCACGTTAGTTGATGGCAAAGGCGCTGACAAACAAGTTAAATTTGTCGCTTTAGAAGACGAAGCAGAAAGCACTATTACCGCTAAGAACGTGATTCTGGCGGCAGGTTCAGTGCCTATCGACATCCCAGTTGCCAAAACTGACGGCGATCGTATCGTTGATTCTACTGGTGCGCTTGATTTCACCTCAGTCCCTAAACGTTTAGGCGTGATCGGTGCTGGTGTTATCGGTCTTGAGCTTGGTTCAGTATGGCGTCGCCTAGGTGCAGAAGTAGTTGTGTATGAAGCGCTTCCTAGTTTTCTAGCTGCTGCTGACAAAGATATCGCGAAAGAAGCCGGTAAAATGCTGAAGAAGCAAGGTCTTGATATCCGTGTCGATACCAAAGTAACCAATGCTGAAGTTAAAGATGATCAAGTGATTGTCACTAGCGAAAACAAAGGTGAGTCATCTGAAGAGAGCTTTGACAAACTAATCGTTTGTGTTGGTCGCCGTGCTTATTCTGAAAAATTACTTGGCGATGACAGTGGCATTCAATTGACCGAACGTGGTCTTATCGACGTGAACGATCAGTGCAAAACCAATCTTGATGGCGTTTATGCCATTGGCGATTTAGTCCGTGGTCCTATGCTTGCGCACAAAGCGATGGAAGAGGGCATGATGGCTGTGGAACGTATTCATGGCGAAAAAGCTCAAGTTAACTATGACACCATCATCAATGTCATTTATACTCACCCAGAAATTGCATGGGTAGGCTTAACTGAGCAAGAAGCTGAAGCAGCTGGCTATGAAGTCAAGACAGGTTCATTTAACTTGGCTGCCAACGGTCGTGCACTAGCTCAAAGCGAAGCAGAAGGCTCTATCAAAGTAGTGGCTGATGCTAAGACAGATCGCCTACTAGGTATGCATGCTATCGCTGCTGGTGCTGGTGATATCGTCCATCAAGGTATGATTGCGATGGAATTTGTCTCTAGTATCGAAGACTTGCAGTTGATGACGTTTGCGCATCCAACGATGTCAGAAGCGGTGCACGAAGCGGCACTATCTGCAGATGGCCGTGCTATCCACGCTATCCAGCGCAAAAAACGCAAGAAATAAGCAGTTGCTCGTTTAATTATTATCGATTTACAACCTGATTGTGGTATCGCTATTTTGGCGATAGCCACGATCATGAGTGCGTCAGACGTATGATTAATATATGCATGGGCGCACTTGATTTCACTTTTTATTAATTGTAAAAAATAAAGGATACAATCAATGAATTTACATGAGTATCAAGCAAAAGAGCTATTAAAAAGCTACGGTTTGCCGATTCAAGAAGGCATCATCGCCTATAGTGGCGACGAAGCTGCTGCTGCTTTTGATAAAACGCCAACTGACATTGCGGTTATCAAAGCGCAAGTACATGCTGGTGGTCGCGGTAAAGCGGGTGGTGTAAAGCTGGTTAAAACTCGTGAAGAAGCTAAGCAAGTAACTGAAGAGCTTATCGGTACCAATTTGGTTACTTTCCAAACTGACGCTGATGGTCAACCAGTTAACTTCGTATTGGTTGCAGAAGATATGTACCCAGTACAAACTGAGCTATATCTTGGTGCAGTCGTTGATCGTGCGACTCGTCGTGTGACCTTCATGGCATCAACCGAAGGTGGTGTTGATATCGAAGAAGTAGCAAACGAGACGCCAGAAAAAATCTTTAAAGTACATGTTGATCCTTTAGTTGGTCTAATGCCTTTCCAAGCGCGCGATGTTGCGTTCAAACTGGGTCTAGAAGGCAAGCAAATCAACCAGTTCGTTAAATTGATGACTGGTGCTTATAAAGCATTTGTTGAAAACGACTTTGCTCTAATGGAAATCAACCCATTAGCCGTTCGTGAAAATGGCGAAATCGTTTGTGTTGATGGCAAAATTGGTATCGATTCAAACGCACTATATCGTCTGCCTAAAATTGCAGCACTACAAGACAAAACTCAAGAAAACGAGCGTGAGCTTAAAGCTGCTGAGTTTGACCTAAACTATGTTGCTCTAGAAGGTAATATCGGTTGTATGGTTAACGGTGCTGGTCTTGCAATGGCAACGATGGACATCATCAAATTGTATGGCGGCAAGCCTGCTAACTTCTTGGACGTTGGCGGCGGCGCAACTAAAGATCGCGTTGTTGAAGCATTCAAGATCATTCTTGAAGACAGCAGCGTTGAAGGTGTTCTAATCAACATCTTCGGTGGTATCGTACGTTGTGACATGATTGCAGAAGCCATTATCGCTGCTGTTAAAGAAGTCGATGTACAAGTACCTGTGGTTGTACGTCTAGAAGGTAATAATGCTGAAAAAGGCTTACAAATTCTAGAAGAGTCTGGTCTTAAGCTTACGACAGCCCAAGGCTTAGCAGATGCGGCTCAGAAAATTGTCGATGCTGTTAAAGCTTAATTTATTTGAGGCATAGTCCTTTAAATATAAGCGTTTAAGCATAGTAGTCAACGTGTAATAGCAGCTTGTTGGTATACATTTATCATTAATATTTAATGGTTAACACATCATCAGGTAGCTATTACAAGACAACCGAATACAAGGAATAAATAATGAGTGTATTAATCGATAAAGATACCAAAGTATTGGTACAAGGTTTCACTGGTAAAAATGGTACGTTCCACTCTGAGCAAGCGATCGAATACGGTACTAAAGTAGTCGGCGGCGTAACGCCAGGTAAAGGCGGTCAAACGCATCTAGGCCTACCAGTATTTAATACAATGGCAGAAGCTATGGAAGCGACTCAAGCGGACGCTTCTGTTATCTATGTACCTGCACCATTTGTACTAGATTCTATCGTTGAAGCAATCGATGCTGGCGTTAAGTTGATCGTTGTGATCACTGAAGGCGTACCAACTATCGATATGCTAAAAGCAAAACGCTATCTTGAAGAAGCGGGCGATGTGCGTTTAGTCGGTCCTAACTGCCCAGGCGTTATCACGCCAGGTCAGTGCAAAATCGGCATCATGCCAGGTCATATCCATTTGCCAGGTAAAGTGGGTATCATCTCACGCTCTGGTACATTGACTTATGAAGCCGTTGCTCAGACCACTAAGCTTGGTTTTGGTCAGTCAACTTGTATCGGTATCGGTGGTGATCCTATCCCTGGTATGAACCAAATTGATGCGTTGAAACTGTTCCAAGAAGATCCACAAACTGAAGCTATCATCTTAATCGGTGAGATCGGTGGTACTGCTGAAGAAGAAGCGGCTGCTTATATCAAAGACCATGTGACTAAACCAGTTGTTGGTTATATCGCTGGCGTCACTGCTCCAGAAGGCAAGCGTATGGGTCATGCTGGCGCTATCATCTCTGGTGGTCAAGGTACTGCTGAAGAGAAATTCAAAGCGTTTGAAGATGCTGGTATCGCGTATACACGTGACCCATCTAAGCTTGGCGAGAAGCTAAAAGAAGTTACTGGTTGGTAATTCAGAATTAATTCTGTAATGTAACTACTAAAACCATGTTGAAATCTTAAGAAGGCACCCCTACAATGGGGTGTTTTTATTTGCCTAGAAAATAATTTTATGAAAAACAAGATATTAGTCACTGGCGGCGTTGGATATATTGGCTCTCACACCTGTATTGCATTGCACGAAGCAGGCTATGATATAGTCGTATACGATAATTTATCTAATAGTAGTCGTGAAGCGATTAATCGTGTCTCTACTCTTATTGGGCAATCTATTAAGTTTATCGAAGGCGATGTCCGCGATGCTGAGTCACTTAAACGAGTTTTTTCATCTCATCAGTTCTTCGGTGTGATTCACTTCGCTGGACTAAAAGCGGTTGGAGAGTCAGTTGCCAAGCCATTGTTATATTACAATAATAACGTCAGTGGTACTATTACCTTGCTAGAGGTCATGGCAGAATATGATGTCAAAAACCTCATTTTTTCATCATCCGCCACTGTTTATGGTGACCCTGAAACCCTGCCTATCAATGAGAAATCGAAGCGTTCTTGTACCAATCCTTATGGACAAAGCAAGCTTACCGTTGAGCACATTTTAGAGGATTTAGCGGTATCAGATGATAGTTGGAACCTGATTCCCCTTAGATATTTTAATCCAGTAGGTGCACATCCATCAGGGAAAATTGGTGAAGACCCAAATGATATTCCGAATAATTTGATGCCTTATATTTCTCAAGTGGCTGTAGGCAAACTTGAAAAACTCAGTATTTTTGGGCATGACTATCCCACAATAGATGGGACAGGTGTACGTGACTTTATCCATGTCACTGACTTGGCGAAAGGTCATGTGGCAGCGCTAAATTATTTAGAGAAACAAACTAGCTCAAACGAAAGTGGTACGACAAAACAGAACTCAGTAGGCTTTTTACCAATTAACCTAGGAACCGGTAAGGGCACCTCTGTTTTAGAATTGGTGTCTGCATTTTCTGATGTATCCAAACAGGATATTCCTTATCAGTTTGCGGAGCGCCGTGCGGGTGATATCGCTAGTTGCTATGCTAGTGCCGACAAAGCGAAAAATTTATTAGGGTGGCAAGCCAAATTATCAATTACTGATATGTGCCAAGACACGTGGCGTTGGCAGAGTATAAATCCAAATGGTTATGACATAGAAAAATAATCTATATCGAAAATATATTGAAATAAACAAGAGATTTTTATGATAAAAGTACTAAGTATATTTGGCACACGTCCTGAAGCCATTAAAATGGCACCAGTGGTTAAAGCTCTTGAAGCTAACATTCATATTAAATCATTAGTTTGCGTGACAGCACAGCATCGTGAAATGCTTGATCAAGTATTGTCGTTATTTGAAATCACACCAGATTATGACTTAGATATTATGAAGTCTGGGCAAAGTTTGACTCAAGCCAGTTCAAGAATGCTCCTTGCTCTTGAACCTATTCTTGAAGAGTGTCAGCCAGATTTAGTATTGGTTCACGGTGATACCTCAACTACCTTATGTGGAGCGCAGGCTGCTTTTTATCAACAGATTCCTATTGGTCATGTAGAGTCTGGATTACGTACCTACAATATTTACTCTCCATGGCCAGAAGAAGCTAATAGACAACTAACCAGCATCATTACTAAACTACATTTTGCACCCACCAAAACGGCTGCTCAGCATCTATATGATGAACATAATAATCCTGACTTCATTTATGTCACTGGGAATACAGTCGTTGACGCACTATTAGATGTTAAAAATAAACTAGAAACTAATGAAACGCTGAGATTTGAATTACAGCAACAGTTCTCAGAATTAGACTTTACCAAGCGTCGTGTATTGATTACTGGGCATCGCCGCGAAAATTTTGGGGGTGGTTTTGAGTCGATCTGCCAAGCAATTCAAGAGCTTGCTCAAAAATACCCAGATTATGAGTTTGTTTATCCTGTACATTTGAACCCCAATGTGAAAGAACCAGTTGAACGTTTATTACGTGGTCTTGATAACGTTAAACTGATTCAACCACAGGACTACCTACCATTCGTTTATTTGATGAGCACTAGTCATATCATCTTAACCGACTCTGGTGGTATTCAGGAAGAAGCGCCATCGCTCGGTATTCCAGTTCTAGTGATGCGTGAAACGACTGAGCGTCAAGAGGCAGTTGAAGCAGGAACTGTTAAACTAGTTGGTACTCACCACGCTACTATTGTGGCTGAAGTTAGCAATCTTATTGAAAATGAAGCTTTATACCTAAAAATGAGTGAGGCACATAACCCATACGGTGATGGCCAAGCTTCACAACGTATAGTGGAAACTATCGTTAACTTTTTTGAGCACAAAGAAGCTTAAAAAATTGAATCAACTATGAATAGAGTAAGTGAGATAAAAATGGAAAATATTTGTGTGTTCGGTTTGGGCTATATTGGTTTACCAACAGCGGCAATGTTTGCTCATCATGGGGCAAACGTCATCGGTGTAGACGTTAATCAGCATGCTGTTGATACTATTAATCAAGGCAAAATCCACATTGTTGAGCCAGGTTTAGAAGCTATCGTGAAGCAAGCAGTAGATAATGGTAAGCTTAAGGCTAGTCTCACTCCCGTACATTCAGATGCTTATCTCATTGCAGTTCCTACACCTTTTAAAGGCAATGATCATGAGCCTGATTTATCCTATATTCATGCTGTTAGTAAAGCATTAGCCCCTCTGTTAGAAAAAGGTGACGTGGTAATTCTAGAGTCAACATCACCAGTGGGTGCCACTGAGAAAATGGTCGAATGGCTCGCTGAAGAGCGCTCTGATCTTACTTTCCCTAAGTATCATGAGCCTGAAAATGAAGCCGATATCTTTGTTGCTTATTGCCCCGAGCGTGTACTGCCAGGCAAGGTAGTAGAAGAGTTGATCTCAAACGATCGCATTATCGGTGGTATGACCAAAGAATCGACAAAAAAAGCGCAAGAAGTATATCGTATCTTTGTAGAGGGAGAGCTATTAGAGACTAATTCTCGCACTGCTGAAATGGCAAAACTTACTGAAAACGCCTCTCGTGATGTGAGTATTGCTTTTGCTAACGAGCTCTCTATCATATCTGATAAATTAGATATTAACGTATGGGAACTGATTGAGCTGGCCAATCACCATCCACGCGTCAATATTCTACAACCTGGTGCTGGGGTTGGTGGGCATTGTATCGCTGTTGATCCTTGGTTCATTGTCAATCAAAATCCTGAAGAAGCAAGAATCATTCGAGCGGCTCGTGAAATTAACGATAGTAAGCCGAAATGGGTTATAGAAAAGATTGATACTGAAATCAATAGATTGAAATCCGAAGGATTTAGAAAGCCAAGAGTCGTATTATTAGGATTGGCATTTAAACCTGATATTGATGATTTACGTGAGAGTCCAGCTATTGAAGTCGCACAACAGATAGCCATACGTGATGATATAGAATTGATGCTAGTTGAGCCGAATATAACTAAACTTCCTCCTGATCTTCAAAAATGTAAGTTGATTTCAGTAGAGGACTTAGATAGTACAGTTAACTGTACTTTTATGTTAGTTAAGCATAAAGAGTTTAATGGTCGAAATTATATTAACTTACATAGTTTTGTGTGAGGAATTTATGAAAATTATTAATGATGAAAATTTACTGAAAAGATATATATATAACTTGGAAAAAGAGAATGAATCTCTTAAGAAATCGTATAGTTTCAGACTGGGCAAGTCAATAATTGATCTAAAAAATACAGTAAAAAACAAACAAGTTCATGACTTAATTCCTAGCACAAAAAAAGTTTTTAATGCCACAAAAAAGGCAGGAAGATCGCCTCTACATGCCAAAATAAACCTAGAAGAGATCTTAGAAAAAAAATCTAAAATCTTAAAATCTACTAGATATGTAGAAAAAAAACTAGAAAAATCTGATGGTGCTATTGAATATTATCTTATTCCTAGAGTCAAGTATTCTAAAGTTATAGGTATTTTTTCTCAGAAATCATTTCAAGATTTACACATATTATTAACGCCTGACAATTATCAAGAAGTTATTTTGAGTTCTAATATCGATATGATTGTATTTGATCTAAAGGAGATTATAGAAAACCCATCATGGTTTGCTTTAGGTACTTACGAAGCTATAAACATCCTTAGAATCTTAGTAAATGCTATTAATAATAATAATAAAATATCTACAGTTCTGATTGAAAGCGCTGATATTTCAAGCTTACCACTTTTTTTAGAGCTAAAAAAAATAGACTTCTTTGATTTCATAGAGCCTATGAGTTAGTTTTTTAAAATACAATAATTCATTACAAGTTAACTTGATTTATATTTTAGAGGAAGAAATTAAGTTCTTGTATAAAAGAGATAGAAAATAGGTGATGGCATGATCAATAAAATAGCAGTATTCGGAGATATATCTGCGAACGGAGTAGATGGTTCATCTATATGGATGCAATCAATATGTAATCTATTACAATCTAAAGGTCACCTGATTTATCTAGTTCTTAGAGATAAACCTATAGACGATAGTATTACTTCAGGCTTAAATAAAAACGTGGTAGTAGTTAATCCCTGGAAACAGGATATGGTTACTATTAGTAGTGAGCAATCCATTTCACCTTACGAGTTATTTTCATTACTTAATAGTCTTGATAGTAATGAAAATTTTAGTCATATAATTTTAAGAGCACCAAGATACTTAAAAGCGTTTCATGAAAAAATTCATGATCAAGAGTATCGCAACATACTCTCAAAAGTAGATGCTTATTTTGCAAAAATTAGCATTTTTGAAGATGACTACGAATTATCTATTATAAATAAAACTAAATCTAATATTAATAGACTAATAGTTCAGACAGAGCAAATGAGAAGTTATGTAGAGCAACGCTTTCCTGAACTGATAAGACGTGTAATTGTATTGAACCCTATGATTCCAAGGGTGTTTTCTCAAAATGATCTGTTAATTAGAAAAAAAATAAAGAATAAGTCTACTATTTATGCTGGTAAGATAGATAAGAACTATCTAGTTGAAGAGTATGTTGATTTTTCGAAAAAATTCCAGAATATGGGTTATACAGTAAAGTTAGTCGGTTCTAAATTTAATACACCGAAGAACGATAAATCTTTTAAGACAAGATTTGAAAAAAAGGTTGAGGAAAACTCTATCGAATGGAGTAGGGTGTTAAGTAGAGAGGAAACTATGAATATGGTTTCTCAATCTACATTTTTAGTCTCGATAAGAGATAATATTTTTGATACTGATAACGAACTTTCTACTAAGTTACTAGAAAGTATTGCTTCTGGTACCTTGCCTATCATTAATAAAAGTAATATTAATATATCAGTAGTAGGTAATGATTATCCTCTATTTGCTAATAATTATGATGATATTAGCAAAGTTATTGATGGCTTCGTATTAAGTTTCGAAAACTATAAAAAAACTCTAGAAAATTTACAAAAAAATATTGAAAGGTTTACTTTTGATAATATATATACTAAACATCTAAGTTCGTTTTTTCCTAAAAGTTTAGATAATGTAGGTTTTTTAGATAACAAAAATGTCGAACCTAAGAATGTATTGATAGCATCTCATGACAATAAATTTTTGGTAAGTATTTTAGAAAAACTATGTCGCTTAGAAAAAATAAATGTAAAATTTGATAATTGGGACACTACATTAAGACATGATTTAAAGACCTCTAAAAGTTTGTTAGAATGGGCAGATATTATTATATGCGAATGGGCAGTAGGACCAGCCGTCTATTATAGCAATCATAAAAAACCAAATCAGAAGCTATTAGTCCGTCTTCATCGTTTCGAAATTACTACTGATCAGCCCGCTAAAATAGATTTTAGTAAAGTTGATAAAATGATTGTTGTGAGTGAATATATAAAAGACTTCTGCATCGAAAACTATAACTGGTCTAATAAAAAGATAGATGTGATACCTCAATTTGCAAATACTCATCATTTTGATCGCGATAAAATTAATGGATATAACTTTAACCTTGGTTTATTAGGGTTTATACCAAAGTTGAAGAGATTAGATAGGTCTTTGGATATTCTTGAAGAATTAAGAAAAAATGATAATAGGTATAGGCTTTATATAAAATCTAAAATGCCTTGGGATGTTCCTTTTATATGGAATAGGGAAGTTGAAAGAGAATACTATATAGAGCAGTTCAAAAGAATTGAGAACTCTGAACTACTTAAAGGTGCGGTTATTTTCGATGACTATGGCAACGATGTTTCAGCTTGGTTGAGAAAAATTGGATGGATACTATCTACCAGTGATATTGAAGGCTGTCATACTGCAGTCGCTGAAGCTATGAGTTCTGGGAGTCAGGGGGTTATTTTTGATTGGCCGGGCTCTGATCAAGTCTATAAGTTGAATGAAATATTTACTTCTACTGACAAGGCTGCACACCATATTTTATCAAATAGTTCTTTTGACGCTACTCTTATATCCAAGCAAAAAGAGTATTGTTTCGATAATTTTGATATATCTAAAACCTTAAGCTATTACGTTGATTTTGTTTTTAGTAAGACATTAGTTGAAAATAAATAAATTAATTTTAAATTTTTTGAAACTAACTTTTAGCTTCAAAGCAAATTTTATGGGATATCTATGTGTTTTAATCTTGATAGCTTATCTTATGATGGAAAAGAGCTTTCTGTAAGTGTTTTTAAAAATGATTCTACAGACTTTGCATTTTATGTATTATTGGCTGGAAAAAAAATAGATGCTAAGTGGTATTCTGGGGATCCTGTATCTAAGCTAGAAATATATCTTTTACCAAAAAAAATATATTCATTACGACTATTCTTTCGTCCATCCTCTGAAGAAACAAAAGAAGAAGAAAAAATAGTAAAAAGAATATTTTTTAAAGTCGATGAGTTTAATGTAACTTCTGTTATTCCAGAAATAAATATTTTCGAATCAGAAAATATTAAAATAACGAATTATAGCCAAGGGTCTAATATTACTTTTGTGACATTTAACTCTGCTCATACAGATAAAACATCTGCTCCATTTGGGGGTGACTTTATTTTATCTGAAGGCTGGAACTTGATCAGTATACATAAGCATAATAGAAATCAATATCAAGATCTTAGTCTTGAATTATTTGAGAGTTATGTCAAACCATTAATTACAGATAAAAAGGTATATGTGTATGGAACGAGTCTGGGAGGATACAGTAGTCTTTATTTTGGTGGAGTTATAAATGCGACTATAATAGCAGGCTCTCCTATGCTACCAGTGCATCCTATGATAAACCATTCACACTACAAAGATATTATATATAAGCACATACCAATTAAAGAAACTATAAAAACTTCAAAACCTGTTTTTGTTATTTATGACCCATTAGAAAATGGTGATGTAAATTTTATAAAAAAATATGTTGCATCTGCCTATCCTACAGCTTATTTCTTGCCTGTAAAAGGAGGTACTCACTTAGTAATGGAAACTTTAATAAAAAAAAGGCTATTGAAAGATGTTATTCGTGATTTAGTAAATCATGACAGCTTTAGTGCTATCAATAGAATTACAGTAGCTATTGACTCTTAAAAAGACCTATAGATAAATTATAAATAATTTGTATTTGTTTGCTACTAGAAATAGCTTCTATTTGGAGTTAAACATGTCTAAAAGATCTATTAGGCTTAAAGAGATTCAACCTAACTTAAAAAAATCTTATTCCCCTAGTGAGGAATATTTCAATCAACAACGGGTCTACAGAGAAATGAAATCTATCCAATAGAGACCGATTCTGAAGGAATGCAGTTTAGTATTTTAGCTAGACAAGAAAGTAAAGATATATATCTTTTAGGCGATTCCACAGTTGAATCAATATATATGAGACCTAGCATGAGACCTCATGTATCTTTGGATTATTTACTTCTTAAAAATGGATACAACTATTCTGTTTTTAATTTAGGATACTCTGGAGCTCACACGCTTAGTATTATAAATGTATTGATTAATAAGCTTGGAGATAAAAAGGATTCAACATTAATTATAACTTTGCCAAGTAATGACCTCAGTGCTTTAAGTTTCGAAGGAAATTACTTTAACGCACATTGGAGATATTCATCTATTATTCCTGCTTCAGATAAGAAGGTGATTCCAGTTTCTAATATAAGCTACGAACCATATATTAGAAACCTAAAGCTTATTCTTAATATATGTGATGCTTTAGAAGTAAAGTTATTTTTTACAACTATAGTCTATACGGGTATTGATAGCAGCTTAAAAAAACTTAATGATATTATAAGGAGTTTTTGTAAGTTAGAAAATGTATCGCTCATAGATTTTGAAGATTTTTTCGTTGATAAGCCAGAATTGTTTTATGATAAACTTCATTTTTTGAGTGAGGGATCTAAGGTCTATAGTCAAAGAATCTTTGAATCTATAAAGTATGGTTTAGAAAAGAGTAAATTAGATGTCATTAAAAATTATAATATTGTTAATGATGTTTTTCTTGGTGAAAATATACATTGGTCGACGTTCTTTTCTGTCAAAAACTATAGTTTTATGAAGGTTGTAATTGATACTGAATTTGGCTTAGATGCTGATGCAAAACAGGCTATATTGACTGTTGATTACAATGGTGTTGCTGTCAATTCTAAATTGGCAAGGTCTTTGAACACTGAAATAGGTTACTTTTCTTATATTAATGGCCAGAAAAATACTAGAATGGAAGTATTACTGCATATAGATATTCCATTGAACTGTTCAAAAATGAGATTGGGTCTAAGAAGTTGGTCAAGTAAAAATATACAAATACATAGATCATTTGTCACGCTAGTAAAGGTATAGCATGTTAAAAAAAATAGCTTTTTCTTCCAAGAGTCTCAAAATTGCACTAATTGGCGATGAATTGACATCTATTGCTGTAAATGTCAACGACATAAAAGCCTATCATTTAACTGATAAGAACTGGCTATGGTTATTTAAATTTTCTAAACCTGACTTCATCTTAGTTGAGTCAGTATGGCGAGGTCACAGAGATAAATGGCGCTACAAGGTTGCCAACTATCCTGATTACCCTGAACGTAACAACATTGAGCTACGTAAGCTGTTAGAGTTGGCAGATAAACATAATATTCCTGCTGTATTCTGGAATAAAGAAGATGGTGCTCATTTTAACCGTTTCATTGACTCTGCCAGCTTATTCAAGTACGTGCTAACCGTCGATTCAAACTGTGTTGAGCGCTACCAAGCTATTTTGGGTAATAGTGTGAAAGTCGGGGTGCTGCCTTTTGCTGTGCAGCCTAAGTTTCATCATCCTACCAGTTTACTGCCTCTTCATAATAGAAGCCTATTTGTCGGTAGTTATAGTCATCATATTCACAATGCGCGCCAGCAATGGCAGGATATGGCGTTTACTGCAGCCTCTCCTTATGGGCTTACCATCGTCGATCGTAACTCTGATCGTAAGTCTGATGTCTATCGCTATCCTGACCTATCGAATATGACCATCGAACCTGCTGTGTCCTACGATCAGACGGGTAAGCTTTTTAGGCAGTACTCGCATTGTCTGAATGTCAATACCGTGACTGACTCCCCTAGTATGTTCTCCCGCCGTCTGATTGAGATTATGGCTTGTGGGCGACTGGCAGTGACCAACCCTAGTTTATCGGTCAGTACCCGTTTTGAAGGGATGTGTGAAGTCATTGATAGCAAAGAGCAAGCCGATGAATTATTTGCACAATTATCTAAAGGTTATACTAAACAGCAAGTAGAAATGATGCGCTATGCTAGCGACCATGTATTGCAAAACTATACTTATGATCAATGGATAAAGCACATTGTAGAGTTTATTGAATTATAAGTAATGGAACCAAAATGACCGATTTTAACGTGCTATTTTTATCTAAATATTTCTTTTTTAATACAGTTTAAAAATTATGAAAAAAATAACTCACGCCGTTATCCCCGTTGCAGGCTTTGGCACTCGTATGTTGCCATTGTCCAAATCCGTGCCAAAAGAGTTATTGCCACTGGGTAATCGTCCGGCCATTCACTATGTGGTTGAAGAGGCAATTGCTGCCGGTATCAAGCATATTGTCTTGGTTGGTCATGCACAAAAAAGTGCGATTGAAAACTACTTTGATATCAATGCTGAGCTAGACAGTCAGCTTAGAGCGAAGGGTAAGGACGCGCTAGCCGATAGCTTAAACTGGTTACCAGAAGATGTGACAGTCTCTATGATACGCCAAGGCAAGGCATTAGGTTTGGGTCATGCGGTACTCGCGGCTCGCCCCATTATTGGTGAGCATGATTTTGCCGTATTATTGCCCGACGTTGTGCTTGATCCGTTTACGGGCGATATGACTAATGATAATTTAGCTTTTATGATTGATGCTTTTGCCAACGATGCACACTCACAGATATTGGTCGATAATGTTGCCGATGAAGATGTGCATAAATATGGTATTGCTAAGCTGAGCGACGCTATTGAGATTGATGAGCAATCAGATACTAATACTAGCTTTAAAGTCGCAGGATTTGTAGAAAAGCCCAACTTAGCCGATGCACCTTCTAAATTGGCAGTCGTTGGTCGTTATGTCTTTAGCAATCATATCTTTGATTATTTGGCAGATACGAAAGCTTCAGTCGGTGGTGAAATTCAGCTGACCGATGCGATTGATGCGCTGATTAGCGAATACGGGGTCAATGTGACGACCATGCGCGGCGATAGTTATGATGCAGGCGATATGCGCTCATATATGCAGGCGTTTATCTATTTTGCCCAGCAGCAATTAGCAGAAGATGAATAGCTGATGGATGAGATAAAGGGCGATAACGCTTACAACAGTGCTCGAAACTCTACATATTGGCAGCAATTACAAACGCTTGCTAAGCAGCTATGGTCACTGGCAGCCTTGTTTGCGCAAGATGATAATCGTGCTGAGCGCTTTAGTATGCAAGCTGGCGCGCTATATATGGACTATAGCAAGCAATGTATCGATGAGCAGGTGCTGGCAAGTTTATTACAGCTAGCAGATAGTTGTGAATTGTCCACACGGATTGATGCACTCATGCAAGGCGCGATGGTGAATACCAGTGAAGAGCGAGCAGCCTTGCATACGGCGCTACGTTTGCCCGAGACGGCAGAGCTGAAAATTGGTGACCAAAATGTCGTTGCTGACGTCCATCATAGTCTTTTACAAGTAGCGCGCTTATCTGAACGTGTCCGCAACGGTACATGGCGTGGATTTTCGGGTCAAGCCATCACTGATGTCGTTAATATTGGCGTCGGTGGCTCTGATCTTGGCCCACTGATGGCGACTACCGCGCTGGATGAGTGGGCAGATACCGAGATTGAGGTACATTTCGTCTCCAACATGGACGGTACTCAGCTTGATAACTTGCTCAAGCATCTTAATCCTGAGACAACTTTGTTTATTATTTCGTCCAAATCTTTTGGCACGGTTGATACGTTATCTAATGCTAAGACCGCTTTATCATGGCTACTTGCCACTGCCAAGCTGCGTGCAGGTACGGAAGACAGTGTGTTACGTCGCCACTTTATTGGCATATCGGCCAATAGTGAAAAAATGAGTGCGTGGGGTATTCATCCAGAACATCAGCTACAGCTTTGGGAATGGGTTGGCGGTCGATTCTCTTTATGGTCAGCGATTGGACTGGCCATTGCCATTCGTATTGGTATGTCTGGTTTTAAAGCATTATTAGCTGGTGCGCATAGTATGGACGAGCACTTTGCGCAAGCTGATTTTTCAGAGAACCTGCCAGTATTATTAGGGCTGCTTGCTGTTTGGAACAGTACCTTTTTACAGGTTAATGCCCATACAGTACTGCCGTATGATGGTCGTCTCAGCTATTTGCCAAGCTACTTAACCCAGCTTGAGATGGAGAGTAACGGTAAGTCGGTCACCCAACATGGCGATCATATTGACTATGATACTTGCCCGATTCTATGGGGTGAAATTGGCTCCAATGCTCAGCATGCCTTCTATCAGCTGCTACATCAAGGCACACAGCAGGTTTCTTGTGACTTTATTGCTTGTGTGCGTCGCTATAGTGGTCAGATGAAAAATGCGCCATTACAGCAGCAGCATGAGCTGTCCTTGGCCAATTGCTTGGCGCAAAGTCGGGTGCTGGCCTTTGGTAATGCTGCGCTCCAAGAGTCTGAGGTACAAGTAGCGCCTGCTGCGGAAAAATATAAATACTACCGTGGCAATCAGCCATCAACCACGCTACTTATCGACGAGCTAACGCCGCATAGTTTAGGTGCGCTGGTTGCGCTTTATGAACACAAGGTCTATGTGATGGCCAGTATCTGGGATATTAACCCGTTTGATCAATGGGGCGTTGAGATGGGCAAGCAGATGGCAGAATCTGTACATCAAGCCATGCAGCAAGAGGTAAGCGGTCAATTTGATACCTCTACTGATCAACTGTTAAAGCATATCAAGCGTTGGTCTTAACGTTACTCGCATACTGATATTAATATAACAATATTGAAAGGTCGTTCTATGTCAGATGAACTGAGTCATAAATGTAAAAAACCGTCCGTCTGCGTGCTCGTTGGTCATAGTATTGAGGCCATTACCAGTGCCGTGGTGCTGGCAAGCTTGGGTCAGACTGTTCATTTATATGCAGACGTAGCGATGCTAGAGCAGCAGCTGCAGCAATATAGCTTTGAGCATCACTTGCAAGCGCTGTGGCAAATGTATGAGCAGCAGCAAATCATTCTAAGTAAAGCGTTGCCAGATAGTTCTGATACATTAATAAAAGGCTATGAATCATTAAGTCATGACGAAGCAGATACTCAAAGCATTGTGGCACTTTATTGGTTGTTTTTAGACAGTATCAAGCCAGTATGGGCAGAAGACAGCTGGATTACCGCATTCAACCACAGTCATCAACAGGCGCTACCTGTGATTATGAGTGGCATTGAGAAACTAGGCATTGTCTCAGTACTCGCTCAGAATTTGCAGCGCGCGTGGGTATATTATGTGCCGTTTGTATTCTTGCAAGACGGTGATGCTTATAGCTCGATGCTGAACCCTGCATTGTGGTTACTCGGTGAAAAAACAGCCAACAGTAGCCAGCATCTAGAAGTATTGAAGCCGTTAATGCAGCATGCGCGTGCCGCTCATTACGCTGATATTGCGACGATAGAGTTTGCCCGTAGCAGTATCATGGCGATGCTGGCGACACGAGTGAGTTTTATGAATGAGATGTCACGCTTGGCTGACAGTCAGCAGGTTGATATCAAGCAAGTCAGTCGTATTATGGGGCTAGATGAGCGTGTCGGCAGCAGCTATCTGCAAGCAGGCTGGGGCTTTGGGGGCAATACATTGCCGACCGAGCTGGCTAAATTACAGCAGTCGAGCGTGAGTCATAGTTTAGATATGCCGCTGTTACAGTCAGTCATGCACATCAATGAAGACCAAAAAGAGCTGATATTCCGTAAATTTTGGCAATATTTTGATGGCTTTATTGATAATAAAACGGTGATGGTTTGGGGCGGTAGTTATAAATCAGGCTCTGGACGTACTGCAGGCTCAGCCATACACCCATTACTAGCATTGCTGTGGTCTTATAATATTCGTACTTTGGTGTATAGCGATAAAGCACAAGATGAACTTGCCGCGCTTTATCAGCAGCAACCATTACTGCAATTGATTAATACTCCTTATCAGCAGCTAAATGCCGCACAGGCTGTTTTTATCGTTAGTTGGTCACCACAAGATCAATTAGATATTGCCAAGCTTAATCAACAGGCGATGCCAGTATTTGATGCGCAAAATGTACTGACACGCTCGCAGATAGATAGTTTAGTGGGCGACTATTTAGGTATTGGTCGGTCTAAATAGTTCTATTCAATTTTGTTTATTGCTAAAAAAGCTCGCTGATAATAATCAGCGAGCTTTTTTTGATTTTAAGTAGGGCGTATTAAACGGTATGGATTTACGCTGGTACAGCACCTTGCGCCGCTAGCCACTGTTGAACTTCTTGAGTTTTAATAGCCAGTAGTTCTTTATCACCACGACTTTCAATGTTTAATCTGATAAGCGGTTCGGTATTGGAGGCACGCAGATTAAAGCGCCACTTGCCAAAGTTAAGGCTCAAGCCATCAAGCATTGATTTGGTCGGATTTTCGCTGCTAAACTTGTCCTCAATAGCGCTAATAATCATTGGCGCATCATTTGTTGTGAGACGAAAATTAAGCTCGCCCGAGCTAGGATAAGCTTGAATATAGCCGCTGACCAATTCTGATAGCGTCTTACCGGTGATAGATAATAGCTCAATCGTTAATAACCAAGGAATCATACCGCTGTCGCAATAGAAAAAGTCGCGAAAATAGTGATGGGCGGACATCTCGCCGCCATATACAGCACCCGAGTCACGCATGACTTGCTTAATAAATGAGTGTCCAGATTTACTGATGACAGCCTTACCGTTATGTTCCTTAATCACCGCTTCAGTATTGTAAATGACACGCGGATCGTAGACAATTGACTCATTTGGGTACTTATTCAAAAACGCTTGTGCAAGCATGCCGACGATATAACTACCATCGATAAATTCACCATGTTCATCGAACAGAAAGCAGCGGTCAAAGTCGCCATCAAAGGCAATACCAAGATCAGCTTTATTTTCCAAAACCGCGTGTTGGGTTGCCACTCTATTGGCTTCAATCATAGGATTGGGGATGCCATTAGGGAAGCTGCCATCCGGTGTATGGTGTAGTTTGATTATTTCAATTGGCGCGCCAGCTTGTGCAAGCTTTTCAATCAATAAATCAACCACGGGTCCCGCACTGCCATTGCCTGAGTTAATCACTAATTTAAGAGGTTTGAGCTTATCGGTATCAATAAAAGTCATGACATGATCGAGATAGGCGCTTTTATCAATTAATAACTGCAACGTTCCTGATCGGTTTTTAGTAGTAAATTGCCCAGATTCTGCCAATGCTTGAATCTCTGCCAGACCATCATCAGCATTAATCGGTTTTGAGTGTTCCTTAACCAATTTTAAGCCATTATAATTAATAGGGTTATGACTGGCAGTGACTTCGATACCACCCAACGCCTGATAATGACTGGTGGCAAAATACACTTCTTCTGTACCGCTCATGCCCAAGTCAATCACGTCGACACCAGCATCAATAATGCCTTTGATAGCTGCTTGTTTTAATTGCTCGCTTGAATGGCGAATGTCACTACCAATAACGATGGCAGGTTTTAGAGTTGCCATATCGTTGTCATGAGCCTCAACCGCCGCACTATAACGCTGAGATAAAATCTGTGCAAAGGCACGACCAATACGATAAGCGATGTCTTCATTTAGATTAACCTCCAGCTCGCCGCGAATATCGTAAGCCTTAAATGAATCAATAATAATAGGGTTGAATTCAGTCGCTGGCTGGTAGCTAGTGGTCGCAGACGTAGACATAATGATAAAATTCCTTATGCTAAAGCAGTGATAAAGTAATGAAATGGACAACACAATTATAAGCTAATAAGCGTTCAATGCTACACTAACGAGAAAATCGTTATGAACTTAACGTAATTCTATAGTCGATACTAAATAAAATGGGTACACGACATTATGATGCGTGATTGGCACAAATTTTTCTTGCTTGCTGTGCCTACGCAGACAGAGGCTACGAAAAATTTATACCAGTCACGCTGTCTCTTTTTTATATTGAACTGACTATATCTAATAACAAACGAAAGTGTAAGAGTATCCCTCATGAGCAATCAAGACAATAAAATAGCAGCGCCTGCACCAGTACAAAGAACGCCAACTGCCAGTGGTGAATTAGACGATTTATTGGCTTTGATGGCACGGCTACGTGTTGACTGTCCGTGGGACAAAAAGCAAACCAATCACAGCCTCATTCCTTATGCGATCGAAGAAGCTTACGAGCTAGGCGAAGCGGTACAAAGTAATGATGACGAAGATATCAAAGGCGAGCTTGGCGATGTGCTGCTGCAAGTTGTGTTTCATTGTCAGATGTATGCTGAGCAAGGGCGCTTTGATATGAGCGATGTCATTACGACCTTACAAGAGAAGCTGGTTCGTCGTCATCCGCATGTGTTTGAAGCCGAAACCCTAACAGACGATGCAGCGGTAAAGGTACGTTGGGATGAGATTAAAATGGAAGAGCAGCAAGCGCGCGAGGCACGCGGTAAACCCAAACGTCGTCTAGACAATACCAAAGCGGGCAGTGCGCTCATGCAAGCACAAGATTTGCAAAAGCAAGCATCAAAGCTAGGGTTTGACTGGGAAGGCGTTAGCGGTGCATTTGATAAGCTGGATGAAGAGATTGCCGAGCTAAAGAATGAGCTGACGGATAAATCTGAAACTGAGGTCAAAACAAATATCATAGAGGTTGAAAAGGAGCTGGGCGATTGCATGTTTGCCTTAGTCAATGTCGCGCGCAAATTAAACCTTGATGCAGAAGCAGCAACGCTGACGTGCGTGCATAAATTTAAGTCACGTTTTGGCTATATTGAAGAGCAACTGGCGGCAGCTGGCAAGCGTTTAGAAGACAGCGACATAACAGAAATGGATGCATTATGGGAAGCGGCGAAACGATATGAACGATCGTCATGAACGCTCATCCTAAAGTCTCGTTTATCGGTTTAGTCAAGACTGCTATTTTAGGTTATGTTTTGGCTATTCTGATGCTTAACAATGCTAATGCTGCACCCTGTTTTGATAATCCTCAAAGGGCTTATGATTATCTCTTATCGCAAGAAAATGCCAACACTCAAGCGCGTGAGCAATATACCGTGAATATCAATCGTGCCAGCGAAGGCGAGCTGGTTTCGCTAAATGGTATTGGGAGTAGCAAAGCCCAAGCGATTATTTTATATCGTGAAATGTTCGGTAGTTTTAAGACAGTAGATGAGTTAGTAAAGGTCAAAGGTATTGGTGCAAAAACGGTTGAGAAAAATCGAAGACGTTTAAGTGTGCAGGATTAATGGCCGTGTTTTGCATTAATTAACCCTAATATTGACAAAATAGCACGTAAGTACATGTCATAACGCACCCAGCGCGCGCAAAATTTGTTAAACTAGTGAGTACATCCGCCTGATAAACGCTGTGTTCGTCAGGGGTGGTTAAAGAATACCGGCGAGGAGTAGATGCATGGCCGAGCGTGCCGCCAAGCAGTTAGAACTGAATAAATCTGAATTACCCAATTCCATTACTGAAGTAATTGCCACCTTGACCCGAGCTGGGTTTGACGCCTATATCGTCGGTGGCGGCGTGCGCGATACCTTATTGGGTCTGCGTCCAAAAGACTTTGATGCTGTCACTGATGCCAAGCCGCATGAGATTAAAGACGTCTTTGGCAAGCGCTGCCGTATTATCGGTCGCCGCTTTCAGTTGGCGCACGTGTATTCAGGCCGTGAGCTGATTGAGGTCGCTACCTTCCGTGGCCCGCCAACCAGCAGTGGCACCACCAATCAAGATGGTATGATCCTGCGTGATAATGTTTGGGGCGATATCCAGCAAGATTTCTCTCGTCGTGATTTTTCTATCAATGCGCTTTATTATCAGCCACTTAAAGGTGTGGTTCATGATTTTTGCGGTGCGCTTGAAGACATTGATAATAAAATCATTCGTTTGTTAGGTCATGCGCCGGTTCGTATTGAAGAAGATCCAGTACGCTTATTACGGGCGTTACGTTTTAAAGCCAAGCTCGGTTTTGAGTTTGATGAGGCGTTGTCTGAGCAATTTCATGATGGTAATTGGGCGCTGCTGGAGCAAATATCACCGCATCGTCTCTATGATGAAACGCAGAAAATGTTTACGGGTGGCTATCTTGTGCCATTGCTGCCGTTATTGTTTGAATCGGGTGCGATTGATAGCTTAATTATTTATCCGCCATCTGAGCCCAGTCCTTTAGTAAAACAAGTGGCTATCAATACGGATAAACGTATCGCGGCAGGCAAAAGCATCAATCCAGCATTTTTCTACGCAGCCATACTATGGGAAAATTACCTGCATCAGTTAGAAAAAGCCAAAAAACGTAATATGCCATTTGCTGAAGCGCAGATGCATGCAGCTGGTAAAGTCATTGATCGTCAACGCATCAAGACCGCTATTCCTAAATTTGCAGAGCAGTTTATCCGTGATATTTGGATATTGCAGCCAAAACTAGCGGCTCCGCGTAGTAAACAAATCGTCCAGCTCTCTGAGCATCCACGCTTCCGTGCGGGCTTTGACTTTTTACTATTGCGCGAACAGTGCGGTGATGCTGAGCATCCGCTATCCGAATCGACCAATGATATGGGCGACTGGTGGCAGACGTATCAAACCTTGTCTGCACAAGAGCAAGAGCAAGCGATTGATGATTTCGATGAAAATATTCGTCGCGGTGCCTATAAGAAAGGGCAGCGAGGGCGCGGACGTAATCGTCAAAAGCCAGAGTCAAATATAGTGGATGAATCGATGTCTAATCAAAACAACACTAAGCGTAGTAAAGCCAATGGCAGCACTGAAAAGCATAGCACTGAAAATCACAGTACTGAGAAAAATGGTCATGAACAAGCCGTGGTAAACGATTCGTCAAATATCCCCTCACGCCGTCGCCGCGCTGCCAGCCAATCTACTCCTGCCAAGCAATTCGGTGGTAATAAAGATAAAGGTCATGACTCGCAGCAGGTAAAACAAGACAGTAATGAGCTTGCTCAGCTACAGCAGTTGTCTCTTGCTAATACCAGCAGTCAAACTGCAAATAAACGCCATCACTCTAAGCCTGCGCCATTGTTTGTCATCGAGCACGAAAAAGTGGTGCCGCCATTACAAAAGCAGCTATCACCTGCTGATAAGCCTAAGCATCGTCCAGAGCCTGTGCAGAAAAAGTCAGCTACTAAGAATGCATCGGCTGAGAAAGATCGACATAATCAGAATGCAAAAACTGATAGCAAGGCTGATAGTAACGCTGATCGCTCAAATAAGGCTCAGCAGTTTAAGGATAAACAGCCAGAGGTTACGTCACCTGCTGCTAATGCCTATCCTACCCGTTCGGTAGCAAGAACGCCTGCGCTCGTCACTATGAACAATGAGCCGATACCGCATAAACGCCGTCGCCGTCAGCCAAGTGTAGACAATACTAATCTTGCTGACAGCACCGAGAAGCAAGTAGCTGCTAATAACACCGATAAAACTGAAGCGAAGTATGCCAAGAAAGTACCTAAGCCAGCAGCTCAGTCTACTGGTAAAGCTAAAAAAACAGTAGAGCCTGCAGCAACTCAGACGGCAGGGAATAAGACAGAAACTAAGAAAGCGACTGTATCTGCAAAAGCTAAAAAACCGGCCAAAGCAGCAGAGGCTAGGTCTACTAAGAACAGTCAAAATGCTGATAGCAAATCGTTGGCCGGTCAAGTGAGCGACAATAAAATGGGCGACAATAAAGGCCCTGTACCATCGAAACGTCGCCGTCGCCAGCCCAGTACCGATAATGTCTAGTATTGTTGACGATGTGGATAATGTTAGTTGGGTAACCTGCTATGTGGGCTTGGGTAGCAATCTAACCAATGAGTTGGGTTCGCCGGTAGAACACTTACAGCAGGCATTGCAAGGGTTGCGAGAGCATAAGCAGATACGCGAGGTTAGAGCTTCCTCATTTTATGCGTCAGCGCCTATGGGGCCACAAGATCAGCCTGACTTCGTTAATGCAGTGGCTGGTTTTAAGACGATATTGACCCCCTTTGAGTTGCTCGCATTTTGTCAGCAGCTAGAAGAGCAGGCTAAGCGGGCGCGCTTACGACATTGGGGTGAGCGTAGTCTGGACGTCGATATTTTGTTATATGGCGACACGCGAATTACCGAGCCGCAGCTAACCATACCGCATGCTGGACTGCTTGAGCGTAATTTTGTCTTATTACCGCTGCGAGAGTTAGCCTCAGTGCTCATCATTGATGGTATATCGATAGATGATTATCCACCTAGTAAAGATTGGACAGGGTTAAAATTATTATCAAGCGACTGATAAATTTTGGGTCATAGGCATGATAATAGTTAAAGGTATTTATAACTAAAGGCATTGAAGATTAATCGAGGGTCATATGACGACGTTATCTACTTTAAATAAATTCAAAAAAGACGGCACCAAGTTTACTTGCTTAACGTGCTATGACTCAATGTTTGCACGCATGATGGAAAAGGCACAGATTGATACCATTTTGATCGGTGATAGTTTAGGTATGGTGGTACAAGGCCATGATTCCACCTTGCCCGTAACAGTCGATGATATGGCTTATCATACGGCCAATATTGCCCGTAGTAATAAATACGCACTGATACTGGCTGACTTGCCGTTTATGAGTTATGTGACCTTGCCAGAAGCGGTCGCTAATAGCCGTCGATTGATGCAAGCTGGCGCGCATGTGATTAAAATCGAAGGCGGTAGTGAGCTTTGTGAGCTGGTGACTACATTGGCGCAAGCAGGTACGCCCACTTGTGTCCATCTTGGCTTGACCCCGCAATCAGTCAATGTGTTTGGTGGTTATAAAATCCAAGGTCGCGGTGACGCAGCAGCTGATAAGTTGCTTGCTGATGCCAAAGCGGTAGTTGCCGCAGGTGCCGCACTTTTAGTATTAGAATGCGTACCTGCTGAGCTTGCAAAAGCGGTTACGGAAGCGGTTACAGTACCAGTGATCGGCATTGGCGCTGGCGCAGATACGGATGGTCAAGTCTTGGTCATGCATGACATGCTGGGCATGGCTCATGGCCGAGTACCGCGCTTCGTTCATGACTTTTTAACTGATGAGCGCAATAGTACGCACAGTATCGAAGGCGCCTTTGCCCTTTATCAGCAGTCAGTGCGCGACGGCAGTTTTCCAGCCGAGCAGCACCAATTTAGCTAATTTTTTTAGCCAGTCTTAACGAGTCTTTTGGTTTTTACGATTATCAGTAGAAGAATATTTAACGATGTCAATCATTTATCAGCAGATTTCAGAGTTGCGCGCCGCTCTACAGCCTTATCGTGGTCAAAGAAATGATAAACCAGATAGCACTCAGCGTATTGCTTTAGTACCAACGATGGGCAATTTGCATGAAGGTCATCTGGAGCTGGTAAGCATTGCTAAGCAGTATGCCGATATTGTGGTGGTGAGTATCTTTGTCAATCCTACCCAGTTTGGGGAAGGAGAGGATTTTGATAGTTATCCACGCACCTTGGATGAAGATGTCGCTAAGCTAGCAACGGTTGGTGCAGATTATGTTTTTGCACCCAATGTCGATGAGATGTACCCGGTATTGCCACCATCGACTTCAGTTCTTGCTGGTGCCATTACCAATCAACTATGTGGTCAATCACGTCTTGGTCACTTTGATGGTGTTGGTATCGTCGTCTCTAAATTATTCAATATCGTGCAGCCTGATGTGGCGGTATTTGGACAAAAAGATTACCAGCAATTAGCGATTATCAAACAATTAGTACGTGATTTGAGCTATCCCATTGAGATTGTGGGTGCACCTATTGTTCGCGCTGTCGACGGCTTGGCGCTGTCTTCACGCAATCAATACTTGAGCGCCGCTGAACGCAAAACAGCTCCCGTACTTCATATGGAGCTGCAACGCCTAGCACAGAAACTAGCACAGCAGTTAACGAGTAATAAGCAGGGCAGGCAAGGGTTTGACGCATTACTAGCAGAAACGCATCAACGTATTAGCGATGCTGGCTTCAATATCGATTATCTAGAAATAAAAACTGACCAGCTAGGGACTACTGACACTATTGATACTAGTGAAGCAAATGGTAATGGTAAAAGTAGCCATTTAATGATTTTAGTCGCTGCTTGGCTAGGGCGGGCACGATTGTTAGACAACCAATTAGTGACGGTACATTAGCCGTTGTGACGTAGTAATTTGCTGGATGCAATGGACTAGGATGACGGATCATGGATGCAAACAACAGTAAGCAAATAGAGCAGGAAGTGGTGGCTGTAACGAACGATGAGCGGCTGAGTATTTTAGTCGTGTCAGGGCGTTCCGGCTCAGGTAAAACGTCAGTATTGAATATACTAGAAGATTTAGGCTATTATTCTATCGATAATTTACCGTTGTCATTGGTGCCTGACGCTGCCAAGAAGCTGGTCAGCGATAGTGGTATCAAACGCATCGCGCTTGGTGTCGATATTCGTACCCCGCGCGCTGACTTGTCTAATTTTGCTGCGACCCATGACATTCTAAAACAGACTTATGGTAAGCAGGCTGTTGAAGTAGTGTATGTGACCGCGCAAGAAAGCACCTTGGTTGCACGCTTTAATGCGACGCGTCGTGTTCATCCGTTGATGTCACAAGATGTTGACAGTGATAATGCTAGGCATATCGCCTTCAATCTACCAGCCGCGATCAAAAAAGAAGTCGAGCTGTTAGAGCCCATTGCCAGCCACGCTGATATCACAATTGATACCAGTATGCTTAATATCCATCAGCTCAAAGACACGTTGCGTGCCTATGTCGGTATTGACAATCAAATTGTCATTAATTTGCTGTCTTTTGGTTTTAAGTACGGCAGCCCAATTGATGCTGATTTTATATTTGATGTTAGGATTTTGCCAAACCCACACTGGAAACCTGAGCTGCGCGCCTTGACTGGTCTTGACTCTGAGGTCGGCGAATTTTTTGCAGATTATCCAGAAGTGGTTGAAATGACCGACGATCTCGAAAGGTTTTTAAGCCGTTGGCTGCCTGACTTTTTACACAATAACCGTCATACCGTGACAGTGGCAATTGGCTGCACTGGTGGCAAGCACCGCTCAGTATTTATCACCAATAGTTTACAACGTCGTCTTGCCGATGCGATGCCAAGCACTATAAAAGTGTTGGCGAAACATCGTGAAAAAAACCGTTGGTAGTTATTGGTAAACATTAGAATATGTCCTCAATTTAATTGATGGGCTAAAAATGGCTAAATTTTGCCAAACAGCGTCAAATAGTTGGTTAGTATCTCAATATTATCTGCGCTATTTTTCCTGTTTGACTGCAATTTGTCTTATTTTTATCGCCGTTTTTAGAGTGAGGACACGCCCTAGTACTTTTATTATTCATTATTTTGGAACGCTTTTATGATTGACTGGTCAGAACATGATATGCGCGTCTCGCGCACAGAACTCAAAAAATCCCATGAGCGCTTACAACAGTTATCGATACCACTTGCCAGCTTGTCGAAAAAACAGCTGAAAAACCTGCCAGCCAGTGATTATTTTATGGCAGAGTTGATGGCTCTTGCGGATATCACTAGTGCCACTGCGCGTATTAGACAGACCAAGCGAGTCGGCAAATTGATCAGCGAAGAAAATCGCCATGAATTGGTAAAAGCCTTATTCGATGCCTTTTTCCCAAAAGAACAAGTCTCTAAAATAGAAAGCTGGTCCGAACGTCTAAATATCAATGATGAAGGCACACTAAAGCAGTTTGTCAAACAGTATAAAATTTCAGAGCGCAACAGTCTGTATCAGTTATTGCTTTGGATCGAATACGCCAAGCACACGCACGATGACGAGCTGATGATGGAGTCTAAAGAAGATTTGGCCAGCTATATTCGCGAAGTGACAATCTTATCGGATTTAAAAGGATAGTTGTCCTACAACAACTAATAGCGTTACAACGGTTGTCTGCACAAATACCAATAGATAGACGAAAAAGCCAATCTATCGAAGTCTAAATACAAAAAAGCCAATCATGAGTGATTGGCTTTTTTAGCGGCGTTAATACAGTTTAATTAAAGACAATTAACGTCATAAACATAGACATGCCTGTGTTTATTTTTTCTCAGCACGTACTTTGTCAACTAAGTAATCGACAACCTTAACTACTTTGGCGTCTTCACCCGTTACCACGTACTTGCCTTGTACCACAACAGCTGGTACGCCCGATAGCTGATAACGCTTGGCGCCTGCTTGTGAGCGACCAATTTTTGTACCAACGGCAAATGAGTTATAAAGGCTGTTGAATTTCTTTTGATCAACACCTTGAGATGCATACCATTTACTTAATGAAGCTTGGTCAAACAGCTTTTTGCCATCTTTATGAATGGCATCAAATAAGGCATCATGGGTTTTGCTTTCATAGCCTAGGAGTTGAGCAGAATAAAAACCACGGGCACTGGCTTCCCAAACAGGGTTAAGCGCTGCTGGCGTTTTGAAGAATGCCACATCTTTGTCTTTGTTTTTTGCCCATTTTTCCATATGTGGATTAAGCGCGTTACAATGCGGGCAACCATACCAAAAGAATTCACGCACAATAATAGCATCACCGGTGATTTTTTCTGGATTGTCTAGCACGCGATAATCTTTTCCGGCGACATAATCGGCTGCTTGTGCGCCCATACTGGCGATTCCAATGGCGAAAGCCAGACCAGTCAATGTAATGACACGTTTCATACTTTTTCCTTGAGAGGTAGAGACTGAGAGTTTTAGGAGTTTCTATGGGTTTGAAGGTATAAATGACAAAGTGTCGAGTATAATCAACCTACAGTAGAGTACCGACTATAATAACGTAAAATAGGTGTGGTTGTGAACCCGATTCTTAACTAACGGTTGTAAACCTGTGAGCTATTATTTAAGGTATCTTACTTATCACTATTTGAGTTTCAAAATTGAAACCTTTAATCAGGTAAAGATAGAAACTGCCATTGACGCAACAGTTACTATAAAGTAAACAGCATACGGTGATGATGACGTTCAAGTATTTGCTAACCTCATTCACAATCCGTGACGATGTACTCACGACAAAACCGCCGCTCGCATGCTAATATTAAGTATATAATCGTGCACTGTATACGATAATAACTCTAAAGGAAAATGCTATGAGCGCAGCTTTATCTTCGCCTTCTGTAAATGATCAAGCGACCAGCCGTTTCGATGATGCTGATACTAATAATACGGTTACGGATGATACTGTGACTGATAGTACAACGGCTGCCACGATAAATGTGGATCCTAGCGAAGTCGACAAATTTAATAAACTGGCGAGCGAATGGTGGAGTAATACTGGCGCGTTTGCAACTTTGCATGAAATCAATCCACTCCGCCTGAACTGGATAGAAGAAAATATTAAGCGCGGCTATCAAAATAGCGATGATAGTACAAACGCTAGTAAGACTGCTGAGATGGGTCTGACTGGCAAAAAAGTGCTCGATGTTGGTTGTGGTGGCGGTATATTGTCTGAGTCGATGGCACGTCGCGGTGCTGATGTGACCGGTATAGACTTAGGGACTGAAAACCTAAAAGCGGCCACGCTTCATGCCGAGCAAAGCAATTTAGAAAAGACGTTGCGCTATCAGCATATCCCAGTAGAACAGCTAGCAAAAACCCATGCGGGTCAGTTCGATGTGGTGACATGCATGGAAATGCTTGAGCATGTGCCTGATCCAAGCTCGATTGTGCAGGCTTGTTTTGAGCTGTTAGCGCCTGGCGGTGTGTGTGTGTTATCGACGATCAACCGTAATCCTAAATCGTATCTATTTGCTATCGTTGGCGCCGAATATGTATTGCGCTTGCTTGATCGTGGTACCCATGATTATGCCAAATTTATCACGCCTGCTGAGCTGGACAAAATGGCGGTTACTGCTGGGTTTACACGCCAAGATATCATTGGACTACATTACAACCCAATAACCAAGCGTTACTGGCTGGCACAAAACGTCGATGTCAACTATATGATAGCCGTACAAAAGCCAAAGGCTTGATAGCTTAAGTCATTGCTTATCGTCCCATCATTAACGCACCAAACACCTCACTAATTAAAAGAGTATGCCTTATGAGCCAATTCGTCAAAGCCGTTTTATTTGACCTTGATGGGACGCTAATCGATACTGCCGCTGACTTCGTACGGATTATCGGTAAAATGAGCCGCGAAAACGATTGGCAAGCCCCGCCTGAAGCGCTTATTCGAGAACAAGTTTCTGCTGGTGCGTCAGCCATGGTCAAGCTTATGCTGCATCAAAATGGGCAAGACAGCGTTAGCGAAGATGATTTACTTGGTTTTCGTCAGCAGTTTTTGGATGATTATGCCGCAGATATTTGTATTGATAGCTGTGTATTTAGCGAGTTAGAAGAAGTGCTGACCACACTTGAGAAAAAAGGCGTACCTTGGGGTATTGTCACCAATAAGCCGCGCTATCTAGCAGAGCTACTGTTACAAAAAATGCAGTTAGATGAACGCTGTGCGGCCTTGGTCTGTCCTGAGGATGTATCACGTTCCAAGCCTGATCCAGAGCCGATGTATATGGCATTAGAGAAACTCGGTATACCGCGCGGCGCTGCTGGCTGTGTTCTCTATGTCGGCGATCACATACGTGATATTGACGCTGGCAATGCCGCTGGCATGTCGACGATTTTGGCCGCTTATGGCTATATTCCACTTGAAGACCAAAAAAGCCTAAAGAAGTGGGGCGCAGACTATATTACTGACACCCCTGAGCAGTTGAAGAAGCTATTGCTTACTTCAGGTAAATTTGAATATCTATAAACAAACCAATCATCAGTAGAGCCGTGATAGGAACATCAACTATAAGTAAATGACTCATAAATAGGTCACCTGCAATAGTTGTCCTTGAGTAAGCCGTTCTAAAGATAAATGGTTTTGAAATTAAATACCTTCAATAATAAATAACAAGCAGTGAGTCATACCATGAGCGACAATATTAAGCAGTCGGCGACCGAGCAGAACCATCAAGCAGCCACGGGAAATGCGATGCAACCTTTAACGCACGACGATATCCGTCAGTTTGTGCCACCTGTTGATTGCTTAGACGGTAAGACTATCTTGGTAACGGGTGCAGGCGATGGCATTGGACGCGTCGCGGCTTTAACCTACGCCCGTTATGGTGCCACGGTTCTACTATTGGGTCGCACGAGTAGCAAGCTTGAATATGTCTATGATGAAATTGAGAGCTTGGGTGGCAAGCAGCCAGCCATGCTACCGATGAATTTAGAAGGTGCAACCTATGCAGACATGCAGAAGTTAGAAAGGCTTATCGACAAAGAAGTGGGTCAGCTTGATGGTATATTACACAACGCTGGTATGCTCGGACAATTGACGCCGCTTGAGATGTATGACATTGATACTTTTGATCAAGTAATGAAGGTCAACTTTACGGCGACTTTTATGCTCACGCAAGCGTTGTTACCGCTGTTAAAAGACGCGGATCATGGTTCTATCGTCTTTACTTCTAGCACGGTCGGTACGCACCCTCGCGCGTTTTGGGGTGCTTATGCGCTCTCCAAGCAAGCCGTCGAAGGAATGAGTGATATCTTTACTCAAGAGACGCAGAATACGACGAATCTGCGTTTTAACTGTATCAATCCTGGTGGCACTCGTACCAATATGCGCGCTCACGCTTATCCCGGTGAAAACCCAATGTCTCTTAAGACACCTGACGACATTATGGCGGGCTATGTTTGTTTGATGAGTGACGCCAGTATTGGAATACGTGGACAAGTGGTAGATTTACAACCAAAAGATTAGCAGAGAAAGATGACTGTAAAAACCATAGCGTTATATATGTTTTTTACAGTCGCTGGCGGGTTGTAATTAGGCTTAGAAAGCCCCATCTATCTGTTCTTAAAGACTTTTATCTTATAAGATATTAATAATAATAGACAAAAAGGATAAGATTATGGCAGGTGGCTGGTCAAAAGATGGTGCCGAGCACGAACAAATGGATGCGACGGTCAATGATGCACTTGAGCGCGCGAGGCGTGCGCAACCAACGGGTAAGAGTGCAGAATTTTGTGATGAGTGTGGCAACCCGATTCCAGAAGCGCGTCGTATTGCCGTACCGGGTGTGCAGCACTGCGTCAGTTGTCAAACCGAGCTTGAGCAAGAAGCGAGAGCGGCTGAACTGTTTAATCGTCGCGGCAGTAAAGACAGTCAATTGCGTTAGTTAGTACAAGTTAATTAAAAAAAGACCAACACTACTAATTTACTTAGTAGCGTTGGTCTTTTTTTGAGCGTAGTATTTTTAAAAGGGAGTCTTGTTATAGGTAACTAGGGCATGTCTTCAATCACCAGCGCCATCAGCTCATTGTCGCAAGCCTGCCAATCTAGTGAAGATAATAACGGTAGTGTATTCTCTACTTCTACTTCTACTTCTACTTCTGCTTCTGCTTCTGCTTCTGCTTCTGCTTTGTTAGACACTACACCGTTATCTATAACTGACTGCAAAATCACTTCTAGTCGGCTATCGATTTGGGCGCTCGCCGTGGTGATAGTCAAACTGTCAGGCGTAAAGTTAATCTTTAGCCAACCATCAGAGGTGTTAACCAAGCCTTTAATACGTTGCCAGTTAGGCAGTCTTAACAACCATTCTTGTAGACCATCAACGTCAAACACATAATGTGCAGGCAAGCGCCAGCCACCTAGCAGCAAATCTTGTTGTTGCTCATGATAGCGGTAGGGTAGATCGGTATCTGCCTCTATGTCTCCAAGACTTTGGTCGTTCTCTGTAGCTCGGTTAGACATCAAGCTAGTAAATGGCTGTCTAGTAAGTGGCTTTAAAGAAGTACGAATATGATTAGGCTTGGTTTTATCGGTAGCACGTTGCTGAGAGATGGTATGGCTTGGTTTGGTCAGCTGTGCTATCAGCGTTGACGAGGGGTTACTCAAAGCAGTTATATTATTTGAGCTATTATCTTCGGTTCGAGAGAGAGACTCTGTCCAAATGACAGCCACCTCAGAATTGAGCATTGCTATCCACTCTTGTAAAGCCTTGAGTTCATCTGCATCCAGTTGCGTATAGCGATTGACCACTAAGACATCAGCATCACGGACATGCGCTTGAAAACCATCGTGCGAACGATACTTTTGTTGTTGCCATTGCACGCCGCTCAGCACCGTAATCACGGCCTGCATATTGAGCGCTGTCTGCCAATGTGGCGCGCTCAATTGTTGTATCAACTCGCGCGGATGTGCCAATCCAGTGGGTTCGATAATAAGACGCTGCGGACGATGATCACTAAGCAGGCGAGTAATCGCAATTTGTAGGGGTAGTTGACTGGTACAACAAATACAGCCACCACTGACTTCACGAATGGCAATGTTACCTGCATCAGCATTGTCGTCTTGCGCACTTGCTAGCAGCGCCCCATCAATGCCAATACGCCCAAACTCGTTAATCAATAGTGCCCAGCGCTCATCGGCAGGCTTGCTAGAGAGTAGCTGGTTGATGATGGTGGTTTTACCCGCGCCCAAAAACCCTGTCACCAAGGTGCAGGGTATGTTTTGAATCATGGTTGATGTGGTCAAAGCCATTGTTGTCTAAACCATCGTCATAAGTGGTTATGAAGCAGCAACTATAAAGTAAATACTATTCACTTTTTGCCGTTTCAACTTCGGCTTCGTCAGGAACGAACACGTAGCCTACACCCCAAACGGTTTGGATATAGCGGGCTTGGGAAGGGTTGTCTTCAATGAGGCGGCGCAGACGGGAGACTTGTACGTCGATTGAACGCTCCATCGCACCCCATTCACGACCACGGGCTAGATTCATCAGCTTATCGCGAGTTAATGGCTCACGTGGATGCTGAACCAAAGCCTTTAGTACTGAAAATTCACCAGTCGTTAAGGTAACGACATTGCCGTCACGTTTGAGCGTACGAGTCGATAAATCAAGTGTCCAAGGTCCAAACTCAACCACTTCAAGCTGATGACTTGGCGCACCCGGCAGCTCGCGATTTTGACGACGAAGTACCGCTTTGATACGAGCAAGCAGCTCTTTTGGGTTAAAGGGCTTAGGCAGATAATCATCCGCGCCCGCTTCAAGACCAGCGATACGATCAGCATCACCGCCTTTTGCAGTTAGCATGATGATTGGAATATCGCCATTGTCTTCACGCAGACGCTTACAAATACTAATGCCATCTTCACCCGGTAGCATCAAGTCCAACACCACCAAAGAAAAAAGCTCACGTTGCATCAACTTGTCCATTTGACTGCCATCATGGGCAGTACGAACGACGAAGCCATCATCTTCTAGGAAGCGTTGTAATAAAGAACGCAGACGGGCATCATCATCGACCACTAAGATACGCTGAGTCAAAGTATCGGGGCTGTTATTGTCAGGCATACAGGCATCCTCTTATAAAAATTATTATTAGTAGAAATTATCAGCAAAAACACTGTCGTTATTTTATGGTTGAGCCATTTATTATAGAAATTGCATATAAATAAAAAACTTTTGTTCAATTCGTCAGTACGTATCAATATTTGTGCTCTTGGTACTTTAGTGTATAAGATTGCACCGCCAATTGCATCACCTGTAGGCATAAATGCTGTATGCGTTTGTTTAACAAGGCTACAGAACTTAGGATAGCAACCGAATTAAGCTATAAAATCACAGATAAATAAGGAAAAGATAAAAAGGATTTTTATTCATGCAGCTTTTGCTATAATGCCAAACACCATTTATCAACGATTGATACGTCTATGAGTAGCACTGATACCTTAACGCCATCTCAAACCTCGACAAATGCACAGGTTTTGGATGCAACCACACACGCGAATATTCACGACAAGCTTGCTCGCGCGCTTGGCATTAAGACTGCTCAAGTCAATGCGTTTGTCAAACTTTATGATGAAGGCGCGACCGTTCCGTTTATCGCGCGTTACCGTAAAGAAAAAACGCAGAATCTTGACGATGCGCAGCTGCGTGCTTTAGAGAAGTCGCTCAATTATGAGCGCGACATGGCAACGCGTCGCCTTAAAATTACTGAGCTGCTTAGTACGCAAGGCAATTTGACCGACGAGCTACAGACGCGTATTGATAATGCGACGTCTAAACTTGAGCTTGAAGACATCTACTTGCCTTATCGTCCGCGTCGCCGTTCACCAGCGGCCAAAGCACGCGCTGCCGGTCTCGATGTGGCTGCTCAAGCAGTCTTAACACAAGAGATTACCCCAACAGAGGCATTGGCTGACTATCAAGCGCCATCTAGTATCTCTGACGATAGCGGTAATGAGATTGAGGTCGACTTTAGCGATATCGACAAGCAGTTGGCTGGCGTACAAGCCATCATCGTTGATGAATGGACGCAGGCGTTAGATCTGCTGGATAACTTGCGCAGTGGTTTTGCCAAAACGGCCAGTATCGTCTCGGCAGTTGCCAGTGATGATAAGCGAGAAGTCGGTGAAAAATTTAAAGACTATTTTGAGCACAGTGAAAGCCTTGCTCGTCTACCGAATCATCGCCTATTAGCGATGCTACGTGGTCGCCAAGAAAACGTCTTGGGTCTCAAAATTGAAGGCGAAGATATCCCTTTTATCGAAAAGATTATTGCTCATTTTGATATCGATGCCAAGGCACCTGCTGCCCGTCGTGAGTTTTTAGCAGAAGCGGCGAGTAGCTTGTGGAAAGAAAAATGGCGTCCGCATATTGAACATCGTTTATTGACTGAAAAACGTTTGACCGCTGAAGCAGATGCGATTGATGTTTTTGCCAATAATTTACAGCACCTATTGATGTCAGCACCTGCTGGTCGTAAGGTTATCTTAGGCGTTGATCCTGGTATTCGTCATGGCGTAAAAATGTCCATCGTTGATGCCCAAGGTCATGTCATGTTGGATAACGAAGACAAGCCAGTTGTCGCTACCGTGTATCCGTTTGCCCCTGATAATAAGATGGATGCAGCTAAAAAAGTCATCGATGAGCTGTTAAGCACTTACAACGTTGATTTGGTCGCTATCGGTAACGGTACAGCGAGTCGCGAAACAGATGCGATGATTAAAGAGATTTTGGCTGCCAATTCTGAGCTAAAAGCCAAAGCCGTCATCGTCAATGAATCTGGCGCCTCTGTTTATTCGGCGAGTGAGCTTGCCAGTGATGAGCTTGCCAATTTAGATGTCTCTGTACGCGGTGCGGTTTCTATCGCACGTCGCTTGCAAGATCCATTATCAGAGCTGGTCAAAGTAGATCCAAAAGCGATTGGCGTTGGTCAATATCAGCATGATGTCAACCAAAACCAGCTAGCTGATAGCTTGGATAAAGTTACCCAAGATAGCGTGAACGCGGTTGGGGTTGATGTGAATACGGCAAGCCCAGCTATCTTGGCACACATTGCTGGTTTGAATAAAAACGTCGCCCAGCAAATCGTCACCTATCGTAAAGAGCACGGCGCATTTGATAGCCGTGAGGCGCTCAAAAACGTTCCGCGCTTAGGTGCTAAAACCTTTGAGCAGGCAGCAGGCTTCTTACGCATACACGACGGTAGCAATCCACTTGATGCGACTGGCGTACATCCAGAAAGCTATGCGCTGGTTGATAGCTTACTTGCGCAAACCGGTAAAGCATTGCCGGAAGTATTGGGGAATGATGGTGTACTAAACACGATCGACACTACTGCGCTCGCTGCAAATGATGACAATATCAGTGTAAAAGCCATCATCGAAGAGCTTGCCAAACCAGCACGTGATCCACGTCCTGAGTTCAAAACGGCTAATTTCCGTGATGATGTCAATAGCATTAAAGATCTGAGCGAAGGGATGACGTTAGAAGGCGTGGTTACCAATGTGACGGCTTTTGGTTGCTTTATTGACGTTGGTGTCCATCAAGATGGCTTAGTGCATATCTCACAGATGGCCAATGATTTCGTTGCCGATCCAATGAACCGCGTCAAGCCGGGTGATATCGTGTCAGTTCGTGTTATCTCTATTGATGAAAAACGTGGTCGTATCGGGTTTAGCATGAAGCCTGAATCTGAGAAACCTGCACGCCCAGCAGCAAAACCTACTGCGAGAGATGCTGGTTCTGATGAAAAGGGTAATCGCTCGCGTAGTGACCGTCCAACTAGCAGTCGCCCAGCTGCTGATAAACGTCCGTCTAAGCCACGTGGTAAGCGTCAGGATAAAGACAACGCGAGCAACAATCGTAGCAAAGCGCCAAGAGCTGATAAAACAGAAATGCCGAGCAAAATGGGTACGTTGGGTGCATTGCTGCAAGAAGCTGGCGTGACTAAAACTAAAAAATAAGTGGCTTTATGGATTTCTTAAGTCATTTCTAAATAATTAACAGCAATAATCAATAAAAAAGGCAGCCATTAGGCTGCCTTTTTTATTGGGAATATATTTGAAACATATATTACTAGAAGTGCTTTAGCGTGGCTAATAACTCAGCTTATTGGTCGTCTTGTTCTGACTCTAATAAATCCTCTTCATCTAGCATGTCTTCTTGTTGCATTGCTTCTTCTGGATCTTGCATGGCTTGTTGTTCGGCTTGCTGCATGGCTTGTTGTTTGGCTTGCATAGCCTGTTGTTGTGCTTGCATAGCTTGTTGCTGTGCTTGCTGCATAGCTTGTTGCTGTACTTGCATATCTTGATCTTGTTGTTGTGCTTGAAGCTTAGGAGCCATTTGCTGTTGATTAGCGTTGCTATTCACGCTTGCTCTTGAGATGCGCTGAGTTTCGCTGATCTGAATCGAATTAGATTGATTTGGTACTGATTGATTGTCAGCATTTACAGCTTCAGTCTCGAGTGTGGTAGCGGTAGTAGCATTTTGCATATCTGCTTGTGCAGTCTCAGCAGGTGCTGCCATGGCCAAGCTTGGGATAGTAAGTGCGGCACCAATAAGTAACGATAAAGGTAGGGTACGGTTTTTCATCAGTTGATTCCTCAGTTTGCATTCTTATAGTGTCAGCTTAAAGTATTTCAAACTTGACGCTTATTTACATGCTTTCATTTATCATAAATTAATTTAGTATTTTGAATATATATATTTAGTATATCTAACATTTAACGTGTAGATAAAATAAAATCATGACAACCGTATAGCGATTATCATGACCAATTCGAACGAAAAGCTTTATAAAATCATCTAATAAAACTCTAAGCAAGAGAATACCAACTAAGCCATTATTATTTCAGTAGTACATAGATTAAAAATCTAACAGACAAGCGCTCGCAGGTGACTTTGTGCAACTATTGTATTCTTATTGTCAGGTAAGAATAGGAGTGCCGCCACCTTATCTTTAGGTATGTCGGTTACTAAATAAGCGCATGACCTACTGAGAGTCAAGCCTTTGTCCTGTAGAAAAAACTATTCGACGATGACATATCTACCAGTCGTAGGGTCGATAACGCGCTGCTGTAAGTCATTATCAGGGACACGGATAACTGGGAAAGTCTGGCTAATTTCTGTACTGTCGATTACCTCGGCATCTGCTGCTTCGCCAACGACGACGGTACGTCCAGCGTCTTCTACAGCAATGGCAGTACCGTTAGCCGTGTTGACACGTTTGATCTGATCCACGGGAGCGACGATCACTTCTTTTACCCGATACTTAGCAGGTCGAATAACACGAGTGGTTTCGATAATGACTGGCTCTACACTGCGCTCTTCAGTAATCGCAATTTGTGCTTCTGGCGCGTCAGCTTCAGTGACTTCAGCCATAATCGGTGTCGGGAATTTGGTGCTAAAATGATTGTCACACTGTTGCATACTTAGACGGACAGGATTGCCGTTTTTGTCCATATAAACGTTGACTGGCATATCAGCAGCGATGGGAACGTATTTTCCGACCAATGCACCCGATACCCCGTAGCGACCATTCGATTGTCCAACGCCTAAATCACAAGCGCCTGCTGCATAGTCGCTAGTATTCAAGTTATTACTGTCAACGACATTCTGTGGAATCATAACATCAGATAAGCGCATCTTTTTGACAGAGGTTTCACCAGCTTGGCGTTTGGGATTTTGATACGTATAAGGGGTATAAAATTTGG
Organism: Psychrobacter sp. N25K4-3-2; assembly: GCF_015351755.1. Taxonomy (NCBI): domain Bacteria; kingdom Pseudomonadati; phylum Pseudomonadota; class Gammaproteobacteria; order Moraxellales; family Moraxellaceae; genus Psychrobacter; species Psychrobacter sp. N25K4-3-2. The sequence continues at coordinate 292,168 of NZ_JADKLX010000003.1, forward strand.
CTGAGCCATCTTTGACAGCAGTGACGCACTCGTCGTAACTGTCGTAACCTACGTTGCCGTGAGTATCGGTCGTCATCCCAGCATTTGCATTACTGCCAATCATTGCCAGACCTGAGGTGATGACAGCGGCGGTTAATATATTTAATTTCATAGTTACTTCCTTTTAATTATAAATAAATGTGTTGTAGTCAAAATGGTGGCTTGCTTATAGGGCTTATTTTTATACTGAGTCATTAGTGAAAGTCATTAGTGAAGTAATTCCTTACTTAATAAAATCACTTACTTAATAAATAACGTCATAGTTTCTAATTCAACGTTTCTGCCTTAATGTTTCTTTACTTTAACGTTTTTAATGCTACGTCAGTTGCTAATAGATGGCTGTGACATCAGGCTAAGAATGTGTAGCATAATGTATAAAAAAAGGTAAAACTGGCAACATTGTTCACCAAAAATGTACGTTATTATTATTTATTAACATCTGCTAAAAAATCATGGGAAATTTTACCTATTAAAAAACCGTACCCTGTTACCAAGATACGGTTAGTAAAACTTAAGACTTTATCACTCTATAATCTATAAAAGTCTAACCCTCGACTATTTCGAAGCTAAGACCTGCATGCGTTTCTAGGCGCGTTAGCAGTTTGTTGCCCATTGCAGATGCTGGCGTCCAAAACCCACCACAGACATCGTCTTTGCTAATATCTTGCGCTAAACACAAGGCCGCTTGTGCCAGCATGCGTGATGTACTGCCATAGCCAGGATCTTTGTCGCCCGTTACTTTGGTATTGATGGTGTCTTTATTGGCAGTTTGGCCAAAGAGACGAATATCGTAGTAACCATTATCTTGATCAGACTTCGACGGGCCAGAGCCAGCTTTCGGTAAGACGTGCTTGGACAGTAGCTCGCGGCTTGGCTTAATCATCATCGCGGTGGCAAATCCTAACAGCCCAGCGCTCAGTGCATAGCTCGACAGCTTACCTTTTATGCCATCTGTCATCCACATGGCTTCGTCATATTTAAAATCACGTCCATATTCATAGCCGAGTAGTTGGTTACTGCGATGCACGATACGGGTATTGATGCTTGCCATCACAAAAGGAGCCAACCAGCGTTTGTGCTCACTGTCATATTCTGGCTTGCTGATATTGGCTTGGCGCACGCTAGGCATGTCTTTATCATCATTAAGCAGATAAGGGTTTGCCACTTGCTTACGACGTGATTTATCTTGTCCCACTTCTTCAAAGATGGTCGCCATCGAGGCAATCGTACCACCAGATAAACCCCCTTTTGCCGCTTTTACGCGCATGTGAATCACATCACAAGTGCTATCGAACTGAGATTCTGCTTGCTGCTGGGTAAAATAAACACCCAAATCTGACGGGATAGAATCAAAACCACAGGAGTTGACGATACGAGCACCACTCTCTTTGGCGGTCTCTTGGTATTTGTCCATCATGTCTTTGATAAAAATAGCTTCACCGGTGAGATCGACATAGTCTGTACCATTTTCGGCGCAAGACTTGATCAACGGCTCACCATATTTTAGGTAAGGGCCGACGGTTGAGATGATGACTTGTGTTTGTTTGGTCATCTTATCAAGACTGGCAGCGTCCTTACTGTTGGCTATAATGATGTCTACTTTGTTCTCAAGCTTGGACTGTAATTCGTTAAGCTTGTCCTCGTCACGACCCGCTATCGCCCACGTGACGCTATCGCCATTTTTATTTTTGGCATCAGACAAAAAGCTTGTTAAATAATGGGCGGTAATTTGCCCAACGAAACTTGTCGCACCATATAAGACGATGGTGTAAGGACGCTGTTCGCTACCGGTCGGCTTATTATCATCTGCTGCATTGATAGTCTTTGAAGTATCCGTATTTGTAGCCATATTTATTATCCTTAATAAGTGTTTTTTATATGTAATCTCATACTGAATGGTAGAAATAAAAAATCATTTTTTATATGCCATTGACTCTATTCTAAGACATGTTGGCCGTAAGTAGAAACCCGTTAGTGTGAACTGTGATGGTTTATAGCAGACTATAAGAGGGAAATGCTAGGGATTAAGGGGTGTTTTGCTATCTCTACATATAAATCTCGAAAAGCCAAGAAAAAATATCAGCATATTAAGATTTGCTACAAAGGTTACATAACCTACCGATATTATTACCAAAATGAACGTTTATCGGTGCGAAATATTGCTAATCTATGTTTGTAAGCAGTTATAGACAGTATTAAAAAAAACAACAACTTAAAATGGATATTGGATGAGGTAAGGCAAATATTAGTAACGGTCGTTTATAAGGTCTGTTATATGTGTCTTAGCATCTAATTTTTGATAATTATTGAGGAGAAATCTATGTTTCGCTGGGCTATTATTTTTGCCGTAATCGCACTTATCGCAAGTTTCCTAGGGTTTGGCGGTGTCGCTGGACTGTCTGCAAACTTCGCATACATTTTGCTAGCATTGGCTGTGATCTTGTTCATCGTCGCGTTTGTTAGTCGTAAAATGTAATGATAAGTTGAATAAAATAAACGTTACTCAGTAATAAGAAAAAGTCCTCGATTGAGGACTTTTTTTATGGGGATTTTTTACTAAAGGTATTGCTTGAGGTATTAAATACGTCTCTATATATAAAAGAGGCGGGTTAAATAATTATAAATGTTTGGGCTGAATAATATGTTCCATGCGTTTGGCCAAACGAATATCAAGACTGGTAATACCACCCGTATCATGGGTCGTTAGACGCACATCTACGACGTTATAAGTATTGTGCCATTCAGGATGATGTTCGAGTGCTTCGGCATGAAATGCAACTTGGTTCATAAAGCTTATGGCTTCGATAAAGTCGTTAAATTTATAGCTCTTGGTAATACCGTTGCCATCGCGCTGCCAGCCAGCCAAGTCTTCTAGCTGTAGATCAATTTGTTTGTCAGATAAACTACTCATAGCGGTCTCCTTTATTATTATGTTGGATTTACTGGTCGAGTATTCGCTAGCTTTTGGTTATTGGTAGACTTCTCCATTTTAGTAAATGCTACATGGGTTTTATGATTAAAATAGGGCAAAAAACCCACCTACGTTTGCTATCTACAATCACATATTTAACGATAAATATATGATTGTAGATAGCAAACAAATAGGAGGGTAGTGTGGCATCAATTGTTGGATTTTAATAGAGCTAAAGGATGGTATTCGACTATACCAAATCTTGATACTCAGGGTGTTTGCTGATGTAAGAGGCGACAAACGAGCACTGTGGCACGACTTTTTTATCCTGTTCGCGCGCATAGTCTAGCGCATGTTTGACTAGACCTGAACCGACACCGCGCCCACCCAATTCTTGCGGTACGATAGTATGGTCATAGACGAGTTTTCCGTCGCGTTCTTGATAGCTGATATAGCCAGTGTGACCATTGATTGAGGTCTCAAAACGTTTGGCTTGTTCATCATGGACAATATCTAAGTGTTTTTTGTCAATATTATCGTTCATATAGCACTCCATTTTTTATAAGTTTTCGCATCATTAATGTTTGTATGAAATGACTTGTTTTTATAATTAGTTATTTCTTTATATGATTCATTGCTAGTCTTTATTATGAGTCATTGCTCATAGATATAATAGATACTTACGAATGCTTATGGTAAATACAGATAGGCGAAATGTTACCGTTCATTCTTATAACCTCTACTTGGCATAAAATAAGGCGTTTTGCACCACAGGCGGTAGATATTTGCTTAAGCCGCGCATGAGCGGTTCATCTTTTGGTTCGACAACATTATTTGCATGCGCTGGTAGATTAGATTGCGCTTGCAAATGTGCCTGCCATTCTTCTGCACTTGGTTTGCTAAAATGCTTGATACGACCTATTACTTGTTTGAATTGGCGACCAAACCGACCAGTGTTATAAGACAAGCCATACTTTTGGCAGATTGCCTGTACTTGTGGCGCGATACGCGCGTAATGGCGAGCGGGCATATCAGGGAAGATATGGTGCTCGATCTGATGTGACAAATTACCCGTTAAAAGGTGAAACCATTTGCTACCTTGAATATTACTAGAGCCAAGGATTTGACGGACATACCAGTCACCTTTGCTTTCGTTAGCATCGAGATGGGTGTAGATATGCGCCTGTTCGGTAAAGTGACCACAGAATATCACTGCCCAAGTCCAGATATTGCGAGCGATATTGGCAGTGAGATTGCCGCTCAATGTACTTATGCCGCTACGGCGCCCCAACGTTACTGCTGCTAAGGCTGGCAGGGCCATATAGTCTTTGCCCACTTGCCGACCGATTTTGGCAAATAAAGCGCGAGATTTTTGCTGCATGATGTTATGCAGATCAGATGAGTCCGCATACTCATCGGTGCTGATTTGAATATCATGAAAAGCAACTGCCCACTCAAATCCAAGTGCCAGTCCTGCGGTACTAAGCAGGTTGTAGCGATCTTCTGGCACCCAAGGCTGCTCGTCAGTCACTCGAATCAAATGATAACCAACGTCGTGATCGCGACCAACGATATTGGTATAGGTGTGGTGCAGATAATTGTGCGAATGCTGCCATAGTGGGGCAGGACAAACGATGTCCCAATCAAACTGCTTACTATTCAGATGCGGATGCTGCATCCAGTCATATTGCCCGTGCATGACATTATGACCAAGCTCCATATTGTTTAAGATTTTGCTAAAACTTAATAGGGAAGTACCCAATAACCAAGTCGCCACTATACGTCGTCGTGATGACAGTCGACCTGCGACAGCCAGCAGACCACGCGCCAGCACTTCACTATAGACGACGGTGGTATAAACGCGCTGAATGTAGCGAGCATCCTCAGCACCCAGTGAGTCCATCACGCTCTGATATAGCGTGTTTAGCTCAGCAGCCAATGCTTCTGTAAGCGCTTTTGACAATTGCGAGCCGCTCAAGGTTGGATATAAACCTTGCTTTGGCGGTACAGTCGTTAATCCAGAAAATGTAGGCACGGCAGACTGTGCGGTGAACATAGAGGGTAATAAGCGCATAGATAGTCCTTAACCGAGACTGCTTAGGGTGTCAGACGACAGCGTCGGTCCAATGATTCTAGTGAGTTTTAGCATATAATATGCTAAAGCGTTAATCTATCGAAATCTGGTACAAGTTGCTGTATTTTAGTTAGTTTACCTAGGGCATGTCATCAATTAGCACATGGATACATTTAGTGGTCTTAAAATGGCTAAATTTTGCCAAACATCGTCAGCAATCTTGTCATATTTACGGCAATTTCTTCCTTGTTTGGCTGCAATTTTTCTCATTTTAAGCCTCACAATCTAAATGATGACACGCCCTAGGGCAGGTCTTAATCAAACAGTAATAATGATAAGAATAATTAATGAGTGAGCGGGGCTTTATTTTGAGTTCACAAGGTATTTTAAACGCTTTAAAACCGTTAATAAGGCGGTACCAACACTGTAAGTCTATCTATAAAAAATATCTATGAGTCTCTATTAAAAATGGCCGCTCAATAGAAGCAACATGCTTTATACATCTAAAATAACTTCTGTCATTGGTATATTGATACAGGTCTGAATGGATTCATAACCATTGCTGCTCACTTTGCCCGTTTGGATATTTTTGACGACACCGCTTATTTTTTGGCAGCGACACAGCTGGCATATTCCTTGTCTACAGCCATAGCTCAGCCGTATGCCTGCTTGCTCAGCCCCTAAAAGCAACGTGGTGCGACTACTAAACTGCTGCTGTCGCCCGCGTAAATATACCGTTTGCGCTGCTATATCTGCCGTTTCGCTTGACTCACCTGTGCCAACGTTCATATCAGCATCGGTCAATGCCGTGCCAAAATGTTCGATAATCACGTTGTCTCGTAGTGAGTGCTTGTTAGTTAAGCTCTCCTCATCTGTTGGCGGGCTTAGTGTGTCAAGGGCGCGGTAAAGCCCTGCTAACAATGAGGATGAGCCGCAAGCGAATATCGTCGACTCTGCTAATGATAATGGTAGCAGTGATAAAGTATCAGCGTCTAAATGTCGCGTGCCTGCTAGCTGGCTACTGTGGTTATTTGAATCAGTGGTATTAACCATATAATAAGCAAAGTTGGGAGAGGTAGTGGCTAGTCGTTGCCAGTACGCTTGAAAAGGCGCTCTTGCCAATGTCGAACGATAATAATATAACAAAGTAACGTGACGTCGTTGTGTCAATGCTTGAGTAATCAACCCTAACATTGGGGTAATACCGCTACCACCAGCGACGAATAAGAGGGGCGACTGCTCAGAGTGTGGCAGTCCACTTTTTTGCTTAGCTAATTTTTCTGATGTATCCGCTAAGGTAAAGTCACCGCTCGGAACGCTACTATTAAAGACCGTACCAAGTGGCGCCTGTTTAGTCAGATAGTCCGAAACCAGCCCTTGCGATTTGATAGCAATAGTGACGGTAGCATGTAGAGTGTTGCTAGCGCGATCCTCAGTATTATGGTCAGCGTTATTAGCAACACTATTGTCTACAAGGTTTTTAGTGAAAATAGCATCATGTAAATTTTTTGGCTGCGGAAACAGCCCAACCAGCGAGTAACTGCGCTGATGATTGATACCATCGATAGGTACGGTCAAATGAATATATTGACCACCTTGCCAGCTATCATTTACCGAAAATGCCTGTCGTTTGAATGCCTGATTGACTTCAAATTGCAACGCAATCAATTCTTCGTTGAGCACCTGCCGTGCCACAAAGCGAAGTTTGGGTGTGGTCAATGACCAAAACGGATGTAGGCGCGACCCAATAAAATCAACGAACGCGCGTTGGATAATCTCAGGGCGGTAGCCGGTCGTCATAGAATACCTTTTATCATATGCTTTTCAATCATTGTAAAGTCGTGCGTTTGACTGCTCACCTAAGTGCTTTTGCCGTTATTTTTATCAGCGTTTATACATATTAGAACAGACAAAAAAACTCTACAATTATCAAAATATTTTATTAAGAATATCTAATATCTTAACGGCTATTCATTAATTTTGCGAAAAATTTGCTGCAACTTTTTGTGAGGTTTATAAAACAGAAGCGTATCAGGGTGATATGATTATTGTTCAAATTAGGGCTTATACTGATTATTATAGGCTGCATTTAAGCAAATAATCTTATGCTGATAGGCGTAAAAACTTGCGCTTATAGGTGCAAAAATACGAAATCAATGCCAAAGAGTGCTAAAGCCATCTACTAGCTTGCAGGGTATGCGCCACAATGCGATAATGGCTTATAATTTGTAACCCTGATTTTGAGGTGCGGCACACTTGGCATCATTGCCAAGTATGATTTGCTTGCCTCTTCTATGCAGTCTATCGGAGTGTTAATGGCTCAATATATTTACACGATGAACAACGTGTCAAAACTTGTTCCACCTAAGCGTGAAATCCTAAAAAATATCAACCTATCGTTTTTTCCGGGTGCCAAAATCGGTGTACTCGGTATCAACGGCTCAGGTAAATCAACCTTGCTACGCATCATGGCAGGCGTGGATACAGAATTTAGTGGCGAAGCACGCGCGCAAACGGGCACCAAAATCGGCTATTTGCCGCAGGAACCACAGCTTGACGACAGCAAAGACGTACGTGGTAACGTCGAAGACGGCATGCGCGAAGCGTTGGATGCGCTCGCTCGTTTAGATGCTATCTATGCTGAATACGCTGAGCCTGATGCAGATTTCGATAAACTTGCTGAAGAGCAAGGCAAAATGGAAGATATCATCCAAACATGGGATGCCCATAACTTAAGCACTCAGTTAGAAAAAGCCGCTGATGCCTTACGTCTGCCGCCATGGGATGCAGATGTTAGTAGACTGTCAGGTGGTGAAAAACGCCGTGTGGCGCTGTGTCGTTTGCTATTATCACGCCCTGATATGCTGTTACTTGACGAACCGACCAACCATTTGGACGCCGAATCTGTCGCATGGCTTGAGCAGTTCTTGCAGAACTACAGCGGTACTATCGTTGCCATTACCCATGATCGCTATTTCTTGGATAATGTCGCGCAGTGGATTTTGGAGCTTGACCGTGGCCATGGCTATCCGTATGAAGGCAACTATACTGAGTGGCTAGAGCAAAAGAATACGCGTCTAGAGCAGCAGAATAAGCAAGAAGAGTCCTTTGCTAAAGCGCTGAAAAAAGAGCTTGAGTGGATTCGTAAAAACCAAAAAGGCCAACAAGCCAAGTCTAAATCTCGTGTACAACGCTTTGAAGAGTTGAACTCAACAGAGTTCCAACAGCGCAACGAGACGGCTGAGATTTACATTCCACCTGGTCCACGTTTGGGTAACAAGGTTATTGAGATTAATGACATCTCTAAATCATTTGGCGATCGTTTGCTCTATGAAAACCTAAGTTTTAACGTCCCAGCAGGTGCTATCGTCGGTATTATTGGTCCAAATGGTGCGGGTAAAACCACGCTATTTAACATGATTACTGAACGTGATACGCCAGATACTGGAACCGTTGATTTGGGTGAAAGTGTCAAAGTCGCTTATGTGGGTCAGGTACGCGACAACTTAGACGATAGCAAAACCGTTTGGGAAGAAGTGTCTGACGGCCTCGACATCATCACTGTTGGTGAATATACCACGCCAAGTCGTGCTTATATCGGTCGCTTTAACTTTAAAGGTTCAGACCAGCAGAAGCATGTCGGGCAGTTATCTGGTGGTGAGCGTAACCGCTTGCAACTGGCGAAGACGCTAAAGCAGGGTGCGAACGTATTACTCCTCGATGAACCATCAAACGATTTGGATATCGAAACCTTGCGTGCGCTAGAGGATGCGATTCAAGTATTCCCAGGTACCGTCATGGTCGTGTCGCATGATCGCTGGTTCCTTGACCGTATCGCCACCCATATCTTGGCGTTTGAAGAAGAAGGCCCTGTTTGGTTCGATGGTAACTACTCTGAGTTTGAGACCTATCGTAAAAAGACCATGGGTGATGCTGCCACTCCTAAGCGTATGAAGTATAAGAAGATTACGAACTAATACGGCTGTTTAGTATATTGCAATCCAATAAAAAAGACCTCTAATCGTTAGAGGTCTTTTTTTGTGCTTCATTTACTTAAGATAACTGGTTATAAATTAATTCCAGCTAGAGATTAGCGCTTGCGCCCAAATTTACGCTGCTTCTTATTACTAATCTCAGTAATCGCATGGGTAATTTCCTCTTCGTCTAAGCTGGCGACTTGCTGCAAGATTTGCATCATATCAGGCGTTAGCACGTATTTGGCATGATGCGCAATGTCATGAATACGGTGATCAAAGGTCAGTATGCCTGTTTCATCGTCCTTTTGTAGATAGTCAAGGCGGGTCAAAGCGCTAATAAAGCTGGTAAATAATGCGCGGTCAAAGAAGTCAGGAATGTCATCCGCATACAGCACAGACAAGCGCTGACCGAGCAAGTGGCACAGATCAACGACTTCGTTTTCAGTCAAGTTGCCAGAACCTTGTTGAGCAAGGAGGGCAAGCGTCATAAAGTAACGTTCAAGGCTTTGCTCGACTGGCGTCGCAAGTACTTGTAGCTGCTGATAGCATTTGCTATTGGACTCGGGGACGCTAAGTACGCCATCACCCAACTCGACGATCAGTCCATGACTGAGCAGATTATCTACTTTTTTGTTGAGCGTTTCGGCTAAGCCATGCGCTGGATAATATAAAAACAGCTCACTTTGTAAAAATGGATATAATTGCTCGGCAATATTATCCAAACGACTGCGTTCGATACGTCCATTGCGCGCAACTAAAGCGGCTAGGAATGATAGCAGAATAAAGACATGTAAAATGTTATTGCGGAAGTAGCTAAGCAGTGCTGCTTGCTTGTCTGCGACCTGAATGATGTCGCCTAAAATATGCGGAATACGTTCGATCAGTTTGAGCTTGACCCCATAATCGATAATCTGTTGCGGGCTCATATCAGTGATGACCGTATCCTCTGAATAAGCCAGCTGCTGAGCAAGACCTTGATAGAGCGCGATTTGCTCACGGCAAATATCTTCATCTAGTGCTGCTTTGGGAGCAGACAGGAGCACTAATGACAGTAATGATACGGGATTGACCACCGCAGCTTTATTGATATGCTGCATGATTTTTACACCGATGTTGTCGACCATGGCGCTGGTTTTGGCATCGAGTGGGGTATCAGTGCGATCAGTCGGTAAGCTATTGGCTGCCACATCGAACTTTGTCATAAAGTCGCTAAGGTGAAGCGGTTTGCCAAAACTTAGATGGACATTGCCAAAGATGCGCTCAATTTTACGACCAACTTTGAGTAAGCCGATTAAAGATTCAGACTCTTTTGGCTTGCCTTTTAGTTCGCCCACATAAGTACCGCCTTCCATAATCCGCTCATAGCCGATGTAAGTTGGAATGAATACCACTGGCTTATTGGTTTGGCGTAACTGGCTGTGTACAGTCATCGCCAGCATGCCCATCTTTGGTGGTAGCAGACGACCTGAGCGTGAGCGACCGCCCTCGATGAAGTACTCGATTGGCGTATTACGAGTAATAAGCGTATGCATATATTCGCGCAACACAGCGGTATAAAGCGCATTACCACGGAAGCTACGACGAATATAAAACGCCACCGCTCCACGTAATAGTGGGCCTAAGACAGGCACATCTAAATTATCACCTGCTGCAACGTAAGGGATGCTCAGACCACGCTTGTAGATAACGTAAGACAGTAGCAGATAGTCGACATGACTACGATGACAAGGCACGTAGATGATTTCGTGATCTGTTGCCAGCTCGCGCACTCGCTCAAAATGATGGACTTCTACACCGTCGTAAAGCTGTGTCCATAACCACGTCAAAAATCGATCAAAGACACGAATAATCGGGTAGGAGTAATCATTTACCATTTCATTGGCATAGCCCTTCGCGAGGCTGCGGGCGTCACGAACATTGATCCCCGATGCTTCGGCCTCAGCTTCTATCGCATGCTTAATCGCTGGTGAATAAACCAGCTTATCGACCAAGTTGCGTCGATCTGATAAATCAGGACCGAGCATACTGGCGCGCTGCTTGTCTAGGTAGATTTTGAGCTGTTGTTGCAGCATGCGCACCATCTCACGATTGCCATCGGCAGCCGCGACCAACGCATAACTTGGTACGGTATCCGCCTCATTGGTGCCATCAGCAGTAGAATTGACTGAATCAGTGGCAACAGAATCAAAGACAGCTGGACCTTCTACGTGTCCTTTAAGATTGTCATTAATAAGGGTACGCAAGTCTTGCGGTGGATGGAACTGGACAAAGGTATCGCGTCCCATCACCCCAATATTAAATAACTGCTTGGTAATGCTGGGATCTTCCCAGTTATCAGCCGTTAAAAGCTTAAAGAGGGAATCTTCTTTCTCAGGTGCGCGTCCCCACAATATAGATACTGGCACCAAACGCACTTTTAGCTCTGGATACTGTAAAACAGCAGACACCAAACGAGAAAGGCGCGGCGATAGCTGACTGTCTTTGGCATGGGGATGGTGCAAAAATATGATGGCCGCATTTTCTTTAATATTATGGGCGACATCATTTACCCCAACCAATGCTGGTGGCAGATTGTGCTCTTGCGTCTGCAAATCGATCAAAATACTGTTGGAGCGCGAATAATCTTGCAGCACATAAAACCTTAGCGTCTGATCGTCAGTATCAAACTCCGGCAATTCACCCAATAGCTTCGGCTTAACAGCGATATCGAGCAGTTGACCCGATACCTTGCGATATAGCTGATTGATGGGGGCATTCGAGTAAGGCTTGGTCGCAATTGCAGCGTCATCGGTTGCTGCATCGCTGCCTGTCGCTGACTGGCTATCGGTCGCGACTGGCGCTTTAAAAATCCGTTTTTTTAGGAACTTATTCTTTAAGAAACTGGGTATCATAATGGATATCAAAATTAGTAAATTGTATTGCCCTCATGATGCCATAAAAGCCATCAAAGCGATATATTGTGTCTGTATATACTGCTAATATTAATACGATTTGGTGACCATTTCGTGAGTTAAATACCGGGTGAGATGCTTAATTATTTGAGGCATAAAGGCTTTAGCGCAATGATATAGTGGCGTAAACTACTACTAAATATCAAACTTTAGATCGCTATCGGTTGAATTGAGGACACGCCCTAATCTTTACTCTCACTTATTTCAATTACATAACCATAAGTTAAATACCTATGACTCCTGCTATCAAACTTGCTAAACAGCGCGGCCTTGATTATCAGCTGCACGAATATACTCACGACAGTAATGCCGCTTCTTATGGATTGGAGGCTGCCGAAAAACTGGGCATTCCAGTAGCTCAAGTGTTTAAGACTTTGGTGGTATCCACTGACAATGGCTCACTGGCAGTGGCTATTTTGCCAGTGGACAAAATGCTGAGCTTTAAAAAAATGGCCAAAGCCTTATCGGCTCATAAATTGATGACCTGCAAAAAAGTACAAATGGCAGACCCTAAGCAAGTCGAACGTAGTACAGGTTATGTACTGGGCGGGGTTAGTCCCCTTGGACAAAAGAAGCGCTTGACGACCGTCATTGATATGTCGGCTGAACAGCAGCCAACCATTTATGTGAGCGGGGGTCGCCGCGGGTTAGAAATCGAATTACCACCGACACAATTGGCTGCCACTCTTGAGGCCTGTTTTGCTGATATTACCGATGACTAACGGTTAAAGTCAGGCTTGATATGGACACTAAATTTTCACTCATTATTCACACTTCTTTAAGGATAGACTCATGCCGCATTTAACCATTCAAGTGACGCCTAACGTCAGTATTGCTCATGAAGAATCATTGCTCAAGTCGCTCAATAAAGTGCTATGGGACAGTGGTCAGTTCAAACAACAAACTGATATCAAAGCACGCATCCTACCCATCCAAACATTTCTGGTGGGTGTGGAAGATGATGAGCAGGCCAATGGATTTATTTACGCGCATCTAAAAATGATGACAGGACGCGATCTTGCCGTTCGCAATCAGTTGGCAGAGCTATTGGTCGCAACGATAGAAGATCAGTTGAGCGCCGCGCAATCGGGACGTTCAGCATTGCAGATATGCGTGGAAGTTGAAGAGATTAGTGTGGTCTATCATAAAAAAATGCTTGGTGACTGATATTAGTAATCAATGTTTGCCGTGCGCCTTACCGTTACTCGTATTTTAATAAATCTACAAATACTCGCACAGTGACTCGCTGGCATACTTAGGTAAGACAATCACTTCAACGCTATAACCTGCCGTTTGACCTTGGGTGGCCATCAGATTACGAGCAATGCGCAATCGATAAGTCCCCGTGGCAGGCAAGCAGCCTTGATAAATGATACCGCCTTTGGTGCCATCTTGTGTGCCATTGGGCATATGCAGCACACCGACATTGGCAGTCTCAGGCGCACCAACGAGTGGCGCAATATTAATGATGGCATATTGCCAACTGCTGGCGTGAAAACGATACCAGTGCTCGTCTTCATTAGTCTTTATCTGACCAGTTACTGTGCTACTAATAGCACCTTTAGCAAACTGAATAGGAGTGTCGCTACTTTTGGCCAACGCACTATTCGCGCTAACACCTATTAATGTGGCACTCAGCAACAGCGTTTTTATCACTCGTGCGGTTAACAAAGTGCTCTTGTTATTCATGGACAACATCATCGCCTCCTAACTGAGTTTGTCATCTATCTATTATTTCCAGATCTAGTATTCTCTGACTTTTAGTTAAGCATAAAAAAGCGCCTAAATAATAGGCGCTTTTTTTATCAATGATTGATGAATTTGCTTTTAATCTTAAATCTTAATCTAAGAAAGCAAAGTTTTCGATTTTCATGGTAGTCATGCTGCTGCTTGGTGCAACCATACCTTCGGCGTGACCTGAGGTACGTGGCAACAGTTTATCGAAGTAGAACTCAGCAGTTTGGATTTTGGCTTTGTAGAACTCTGGTGATTCTGTACCGCCATTTTCAAGCTTGTCATAAGCGACAGCCGCCATACGTGCCCAGTGATAACCCATCATGACATAGCCTGAGTACATCAAGAAATCGTCTGATGCTGCTGAGATGATTTCACGGTCTTTACGCGCCATTAGCATCAAGCGAACCGTTAAGGTATTCCACTCAGCACAAAGCTTGGTCAATGCCCAAACGAATTTACGCATGTCTTTATCAAGTGCATACTCGCCACACCATTTCATGATGCTTGAGGTGTAATCGCGGATGATTTTACCTTTAGACTGCAAGATAACCTTACGACCGAGCAAATCAAGTGCCTGAATACCAGTTGTACCTTCGTACATAGTAGCGATACGCGCATCACGAGCGATTAGCTCCATGCCCCACTCTTTGATATAACCGTGACCGCCATAAACTTGCTGACCGTGTTTGGCCGCTTCAATACCGAGCTCAGTTAAGAAGCCTTTGAGGATAGGCGTATAGAAGCCAAGTTTATCATCCCATTTTTCAAACTCTTCATCATCGCCATTGATGATGCCTTGTGCCATTTTATCAGCATAGCGGGCTGAATGATAAATCATCGAGCGACCGCCTTCAGCAAAGGCTTTTTGGGTCAATAGCATACGGCGTACGTCAGCATGATGAATGATCGCATCAGCTACTTTTTCAGGATCTTTCGTACCTGACAACGTACGCATTGAGCGACGATCTTTGGCATATGGTAGGGCGTTTTGGAAAGACAGCTCAGTATGTGCCAAACCTTGGATGCCAGTACCGATACGAGCGGTGTTCATAAAGGTAAACATGGCTTTTAAGCCTTTGTTTGGCTCACCAATGAGGTAACCGACCGCATTATCAAAGTTTAGGACACAAGTTGCTGATGAGTTGATGCCCATTTTGTGTTCGATAGAACCACAAGAAACGCCATTGCGCTCGCCACTTTCGCCTTCAGCATTCGGCAAAAATTTCGGTACGATAAACAATGAAATACCACGTGTGCCTTCTGGTGCGTCCGGTAGACGTGCTAGCACAATGTGAATGATGTTATCTGTTAAGTCATGCTCACCACTTGAGATAAAGATTTTGGTGCCGCCCAGCTTGTAGCTACCGTCATCTTGTGGAATGGCTTTTGACTTTACTTGACCCAAGTCAGTACCACATTGTGGTTCAGTCAGACACATGGTGCCTGCCCAAGAGCCTTCGACCAATTTATGTAGATAAGTCTCTTTTTGCTCATCTGTACCATACTGTAAGATGGTGTTGATACAGCCTGTAGATAAACCAGGATACATTGCCCATGGCCAGTTCGCCGTACCGATCATTTCAGCTTTGATTAGGTTCAATGAAGTCGGTAAGTTCATACCACCGTATTGTTCAGGATAAGAAATACCTTGCCAACCGCCTTCTACAAACTGGTCATAAGCGTCTTTGAAACCTTTAGGGGTTGTGACTACGCCATTTTCAAAATGACAGCCTTCTGCATCAGCTGGCTGATATAAAGGTGCCAAGACGTTTTCGGCAAAATCTGCCATACCTTGAAGAATCATATCAACGGTTTCAGGGTCAGCGTTTTCGCCATTGTCTAAGCTTTTATAATGCGTTTGATAGTCGAACACATCATTTATTAAAAACTTGATATCACGTAAAGGTGCTTTGTAAGTTAACATAGTCGGTCTCTTTGGTTAATTCGCTGTCGTAGACTTAGGATTGAAAACCAGAGTTTATTCGAGCGGATGTTTGCTTATTTTGATACAAATGAATGATATTGTAGATGGTGAGTTAAACTTATTAAAATATCGTCTGTGATGACTGTCGCTAAGTGTTACTTAATAAAAGTTAACTATTATGATAGTTAACCAAGTATAAGACTTCTATAACGACAAATATATAACTTATAACTAATATTCATAATTCGTACTATTATATATTAAATTAAGTTATGTATCGGTAAAATATTCACGTTTAAATAATAGCATTACGAGTCATTTTCATTCAAACATCATGCAAACTAAAGTAAGAAGTACAGTGTTCCATCAATCGGCGCAATATCGAGGCAAGAGGAAAATCGATTTATGAGCGCATCAAAGCGTAAGGCAAGTTGGATAACTTGGCTGGCAGAACGGTTTGCCTATATTAAGTCGTTAGTGTTGGGTGAGCTGCCGCATTTGTTAACAGTTAGTCGCAGCAAAAGACCATGGCATATGCCGATTATCGCTGCCATTGCCATTAGCTTCCCCGTGTTCGTCGGTGCTTATTTTGATGCTTTGTCTTCAGGTATTAAGGCTTCGCTGGGGGCGATGATTATCCTCAACTTGCCGTTGTCAGGCACACTACCGTATCGTTTGGTGACGGTCATGGCGTGGGGATTTGCCATGGTGTTGAGCTTTGCATTCGGACTGATCGCTCAGCAGATACCTGTGCTCAGACTGCCCGTATTTGCATTGCTTGCTTTTGCCATCGTCATGTTGGGTCGTTACTATCGACAGCCGCCACCGGCAGGATTGTTTGTGATGATGGCAGGGGCGATCGCGTTATTTATTCCTGTGCCGTTGGCGCAAGTGCTATCAGCGACAGGGCTAGTGATGTTAGGTGGTGGTATGTCGATGTTACTAGCGCTGTTATATAGTCTGTTTTTATTAGCGACGCGTCCTACTGTGCCTGCGCCCGTTTATCTTTATGAATCGGACATGATTAGCGACAGTCTCATTGTGGCCAGCTTTGTGAGCTTGGCGTTGGCCATCGCGATATTGCTAAAGATGCCTTATCCCTACTGGGCGGCTGTGAGCTGTTTTATCATTATTCAAGGCATGCAGCTACGCACGATGTGGATCAAACAAATGCATCGCTTACTCGGTACATTAGTGGGAATGGCAGTGGCGAGTTGGATGCTGTCGTGGGGGCTATCGATATGGGGCGTTGCGATCGCTATTTTGATAATGATGCTCTGTATCGAGTCATTGGTCGATCGCCATTACGGCTTGGCAGTGGTATTTATCACGCCGTTGACGATATTTATCGCTGAATATGGCAGCATGTCGCTGGTGCCGCCTATCGCCGAGGAGATCATTCGTGTGCGTATGCTTGACACTACGATTGGTTGCGTGGTGGGGCTTAGCGGTGGTCTGGCCATACACTCAAGCCGTTTGCGTGTGCCGCTAAGACAAATAGAAGCTTGGCTGCTCGCGCGTTTTGGTTAAACAACGAAAGAATAAATGAAAGGCGTATGACAAAGTTGTCTGATTCGGCTTCACACGCCTTTGTGGCTCAAAGCAACATATAAATGACGGTCTGATTTATTTGGCGTTGAGAGCTTTAGTGGCTTGTACGACATCGATGCTATGACCTGTCCAGCGCTCAAAGCTTAAGGCAGCTTGTCCGATCAGCATGCCGTAACCGTCTGAGGTCCGCGTCCCACGTGCCGAAAAATGCTCTAAAAACGGTAGAGTACGACCATACATCATGTCGTAGGCATATTGCGTGTTTAGCGTGTCGTTCAGTGGCAAGGTCTCGCCCGATAGACCAATCGATGTCGCATTAATAATAATGTCAAACTGTCCGCTCAACTCGCTAGTCGTACAAGTAGTAATCTGCTGCTGACTAATAGACGTACTGGCAGCGCTAAGCTCGTTGACCAAGTCGGTGGCTTTGCTCACTGTGCGATTGGCAATTGTGAGTGTTGCGATACCGGATTGAATCAAAGGTAATATTGCCCCGCGCGCGGCACCACCAGCGCCAATGATGGCAACGCGAGCACCATCCAGCGGCCAGCCTAAGCTGGTGATATGATTGACCAATCCTTGCCCATCGGTATTATCGCCGTACAGCGCCTCTGCTATTGGCGTGCCACTGTTTAATAGTGCTTTATTGAGCAGGAGTGTATTGACCGCACCGGCGACTTTGGCGTGCTCTGATAAGCCACCACGCGCCTGACAGCACGCATAAGCGACTTGTTTAAAGGGAACCGTCACATTGGCACCCACACCGCCACCATGAAAAAATGCCTCGACGACCGCGGCAAAGCTGGCTGCATCATCGGGACAATACTGGCGTTGATAGCGAATATCAATGCCTGCTTGCGCCGCAAATAGTGTATGTATTTCAGGAGATTTACTGTGGGCAATCGGATTGCCAATAACGATAAAGTGCTGGGTCATAAGTAGTCCGCTGGCAGTAAGGGCATGAAGGAGTCAGATTGATAACCGTTCAAACCCATTCATCATAAGGGATAACGCTATGTTTGACAAATAGGGCGGTTAAGCGACAAATACACGATTGAACATAGGGGTTTAAAACGTGAGGTCTTTAACAAATCTGTACTGTCTGGGAGTGGTATCCGTAACGTAAAGGGTAGTCAAGCGTTCAGCAGTTGGGTAAACTAGTGAGCATAAAAATCGATATCAATATGCGCTAGTAACTGCTAGGTTATCACCAAGCTTTTTAATAAAACATTCTTCATTATCAGTGGCGTATCTGCCAGCTCGTTAATACTATTTTGAGATCAATCTAAAAGTGTGAGTACATTGTCCATGTTGAATAATAACCTACAGACCCTGATGGTCAGTATGATAATGGCAGTTGGCGTGACGTTGAGTGGCTGTGATAGCACCAAAGAAGACGCCCAAGATCCAGAGGCTGGCGCGGCAACCACTAGCGAGCAGACCGCCACAGATACTTCTACGCAGACCGCTCCGACTGACACGGCTGATTTAGATGGCGCGACTGCTCAGCAAGGCACACCAGTAAAATATGATGTGCTGGCATGGGGCGCTGACCAAGTAGAGCCGATCACGGTTGATGAGCTAGATGGTATCAAAGCGACCTTTGGTAAAGTGGTGAGTACCGACGAAAACAGCCTAGACTATGCCAGTAATCCAGCTTCTAAGTATCGTTTTATGAATACCGATGCGCCTTATTTAGATATTATCGATTCCGAAAAATATCTGGAACTTGGCTGGTATTATGCCAATCCAACCGACTCTGATAAAGAAAAAGAGCTGAGTCAAAATCATGCCAAAAAATCCTATATGCTAGCGCGTCAGCTGATGGGTGATGACGGTGGCAAAGTGCTCGCTGATATGCTGAACGGTCAAATTATCAAAGATAAAACCATCGGTGGGCAAAAAATAGAGCTGGCGAAATGTGAGTTTTATAGTTGTATGCTGGTGCTTAACAAAGCTGCTGCTCAAACAGATAATAGCTAAATGGTGAGAGCTATCATGCCACCGTCTAACAGCTGGATACGTCTGCAACCTCTAAGCGAGGCTAGCGATAACGCAGCAGCAACAGCGTTAACAATGTCATTAGACAATCGCGGACTGGCATACGGTGATGGCTTTTTTACTACTATGGGCGTCATCGATGGGCTGATACTGTGGTCGGATTATCATCAGCAGCGCCTTGACTCTCATGCTAATGCTCTACAGCTCGATATCGATAGCCAAGCGCTATTGGCCACTTTGCAGATACAGGCCAAGCAATTGCAGCAAGGCATGCTTAAGCTTATCGTCACCCGCGCGGCGCAAGATGTCCGTGGTTATGGTTATGCGCCAAGTACATCCGGTAGTGCTTGCGAGATCTGGCTCAAGTCTTCCGCCATGCCTATCGCCACTGCTGAGCAGATGCCTTTACCGAATGGGTGCCTAGTTCCTCTGCAACCAGTGGCTTCAGCCACTTGCTTGTCTTCACAACTCGCCTGTCTACCGCCACCGCTTGCCGGACTCAAAAGTCTCAATCGCCTCGATAATGTGCTGGCAAGCGCTGAGCTACAACGCGTTAAAGCCCAAACATTAAAATCCAATCCCTTTTTATTAGCCAATCATTTACCAGCGAGTGCCGAACCCAATATCGGTGAGGGGCTGCTGCGTGATATGAGCGGGCACTGGGTTGAAGGGACGATGAGTAATGTGTTTTATCAATTATCAGAATCGCCATTCGCAAAATCGTCCAATCCTCCACATCCTAAAAACAACAATTATCTAAGCACTGGTCAGTGGTACACGCCGTCGATGGCGCAATCGGGCGTCGCTGGCGTGATGCGGCAGGTGCTTATCGATGGGTTATCCACCACAGAACAGCCAGTCATCATTAGGTCGTTATCAGATGAGGATTTACCCCATTTAAGCCAACTGTTCTTTTGTAATGCGCTACGCGGCATCATGCCAATGAGTAGTTTGACGTTATTGTCGGGTGAAGTGGTAGCGTTTTGAAGAGAGTTAGTTACTATCTTCTTTATTCAATAAGCGATAAAAATGCTGTCTAAAAAAATCTTTTCTGCCTTCGTTTTGAAGATCTTCATATCGAGCTTGGCTCAGTTTTAGATATTCAGCTTCTTGATCGATACCAATAAAGCGCCTTCCTAGTACGCTGCTTGCAATACCTGTTGTTGAAGAACCTGCAAAAGGATCGAGAACTAATGCATCTTTTTGGGTAGAAGCTAAAATAATTTGCGCTAGTAATGCCATCGGCTTTTGTGTTGGATGTTTACCACAAGATTTCTCCCATTTGGCAATAGCTGGCAAACGCCAAACATCTTTCATTTGCTTGTCATTATTTAATCGTTTCATCAAATCATAGTCGAAATAATGCGGTATTTTAGGGTGTTTTCTTGCCCAAATGATAAACTCTGTCGAATGAGTAAAAAAGCGGCAAGAAAAATTGGGTGGTGGATTGGTTTTCTCCCACGTAATGACGTTGAGTATTTTGAAACCTAATTCAGGTAGTATACGACCTAGAGTGAAAATATTATGGTGTGTGCCACTGACCCATATAGTTGCATTATCTGCCATTTTTTCACGGACAGTAGATAACCATTGATAGGTAAAATTATAAGCGTCATCGTCGCTAATTAATTTATCCCACTGACCTTTATTGACGGACTGGATTTTGCCGTTTTTTACTGTCAAACCATCATTGGACAAGAAGTAGGGTGGATCAGCAAAAACCATGTCTACATTGTTATGTAGTTGAGGAATAACCGTTAAACAGTCACCTTTAAATAAATTAAAATCCAAGTTACTACTTTTAAAAAATGAATGACTTTCCATGTCTATTCCAGCATGTCGGCTAAGAAGTAAAGAAGCTCGGGTAAATTAAACTCTCCCTCTGCAAAACCATACTGCCCACAATTATCAGGAATAACAACTGTTTGTTTGGAAAATCTTTCATCTTTGCTGATGATGCGGAGCATACTTACTAATTCATCTCTCACTATTAAAGGATCTTCTGTGTCTAATACTCTATTAGATGTTGTTGAGAGAATGTCGATGTTAATAGTCATTTTTTCGATATTTATCATCGTAACCTCCTTATCTTGCACATTCTAATAATATTCAAAAATAACACTTATTGTGTGTGGTTAAAGCATACCTAACTCTTGAGAATAAAGCAAATGAAACAACCGATTTTAATCAAGTTTGGACAACGTATTCGTGAATTGCGAAAAGCAAGAAATCTTAGTCAAGAGCAGTTGGCTGAGCTGACAGGCTTTCATCGTAATTACATTGGAATGATAGAGCGGGGTGAGCGCAACCCTGCATTAGTAAATATAGAGATATTTGCTAATGCCTTTGGGTTAAATTTGTCTGAATTATTTATATTTTAATGGGGGCTATAATGGCAAGAACACCAAATATACATGGCGGTGGAGCACAAACCAATATAAATGGTTTAGGTTATGAGCGAGACACAGATCTACTGCACTATATTAGTGCACTCGAAGGAATTAATGTTGACAATAACAATATTTATAGAAATGGGAGTTTAGTGGCGCAGCACTTTTCTAAATATGGATTATATAGTAAATTTCTAAAACTAAGAGAAATCGATTATAGAGACTATATAAGCTCTCAGTTATTACCAGATGATGCTTTTATAGTAGGAAACACTTGTTACATCATTGAGAAAAAATACCAAGATACGAGTGGTTCAGCAGATGAAAAGCTACAAACATTTCTATTTAAAAAAGAGCAGTATCAAAAATTATTTTTCCCTATAGATATAAGAGTAGAAATTTATTACCTACTTAGTGAATGGTTTCAAAGACCGAAATATAGAGATACACTACTATATATAGAGAATAACGGTTCTAGATACTTTTTTGAGCCTAACGAACTTATTGCTAGTCTTAATATTTAAGTAATACTTTCATAAGGGAAAATTATGAGAATTTGTAAAGATAATCACAGATATAATCAAGAATTTTTAGACTTACCTATCGATCAAGGCGGGAAAGGTAGGCATAAATGTGCAGCATGTGCTTATGAAAAAGGATATAACGACGGAAGTGAGTTAAAAGAGTCTATTCAGCTTGAACTAGATAGTCTACCTGAGAGCCAAGCCGGAAATGTAAGACATAGAAGCCCTCATGCAGCCTATGCTTTAGGCTATTTAAAAGGAGTAACTGATTTTTACGCATAGAGTAATAATCAGTTAAATTGTAAGTCAGCAAAAAAACAGACACTTATTATATTAATTACATATTACTTTTTCTAAATAGCCATTCTGTATCATATCGATATTTATAAGTAAATTTTGGCGCTCGAAATAGTCTCTAAGAGGATTTTGAGTGCCAATCCAGCCCTTACCATCTGTAACCCAGATAAACTCTACATCTTGGTCTTTCCAAAAACGACTCATTTCAATGTATTCTGTAGCGGTGGATTTAAGCTTAGAGCCGCCGCCATTATAAAAATTAACTTCGATAAAAAATAGCTTTTTATCCTGTTCACGATAAATAACGAAATCGATAATTCTAGACGATTTATCGACCTTCAACTCTATATTCCAAGTATCCTTGATTTTCTTTGCATTAGCTTGAGCAAGATATCCAAGGTTATTATCATGGCAGAATATGGCAACGAAAGACTCAACAAGCTGCTCCATTTGAGTGCCTCCACGGTTTTTACGACCATTTGAGTCTAGTCCAACTTCTACACCTGTACAGTAATCAGGTAAGCTTTTAATTTGCTTGCTTTTGATCAGCTCGCCAAGCCCACTCTGCATTACGAAGTCAACTAGACTATCTATATCATTTTTTGAAAATTCTGTTTGTCTAAAGTTAAAGTTCTTATGTATGTAGTTAGTTTTATCGATAAGAATATCGACTGATTTATCACGAATCGCTAGCAAAAAAGGTATAGCTTTTATAGTGTTAGGATAGCTTTTAAAGATATCAAATAAAATTTTTTCAATATTTTCTTTGCCTACTGCAGTATTAAGAAGGTTAAGCTCTTTTTCTATAGGTTCGATATTATTAAGAACTTTCGCCCAATTAACGAAATAATCGTATTGAAGAATACCTTTAATATTTAAAGTATTTACAAATTTTTCGAAATGCTCATTTTGATAAAGATTATTCAAGTTTGTAACTGAATCCATATTTGAGTAATTCCTAATAAGAAGTTCATTGATTTGTCCACGCTTTGAACCTTTAGAGTTAATACTACGATTAGCTTGAACTCTGTCAATTTTGTAGTTTGAATATAATGTGTCAAAATACGTATTGTTAGCATCAAGGTTAGTTGTATCAGAATTACTAAGTAACCATTGATAGCCTTTTTTATCCAATAAATCACAAAAGGATTTTAGTCTTTCCTGATCTTCATCATCAAAGCTATCCTTAGAGTAGGATGTGAAGCTAGAAGACTCACTCAAAGGTTTATAAGGGGGATCAAAATAGAAGAAGGCAGGTAAATTGCTTTTGTTCGATTGCTCTAAATGTCTAAGGGTATCCTCGTAACTTTGATTATATATTTCTACATTCGTTAATACTTTCGAAGCCTGTAAAATTGTATCTTCAAAAACAAAGTTTGGTTTCTTGTAGCTTCCGATAGGAACATTGAATTTATTCTTACTATTCACTCGATATAAGCCATTGAAGCCTGCACGATTTAAAAATATAAATAGACCCGCGTGCTTAATATTGTCAGCTTCCCGTGTATTAAATGCTTCACGTTTAGCGTAGTAATAAGGTTGCTTAGCTTCTTTGTCATCAAGTTCGTCATATTCTGCTTGAAGTGTTTTTAGATATGCTAATAATTCATGAGGGTAAGACTTTACAACTTTATATAAGTTAACTAAATCACTATTTATGTCGTTTAATATAATTGCAGAAGGTGGATGCTCACTATCTAGAAGATGTAGTGCAAATGCTGCGCTCCCACTAAAAGGTTCAACATAGATATATGGCATACCCTTTTTTATATACTCAGGTAAGCGTTGAGTGATCTCTGGTATTAACTGGCTTTTACCGCCTACCCATTTTACGAATGGTTTTGCCATTGCTAATCACCTTTTTACATAGTTTTTATTGTAGAATTTGAGCGCAAAATTATAGCATTTTTCATTCATCAGTTCACAAGCTAAGCAAATACCATTGAAAAGCGCACGGTTCAGTGCTAAATTCTAGCAAACCTCTGCCTTGCGAGTTGCCATGAGCAATCCAACACCTGAAACGCCTCCTGAACGTCCTAATGATACTCCATCCAATGAGCAAGAGGGCACTGTTGACGAGCGCATTGCTGGCACGCCATCGGATGCCAAGCCAGTCGTGGATGAGGCCGCAGGCGAGGAAGTGCCGGCAACGGATATCTCGCTCATCAGCGGCAAGACTAAGCCGCGTAAATATAAAGTGGACAATCAATCGTTCTTTATGCAGCGTGGCTATCAGGTATTGCTTGTGCTGGGGCTTATTGCTGCGTTTCTCTTAGTCATAGTCTATCAGACACTGTTTGGACGGATTGAGCAGCCGCAGCAGATGGTCACGATCGAGCAAGGTCAGACCTACTACGGATTGCTGCCGCAGTGGCAACAGCAGACGCCACTGTTTTCTGCTAGTGTCGCCAAGCTTTATATTAAGTCGCAAGTCGATGCACCATTACATGCAGGCATTTATCAATTACCAGAGAACCCAACTATCGCTGAGGCGCTACAAGTGCTCGCGCAGGGTGCCAAAGCGGCAATGGTAAAAGTGCAAATTATCGAAGGTAAAACGTCCAAAGACTTATATCAATCGCTACGTGATAATGACAATATCAAAAAAGAAGTGCTAATAGCAGACAGCGGTGATGCTAGTAACGCCAGTATTGCTCAAGGACTGGACTTGGTCGGTATATTGCCAAAGAGCGTGACCAATAGTAATGATTCTATCGTCAATCATAATCTTGAAGGGTGGTTTGCGCCTGACACCTATTATTATGGCGAGGGCACCAGTGACAAGCAGGTATTGACGGATTTGTATAAGCGTCAGCAGCAAGCGTTGACCAAAGCATGGGAAAATCGTGCGCCAGATTTGCCTTATAAGAGTCCTTATGAAGCGCTGGTAATGGCCTCTATTATCGAAAAAGAAACCAGTGTGGCAGAAGAGCGTCCCTTAGTATCAGCGGTGTTTAAAAATCGCTTGGATAAAGGCATGCGCATGCAGACCGATCCGACGATTATCTATGGCATGGGCAGCCGCTACGATGGCAACATTCGCCGTAAAGACATCGACGAAAAAACATCCTACAACACCTATCAAATCGATGGTTTGCCGCCCACGCCGATTGCGCTACCGTCTGCGGCCTCTATCGAAGCCACCTTACATCCAGCGGATAGTGAAGCGCTGTATTTTGTGGCGACAGGGAATGGTGGGCACAAATTCACCAATAGCTTGGCTGAACACAATCAGGCAGTAAAAGAATACCTGAGCGTCATGCGTGAGAAAAAATCTCAAACGCCACCGCAGTAAACCATCGCTTTACTTTTCATAAAACCTATCATTTACTGAGCGCTATAAAAATTCATATAGTGCTCATCAATGACATAAGGTCATATCATGTCAGCATCTATACCAGCCAACTTGTTGCAAACCAATTCAACTCAAGCCACGACTGACATTACGGATACAACGCCCAGGCAAGGGCGCTTTATCAGTTTTGAGGGCACTGAAGGCGTGGGTAAAACCACTGCTATCGAGCAGTTATGTGCGCGCTTGCAAGATAGCGGTATCGACTATTTGCGTACCCGTGAGCCAGGTGGTAGCCCGTTTGCAGAGCGTCTGCGCGAGATATTATTGGATCCGGCGACGGACATCAATGATGATACAGAGCTGTTGTTATTGTTTGCGGCGCGCTGTGACCATATGCAGCAGGTGATTTTGCCAGCACTACAGCGTGGTACATGGGTGGTATGTGATCGATTTACCGATTCTACCATTGCCTATCAGGGCTTTGGGCGTGCGCATGGTGACGCTACTGTACGAGCCAAAATTGAGTCCCTTATCACTCAGTTCGTCACCCAGTTGCCTGAGCTGACTCTATGGTTGGATTTGCCCGTATTAGAAGGCATGGAGCGGGCGGGTAAACGTAGCGCTGCCGATCGTTTTGAGCAGCAGGCGACTGAGTTTTTTACATGGGTGCATAAAGGCTTCAGTGTGCTTGCAGCCGAGCACCCTGAGCGTATCCAGCGTATCGACGCCTCAGGCAATGCTGAGGAGGTCAGCGCCCGAGTATGGCAAACGGTTGCGACAAGATTTCATCTTAGCTAGGGCATGTCTCCAATTCACTCGATATAGTCAAAATACCCCAAAAACGCTACGATACTGCTGATATTAATTTTTTGTAGCCTCTGTCGGCACAGGCACAGGCACAGGCACAGGCATAGCAAGCAAGAAAAATTGATATCAGCAGTGCGTGATGGTTCGATATTACTTTGCACTGACTATATCATCTAAATGGGCTAAATCTTGCCAAACATCGTCAACTAGTGCCCTATAAAAAAGCCCTCATAATCATTATGAGGGCTTTTAATTTGCTTATTAGCTTTTCAGACAATAGCGTTTATGGTTTATCCGCATCCTTCTTTACCGAATCCTTCACCTTCACATTGTTGGTGGTATTGTCATGATCTGAGTCGGGTAGGCGGTTAGGGTCGAGCGCACCACTTTTTATCTTGGGCGCACTACCATTACCGTTTGTACTACTATTAGTCGATTTACTGGTTTTTGACGTTGCCGTTGAGTTATCTGCCATCACCCCTTTGTTGACTGTGTTAGTAGAGACGTCTTTAGCTTCCGCTCCCTGACGTTTATCTATTTCAGCCTTGACGGTTTTTTTCGCTACGTCACTCTCTTTATCAACCGCTATGGATGGCTCTTGCTCTGGCGTATCAGCGATATCTTCCACCATCTCTTTTTCTTTGCGTTTTTCAGGCGCTTTGGAGTTGGCTTCAAAACTGGCATCTGCGGCAGCACGGGCTTGCTCTTGTTTTGGCGTGACGTCCACTGGCTTTGGCTGGACTTCATCATCAACGACCAGAGAAATCAGCTTACGATCACGTGGTACTGATCCTTCGAACTTATCAGTGATGACTTGCAGCTTGCCTTCTTTGTCTAATGTATAGAGCGGCACGAACTGCTTATTGTCGGCTTTATACTGCTCAAACGTATAGCTGTCCGTAATATTGGTGATTTTAATACGGGCTTTTTTGGACAGCATACTGGCAAGTTTGGTATAGGTTACGTCTTTGCCAAACAACCACTGCGAGTGAAAGTTTGACTGCTTATCATCGCGCTCACTTTTGACTTTTTCGTCGCTGAACTTGAGGCGATAGAGCTTGCGCTCGCCGAACTCATGGCGGTAATGAATCTCAGACAAGGTATTCATCTCTTTATCCATACTCATCGCGAATAGATGACCAATACCGATAAGGTCAAGATGATGGTCGGCATGATCAGAGATGGGGTTGCCAAAATAGGTGCGCAGACCACTCATACGCGCGCGGGCGATATTGGTATAGTTATTATGAGCGACGATGACATCGAAGCCTTGGTCTTTTAAGGAGGTTGCGATTAGCAACGCAACTGGATTGGAGCCAACGATAAGAATACCATTGGTCTCAGGCTCACGCACGCCAAGTAAGTTGCCCACTACTTTTGCACCCAAGCCCTGAATCATGACCGTACCGATGATGACCATAAATACTAAAGGTACGAGCAGCTCAACGCCCTGAATATCATACTCTTGCAAGCGAATCGCAAACAGCGATGAGATAGCGGCGGCGACGATACCACGTGGTCCAATCCAGCTGATCATTAGCTTTTCATTGGTTTTTAGGTTTGAGCCAATAGAAGATGCCCAGACCGATAAAGGACGCGCGATGAACATCACGATAGCGAGTAGCACCAAGCCTGCAAAGCCCACACTCATTAAGCTTGCCAGCTCCACACGAGCTGCCAGAATGATAAATAATACCGAAATAAGTAGAACGGTTAATGATTCATTAAACTCTAAAATAGTCTCACGTGGGAACTTGGGCCAGTTCGCCAGTGCGACGCCCAAGACGGTGACGGTTAGCAGGCCAGATTCATGCTCCAAATGGTTGGAGACAGAGAATAAAACCAAAACAAAGGCTAAGGTAAAGACATTGCGTAAAAACTCAGGCACCATATGGCGGCGCATTAAGAACGCCAATGCCCACGCGCCAGCCATACCAAGCGCCGTTGCAAGCACGACAATTTTGGCAAATAGCAATATGCTGCTGGCTTCACCACCAGAGATAATATATTCATACACCAATACCACGGCGATAGCGCCAATGGGATCGATGATAATGCCTTCCCATTTGAGGATATTGGAGATGGTCTTGTTGGGGCGCACACTACGTAACAACGGCATAATCACCGTCGGCCCAGTGACACATACCAGCGCACCGAACAGCAACGCAATCAATGGATCGACATCGAACAATAGATAAGTCGATAGCGCGACGATAGCAATGGTGATGAGCACCCCGACCGACACCAGCATCTGTACGACCGTGCCGTGTTGCTTGATTTCATCAAACTCAAGGGTCAGTGAGCCTTCGAACAAAATAATCGCCACGCCCAAAGAGATGAACGGGAACATCAGCTCGCCTAAGACTAAATCAGGGTCGAAAACGCCGAGTACGGGTCCAACAATAATGCCAATGAGTAACAAAAATAAAATGGACGGTTGCTTTAAATACCAAGCCAACCATTGGGCGGCAATGCCGATCCCAACCACGCCGGATAACAATAGGGCGGTATCCATAAATTAATCCTTTTATAATCTTGTGATGCTGTCTAGCTATTAAAGTGGGTTATCGTTAGCGGCCAAAACCTTTTATAACGGCAAATTAATAATAACCATAGCCATCATGAATCATGGATGATATATATACTATATAGTAGTAAAGACAAACGCGTCTCTAGATAAATAAAAAAATGCTAGAAGCGCAAAAGATGGAAAATAAGGGCGTTAAAAGCCAATTCGATTAGTATATAGTTCATAGCTGCCTGATATGGCTAACTATTGTTTGCTAAAAAATTTATTAGGCTTGTTATCATATCATGATTTTATTTTATATATGTCAAGGGTCTGTCTGACGCGATAGCCGCGCGCCATCGTTCTGCGCTGACACATGATTAGGTGAACGCGCTATAAAAGACTAAAAAATCGAGGGGATAAGACGACGCGGTATCAAAATGGCTTATATTCACGTCATTATCCTTACCCATCGCTACGACACAAACTGGCAGGCAAGTAATAGTAATAAGCTGACCAGCGTTCAAGATGGTTGCTTATAAACTGTTCCTTATAAATTATTGCTATAGATTATCCCTATAAATTTATACAAGCTTGCTATCTATTATGGCGATAATAGCGATAATATTGTTGCTAACAATAATAACCACTCATATGGAGACAATATGCCTATCAATATGTTTCAAGCGCAACCCACTATTCGTATGCAGCGTTGGTTACAACGTAGCAGTTTGGCACTGGCTATCGGCACGGTAATGGCGATAGGTATTAATTCAGCCATTATGCCTCAGGCACAAGCAGCGGTCACCACTGCTGACTTCTCTGACTTAGTACAGCAAGTGACGCCAGCGGTGGCACGGGTCAATGTCACCAAAACGGTCAGTGAAGATGAGCTTGCCAAAGCGCAAACCGCCGAGCTGTTACGTCAGTTCTTCGGGGATCGCTTGCGTATCCCAGATCAAGCAGCGAAGCCCGCGATTGAACACGCTTATGGCACTGCCTTTTTTGTCACCACTGATGGTTATATGTTGACCAATCATCATGTGGTTGCTGGAGCAGATAAAATCACTGTGACTCTTAATGATAGAACCGAGCTGGATGTGACCTTGGTGGGCAGCGATGAGCGCTCAGATGTGGCCGTGCTCAAAGTCGTGGGTAATCAGTTCCCAGCTTTGCCCATTGGCGATTCAAACAGTCTAAAAGTAGGTGAGCCGGTATTGGCGATTGGCTCGCCATTTGGCTTTGATTATTCGGCATCTGCAGGTATCGTGAGTGCCAAGTCACGCAGTTTTTCACGTGAGACCAGTGTGCCTTTTATTCAAACCGACGTGGCATTAAATCCGGGTAACTCAGGTGGACCTTTATTCAATCAGCGCGGTGAAGTTATCGGTATCAACTCACGTATCTTTAGCGGGACGGGCGGTTATATGGGCTTGTCGTTCTCTATCCCCATTGACGCGGCGATGGATATCTACGAGCAGCTAAAAACCAATGGTGAAGTCGCGCGTGCCTATATGGGTATTTATCCTCAAGACATCGATCGCAATCTGGCCGAAGCGTATAACTTGGCTCGTCCACAGGGCGCTCTGCTTACACGTGTCTCACCAGACTCACCAGCACAAAAATCAGGTCTGCAATCAGGCGATATTATTTTGCAATATAATGATGTGCAGATTATGCGTGCCGCAGATTTATTGAATCTGCTCAATCGGGCGCGACCCAATGATCCGTTCAGTGCTCAGATTCAGCGTGATGGCAAGCAAATGACGGTAAAAGGCACGCTAACGTATGCACCAAATGATGTCCGAGCGCAAAGCGGCTCACAGCAAGACGATGAGATACAACTGGGCTTACGTCTGCGCAATTTGACTCCAGATGAGCAAGCAGAGCTGGCAGTTGACAACAAAACAGGCATATTGGTCACGACCGTCGACCCGACCGGCTTAGCCGCGCGTTCAGGTATTTTCGCTGGCGATATCGTTACCAACTTTCACCAAAAGCCGATTGCGAAGGTCACTGATTTCTCCAGCGCTATCTCCTCACTTCCCAAAAAAGGGGTAGTAACGATTGAAGTCATGCGCCAAGGCATCCCCGGTATTATCGGCCTGCGCATTGAATAGCCACCATATAGTCAATCTACTATGCTTAAATGAAGTATCTCACTAAGCGTTGATAATTATACTTGTCTATCATAGAGCGCGACCTCTATAATGGCTGATTTTTTTATCGATTGATTTTGATGATATGCTATTGCTCGATTTAACTTTGATTAAGCGACATTGAGTTGGGCGCTGATTTGATTGAACAACATTAATTGACCACTGCACAAACGACTATTCATACCTCTATATACAGCTAGGTAATTATGACTGACCACGCTTTTTATACGCTCAGCATCACGACAGCGGCAGCATTGCTAGCGTATATCATCTTGTGGTCAGGATTACAGACGTTCAATGCCAATCCCACAAAACGCTTTTTGCGTATTTGGTCGAAATTGACGCTATATTATGCTGCTTATACCATGCCAGTTTGGGCGTTACTATTGGTAATTGGGCGAGCACAAGAGGTGACGCCTCTACTGGCACAATTGTCACCAAGCGTTGTATTGATGGCTACCATCGCGATGGGTCTGTACTTTTATACTGTCGTTGTGCAGCCCAACTGTTTGCGCGTACAGCATCATGCGGTTGATTTAGACTTGTCAGCCCCGCTCACAGTAGCGGTATTAGCAGATTTGCGTATTGGCTTATATAGTGGCAAGCCGCGTCATATTCGCAAGCTTGTCGCTACCATTAATGCGCTGTCAGCAGATGCAGTGCTGATTACAGGTGACTGGCTCTATTACCCGAGTGCAGATTTGGTGGGACAGTTGATGCTGTTTAAGGGAGTAAATAAACCCGTTTATACGGTGATGAGTACCTCGGATTTGCGTTATCAGTCGATTAATACCACCAAGCAAGGTCAGCCACTATTGAAAGATACCTTGGCCAGTGCCTTTGATGTGCTTGATATCAATTATATCGGGCAGCAATGTACGTCGTTGCCGCTTAAATGTGCCCAAACTGGCAACGGTCGATTAAGAGCAAATCAAACAGGCTCCATTAAAGGTCACCCGAATACCCGTACACAAACACACCCAAAGGATAATCCAGTCATGGCAGTGCTTTGCGGTTGGCAAGATGTTCCGAAACAACCGAGCGATGCCAAAACTTTGCAGGTACCTAGTAAAGTTGCGCTCAGTGCCGAAATCGCGCAAGCGACTAAACCTGTCATTATCCTTGCGTCACGATTTGATAGTATTAGCGACTTACCAAAATCGTTACAGCCGCGACCACTATTGATAACGGGGGCTGCTAAAGCGATACAGAAAAACATACTAAAGGCGCAAAAAAAGCAAGATATTCGCCGTATAGGCAATCAGTCGTCGTTATTGGATAGCAGCCGGATGGGTAAGCAGCGCGGTTTATATCAGCATGGTAGCGCGCAGATATTTGTCAGTAGCGGAGTGGGCACTCGAGGATTGCCTTTTCGCTTGTATCGTCCGACTATCGATGTGTTGACGATTCGTTAAAACGACTCAAAAGCATTTATCCCAGTTTCATAATTACGCTAAACTAACTATTAAATAATAAAGTCTATAATCAGTCACTCTTGCGCATTACCATCGCGTTAAACAGGGCTTAAAATGGCACACGATATACCTAGGCTGAGCATTAATTGACTGATAGCGGTCAAATCAAAATATGCTACACTAGTAAGCGTTTTTATGGCTATCAATAAACAACATCGGCAATTGACAAAAATAATGTTAGTGCGGGTAGACCTGCACATGATTTTATAGTGCAAATGTCATTATTGTAGGTATATAAACACCCAGTATGAACATCAAGCAATACCTGTCATTGGCTTGTCTATTGACTTAAAAATGGATATGGGTAGTTGCAAATGATCGATCATGTGACAGCTTTAATAAAGCTAGGATAATACAACAGTAAGGCACGGTTATGAGCACAGCATACGACGAGATTAAAACCCGACTACAAGGTTCAATGGTAGCCTTGGTAACGCCCATGCACCCTGACGGCACGGTCGATTATAAACGTCTGGCCGATCTCATAGACTGGCAGATTGAGCAAGGCACACACTGTCTCGTTGCTGTCGGTACCACTGGCGAATCAGCGACGTTATCGATGCAAGAACATAGCGATGTGATTCGTTACTTTGTGAAGCATGTCAAAGGCCGCGTGCCAGTGATAGCAGGTACAGGCGCCAATAATACGACTGAAGCCATCAAACTGACGCAAGATGCGGCGGATGCTGGTGCAGACTGTGCATTATTGGTTGCTCCTTACTATAATAAGCCGCCACAAGAAGGCTTGTATCAACATTATAAAGCCATTGCCCAAGCCGTAAACATCCCGCAGATGCTCTACAATGTACCGGGGCGTACCGTGGTCGATATCGCTCAAAATACGGTTGAACGTTTGGCTGATATCGATAATATCGTTGCGATTAAAGATGCGACGGGCTCAGTCGCTCGCGGTGAGCAACTCATCAAAGCGGTTGGCGACCGTATTGTCGTGCTATCTGGCGATGATGGTACGGCGCTTGATTTGATGCAAATGGGTGCCAAAGGCAATATTTCAGTAACGGCTAATGTCGCACCGAACGCCATGAGTGAGACCTTTTCGGCCGCGCTACGTGGTGATTTTGATGCCGCGCACAAAGTACATGACGTGATTAAGCACTTGCATCGTGATTTATTTATTGAATCGAGTCCCATTCCAGCAAAATATGCGTTACATAAAATGGGTATGATAGATACGGGAATCCGCTTGCCATTGGTTTGGCTAGCAGAACAACATCATGCCACTATTGATGAAGCGTTGGTTCGTGCAAATTTATTATAGAAGTGAAGCATTGTAAATGCTGAGCCAGTCGCTGATGACATTGGCTTAGCAAGAACTTATAAGGTTCTATCAAAACGACGAGCCAATCGTCTAAATGAGCAAAAATTGCTAACTCAGAGAGATAATATGATGAAAGTATCATCAACCCCTACAAGAACGTTTCCTGCTATGATGGTTTTGGTATTGGGTAGCACACTAGTATTAAGTGGCTGTCAAATGACCAAAGGCTTTCTTGGTAAGCGCGATAATGGCAGCTTAGAGTATCAAGAGAGTAAGAAGCTTGCACCACTAGAGCTACCAGTGACTCAACAACCAGCAGCCTTTGTGCCGTTATACACAACCCCAAATGCAGGCGTAAACACGCTCACCTTACAGAACGAAGCAGGTAAGCAGTATCAACTGCCTAAGCCTCAACGCGCTGTCGCTGTGAGCGATACTTCAAACTAGACACCGTATTTCCCTACTTACACCGCTGACTTTTTACTGTGATTGTTCAGGACATGATGTTCTCATGAATGACGTCATATAGGATTCAGCGGTCGCTGCGCGTTTTTACCACATAAGCTTGAACGAACAGGAACTCCATAATGCAAAAGCAACAACTGCTGTATAAAGGTAAAGCCAAATCAGTCTATGAAACAGAAGACAATGACCTTCTGATTTTACACTTTCGTGACGATACCTCGGCGCTTGATGGTAAGCGTATCGAACAGTTGGCACGTAAGGGTGTGGTTAATAACCGCTTTAATGCTTTTATTATGCAAAAACTGGCTGCCGCTGGTATCGAAACTCATTTCGAAAGACAATTGTCTGATGACGAAGTGCTGGTCAAGCGTTTGGATATGATTCCAGTTGAGTGCGTCGTACGTAACTTCGCTGCGGGCAGTTTGGTTCGTCGTTTAGGCTTAGAAGAGGGCCAAGCATTGACGCCGCCTACTTATGAGCTATTCTACAAAGATGACGCGCTTGGTGATCCAATGGTCAATGAGTCACTTTCTGTGTCTCTTGGTTGGGCTACCGAAGCACAATTAGCAAAAATGGAAGAGCTGACGCATCAAGTGAATGATGTATTAAAAGCATTGTTTGATGCAGGCGATTTAATACTGGTCGATTTCAAGTTAGAATTTGGCGTATTTCATGACCGTATCGTTTTGGGTGATGAGTTTTCACCAGATGGCTGCCGTATTTGGGACAAAAATACTAAGAAGAAATTGGATAAAGACCGTTTCCGTCAATCATTGGGCGATGTTATCGAAGCTTACGAAGAAGTGGCCAACCGTATTGGTGTGCCACTTAGCTAAGTCGTAAATGTCTAGCGCAAAACAAAAAAACTGAGCCATGTGCTCAGTTTTTTTATGGCATTATATGAATGATGGTACCCTAGTGAGGACTTGAATCTTTGGCTGTAGGCTAATGGTATCATTGGTTTTGATCACTGAAATAGTCTCAGTGTACTTTACGGTGTACTTATCATACATATTCTATCTGTGATCGATCCGCTATATAGGTATCGAACTGCTTGTGTTGGATATGAATTTAATAACTATAAAATCGATAGCATGGCTTAAGGCTATGGTTTTCCAAAAAAATTGGTATTGATAGATCTTTATACCCCCTAGTGAGCGTTACCAGTGCTAGCAAAAATACAGGAACATCATACTTCTCAAGAAGATTAAAGCAGTTAGTAACAGTAGTAACCTTTCTTTAAGTTTCATAAAGCTACGCAACCTCCTAATCGTTTATTATTTCCTTTGTCAACAAAGCAAGGCTTCATCAAACCATTTTGTTTGATTGTAAGCATTACATCTTAATTAATAACTCATGCTTGATAAGCATTTGGAAGGAAATAATAATGAAAAAGATAATGATGAGTTCTATTCTAGCTGCTACTGCTTGTTTTGCGATGATTGGTCAAGCAAGTGCCGCACCTGCACCGCATTTTGTAAAACATAAAGTCTCCCATGGACAGCAACACAAAGCCCCTCAGAAAGTGGTCGTTAAGAAAGTTGCACATAAGAAATTTGTGGCTCAAAACCATAAGCATGCATCTAAAGTGGTATATGTTCAAAACCGCCGTTAGTTGACGTAATTTTAATCGTATTATCTGATAAAAAACAGCTCCTAATTAGGAGCTGTTTTTTGTGTCGCAGGTTATGGTAATAGGAAAGTTATCATTAAATCTCTAGGTTCGGTACTTGCGGTTGTCTTATGTCTTGATCTGCTCGTTTCTATTATTTGTACAGAAAAAACCTTAAAGAATAAGACTGCTATTATCAAGAAAATAAGCTCAGAATACCTACTTTGCATCTAGTACGGATAGTCCAATGCCTAAACTTCTTAAAAAATATGTATCATTCTCGGTATAGTAATCATTATTGGTGGCACACTTACTTCTGTAATAACATGGAAAAGTATACCCCACAGGAACCAACTAATTAGGGTAATTAGTCAATTAATAGACCACTTAAAATAGACGACTAAGCTTTGTGTGGGCACTTTCCGCTCCCAAAATCCCATAATAATTTATCGCCTAGCCATACTTATTTATGACTGCCCTTAAGTTTGAACATTATCCTTACCAATACTCGTTTTCTCACTTAACTTTCTTATATAACTATCAAACACACCGTAAACATTGTCCTAAATACCGTATCTCATTTTTATGCTAACTTATCATCTGTTAATAATATAAAAATAATAAAAGGTTGTCACCAATGCTAACGCCTGAATTGCCTATGACTCAGCCCAATATTCTGGAGCCTGCGTGGTTTACTCGACCAACCTGCGTAGTCGCCGCTGATTTGATTGGCAAAGTATTGTGTAGAAAATTAACGGATACCGATGGCATAGTGAAAATCTTGCGCATGCGTATCTCAGAAACCGAAGCCTATATCGGTAAGGACGACCCTGCTTGTCATTCGCATGCGGGTAGCCGAACGGCTCGTACTGAAATCATGTATGCGCAAGGCGGCGTGTTTTACGTCTATTTGACTTACGGTGTGCATCATATGCTCAATCTGGTCAGCGGTGGAGAAGAGTCTCCTGAGTCGGTATTAATACGGGCTGGATTTTTGACCGACGATAGTGATCGTTTAATAGAAGAACAATTCCTAAGTACGAATAAGCAACTCACTCATCCAAAGCAACTGGCAGGTCCTGGCAAGTTGACGAAACGCTTACAAATTGATCGCGCGTTAAATGGTAAATCTATCAGTGTCGAGTCAGCAGTATGGCTCGAAGATGATGACTGCCAGCCACCAGTATCGCTGCGTCCTCGTATCGGCATTGACTATGCTGGCGATGCCAAAGATTGGCTATTGCGCTATATCTGGAGCGACCATCTTTCATTATCAAAAAAATAAAACGATGGCCGCACTCTGATAGTAATAGAGCTGCTGTCTCATGTTAATAGATAAAAAAAAGGGTGACACTATGTACAAATTGACGGTTTTTGTTCCCGAAGCGGCATTAGAGCCAGTTAAGTCTGCTTTATTTGCCGCAGGCGCTGGTACGATTGGCAATTACGAGCAATGCTGCTGGCAAGTACAAGGGGTGGGGCAGTTTATGCCGCTGGCAGGCAGTGATCCGCATATTGGCGCGCAAGATAAGCTCGAAAAGGTTGATGAGTGGCGAGTAGAGATGGTGGTTGCCACTGCTAATATTGAGCAAGTTATTGAGGCACTAAAGCAGGCACACCCTTATGAGACGACTGCCTATGATGTCATCGAAGTGCTAGACTTTTGAGCTTTTGAGCTTTAGAGGTATAGTTGATACTAAATAAAATGGGTACATGACATTATGATGCGTGACTGGCACAAACTTTTCTTGCTTGCTGTGCCTACGCAGACAGAGGCTACGAAAAATTTATACCAGTCACGCTGACTCTTTTTTATATTGACCTAACTATAGGTTATTAGCAGTGGTTTAGGCTTATTTTATCTTAATTACTTGATAGCCTGGATAGCCAAGTTCGATTTTATAATCTTTACTACCACGTGTGGCCTTTACCTTTATTTTGCTATCGCCTCTTTTATATTTGACGTCTTTGACACGGTAGCCCATATTACTGACTTTATTGGCGGCTCGTTGCTCGATAGCTGGTTGATAAAGCTCTTTATCAACGTTTTTGATAGCTTTTTTATGCTTCTTATAGACTTTACTGTCTTTATAAGCGTCCTCATAAAGGTCGCCGTACGCATTGTAGCCGGGGGCAGTGACGCAACCTGTCGTTATCATTAACGCTGTGACCATAGCGGTGGCAACGGTTGGCTTTAGTAGGGTTGTAATATTCATAATATCCTCTTATCAAGTTCAAGTTTTTTGACAGTGTTATAAAAAATGGCCAAACAAACCAAGGGCTGGCTTATTTGACCTTAGACATCAATAGGTTAACGATGCCAAAATTTTACCTTAAGGCAATATGAGACTTAGCATTACCTTGTCGTAAGTTTCGAGATATCATGTGAAACTTACGACTGAAAACTATTTAAATATAGCACTTCACTGGCTTTCTCAGGATTACCAGTTCTTTTTATATTTGTGGTTCTTTTTGTACTTACCTTTTCCTTTTTTCTTGTATTTACCGTGCTTATCATAATCATGCTTATCGTAGTCATGGTCATTATCATATTTGTCATCGTAGCGCTTCTTAGACCAATCTTGTCTGTTTGAGCTGATAAGCTTTAGGCTGGGATAAGTATACTTGAGCTCATAGGTTTGATTGCTCTTTTTGGCATAAGCGGTGATCGCTCGATTGCCTCGATAATTATCGGATTTGATGTCTAATACCTGATAGCCTTTACGACGCAAATCCTGACGCAGCTTCTGGCTCACACGGTTATAGCTAGCGTTATTGTCATAACCCTTGTCACCGCGATAAACAGAGTTATTGTCATAGCCTGGCCCTACGACAGTACAACCGACCATCGTACCTAGCAATGTGAGTGAAAGGCCAGCAGACCTCGCTGTTTTCAATGAGAATAGCTGTAAAATCTTCATGATAAAATCTCCTACGATATTTTTTTGATCGATAATTACGTGATTGATAGTTATGTGATTGCTTTTCACCTCTAACAGCGTAATGCAGTTGATATATATTTGACTTAATAGCACCGATAAATTAGTAGCGCCAATAAAGAAGGACTTGGTACCTTTTTATATGAGCAGTTTTATTTGTTTGCTCTAATAACTGGAGAATATCATGTTTTGAAATATTTTCTTACATTATCTATAATAAGGCACAAAACTTGATGTTAAGTGTCATTTGCGTTATTAAGTTGTAATTCCATGTTTAAGGATATGTCGCTTAAACCATCATTTATAAACAATCACTTAAACAACAATATGGCACATACCTGAGTATTAGCAATAAAAAAATATAGATGCTATTTAAGCTTATTTTGTTTCCATAATTTATAGGTATAACGGTGCTTGTATGTAGGCTACTGACCAATATTTTTGACCACCATGTCAAAGACAGCCCTGTTGAATATGAGTTTGTTTATCCCTCTATGTCATGTGGGGTAGGTAGTGTTTTCTCCGCGCAGGCATTTGTTATATTGCCAAAGAGCAAGGAAGTATTTTGGGAGAAATGCTGATTTGAGAGTATTAACGACATTAGAGTAAATTGGGCTTGTAAGCATATGCTTACAAGCAATGACGTTTACGCGACTTAACATCAGGGTGAGAATTAGGCATTATACATACACGGCATCAGGGAATGTAACTCAAGGATTGAGTTGACCGCATTAAGGATAATGATTCGTTTACTGGCATCAGGATGATAACGGTAAATGAAGAAAGGATACATAACCTTTGCTGATAGCAGTTAATGCTAGTAACCGTAGTAAATAGGGTAGGATGCCCGGTATCGCAACATGCTGAACGTTATGCAAGGATGCATAGATTACAGTCGTGATAGGTAACATGGATGGTTAACAATAAAACCGCATAACAATTAATTGCTATGCGGTTTTATCGTGTCTATAGGTTGAGAAATTTTTATTCAACCTGTTTTAAATACGTTATTGAGTACTGTATAAAGCGTCAAATAGCTGCTAATAAAAAACCGCATGAGAATCATGCGGTTTTTTTACTTATCAAATCATCAATAGTGTCATCGGTGACTTAGCTGATAGCTTAGTATTTGTTTTCGCGACGCCAATCATCTACTTCACGCTCAGCATCATCCTTACTATGGCCATAACGTTCTTGGACTTTACCAACCAATTTATCACGGCTACCTTCAACGTGTAATAAATCGTCATCAGTAAGATCAGCCCATTTTTGCTTAGCTGAGCCTTTCACTTGGTTCCATTCACCTTTCAGGGTATGTTCGTTCATTATTATATTCCTTTTTTTGATTATTAATTAATCCAGATATTTATCTTGTTTGGTTTTACTTAATGCTAAGTTCAGTCGCTATTTTTATTTAGTTACCATTTATTGGATATCTATAAAAATAAGCTAACTGATGCCCCTAATATAGGCTTTGAAAATTACGCTGTCTGTATAGGCAATGTTTAGAGTGTTACTTAATGATAGCAATCTGCATGAGTATGTTATGGAGACCATATTTGTGTAATAAATAAGGGGTGTTGTCAGTGAAATACGTAAATAACCTAAGAGGTTTTCTACCAACCTATCAATACCATCATGCTTCATCAACGGCTCAGATTTTATATTCGTCTGTATTCAGCTCGGAATAAAATAAGGACACGCCCTAGAACAATTTTAGTAATCAGCAATGCCTATTTATAAAGGTGCAAACACAGACTACTTAGCCAACACAAACTACTTAGCCAAATAATCTTGATAACGCTTGGTGAGTTTCTTTACTCGGAGACGATCACGAATCAATGAAAATAGGGGTGAAGCATTGGGTTTTGGTGGCTTTCCTGCACCCATACGTTGTAGCTGGCGCTTAATGACAGCCATAGTCGCAATCGCACTCAAGGTTTTGTCTTTCCACTGAACCACTGGATCGTGGGCACTGAGCTGATCGTTTTCTTTCCAGTCATTAGGCAAAGCGGGGTTCATCGCTAAGGCTGTGCCCATCCCGACAATATCAATGCCTTGGGCTAGGACGTTTTCTGCTACTGCCAAACGCCTGACACCGCCTGTGGTCATAATGGGCATGGTGGCCACTTGCGCAATCTTTTTTGCAAAGTCTAAAAAGTAAGCTTCTCGCTGCAAGGTTCGGCCGTCTGCTGTTGTGCCTTGCATAGCTGGGCTTTCGTAACTGCCACCAGATAACTCCACCAAATCAACGCTAAGCCCATTCATTGCTAGAATAACGGTCTTTGCGTCATCAGCATCAAAACCTCCACGCTGAAAATCGGCTGAATTCATTTTTACAGCGACGGCAAAGCGCGGCGAAACTTGTGCACGAACAGCTTTAATAACCGTGATTAATAAGCGCATACGATTTTCAATCGAACCGCCAAATTCATCGTCACGTTTATTGGTTAATGGCGACAAAAACTGAGAGATAAGGTAACCGTGAGCGGCATGAATTTGCACGCCGTCAAAACCAGCTTGTTCTGCTTTTAAAGCAGTATCGACAAAACGTTGAATCAGCTGCTCGATATCTTGATGGGTCATGGCGCGGGGTTTGCCAAACAGATGAGAGTGCTTTCCTAAATCAAGGGAAACGTCAGAAGGTGACAACACATCACCTCCCATAGCCGCATACACTTGGCGACCAGGATGGTTAATCTGCATCCAAACTTGGGTGTCATTCTTTTTGGCCACTTTAGCCCACGCTTCAAAAGGAGCTATATCACTGTCTTTTTCTAATACAATACCGCCCGGACCGGTCATCGCGCGACCATCGACCATCACATTACCGGTAATTAATAAGCCAGTACCACCCTCAGCCCAGCGTTGATATAAGCGCAAAATAGTAGAGCCAGGGACTTGTCCTTCATCTGCCATATTCTCTTCCATAGCAGCTTTGGCAAGGCGATTTGAGAGACTGGTGCCACAAGGTAATAAAAAAGGAGAAAAAACTGCTGATGTCATGATGGCAACCTAAAAGTATTGTTTCGTGAAAAATAAGTTTGACGATGAATTTGACTATAGACTTATAGTTTAAATGACTATAATCTTATAGTCGATATAGTAATTATTCCCATAAGTCATTTTAAAACATCAATCGAGGTCGATATTGAAGGTAAATGCTAGAACAGACTTCATTCGCATGGCTGCCAGTCCAGCAACCGAATCAAAGCGTGAGCTGGCAAAAGCCAAAACGCGTCGCGCGCTATTAAAGAGTGCCCTACAGCTCTATAGCGTAGAGGGCGCTTGTGGCATGAGCATGAATAAAGTTGCCAAGGGTGCAGGCATTGCTCAGCCTAGCTTTTACAATCATTTTGATAGCCTTGATGCCTTGCAACATGAATTAAGCGAACAGCTCAAAGACAACTATCTATCCCCCATGCGTATGGCTTGGGTAACGATGATAAAAGATTATGATTTTTTGAATAAAGAGCAATTTAACCAGCGTTGCCAGTCCTGTTTGACCATGATTTTTGATGCGGCGTTTCAGAATATTGCCTTGTTTCAACACCTCATCGAAGACCGTCCGCGCTTTGGCTCAAAGA
The DNA here is from genome assembly GCF_015351755.1 of Psychrobacter sp. N25K4-3-2. Classification (NCBI taxonomy): domain Bacteria; kingdom Pseudomonadati; phylum Pseudomonadota; class Gammaproteobacteria; order Moraxellales; family Moraxellaceae; genus Psychrobacter; species Psychrobacter sp. N25K4-3-2. Next base: position 334,671 of record NZ_JADKLX010000003.1, read on the forward strand.
CAATAAATGCCGTGAATAAGGATTCGGAGCATAAACAGTTAGGCAATCTTATTACAGAAATACAAGAAGAGTGGACGGAGATATTCATTCAGGGACTACAGTTATCTGGTCGTTCTATTGAACGCACTCACGTGAATCTCTGTGTCGATATTGCTAGCGCACAAGTCCATGAATTAATTTTAGGCTGTCATCAAGAGCGTTATTCAAGACAACAAGCGATCACCATTTTGAGTGCAAATTTTGCTGCATTGTTTGGCAATTTTTTTGCACGGACGCAACAATAAAGAAAGTAAATTGTAGTTGGTTCAAAATAAAAGGGGTACGTTAAAAATAGTGTCCTGCTGGTATAAATACTCCTCGCTTGCTGCGTACTTTGCACTCCAGAGACTTCGAAAAATTTATCCCAGCAATGCTATATTTTTTTAAATTGAATCGACTGTATAAAACGAAAGTAGAACGGAAACTAGAGTCAATAAAAAACACAGGGAGCACGACTATGGCTAAAGAAATGGTAGCTGACGAACAAACACATTTTAGGACCTGCACATTGTGCGAGGCGATGTGCGGCGTTGAAATAAAACATGATGGCGAAAAAGTATTATCGATTAAAGGCGATAAAAACGATCCCTTTTCGCAAGGTTATATTTGCCCAAAAGCCACGGCCTTACAAGATTTGCATGAAGATCCTGACCGCCTGCGTCAGCCTGTCGAAAGAACGGCGGATGGTTGGAAAGAGATCAGCTGGACGGACGCCCTAGACAAAGTAGCGGCAGGCATCCAATCAGTACAGCAAAAATACGGTCAAAACGCCTTTGGGGTATATCTGGGAAACCCGAATGTGCACAACATGGGCGGCATGCTAACGGTCAAGCAACTATTGACCAGCCTAAAAACACGCAGTCGCTTTTCTGCCACTTCAATTGATCAGCTACCGCATCATATCGTCAGCATGCATCTATTTGGTCACATGCTGCGTATCCCTGTGCCCGATGTGAATCGCACACAATATATGTTGATTATTGGTGGCAATCCGCTGGCCTCTAATGGCAGTATCATGACTGCGCCGAACATGCGTCAAAAGTTAAAAGATATCAAAGCTCGCGCGGGTAAAGTGGTTGTGATTGACCCAAGACGCACAGAAACTGCAGAGATTGCCAGCGAGCATCATTTTATTCGTCCCGCAACTGATGTTCTGTTATTACTGGCTATGTTGAATGAAATCTATGCGCAAGGCTATGCCAAGGTAGATAGTAGAGCGGCGGCTTTGACCCCAGAGATTGATCGTATCGCCTCTTTTGCCAAAGACTATACGGCTGAGTCGGTAGCCAGCATCACTGGTATTACCGCAATTGAAATTAAACGTTTAGTGAAGGAGTTTTGCGAGGCTGAAAGCTCAGTCTGCTATGGTCGCATGGGTATATCGGTGCAAGAGTTCGGCTTGTTAAGCCAGTATCTGTCGATGGTCATTAATATCGTGACCGGTCGCTTAGATGAAGTGGGTGGATTGATGTTCCCTAATCCTGCGGTCGATGTTGTCAATAGCTCAGGCCCAGGATATTTAGGCAAACGCCACAGCCGAGTAAGCAATCTGCCTGACTTCAATGGCGAGTATCCAGTGGTTGCGATGGCGGATGAGATGTTGGTCGCAGGCGAAGGTCAGTTAAAGGGATTTATGAGTGTCGCAGGCAATCCTGTCCTCAGCACCCCAAATGGTGAAAAATTAGATGAAGCCTTGTCAGGGTTGGACTTTATGGTGTCGCTCGATTATTTTGTGACCGAAACCAGCCGTCATGCCAATATTATTTTACCGCCAGTATCACCGCTAGAACGTGACCATTATGACGTGACGTTTAATGGTTTTGCAGTGCACAATGTCGCCAAGTACTCGCCTGCCTTGTTCGATCGAAAAGACAATGAAAAGCATGATTGGGAGATTTATTTAGAATTGGCTGATCGTTTGGATAAAGATGCCCCAGAAGCAATACAAAAAGAACGTGCAGCGACAAAAGCATTTGGGCCAAAGTTTTTACTCGAGCAGGGTCTCAAGTATGGGCCTTATAAAGAGGTTACCTTGGATACGCTGATAGACAATCCGCACGGTGTTGATTTAGGGCCACTGCACAGTATGTTGCCAGATGCTATCAAGCATGCAGATAAGCAGATTCATCTCAATGTTGATTTTTATCAAGCAGATTTAGACCGTGTAAAAGAGATGATGCAGCAATATGATGACAGTCACATTTTGCTCATTGGCCGCCGTCATGTGCGCAGCAACAACTCTTGGCTGCATAATAGCCATCGATTGGTAAAAGGAAAATCACGTTGTACCTTAATGTTGCATCCTGAAACTGCTGAGCAGCAAGGCATTAAAGATGGTCAAGATGTCAGAGTGACGTCTCGGGTGGGCAGCGTTATCATTGCCGCAGAAGTGACTGATGAGCTCATGCCAGGTGTTGTTAGTATTCCACATGGCTTCGGTCATGGTCGCAAAGGTGTTAAGCAGAAGATTGCCCAAGCGCATGCAGGCGTCAGTGTGAATGATTTAACGGACGATACTTTGATTGATCAATTGAGTGGCAACGCAGCAGTGAATGGTGTGCCAGTACAATTAGAAGCGCTTGAATCAGCAACAGATGACGCATTGGCTACGGCATCATAAATTTTGATGGGCAGCACAGTAATATAAGTCTTTCCCTAAATTTAAATTAAAAAGAAGGCGCTTACTTATAGGTAAGCGCCTTCTTTCTTTTGCATAATATTTTAATACATCGTTTATCCGATTAAGCGCTCATACCGACAAAGTCAAAATCCACGTTAGGGGTTTCACCTTGGATTAATAAGCTAATTGCTTTTGCAGAGCCGCAGGCATGCGTCCAGCCTAGTGTGCCATGACCCGTGTTGAGCCATAAATTATCAAAGGTGGCACCATCGTTGCGGCTACCGTGTTTCACTTGACCGCAATGTGCCCGTCCAATGAGTGGGACATTTGAAGGTGTCATAGGCCGCAGTCCCGTCCAGTATTCTACGGAATTTGCAATAATCCCTTTTGGGAACAACTGCTGTACGCGACGAGTAATGGCTTCGCAGCGCGTGGCATTCAAGTCTAAATTATAGCCATTAAACTCCGCTGTTCCAGCGACCCGTAGCTTATCACCCAGTCGTGAGGTAACCAGTTTAAACTCATCATCAATGAGGCTAACAAAAGGGGCTAAATGCGGTGCACGAGGGTTGATTTGATAAGTGGCTGAATATCCTTTGGCGGGAAAAATAGGTGCATGAATGTTCAGCGGTTTTAATAGGGAGACACTATAGCTGCCAAGCGCCAACACATGACTATCAGCACTAAAGGTCTGCGCGTTTTCGCCTTTTGGGCGAATGGTAATACTGTGCACATGCGGACGGGTAGAATTTGCATCAGTATTGAGTGCCAAAATCTCGGTATCATATAAAAACTGTACGCCAGCATCTATGCAGCGCTGTGCCAAACGCTGGGTAAATAGATGTGCATTACCAGACTCATCACGGCTGGTATAGGTTGCGCCAGTGAGCTTATGCGCGATTGGGTAAAGCGCTGGTTCCAAACTAACAGCGTTATTAATATCAATCACATGGCGCTCACAGCCAAGCGCTTGCATACGCTCGGTTGGTTCGATGGCCGCATCAAACTCTGCTTGGTTGGTATAAAAATGCATGATACCGCGCGTTTGCTGCTCGTAATCAATACCGATATCAGCACGCAGCTGTTGCAAAGTATCTCTCGAATACAGACCCAAGCGCACCATTTGCACGAGATTGGCATCGGCTCTATCGGCGCGGCACTCTTGCAAAAATTGCATGGCCCATTTGAGCTGCGCTTTATCAGCCCGCAAGCGATATAGTAGAGGTGCGTCCTCTTTAAACAACCACTTAAGCGCTTTCATCGGGGTGGTAGGAGTTGCCCAAGGTGTGGCATGCGATACTGATATTTGACCGCCATTGGCGAATGACGTTTGCATACCTGCTGCTGATTCGCGCTCAATCACAGTCACATCATAGCCTGCCTGACGTAGATACCATGCGGTGGTCACGCCCACCACGCCTGCTCCGAGTACCGCAATATGTGTCATAGGATTCTCTATGCTCATGTTAATCATGACGGTAGCGCTGTATTAAACTGCCATCACCTTCGCTGCGTTGCTTGCTTGATTCGATTTACTTCTTATTTTGGACGTGCAACATCTACCTGTAGAGCAGCTGGCAAGTCCAATATGCTCAGACCACTTTCTGCTAGCTGTTCAGGACGAGCCACGACCAGAGCGGTAAAGCCATCGTCATTTTTTATGGCATTGACCACTTGGATTTTATCGAGTTTGTCACCTGCGCTTGGTGCTTCACCGGTGCCTTGTACATAGTGCAAAAATGCTTTGGGGGCAGATTTGAAGTAGATACGGGCGATGACTTCTTGACCCAAGTAGCAGCCCTTATCGTAATCCATGCCGCCGCGCTGATGTAGACGCAGCTCTTGTGGTTGGAACTGGCCCTGAGTCGTAGCCACGATCCAATAATTACCAGTGGCTATGCTACATGCCATCCAAGCCTGCGTGTCGGCGATGGTATTGTGATCGTCTTTGTGGCTAAAGGTGGGCTCATTGGCTAATACACAAGGATAAATCGCTGCTGGGGCACTGGTTTCAAACTTTGAAAACGCCCCGTACTTATTGAGATGTGCTTGTAAAGACTCAGCACAATTAGCACTGATCACCACATCATAATGCTTTTCTGCTTGTTTTTTGATCCAAATACCAAATTCAATACGACCTTTTAAGTTACCGATGGCGGCTGCCTGATAGCTAAGCCCGAGTTTGGTGACGTCACAAGTCAATTGCCCTTGCAAGAATTTTTCAGCGTCCTCACCTTGAATGGTTAATTGCGAAAACTGCGGTACGGCTGATGGATTTGAAGACTGAGTCATTGTTATTATCCTTCTGATGAGAGCTTATTTAATAATATAGAGGGTAAATCGAAGTGATAAAAAATTATCTGATCGCTTTTGTCACTGACAGTATATGTGCATATAAATCTAAATGAGGCTAAGAAGAGTACCACAAAAACCCCTGTCATAAGAAACGTCATCACTAAGCGATGGGTTAAGCGTTAAATTGGGCATAGCGTCCCATTTTCAACCGTACAAATTGGTTAAAGATGGCGAGTTACGGTACAATATTGGCTCTACAATTAACCTAATGTACGATGGCTGCCGAGGATAGAATGAGCTTACCCAATTGCCCAAAATGTGATGCTGAATATACGTATGAAGATGGTGCGTTACTGGTATGTCCTATGTGTGCTCATGAATGGACGGTAGCTGAAACTGATGCAGCGCAAGCTGAAGACCAAGATGCCGTCATTCGCGATGCCGTTGGCAATGAGTTACAAGATGGCGATGCTGTGACCGTCATCAAAGACTTAAAGGTCAAAGGTTCTTCAATCGTGATCAAAGTAGGGACTAAAGCGAAAAGTATACGCCTGTTGCCAGATGCTACTGACGGTCATGATATTGATTGCAAACTTGACGGCTACGGGCCAATGAAGCTTAAATCATCTGTTGTCAAAAAAGCTTAAGCGGCTACGTTTAATTCAAAGAATAATACTAAAATCTGATAAAAGTTAATCAGAAATTTTACTTTTAATAAAATAATACAGAACCAATAAACAGAGAATAACTATGAGTACTAAAAACGAACAGCTCTTTGCGCAAGCACGCAAGCATATCCCAGGTGGTGTCAACTCGCCAGTCCGCGCCTTTGCAGGGGTCGGTGGTACGCCAATCTTTATGCACCGTGCCAATGGCAGCAAGATTTATGACACCGAAGACAACGCTTATATCGATTACGTCGGCTCTTGGGGGCCAATGATTTTGGGTCATGCGCATCCAAAAGTCATCGATGCCGTTAAAAAGGCCGCCGATGATGGTCTAAGCTTTGGTACGCCCACACCGTTCGAGACGACAGTTGCTGATAAAATTTGCGAAATAGTCCCGAGCGTTGAGATGATTCGTATGACCAGCTCTGGTACAGAAGCGACCATGAGCGCGATTCGTCTGGCACGTGGTTATACCCAACGTGACAAAATCGTCAAATTTGAAGGCTGTTATCATGGGCATTCAGATAGCCTGCTAGTAAAAGCAGGTTCGGGCATGCTTGATATCGGTGAGCCAACGTCTAAAGGTGTGCCAGCGGATTTTGCTAAGCACACGATTACCATTCCTTATAATGATCCGCAAGCGATCAAAGACTGTTTTGAGAAATGGGGCGAAGAGATTGCCTGCGTTATCTTAGAGCCGATCGCTGGTAACATGAATATGATCATTCCGACGCAAGAATTCCATGACACCTTGCGTGCAGAATGCACAGCGAATGGTGCGGTATTGGTGTTTGATGAAGTGATGACTGGGTTTCGCGTCGGACTTGGCGGTGCACAAGCGCATTTCGGTATTGATCCTGATTTGACTTGCTTTGGTAAAATCATCGGTGCTGGATTGCCAGTTGGTGCGTTCGGCGGTAAGAAAGACATCATGTCTTGCATTGCACCACTTGGCGGTGTTTATCAAGCTGGTACGTTATCAGGAAATCCACTCGCGATGCGTGCTGGTATTGCAATGTTTGAAGATTTGACGGCAGAGGGTTTCTATGACGAGTTAGCAGCGAAAGTAGACCATCTAGTGGATGGTTTTCAAGCGGCGGCTGACAAGCACGGTATCAACCTGCGTACCAATAAATTGGGTGGCATGTTTGGTATGTTCTTTGTCAAAGACAATGACACCGCAACGCCGAAGAATTTTGATGATGTGACAGAGTGCGATATGACCGTATTTAATACTTTCTTCCACGGTATGCTCGATCGTGGTATTTATCTGGCACCGTCGGCTTATGAAGCGGGCTTTATGTCTATCAAGCATAGCGATGAAGATATCGATGCGTCTATCAAAGCTGCTGATGAGATATTTGCTGAAATGGCAAAAGCGTAATTTAGCTAGAGTTATTTTTTAGCTTATTAAAAAACCAGTACCGTCATTTTATGTGTGGTGCTGGTTTTTTTATTGCCATTTATTTTCTACAATCATCTATTTATTTCTGATGTTTTCAATGTCGGCGTCTAACTGTACGCGTCGTTGTTGTGTATAAGTGGTCAAACAACCATTGAGTACCATTGGATAAGCACTACCGCCACGGACCGAACTGGCAGAAAACTGGCAAGCTTTGTCTCTAAAATCAATCCATGCCAATTGCACCGTTTTTAATTGCTTTTTCTCAGAGCTATTAAGTAAGCGCTGAAAATCACGGTAAGACTGGTTCAGTTTTTTGTCTTCTACGGCCAGCTCAGCTGCAATACACTTGTTAATATCAGTCTGAGTATAAGCCTTGTCGCAGGTGTTTGCTGCGGATGCTTGAACACTGAAAAATAGTCCTGTTGACAATAAAGCAAGACAGCCGACGTTTTTAATATGGCTCATGATAAACATATAATCTCGTTACTGGTATGAAATGGCATTTAGCATAGCATGGCTATATTTCGGACATATCTCAAATTTATGAGAGGTTTGGTAAATATATGTCTGTGATTGCACCTACATTTTTAAGCTGATTGAGCCAAGTTGTTGTTCTATATACTGGTCATAAAAGGCGATCCATATAGACCAAAAATACTGTTAATGACAGACCTAATAGAGTGACTCAACCGCTTAAAAAATCATGATTAGAGTGTGCTATGCTGAGAAAAACTTACTCAGCAAGGACGCTAACTCATGACTACCAGCACTAATAATATGCCTAGCACTAATACGCCACCGTTATGGCAAGTTTCGTATGAGAAGTATGGGCTAAGAAATAATTTAAATGTGTTAGAAGGTAAGCACAATCTGCTGGATTTACTACAACCAAAGATAGATCAGCATAGTGATTCTGTGGCTTTTAGTATGGGGCCCGCCACACTTACCTTTGCTCAATTAGATATCGCTAGTCGGCGCTTTGCTGCATTTTTACAAGCAAAAAACATCAAAAAAGGCGCTCGTATCGCAGTGCAGTTGCCGAATATATTGCAGTATGCGGTGGCATTGCTCGGTTGTCTGCGCGCAGGTGCGGTATTGGTTAATGTCAATCCGATGTATACCCATTATGAGTTGGCACATCAGCTGACTGATTCTGAGTCCTGCGTACTCATTGTCCTTGATGGCATGGCATCCGCTTATGAGCAGCTCGATGAGGAAGTAAAAGCGCAATTGTTATTAGTCATACATTGCTCCATTGATCCCACTGTCGCACCTGCCGATAACGATATCGCCTTGCTTACTCATATCGATCAGACAGCAAGTGCTACAAGCCAAGCAAATAACGCTAGCGAAACTATAGACGATGTCACCGCAAACGATGTCGCTACAAACGATACCTCAGCACGCAGCGTCAGCTTTGCCCATATTATGAATACATACCACGCCGAGCAATACCAGCCTGTGACTATCGAGCGTGAGGATTTAGCCTTATTACAATATACAGGCGGCACGACTGGTAAGCCAAAAGGCGCGATGCTCACACACTATAATGTCATGGCCAATGTCTGTCAGTGTTATGCGATGTTTGGCAAAGCGATTGAAACCGGTCGTAGCGAGCAGATTAAAATACTCAATCCATTGCCGCTATATCATATTTTCTCATTTACAGTCTGCGGGCTGCTTGGTCTTTACGGCGGCTGGGAAGACATATTGGTCACCAATCCTCGTGATATTGATGGTCTGGTCAATACTATTGAGCAGCATCGTCCGCATGTCATTCCTTCGGTCAATACCTTGTTTATCGGGATGCTGCATCATCCAACGTTTGCCAGTCTTGATTTCAGCCGACTGGCACTCTCCATCGGTGGTGGTACGGCTATTATCAAATCGGTCTCTGAGCAGTGGCAACAAGTGACTGGCATGATGATTCATGAAGGCTATGGAATGTCTGAGACCGCACCGGTTATCTCGTTCAACCCACCCGGGATTACGAATTTTAATGGTAGCGTTGGTCTGCCACTCGCCATGATGGATATCAAAATCATGGACGACAATGGCTCAGCGTGTGCTATTGGAACACCGGGAGAAGTCGGTATTAAAGGGCCACAAGTGATGCAGGGTTATTGGCGACAAGACAATAGCGATACCTTTAGTGCCGATGGTTACTTCAAATCAGGAGACATTGGTGTGCTAGATGAGCAAGGGTTTTTGACGCTTGTTGATCGCAAAAAAGACATGATATTGGTGTCAGGATTTAATGTGTATCCGAACGAATTAGAAGCGGCGTTGACTGAACATCCAAAAGTGCTTGAGGTAGCGGTCATTGGGATTGAAGATGCACATAGTGGTGAAGTGCCCAAAGCCTTTGTGGTCAAAAGAGATCCAAGCTTGACGACTGAGGAGTTAGCCGCTTTTGCCAGTGAGCGTCTGACGGGCTACAAACGTCCACAGTCTTATGCGTTTATCGATGAGTTGCCGAAAACGGCAGTCGGTAAAATATTACGTAAATCTTTGCGATAAATGAATATGTCATTTCACTAATGAATGTGGAATGACACGAATAGAATTTTCAAAACGAATAAAAAACTGGGCTGCTATTTTTAGGAGCCCAGTTTTTTAATGTGTGCTGTATATAACGATTGAGTTTTATCGTGATTTATCAAACTTGCGATCTTTTAAACTCAAATTGCCGCGTAACACATCGCTATACATATGAAAATCGCTGGCGAAGCTCTTTAACGGAAATTTAAAAGAGGCAGGTTTGTTTTTTTCAAAAAAGAAATGACCAACCCAAGCACAAGCGTAGCCTGCCACGATACCTTTTAGCAATGGCTTTGGCGAACGGGTCTTGACAGATTTTGCCAAGCCCAATAAGCCAAAACTACTACCTGCGAAATGCAGTCGTCGGCACGCCATATTTTGATGTTCTTCTAAATAGAAATCGTAAAACTTCTGCTCAGTAGGCGTGGCAGCTTTTATTATGTCATGGTTCACTTGGCTGTTTGTCTGAGCATTTGCTGTTTTATTGCTATGCTGTGTTTGATTGCCATGTAGTGTGTGATTGGTGGTTTGATTCATTGTCGTCGCTTCCTTGCGGGTTATTTATCGATCATCCGTCCGTGGCGCTTTTTGTTACCAAAGCCGAACGGTTTTACTATGCGATGAGCACGGATTGGTTTAATAGAAAATTAGAATGGATAAGTAAGTGCTTGTTCTTTATTATAATATTTATGGTTTTTAATGTAGCAAATCACCCTGATTAACACAAGCGCCAAATGTGCTCTACTTGTCTGTGCTGGTGTGGGGCTTTAGCCAAGTGTGCGTCTTACTTGCCAGTGTTTGGCATAAATGCTTTAATGGCGAAACTCGCTGTGATTCGTTCAGTGATATAAGCTATTCATAGAGCAATTTTCTTATATTTCAGCAAATATCCTATCCTTTTTATCTAACACGGTAACGATATATCCTATGCCTAATGACTATTTAGCAAACCCACCAATCGCCGAAGATGAAATGATGGCAGCCATTGATATTGGTTCGAACAGCTTTCATTTGGCCATTGCGCGTCTCGATCATGGTGAGGTACGAAAAGTGGTTTCCATGTCTGAAAAGGTGCAGTTGGCGGCAGGATTGGATAAAAATAATATCTTGGAGGCGGCAGCTGAGCAGCGTGGACTTGAGTGCTTAAGTCGGTTTGTGGCTCGCCTCGACTCGGTGCCTGCCGAGCGCATCCGTGTGGTGGCGACCAATGCCTTGCGCCAAGCTAAGAATGCGAATGACTTTATTACCCGTGCCAATAAAATCTTACCCAAGCCGATTGAAATCATCGCTGGACGAGAAGAGGCACGTTTGATTTATTTGGGCGTGTCACACACCAATGCTAGTAGTGATAAGCGTTTGGTCGTTGATATCGGTGGTGGTTCGACCGAATTCATTATTGGTCAAGAGTTCGACCCGCTATTGACCGAAAGCTTACAAATGGGCTGCGTTGCCTTTACCAAAAGATATTTTGATGACGGGCAGATTACCAAAGAAGCGTTTAACAATGCTATATCAGGCGCACGCAAAGAAGTATTGGCGATTAACGGGCGCTATCAAAAGACGGGCTGGAGCAGCGTGGTTGGCTCTAGTGGCACAATTAAAGCAGTGCGTAACGTGCTTGTCTCTAAAGGTTGGGCGGATGAGCAAGAACGCATTACTTATAAAGGCGTCAAAAAACTAGAAAAATTATTGATTAAGATTGGCAATGTCAATGATATTGAGCTTGAAGGGGTTAAGGAGCATCGCAAGGCCGTCTTCCCTGCAGGCGTGGCAGTGCTACGTGCAGTCATGAAAGTGCTGGGTATTGAGACCATGACCTATTCTGATGGCGCGTTACGCGAAGGCGTCATGTATGACATGCTCGGGCGCTTTGCTAGTGAAGATGTGCGTGACCGTAGTGTGCTCGCGCTGATTAAACGCTATTCTGGGGATAAAAAACAAGCTAAGCAGGTGGTAAAAACCAGTCGTAATCTGTTTGAGCAAGTGAAGGCGAAGCTGACACTCAGTAGCGACGATGGCGATTTGCTCAGGCGAGCGGCATTTTTACATGAGATAGGATTGGCGATTAGCCATAGCAGCTACCACAAACACAGCGCTTACTTGCTTGAACACTCAGATATTCCCGGGTTTTCACAAGTAGATCAAAAGCGTATGGCGCAGCTGATGCTCAATCATCGTCGCAAGCTCAAGTCGGATATGTTAGAGCAGACTTGTACTATTGGCGGTGATTCGCTGGTTTATCTCTGCTTATTGTTACGGTTAGCAGTACTCGCGCATCACAGTCGTAGCGATAACGAACTACCAACGTTGCAGCTTCAAGTCATTGATACCAACTGCTGGCAAATCACAGTGACCGATAACAATGAGCATTATGCGTTCTTATTATCAGATTTGCATAATGAGGTCGAGCAGTTTGCTAAATGGGGCGTGACGTTAAGCGTGGTCGAGGCATAAGTGCTGAGCGCTAGCATTGAGTCGTTACTATTGTGATGAGCAAGCTACAGATTAACGTAACAAAAGCGGCTTTGTCAGTAATGTCATGCCATTTAAGATGTGCTACTATAGCTTCTATTGAGTTTACAACTGTACTTTTATTATCTACAAACCGATAACGATGCTATTGTTAAATATAATTATTAAAGGGAAAGGTCTATGAGCACTGTCTGGGATAGTGTGCAGCTTGCACGGCACGCCAAGCGTCCATTATTTATGGACTATGTTAATCAGCTGTTTACCGAATTTGATGAGCTGCACGGCGACCGTGCGTTTGCTGATGATAAAGCCATCTTGGGCGGGCTTGCGCGCTTTGACGGTATGCCAGTAATGGTGATTGGTCAACATCGCGGTCGCAGTACTCGCGAGCGTATCGCCCATAACTTTGGTATGGCCAATCCTGAAGGCTATCGCAAAGTCATTCGCTTGGTAAAAATGGCGGAGCGTTTTAATATTCCCGTGATGACCTTTGTTGATACTCAAGGCGCGTACCCTGGTATCGGCGCGGAAGAGCGTGGACAAGCGCAAGCCATTGCTGAGAGTATTGCGGTTTTTTCTAGCTTAAAAGTACCTATTATCGTGACCATTATCGGTGAAGGTGGTTCAGGTGGTGCATTAGCGATTGGTGTGGGTGATAAGGTAAATATGCTGCAAAATAGCATTTACTCAGTTATCTCTCCTGAAGGTTGTGCCTCTATCTTGTGGAAAACGGCCGAAAAAGCACAAGATGCCAGTGAAGCATTAAAATTAAATGCGATTAATTTATATCAAATGGGCTTGATTGATGCCGTCATCGAAGAGGGTGAAGGTGCTCACGTGCAACCACAGCCAGTCATGATTGCATTGAAATCACTCATTGCTGAGCAGTTAGATGAGCTTAAGGATTTAGATGCGCATGAGCGTTGCGAACTACGTTATGAAAAGCTAAAGTCTTTCAACTCAGAAGTGATGTTGCCTGCTTAATAGGCTGACATTGTGCTTTTTTGGATTGGGCTTGTTTAGAGTGAGGTCAATTTATTATTGAGCACCTATTAAGTATTTAAGGCTCAGCTTTTGATATTAAATAGTTATCCTTAATGTTAAAACAAAAAGTGCTAAAATAAAAACGCGTCCTTCTATGGCGCGTTTTTTTGTGCCAACTAACTTCTGCATTAATAATGTATATATATTCAGTGAAAAGTAATATCGAACCATCACGCACTGCTGATATCAATTTTTCTTGCTTGCTGTGCCTGCGCAGACAGAGGCTACAAAAAATTGATATCAGCAATACCGTCGCGTTTTTAGGAAATTTTGACTGTATAACGACTAAATAAGATGAATTATGACCAGCAGTGCAATCCTTCCATATCACATTGAGCCAATAGCTGAGTTGCCAATTGATACTCATTTGGCTGAGGCGTTATTGACCAGTTTGGCTGAGTACGGTGAGCAGCTGCATGGTCGACGACTTTGGCTGGCTTGTAGTGGCGGGCGCGATTCCTTAGCATTAGCGGCATTGTGTGTGCAACTCTATCACCAAGGTAAATTGCCATTTTTACCGCAATTACTGCATGTGAATCATGGTTTGCAAGCGGATAGTGATGCTTGGGCGAAACATGTGGCTGATTGGGCAGCGGCTCAAAAAGTACCGTGTCAAATTTTACATGCGCAAGTGAACGGTCATGATGAGCAGGCGGCACGGCAAGCACGCTACGGTGTCATGCGAGCGCAACTCAATCAAGATGATGTGTTGCTATTAGCGCATCATGCTGATGACCAAGCAGAAACGGTACTGATGCGGCTGATTCAGGGAGCGGGGGTGAATGGGCTCTCAGGCATACAGCCGTGGCGCATCCAAACGCAGGGCACACATCGTATGATATTATGGCGGCCTTGGCTGACCGTCCAACGTGCCAGTATTAGCACCTATGCCCAGCATTTAAAACTGCCCTATATCGACGACCCGACCAATGACGCTGGCGATAATGTGCGGAGTGGATTGCGCCGTGATATCATGCCAGCATTGACCAAATACAATCCCAACGTCATCGAAAATATTGCTCGTAGCGCGCAACTACTAAGCGATGCCCAAGCGACTGTCAGTGCTCAATCAGCAAAAGACATGTATCGCACAGCTATTCATTCTTTACAGCTACCACCTGCGCAGCGTGTGCTAAATATTGATGAGCTACAGAAACTACCACTCTATCGGAAGCGTCAATTATTGCACCATTGGTTGGGTCAAGATGAGCCATTACCGCCCGCTAAGCAGCTAGTCGATGAGGTACTACATCTAAGCCAACGTGATGATAATGATCACCAAACGGAACTTTTTTGGCAAGCTCGTAAGCATGCGTATACCATTCGACGGTATCGTCAGCAGCTTTATCGTCTAAGCAATGACTGGTTGGCATGGCTTAACATGCCGCTTAATGAACAAACCCAAACGTTAGCCCCTGCCAATCTGTCCAACATTTCTAGCAATGGCTTATCTGAGAATAATTTGGCACCGATTCATTTAAGGACGAGCACCGACTTTACTTGGCAGTTGCGGATATTACCTCAGGCATTGGCACAGTTATTAGATAATACAAAAGGTGAGCATGCGTTACAGACAGTAGTTAAGATAGCACCACTAAATCGCAACCAGCGCTTACAGACTGCATTGGCATCGCGCCCACAATCAGGAAAAAAACTGTATCAAACGTTGGGCATTCCATCATGGTTGCGTGAGAGTTTAATAGTGGTTAGTGTAATGTACATGCATAAAAATGAAGAATTGCCATTATTGCTAGTATCACCATTTGAAAGTTGGGTGCTAGGGAGTGATCATTCAGGTATTCATTTCGACGACAATCAGTTGGCAAAATATATTGAGAGTAATCTCAGCCTAAATAAGAGAGTCTGAATACTTACTGAGTTCATTCTAATGTAACGAGAGCATCAAGCGCGACAGCATAACGAGCATAACGGGTACTTTGAATTTATCAAACGGTCGTAGTAGCAGTATGGTAAACTGAGTGTCATTTTAAATGCCATTATGTTACTTTGATTACCTTTGAATTTTTTGAGTAGGAGACATGTATGTCAGTATTAGATAATAAGAAAATCAGCTTCATCGGCGGCGGAAATATGGCGCAGGCTTTGATTAGCGGGCTTGTGAGCTGCGGTATCAAACCGAGTTTAATTACCGTTGCTGATCCTAGTAGCGAGGCTCGAGAGCAACTGGCTGCTAAAGGGTTGAATACGGTTGACCCCACTGTGGATGCAACTGCTGCTATTATCGGTGCTGACATTGTGGTACTGGCAGTAAAACCGCAAGTGATGAAACCGGTCGTGAGCGCTTTTGCCGATGTGTTAGACAAGCAATTGGTGATTTCGGTCGCGGCAGGTTTGTCGACGGATATTTTGTCAGGCATGCTGGGTGGATATAGTAATATCGTACGCGCGATGCCAAATACACCTGCCATGATTCAGATGGGTGCGACCGGTCTGTATGGTACGGATGATATCTCTGCAGAACAAAAGCAGTTAGCAACCGCGGTGATGGAAGCGTCTGGTCTGGTCATGTGGGTTGATGAGGAAGAGCATATGCATGCAGTCACCGCTGTGTCAGGGTCAGCACCAGCGTATATGTTTTATATCATCGAATCGATGGTCGATGGGGCAGTTGCTTTAGGTTTAGATAAAGAACAAGCCTCAGCATTGGCCATGCAAACCATGCTAGGCGCGGCAAAAATGGCGATGGATAGTGATGATGCGCCTGCTGAGCTACGCCGCAAAGTCACGTCACCGAACGGTACGACTCAAGCTGCGGTAGAATCAATGCAAGCCAATGAGATTGGTCGCCAAATCGGTGAAGCCATGCAAGCTTGTTATGACCGTAGCCAAGCGCTTAGCGAAGAGATGAAATAATACCAATAGCCACCAGATACAACCAGCCACTTCTTCGTGAGTGGCTGTCATCATAAATGGTTAATACTGGTCTCGATTATTCGTCTTTTATTAATTTTGTTGTTATTAGCGTACAAGCCCATTGAGTAGCAATTCATGAACAACCTGTTGTTTCAAATTTTTGATTTGGTCACCACCTTCGCTATGATGTTGGTCTTCATCCGTTTTATGCTGCAATTTGCAGGGATGGATGCCAGCAATCCGATGATTGCTCCGGCTTACAAAGCGACCCATATCGTCGATGTGTTTGGGCGTATTTTCCCAACTGTCGGGCAAGGTCGTATCAGTATTGCCGCCATCGTGCTGATGTTTTTGATACGCCTGATTGATATCTCTGGTAAAGCCGCGTTGACCCATAAAGGCATCGCACCTGTCCCGCTATTTTTTACGGGTACCATCAGCTTGATATTAGACTTTTTACGCATGTGTCGCTATTTGGTCATCGGCTCTATTATTGTGAGCTGGATTGTTGTGTTCACTAAATCTGAGCATCCTATTATTGGCATCATCATTAACTTGGCTGAGCCAATCTTAGCGCCCTTTCGCCGTATCACACCAAACTTAGGCATGCTTGACTTGTCACCTATGGTCGCCTTTTTTGCTTTTATTCTGCTCGAAATGCTCATTGGTGGTTTGGCAGCGAGCTTTATGCCGATGTTGGGCTAGTAAAATAAAGACAGAAAGCTAAGAAAAGATTCGCTAAAAAAGACGCTCTATTAATATAGAGCGTCTTTTTTTATTTATCGTTTATAGATTATTCTGAAAGTCTATAAAACGATTGGGTATCAATTGGGCTTGGCTATCATCAGGGTGCGGAGCATCAGCCGCACGCAAGGTTTGTGTAATCCAGCTATCGGCTGCCTTGACCGCATCGATAAGCACGTCTCCCATCGCTAACCGTCCAGCGATAAAGCTAGCCAGCGAGCAGCCAGAGCCATGAAATTCACCTGTTAGGCGTGGTAAAGTGCTTTTATGCACCATGTCACCTTGTATATATAGATATTGCTCGATATCACCGCTATCAAAATCGTGTGAGGTTTTGACCAATACGGCATAAGACCCTTGTGCGCACAGTTTTTTCGCAGCTGTATGCAAGTCTTGCTCACCACTCAAGGCTCGCAGTTCATGAGTGTTTGGGGTAATTAGAGTGGCATAGGGCAGCAGCTTCTTGAAAGCGGCGACCAACGTCTGCTCGTCACCTAAGCTGCCACCACTATTGGCAACCAATACTGGGTCCAGTACAAAAGAGGTGTGTTTCTTGATAACTTTATTAGCGAATAATCTAGTCATCATTTTTATATTATCCGTAGTGCCGAGCATGCCCGATTTGATCACCTTTACTGGCAAATCATCGAGCACTGCCATAGCTTGATTTCTGACTAATTCAGCGCTACAAGCTTCAAAACTAAAAACTTGCTGCGAGCTTTGTATGGTAATGGCCGTACAAGCAATGGCAGCATGACCACCTGCTTGACCAATGGCTTCGATGTCTGCTTGTAATCCAGCACCGCCTGAGGGATCCAATCCTGAAAAACACAGTACTACTGGTCGCATAATACTTCCTTTGACATAATCTAAAATGAGTAACAAATACTATAGACACCCACTACTAAAAAAGCCATAGCAGGTTAGAGATTGTGTATAGACGGTCAATCCACCAATCGATAACAACGCATACCGAACCCAAAAAGTACGATTAGCGGTGTCAAACTCGTTTAGTCTACAATGCGTAGCACTTACAATCGTTTTCCTTGCTACTCTAATTTTTGTGAATGGTATCAGATTAGGCTGACTGCTCTAAACCTCAATTTTACTGATTATTCTGGTACTTTGGTCGTTCAAAAGGATATAAGGCGATGTAAACAAATAAATATGATAAAAATCGCATTAAATCTGTAGACAACGCTTGCAATTCGTTTCGGCTTTGCTATAATACTCGCCCACGGGATAAGACGTATTATCAGCAATAATACTATTTTTTAGAACTTAAAAAGTCTTACATCGTTTGGTGAAGTGGGTGAGTGGCTGAAACCAGTTCCCTGCTAAGGAACCATACGTTTGCGCGTATCGAGGGTTCGAATCCCTCCTTCACCTCCATTTATAGTGTTGTTTTTAGAGTAGTATCGCAAAAAGTAGTGGTTGATTTTTTATCATTTAAAAAGTAATTTGATTTTAATAAATAAAGATGTTGACACAAGCGATATTATCTATATAATGACCAACCTAATTTACTACAAAGTTATTTACTGCGTAGTGAATGATGTGCAAAGTACGCGCTTGTAGCTCAGTTGGATAGAGCACTTGGCTACGAACTAAGGGGTCGGGAGTTCGAATCTCTCCAAGCGCACCATTTGCATTATCACTTCTTTAACCCAGTTAAAGAGACATTAAAATAATCGCCTGTCTTATGACAATTTGGCGGTTTTTTTATGTCTACAGTTTTTATAAAACTACTATTTATATTATAAAGCCATGTCCTACTTGTTATCCTCCCTCTAAATTTGAATAAATAGTCTTTTGCATCTGACGTCTTCTCTCATCATAATATACGATAAGTGCCTGAATTACGGTACAATGAACGCTCTATTTTTCGCTTGCTATGGGCTTGTATCATGTCAAAATCGTCGTCAAAAGCGGCTAATAAAGCCAAATTGCCACCAAAAACCTCCATGCCTCGCGCCTCTGAAATTGAAGAACCAACGATTGCCAAACCTAGCACTCGTATGGCAGCGATCCTTTATGATGGGATGCTGATTTTAGCATTGTTATTTTTGGTAGGGACTTTGCTGACGGTGATTGGCACACTTATGACTATGGAGACGGGTAGCGAGTCCTCACAAGCGCAGTCGCTGCCGACATGGTATCAAAACTTCATTATGACGCCGTCTTTTATACTGACGCTGGTGGGGTTCTACGGGATATTTTGGCGTCGCGGTGGGCAGACGTTAGGCATGCAGACGTGGCGCTTAAAAACGGTCAATAATAGCGGTCATTTACTGACGTGGGGTCAGTCCTTTAAGCGCATTTTGGCCGCCTTTATCATGCCACTCATATTTGGCATCATTGGTAGTGTCATCGATGGCTCGCGGGCTATCTTATTAACCAGTGCTTTTTTGGGCTTCATCTTTAATTATGCTTTTTGCTTCTTCAACCCGCGTGGTCTCGCGGTACAAGATATGCTATCCAATACCATCACGTTAAAAATGCCAAAAACAGAGAATGAAGGACTATGGCGGGTCATTAGAAACCGCAAGCAAGGAAAATAAACCGCATTATCATCGCCATAGTCTGTCAACACACGTTAAGCGTTACATGTTGGCTGTCTGCATCAGCCATAAAGTATAGCCGACGAAAAACATGACTAAGGTCGCGCCAGATATACGACCAAATGGACGCTTGGTCATAAAGGCAAAAACACACAGTACCACGAGTAATAGAGTGATCAACCCCATCGCTAAAATATCACGCGATAAGATAATCGGATTGGCAGTGATAGGGGCGATGAGGGCGGCCAGACCAACGACGCCTAAGGTATTAAAGATATTAGAGCCAATGATATTGCCCAACGCCATGTCGTGCTCGCCTTTACGTGCTGCTGATAAGCTGGCGACCAATTCAGGCAGCGATGTACCAACCGCAACGATGGTTAAGCCGATAATTAGCTCGCTTAAGCCCCAAAACGTTGCCAACTCTACCGCACCCCAGACAATGGCTTGCGAGCTTGCCACCAGCATTGACAAGCCAATCAGTAAACTGCCTAACCCACGCATCAAGCTAGGATGATTGTGCTCTGTGTCGCTCAAACTTTCTGTAATAGCATCTGCGTCATTTGATTTGCCTTCGCGTAAGCTCAGCACGATTTGAATCCCTAAGACGAGCACTAGCATTCCTAATAATACTAACCCGTCAGTTAAGCTCAGCAGCCCGTCACGCAGTTGCCATGCTGCCAATGCGGTAATCACTACCAGTATCGGTAGATCGCGCTTTATGACACCTTTATGAATGATAATAGGGCTAATCAATACGGTTGCACCCAATACCAAAGCAATATTGATGATATTAGAGCCATAAGCATTACCTAATGCCAGCTCAGGGCTGCCTTCTAGTGCGGCCAACGCGGAGACGACCATCTCAGGTGCGGATGTGCCTACCCCCAATATGATCACGCCAATCAAAAAACTTGGCATGCGTAACTTAATGGCTAAAGCGGTCGCTCCATCAATAAAAACATCAGCGCTCCAAACCAAAATTGCTAGACCAATCAAAATTGCAATGACTGCCAACCACATGTAGATAACTCCTTCGTTAGGGATAAAAAATAGATATTGGATGTTGAATAAGCTTAGATCGTATAAAAATGGCGTAAAAAAAAGCTGAATCACAATCTGGATTCAGCTTCGATATAAGTGCAAGTATTTTAATGGGGTTTTGACAACAACAGCAACTGTATGATGACGTATTTACCCATACTTTATGTAACAAAATTTGAAGTAATTTTCTTAAGCCACTTGTACTGGGATGATATTTGCCGTGTCTTTTACGGTGTTGTCTTCATTACAATAGACCAGTTTTGGCTGATACGTTGAAGCTTCAACTTCATCAAAATGCGCATAAGCACAAATGATGACGATATCACCCAAATCTGCCATATGGGCCGCAGCACCATTTAGCGAGATAATACCAGATCCTGCTTCAGCACGAATAGCGTAGGTGCGAAAGCGCTTGCCATTGGTCACATTATAGATATCGATAGATTCATTTTCACGTAGACCAGCAAGATCTAACAGATCACCATCGATACCACATGAGCCTTCATAATGAAGCTCGGCATGGGTAACGCGAGCACGGTGTAATTTGCATTTAAGCATATTAAGTAGCATAGGTTGCTTCCTTAGCGTAACTGATATTAAATAACTAAATCAAAAGGTTAATGGGGACAAAACTGCCAAAATAAAAGGCCATTATAATCGCACCACTATATTATTCGGGTAATTTAAAGCCGTTAATTTGTGAACGTGCTTTTTCGACATCACCACCTAGCAGTAATGGCAAGGCCTCAAAGGCAGCAGTCAATGCGCTATCAATGGCAATTTGCTCATCGGGAGACGCTTTAGAAAGGACATGCCCACTGACTTTAGATTTGTGACCAGGGTGGCCGATACCCACACGTAGGCGATGAAAATCATTACCGATATGCGGGGTGATATCACGCAGACCATTATGACCACCATGACCACCATCGGTTTTTAGCTTGATACTACCAGCGGGAATATCCAGCTCATCATGAGCTATCAACAATTCATCATTGTGGATGCCATAAAAATTAATCATGGGTACCACCGACTGACCAGATTTATTCATAAAAGTCAGCGGCATCAAAAGACGAACATCGTGCCCATGAATTTGCCCGCGTCCTGTTACCCCGTGAAACTTTTTGTCAGGGGCTAGCGTGATATTAAACTGCTGCGCTAAATGATGGACGAACCAAAATCCTGCATTATGGCGCGTAAACATATACTGCTGACCGGGATTACCAAGACCGACAATAAGTTTTATGGCCATAAAAACACCCTGCTTAAATTTAATAAATGAGTGATAAGGTTTGAAAAGTAAGACGACTCTATAATATTTAGCCTATATAAAAGTTGTCGTAATTTTCAAACCTTACGGACAAAAACAGCAGGAGATATTCATCACCTGCTGTTTTTCTAACCAAACAAACCTTTTCTACGTAGCCTACGATAAGTCGCTACATAGTGGTGGTTTATTATTCGCCGTCTTTCTTGTCTTCAGTTTCGCCGTCAGCATCTTGCTCAGTGGCTGGTACGTCAGCTGCATCAACGTCTTCAGCATCTTCGTCAACTTCTTCAACCGTTGGTGGCTGCATGTTAACGATAGTACGGTCATGGCCGTCTTCTAGCTCAAGCTCATGAATTACAACGCCTTCAGGAAGTTTGATGTCTGATAGACGGAACAAATCACCGATTTCCATACCAGATACGTCTACTTCTAGATACTCAGGAAGTAGTGATGGTAGGCAGATGATTTCGATGTCAGATACTAGCGTTGATAGTACACCAGCAGCAGCGGTACCCGGCGCATCTTCACGACCAGTAAAATGCACAGGAACATTCATGTGGATTTTTTGACCTTTCACAATGCGCTGGAAGTCAGCATGCATTGGGAAGCCTTTAGCTGGATGACGTTGCAAATCTTTGATAACAGCTTGATGTTCTACGCCGTCAACATTGATGGTCAAAATATGTGAGAAGAACGCTTCAAATTCAAGCGATTTTACCAACTCATTGATTTTGATAGAGATAGAGGTAGGCTCTTCGTTGCCACCATAAATAATAGCAGGAACTAGATTCTGCTTACGTAGGCGGCGGCTCGCACCTTTACCTTGTTGTTCAGCAGAACGATCAACTGCGTTTAGCTCAAAATGGTTAATGCTCATGGATATAATCCTATAAAAAGAATGAAAAAGTGTCTGGTCATAAAAAGTGGATTTGCGACCGATCCACTAAGACGTGATGATAGCTAAGATGGCCAATGATTAATAATGACTAACAATCAGCCTCTTAAACCATTCGCTCATAGCAAGGATTTTTATCACTATAATGATCATAAAAGTCATTATGGTGAGCATAAAAGCCATTACTTATCAGCGTGATCAGCACTTTTGGTAATATCGACCACTTTAGATAAGATAAATGGTCGGCACAGGCGCGCATTATACGTGGTTTTGTTGTGATAATAAAGACCTAGACAAAAGGCTTACCTAAAAAAAAGCGCCAAGTAATGATACTTGACGCTCTATTTTTTGCTATTAAGGCTTCGTGGTCACAGTGCTTACTATCAAAATCACTGCAATAACGGTTTAAAATTAGGCATCAAACATTGCGCTAATAGATTCTTCGTTGTTAATACGACGTAAGCTTTCAGCAAGCATTGGGGCAATACTGACCTGACGAATTTTGCTACATGCTTTAGCTTCAGCCGATAACGGAATTGTATCGGTAACGACGACTTCGTCTAGCGCAGATTCGCTGATGTTTTTCAGCGCATTACCCGATAGAACAGGATGTGTAATGTAAGCTAAGACGCGACGCGCACCGTTTGCTTTTAATGCTTCAGCCGCTTTACACAATGTGCCTGCAGTATCGACCATATCGTCAACAATCACGCAATCACGGTCACGAACATCACCGATGATATGCATCACTTGTGATTCATTGGCACGGGCACGGCGTTTATCAATAATCGCCATGTCAGTATCACCCAATTGCTTTGCCATCGCACGCGCACGTACCACACCACCAACGTCAGGTGAAACCACCATGATGTTGTCATAATCTTGTTTTTTGAGGTCGTTGAGTAGTACAGGCGTACCGTAGATGTTGTCAACTGGAATATCAAAGAAACCTTGAATCTGATCTGAATGCAAATCAACGGTCATGACGCGATCGATACTGACGATGTTTAACATGTCAGCGACGACTTTGGCTGAAATAGGTACACGAGCTGAACGAGGACGACGGTCTTGGCGGGCATAACCGAAGTAGGGCATAACAGCTGTGATACGGCCAGCACTAGAGCGACGCAAAGCGTCAGCCATCATCATGATTTCCATCAAGTTGTCGTTGGTCGGTGCACAAGTAGGCTGCATGATAAACACATCTTTACCACGTACGTGTTCTTTGATTTCCACGGCAATTTCGCCATCAGAAAAACGCGTGATGTCAGCTTTACCAAGAGGTATATGAAGGTGATCGGCTACGGTTTTTGCTAATTCTGGGTGGGCATTGCCCGTAAAAATCGCCAAATAAGGCATGACAGAAGTCCTATTGATTGACTCAAGCAGCGACCGCTAAGCAGTGTCAAACTGCTCAAATTCAGAAAAGAGTGGTGAAAATGATTGGAGACTACTATTACAGTAAAAAATGGTAGGGGTAGCTGGACTCGAACCAACGGATGTCAGGATCAAAACCTGATGCCTTACCAACTTGGCTATACCCCTGTAATGTCTAGGCTATGAACATCCGATATCTAATAGTAACTACTAGTTATTCTTAGAATGATGTCATCACCTATTAGTTATCTGATAAACGATTAAACCATCTAAAAAACAACTTTTTCCCTAGCGGTGTCCATTGCGAACTATACCGAAACTGGGATAACGTTGTCAATGACAATCAAAATAAGTGAGTATTTATAATACCAATTATAATCAGTGTCTATCGAACGCTTCGTACTAAAAAATGGTAGGGGTAGCTGGACTCGAACCAACGGATGTCAGGATCAAAACCTGATGCCTTACCAACTTGGCTATACCCCTATTGAGGCGACCTATTATAATTAAATTTTCAGATTTTGCAAGTCATTTGCGGCTTTTTATGCCTTTTATTCGTAATGGGATGGTTTTGATAGGGTCTATTGGCCTATTCTTGAGATGGTTATTGGTAGCAATGGTAATTATTATTTTATAAAGGCGACAGAATATGGAACTTTCTATAGATTTTGTAGGTATTAATACAGTGGGCGAGATGCATGAACAATTAAAGCAAGCTTTTGGTTTCCCAGATTTTTATGGGGCAAATTTTAATGCATTAATTGACTGTCTTGGCGATATTCGTTATCCAGAATATGGGATGTCTGAGCTTACTATAGGTGAAAATGAAGTGCTGAACTTAACGATTAAAAATTTTCCTTATAACAACGAGTTGATTGCAAATAACTTTTTTTATGCTATTCAATGTGTAAATGATAAAGCAATTCGTAATGAGGTCAGTCCATCGATTCATTTAATATTGATTTAGATTAGAATTTTTGCATAAGTTACGCTTTGCATACTATTTTTCGTCTGAAAATCGGTGCGCTGGGCGCGCCCTACGCGGGCTGGAATATGTTGGTATGTGCTGGTTATATTATCGAAACCAAGCTCAGAATTGTAAAAAATAACTAGCTACAAACTCCTCACTACATACGCTGCACAAGGCGCATCCGCAATCCATTTCGCCAAAAGTGCCTTATCAGTAGCAACATTCACATCTAACGGCAAAAACACCGCGCTACCAGAGCCAGTCATTCGTGATGTTCCTAGTGCTTGCTCTTCTAAACGTTGCAAATATTGAAGCGCTTCATCGACAGCAGGGGCAAGGCTGGTCACCACTGGTGTAAAGACATTTTGGTAAGGCGCATTTAACTGTTTGTCATAGTCATTAGACTGACTCTTAATCGTCTCAATTGATAGTGGCGTAATATCGCGCTTTAATTCAGGGTGGGCGAACAGTTTGGCGGTATTCACATGCGCGTTTGGCGTTAGGACTAAGTATTGCTGCTCAGGCAAGTCAATCGCTGTCAGCTCCTCGCCAATACCCATCGCAATCGCATCTTGCCCAAAGATAAATATTGGTACGTCGGCACCCACTTTAGCACCGATTTTTATCAGCTCATCACACGTTAAATTAAGCTGCCAAATCTCATTTAATGTTAGTAGCGTCGTCGCGGCATTGGAAGAACCACCGCCCAAGCCTGCGCCCATCGGCAAATGCTTGTCTAAAGTAATTTCCACTGACGCTAATTGCTTAAGTAATCTGGTTGATTCTATGACAAATGCTAGCAATGCGTGTGCGGCTTTAAAAATCAAATTGTCATCTATACTGGCAGTTATTGCGTCTGCGCCAGTTAAGGTTAGCAGCTGATGACAGAGCTTATTAGCATCTAATTCACTATCAGCTGCATATATCACGGCATCATCTGTGACTGAAAAGTGCAAATAATCGCCCCAATCAAGCAAGCGAAACACGGTTTGCAAGTCATGATAGCCATCAGTACGCTTACCAGTAATGTGCAAAAACAAATTGATTTTTGCTGGGGATAAGCGAGTGATGGTCGTTTTAGCGCTCATATTATTTTGCATCGCCATTTGATTTATGGATGTTTTAACATTTCAACATTTAAATGTCTCAATATTTCAATGCTTTAACGATTCTGATGATCAATCGTCATGACGACTTTATTGCCTTGTGATTGTGCAGCGCTGATTTTACTAGGCAGCTTATCGTTGCCTTTATAGGTAAAGCTAGCATTCCACTCACCATTAACTGAGCTAATCAAACGATTTTGATTGTCAAGGGTAGGGGCGGTGTCGGAAGGCGCTGGGCGACCAGATACCCAATACGGCATCTGCGAGATCGGTGCTTGCCAGCCAGTGGCTTTTTTGAGCAAGGTCTCAGGGTCATCAGCGGTCAATGTACCGGTTTTTTCGCTGACTAATGTTGCTGTTTGACCATTATATTCAATGTTGGTTTTGCCAATACCGAGCGCACCAATTAACTCAATCGCAAAGCGGTCGTTTTGTTGTCCCCACGCGTAAAAGGCACTGCCGCCTTGAGCACCGTTAGTATCATTAGCAGGTGTCGTAACGCCAATTTTACCGGTGATATTGAAGCTCTCAAGCTTTTGTGGCTGCTGGCCACTTTGTCCCTGTACGGTGCTACTAGGTTGGTTTGTGCCGCTGGTGGTCTTTAATGATTGACAACCAGTCGTCACCAAAATGGCTGCTGTCAAAGCCGTCAATAGACTGAGTTTTTTGGCTTGAAAAGGGATTGTTTGTGATACTGACATGATGCTTCCTCAAAATTAACAAAGATAATAGCTTAAGCTGAATTTGTTACCCATTTATACGTCGCTGTTAGCTTCTTATAAGAGCCTTGTAGCTTTGATAACTTGGGTTTTGATAGCTTGTGCAATGGCTATGGCTTATTCGTTATACAAAATATTGCTTAAAAATGACGCCAACTGTCATTAATACAGTTGTATGCGGTCATTAACATTGTGTTGCCCAAATGAAAAGCGCTGCTGTAGATCGGCGAGCAAGGCGTCGACTTTGTCATTATCCCCTAGACCTTGATAAGCACGCAGCAATAGCGTCCCTGAACGTAGAGTGGGTAAGACATCGTAAGGAGTTTGCAGGTAATTGATCACTTGGCGGTAGTCTTCGTTGGCCAAGGCATTGCCTGCCAAGATATTCAATGCTTGCAGATGTAGCTCGTTATCATAACGTGGGTCATCATAGCGAATTTGGATAATCGCTGTCGCTAGCGCCAACCCTTGCTCAGAGCTGCGCTCGTTGGAGAGCAATAATTGGGCGTAACTAAGCTGATAAGAGAGATTGTTAGGATCGAGCGCTTGCAAGTGATTGAGCAAGGTGCGTTTGACCACGTAGTCGGCTTTATCATCTAACAGCTGAGCACGGGCAAACAGTAACATCTCACTATTAGGATACTTACGCGCTGCCCGCGTCAACAACCGCAGCGCTTCCTCTGGCTCATTCTGTTGCCATAAAATATCGGCTTGTAGTACATAAGTGTCAGGCGCAAAGACGTTAAATTCTTTGCGTAGTTTTTCTAAGGTAGCGATGGCTGCATCCACGTCATCATTAATCAATTCAAAAGCGACGACTTTTTTGCGTGCTTCTAGCACCAAGTCTTCTTGCATGACACCATTGAGATAGTATTTCGCTTGATCAAAGCGTTGCTGGCGCTCGGCACTGATACCGAGGTAATAATAGGCTTGGTCAAGGTAAGCAGGACTTTTTGCCAGCATATTGAGTAGGCGATCGGCACTAGGATACTCTTCGATGTCCAAGCTGACCAGTGCTGCCAATAAGGTAATCTCAGCATCATCAGCAAAGCGATTGTGCGCCTCTAGTAATAGCTGCCACGCTTGCTCGCTTTGTTTCAAATCCAGTAAGTAACGAATCTCATATAGGTACAAGCTTTTGCTATCAGGATTACGCAGACGTGATTGGCTAACATAATTAATCACCATTTCAGGCTTTTCTATTTTGCGCAATATATCTGCTTTTAAGGTGATAAAAGGCACATAGTCAGGCTGACGCTCTAGCGCACGATTGATATGGACGATGGCAATTTCAGGTTCGTTAAATTGGTATAGCAAGCCTGCTTTCAATACCGACAGCGAGGCATTTTGTTCACTATCAAGGGGCTGTAGGGCAGCAAGTAATTCTCGTTTGTCATTATCGGTGTTGGGGTAAATACCGATAAGGATTTCGCTTAAGTCTGCCCGAGGGTCATAACGCAAGATGCGATTTAAGGTTTCACCCGCCAACAGATAGTCGTGCGCGCGCAAGGCCAAATGTGCCACATAAAACCATGCGGGGACATGATCGGGATTTTGATCTTGCCACGTTTTGGCAAATTGTAATGAATCTTCAACACTCTCATTGCGCAAAGATAAGCTAAGCGCTCTCTCAAACACTGCCGTCGCATCTTCTTTAAAAGATTGCTGCTTATAAATCATCACCGCACGGCGTGTGTCATTGCGATCAGCGGAAAATTCTGCATCCAAAAGCGCATACAAGCTTGGCTCGGTCAGCGTTGGTTGTGCGGCAATCGTCGGTGGTAAGCTATTTACATTTGCCACACTTGTTCTTGTTGTTGACTCGTTCTGTGTTGGTTCATTGGAAAATGCATTACGATTAGTCGCATCTGTATTTATCATTGCGACTGAAGGCTGGCTTAATGAGGATTGATTATTAGTGGCATTATGAATGTCTGATGGGTCGAGCAGATTGGCCTGAGCGGGTGAGGCTAGGCACAAACAAATGGCCAACGATAGTGTTAGCTTATAACGTTGGCATAGACGTTCAATAATGACGTGTAATAAAGCGCGAAGGCTAGATTGATCGTTATGCACAAGTTGTGATCGAAATGATGACTCAAAAAAAATCATAAATAGCAGTGTACACCTATTGTTTACCCATTAATAAGGCAATTTTATCCTGATGATTTTAAAATAGACATCGGTAGCCAGTACCCATGATCGACATTATAAAAGGAGATTGAGGTGATAAACAATAGCGCCCGTGTTACTCAATTATTCGTCCAAAAAATCTATCAGGTAGTTGATTTGTTACTCATGCGCCCAGATACAAGCAAATAGTCACCATAGGTGGTCGAGTGTTAAATAAAGCCAGCAATAATGATATAATAAGCGGTTTTAGGTTTTCCTTTAAGCGCTGTTTGCTAAACACTGCTTTTCTAATTTATAAAAACTGCTTTTTTATAAAAACTGCCTTTGGCAAACGGCGAGCACGCTTGGCTGGCAAGTGAGCGTTATATTTATGGTCTATCAATAATGAGATTAGTGGTCATTGGGGTCAATCACAAAACCGCACCAGTCGCTCTACGAGAGCGCTTGGCGCTTGTGGGTGAGGATGTGGCTATCGCCCTTGAGCAGTTAGAGGCCTTTACCGATGGTAGTGTGATTGTCTCTACGTGCAACCGTACTGAGATTTATGCCCTCGTTCCGCAGACTTTGTCTCAGTCTCAGCAAGCAGTAACGTCGCCCACGGTCAATGACGTTACCTCGCCATCTTTTAGCAGCAATACTAGCAATGCTGCGCTCAGCACCAATATCTCATCAGCGGCCATCAGCGCCCATATCATGAAGATTAAAACTTGGCTGGCTGATTTTAAGCAACTGTCGCTCACCGAGATTGACCCATATCTATATGTGCACCGTGATACTCACGCCTTGACTCATTGGTTGAGGGTTGCTGCTGGGCTGGACTCTATGATATTGGGTGAGCCGCAAATACTGGGTCAAATCAAGCGCTCCGTACATATGGCGCAAGAACAAAAAGTATTAAGCAATCAGCTAGGTTGGATCGTCGATCAGGTATTCGCTGCTGCCAAACGGGTACGTAATGAAACCAAGGTTGGCGCTCAAGCCGTATCGCTCAGCTTTGCTGCGGCTAAATTGGTCACGCAAATTTTTGATGACTTGCCCAATCGTACCTTGTTGGTGGTTGCCGCTGGCGAGATGAATCGTTTGGTTGCCACTCATATTGCGGGGCTTGGGGTAGGGCGGGTGATTATTTGTAACCGCAACCCTGAGCGTGCTGAGGCTCTAGCGGCCGAGCTGCGCAAACCTGGACGGCAGGTGGAAGTCAGAACTTTGCAAGCGTTGCCGCAAGTGCTGGCAGAAGCCGATATTGTCAGTAGCTGTAGCGGTAGTATGGATTTATTGATTGATAAGACCATGACATTGCAGGCGTTGAAACGTCGTCGTTATCAGCCAATGCTGATGATGGATTTGGCGGTGCCACGTGATATCGATTCGACCGTGAGCCGCATAGATGACGTGTATTTATATTCTGTCGACGACTTGCAACATGTGATAGCGGGTAATATTGAACAGCGTCGTCAAGCAGCAGTAGACGCTGAGCTACTCGTTAGCCAATTGGTCGTCGAAATGGATCGACGCTTTCAAGTGCGCCAAGTCGGCAAAGACATTCAGCAGTATCGTGAGCGTACTCATGACCAAGTAGATAAGCTGCTTAATGAGTCTATTGCTAAGCTTAACGCTGAGGATGCGAGCCCTGAAGATATCATAGCCGAGCTGTCGAGACGTTTAACCCAAACCTTGACCCATGCGCCATCCAAGCTGATGCGTAAAGCGGCACGCGAAGGGGACAGTGAATTGTTAGACTTTGTCGTCTCAGGACTAAAAGATGCCAATCGTGGACATTGATGCTGATTAGCACAGCATTTACCAATAAGCCGCATTTACCAATAAACAGTCAACAGTGCAAGTCATATCATTGCCTAGGCGTATCGTTGTCAACCCTCGGTATCGGTGCTAATATCAAGCTCTCATTAAATAAATGGTTTGGATTAAGATACCGTACTGGTGTTCGCTAAGCGTGTGGCTATGAATATATTGGCTTAGCGTTGATAGGCTTTATCAATATTCATTTTTAGCCTATTTAGTCGTTTCCGTTCAGATTGAGGACACGCTCTAGGCTAAAGTACAATATTGTCAGCCTTACGTCGTTTACTAGTTTCTTATCCGATATTAGTACCTAGGCTGTATCCATATTTGGATATGGCTATACTGAGACTTAAGCGCCATCAAATTATCTAACCATAAACTAGGAGCGTTCCATGAATGCATTACGTCAAGATATTGATCCAAATGGCCTATTAGAATATTCAGTGGTTTACACTGACCGCGCTCTCAACCATATGTCTAAAGTCTTTCAACAAGTAATGAACGACTTATCTAGCGAGCTAAAGTCAGTCTATAACGCCGATGCCGTTGCTATTGTACCGGGTTCTGGTACTTATGGGATGGAAGCTGTTGCCCGTCAATTGGCAAAGGATGAAGATTGTCTGATTATCCGAAACGGTTGGTTTAGCTACCGCTGGACGCAAATCCTAGAAAAAGGCAATATTGCTAAGTCATCGACGGTATTGACCGCTGATCGTACAGAAAATACTGATGCGCCAAAGCCGTTTGCACCAGTCGATATCGATGTCGCTGTAGCAAAAATCAAAGAACAAAAACCAGCCATTGTCTTTGCCCCGCACGTCGAAACTTCAGCCGGTATTATTTTACCAGATGACTATATTAAAGCATTGGGCGAAGCCGTCCATAGCGTAGGTGGCTTATTGGTCATCGATTGCATAGCCTCAGGTTGTGTTTGGTTGGATATGAAAGAGCTGGGCATTGACGTGCTTATCAGCGCGCCACAAAAAGGCTGGAGCAGTACACCTTGTGCTGGTTTGGTGATGCTAAGTGATGCAGCCGTCAAAAAAGTCGATAATACAGAATCTGATAGCTTTAGCCTCGATCTTAAGCAATGGTTGAACATCATGCGCGCCTACGAAAATGGTGGTCATGCTTATCATGCGACCATGCCAACCGATGGCTTGCGTCAGTTCCGCGATACTATCAACGAGGCCAAAGAAGTGGGCTTTGCTAAACTGTCTGACGCACAGTGGGAGCTTGGCAACCGTGTCCGTAAGGTAATGGAAGACAAAGGCGTCGAAAGTGTTGCCGCTGAAGGCTTTAAAGCGCCAGGTGTGGTCGTGGCTTATACTGAGCGTGATGACATGCATAAAGGTAGCGCTTTTGCTGAAGCGGGCTTGCAAATCGCCGCTGGTGTACCATTAAAAGTTGGCGAACCAGAAAACTTTAAAACCTTCCGTTTGGGTTTGTTTGGTCTAGATAAATTGACGGATATTGATGGCGCGGTAACGCGTTTTGAAACCGCGCTTGATAAAGTATTGGCGAAATAGCAGCTGTCGCAGAAGCATGATTGGCTGTGCCAAATTTGCTTTATCTATTTGAAGTAGCACTGATGCTCGCTTTCCTTGCTACTCAAAATGAAGTCTGTTTAACTTAAAAATACTGAGCCTTTATAACAATAGGTTCAGTATTTTTTTACCTTTTTATTATATTTTATAATATAATGTTTTTTAATAAATCGAAAGCTGTCATATGAGTTAGTTACTTATCAATGAATTAAGCAACTAAGCAATTAAGCAACTGAGAAAACAAGCAAGTTAGGTAAATATTATGAATATACAAATAGACTGGCAAGCATTTACGCCTATCTCCCTAGTGGGTGGTCTGATACTGGGTGTAGCGACAGTTATTCTGCTATTAGGTATTGGGCGTATCGCTGGTGTCAGTGGTATTTTCTCAAATCTGCTGAAACCCAAGCAGGTAGAGATGTGGCAGGTATTGTTCATAGTTGGCATGGTTGTCTCGCCAATACTATATGGTCTGGGAAAACCGTTACCTGATATAGAGATGAGTACTTCTTTGCCATTATTAATTGGGGCGGGATTACTGGTTGGTTTCGGCACGCGCTTGGGTTCTGGCTGCACGAGTGGTCATGGTATCTGCGGTAATGCGCGTTTGTCACCACGCTCTATGGCAGCGACGCTGACCTTTATGTTGTTTGGTATTGTGACCGTCTATATTGGTCGGCATGGCTTGGGCTTGATTTAAACAGCGGCATAGACAGCACATTGCGAAGGCAGTGCTTGATACTATAAATAGAAGAGAATAGCGAGACACAACCATGCTAAAAAATATAATTGGATTACTGGCTGGATTATTATTTGGCTTTGGGTTATTGATATCTGGTATGACCGAGCCTGTTAAAGTGCAGGGTTTTTTGGACGTCTTTGGTGCGTGGGATATTTCACTCGCACTGGTGATGGGCGGTGGTCTTGCAGTAGCGATAGTCGGTGTGCAGCTGGCTAAGCGCCAACAGACCAGCTGGATTGGCACATTGATTGAAATGCCAAATAAAACCGTCATCAATAAAAAACTGCTTATCGGCGCAATGCTGTTTGGTATCGGTTGGGGTTTGGTCGGTATTTGCCCAGGACCGGGTATCGTGCTGCTTGGGACAGGACAATGGCAGGCGTATGTTTTTATCCCAGCGATGATAGTCGGTATGCTGGTCTATCAATGGCTTGAACCTAAACTTAATTAACATGGGCTTGGTTTTTTTAGCTCAATAAAAGGGTCAGCCTAATTCAATTAGGCTGACCCTTTTTTATCAATGATGTTTCATTAATATTGACGATACTTCCATATTATTCAAGCTTAATGATAAAAGCTTACTTGGCGCTTGCCGTGACTTTAGGCGTTTCATGTGCCAATGATTTGGCGGCTTGGCGCAGCTCAAATTTCTGTACTTTACCCGTACTGGTCTTTGGAATTTCGGCAAACACAATATACTTGGGTACTTTAAAGCCGGCTAAATGCTGCTTGCAATGTTCCATGACGGTATCGCGCTGCAAGGTGCTACCTTCATGAATTTCGATAAAGGCGACGGGGACTTCACCCCACTTATCATGCGGCGCGGCGACGACAGCACAGCTTTGGATTTCAGGCATTTTATATAAGACGTTTTCGACTTCGATACTAGAGATGTTCTCACCGCCTGAGATGATGATGTCTTTGAGTCGATCCATGATTTTGATATAGCCATCAGGATATTTGACGCCCAAATCACCCGTACGGAACCAGCCATCAGCAAAGGCTTCTTCGGTCGCTTTACGGCTTTTTAGATAGCCTTTCATGACCATGTTACCGCGCAGTGCCAGCTCGCCCATTTCCTCACCATCAGCGGCAACGGGTTCAGTCGTGCCTTGTTTGAACACGTCAAATCCTGTCATCAAATGTGACGTCACCCCTTGACGTGATTTTTTCTGCGCGCGGCCAGCGACATCAAGCGTATCCCATTCTTCTTGTTCTGCGCAGACGGTGACAGGTCCATAGACTTCAGTGAGACCATAAACGTGAGAGATGTGAAAGCCCATCGCTTCCATGGCTGCGAGCATGGTCTCAGATGGCGGCGCACCAGCGACCCAGCCTTTGACCGTATGATTGATGGCTTTTTTATACTCAGGTTTGCCGCCCGCAATCATATTGTGCACCACAGGCGCTGAACAATAATGACTGACTTGATGCTTGGCAATTAGCTGCAATATCAAATCAGCATCAATGTTCCGCAAGCAGACATTGACCCCAGCGCGCTCAGCGATCGTCCACGGAAAGCACCAGCCATTGCAATGAAATAATGGCAGTGTCCACAGATACATTGGGTGCTTGGGCATGTCCCAATCTAAAATATTAGAGACCGCATTGAGGGTGGCACCGCGATGATGATAGACCACGCCTTTGGGCTTGCCCGTGGTACCAGACGTATAGTTTAAGGCAATCGCATCCCATTCATCTGCTGGCTTTTCCCAGTTATCTAAGCTGTCTGAGCTGGCAATCAATGCTTCATAGCTCATTTTTCCAAAGCGCTCGACATCGATAGCGTTGTCTGTCGCATGAATGACGATTAGGTTGGGAAAAGTCTCATTGATAATCTCAGCATAATCAGCAAACTCACTGTCTAAAATCAACACTTTGGCTTCTGAGTGTTGCAAGCAAAAGGTCAGCGCATTGATATCGAGACGGGTGTTTAAGGTACAAAGTACGCCGCCTGACATGGGGACGCCAAAGGCACATTCGACCATCGCTGGGGTGTTGGGCATCATGACCGCGACGGTGTCATTTTTATCAATACCCAGTTTACGCAAGCCATCCGACAACTGCCTGCAACGATCATAGGTCTGTTGCCAAGTCTGCGAGAGGTCATTGTGCTCTAGGTCATCGTAGATAATTGCAGTTTTGTCAGGATAAACTTGTGCACTGCGAATGATAAAATCGATGGGAGTCAGCGGTTGATAATTGGCAGGGGTTTTGCCGAGACCTGTGTGAAAGTCAGTCATGGAGATAGTCCTTTATCGTACTTTGAGTTTGGCTGTTTTTATAGCTCAGGGTTTTTCTATTGATAATTAGGGTCTGTTGAACATTCAAATGTGGAACTGGTAGTGGCTATTAATAAGCAGCCTTTATTATAGCCAAAGGCGTGGCAAAGTTAGGCTGATTTTGTGGTTTTTACTTAACCAAATACCATAAAATTGCACGATTAAAGAGGGTTGTCGATATAGTGCTCACTCATCAGTCGCTCGTCTGCGTAGCTGATAATAATAGCGGTGTGTTACGATACCAGTCATGTAAAACTGTAAACTGTGTTTAGATCAACAAACCATTCATAAGGAAAATGATATGACCGCCAGCCGCACTGCCAATTCTATTGAGACCGCTAGCACCAATGAACACTATCCACATTTATTTGAGCCGTTAGACTTGGGCTTTACCACGCTAAAAAATCGCTTAGTGATGGGGTCGATGCATACAGGTCTCGAAGACCGTTTTTATAATTACGGTAAACTGGCAGCATATTTCGCAGAGCGTGCCAAAGGCGGCGTGGCGATGATGATCACCGGTGGTATTGCGCCGAATCGTGAAGGCTGGTTGTCGCCTGTTGGTGGCACGATGAACACCAAAGCTGATGTGATTAATCATCAGCGTGTCACTCGTGCAGCACATAAGTATGACAGCAAAATCATCATGCAAATTTTGCACAGTGGACGCTACGGTTATCAACCGTTTGTGGTGTCATCAAGTCCGATAAAATCGCCAATCTCGCCATTTAAACCGCGTAAGATGAGCATCAAAAATATCGAGCAAACGGTAAAAGATTATGCCCGTTGCGCAAAGCTTGCTAAGCAGGCGGGTTATGATGGTGTCGAAATTATGGGCTCAGAAGGGTATTTGCTGAATCAGTTTTTATCGCGCCATGTCAATAAACGGACGGACGAGTATGGCGGTGACATTCAAAATCGTATGAAGTTTGCAGTTGACGTGGTTAAAGCGGTGCGAGAAGCTGCCGGTGAAGATTTTATTATTTTATTCCGCTTATCAGTGATTGACTTGGTCAAAGACGGTAACGTCATGGACGAAGTCATCACTGTTGCCAAAGCGTTAGAAGAGGCGGGTGTGACTATCATGAATACGGGCATCGGCTGGCATGAAGCTCGCATTCCGACGATTGTCACTAGTGTACCGCGTGCGGCGTTTGTTGATTTTACCGCTGAAATTAAAAAACACATCAACATCCCAATGATGGCGGCTAACCGTATCAATATGCCAGAAACCGCTGAAGAGATTGTCGCTAGTGGTCAGGCGGATATGATTCAAATGGCGCGTCCATTCTTAGCCGATGCCCATTGGGTTAATAAATCCAAAAATGGTCAAGCCGATCGCATCAATACCTGTATCGCCTGTAACCAAGCTTGCCTCGATCATACTTTTGCCAATAAACGCTCAACTTGTCTGGTCAATCCTCAAGCCTGCTACGAGACTGAATTGGTTTATAAGAAAACCAAAAAACCTAGAAAGGTCGCAGTCATTGGTGGCGGTGTCGCTGGCATGTCAGCCGCTCACGTCGCCGCGCTACGTGGTCATAAGGTCACGCTATTTGAAGCAAAAGATATCTTGGGCGGGCAGTTTAACTACGCCAAAGTCATCCCGGGTAAAGAAGAATTCTTTGAGACCATTCGCTACTATATCAATGAGCTTGAGCACTTAGGCGTTGAGATTAAACTCAATACCAAAGTCGATAAAGCCATGCTAGAGAAAGCCAAATTCCACCATGTCATCGTCGCTACTGGTGTGGTGCCTAGAAGCCTCGCAGGTAAGCTCGAAGGTGCGGATTTGCCACAAGTGATGAGCTATGCTGAATTGCTCTCTGGTGAAAAATCAGTTGGTGATACCGTCGCCGTCATCGGTGCTGGCGGTATTGGTTTCGATGTTAGTGAGTATTTGACCGCCAAGCATGGTCAGCCGCTTGATGAGCTAGGCCCTGAGCTGTTAAAAGACCCAAGCTATCGTCCAAAAGCACAGTCAGTTAGCGAGTGGCGTGAAGAGTGGGGCGTAACTTCTGATACCGATTACCAAACTGAGGGTGGTCTGATTAAGCCTGAAGCCATCAAGCCTATTCGCCAAGTCTATCTGATGCAGCGTACCAAAGGTCGCTTGGGTAGTGGTCTGAATAAAACCTCGGGCTGGGTACATCGTGCTCATATCAAATCGCATGGTGTCATTCAAGTATCGGGGGCGCAGTATGACAAAATCACCAATGAAGGTGTTTGGATTACCAATAACCAAGGTCAAACTCAGTTGCTCCGTGTCGATAGCGTCGTGGTCTGTGCCGGTCAAGAGTCTGTCGTTGAGTTAATGCCAAATGTCGGTGATGCACCGGACGCGCAATACCATCTTATCGGTGGTGCAAAGCTTGCCGCTGAGCTGGATGCTAAACGCGCGATTCGTGATGGTGCTGAGGTTGCGGCAGCGATTTAAGGTTTGATTTAAAATCGCAGTGTAAGATTATCAGACGGTAGGAGAGAAATTTCCTGCCGTTTTTTTTTTGCTTTTTCTTAAGATGACTGCCACAATTATACTCTATTCAAAAAATTCTATGTCATAACCAAATGCTAATAATTTTTGCATTCCGACTTGTTCAAAATTGCGAATTGAAGAGTTCTGGTGTTGTAGAAGTTGATCAAATGAACTGGTTCTGCAAATTTTATAACTTTGTTTATAAGATCTTTCATGACTTCGAAAGTTGCTTTCAAATTTTATTCTCTCAATTAAATCAATAACAAATGCTTTGAATGTTTCAGCGTTTAAAAAAATATCTAAATCCATTGAGTCAATTTTGAACTTAAATTCTACTAAATAATTGTCATATGTTTCAGTATTTGAGCTAGTCATAGAATCAAAGCCAGTGAATTGTGCGTAATACATGTTGTTAATTTCTGTAAGGCTTTTTATATCTATAAGTTTACCGCCTCCTCCAATATTGTTTACTTCTACTAAAATAATTATCTCTTTTAATATATACGTATCTTTTTCGAAAGGTAGTGAGCTTATAGGTTCTTCTAACAAGTCAATTTCATTTGAAATACAGTTTTCTTCGTGCAAGAACTCGACTTTAAAAACAAGTATTTTGGAAAGAGTGAAAACTGGTATTTTGGCTTTGGCTTCTAATAAATAAAGATTAAACTGCTCTTCATTAATTTTAAGTTGAGATTTTAGAGCCTCTGATTGCTCTTTAAGAGCTTGTTCAGAACCTTTTTGAGCCTTTATAGACTCTTTAAGTTCAAATCGTTGTAACCTGAGTTCTTGACTTTGAACCAAGTAAGCTTCTATAAATCCATAGAAGGCTAAAACAGAGAATACTCCTGACAGAAACGCACCAATATCACCAAGTGACACTGAGTTGACTTTATTATCATAAAAGAAATTTAGCCAAAATAAGAAGATAATTATACAAACAAAAAGCCATGCTACAACGATAAACTTAGCTCTATTTGGTAGCTTTATTCTCAACTCACTATTTATCACAGATTCTTCATTCAACATTACTTATCGCCTTTAAATATTTTCAGAAAAAATCACATTAATTAGATCTACATTCTAACAATTTTAAATGTTATTTTATCGAATTTTGTTTATTAATACATGAAAGAACGTAAAATTTTAACCTTACTAGTTCTATTTAGACCTAAAAAACCCCTCCCAAAACTCCCTATAAATGCTAAATTAAACCCTATCAACGATAGTCGTACCTATCAATCACGCCATAAAAAAGGATTTTATAATGGCCGTGTTAAAAACACTGTTTAAATGGATCGTTGTGCCTATTGTAGCGCTACTAATTATTATCAGCTTAGGTTTGGTGGTTACTGGCAACGCCTATATCTTTCGCGGCTTACAGCTCACTTACCTTAAAGGTGAAGCCACTGCCAATATCGATGATTATATCGATTTTGACAATCGGACTATCCGCGCAAAAGATGCTATCGAATGGGAAAAAGATTCCAACTTCGAGAAAGTCAAACTCACCCCAACGTTGCAGAATGCTTTAGATACAGACCAAACGGTGGCCTTTGCTATTATCAAAGACGGCAAGCTACTGTACGAAAACTACTGGCAAGGTTATGGCAGCGATTCGCACACCAACAGCTTTTCGATGGCAAAAACCGTCACGACTATGCTCTATCTCAAAGCGGTGGAAGACGGTTACATCGGCAGCATTGATGAGCCGATTACCAAGTGGTTGCCTGAATATGCGGACAATCAATATGCGCAAAACTGTACCCTCGCAGATTTATCAGCGATGACCTCAGGCTATGATTGGACGGAGGATTACTACTTTCCAATTAACCCCACCGCAGAATCCTACTATGGTCATGACTTAGTCAAGCAAATGGTCAATCGAGATTTCGTAGAGGCGTGTGGCGGTCAGTTTGAATACTCATCGGGTGACACGCAAATGCTAGGTATTGCTCTATCGCGTGCGTTAGAGCCTCATGGGTACACACTTTCTAGCTATTTGGAAGAGAAGTTTTGGCAGCCACTTGGTATGCAAGGTGACGCTTACTGGTCGCTTGACGGCTCAGAGAGCATTGAAAAAGTATATTGCTGTCTAAACGCCAGTGCGCTGGATTTTGCTAAATTTGGGCAGTTATTATTAAATGGTGGCGAGTGGCAAGGTGAGCAACTGCTTAGCAAAGCGCATGTTGATTTTATGATTACGCCAAACGCGGGTGCATTTGCAGAAGGGCAGGCGCAAGTTTATGGACATTCAGTGTGGACGGATATGGACAGTCCGATTCCGTTTTATGCAATGCTTGGTCATTTAGGTCAGAGAGTATTAGTG
This sequence comes from Psychrobacter sp. N25K4-3-2, assembly GCF_015351755.1. Classification (NCBI taxonomy): domain Bacteria; kingdom Pseudomonadati; phylum Pseudomonadota; class Gammaproteobacteria; order Moraxellales; family Moraxellaceae; genus Psychrobacter; species Psychrobacter sp. N25K4-3-2. The sequence continues at coordinate 374,624 of NZ_JADKLX010000003.1, forward strand.
TTGCCTGAAGAGAACGCAATCATCGTCAGATTGGGCAAGCAGAAAGGTTTGCCCACACCAGTAGAAGGATTTAATTTAGAGCCAGATTTGGGTCAATATGTGACGGAGGTGAAAATGATTTTGGATGGTTTGGTGGAGTGATGGGATTGTTATACATTTCATAAACTAGTGGCTGTATGAGTTAAAAGCTACTGGCTCATACAGCCATCATTATCATTGGCTCATATCTTCAATGTCACCTAATGTGAGACCAGTTTTTTGGGTGCTATAGATAGTGATGCCAGTATCGTCAATTTTACCATTCATGACCAATCTACCGATTCGATTACTGGCTTCTTGATTGCCTTGGTCGGCCGATTTTTTGTACCATTCAAAAGCTTCATCGTAGTCTTGAGGGACGCCATAACCGTTCTCATAGAGACCACCTATATTAAGTTGTGCCACATTTAACCCTTGGTCAGCCGCTTTGGTATACCATTCAAAAGCTTTATCATAATCTTGCGTTACACCGTAACCGTTCTCATAAAGACTACCAATATTGAGTTGGGCTAAATCCAACTCTTGATCAGCTGCTAATAAATACCACTCCATTGCTTTTTGGTAATCTTGCTTAACGCCACTACCTTGATGATACATAACACCGAGATAGGTTTGAGCATTGGCGGATCCTTGGTCGGCAGCTTGTATAAACCATTCAATTGCCTTTAAATCATCTTGCTCGACAACAGTCCCTTCATGATACATAACGCCAAGATCGACTTGAGCATCAGCATATCCTTGGTTGGCGGCTTGTTGAAACAACTCAAATGTTTTTAGATAATCTTGCTCAACCGCAATACCTTTATCATACATAATACCTAAATAGTATTTAGCAGGGGCATAGTCTTGATCGGCAGATTTTTGAAATAATTCAAAAGCTTTGTCATCATCTTCAGGGACTGAGTCACCTTCGTAGTAGGCTAGCCCGAGTTTATATATTTCAGTAGGGGTGCTTTGATTAGATAATATAGGTGTGCTTGAAGACTCCGCTGAACAAGCAGAAGCTAACAAACTACTGGATAGTATTGTAGCTAGCAATATAGACTGGGTTAATGGTGTGACTCTTCTTTGATACATTGAAACTCCGGTAGGAAATGCTATTGAACAGGCTGATTTGGACTCACTTGCTCATAAGTTTTACCCTGTGGTACGGGTATGCAATCGACCTTTTTTTGAGACTGATTCGGTTGGCAGTAAGGCATGGTTGCTATATATTCAAATACTGTTCCGTAGCGATGCAGGCCATCAGGCAATGGTTTTAGATAAATATTACCCATATCAATAATCACGGGAGTTTTTAAGTTATTATCTGCAGATTTTGCCATACCATCAGTTGCAAACAGACGTCTTTGATAACCTTGGGTATCTATCATGATACTGGCTTCTTCAGCTATAGCTTTAAAATAACCTGTGCCCATATTATCCGAATCTATCTTTTGCATTGAGTGTAGTTCAAAACGGCCTGTGTCATCAGAAGTGCCTTGAATGTCATCTGTTAAGTAGACGGTGATATTGCTAAGTGGCTGGTCAGTTTGCCTGTCAATGAGCTGTCCTTTTATAGAAGGTGTGACAAAAAATACCTCAGGCTCCTGCGCAGTGCAAGATGAGGCTGTTAAAGCAGTCAGCCAAAAGATACTGAATAATCTAACTTTATTAGACGACTTCATGGTCCACCCCATCTGGTAGTGGAATGCAGTTTACCTCTTTTTGCGACTCATTAGATTGGCAATAAGACATATCTTCTATGTACTCTTCATATTTATAGCTATTTTCTACTTTGACATTGTTAGGTAGTGGTTCTAGATATACTTTACCTATATGTATATACTCAGGCACTTCAGTAACTTTTGCTATTTTTATTCTTTGAATACCAAAGCTTGAGTAAGTTTTGCCCTTATAACTTTCTTTGTTGATCGAAATATCCATCTCACTTAACTCGGCGCTGTCAGAGGTATATTCATCATTAGTTGTAATAGAAGGGAGTCTAAAATAACCGTCTTCATCAGTTTGAGTGTAAGTATTACCGGTATACAAAATATTAGCTTTAGGAATAGGTTGATTAGTGTATTTATCTAGTACCTGACCAGTAACAATAGGCGTCAAATATTGAGTAGTAGGTGCTGCCTGACAAGAAATTAGTGAAGCCGATAATAGGCATAGTCCAGCTAATAATTTTATTTTCATACTTAACCTCTACTCACTAATGGAACTACCTTAATCGTAGATAACCATAAAAAACTACGCACATCTTCTTCACTAGCTACAGCTTTGTCATATAGATCTGATGGGCTCTTTTTAGCGTATTTCATTAGATCGTATTCACTACCTGTATGTTGATATTTTCCATTAACCTGTTGTGTGAAAATCGTAGAAGAGCCTTTGTGTCCTTTCGAGTAATTATGATTACCGTAAGCTAATAATATGTCATGACCTAATTCATGAGAAAATGTCTTTTTGAACATTCTATATGCTCGAGATTTATTGACATAACCCCACCCATCAGAAAATTTGATATATCCTACATTGTAATATACGATTCGAGATAGTTCCCAGTTTCTAGAACGCGCACTATTTGTATTGGTATTAAACTTAATATTAACTTTATTTAGACTATTATTTTCGCTTATTTCACAAGTTGTAAATACTTCGTATTTATCATTATTTATGATAATACCTAATGGGTAGCTTGGCGTGACTGTTAAGTTACTACTGTTGCGACTCCAGTACCGACTTACGCTTTGTGTTACTAATGCTTTAATCTCGTTATCCGTTATATCTATTTTTTCAATTATAGGTTTATTATTATTTTTTTTAATCTCAGCTGGAGGTACTAAAGGTACCAGCCTTCTTTTCTCAACATGTACCTTACTAATTTTTGAAATAGCGACACGTAGGTTTACATCTATCCTTTTGGTGCTTTTATTAATTTTTATATCTAGCCAATCACATTGCTTATATTCAAATCTATGCTGACTACTGTGTGTGTCCTGACCACCCTTGCTATTCGTACCTACAACCGTAAACTCCACTTTATCCTTTGTAAACCAAGTACTATCATATTTATTATTAATAAATCCATCCCATTCTATTTCGACAGAGTCCCCTGTCTTGAAATTGCCAGTTTTCCTTGCAACTTCCATATTAGCCATCAAGATGACTAACTTAGTGTAGCTACCTTTAGCTATGTTTACTGTTAGTTTAATCTTGTCATTGACTGCTTTAGAGTCATAACTTGATGACTTAAGAGGGGCGAATTCGTTGCTATGTAACATTTCAACTCGTCCCATTTTGATCATAAATACTTCATCAGTTTTAGGAGCTAAGCTATTTTCTACATCCGACTTCGCAAACACCAGCGCCGCCGCCTGCTCAACCCCAAACACCTCAAAGTCTGACTCCGAAAATGACTGCTGACTAGCAATTAGCTTAGCGCCGCAGCTAGTGACATCACCGCCACGTGCAATGGGTGCACCATCCACAATAAACGACGGGTCACCCGTAAGAATAGTCGTGACCTTTTTGCATTTTTTACAAACAACTTTATCGCCTTTGCGCGAGATAGGGATGCCGTTATGAGTGGTGTGCGATGAGCCGGAGATGACCGTCCCACCGTGTGAGGTTTTTGCGCCGACTGTGATATAGGCTGCCATAGTGCTACCTTGCTTAAATGCCCAACGTTTAGACGCTTATCGCGAATCTGTTATTTGCCTGACATTATAAAGGCCTAAAGCGTTAAAAATCAAACTTAAGTTCGTCAAAGCATGTCGTCTATATGCAAATTTAGGCACTGCTTAGCGTAAAAGCGATTGACCGTACTAAAGATTCAACCATTTCAATTGTTCTCAATATCTAGCAAAAATATAACCTTCCAACTCACCAATCAAGTATTCCCTGATATTTTTAATAAGGTGGGCTCGGAAGTCTGTGGAGTAAGACGTTGATAGTTAAGATTAGCTTTATCAAACAACAGGATTGATAAATTATCATTGAATATAAAGTCCTATTCCCCATAATGTAGTCGAACTGCTCACAAGATACTTTGTGTATCGATTGCATGATTCAATCGCAAGCATGGATACATTTTATGAACTTAATAACTCATAAACTTTTCATAGCGCTGAGCGGATTGATTTATAGTAACGGGCATCTACAACAACGATCATCATTTGTAATAACAAACCAATTAGATATAAGGCATATCATGGCACACGACAACTTATTTGAACCACTCGATATGGGCACTCAAACCCTAAAAAACCGCATTATCATGGCACCATTGACGCGCTTGCGCTCTGTCGAGCCAGGTGATGTTCCGACAGCATTGGCAAGTGAATACTATTCACAGCGTAGTGGCGCTGGGCTTGTCATCACTGAGGCGACTCAGGTTTCTTTTCAAGCGAAAGGTTATGCTGGCGCGCCGGGTATTCATACCCAAGATCAAATTACAGCATGGAAAACCATCGTTGATAATGTACATGCCAAAGACGGAAAAATCGTCGCACAGATATGGCATACCGGTCTGGTTTCTCATGAAAGCGTGCAGCCTGATGGCAAAGCACCAATTTCTGCGTCAGATGTTCATGTTGGTATCCGTACCTCATTGCGCGATAGCAACAATCAAGCCATCCGCGTTGAAGCAACGACACCACGTCCAGCCACACTTGATGAAATTAAACAAGTCATTGCTGATTTTGCACAAGCAACCAAAAATGCGCAAGAAGCAGGTTTTGATGGTGTAGAGATTCATGGGGCTCATGGTTATCTGTTGCATCAGTTTTGGGTTGAGCAAACCAACCAGCGCGATGATGAGTATGGTGGTAGTCGCGAAAACCGTGCTCGCTTGACGCTTGACGTTATCGATGCTTGTGTCGACGCTTGGGATGCCGACCATGTGGGCATTCGTATTTCGCCACTTGGTACTTTTAATAATGTCGAAGCTGGCTATAATGAAGATGAAAACATCTGGATGATTGAGCAGATCAATGACCGTGGTTTGATGTATTTACATCTGTCAGAGCCTGATTGGGCAGGTGGCACGCCTTATAACGATGAATTCCGTAAGCACATCCGCCAAGCTTTTAGTCAGACGATTATCGCGGCTGGTGGTTATACTGCTGAAAAAGCAGAGAAAAACATCAAAGCAGGTTATATCGATGCGGTCGCCTTTGGTCGTGACTATATCGCCAATCCTGATCTGGCCGAACGTATCCGCGAAGGCGCTGCGCTAAACGAGCAGCATCCAGAAAGCTTCTACGGCGGTGGTACTGAAGGTTACACCGATTATCCATTTCTAAACCAAGCATAATGGACTGTCAGTTAGCGTAAATGCTAAGCCGATAAATATCCCTAAAAAGTATATCCATTAAAAAGCCACCTTACTATCAATAGTGAGGTGGCTTTTTTATTGTCAATAATTTGAACGTTTACTGTGTTCATTTCTTATGGATTTTATACTATTCAACAGACCCCATTATTTACCAAAATTACCTGTTTGATAATCGCGAAAAGTTTGTTTTAGTTCGGCCTGAGTATTCATGACAAACGGCCCATAACTGGCGATAGGTTCGCCAATGGGTTCGCCGCTCAAGATCAATAGTCGAACTGGCGCTACCGTTTTTTCAGTATTAGATGTTGCTGGATAAGTCAGCTGAATAGTATCAGTAGCATCGGTAATAAATGAGGCAGACTGCTCCGTTTGTGAATCTATAGCTTGTGAGTTTATAGTGCTTTTGGTAGGTGCTACAAACTGAATCAGTTGACCCGCTGCGATAGGGGTGTCATTGACGAGTAGCTCGCCTTCTTGTACCAATAATAAAACATTATGGCTGTTTGACACCTGTAGCGTCGTCGATCCTGCTGCATGCAGCTCGATATCCCATAAATTAATGGGTGTAAAGGTATCGGCTGCTCCAGTTGTATCTTGCCACTCACCAGCGATAATAGCCACTTTACCAATGGTTGTTTGAGCCGCTTCACTATCATCTAGCAATTCAACAATCGGTATATCAGTCCGTCTGATGGACTGATATTTTGGCTCAGTCAGCTTATGGGCGCTTGGTAGGTTTAACCACATTTGCACCATACTAAAGACGCCACCGCGCTGTCCAAAACCTTGCGAATGAAACTCTTCATGTAAGATACCGCGCCCTGCAGTCATCCATTGCACATCACCTTCGAAGATGATGCCGTTACCGCCAGTTGAGTCCCTGTGACTGATTTCACCAGAGTAAGCGATGGTCACGGTCTCGAAGCCTTTGTGTGGATGCTGTCCGACACCATGAGGCTGCGCTTCATAATTGGGGTTTGGAGCAAAGGTCGTGGGCTTGCCATAATCCAATAATAAAAAGGGGTCAGTGTGGCTATAATTAAAATTGGGATCATCCTCAAGATGATTGACTAAGGTTTTCACATAAAAACCGTCACCGACCCAATGCGGTGCTTTGTCACCATGAATATGTTTAATTGCACGCATTGTTCACCTCGCAAGCCCGTGTTTATATTTACTATTATAATGATGGTCATCACAGTCAATCGTATATACAACGGATTGACACGTCCCCAGACGATAACTGTCTATTTGGGGTCTATTTAGGGTCTATTTTTAAACTTATCAATAGACCCTATATAAAATCCACTTCTATTAAACCACTTCGCCGCAGACAAAGCCACTGGCCCACGCCCACTGGAAGTTGTAGCCACCGAGCCAACCTGTGACATCCAATACTTCTCCGATAAAGTATAGGCCGTCCTGAAAGTTGCTTTGCATGGTTTTTGACGAGACTTCATTTGTTTTGACACCGCCGCGCGTCACTTCCGCGGTACGATATCCTTCGGTACCAGACGGCTTAAGCTGCCAGCCATTGACCGTCGTACCAAGTTCAGTCAGACGCTCGTCCTTAATATTGGCCAGCTCTGTGTCTTTGATGTCATCCCACAAGTGCGTTTGCAGCGCTGCCAATAGCTTCTTGGGTAATGCGCTATCGGTATAATCAGCCAAAACGGTACGAATGAGCTGTCTGGGATGCGATTTTTTATGCGCCAAAAGTAGCATTGTCATATCGATATTTGGTAGTAAATTAATGCTGATGGTTTCGCCAATTTGCCAGTAGTTTGAAAGCTGTAGCATAGCAGGACCTGAGAGTCCGCGATGGGTAAACAACACAGGCAGTTTAAAGGAGATGCGCTCATTACTGGCAATCACTGGCAGACTAATACCTGCCAAAGCACGGATAAGCTCGCCCGTTTTATCGGTGAAAGTAAAAGGCACGAGACTGGCATCGGTTGCGACAAGCGTATGCCCGAACTGCTGCGCCAATTCATAACCCAAGCCACTAGCGCCCATCGTTGGGATAGACAGCCCGCCAGTCGCCACCACTAAAGATTCACAGCGGTAGCCTGTTTGCGGCAGCTTAGTTTGATTGCCTGATTCTTTTCTCTCTTGCTTTTCTTTTTTGCTGAGTTGCTTGGTTGTCAGTAATTCAAATCGGGCATTTTTATCATTTTCGATGGCTTGAATGCTTTCAACCTGCGCATTCAGCTTCACTTGCACACCTACCGCGCTACATTCATCCAGCAGCATGGTCAAAATATCTTGTGCAGAGTCATCACAAAACAGCTGACCATGCTCACGTTCGTGGTAAGCAATTTTGTGCGCCTCCACCATACCAATAAATTCCCAACTCGGATAACGACTCAAGGCTGACTTACAGAAATGTTGATTGGCACCAATGAAGTGCTCAGGCTCTACAAAGTAATTGGTAAAGTTACAGCGTCCACCACCCGACATGAGGATTTTTTTGCCAGCTTTATTGGCATGGTCTAATACCAGCACGCGGCGACCACGGCGACCCGCAGTGAGCGCACAGTATAACCCTGAAGCGCCTGCACCGATGATGATGACATCGTATTGGCTGTTTGACTTAACGGGTGCCGCTTGGTTTTGCATTTGGCTCATGATAATGACTTATAGGGTAGGTTAAGATAATAGGTTTGGATAAACGATATAAAGTATCTCAATTATACCATGGCAATAATGGAAGTGTTTTTAGGTGAGTAATATAGATAGCTTTAGTCTGCTTGCTATAAATCATTGAATAACTTTACTTTTTCTATAGACAACAATTGATGATTGGTATAATGTAAAAATATGAATGTTATTCGCACCTATTGCTGCCACTTTTGTTACCTATTAGAATTTTAGTCGTTTTTATTTGAAGGAAATGAATTTCTTCAAAAGTAGTTGAGTTAAAAAGCCAGCCGATTGAACGGCTTATTTAAACATTGTCACGGATGACAATGCTAAGACAAAAGGGACTTTATGGATATCCTACAACTGCTCATTAGCGGGATTGCTAATGGCTGTATATATGGGCTGTTAGCGCTGGGTTTTGTGCTCATTTACAAAGCCTCAGAGGCAGTGAACTTTGCCCAAGGCGACATGCTTATGCTCGGTGCCTTTTTAGGCATATCTTTCATTAATGCCGATCAGGCAAACTTTCCTTTCTTATTAGGTATCACCTTTGCGGCTATTATCATGGGCGCATTTGGCTACTTACTTGATCGCTTTGTCCTACGTGGTATCTTTGGTCAACCGCAATTTGCGATGGTCATCCTTACCATCTCGCTCGGATTCTTAATGCGCTTTGTCGCTGGTGTTATCTGGGGACATAGTCCAGTCTCACTACAGACACCATTCTCAGGCAAGATGATGGCATTAGGCTCGCTTAGCATTGCTTATGTCGACATCATTATCATCATATCTACTATCGCATTAACCTCCATTTTATACTTCTTTTTTGCCCACACGCGGCTTGGTATTGCGATGCAAGCCAGTAGCCAAAACCAAATGGCCGCCTATTATATGGGTATTCCCGTTAAGCGCGTCAACGGTATCGTTTGGGCGTTATCAGGGGTGGTTGCTGCACTTGCTGGCATACTATTTGCCGCCAAAGGCGCGATCGAACCTTCTGTCGGACTACTATTTGGTATCAAGGCTTTTGCCGCTGCGGTAATCGGTGGGTTAGGTTCCTTACCGGGGGCGCTTGCAGGTGGATTGTTAGTAGGGGTGATAGAGCCATTTGCTGGTCGCTATCTACCGCTAGGCCTAAGTCAAATTGCGCCTTATGTGGTTATGTTGATCGTACTAATCGTACGTCCAGGCGGTATTTTTTCTCAGGTCAAACAGAAAAAAGTATAGAAGTTTTGAGTCAAGGATGACTAAAATATTTCAAGGATGAGTACTGCCCATGAAAGCCCAGTTTAAACACAGTTACGATCAAGATATCAATATCTTCGATGACAAGCGCCAACTCATAAAGTATGGCGTACTCCTCTTACTCCTCTTAATGGCACCTTGGCTGCTGAGTAACTATTATATTAGTGAGCTCAGTGCCATATTGATCTGGTCTATCTCTGGACTGGGTCTGATGCTCTTGACGGGTCACACCGGACAAGTCAGCTTAGGTCACGCCGCCTTTATGGCTATCGGTGCCTTTAGCCATATGGCACTGATGGCTCGAGGTTGGAATTTTTTCCCTGCTTTGATTGCCTGCGCGCTCATTACTGGAGTTATCGGCGCTATCATTGCCAGACCTATCTTGAGAACCAGCGGTATCTATTTAGCCATCGCGACCTTGGCGCTTAGTATTATCGTCGAAGACATCGCTATCGTGGCTGAGCCTATTACTGGCGGTATCTCTGGTACCTTTGCTTCTCCTATTAATCTATTTGGCTACACCATCGATCGCTACATCACGCCAAAGGCCTTTTATTACTTGTGCCTTGCGCTAGTAGTGTTGGTGACCTTAGGGTATATCAATTTGCTCAGGAGCGGCACAGGGCGTTCGTTCTTAGCCATCAGAGACAGTGAAGTCTCCGCCCGCGCGCTTGGCGTCAATGTACCACAAGCCAAAACGCTCGCTTTTAGCATATCTTGTGCGATTACCGCTATTGGCGGCGCTATGTACGGGCATTTTGTGCAAGCGGTCAATTATGAAAGCTTCACCGTTATTATCTCCATAACCATACTATTGCAGATTGTCATCGGCGGTTTAGGCTCGATACATGGCGCGTTTTTTGGTGCTATTGTCGTTGTCCTATTGCCACAAGTGATAGCTATCTTAGGCGATGTCATTGGTCAAAGTACGGGCTCTAATATCACCAGTATCCCTGGTATTGATACGGCGCTATTTGCTTTAGTCATTGTCATCATGATCATCTATGAGCCACGTGGTATATACGGTATTTGGATAAAGATACGGACTTGGTTTCAGATGTTTCCGTTGTATCGAAAAGGACTATTTCGCCGTTCTAAAACTTATCTTAAAACGGAGCGTATGCGATGAGCTTATTAAAAGTTGACTCCTTATCTATTGCGTTTGGTGGCGTCAAAGCCGTTGATAACATTAGCTTTGAGGTAAACGAGGGTGAGGTATTCACTATCGTAGGACCTAATGGTGCTGGTAAATCCACGATTTTTAACTTAATAAGTCGCCTGTACGAGCCGCTTAGTGGTCGTATTACTTTTGATGGGACTGATATTACCAAGCTACCCGCTCACGATATCGCAAAACTGGGTATTGCCCGTACGTTTCAAAACATCGAGTTGTTTGATCACTCAAGCGTGTTACAGAATCTGCTTATCGGTCGCCATTCGCAGCGCAATACGTCGTGGATACAGGACTTGCTGTTTTTGCCAAAAGTGCGCCGTAGCGAGCGCGAGCATCGTCTACAAGTTGAGAAAATTATAGATTTTCTAGAGTTAGCCCCTTATCGAGATAAGCTGATCGCAGGTTTGCCTTACGGCATTAGAAAGGTGGTCGAGATTGCTCGCGCGTTAGCTGCTAACCCCAAGCTTATTTTACTTGATGAGCCTGCCTCTGGTCTGAGCGTAGAGGAGACGTCTGAGATGGCGTGGTGGATCGAAGACATGCAAAAGGATCTTGGCCTGACTATCTTGATGGTAGAGCATGACATGAGTCTTGTGAATCGGGTGTCAGATCGAGTATTGGCCGTCGCTGAAGGTAAGTTTTTGGCTCAGGGCACGGCAGCTGAGGTGCAAGCCAATCCACAGGTTATTGAAGCCTATCTTGGACAGGAGAGTGTGTAATGTCAGCTATTAAAAAATCACTATCCTCTGCCGCGCCGGCTACTGAAATGAATTTGGTCGACTCTGAAGTAAAAAACAACGTGCTTGAAGTGCGAAATCTAGAATCCGCTTACGGTCCGGTTATGGCATTGAGAGGCGTGAGCCTAGAAGTGCCCGAAGGTAAAGTCGTCACTATTTTGGGGGCGAATGGTGCAGGCAAGACGACGTTAATGAAGACTATCTCGGGGGTTATCAATCCTCGCAAAGGAGCAGTGTGGTTCCATGGTGAGCGTATCGATGGCACTGAACCTGATCGGCTGGTGAAGAAAGGCTTGTCGCACGTACCCGAAGGGCGCGAGGTATTTCCCTTTTTGAATGTCGCCGAAAACTTGGCGATGGGCGCTTATACTCGGCGTGACAAGTCTGAGATACAGCGCGATGTCGAGATGATATATGAGTATTTTCCCATCCTAAAAGATCGCCGTACACAAGCAGCGGGCACGATGTCTGGTGGTCAGCAGCAGATGTTAGCTATTGGTCGCGGGCTAATGTCACGACCCTCTCTTATGCTGCTCGATGAGCCGTCTCTTGGACTGTCTCCCTTATTGGTACAGGAGATATTTGCGATCATTCGCAGATTAAATAAAGAGCAAGGCGTTACGATTCTACTGGTTGAACAAAACGCCAGAGTTGCCTTGGCAGCAGCGGATTACGGTTATGTGTTAGAGACAGGGCGTATTGTCATGGCAGGCTCAGCGGACAAACTGATGCACTCTGATGATATTAAAGAGTTCTATTTGGGACAAACCAAAGACAACACTGCGGAAGCCACTCGGTGGAAACGCAAAAAGACTTGGCGATAATAATCATGACGACCTCCATTGATGTTCATACTGAAAACAAACCTTCACTTTCTCCTGCGGATGCTACGGATGATACGGTCACGAGGGCTACATCTGCCACGCCCGTATCTTCTCACGACTATGCTAACCACAATAATGATGATACTAGCCAACAGATACGCAATGCGCCTTTCGATCATCCGCCCCAAATCCTAGAAGGGTGCGATACGTTAAGCAAACTCTGGCGACAGGTTTGCTTGAGCCGAGGCGACAAGATTGCTCATCGCGAAAAGAGCTTTGGTATTTGGCAGAGTTACAGTTGGCTAGACTATTATCATCATGGCTGTGATATCGGCATGGCACTCGTCGAGCTTGGTCTGAGTAAAGGCGATACTGTCTCTATCTTGAGCGAAGACAATAAAGAATGGCTCTATTGTGATATGGGTATTTGCGCTGTCGGCGGGATACCCAACGGTGTCTATACGACCGACAGTCCCGAGCAGCTTGCCTATATATTAAGTGATAGCCACTCTAAGTTTCTGATCGTAGAAAACGATGAGCAATTGCATAAGTTTTTAGAGATTCGTGAACAAACGCCTAACATTAAAAAAGTCATTGTCTTTGAGCGTAAAGGTTTGCGTAGCCTAGATGATGATCAGGTTATGTTCTTAGATGATCTATATACGATCGGTCGGACTATTGAAAACGTAAGAGAGCGTTTTGGCGATTATATCGATCAAGGTACAGCGAACGATATACGCACCTTAATCTATACTTCTGGCACGACAGGCAATCCAAAAGGCGCGATTTTAACGCATGCTAATGTCCTCTTTGAGCTAAAAACAAGCATTGATATCCTCCCTATATTGCCCACCGATGAGCAGCTGTGTTTTCTGCCATTATGTCATGTGCTTGAGCGCCTAACATCAGTGGATCTACCTATCCATAGGGGCTGCATCGTCAACTTTGCTGAGAGCACAGAGACGGTATTTGAGAATATGAAAGAAGTCTCGCCTGATACCTTTACCGCCGTGCCTAGACTGTGGGAAAAAATGTACGCCTCCATCAGCAATATGCGTAGTGATGCCAGTGCGCTTAATGGCTGGGCATTTGATCAGGCCATAAAAGCAGGTCATGACCATGCTGATATTGTGATGGCAGGCAATACGCCCACGACAGGTCAACGACTGCGTTACGAGTTTTGGAACAAGCTGGTGCTACATAAAATTCGTGACCTGATAGGCATGAGTAATATTCGCCGTGCCACCACTGGGGCCGCGCCCATATCGCTAGATATTATCCGCTGGTTTCATGCGATAGGCGTGCCTATCTATGAAGGCTATGGCATGACTGAAAGCGCAGGCGTGATATCAGTCAATACGCCTGAAGCACAGATGGCTGGTAGCGTAGGTAAGGCATTACCCGATTCTGAAGTCCGTATTGCCGACAACGGTGAGATACTCGTAAAAGGGGCGAACGTATTTGCAGGTTACTGGAACAAGCCCGAAAAAACCGCTGAGGATTTACGGGATGGCTGGCTACATACTGGCGATGTCGGCGAGATAAAAGAGGGCTATATATTCATTACCGGCCGCATCAAGGACATCATTATCACCGCAGGTGGCAAAAACGTCACACCCGCTGCGATTGAGAGCAAGCTTAAATTCTCGCCTTATATCTCAGACGCCGTCATCATCGGCGACAGACGCAAATATCTGAGCTGCCTGATTATGATAGATCAGGAGAATGTCGAAAAGTATGCGCAAGACAATCAGGTGATGTTCTCAGATTTTCGCTCGCTGTGTCATGCGCCAGAAGTCATCGCCTTGATAGATGAGGTCATACAGTCTACCAATCAGACGTTAGCTCAGGTGGAAACCATCAAGCACTTCAGGCTTATTGATGTGCTGCTCAGTCCTGAAGATGACGAATTGACTGCGACCATGAAATTGAAAAGAAGTTTGGTTGAGAAAAAGCATCACGCTCTTATCGACTCTATGTACTGATCTAGCTCTTTATCAAAGTTCAGCTTAGCACCGTTCAGATTTTTTGACGTTATCTCAACCTTGATAGTATTAATCTCAAAAGTATCAACCTTGAAAGCATCAAACTAACAGCGACTGAAGTCGCAAGGAGAAAGGCAATGAAATGGACATTCAAGACGACGCTACTGGCACTATCTGTCGGTACGATAGGTTTAGTAGGGTGTAGCAATTCAGAAACGCCCGCAGCAGCTGGTACAGATACTGAAACCGCTTCAACGAGTGATATGCCAGTGCAAGGTGTTACGGATACCGAGATTCTATTGGGCGGTGCGAATGATCTATCAGGTCCGTTTGCAGGATTCGGTAATCCTGCGGTAGCGGGTGCCAATATGTATTTCGATGAGGTAAATGCGGCAGGCGGCGTCAACGGTCGCATGATTCGTTACGTCGTCGAGGATCATTCTTATCAAGTACCCAAGGCGGTACAGGCTGCTAATAAGCTCGTTAGCCGCGATAAAGTATTTGGTATGCTGATGTCGCTTGGTACGCCGCATAACTTAGCGAGTTTCCCTATTATGGATCGCGCCAATGTCCCTAATATTATGCCGATCACTTTTGCAAAGCCAATGCAAGAAGAAGGGGCTTTCAATCGCCGTTATACGATGGGTAGTACTTATTACGACTCCATGAAAATGGGTATGGAATATTTGATTGCCGAAAACAATATTAAAAATTTATGCGTCATGTATATCCCCTCAGACTATGGTGAAGAGACCAATGAGGCGGCTAAGGATATCAGCGATAATAATCCTAATGTCACGCTAGTTCAGGCCAGCTCACATCGTCCTGATGAAACAGACTTTGCTGGTGCAATCGCCAAATTAAAAGAAGCCAATTGCGAGTTAATCGGTCTATCTCTTACGATACGCGGCGCTATTACTGCGGTAGGGACAGCGAACGCTATGGGTTGGACTGACGTGAAATTCATCGCTCCTGCAACGGGTTTTCATCCCGCAGTTGCCGAGGCACCAGGTGGCGCTAGTGAAGGTCTATATGCGGTTTCTTACTATAACGATTTGGCTTTGAGAGCGAACGAGCCTGAGACCAAAGCCTTTATTGAAAAGTATAAAAAAGTCACAGGGGAAGATGTATCAGCAGGTGCTATCCTTGGTTATACTTCAGCCAGAATCACTGTTGAAGGACTAAAAGCTGCAGGCAAAGATTTAAATGCCGATACTTTTAATACCGGTATGGAAACCGTTAGTTTTGTAGATGGCATCACAGGATCTACTATTGCTATTACTCCTGAGAGCCATGTTGCCTTTAACGATGTTTACTTATCGCAAGTACAAAGCGGTGCATGGAAAACCGTTAAACAGCTCAAATAAGTACATATTATTCATTTAGTGAAATTTTGATAGCAACAAGCCATACATAAGTATGGCTTGTATCGTTTATAAACGTTGTGTTTTATATTTTAACTGTTTTATAAGTTTAAAATTCGTACTTAATACAAAATAAGCCACTAGCTACCGATAATAAAAATTAACTAGAATGACAAATTAGTCGCTTTATAAGGACTAGACTATCTGTGCCTAAGTATACAGATGTACAGCGAAATTGTTATGATTGACTGTTGATGCCTTGCAACCGTTGCGCTTATTTGTCAAACTATCATTAAGTGTCACACATTATGGAAGATGACTCTTGTTGCCCGTATAGATGGTCGTTATAGACGATTATTTATATAGGTCATAATAATTAAAAAGGATGAACACTATGACCCAGAAATCATTTCCTATCGCCGCCGACTTCATGGCTGCTGCCAATACCACGCCTGAGCAGTACCTCAAAGACTACGAACACTCTATCGAATCAACTGAGACAAGTGATGCTTTTTGGGCGAAGCGTGCTGAGCTAATCGATTGGATCAAAAAACCCACCAAAATCAGCAACGTCAATTATGATCTAGATGATTTCCGTATTAAGTGGTTTGAAGATGGTGAACTGAATATCTCCGTCAATTGCCTTGATCGACATATGAAAAAAAGCCCTTACAAGCCCGCCATTATATGGGAGGGCGATCATCCCTCACTACATAAAATCATCTCTTTTAAAGAGCTATATGAATCAGTCTGCCGTCTAGGCAATGCATTGCGTAAGCTTGGGGTCGAAAAAGGCGATCGCGTCACGCTATATATGCCGATGATACCAGAAGCCATGATAGCGATGCTGGCATGTGCGCGTATTGGCGCGGTGCATTCAGTGGTCTTTGGTGGGTTCTCTGCGGAGAGCTTGGGCAATCGCCTAATCGATAGCCGCTCAAAAGTCGTCATTACTGCTGATGAAGGCCTACGTGGTGGCAAGCATACACCGCTCAAAGCCAATGTCGATCACGCGTTAGATATAGATGGCACGGACAGTGTAGAAAAAGTCATCGTCGTCCATCGCACGGGTAGTGCCATACCGATGAGCGGTCACCGTGATGTCTGGTATCACAACCTGATAGACGGTGAATCAGAGCACTGCGAGCCTGAAGTCATGAATGCCGAAGATCCGCTGTTTTTATTATACACCTCCGGCTCTACAGGTAAGCCCAAAGGCGTACTGCATACCACTGGCGGCTATATCACCTATGCACTCTCTACCTTTCGTGATGTTTTTGATATCAAAGAAGACGATGTGTATTGGTGTACGGCAGATGTGGGCTGGATTACTGGTCACACATACTCAACTTATGCACCGCTTGCCAATGGCACAACGACAGTCATGTTCGAGGGTGTGCCAGAATATCCAACGTGGGCGCGCATCGGTCATATCGTCGACAAGCACGACATTACGATTTTATACACCGCACCGACAGCGATTCGCGCGATGATGAAAGAGGGTGATGCTTTTGTACGAGAATCAGATCGTTCAAGCCTACGCTTACTTGGTTCGGTTGGAGAGCCTATCAATCCAGAAGCATGGGACTGGTACTACAATGTCGTTGGTGATGGCAAATGTCCAATCGTCGATACGTGGTGGCAAACCGAAACTGGCGGTATTTTGATGGCACCTATTCCAGGCACGGTTGATCTTAAGCCAGGCGCAGCGATGACGCCACTATACGGTATCAAACCAGAGATTATCGATGGTGATGGTGCGGTACTAGAAGGCGCTGCAGAAGGTAATCTGGCGATTAATAGTAGCTGGCCGGGGCAAATGCGTACCATTTATAATGACCACGCACGCTTTTTGAAGACCTACTTTAGTGATTACCCAGGCTTTTACTTCACCGGTGATGGTGCCCAGCGTGATGAAGATGGCCATTATTGGATCACAGGCCGCGTCGATGATGTACTCAACGTTGCCGGACATCGTTTGGGCACTGCGGAGATTGAGAGCGCGGTGGTCGCTCATCCTGCTACTGCTGAGGCCGCTATCGTCGGCATGCCGCATGAGATTCGCGGTACAGGTATCTGCGCTTTTATCATCCTGAAATCTGGTGAAGAAAAAACAGACGCACTCAAAGCTGAGCTAAAACGTCATGTGCGCACTGAAATTGGCCCAATTGCCACTTTAGATGCCATCTATATGGTTGATGCGCTACCAAAGACGCGCTCAGGAAAAATCATGCGCCGTATTTTGCGTAACCTTGCGGCGGGACAGTATGTTGGATTGGGTGATTTGTCTACGCTTGCAGACAGCTCAGTGATCAATCAGCTGGTCGATGTGGTCAAAGCTGGTCGCGCAGAGAAGGCTGGTTAATAGGGCTATATTGTTAAAAGAGTTGTTGAGAGCCAGTTTTTCTCGTTCGTCTATCACCGCTAAATAAAAGCCATGTTATCGAGAATAGCATGGCTTTTTTACGGAGATAATATTGATATTGAAGCCTTTCAAAGGTTAAATATGATTGATAGACATATTATTCAAAATATCCCTGCCATTGTTATATAGTCAGTACAAAGTAATATTGATACATCAGCGTTATCGTAGCGTTCTTGGGGTATTTTGACTAGTTTTGGGATATTTTGAATATAAGTCTTTTTTTATCCAATAATTTATAAGGTCTACTGTCATTATGACTGATCACACTTTACTCTCAACTGATGAATCTCTCCCAAAAATAGCCATCATCGGTGGTGGTTTGACAGGATTGTTGACCGCCACATTACTAGAGCGTGCCTTTATTCAGAGCACAGCCACTAAAAGCACAGACCAATCCTCTATACCGCAAATAACCGTTTTTGAAAAATCGCGCAGTGTGGGGCGCTTAGCTACCCGTTATCGTACCGATGGTCAGACTGGTAAAAATTGGCAATGGGCATTTGGGGCGCAGTTTTTTACCGCAAAAACGCCTAGCTTTCAGCAGTTTATTGCACCTTGGCTTGATACTGATTTGTTACAGCCATGGTGTGCTGAGGTGGTTGCGTTAACACCCGCTAATGGCAACACTCAGTCACCTGATATACAGCACAAAGATCAATGGAGTACGACGCAAGCTCGCTACATCAGTACGCCAAAAATGACCAGTTGGGGGCGCGCATTAGCCGAAGATTTGCAACATACCAATATAAAATTCAAAACTCGCGTCGCACCCCTTGCGCAATATCCTCAAAACCAAACTGATGACAAGACTGAGCTTTTCGATGAGTCTGGCAATAGTCTGGGCTGCTTTGATTGGGTGATTTGTACCACGCCAAATGGTCAAGCACTAGAGCTGATGGCAGAGAGCGGCTTTACGGAGTCAGCCAACATCACCAAGCCAAAGATGCAGGCATGTTATACCTTAATGTTAGGCTGGGGTGAGGTGCAATCATTACCTGCAACATTGATCAGTCAAACACCATCAAAATGGGATGTGGCTTACGTAAATAATTCACCATTAGACAGAATATTCATCGAGCATCAAAAGCCTGCTCATAATGATTTGCTGCCCAGTGTCACCATTCATGCGCGTAACGACTGGTCAGAGACGCATGTCGATGACGACATCGACACCATAACAGAGCAGTTATTGCAAGCCGCGCAGCACGCGCTGCATTGGGATGATGAGACAGCACCACGCCAAGTAGACTGCCATCGCTGGCGTTATGCAGCAACGATTGTCGATAATAACGAGGCACTGGGTATCTTGGTCGATCCACAACATCAATGGATTGTCAGTGGTGACTGGTGCGGACAGGGCAACATAGAAAGTTGCTATCAAATGGCAGTAGAAACGGTTCAGGCAATCAAACAATTCACACCATAAATAAGCAGGATATCGTCAATTCTATATCAATTAAATACGGTGTCAGGCTCATTTAGCCTACTATTTGTCGTGCTTTCAATCGTCTTGCTTGTTTCTTCATTTTACGATTCTTAGCACCTTTTTAAGTTGAAAAGTAAAAAGGCTAACGTAACGACGTTATTCATAGCCTTTTTGGCTATACCAAGGATTTACAGGCAAAAAAAGAGCCCACAGAGGAGGTGCTGTGGGCTGAGGAAAACTGATCGTGTAGATTGACTACAGGGCAGTGATGATGACTTATTATTATTGGTTTTCTTTGCTATTGTTTAACTAAGATTAGGGTAATAATGGATAATTCAATGAGTGTATATATTTGCTTACAACTTTAAGTGTACAACTGTTTTATTACCTTCGCTATCATAGCGCAAATAGTTCTCATTTGGTTATTTCAGTTACATGACATTACGTTTCTCGGTATCATCATCCCTTGCTATGCGTTGAGCAATTATTGCTGAACGAGAAATTTGGTTTATCAAATTGCAGGTGTTTACGACGTGTGAGTGTGTTATAAAATAGACAGCGCTATCACTATTTCAGCAGTGGATAGTCAAGATTGATGTATTGAGATAAAAGTAATGGCTGTCTTTGAGTACGAGCAGTAAAACAATACATCAAGAGATGGCATGACGACGTGCTGGAAAAATGCTAAGCTATCCGCCATTATTATGTCTCTATTAAACTGGGTTTGCCATGACTGAGAATACGCAAGTGCATACGCAGGAGCCGTCAAGTACACAAAATACCAAAAGTATTTTTAACTTGCCCAATAACCTTACTATCGCGCGTATCCTAATGATTCCGCTGTTTGTGGCGATTGCCTATTGGCCACCAGCCATGGGTATCGGGATGCCAGCCATTTCAGATAACGTAATTGCCCGAGTTGGCATGAGTGAATTCAGCGACAGTCTATTGCGTCACTTGTTACTGACTGGCGTGTTTATTATCGCGGCGATTACCGACTGGTTGGATGGCTACTTTGCGCGGAAGCTCAATGTTATGTCGGCGTTTGGGCGTTTTTTAGATCCCGTTGCGGACAAGCTCATGGTCGCCGCTGCGTTGATTATATTGGTTCAGTGGCATCCCAACATCATTATGGCGATAGCAGCGATTGTGATTATCTCGCGTGAAATCGCGGTATCAGCGCTGCGTGAGTGGATGGCAGAATTGGGTAAAAGTACCAGTGTCGCCGTGTCCTATGTCGGCAAGCTAAAAACGACCTTTCAGATGGTGGCTATCACGGTGTTACTACTCAACTGGGAATCGCTCGAAATGATTGGCTATGTATTGATGGTCGCTGCTGTGATACTGACGTTGTGGTCTATGATGATTTATTTAAAAGCCGCTTGGCCATACCTAAAGCAAAGCGGTTAAGTTCATAACCTTAGTATCAAAAACATAAATGTTAGACAAAAAAAACGCCAGTCGCATTAGCCACTGGCGTTTTTGTGTTTTGCTATTTTCTTTTAGATAACTATTTCTTATAGCGTCACTGAGTTGTTTTCACCCAAGTTAGTTGCTTTTTTGCCATCCATTACAGCAGCGGTGGTCATCTTAAACATATTGACGACTGAGCTACCGCTTAACCAATATTCAGCACCATGTGGTACGACTTTGATTAGCTGGACGTTTGGATCTTCTTTGCCTTGCTCATAGAATGCATTGTAGATTGGCGACCATAGCTCATCGAGTTTCTCTTGGTCTTCTACCAACTCTGCTTTACCGTTGATTGAGACATAGTCTTTTGCATCTTGGCTGACATAGGCCAAGTTCACTTGTGGGTCTTTCTGGATATCGCTGACGGTTTCAGTGCTCTTGTCACCGATGAACCAAATCTCTTTTGCGCCGATGCTCGTCTCACTGGTAGTCATTGGGCAGGCATGTAGATGGCCTTCATGAGTGCGAGTGGTCATCATGGCAAATTTCACTTCTTTTACCAGTGCTTGTACTTTATCGATATGGTCTTGTCTGCTCATAGTTGATTTCCTTTTCTTTAAAATATTTAGATATTGATATGATAATGCTTAGGTAGTTGAATTCTTATTAGTAGTAATTTTTATTCGGACAAAGCGTATTTGAAATATCAAAAACAATCACCGTCCTAACAACTGGAACTAGAATACCGAGTTGTACCCATACATTTATATAGGCGACCAGTAATGCGATGTGAGTGTTTGTAAGGAGTATGAGGGTTAGGTAAAAATTGTGACGCTGTGTATTTTTGCTGTCTGATTATCCAGTACAAAGTTGAAAGGGTAGCGATTAGGCCTTAGCGCAAGCTTGCTATTCTGTAAATATCTGATAGCAGAAGAGCGCAACCTATCGGCAATTTATCTTGGTTTAGACCTGCTTATTACAGGGCTTCTTGTTATAATACGCAGACCATTTACTTAGCATGGCAGAGATGCCTTGATCTTACGGATTATGCCTTTATGATGACCATCGCCGGACAACCGTTTCTTACCGATTTTCAGACGCAGCAACTCATCAGTCAGTTCCAGCAAAAAACCGAGCTCAATGTCAGTCAAATAAGTACCCAGCAAGTGTATGTGCTATCACGCAAGCTCGAAGGTGATGAACATAAAAAGGCGTTAGACCTACTCGCTGTTGACAGTGCGACAGTGCTCGCGGACCCACAAGTTAATCAGATACAAGTCATCGTTGGTCCACGTTTTGGCACGATTTCGCCATGGGCAAGTAAAGCGACTGATATTTTTAATAACTGTGAAATTGAAATCAATCGTGTTGAGCGTGTGGTTGTTTATACCTTAACAATCGATGGTGAAGTTGGCGCAACTGACAACAAACTATCTACTGCCGCTGAGCAATTATTGTTTGACCGTATGACGCAGAGCTTGGTCTATGATTTAAATGATTTGAACAAATTGTTTGATGATGAGCAGCCAGCGTCATTGAATCATATTGATGTCATCGGACAAGGTCAGTCAGCATTAGAGTCTGCCAATACCCAGTTTGGTTTTGCATTATCAAGTGAAGATATTGATTATTTGATGAATGCTTATGTCAATGAGCTAAAGCGTAATCCTACTGACGTTGAGCTGATGATGTTTGCACAGGCAAACTCAGAGCATTGCCGTCATAAGATTTTTAACGCTGAGTGGACAGTTGATGGCGAAGTACAGCCAAAGTCACTGTTCCAAATGATTAAAAATACTTACCAGTCTAATCCACAAGGTATCTTGTCTGCCTATAAAGACAACGCTGCGGTGATGGCAGGGTCTGACGGTATGCGTTTTTACCCAATTCCGACTGATGCGATGGATGCAAACTCTGCCCATCCTTATGACTTCCATCAAGAAGCAATCGACATTCTGATGAAAGTCGAAACGCATAACCATCCAACGGCTATCGCTCCGTATGCTGGTGCAGCGACAGGTGCTGGTGGTGAGATTCGTGATGAAGGCGCGACTGGTCGCGGTGGTAAGCCAAAAGCAGGTTTGACAGGCTTCCACGTATCACACTTACATATCCCAGAGCTCGCTGAGAAATGGGAGCAGTCAGGCCAGTTGAGCACTCAGGCTTATGGCACGCCAGATCGTATGGCAACCAGTCTGGAGATTATGACTGAAGCACCATTGGGTTCAGCTAACTTCTCAAACGAGTTTGGTCGTCCTAACCTATGCGGTTATTTCCGTAGTTTTCAGCTTGATACCTCAGCGGCAAAAGACGGCAGCGAGATGCGCGGCTATCACAAGCCAATCATGCTGGCAGGTGGGTACGGCAATATCAAACGCAACCTCATTGAAAAAAATGCCATTCAACAAGGTGATTTATTGATCGTCCTTGGTGGCCCTGCGATGCAGATTGGTCTGGGCGGTGGTGCGGCATCTTCGGTTGATAGTGGTTCACTTGATGAAGGCTTAGACTTTGCCTCAGTTCAGCGTGACAATGCTGAGATGGAGCGTCGTTGCCAAGAAGTGATGGACCGCTGCTGGGCACTAGCCGGTAATGATGTCGATGTAAGCAACAATGGCAAAGACGGCAACCCTATCGTGTCATTGCATGATGTGGGCGCGGGCGGTATCTCTAATGCAATGCCAGAATTGGTCAATGACCATGAAATGGGCGCGGTACTGAATCTGCGTAAAATTCCATCGCTAGAAGCTGGCATGTCGCCAATGGCCATCTGGTCAAACGAAGCGCAAGAGCGTTATGTCCTCGCGATTCGCCCAGAAAGCGAAGCCCAATTCGATGCGATCTGTGCGCGTGAGCGTTGCCCGTATGCCATCTTGGGAACAGCCACAGATGTCCGTCAATTGGTTGTTAATGACGAGTTGCTAGAAGACCAACCTGTCGATATGCCGATGCAAGTATTGCTAGGTGGCACGCCGAAGATGAAGCGTAGCTTTGAGCGTCATGACACAAGCTTACCTGCATTAGATTTAAATGAAGTCAATTTAGCTGAGTCAATCAAAGACGTCTTGCGTCATCCAACCGTCGCTAGCAAGTCATTCTTGATCAGCATTGGTGACCGTTCTATCACGGGTATGGTCGTGCGTGATCAGTATGTGGGTCGCTATCAAGTGCCTGTATCGGATTGTGCTGTGACGGCGTCAGGCTTGATCGCGCTAGATGGTCAGGTGATGAGTGGCGAAGCGATGAGTATCGGTGAGCGTACACCAGTTGCGCTAATCAGCCCACAAGCATCAGCACGACTTGCAATTGGTGAAGCAATTACCAACATCGCTGGTGCGCGCATTGCTCAGTTGTCCGATATCACGATGTCAGCGAACTGGATGGCAGCATGTGGTGATGATGCAGAAGATGCTGCATTGTTTGACGCTGTATACACAGTCGGTGAAGAGCTATGCCCAGCATTGGGTATCGCGATCCCAGTCGGTAAAGACTCGCTATCTATGCGTGCCAATTGGACAGACAGCAGTGAAGCAGGTGAGACGGATAAATCAGTCGTGTCACCAATGAGCTTGGTGATTACCGCATTTGCCCCTGTGGTTGACGTGGCAAAAACGCTAACTCCTGAGCTAATCAATGGTGACAGCGCGTTCTACCGTATTGACTTATCTAAAGGCAAATTGCGTCTAGGCGGTTCAATCCTTGCGCAAACGCTTAGCCAATTAGGTAACGACTGCCCAGATTTGGCGCAGCCAAGCGACTTGGTCGACTTCTTTAACTTTATCCAAGCGGGCAACGCGCAAGGCGTCATCAGCGCCTATCACGATATCGGTGATGGCGGTCTATTAGCGACTATCGCTGAGATGCAGTTCACTAGCCGTCAAGGTATCAAGCTGTCATTGACCGATGATAACTTACTCGGTCAGCTGTTCAGTGAAGAGTTGGGTGCGGTCATCCAAGTATTACCAGAAAACGTCGCGGCGCTAATGCAATTGGCAGAAGAGTTTAACGTTAGTGATATGCTGAGCCTTGTTGGTCAAAGCTCGGAAGAAGACAGCTTACTTATCCAAACGCCAACGCTCATGGGTGCCGACACTTTACGCTTCAGCCGTACTGAATTGCAGCAAGCGTGGACTCAGGTCAGCTATCAAATCGCGCGTCGCCGTGATAACCCAGCGTGCGTACAGCAAGAGTATGACTTGATTAGCGACGCTAGCCATAAAGGCCTGATCGCTGCGCCAAACTTTGATCTCAATCAAAAAGTGGAAGAGCCATATTTAGCCAGTCGTGAGAATAAGCCAAGAGTCGCTATCTTGCGTGAGCAAGGTGTCAACGGTCAGACGGAGATGGCAGCAGGCTTTACGCAAGCGGGCTTTGAAGCGGTCGACGTGCACATGAGCGATCTACTCAGTGGTCGCATCAATCTACGTGACTTCGACGGTTTGGTCGCGTGTGGTGGCTTTAGTTATGGTGACGTACTCGGCGCAGGCTCTGGCTGGGCGAACTCTATCTTGTTCCATGACGAGCTACGCATGCAGTTTGTCCGCTTCTTTGCCCGTCCTGATACCTTCTCACTAGGTGTCTGTAACGGTTGTCAGATGATGGCTCAGTTAAAAGACCTAATCCCAGGTGCAGAAAACTTCCCACGCTTCATCGCTAATAAATCAGCGCGTTTTGAAGGGCGTACCGTCAATGTCAAAATCGAGCGTACCAAGTCAATTCTGTTCAAAGGTATGCAAGACAGCATCTTGCCAATCGCGGTGGCGCATGGTGAAGGCTATGCCACGCTAGACAATACCGAAATCGACGGTATGGCAAACCACGGTCAGCTCGCCATGCGTTATGTCGATAGCCAAGGTCATCCAACCGAGACGTATCCGCTCAATCCAAACGGTTCGGTCGGCGGTGTCACGGGTCTGTGTAGCACTGATGGTCGCGTCACTATCATGATGCCGCATCCTGAGCGTAATCTAAAAGCTTATAACCACAGCTGGAAACCAGAAGAGTGGGATGAGGACGGTGCGTGGATGCGTATGTTCCGTAACGCTCGTGCTTGGTTTAGATAGGCTAAGTTGTTTTAGGTAATAACAAAGGTGGGCGTAATGCTCACCTTTTTTGTGTTTGGGGTTTTACAAGTAAAGAGTTTTATTAATTAATATTATTGAGCTATGACGTTGGTTTATAAAGGTTATCAAGAGGATCCAAGTCGATTTTTTTAGAATCTTTTCCACGCAAATAGGCTTCATACCAATCAGGGTGGGATTCTTTAGATATCTCGATAATCTGTCCTTTGATGTCATTCCATAGATTTTCAAAAGAATTTTTAGGGATTTTTATAAAAGGTTCGTATATATTATATAGTATTCTATTTTCCACCTCTAATATGGTGTTTTCATAAAAAATATATGGATTAATAAATAAATCATTTTCAGTTTTATTTCTATATTGAGACAAAAGGCTAGTAATCGTGGATTCCTTTAAAGGCTTCAAATCTATATTATTAATAGAGTAAGAAAGATAGCTATGAGACTTATCAGAAAATATCGATTCATTAGTCCAGTTATGAGAGTTAAAGATAAGATTTTCTAATGTCGTATGTTTATGATTTGACTTATTTAAATCGCTCCAGTTTAGTTTGTTAAAGTATTTACTGGATATATCTTTTTTAGAAAAAACTATATCTGAATAATTAATGATTCTTAATGAGTGATTTTTATAATACTCAAAATCACCTTCAAAATCGAATAAGTAAGGCTCAAAACCTTTACTAATAATAACATCTCTCAGAATATTATTTTTGAGAAAATTTTCAAAAAGATAACCTTCAATAACATTTATATAAACATTTATGCATACTTGCACTCTGTTATCCCAAAATTCCTCATTAGAAAAGTCTAATGTAAAAGCATCAAAATCTAAAATTTCAGAAAAACTATAATTCAAATGAGGCTTAAAATTCATCCATAATTCTGACTCCATATATTTAGATCCTATAAGAAAAAGCAAGGTAGACGTTTTAACTTCATCGAAGTCAAGCATGCTTAATAGTATCTGAGTATTATTATTTGAATCGAAAAAATTACTTATAGAATTTTCTATATAATTAATTATTACATTTTCGTTTTTTATTTTATCTCTATTTAAATTTAGAAAATATGAGGATTTTGAACTATATATATCTACAATTAAGCCGAAATTATTAAGATTATTTATATTGTTGAGTAAGTTTAAATCATATTTATTCATATTCTTATACTCAATACATTGACCTCTATAAAATAAATTAAGATTACTGTTTGATATAATATTATTATCGTTAATAGATTCCCTACTCATAAAACCTGCTGCATCCTGAAAAATTATTTTTAAACCTAAATTATTTTTATCATCCCAATAAAATCCATTATTTTTAATTTGGTTAGTCAAAAATGAGTATTTTTCTAAATTTAATGTACTAAGTCGTTCAGATAAATTGAATGAGATAATAGGATTGGTTATTATATTTGATATTTTTAATAATCTATAAAGAGCAAGATATGAAACAGGTTTAGAGTGAGATGAGTTACTAATTATTTTTTTTAAGTCAATCTCATCATTATTAGTATCTAGTACTATTTCGCTACTTATAGTTTCTTGAATTACTAATTTGGTTCCATACTTTTTTAAATCATCAACTTCCTCAATGAAACAGTAACCCGACTTTCCAGATAAAGGAGAATTTAACTCTATTTTGAAACTTTCGTGAGTCATTCGACTTTTGGTAAAGATAGTAATTTTCTGTTGCTCTGTTGGTAAGTCTTTCATTAGTAAAAATGCACTATGAAGACCAATACCAAACTCACCTGAAGGCCGCATCCACTCTGGCATTTGACGAATAATTTTTTGTTTCTCTATATTTTTCTTTGAGCCGGCAATTTTTTGCATGTATTCAAGATCTTTGCGAGAGATACCTACACCATTATCTTCAATACTAAACTCCCAAAGCGTCGAAGCCTCATTATCGGCTACTTTTCTACAGTCTAACTCAATAGGGTATTTTTCAAATATTTTGCGAGTGCTTTCATCATATGGATTAGCCTTAGGCGGTAAAGGTTCTTGAGACTTTTCTATTCCATGTTCTAACCAAACACGAATCATCGTTGCGTCAATGGCATTTTGAATCAGCTCTCGATAGATACTCATATCGTCTTTGTATAAGTTATTACCCTGTAGCAATTCAATAGCACTGCGTTCATCCAATGAAAATTTCATTGGCTTATTGTTGAGTAAGATTTTTGAGTCATCCATTTCAACGTCAAGCTTATTGATAGTTGGAAGCAGACCAAAATCACGACTAGGCACGATGTTTTTCCACTGTGACATTTGATTTTGAATTTCTTCACGGATCCAATCAAACCAGTTACGACATTCAATATATGCCATTTCCGTACTACAAATAGCTGTTATGCTTACCGTCTCATTATCTAGCTGAAACTCACGAATGGCTTGATGCTTATGCTTATGCGTTTCACTAAACGATGGCATATTGCCGACTTGTCTTGCCATGACTGGGCAAAAGCGGTTGTCATCGATATCAAATAAGTCTCCTAAACGTAGCAAGCAAGCGACAAAACGAGGGTGGCAATTTTCTGTACCCATGCCCGTTTGTCGAAAAGGTAATGTTTTCATCACGTAATCGTCAAAACCAAGCCCATGCGCCCAGCATATTTGACCAAGATAACGATAGATACGTTTCGGGAGAAGTTCGGTGCGAGGAGAGCTAATACCAAGTTTTTCAAAGGGGTCTAAGACTACTGAATTTGAGTTTTTGGCATGACCACGGCGATACCACTCAGCAATCATTTGACGGTATTTTTCGACGCCTGTATGTGGGTCTGAATGATTAACAAGTGCTTTATTCCAGCCATCTTCGTGCCACACTTTGGCAAACTCATGTAAGTCTTGCGTATTGTCATTAGCTAAACTTTCGACATATTCTTTGAAGTCATCTTCTTCAAAGACTTTTTGAACTTCATCAGCATTGAATAACATACCGATATCATGCCAATAAGCAGCTTCCAAGATTAACCATGTGTCTGTTGCGGTCAGCTTTTCAATGTTGTTACCAAGTAGACGCTCGATATTGACGAGTATTTGCTGCGAGTGCGATTCGTTATGACTACTAAAGTGCGGATAGTAACTACCCACATTTTCAAGTGATTTACCAACAAGCTTTTCATCAAACTCCCATTGCGACATCAATATTCTCGTATTGCTGTCTTCTTCGGTTTTTTGCTTTAGATGTTTGATTAATCCTGCGCTCATGGTAAGTCCTTTTTAATTTCTACATATGACGTTTGAGTTTTATATTACTTATCAACATAGGTTGATTTTACCGTAAACGCATGATTAGCGGATAAAAATATTTTCACCTAACTATTCATCCTTTATCTCTCTCTCATTACTTTTTAATATCCAAAAAAAACGGCACTGAAATCAGTGCCGTTTTATCAGTCGTGACAATTTAAACCCTAACCACTACTCCTCAAATTCTGAATCGCCAAAATCAATCCCAGCTTAAAATCACTTTACCGCATTGCCCACTTTCCATGATATCAAAGCCTTCTTGAAAGTCATCAATGTGCATGCGATGGGTAATGATGGGCGATAGATCAATACCGCTAATTAGCATCTGCTCCATCTGATACCACGTCTCCCACATCTCGCGGCCATAGATACCTTTTAGGGTTAACGCCTTAAAGATAATCTTGCTCCAATCCACCGTGGTGGTGTTAGGCAAAATGCCCAAGAGCGCAATTTTAGAGCCGTTATACATGTTACTAATCATCGAATCAAAGGCCTGAGGCGAGCCTGACATCTCAAGACCAATATCAAAGCCGTGCATTTTTAACTCAGCAATGGCACCTTCGATGGTTTCACCCTTGGCTGGGTTGATGGTCATCGTCGCACCCATTTTTTTGGCAAGCTCTAAGCGATAATCACTGATATCACTGACCACAATATTACGTGCCCCTGCGAAGCGGCAAATAGCCGTTGCCATAGAACCAATCAGCCCCGCACCCGTGATTAGCACATCTTCACCGAGGACGGGAAAGGATAGGGCGGTATGAGTGGCGTTGCCAAAGGGATCCATAATGGCTGCCATCTCATCGCTGATACGCTCATCGAGTTTGATGACATTATCGGCAGGGATCACCAAATATTCGGCAAACGCGCCATCGCGGTCAACGCCCACGCCGATGGTGTTTTCGCACACATGTAGCTTACCACGGCGGCAGTTACGGCAATGCCCGCAAGCGATATGTCCTTCGCCAGTGACTCGGTCGCCGACTTCAAAGTGCTTCACGCCATCGCCTATT
The DNA here is from genome assembly GCF_015351755.1 of Psychrobacter sp. N25K4-3-2. Lineage (NCBI taxonomy): Bacteria > Pseudomonadati > Pseudomonadota > Gammaproteobacteria > Moraxellales > Moraxellaceae > Psychrobacter > Psychrobacter sp. N25K4-3-2. The sequence goes on from NZ_JADKLX010000003.1 coordinate 404,581, forward strand.
TCGCTAATGGTACCGACGTATTCGTGTCCGATGATCATCGGCGTCTTGATGGTTCTTTCTGACCACTCATCCCACTTATAAATGTGCAAATCTGTACCACAAATGGCGGTTTTCTTAATTTTAATTTTAACGTCATTGATGCCAACCGTAGGTTCTGGCATGTCTTGCATCCAGATGCCTTTTTTGGCATGGGCTTTAACCAGTGCTTTCATACTTTTCTCTTATTTAACGGTGTTGTGCTTAATGGTTGAATCTAGCGAGTGAATACCGAACAAATACCGAACGACGCTTAATCAATCACTTTCATTTGCTTGGCGACTTTGATAAAGGCGGTGATACATTTGTCTAGCTGCCCGCGAGTATGGGCGGCAGAGAGCTGGACACGAATGCGAGCCTCGTCTTTGGGTACGACAGGGTAAAAGAAGCCAATCACATAAATGCCTTCTTTCAGCAGCTCATCTGCCATTTGCTGGGAGACGTTGGCGTCATAAAGCATAACCGCACAAATTGCCGATTCGGTGGGCTTGATATCGAAGCCCGCGTCTTGCATTTTCTTCACAAAATAGGCGGTATTTTCATGCAATTTATCTTGTAGAGTATTGTCTTGCGATAGCATTTCAAACGCTTTTACCCCAGCGGCAGCCACCATAGGAGGAATAGAGTTGGAAAACAGATACGGGCGTGAGCGTTGACGCAACATTTCAACGATTTCTTTTTTACCCGTCGTAAAGCCGCCAATAGCACCGCCAAATGCCTTGCCCAAAGTACCAGTGATCAGCTCAATGTCACCACGTAGATCAAACAATTCAGTCACGCCGCCACCAGTGTGACCGACCACGCCTGCTGAATGCGACTCGTCAATCATTACCATGGCATCATATTTTTGTGCCAACGCATAAATCTCATCCATTGGCGCCACATTACCATCCATCGAAAACACACCATCGGTCACAATCAAACGAAAACGCTGTGCTTGTGCCGCTTGTAATTGCGTCTCTAAATCTTGCATATCTGCATTGGCGTAGCGATAACGCGCGGCTTTACACAGGCGCACGCCATCGATGATCGAGGCATGATTTAACGAATCGGAAATAATGGCATCTTCACTGGTCAGCAGTGGCTCAAAGGCACCACCATTGGCATCGAAACAGGCCGCATAAAGAATCGTATCTTCGGTATTAAAAAACTTAGAAATCGCTGTCTCTAATTGCTTATGCAAATCTTGCGTACCACAAATAAATCGCACCGATGACATGCCATAACCTGAGTTTTCAATAGCCTCGATAGCTGCCTTTTTAATCTCAGGGTGATCAGACAATCCAAGATAGTTATTGGCACAGAAGTTAAGCATCTCGCGGCCATCGGCGATCTTGATGAGCGCATCTTGCGGAGAGGTGATCACGCGCTCGTTTTTATACAGTCCTGCTGCGCGTATGTCGCTGATTTCTTGTTGTAGGTGTTTCTGAAAGTCTTGATACATAAAGATTCCTTTTTTTAATATTATTAGCGTTTTTATTGATAATGCAGATATTAGGACTGCTGATAGAACCAAACTATTTGCTTATTAATACAGGTTAAGCACAGATGTCTAAATACTGACGCACGACATTATCCATGCCTTGCTCCAGTGATTCAATCGTAAAGGCATGACCAATCGACACTTCAGCGATATCACTCAGCGCAAGCAGATCAGCCAAGTTATCCAAATTCAAATCATGACCCGCATTGACGCGGATACCGTTTTGATTGGCTAGGGTGATACAGTCGCTAAAGCGTTGCTTGACCTCATCGAACTCAATATGGTCATCGCTCTTACCATTACTGTAAGCGCGCGCCCATTCTTCGGTATACATCTCGATCGTCTGTACATCACTTTCAATGACCGCCTTGATTTGTTCGATATCAGGGTCGATGAACACCGCACAGCGCGTACCGAATGCTTCCAGCTCTTTGCTTAACGTTGATAAAAACTCATGATGTGTGATGATATCAAAGCCATGATCGGAGGTCAGCTGATCGTCACTGTCTGGCACGAGCGTACATTGATGCGGTTTTACCTCACGAATAATTTTTAAAAACTGCTCATTTGGGTTGCCTTCGATATTGAACTCAATCTCTGGATAGTCCGCCAAAAACGCACTGATATCATAGACATCTTGGTATCTGATATGACGCTCATCGGGTCTTGGATGTACGGTAAAGCCTTTAACCCCTAGGTCAATCAGCTTTTTCACAAAGGTCAACAGGTTAGGGTAGTCAGTACCGCGAGAGTTACGGATTAAAGCCAATTTATTCAAATTTACGCTAAACAATGTGCTCATAAAATTCCTTGTACAGCTCGTTTATTATTGATGATATGAAAGGGTTAATAAAAATCGTTGGTATCAGCATACTTCTTATTCAATGCCTTTAAAATAGCATAAGTTTCTAAATCTATTTCGCCCGTTGGATTCAGAGGTCGAAAGTGTAGCTGAAACGCATAGACGACATCGCGACTGGCTTTGTCCCATTCATCATTCTTATCGATCTGGTAGCCATAGTCACGAAACTGCTGCTTAACCTCAGGTATTGTAGCCGCTGCAAATGCTTCTATATTCATAAAAGAAAGCTTATCAGCGTCATCATACCAAGCGCCAATACCATACTCTTTATATAGCTGCTGCCAAGGGAACTTTGCACCGGGGTCTATTTTGCGTGAGGGTGCCATATCTGAATGACCGATGATATTCTTTGGTGAGATATCATATCTCGCCGTGATATCTTGCACCAACTCCGCCACCTTCTTAATCTGCAACTCATTAAAGGCGACATAATGGTCATAAGGATAATACGCCAACTGACCGTCTTTTAGGGCATTTTGATATTCAGGCGCAATCCCTGCATTGACGATCTCTATACCGATAGAGGTGTCGTTCAATATCGTCCGTCCTGCAAAGCCGCCATCACCCGCATGCCAAGCGCGTTCATTTTCTGGTACTAAATTATAAATTTTATCATCGTTATTTTCTAAGATAAGATAGTGCGCACTGACCTTGCCTGTGGTCAGTGTCTTAATCGATCTGTCATTGTCTGAAACCGTATAGTGCAGGACAATGGTTTTGATGCGCTCGCTTTTGCCAGTGGCTTGATAGGTTTTACTATCTACGATGTAGTTCTCAGTGCTTGCCACTGGAGAGGTCGTGGTCACGCAACCAATCAAGGGCAAGGTTAAGCCAAATGCTAAGAAGATGTTTTTTACCATGAAATGCTCTGTTTGAGAGTGCTAAGATATTAATTGAATATGCATTAATCTATGAATATATACGTTTACCTAAAAAAATCATGAACTCTAATGATAGCTATATTTTGATTAGGGTCTTCTTCTAAAGAGACATCTAAACCGTTTGCGACTTCGAGACCATATTTATTGTCACTATTGATTAATAGAAACTCTTCACCTGTAGCTGTTCTTTCTAATGAACCAAATTCAGAGATATTGATTAGCCTGTCACCAAGACCGTATTTTCCATAGATTTTACCTTGGTATTGGCTTGGCTTTCTTGTGATATAAACCATGATAGAGTTCAATATCATTTGTTCATTGAAAGATAGTCTCATCAACAAATCCGTATCAATAGCATCGACGCTATCACTACTATAGATGTCGAAGCTGTCACTATTATCTCTGATGTGAAAATTATTCTTATCTGATTTTTTTAAAAGCGCTTTTATATCTTGATGGCTATATTTTGAAATTTCTAAACCAGCAATACTTTTACCTGGGATGATATCTGCATACCAGTCTATTTCATTTTTATCCATCTTCTTACTCACTTAAAATATCGAATCACTTTAAAGAACCTTCTTAGCCAACACCTTTTTCCAACTGTCCTCCAAACACTCAATCGCGAGCCATGGCTCAATTACTTCAGCATCGTATTTCTCTTTAGAGTTGGCCAGTTGCCACAGTTTCTCAAGTGTCGCAAACGGATAGGGACGATCTATCAAGTAAACTGGCAAATCAGCATCTATAATGCCATCACGAACGACTTGGAAGTACCAGCCAGAGATACCTTGTTTGCTGACCCATGCCGCGATATTTGGCACTTTAGTAAATTGTCCGATTTGGTCATTGATTTTGTAGCAAGGTCTGCGCGGCTGGACGATACGCAGTTGCACGCTGTCATTTTCGCCATCAAAACTGTCTTTACCATACTGAAAAACATCGCCAATACACACGATAGACTCAGTCATTTCCGGTAGATCGTTGACGGCTTCGGTCGTGAGGTTTTCGCCCAATGTACCGACGCGTACTTTTAGGCTGAACTCTGCATTGATCTTTTCATAAGTCGCAGGTGCCAGTTGATGGACAGCTTTTAGCGGGCCACCATGATGTTTGCGATCGGCTTGCTCATCAGTGGCGAGGCCCATGAAGTTGACCGCGACAGGAGACTTAATAGGTGCTTTATCAATGGCGCTCATTTCTTCGCGCGCGAATGGCATGGCTTTGCCAGCGCGAACGCAAGTTAGGTTAGCGATATGTAGGGGTAAGTCTTGGTTAAAGTCTTTTTTGGGTTTCTCAACTGTTGGCGTGACTGATTCTGCGCTCATAAGGTTTCCTAATATACAAAGAATTAGCAGGCGAGGACTGTTTGATGTCCATTTTATTATACGGGTTTGCTACCTCAGAGGTCACACAAAAAAAGACCAGAATAGATATTCTGGTCTTTTTGATCTAATGCTTTTAGTATGACGCGATTATTGTATTTAATAATCTTATTTGTTTTTGTTGCGACGACCCGCAGTTTTCTTTTCACGTGGCACGGCGACTAGCTCAGCCAACTGCTCAGGTGATGACCATAGGCCTTCTAAGTCATAGAACTCACGAGCTTGTGGTGTCATCATATGGACGACAACAGCGCCCAAATCGATCAACGTCCAGTCAGAATCGATACCGCCTTCACGGCCAAGTGGCATAAAGCCCGCTTGCTTAGCTTCAGCACCAACGCTGTCAGCCATTGCGCGTACATGGCGCTTAGAGGTACCGTCAGCGATCACGATGCGCTCCATCACGTCTGTCAAATCTTCTACGTTCATTACAGTGATGTTCTTCGCTTTCATATCGTCTAGCGCAGTTTCTACAACGGTTAAGCATTCTTTTAAGCGTTCTTCGGTCATGGTGTTGGTCATAAAATTTAATCTCTTGAATCGTAAATATTAAAATAAATAGGTTAATTGTCAATTTGCCATCTCGCACTGACCAGATAGAGGCAGTGACGTATAGAGATATAATAGGCAAAAAACAAAGATAAGACAATTTTAACGGAATTGAGCAGCAGAATATAGCTGATGGGCAATAATATATTGATAAATAGCAGGATTTAGCCATTTAGCGAATGGATTGGATTCAGTATTACCAATGATATCATTTATTGACGGGATAGATGTGATTTGCGCTTCGGCTGAGGGCATTATATTTGGTTGATTCCCCAGTTTTTGTAGCTGCTGGCGTATTTGTGTGCTCGATATGGCCGATATGGGACGCGGGTCTATATAGATGCGACCTTGATGAGAATTTTTCAAGACGCTACTGTCTGCTTGAGCTTGCGTGGGTGTAGGTGTAGGTGTAAATAGCGTGACCAGTTCAGCAGGAGAGTCGGTTGTTTTATTTTGCATTTCAATAGGTAACTGGGCGTGCAGCTGGGTTTTTAGATTAGCTAACGTCTGCATCGTTGGTTTTTTATCAGCAAAATGGTTGTTAGTGTCAAAAAGATTGCTATCACTGTCAGAAAAGCCACCACGGTTAAAAATCCAGAGGTCGACATAGTCCGTCAGCCTGAGTCCGTCTTTCCATTTACCTAAGCTCCGTGCACTGTCCATCCCCATAATAAATATTAAGCTGTCATGCGGATAGCGCTGCCGTAAGATGCGGACGCTATCGATGGTATAGACGGGCGGTGCTTGCCATAACTCCAGCTCGTCAATCTGTAGTGGGGTACTAAGTGTTGCGAGCTTTAGCATTGCCAGACGGTGCTTAGGATGGGTGCTTTCATTTTTAAAAGGCGAGCGGGCATTGGGCAATAAGGACACATGCAGTGCGCGCTGTTGCTGCTTCGCTATTGGCAATAAATGCTGGTAGACGTACATCGCCATTTGCAGATGACCCTTGTGTACGGGATCAAATGAGCCACCCAAGTAGGCACGAATGGCAGGGGCAGGATTTTCTGCAAGGCGGTCATGGGTAAGGTTTGACATAAAATAAGTGGGTCAAATGGTCAGTAAAAAAACGTTATGATGGATTAAAAATAGACGATACTAAATAAAATAGATACACGACATTATAATGCGTGACTGGTACAAATTTTTCTTGCTTGCTGTGCCTACGCAGATAGAGGCTACAAAAAATTTATATCAGTCACACTGTCTCTTTTTTATATTGACCTGACTATAGCGCTATTGTAGTGGGCAACGGAGCATCTGTCATTAAAATGGCAATAAAAAGCCGACCATCATAGTGACAGTCGGCTGTGTTATATACTGCTAATCAGTAAAGTTTTAATCAGAAAACCGTATGACGCTTAAATCAAGTCACTTAAGTTAAGTCGCTTAAATTAAGTCGCTATGGGCTTGGATAGCAGTTAGCGCGATGGTATAGATAATATCATCGACCAAGGCACCACGTGATAGATCGTTTACTGGTTTATTCAAGCCTTGTAGCATCGGCCCAACACTGATGACGTTGGCGCTACGTTGTACTGCTTTATAAGTGGTATTGCCCGTATTAAGATCTGGGAAGATAAAGACATTGGCTTGTCCCGCGACAGGTGAGTCCGGTGCTTTTTGCTTGCCGACACTCATGACAGAGGCCGCGTCGTACTGTAGTGGGCCGTCGACTTTTAGGTTTGGCGCACGCTCGCGGACGATTTGAGTCGCACGGGCGACTTTTTCGACATCCGCGCCTGTGCCTGATGAGCCAGTCGAGTAGCTGATCATCGCGACTTTTGGATCGATACCAAAAGCAGCGGCAGATTGTGCCGACTGGATAGCAATCTCTGCCAGCTCTTCAGCATTGGGATCAGGGTTGATCGCACAGTCACCATAGACCACTACTTGCTCAGGCAATAGCATAAAAAAGACCGACGATACTAAGGAATACTGCGGCGCGGTTTTGATTAATTGAAATGCGGGGCGTACCGTATTGGCAGTCGTATGAATCGCACCTGAAACCAGACCATCAACTTCATCTAACTGAAGCATAATGGTACCCAAGTACACGGTGTCCTTTAGGTATTCGGCAGCGACATCTTCGGATGTTTTACCCTTGCGGCGCTCAACGATGGCGGCGATATATTTGCTCATGTCGAGGCTGTCAGGGTCGATGATTTCCAAACCTTCTGGCAGCGTCAAATCACGGTTTTTGGCGACTTGCTCGACATCGCTACGCTTGGCAAGCAGTACACAGTTAGCGATGCCACGGCTTTGGCAGATGCAGGCAGCTTCTACAGTACGTGGCTCAGAACCTTCTGGTAGTACGATGCGTTTTTTGGCTTGCTGAGATTTTTTGACCAACTGATGGCGAAATGCAGAAGGTGACAAGCGCGGCTCATGATTGCGGCTAAAGTATTCTTTAATCCAGCTTAGATCCAAGTGCGCAGCCACATAACGAGCCACTTCTTCAGCGCGATCAATATCATCGCTTGGAATCTCAGAGCTCATGTGTACAAGGCTCTGTACCGTCTCGTAGCTGTCGCTTTCGACACTCATGACAGGGATGCCAGTTTTGAGCGCTGAATGCCAAAGCTCTGTAACCGTCGGGCTGGGCGTGATACCGCCAGTCAATACCAAGCCTGCCAGTGGAATTCCATTGATACAGGCCAATCCAGCGGCCAGCAGCAAGTCATCACGATCACCCGGCACCACGATTAAGGTGCCTCGCTTAAAGACTTCATTGACGCGTGACACTGAGCGCGCTGTTAGGCTAATACGGTTGATACGACGTGTTTTGGCTTCCCCAATGTTTAGCCATGTGGCATCAAGCTCTGTAGCGATATCCCATGTACGCGGCACAGATAGTGAGTCACTAAAGGGCACAACACCGATGAGGCGAAACGCTTCGGTATTGAACGAAGGTGATAAACGTTGAACTTCTTGCATAAAGTTCTGGTCCAAGCTAACGACCGCTTCCCCAGGTGCGACAGGTTGATTGTCAAAAGTGTTGGGCACATCTTGCACACGCATCAAAATCACGCCTAACGTACGCGAATCGATGACACCGCCGAACTCACGGGCGTGCACATCCAGTTTGTCTGCTAAATAGGCCGGTTTGCTGATGTCAGCGGTACTGACAAATATAATCTTGGCATCCAAAGCATGAGCGATTGCTCGGTTGATTTGTGAGGCATAAGAGGTCTCTGTGGTCGGCACCAAACCTTCGCAGATGACCACATCATAATCATCGCCGAGCGTATGATAATTGCCGACGACTTCTTCCATTAAATCATCAAGGTTGTCATCGCCGATCATGCGCTCGACGTGCTGACGGCTGATAGATTTTGGTGGCTTTAGACCAAAGGCATGCATGGCCAACGCACTTGAGCTGTCCAAGCTGTGTTGTTTATCAAGGGTGTCATCTTGCAAAAACGGCTTCATAAAGCCCGCTTTTATACCGTTATAGTCAAACGCGCGAATCAATCCAAGCGCAGCCGATGTCACACCGATACCGCGGCTGATGGGAACAAGTAAAATGGTTTGCATAAGGTTTCCTACGATTTATTTTGTTTTAGACTTCGATTTATTATTGGCAGCATAAAAAATACTGAGCGTTTTATTCTATGTTTTTTATAACCATCAGGAATGATAAACGCTGAGTATAATATCTAAATAGGCTTATACCAAATTCAAGGCCTGACGCGTCTCTTGCGCGATACGGTATTCTTCATCCGTTGGTACGACCCACAGCTCAATACTACTGTCATCTGCATGGAAGCTGCCTTCTCTACCACGGGATAGATCCGCATTTTTGTCCGCATCTATTTTGATACCAAAATGACGCATCACTGCTAAGATGCTGGCACGCGTGGTGACAGAGTTTTCACCGATACCACCGGTAAAGACGATACCGGTAAACTCCGGTAGCGCACAGCTCAAGCTGGCAAGGTATTTACCAGCGCGGTAGCAGAACATCTCGATCGCAAGTTGCGCGTCTTTATGGCCTTCACTAGCGGCTTGCTCGATAGTACGCAGATCGTTAGACAAGCCTGATATGCCTAGCAGACCACTGTCACTATTGAGCATTTTATCAGTCTCTTCTAAGCTCATACCGAGTTGACGCTTTAGATGCATGTGCAAGCTAGGATCGACATCACCGCTACGCGTACCCATCATCAGACCTTCGAGTGGGGTCAGACCCATACTGGTATCGAGACTCTTGCCATCGTATACGGCAGCCACCGAGCAGCCATTACCGAGATGTGCTGTTAGCCAACCATGTGGCCCTTTAGACTCCGTGATTTGGCTAGTACGCTCTGAGACATAGGCATGAGAGGTGCCATGAAAACCATAACGACGGATTTTGTGTTCTTCGTAAAGGTACTTTGGCAGGGCATAACGAAACGCAACGGGCGGCATCGTTTGGTGAAAGGCGGTATCAAACACCACAACTTGCGGCATATCAGGATAAATGGCTTGCACCGCTTCGATACCCAACGCATTGGCAGGGTTGTGTAGTGGTGCCAGTATCTTGAGGCGTTTGACTTCTGCGAGTGCATGCTCGTCGACTCGCACGGCTGCAGAGTATTCACGGCCACCATGTACCACGCGATGACCGACCGCGATGAAATGGTACTGCTCTAATAGCTCAAGGATTTTTTGTAGCGCCAATTTATGACGACCACCAGGGATAGAGATTTCGAGTTTTTCGCCATTTAGAGTGGTGTGTTTGATACGGGCAGTATCCAGACCTAAGTTTTCGGCAAGACCAGTAATACGAGTAGAGTTGTCATCACTAATCAATGCGTATTTGATAGAAGAAGAGCCACAATTAAGGACTAAAGTAGGACTGGTCAGGGTTGATGTGTCAGAGTTTTTATCATCAAAAGTGGTGGTCAGGCTGGCGCTCATACTCTATCCTTAGATTATATTTTATAAGTGTTGAATCATTATAGATTAACACGGGTTAAATAAACAAAAACCAGCCGTATTCATGCTGACATGCGTCAAACAAAAATAGGGCTGATTTTGGTCATTCTTGCACGGCCATACTTGTCGAGTGTCGATGAGGCGCTTGCTAGCGCGCTCGTCACAGCTGCAAGGTCGGGCTATAATGTAACATATTTTTGTGCTTATACCACGACCACGATAAGGTTTAAATTCAGTACTGAGCGTGTAATTAATACAACTGTGCACCGAGTATCATTGGGGTTTAATAGCTGCTAAAGCACTAAAACCATGAGCAATATAAATTGTAAGAAAGTTTGTCAAAAAGCTGCCAAAACGCTATTTGCTAACTAAAATGGTGCTCTCGTAATAGTTCTAAAGGTAATGTGGTACATCCAAAATAAAGTAACCCCTCAAAATAGTACCAACGCTTAATAAATTTCTGAGTGATTCACAATTACTATGAATAGCCATTATTAATAGCCACTATGCGCACAGCTTTATAGAATAATGCTATGATTAAAACCTTGTCATATTCTCCTGTTTTGGTGCTCGATTTTTAATTTGGTTTTTACTAGGGCGTGTCTTCATTTCAAAAATGGTGATAAAAATGAGATAAATTGCAGTCAAACAAGAAAAATAGCGCAGATAATATCGGGATATTAACCAGCTATTTGACGATGTTTGGCAAGATTTAGCCATTTTTAGCCCATTTAGATGACTATCGATTGAATTGAAGACAGGCCCCAATACTGCTTGCTTTTAGCGCCTCCACACCATTGCAATGTTAAAGGTCCTCTATTCTATGTTTATTAAACCCCATTTCTCCAAGCCTGAGTCTGCTAACGTATTGGTTAGCAGTAGCCGCCATGTCTTCTATATTTTCATTATTGGCAGTACCATGATGTTGGGCTTATCAGGCTGCGGGCAAAAAGGCGATTTGTATTTAGTAGACTCCAGTAGCCAGACCGTGCAAGAGAGTACCGATAAAATCGACAGTACCAGCAATCCACAAGACGCTGCCTTCGCTAGTGTCGATGATGATGACTATCAAAAAACGCGCTACCTAGAGCAGCAGCAAGTATTGCCTGAACCGAGTACCGATGCTAACGATTATTAATTTTATAGAAAAATTGTTTGTCAAAGAGCCGTTCTTGCTCGCCGCAACCGACAACCTTTACCCTTGATAACCTGATGAAATTAGAGATGTGCATATGAGTCATTCTGAGCAACACGCAGGCGTAACCGATGTTACTATTGGTGAGTCAGTCACCACCCAGACTGAGCAAGGGTTATATATCGACCCTAACGCTTTAACTGCCCACTTACCAGCACTACACTATCGCGACGACGCTTTATATATGGAGCAAGTTAGTGTCGCAGCGTTGGCCAAGCATTATGGTACGCCTTGTTATGTTTACTCAAAGCAGGCGATATTAGACGTCTATCAAGCCTATACGGATAGCTTTTCCAGTCTAAACCATCAAGTTTGTTATGCGGTTAAGGCCAATTCCAATCTGGCTGTGCTCGGTATCCTAGCGCAAGCGGGTGCAGGGTTTGATATTGTCTCGCGTGGTGAGCTGATGCGAGTGTTGGCAGCAGGTGGCGAAGCCGCACGCGTGGTATTCTCCGGCGTGGGTAAAACTCGCGGTGATATCGAATATGCACTGACCCAAGGTATTGGCTGCTTTAATGTCGAGTCGATTAGCGAGCTGACCTTAATCAATGAAGTCGCAAAGTCACTTGATAAGCCTGCGCCGATATCGCTGCGTGTCAATCCAAATGTCGATGCAAAGACGCATCCATACATCTCGACAGGTCTTAAAGACAACAAGTTCGGCATCACTCACGAAGATGCATTAGCTGTTTATCAGCAAGCGGCAGAACTATCGCATATCGATATCGTCGGGATTGATTGTCATATTGGCTCACAGCTGACTGAAGTAGAGCCGTTTGTCGCAGCGTTAGATAAAGTCATTGAGCTAATATATAGCCTGCGTGACAAAGGTATCGAGCTACGCCATATCGATTTGGGCGGTGGTCTGGGTGTGCGTTATATTGATGAAACGCCCGTGTCTATCGATGAGTTTGCCGAGGCGTTATTGCCTAAATTAAGCGCGCTTGGCCTGACGGTATTCTTTGAGCCAGGTCGTAGTATTGTGGCCAATGCCGGTATCTTATTGACCACAGTGGACGTATTAAAGCCAACCGAGCATAAGAATTTTGCCATTGTTGATGCCGCGATGAACGATTTGATTCGTCCAGCTTTATACCAAGCTGAAATGGCTGTGATTCCTGAAACATTACCGCAGAATGGTCTAGACACTGATGGTACGCAGCCGTGGGATATCGTTGGTGCTATCTGTGAGACAGGGGATTTCTTAGCAAAAGACCGTTTGTTGTCACTCGCTACAGGTGATGTTTTAGCGATAACGGGCGCTGGTGCTTATGGCTTTACCATGAGTAGCAATTATAATTCGCGCCCGCGTGCTAGTGAGGTCATGGTAGCCGATGATCGCCATCAGCTGATTCGCAAACGCGAAACCATTGAAGCGTTATATGCAGACGAAACGCTGTGGCAAGCCGAGTAACATTATTAGGTCTGCCATGACATTTGAATATAAAAAACCCACTATCGTACTGATAGTGGGTTTTTTTATGGCAAAGCTTTATCAAGATATTGGTTTTAAAGGATAAATATAACTTAGTATTTGATAGCGGTGATAATTATGATTGTATCTGACAGCGTGCTAATATAACACATACATAAAAATAGGATAGGACTCAAGGATATGCTCATAGAATTTACAAAAATGCATGGTCTGGGCAATGATTTTATGGTCATCGATTTGGTGACCCAGCGCTTAGAATTAACCAAGGATTTGGTGCAGTTGTTGGGTGATCGTCATTTGGGCATTGGCTTCGATCAATTGCTCGTGGTTGAACCACCCATGCGCCCTGATGTCGATTTTGGTTATCGTATTTTTAATACTGATGGCACCGAGGTCGAGCAGTGTGGCAATGGCGCACGTTGTTTTGCGCGTTTTGTGCAAGCACGTAAACTATCATTTAAGCAGCGTCTGCGTGTTGAGACGGCAAGCGGTATTATTTCTTTGACCACTGATCGTTATGGTTGGGTAGAAGTCGATATGGGCAAGCCGAAATTTGAGCCAAACGAGATTCCATTTACCCCAAGAGCCACCACCAAAATCCAAAACGCTTATCATCTAGACGTTAATGGGACGCCTGTGCAGCTCTATGTTGCCAATATGGGCAACCCGCATGCCGTTATAAAAGTCGACAACGTACTCGATGCCGATGTTGAAACCTTGGGCAAAGCCATTGAGTCACATCCGGCATTTCCCGATCGTGTCAATGTCGGCTTCATGCAAGTGATGAACCAGCGTCATATTCGCCTACGTGTCTATGAGCGCGGTGTCGGCGAGACCCAAGCTTGTGGTACTGGCGCATGTGCGGCAGTGGCGGTCGGTATCCGTGAAGGCTGGCTCGATGAAGGCGAAGATGTGCGCGCACAGCTCTATGGCGGTAGCATGATTATCAAATGGCAGCCGGGCTATTCGGTCATGATGACGGGGCCAACGGCATTTGTCTATGAGGGCGTATTTAGCCCAGATGGTCTGATGGCGCAAGCGGGCATCAAGCCCAATCCAGAAGGCTAATAGACAATGACGACAGCGCCTACAGTAGATTCTAAGTCAAAATCATGGCTATCCGCTGAGCTGGCCGCCACTATCGAGTCAGATGCCGCGCTACGAGAGCTGTTAGCGCCAGTACATCGTTGGCTAAACACTTTGTCAGTGCGCAATCATTCACCTCATACATTGACCGCTTATTTTGCGGGACTGAACCAACTGGCGTTATTTTTACGCGGCAAGCGTTTGACGTGGACGCGCTGTGATAAGCGTCAACTTGCCCAGCATATCAGTCAACGACTCGATGAAGATAAGCTAGCACTTGCTAGTGTCCAGCAAGAGCTGTCCGCCATCCGCCACTTTTATGGATGGTTGATCGAAGAGGATTTAGCACGTATTAATCCAACGACTGGCTATCAGCTTAAGCGCAGTCCTCGACCACTACCGTCGATCGCTGACGTGGATTTACTGACGCAATTACTGGATCAAGAAATCCCTGATACGCCGGAGCAAGCGCGCTTATGGTTGCGTGATAAAGCGATGTTTGAGCTACTTTATAGCAGTGGTCTGCGTGTCGGCGAGTTGGTCGCCCTAGATATGGCAGATGTGGATTTGTCTGATTTGCGGGTACGAGTGACAGGTAAAGGCAATAAGACGCGCCTAGTACCATTTGGTGTCAAAGCAGCAGAAGCGATTACGCGCTATCTACCGCATCGTAACCTGTGGGTAGAGCAGATGGACACCGCATTATTTATCAGTGAAAAATTGGGCACACGCTTGTCAACGCGAGCAGTGCAGCAACGTCTAAAAGTCGTGGCAACGCGGGCAGGCATCGCGCAAAATATGTATCCGCATCTATTACGCCATTGCTTTGCCTCGCACATGCTGTCGGGCAGTGGCGACTTGCGTGCGGTACAAGAGATGCTTGGGCATAGCGACATTAGCACCACACAAATTTATACCCATGTGGATTTTGCTAAGCTTACGCAAGTCTATGATCGCGCCCATCCGCGCGCGACTCATGCGCAGAATGACAAAGACTCAACGTAGAATATAAATTTTATAAAGGCTAAAGTTCTAAAAGCTTTCTTCTAAAACAAACCAGCGCTACCCTTAAGCCAAACGATGGCAGTCAAAGATAGGCATCTTTTGCCGACCTTGCGCTTGGGCAGACTTATCAAAAGTTGCCAAGACGATTTCATGATTTTGCTGTTCTTGAACAACAGCTTCTTTTCCCAGAGCCTGCTTACTCAGTGCACTATCATCATAGCTATTTATAATAGTGCCATCAAAAGCGGTGATGGCGGTATGTCCCCACGTCTGCCGTGTATTCCCATTTTTGTAGAGATGGTCACCGCCTTGTGCTGCGCCAATGACCATACATTGACTGTCTAGCGCCCGCGCGCGTAGCAACAGCGACCAGTGTGCTTGCCCCGTCAAATAAGTAAAGGCTGACGGCGCGCTCAATATGTCAGCACCCGCTTGCCGCAAACGCTGAGCCAAGGCGGGGAAACGCAAATCAAAGCAAACCATCATCCCCAATTGATACACGGCATCATTTACTTCAATCGGTGCGATGACAGTCTGTGTGCCCGGCTCAAACGTGGCGGCTTCATTATAGTTGCCTTGCTTATCCGCCACCGTCGCTGTGAATAAATGAATTTTGTCGTAGCGTGCTACCCGTTTGCCATCAGGGGCGAACAGCTGGCTGACTTGACGTAATCTACCATCAGGTACGACCATGCCATCTGGGCGATAAACGCAGGGCAGAGAGCCGACCAGCACATAAATACCGTAGGTACGAGCGTAATCCGCCAACGTCGCTGATAGTGCATCAAATTGCTCAGCAGTGGCAAACTGCTCACCCATGCTGCAGCAGTTTTCTGGTAACACCACCAGCTGAGCACCTTGGGCACGGGCATCAATGATGGCGGCTTTTATATCCGCTAAGTTGTTATCCGTGTTTTGCTGACTGTTCATTTGGATCGCAGCAATGGTGAATTGCGTATTATTTATAGGATTATTCATAGTTTGCTCCTCAGTTATTCTTGAGCTGACAAGGCGCTTATCTCATCTTTCTTATCATAATAAGCTTGTCATTATTAACAGGTTATATGTGCTGAAATCTTGATTCATTCAGGCAGTAAAACCTGTATCTCGATGTTTTTATAAGAAAGGTATTAAAAGCTCGTGCGCATAGGGTATAAATTATCATAGCAAAATTGTGGCAAAAAATGCTATCGTCATGACCTGATAATATGAACTCACGACCTTAATCAGCATAACATATAGTCGGTTCAACATAATTTAGATACAAAGCAGGCGATTGGAAGTGCTACAAACAGTAGACTAAGCAAGCCTAATGCCGTATCTGATTTATACAGGATTAACTATAGACTATATCACCACGATTGGAGTGTAATAAGCTACCTATGAGTATGTCGTTCGGATTGGCGACCACGCTAAGTACATCACAAAAGCTCACCCCGCAAATGCAGCAAGCCATTAAATTGTTGCAGCTCTCTAGTCTTGAGCTCGCACAAGAGGTTCAGGCCAAGCTGGATAGTAATCCGCTGCTTGAACGTATCGAGGATGAGGAAGACGAATACGAATACGAGAGTAATAACGATACGATGGTGGATGACTTTAGCGAGCCATTAACCCTCGATACTTGGAACCAAGCTGCTAGCGCTGATTCATTTACCGCGTCATCTACTACTTCCAGCTATGACGATGATAGTACGGGCGATTACAGTGATGGTTCAGCGGATAGCTTCGATAAACTACAGCAGTCAGGTATCGATGAGGGTGCGACAGATTATCAAGCGTTAGACAGTGATGACGATAGTCGCTTTGATACTGACCGTTTTGATGCCAGTCATTTTAGTGCTGGCAGTGCTTCTAGTGCTTTAGCAAAATCAGATTATGATGAGTTTGATCGCTATCAAGGCGCTACCTGCGCCACGATACAGGATCATGTGCGTTGGCAGCTTAACTTTAAGCGTCTCTCAGAGACGGACATGCTGATTGCAGAATATCTGATGGACTCGATGGATGATATGGGCTTTGTGCGCCTTGATATTGATGAGCTATTACAAAGCTTTGAGACCATGGCAAGCTTTTATCAATGGGAGGAGCGCGTTGAGCATGATGAGGTCATGGCGGTACTGCGCGTTATTCAATCGTGCGATCCATTGGGCGTCGGTGCGCGCAATTTAAGTGAGTGTCTAGCGATTCAGCTGGTCAAGCTCGATGCTGACACTGACTATCTTAAAGAGGCGCAAGCGCTATTGTCCGCCAGTGAGCATTTAGTCAGTAATAATATCAAAGCGCTGACTGAACGGACAGGGTTGGCACCTGAGCACATTACCCCTGCGCTTAACTTACTGCGCAGCTTAAACCCTTCGCCAGGTTTGCTGTTTCAAAGTAATCAGCCAGATTACGCTCAACCGCCTGCCAGTTATGACATCCCTGATGTGCTAGTCACGCCTATTCGTCGCCACAATACTCAGAACACCAATAATAGCAACAGAGCCAATGCTACTGCACAGATAGATGGCTGGCAGGTACGACTGAACCCTGAGACATTACCAAAACTACGGGTCAATCAAGAATATGCCAATTTGGTCAAACGTGGCGATGACAGCCCTGACAATCAATATTTGCGTGAAAATCTCACCGATGCGCGGCTGTTTATTCGTAGTATCGAAGAGCGCAATCAAAACCTGTTAAAGGTAGCGACCAGTATCGTGCGCTATCAGCAAGAGTTTTTGCAGCACGGCGCGACTGCCATGCAACCACTTATCCTAAAAGTCATCGCTGAAGAGGTTGATTTACACGAATCAACCGTCTCGCGTTTGACCACTAGCAAAAGCATTTTGACACCGCAAGGCTTGTTTTCACTCAAGCATTTCTTCTCATCGCATGTCAGTAGTAGCGATGGCGACATCTCCTCGACGGCTATCAGCGCGATGATTAAGAAGCTGATAGCGGATGAAGACCCCAAAAAACCGCTGTCTGACAATCGAATAAAAGATCAGCTGCTTTCTGAAGGTATCGATATTGCTCGCCGAACGGTGGCCAAATATCGTGAAGCGATGAATATTGGCTCATCTGCCCAGCGCAAACAAAAATATTAATTGTCATAATTCAATGACTTATCCTCAAAGTCAGGAAAATTTCAATATACCTGATTATAAATATAAAAAATAAAATTTTTTGATTATATAGAAACCTGCAATAAACAACAGTTTTTATTACATTTAATTACAATTTACTGTCTTGCTACTATCAGGTTTTCATGACAAATTAGAGTCATACCAAGGACAAAAACGACGCAAATTTTTTTTTGGTAAAAAAATGGCGATACTAAATTGGCAATACAAGGATATGTCAGTTTTTACCGAGAATTTTGTAGCGGTCGTTGGTAAGGCAAGATGAAAAGGGTAGGAATGCCACCTCATCTGTTGATTGTAAGTCATAAATAAAAGGACAATAATATGAATGTTTCTATCAGTGGTCACCATATCAGTGTTACCGATGCAATGGACAAAGCGGTTCGCGAAAAACTTGAAAAAGTAGAGCGTCACTTCGATCAGATACAAAGTATTAAAGTGATCTTATCGCTAGACAATAGCGGCGCAAGTGATGGTGGTAAAAAGAGCCATAAAGCCGAAGCGATTATGCGAGTCTCAGGTCAAGAAATGTTTGTCCAAGCGCTTGAGGATGATATGTATAAAGCCATTAATGAGATGGCAGACAAGCTTGATAGACAAGTACGTAAGTATAAAACCCGTCAAGAGCGTAAAAAGACTCAGGGTGCAGGGCGTGACGGACGCTATGAAGACCTCAGCACCGCTGATGTAGCGCCAGCTGTTTAGTTTTATTATGATTGATGCTCAATATATAGTGGCTAATAAACCCATAAATAGTATAGTCATTCCACTATAAAAGTATTACAGCGTTAACCTCGCTTGAAGTATCACATATACATCTACACTCGGTTGCCTTGTACTACTTTTAAATTGAATCGACTATATGAATAAATAATATAAATAGCCCATTGATTGAGTAAAGACGTAATAAGCAATAAAAAAGACCTCAAACGTATCTAACGTTGAGGTCTTTTTATTGCTTATCATCCCGTCATCATTTAACGAAAGATAGGATGTTATTAATAAGTTTTTGCTTGTTGTAGCTACTGATGTTGCTCAATTAGTATTTTGGAGGTCGCTATGCAATGAATAGAATAGCTAGCCGCCACCAACTGCTTGTACCACCTCAATATTCATCCCCTCAGTGATACGTAGCTGACCCAGCTCACTCTTTGGGATCAGATCTCCATCGACTTCGACTGCATAGCGACCTTCGCTCAGTCCAAGCTCATTGATAACCAATTGCACGGTCTGATGGGTGGTCTGTAGATGTTTACCATTAACGCTAATGGTACTCATAAAATGTACTCCTTAATTGTTAAAATTCCTTTTTTGCCATATCGTTCAGTCACATCATTATTATCTATCTTTTTCGCAGCTGTTAATCACGTTACTGTAGTCAGTGAAAGGTAATATCGAACCATCACGCACTGCTGATATCAATTTTTCTTGCTTGCTGTGCCTGCGCAGACAGAGGCTACAAAAAATTGATATCAGCAATACCGTCGCATTTTTAGGATATTTTGACTATATTTAGCTGGCGGCATTGCTCAAGCGGAACGCTGAGACAGCAAGCCACAGCCAACCTACAATCATCAAAACACCACCAATAGGTGTGATTGCGCCAAACCAACGCGGTGCGCCCAATGTCATCGCATATAGGCTACCAGCGAATATAATAACGCCAACTTGTAGCAACCATGCACTCGTCTGAGTCGTATAATTTAGGCGGACAAGTATGCCAACCAGCAATAAACCGAGGGCATGGATAAACCAATAGAGCGTTGCCGTATGCCACCACTCAAGCTGCTGAGAACTGACCATACCTTTGAGACCATGTGCCCCAAAAGCGCCTAAGCCAACAGCAATGGCCATATTGATCGCTGCAATACCTATCCAATTTACCATGCGAAAACTCGTATTATCATTCAAGCCTGTCAATAGCGCGGTGGTAATAGCGCATAGTGGACGATTTACTGAATGTCATTGGGTAAAATGACACTATCGATAGTCATCGCCTCACGGATTTTATCCATAGCATTTTTTTCGATTTGGCGTACGCGCTCAGCCGAGATAGAGTAAACCGCTGCCAATTCGTGCAAGGTTGATTTTTGCTCAGACAGCCAGCGTTGCTCAACGATATCGCGTGAACGATCGTCGAGAGTATCCATTGCTGCAATCAATGCCGATGAGTTGTTTTCTTCCCAATCTGATTCTTCCACCATCTCAGCAGGATCGATACCGTCTTCTAAAAACAGCTGCGGCGCATAACGGCCATCGTCATCATCGCTAGATTGCGCTTCAAAAGAGGCGTCATAAGAGGTGAGACGCGATTCCATCTCAAGCACCTGCTTACGAGTGACATTTAAGTCATTGGCGATGGCATCTGCTTCTTCAAGGGTGAGTTGGTTATTGGTCTTTTTAAGACTGCGTAAGTTAAAGAACAGCTTACGATGCGCCTTGGTGGTCGCGACTTTTACAATGCGCCAGTTACGAATCACAAATTCGTGAATCTCCGCTTTGATCCAATGCACTGCAAAAGAAACCAAACGCACGCCTTTATTCGGATCAAAACGCTTGACGGCTTTCATTAGCCCCAAGTTGCCTTCTTGAATGAGATCCGCTTGTGGTAAACCATAGCCTGAATAACTGCGCGCGATGTGAATCACAAAGCGCAGATGCGACATAACGAGCAAGCGTGCGGCTTCTACGTCGCCTTCATCGTAATAGCGATGGGCAAGCTCTTGCTCTTGCGTCGGGGTTAAAATAGGGATTTGATGCACAGTATTGATATACGCGCCCAGATTGACCCCAGGCGCTGACAAATGCGTTGGCATCGCTGGGACTAAGTCACGAGTGCTCGTATCTTCAAATGCACTCGCATCATAAGGTGGACGCGCGGCAGCAGCTTTTAGGGCTGCATCGCGCGCTTCGTTTTTTTCAGGCGCTGCGCCATCTTTTTTACGTGTTTTCGCAGCATCATTAGCGGTAGTAGCCATATTCTTGACCTTGGTTAAATAGATAAACAAACAGTCAGATAAAAATCTTTATTGTTGTAATTGTAAAGGATAGCGACGCTTAGTTGCTATCAGTTTTGGTAATGATGAAGTGATATATTGTATCGAAACGCTGTGATGTAGCGCCATCAACCAGTACTTTGTCGGTCATTTCGCTCATCGTTAATCCCAAACTAGAAGTCGTTTTAGCTTGCTGGCTTTGCTGACAAAAAGCGGTGATATCCGCTTTCGAGTTAGGGTCGGTTGCCACCACATATAACGACTCGCCAGCTGCTACATCGCGTAGTGCGACTTTGGTTTTTAACAGTGGCATCGGGCAGGCAAGTCCACGCCCGTCTACCCAACTTTTTATATTGAGGATCAGTTGAGCGGAGCCTGTCGTGCCATCCAACTCCATATTACCCGTATGACCAGTAGGCAATAAGTCTAATAACTCTTTAATAACATGCTGCTGCGTATCAGGCAAACTTGCTGACAAACAAACAGAGTAAGACCCTTGTGCGGTAATTAACTGACTGTCAGCAGACATAAAAAACCTTGAGATATTAAAACTTGAGTTGGTAGCCGTAGAGAATTTAATAGACCCAACATATTAATATTAACTTATCAATATGTTGGGTCTATTAAGTAAACGGCACTAATGTGGACATTTTGCCACCATTCGTTATTATAGCAAATTGCCGCGATGCAGTTGCAGTTGAATATAGTCATCGTAATGTTTGGCTCACTAGAATGACTACTCAAGGCTGACAGCTAAAAATGCTATCAACAATCAAACCAAAAATTGACCATCAATAATTACATTGTCATGTTGCACAATAGTGACGCACAGCCGAGTTATTGGTAGCTAAATACAGACTAGAATTGACCTTGTATAAACAAGCTCGTATAGTCAAAATTACGTTATTATCAAGCGGGTAAGATGCGCATCTGTATCATTCTAATAGACAGTCACTGCTTGGTATAGTCAATCCTCTATAAATTGGATACGGTGTCAAGCTTGCTTAGTCTACTACTTGTAGTACTTTCACTCGCCTTCCTTGTATCCAAATTATACTGAACCGACTATAGACAAGGCAGCAATAAATTGAATGAGTGTGCCATCGTTAAGGATATACAGAAAATGATATTGTTTGTATCCAAACAAAAAACAGGTCGTTTGCTTATGCCTCACGCAATAAAACTAGGGCTATCGGCTGTATTATTGGCTCTGACAACTGGCGCCAATAGTAGCGAAAATTCTGCTGCGCCATTTGCCTATAACTCATGGCAAACACCAGCGGCAGAAGCGCTCGATTTACCCAATTTACGCGGGCAAGGACTGAGCTTCGCGGAACAGTATCAAAATAAGCTGCTTGGTGAATGGTCATTACAGCGTATCAATGGTCGCGCAAAAATGGAGCATGATCCTTGGGTGCAAGAAACGGTTAAAGAAATGACGTGGCGGCTCAATGCACAAGCGCGTGAGCAAGCGCCCTTGGGCTTGGTGATCATCGACAATCCCAGTATTAATGCTTTTGCAGTGCCAGGCGGCGTCATTGGCATCAATACAGGGACGATACTGGCTGCGAGTAGTATGGATGAATTGGCTAGTGTCGTCGCTCATGAAGTGGCGCACATTAGCCAACGCCATTACGAAAGCGGCGTTGATGAACGTAAGAAAGCCTTGCTGATGCAAATAGGCGGTATGCTGGCCGCGATTGCCGCATCAGCGGTCGATGGTGATGCCACAGCAGCAGTACTGATGGGCAGCCAAACAGCACTAATGAATAGCAGCATGGCTTTTAGTCGCAACAACGAACGCGAGGCCGATCGGGTAGGGATGCAAATTATGACCCAAGCTGGGTATGACCCACGCGCGATGCCTAGATTCTTTGCCACGATGAATCAAAAAAGCCAACTTAATCAGACAGCCAATCTGTTTTTGCCCAGTTTTGTACGTTCGCATCCCTTGAGCAATGAACGGCTAAGTGAATCCCAGAGCCGCGCCCAGCAATATCCCACCATGTCATTAAGCCAGCAACAGCGTCATCAAGTGCAGTTTGATTTGCTTTATTGGCGCGTCCAAAGTACAGGTAAGCATGCATCTGAGACCATACTGACAACGGCTGCCAAAAACAGCTTAGGGGCCAAGTTGGCGTTGATGACTTGGTATAGCGAGCAACAACGCTTTACTGATGCCAATGACATATTGGCGGAACTTGTCCTGTTACCAGCGGCGCAGCGCCAAGCGTTAGAGCCATTGTTGTCGATTACGCATAGCCAAATGCTGAGCGAACAAGGCAAATGGCAGCAAGCCGCCGAAGTATTAGAGCGTCAGCAGCGTGTTTACCCTGAGCGCCGTGATTTGCGCTTGTATTTAGCCGAAGCGTTGACGAACAGTAATCAGCCGACCAAAGCACAAGCCCTGTTAAAACCTTTGACCCAGCAGCAACCAAGCGATCGTTATGCATGGCAAAGCTTACAACTTGCCAATGAGAAAATTGCCAAAACGACTGACTCCCCGCAGCTAGCCAACATCGCGACAATCAACGCATTGCGCTATCGCAGCCATGATCAGCTATGGAATGGGCGCTATGAAAGTGCGCTTACTTCCTTAACGCAGGCCAAACGATTGGCTGAAAGCATGCAAACGACCGCGCAAGCAAATAGTGCGCGTCCGCTCTTGGCGAGCATCAATGCAGAAATTAAAGACGTAAAAACCGCCAAAGACTTTAAGCCTTAGGCGGTTGTGTTTATCTGTTCATCATTTATAGCTACGGCACATCAGTCTCAAGCAACGATGTTGACCATAAAAAATATTAACCTTGCAAAGCTTCTTTTACCAGCTTAGAGATGAGCGCAGGGTCAGCACGACCAGCGGTTTTGTTCTTTAGCACGCCCATCACACTACCCATATCACGCATAGAAGTAGCACCTTGCGTGGCAATCTCGGCATTTACCAATGCCATGATCTCGTCTTGATTCATTTGTTGTGGCATGAACTCATTGATGATATCGATCTCGAACTGCTCTTTGGTTGCCAAGTCATCACGGTCGTTTTCGGTAAAGATACCGAGCGATTCTTGGCGCTGTTTAAGCTGCTTCTGTAAAACTTCTAATACGCCTGCATCATCGAGCTCTATTTGACGATCAAGTTCAATTTGCTTGATGACTGATTGTACGTTACGTAATACCTTAACGCGCTCAAGCTCACGAGCTTTCATGGAAACTTTGATATTGTCTGATAAAGTCTGTTTAAGTTGGCTCACTGCTATCATCCTTATTTATCTGTTAAATGCTATTTGTCATATGTTGTTTGCTAGGTTTTTAGAGCAAAACCTGCTGATCGGGGCTTTAATAAAAAAGTGACTTTAATAAAAAAAGTGGCTTTGATAAAAAATGTATCAGCAGTAATAACAAAAATTGTAGCATAAAAAACGCCACTGATATCAATGGATAACAGTGGCGTTAGTGTAGCGCTTGTACGTAACTAAATCAGATTACTGATTAGTACATACGAGTGGTACGAATAGTTTCGCGTTGTAATTTCTTTTTATAACGCTTTACGGCAGCTGCTTTTTTGCGCTTGCGTACTTGCGTTGGTTTTTCATAAAACTCACGCTTACGTACGTCTGATAATACGCCAGCTTTTTCACAAGCACGTTTGAAACGACGGATAGCGATATCTACTGGTTCGTTTTCTTTAACCTTAACTGCAGGCATGAAGACTCCTCGATTAGGATGAGATATAAGGGCATTAGTTTGGCTGTGTATTAGTATTTAGCCGTAATATCTCAAGATTACAGGCATCAGCTCAAACTAGGACAATTCTTGCGCATTAGCACAAGGGCAGGTATTTTAATAAAAAATACCAACAAAGTCAACGATTTTAATGGTTTATTGTCTATATGTTATTTGCTTAGATGAGTATTTAGGTGCAACTGTCTTGCTTGAGATTGAGTCAGGGCACAAAATTTACCGTGAATAAAAAGTCCCTACAGTCTATAACGGTTTGGTTGGAGTTTATGCTATGATAATTTCCATATTATAGGGTCTGTTTGATATTCAAATATTAGGGCTGCTGAGGGCTAAAATTATCCCAATCGTTGTTGAAAACCTAGCTAAGGTCTCGACATTATCGTCGGTTTTCGCCTAGTTTGGGGTAATTTTAGCATTAGCCTTGAGAACGGATCGAGCAAAGCACTGCTTTGCCCGTTAAGAGCTGTGCTCGAGTGGAGGGCAGTACTCTTTTTTGCCAATATATGGCGAAATGGTTTAACCTAGAATGACTAGGCTTCAACAATTTCACTACATATTGTCTAAAAAATAGTGACTGCCAGCACCACGTTTGAATATCAAATAGACCCTAGTAAGCATATGAACCGTTTTATGTGTATTTTATTGAGGATGTTGGCATGAAAAAAACAGTATTAAGTACGGTGTTGAGCACAGCATTTATCGTTGCTTTGGGTGCGAGCGTGAGCGCTTGTGGTGGCGACAAAGAGCATGAAGTATATGCAAAAGATCGCGTTGATGAAGCAGCGGCACTTGCGATAAAAAATGGCCCACCTGCTGAAGAAATGGAGTTTCCAGAAACCGCCCCGATGCCAGCTGCGGATATGACTGCAGATGGTACGGCAGTCGATGGTGCTACTACTCCTGAAGCCGGTATGGCTGACACTGATATGGCAGAAGCAACGGCTACCGATAGTGCTGATACAGCCGCTGCTCCGACTACTGACAGCACTGATATGGCTACTGAAGATGCAGCGGCAGCCACTGCTGAATAAGTTAGTGCTGAACGAACTCTTAGACAGTCATTAGTAGTATAGGCAAGTATTTTGAGCTTATATATTGCATTATTAGCCGATTACAGACTTACTAAGTAAAGGTAAAACCATGATTGATATACAATCGTATATGAAGAAACTGAGATTGTCTGTAATCAGTATGAGCGTGATACTCGCAGTGAGTGCTTGTAGTGGCGATAACACGGCCACTGAAGAGACTACAGCAGCCAATGAACCTGCTAATACTGCCGTTGAAGAAACAGTCGTAGCAGAACCTGAAATCACGACGCCTGAGCCTGTGATTGAAGCAGAAACAGAGTCTACCGACATGGTGGTTGAAGAAGCGGTAGCACCTGAAACTGCTGCTGAGCCTGAAGTGCTGGCTGCTGATGCTGGTGCTAAACTGTATGAGTCAAACTGTCAGGTTTGTCATGCTGCTGGTTTGCTCAACGCGCCAAAATATGGTGATACGGCGGCTTGGACGGCTCGTCTGACTAAGGATAAAGAAACGCTGTATAGTCACTCCGCTAAAGGCTTTAATAAGATGCCAGCGCAAGCGGTAAATGGTGTCACTGAAGCGCAAGTGCATGCAGCGGTTGATTATATGCTAGCATCTGTGAGCTAATAAGGCTTAATGGAATATATTAGCCATTGAAATTTGTTAAACTGACCGTCATTGTGACTGACAATGGCGGTTTTTTTATGCCCGTTTTTTATTGATATCAACCTTAACGAATATGACTGACTGTGCGAAAATTATTTGTTGAACTAGAAATAGTATTTGGCTTATTTTATTCGCTATTCAAAGTCCTAAAGTGATGTAAGATAAAAAAACGGCAAAAAGCAGCTCGAAAACAAAGGTATAAAGGCAAAAGTATGAAGGTATTGGGTTTAGAGACCTCTTGTGATGAGACGGGACTGGCGATTTTTGATAGTGAGCAAATGAACAGCGACAATCAAGGTCTGGTTGGACAGGTATTGTATTCACAGATAGAGCTGCATGCACTCTACGGCGGTGTTGTACCTGAGCTTGCCAGCCGTGATCATATTCGCAAGCTGGTGCCTTTGCTTAATGAGTTGCTCGAGCAGTGCGACGTCAAGAAAAGCGAGATTGATGCTATTGCTTATACCAAAGGCCCCGGGCTTATTGGTGCTTTAATGACGGGTGCATTGTTTGGACGCAGCTTGGCGTATGGCTTAGACATTCCTGCGATTGGTATCCATCATATGGAAGGTCATCTGTTGGCACCGTTCATGGGTGCAAACCCTCCAGCTTTTCCTTTTGTCTCGCTCTTAGTGTCTGGTGGGCATACTTTGCTTATCGCCGCACGTGGTGTGGGTCAGTATGAGATATTGGGCGAATCGATAGATGATGCGGCAGGTGAGTGCTTTGATAAAGCCGCCAAAATGTTGGGCTTACCTTATCCTGGTGGTCCCAATATTGCCAAACTGGCAGAGACTGGCAACCCAAATGCTTACAGTTTACCAAGACCGATGTTACATCGTGGTTTGGATTTTTCCTTTAGCGGTATGAAAACGGCCGTGCATAACCTAATCAAAGACACGCCATGCTCAGGTGGTTCGGGTAATGTCTCGGATAGCGACCCACAAGTTCGCGCGGATATCGCTGCCAGTTTCCAACACGCGATGGTCGATACACTGGTGAAAAAATCCATCAAAGCGCTCAAGCAAGCAGAGATGAACCGTTTGGTGATTGCGGGTGGTGTCAGTGCCAATATCCATTTGCGCGAGACGCTAGAAGCTGAGCTAGCCAAAATAAATGCGACGGTTCATTATGCACCGCCAGCATTATGTACGGACAATGGTGCGATGATTGCTTATGCCGGTTACGAGCGCCTGCAAGCGGGTCAATCAGATGATTTGGCGGTGAGCTGCGTGCCGCGCTGGCCGATGACAGAGCTACCAGCGGTTTAAAGATGACTTTCTCAATACGCTATTCGTTAACCTTTATTAAACCTAAGGATGATCTATGCAGTGGATTGCGATTGGTTTAGGCGCCGCGCTGGGCGCGTGTTTGCGAGGCTGGCTTGCGCGCTTTAATCCGCTGCATCATTGGATACCACTAGGTACGTTGGGCGCTAATGTGTTGGGCGGCTTGTTAATAGGGCTCGCTCTAGTGTGGTTCGGGCGGATGGGTAGCGGCTTGTCTGACAATGCTAGACTGTTCGTAATCACTGGGTTTTTGGGTGGGCTGACGACGTTTAGCACTTTTAGCGCGGAGGTCTTTACCTTTATTAATGATGGCCGTTTGCTGGCAGGATTGGCGCTTATCGGTTTACATGTGGGACTGACTTTACTGGCGACTGCTATCGGATTTTATTTGTTTAAGTTGGTTTTGTAACCTTCGATAGATATTACTCACTTAATGGTCTGATTTGAGTAGTTCTTTTATTGCAGTCTGTTTTAAGTGGTCTGTTAATAGGTTTTTGGCACCTTTTAGGTGGTTCCCTTAGGGTATACCTTTTGTATGTACTGATCTGGATAAGGTTTGCATATTTAGTCCAGCAGCTGAGTTTGAACCTAGTATTCATGGCAGTAAAGCTTTTGGGAGAATTAAATGATTTATTTTCGAGATAACGAGTCTTGGGTTCAATTTGGTCAGCAAAGATTGGATGACCCTGACATAGTTGTTATAGACTTAATGGGCTGTGAGAGTAAAGAAGACTTCACTTTGACAATAGGGAAGGTATTGTACGGATCTTACAGCCCTAAGCTAGTTACAGGTAAAAGCCTAGATGCGCTTACAGATGTAGTATCAGATTATCTGATTGAAAACTGGTTAAAATGGAAAGAAGTTTACATTATTGGATGGAAATACTTTACTGATAAACATCCTATTTTTTCGCAATATATGTTGTCTTCTTTTGTGAATTCCTATATTAAAAGTCTTTCAGGGGAATTACAACTAGTTGAATGGGGAGAAAGAAATTTTCAAGATTTGTACCTTTTAGAAGCATTGACAGACGCAAGACCAAAATTTTTTTTGGTATTGAATTAATATATGAACTTTTTAATAGGTAAAAACACTAGGTAGCCAGCAATTCAAATACGATAGAATATGTATGCTAAGTACACCATTAAGTACACCGTCATTATCTTAATAATTCAACCTATTGGTATACATAGCTCACAGCCAGACATTCAAGTCCTCACTAGGGAACCGTCATTTACCATAATGCTCGTCATAACGTAAGAGAGCGGACGATATTTCTTAACTGGAATAATTTAGTAAATAGCGAAATATTAAACCGGCTTTACTATTCCTTGTAGCAAACTCGCAAACCCTTGCATATAAGCGGTATCTTGACTCGATGTGCGTGTCGCTGCATACAGCTGGCAATGCACACCATCACCCAGCGGTCGCGAGACGACCCAACCTTTTTTCTCATATTCAGCAACGACCCAATCAGGTAAGGCCGCCACACCGCGTTCACTAGCAACCAGCTGAATCAGCATCGCAGTCAGCTCTGTCGTACGAATACTATCAAAACTGACCTGAGCTGGTGTCATAAAGTTAGCAATAATATCGAGACGCTTGGCCTCTACCGGATAGGCAATCAAGGTCTCTTCAGTCAAATCAGTCGGCTCAATAAGCTTCTGCACCGCTAAATCATGCGTTGGCGATAGCACCAAGCGACTCTCATACTCAAACAACGGCTGATAGCTGATGCCCTCTATCGGTAAATCACTGGTCGTAATGAGTAGATCAATATCACCTTCTATTAATAAATGATGCGGCTCAGGCTCAAAACCTGTCGCAAAATCCAGCTCGACATCTGACCATTCGCGGCGGTAATGATTAAGTATCGGCATTAGCCAATCAAAGCAGCTGTGACACTCAGATGCTAGGCGTAATCTACCTGCTTGACCGTGTGCCAAGCGTTTCAGATTGGACTTGGTACGAGTGACCTGCGGCATAATGCTGTCTGCCAATGCCAGTACCGTCTTGCCAGCTGGCGTAAAAGTCAGCGGACGCGTGCGGCGATTGACCAAGCTAATATCGTAATAATTCTCTAGCTCTTTTAGCTGATGCGAGACCGCAGAAGCTGTCACATGCAGCTCATCGGCAGCCGCAGCAAGTGAACCATGCGCTCGTAATGCAGTTAACGTATTAAGATGGCGGAGCTCTAGCATAAGACAACCTGCCTGCTAAGTTGAGAAAAATTCATTATAGTACATATGTTACTGACTTTCATTCATAGCGTATGATTGATGAGCCATCGACAGCTAGCGCTTGCGTAACAGTAGCTGTGAGATGATGACCAATATTAAAGAAGCGACTAATAATAGTGTACCAATAGCATTAACTTCCGGCTTAAGTCCCACTCGTACCATCGAGTAAATTCGTAGTGGTAAAATCTCATAGCTAGGCCCCGTGACAAAGGTTGAAACCACGACGTCATCTAGCGATAAGGTAAAGGCGAGCAACCAACCTGCCATTACTGCTGGCAAAATAACGGGAATCAGTACCGTACGTACCATGGTTGATTCATTGGCGCCCAAATCGCGTGCCGCTTCCATCAAGCGCTCATCCAAGCTACTTAAGCGTGCAAAGACAGTAATGACAACAAAGGGTAAGCAAAAAGTAATGTGCGCCAATAGCAGTGAGACAAAGCCCAACTGCAAACCGATTAGTAGGAACAATGCTAATAATGAGATAGCGAGTACAATCTCAGGCGACATCATCAGGACAAATAACAGCCCATTTAATAAGCCTTTACCGCGAAAGTTATAACGGTGTAAGGCTAGGGCAGTGAGCGTTCCTATCAAAGTCGAGACAGTCGCGGCAACCAAGCCCAATACAATAGAGTGCCAAAATGCATCAAGCATGGCTTGGTTATTAAATAGCGATTCATACCACTTTAAGCTAAAGCCATCCCAGTTGTAGCCGATTTTTGACTTGTTAAAGGACATCACCACTAGGACGATAATGGGCAGATATAGCAAGGCATAAATCAGCCCGAGATAGCCTTTGGCGGCGATACTGCCAATCTTAAGCGGACGAGTTTTTTTATTCGGTGATCTATAAGACATTAGGCCACCTCATTAAAGTCAGTCTTGCCAATGCGGCGACTACTGGCACGATAGGCGAGCAATAATACCGCCATCGCTAGGGTCAATAATACGCTGGCAGCTGCGCCAAACGGCCAATCACGCGCATCCAAAAACTGGTTTTTAATAATATTACCGACCAACAAGTTGCGCGAGCCGCCTAAAATATCGGCCACATAGAACATACCCATCGCTGGTAATAACACCAACAGTACCCCAGAGATAATCCCTGGTGTTGTGAGTGGTAGCACCACATGCCAAAAGGTCTGCCTTCTCGATGCACCCAAATCTTGCGACGCGAGTAGCATGTCATTGCGCAAATCGGTAAACACCGCATACAACGGCAATACCATAAAGGGAAATAATAAGTAGGTCAGTCCCGCTATGACCGCGCCTTGCGTGTATAAAATATCAATAGGAGTATCAATCACACCTAGCGCTAGCAAGAATTTATTAATCAAACCATTATTAGCAAACAATAACTTGAGGGCATAAGTGCGTACTAGAGAGTTCGTCCAAAACGGCAATATCAATAGCATCATGAGCAGCGGCTGCCAGCGAGTTTTGGCTTTAGAGACCAACCACGCAAAAGGATAACCAAGCAGCAAGCAGATAACCGTGGTGATACTTGCCATCCATAATGAATGGACAAACACCTCAAAATACAACGGATCAATTATGCGTACATAGCTGTCGATGCTGACCGGCAAGCTGATAAAAGCGCTGCTATCGCGGGTCAAAAAGCTAACAGCGATGACTAGAATATTGGGTAATAAGGCAAAAATAAGCAACCAACCCCAAATCAACCACAGCGTTGCAGTACGAAAAGGACTTTTGCTGCCCAAATTGAAACGGCTAGTACGTGCCATTAGCTGACATCCTTTTGCACAGACATGCCTTGATGTTCGCTTGAGTTGGCGGTTGAATGATCAAGTGAGGGAGCAAGTGAATTGTCATCTGGTAGCACCCATTCCCAGCCATCAACCCATGAGACCTTGACCGCTTCATTCAATTTATAATCGAAGCTGGGATCATCTTCATCAAAAAATTCAGAAGCCTTGATAATATGACCGTTTGCCAATTCAATAATAGAGTCTAAAGTGCTGCCTTTATAGTTACTTTCAATCACTCGGCCAAACAGTCCAGTATGGACATCATCATTAGGATCATAAATTCGCAAATCTTCAGGACGCAGTAGTAAATTGACGATGTCGCCTACTTGCACATCATTGGCAAAATCAGGACGACGCAAATTACGTAATGTCGTTGGGCCGTCTTGCGCTTGCGCCTCACAGACTTCGACTTCGATACGTCCGTTGGTGACTTTGCCATCACGATCTGGCTGGTCAGCGTAGACGCCTTTGACTTCTGCTTTGAATAGATTGGTCTCACCGATGAATTTGGCAGTAAATAAATTCGCGGGCGTTTCATAAATCTCGATAGGTGTGCCGATTTGCTGAAAGGTGCCGTCTTTCATCACCGCAATACGGTCTGACATCGATAGTGCTTCTTCTTGGTCATGGGTGACGAAGACAAAAGTGATGCCCAGCTCACGCTGTAGACGCTTGAGTTCAGACTGCATTTGCAAACGCAACTTGTGGTCGAGCGCCGATAGCGGCTCATCAAGTAACAATAATTTAGGACGATTAATGACCGCCCGTGCGATGGCAACACGCTGCTGCTGACCACCAGATAAATCCTGCGGTTTGCGATTGGCGAGATGCTCTAATTGCACCATTGCTAGCATCTCGCTCACGCGCGTTTTAATCTCATCTTTAGGTACTTTTTTAATTTTAAGACCATAAGCCACGTTTTGCGCGACGGTCATATGCGGAAACAAGGCATACTGCTGAAACACCGTATTGACCGGACGCTTATCCGCTGGCAAGCCTGACATCTGCACGCCATCCAGATAGATAGCACCAGCATTTAGCTGCTCAAAACCGGCAATCAAGCGTAGCAATGTCGTCTTACCGCAGCCTGACGGGCCAAGCAAGGTCAAAAACTCACCATGCTTGATGTCGAGATTGATGTCTTTGAGTACTTCGGTTTGGTCATAGGTTTTTTTTATACCCGTCAGTTGCAGTAGTACCGTGTCAAGTGACGCCGCAGCTTGGTGCGTGTTTGAAGGTGATTCGGTCATAAGGGTGGTTCCTAAGCATCCAACATCTCAGTACAGCTATACGTCTAAAGCACTGCCTTCAAGGTGGTTTGGTATGAGGATAAACGATGGGTATCAATAGGGTTTGGTTGCTGCGTATTATAACAAACCTTGGATATAAGTCAGTGCCAGTTCGTTATAAGTTAGCGATGCTACTTTGTTGTAAAATAAAATTTTGCCAAACATCGTCAAATAGCTGGTTAATATCCTGAGATTATCCATGCTATTTTTTTCGCTTGACGGCAATTTATCTCATTTTTATAATCGTTCTTAAAATGAAGACACGCCCTAGCGAGATTAAAAGCGATTTTTTTATTATTTTTCTGCTTTTATTCCTATACAATCATTTTGTGGCTAAGAAATAAAATGAGCCGGCTGTGTATGGCAAAATACTTAGCCAAGCCATGGTCAAAAAACAGAGATTTATTATTCTAATCATTTGATAATCAAGGACCCTTTATGCCTAATGATACTCGTCCACAAACAGGTCTAGAAGCGCTCGAACTACTAAGAGACGGTAATGCGCGCTACGTTGATAGCCTGACGAACACTGATCCAATGATGCAACGACGTCCAGAACTCGTGAGCGATCAAGACCCGCTGGCCATCATTTTGGGTTGCTCGGATGCTCGCGTACCAGTCGAGATTGTATTTGATCAAGGCTTGGGTGATTTGTTTGTCATTCGAGTAGCGGGTAATGTGGTTGCGCCTTCGCAAATCGGTTCGGTAGAGTTTGCCGCCGAAAAGTTTGGCACAAAATTGGTGGTGGTCTTGGGACATTCGCATTGCGGCGCTGTCACTGCTTGCGTCGAGGCGCTGATTAATCCTGAGCAAAATTATTCGCCAAACTTACAGTCAATCGTCGATCGTATTCGCCCAAGCGTCTACAACCTTCATGAGCTCGCCACTGCCAATGGGCAAGATGTCGATGCTGATGAATTGGTCGATCGCTCGATACGTGCCAACGTGCGCATGTCGGTCAGTCAGCTCAAGCATGGTTCGCGAGCGTTAGAGGATTTGACCAGCAGTGGTCAGTTATTGGTCGTTGGTGCAGAGTATGATTTAGAGACAGGAAAGGTAAGATTTTTAGACAGCTAATAGTTATTCTTTTATTAATAAACTTATTAATAAAGTCGCGCCTGCCTTACTCTTATTTGATGTATGGTTTGTGCGGCTACACCGAGTTATTTCATATAAATATCCCTATCGATTGACTGTATAGACTATCAGCTCTTACAAAACCCTATCACTAGTCCCGCGATTTTTTATTATGATGAGAGTGTCAAGCCAATCATGACAACTATGATTTTCTGGTCTTTCAATATTAATAACTTTTCAACTATTAGGATAAACATGTCTACTTCAGCGTCCCATTCAGAAAACGTGCATAATGAAGCAACGGTCGCGCAGCCCGCAAACAGTGTTCAGGCCGATGGTGTGCAGTCGATTGCCGCACAAACCACTGGCTTCACTTTTAACCATACGATGCTACGCGTGAAAGACCCTGCAAAATCATTAGCGTTTTATACTGGTGTTCTTGGTATGACCTTGCTCGCGGTAAAAAAGTTCCCTGATATGGGTTTTGATTTATACTTTTTAGCCCAGTTAACTGAGAGTGAGCGAGACAATTTGCCCGCTGGTGACGACTTAGAAATATTTGCGTTCCGTCAACGCGGAATTTTAGAGTTGACCCATAATTACGGTACTGAGACAAAGGCTGACTTCAGCTATCACGATGGCAATGGCGAACCACAAGGCTTTGGGCATATTTGCTTTAGCGTACCTAGCTTAGATGAAGCCGTTGTTTGGTTTGATAAAAATGATGTCGAATTCAAGAAACGTCCAGAAGAGGGTAGCATGAAAAACATTGCCTTTATCAAAGACGTCGACGGCTACTGGATTGAAATCGTACAAGCAGATTTGATGCGCTAGATGTTAGACAGTTAAAAAATATAAGCATTAATGAATAAAAAAGTTTAATAATTTAAGGAGTGATCCCTGCATGCCCAGCCCTGAGGCAAACCCTACTGCTGCTGATCCAGCGACGATTAACTCAGCGACAACGACTGATGTTTTTACTTATCAAAGTATTATTGATTCGGCGAATGGAATATTTATCGGCTTTGTTGAGCGTATTCCGTACTTTATAGCGTCGATTATCGTTGTTCTGATTTTTTGGTTTCTATCAATCGTCTTCAAAAAAATCGTCTACAAATTGCTGGGTAGCCGTAGTCGGCATCAGAACTTGGTCAAAGTGTTTCAACGGGTAGGCGGCGCGCTGATTATTTTTATTGGCTTCATGATTGCCATGGTGATCGCCGTACCAGGATTTACGCCTGCCAAGCTGATTGGCGCACTCGGTATTGGTTCGGTCGCGATTGGTTTTGCTTTCAAAGATATTTTTCAAAACTTACTATCGGGTATTTTGCTACTCATCTCGGAGCCGTTTCGTATTGGCGATCAGATCGTTTCTGGAGAATATGAGGGTACAGTTGAGGATATTAAAATTCGTGCAACCACCATCAAGACTTATGATGGTCGACAAGTCGTTATCCCAAACTCAGACCTATATACCTCAGCATTGACGGTCAATACCGCCTACAAACAGCGTCGTTTACAAGTGGCGGTCGGCATTGGTTATGAAGATGATATCGAAGCGGCTAAAGCTGAGATTATGCAAGCGTTGGATAAAGTGGATAGTGTTTCCACTTTATCTAAGCCAAGCGTGATTGCAACGGGATTTGGTGGATCGTCTATGGATCTGATGGTGCGCTGGTTTATTGAAGATGGTACGCAGGCCAATAAAGTTGCTTCTATTCATCAAGTGATCGTAGAAATTAAGAAGGCCCTTGATGCAGCAGGCGTGAATATTCCTTTCCCGATACGTACTATCGACTTGAGTGACCCCTCCGTGAAAGCGATTGTCAATAAAATCAATGAGCAACAAAATGAGCAACAAGCTATTGATGTTAATAAAGCCGCGACAGAGTAGTTGAACTGATGAGGCAATTTTGTTGGTTCGATAGACTTGCCAAATCTATTGCGTAAGTAAGCGATTTCTCAAACGACCTTAAAAAAACCGCCATATCAAAGGATACGGCGGTTTTTTTGTTATCAATCAGCGGGTGCGGGTATTTATTCAGTTTTAGCTCTAAAATCTGTATGACATGATTTGCAGCTTGCACCAACTTGACCAAAGGCTGGTTTAACGTCATCCATGCTAGTGGCCGTTTGTGCGGTAGCGCTTAGCTCAGCGGTGACTTTTTGGAAGTTGTCGGCTTCTGCACGGAACTCATCCGCATTAGACCAAACCGCTTCAGTAGTATTACCTACCGCTTCTGGATCTTCAAAATGACTCCAAGGCTTGGCGGCATCTTCTGCTAAGAACGCCGCTTGCTCTTTAAATACTTCAGAATCAAATGTGTCAGGTGCTTTTGCCATATCACCCATGACGCCCATTGCATCGCCCCAGTTTTTCATAGTGTCTTGACGTGCTTGCACGTCAGGGTTAGATTCTGTTGAGGTGCTACAGGCCGTTAGACCCAGTGCAGCTGCCATCAAAGTAATGCTAACCAAAGATTTGAAAGATTTATTGGTATAAACCTGTGCCATATGACTTACTCCTTTAAACTTGGCTAATAGTAAGCGCGATTACAAACGCTCGCTTTGTCGTAAAATATAGTTATACAAAATACTGCCTAAAATTCTTTTGAGCACAGTTGCTAATAAAGAATGCCTTCTATTGTAACGGTTATCTGGGCGATGGGAATTATATAGTTGTTATATCCTCGTAATATTTTAAATAAGTATAACTTAACTTAGGTATGGCTGCTTATGGTTGGTTGCGATGATTGTATGGTAGTTACACAACATATTTTTTACGATAACAACGAGAGAGTGGGTGGTTTAAACAGTACGGACAATAAAAAAGGCCAGCGATAGTAGCTGGCCTTCTTAATATTCTCAAAAAGTATGAATGCCGTGATATTTACAACACCTATAGCGCTAACCATTCACGCGGTTTTAAGTAAAAGTCGCTTAACTCAAACTCAGGTGTGCTAGGTTCCGGCTCGAATCGATAATGCCAGCTGGCAAGCGGCGGCATACTGACTAGAATTGACTCGATACGTCCATTACTCTGTAGCCCAAATAGCGTGCCACGATCGTAGACCAGATTGTACTCGACGTAGCGACCACGACGATAGAGTTGAAACTCGCGCTGTGCTTCAGTATAAGGCGTATTTTTACGCTGTTCAAAAATTGGCATGATACCGTCAAGATAACCGTTGCCCACGGCTTTCATAAAGTTAAAGCAAGTCTCAAAGTCCCAGCCGCGACTTTCAGTACTGACGTCATCATAGAATAGACCACCGATACCGCGCTGCTCATCACGATGGCGCAGATGGAAATACTCATCACACCACTGTTTAAAGTCAGCGTAGATATTATCTCCAAAAGGCGCACATAAGTCATAACAGACTTGGTGCCAATGGACACAGTCGGCTAATACTGGATAGAATGGCGTTAAATCAAACCCACCGCCGAACCACCAGATGGGCGCTTCGCCCTCGGCTTCGGCGATGAACAAGCGTACGTTGGCATGACTGGTAGGGACGTTGGGGTTTTTGGGATGAACAACCAATGACACACCCATGGCTTGTGCTTTGCGACCTGCAATATCGGGGTGACGCGCGGTAGCTGAAGCGGGCAGGTTATGGACATGGATATGGCTAAACATGACGCCAGCCTTTTCAATCACCTCACCGTCTGCCAATACACACGACCTACCACCGCCGCCTTCAGGACGCTCCCAATCGTCGGGAACAAAAGTTGCAATACCTCCACCGTCGCACTCCTGTGCTTCTAACGCTTGGCAAATACGCGCTTGCAAATCGACTAAAAACGCACGCACGCGCGTGATATCATCGCTGGTCGGGGTGACTGTTTTCTTCGATTCCAGGTTTGCAGAGTCTGTAGTTAAAGGGTTTACATTGTTGTCTAAGTTTTGATTGTTCATAAAAATATCTATTTATTCAGGTGTATTGCGGTATTGAATTCTTTATCGAGTAAATGTCCCATACGATCACGCTTGGTGGCTAGATAGTCTGCATTCATGTCGTTAACGCCAACGACCAATGGTACGCGCTCCACGACATCGATACCATGGGCAGTCAGATAAGCGACTTTGTTTGGATTGTTTGTAATGAGCCTGACAGCGTCGACCCCGATATGGGCGAGCATCGGACCACACATATCATAAACGCGCGCGTCAGCAGGCAAGCCTAACATCAGATTGGCATCTAAGGTATCATGCCCTTGATCTTGCAGCGCATAGGCACGGATCTTATTGGTCAGCCCAATGCCGCGACCTTCTTGGCGCAGGTAAAGAATTGCCCCGTAACCGGTTTCTTGTATCGCTTGCATCGCTGTATTAAGCTGGGGGCCACAGTCACACTTCAATGAACTAAATGCATCACCAGTCAAGCATTCAGAGTGAATACGCACCAATGGGATAGGTCGTTCTGCTAGCGTGTCATGCTTTTGCGTCAAGACATCGGCAGCGTCTTTATTTTGCTCAACCACAGACAGACCGACCGTCAGCATTACATGCTCTTGACCGTCTTCATTTTCAAAGATATGAATATCAAACTCGCCGTGACGAGTAGGTAGTGTGGCGCTGGTGATAAATTGATATGACATTAATGTCCTACATGAGCCGATCATCGAGGCGGTAGCGGATTTTGGCATAGCCATATTATTATGGTTAAGAGGTTATCAGTATAACCGGTTCGTGAAGACAACGTGTTTATAGCGCTTATTATAAAAACACACAAAGTTCACAGACGACGCACGATGATTAAAGCGACAATTAAAAAATAATGCTATTATGCCATACTATTTTAACGGATACAGTGACAAGTCTTTGCCCTTACATTACTATGTCGTCACTAACGTCTGATATTGATGCCAGACGATGAGGCATAATAGCAATACTTGGTGTCACAGCGTTAAGACCATCGTCGTCTATTATGGCGGCGTACTTATTGCTATGCGTCATTATATAAGCGATGAGCGCTATCAGTAATTTTATAGTCAATGACATCCATCATGGTGTCGTGATTATTGCTATTATTAACGCCACTATTATTAACGTCACTATTATTAACGCCACTTAGTTATTGATAACCATAGTAATATTCTAGGGTAATCCCTTGTCAGCAGATTGGTAGGTATCGTACGGTTTATGCAGCAGTCACCTTATTCCCCACAGTCTCAGTCAGTATCTGCGTCAGCCATGGAGTCTGCTGCTAAGCTATCCAGTCTGCAACAGACGTATGCAGTGATTCCACGTGTGCGTCCTCATACACCGCTACTCGATGCGATCAATACGCCCTCTGATCTGAAAAAATTTACTACCGCGCAGCTTATTAATTTGGCTGATGAATTGCGGCTTTTTTTATTGTATTCAGCGGGTCAGAGTGGCGGACATTTCGGTGCAAATTTAGGGGTGGTTGAGCTGACGATTGCGCTGCATTACCTCTTAGATGCGCCGCAAGATCAGATCGTTTGGGATGTGGGTCACCAAGCTTATGCGCATAAAGTACTGACAGGCCGCCGCGATAAGCTCGGAACGATTCGTTCTAAAGACGGTTTGACCGCTTTTCCTGAGCGTGCTGAGTCAGCTTACGATACGTTTGGCGTTGGGCATTCATCGACTTCCATTTCAGCTGGTCTAGGCATGAGTCTGGCACTACGTTATCAAGGTCGCGCGCAAACCGTGGCTTGTATTATTGGTGACGGTGCGATGACCGGTGGTATGGCGTTTGAGGCCATGAATGATGCGGTGCAACAAGATGCTGATCTGTTGGTTATTTTAAATGACAACGATATGTCGATATCTTGTTCTATCGGTGGCTTTTCACGGCATTTAGCCATGCTGTGGGAGTCAGGCTATCAAGTTGATATCTCTGATGCAGGCGAGCCAGTGTTATGCCAGCGCCCTGATATGCAAGCGTTTGACCGCCGTAAACGCCATAAAGAAATGCGCGATGTGCCGCAGCTAGAAGACAATTTATTCAAAGCGGTTGGCTTTACTTACTTTGGTCCCTTTGACGGACATAATGTGCCTGAGCTGCTACGAGTATTGTCGCTTGCCAAGCAAGTAAAGGGTCCGGTGTTAGTCCATATTTATACCACTAAAGGTAAAGGTTTTGCGCCAGCTGAATTAGATCCAGTTGGCTATCATGCTATCGGTAAATTGCCTGTCGAAGATGATGAAGCAAAACCTACAGAAGGCAAAGTTTCAGCAACTAATACTCCAAAAATTGATATTCCAAAAGCTGACATTCCAAAAACTAGGCCTGCCTTAAAGTACTCACAAGTATTCGGCCAGTTCTTATGTGATAAAGCGGCGACAGATGATAAGTTGCTGGCTATTACGCCTGCTATGGAAGAAGGCTCGGGGATGATCGACTTTGCTCATCATTTCCCAACGCGTTTTTTTGATGTTGCTATCGCTGAACAACATGCGGTGACGTTAGCCGCTGGTATGGCGACCCAAGGCGTTAAACCTATCGTGGCGATTTATTCGACGTTCTTGCAACGTGGTTATGATCAGCTGATTCATGATGTGGCGTTGCAAAACCTTGATGTGACCTTTGCTATCGATCGCGCGGGTCTGGTTGGTGAAGATGGCGCAACCCATGCTGGCGTGTTTGATTTTGCCTTTTTACGCTGCGTGCCCAACATGTTGATTGCCGCGCCAAAAGATGAGAACGAATGCTACCATTTGCTTAATACCTGTTATGAGTACCAAGGTTGTACAGCCGTACGCTATCCACGCGGTGTCGGTACTGGGGCTATTATTACTCAGCCAGCACAAACTTATAACATCGGCGAAGCAGTGGTAGAGGCGGTATTAGGTAACGACAATGCGCCTAATAAACTGGCGCTATTGGCATTTGGCACGATGGTTGCGACGGCTCAGCAAGCAGCACAAGCTATCACCAATGATGATACAGAACTACATTCAGAACCAGACTGTCAGGTGCATGTGGTCAATATGCGCTGGGTGAAGCCGTTAGATACTGAGTTGCTCGAAACCTTAATTGAGCAAGGTATCACGCATATCGTGACCTTAGAAGAGCATATGACGATGGGCGGCGCAGGTAGTGCGGTCAATGAGTATTTGCTTAACGAATCGCTAGCCTTCAAAAATAGTCGTCCGGCTGTCTGTAATATTGGCATCGCTGATCGCTTTATCGCGCATGGTTCACAAGCTGAGCAATGGGCTGATTGTGGTTTAGATGTCCAAGGCGTGGTTGACCAACTACAAAACTTATTATCGTAAAATATTTTGATAGCTATCTGTTTAAGTGAAAAAACAGATAGCTTGATCAATAGATATAACGCCTACTTAGCCGTGGGTGCTGACTTTTTTACAACTTGCGCAGTTCGTGACGACCACCAAAATAATGGTTGGTTTTGTGAGCGTAATGGTTTTTTCGTTTTTATCGAACAATTTTAGTATAATGCGGTTGTCGTTTATAAGTTTTTATTTATAAAAGACACGTTTTTAAATCGCATAGATGTGGTGTGATGCGGCTAGTCTAATTGGCATGTTGTGGGCACAAAGTTAGTTTTATTTTTATATTCATTCATCAAGCAAATAGGTTATTTATGGAACCCATGGTCGTCATCGCAGCACGTACTGCTGAAAAAGTTGGTAAAGAGATTTTATATGCGCATCAAAACCGCCACAAAATCGAATTGGACATCGAGTCAAAAGGACTTGATGGACTGGTCACACGTATTGATCGTTTCAGTGAAGAGCTGACGATTGAGACGCTAAAGGCCAGCTATCCAAACCATTCGTTTTTGGGTGAAGAGTTTGGTATGCAAGAAGGTCGCGGCGAAGACGCTGACTGGTGCTGGATTATCGATCCGCTAGATGGCACCAAAAACTTCGTCCATGGTGTACCGCAGTTCTGCGTATCGATTGCTGTACAGCATAAAGGTGTCACCCAACATGGCGTGGTCTATGATCCAGTCCGTGATGAGATGTTCTCTGCTAGCCGCGGTAAAGGCGCGCGCTTGAACAATCGCCGTATGCAAGTGAGCGAACGCAAAACACTTGACGGTGGCCTATTTACTACGGGTCATCCGCTTGAGCGTAAGCGCAATGGTGAAATTGTCTCTTATGCGAAAGAGCATTTTGAAAGCCTACAGAAAGTCTCTGAAGCGGGCGGTCAAATTCGTCGTTTAGGCTCAGCGGCACTTGATTTATGCTATGTGGCCGCTGGTCGTTTCGATGGTTATTTTGAGATGTCTATCAAGCCGTGGGACATCGCTGCTGGTGAGCTTATCGTAACTGAGGCGCGTGGTGTGGTCGTCGATCATACTGGTGCACACGACTCAATGACTTCAGGCTCTATCTTTGCGTGCAACATCAAACTGCTAAAACCACTGATGCAAGTGGTTGTCCCAATATGGGGTGACGCGGTATAGTAAATCATCGATAAACTTGTGATGGCGTGATATGTGCTCAAATGATGAGTCAGTAATATTCCTAGCCTTCAAGTTTTCGACATAAAAAAAGCTGGCGCCATTATGGTGCCAGCTTTTTTATTGCGTAATAGCTTACATTTTTTTTTGCTAAAATACTTTATTAACTTGCCGCTACAGTCTTGGCCTCGCTAATACCTTCTAATAAGGTTAGCTCTTCTTCAAGTAATCCTAGCATGTCTTGAACGTGCGGTAGCAGCTTACTACAAGCAGTAATACAAAATTCGATTTTATCTTGATAGCTAGAAAGCGTGATA
This sequence comes from Psychrobacter sp. N25K4-3-2, assembly GCF_015351755.1. Taxonomy (NCBI): domain Bacteria; kingdom Pseudomonadati; phylum Pseudomonadota; class Gammaproteobacteria; order Moraxellales; family Moraxellaceae; genus Psychrobacter; species Psychrobacter sp. N25K4-3-2. The sequence continues at coordinate 447,366 of NZ_JADKLX010000003.1, forward strand.
TTCAGCGCTTGTCCATCAACGATAATTGAGGCTGGATATAGCGCTTTTAGCGGTGCGCCATTCCAATATAGGGGTTTTTTAGAGCCTGGCACATTCGAGATAATGAGGTTAAACGCCTGCTTTCTAGGGAATAAACCCGTCAGTACGTTGATGCCTTCCCACGCATAAGCGATCGCGCTATAGTTGATAATTTGCGCTTTATTCATGCGTCTAAAGCGACGTTTACCACTATTCATACTCTTATAAATCAATTGTAGACGCTTGGCTGGGTCGTCTAAGTGCGTGCCCAGATTTGCCATCAAAAATGAAATCTGATTGCCCGATGCACTTTCATCGCAGCGTAAAGACATCGGTACAAAGCCGATCAATGGCTTAGTCGGCAAGGCATTCATGGAGAGCAAGTAGCGACGCAGCGCTCCTGCACAGACAGCCAACACCACATCATTGACATTAACCTCAAACGCATCAGCGATGACACGAAAGCGCTGCATGTCGTAAGACTGAGCGGCAATGCGCCGTGAGGCTGAGATACGTTGGTTGAGAATACTCATGGGTGCATCAAAGGTACCGACATAACCTTCATCATCACCATGCTTAAAGTTGTCGAGCAGTTCGGTAAAGACGGGCTTGATGGTAGATAATTGCTCTTTTAAGATACTGGTTATAGAGCGGTCAGCGGGTAATAACTTATCCACTGACTTACGATGACGCGCTATCAATGACCATATCGGTAAACTGACAGGCTCAGTGGGGGACTGTGATAAGGATTTTTCGACCAGACGCATGGCTGCAACACCATCGACTAATGAATGATGGATTTTGAAATATAAGGCAAAACGTTCAGGTCTACCCTCGGATTCAGGCAAAATACCTTCGATAATATGACATTCCCACAAAGGCATGGCGCGATCTAGCAAACGGCTATGCTCTTTCGAGATATACATCAACAGTTCACGAACACGCCCGGGATTTGGCAGCGCGACATGACGGAAATGATGCTCCACATCGAACTCTTCATCTTCTTTCCAAAACACCAGTCTGTCGAGCACTTGGTTAAAGGGAAAGCTTGGCGGTACCGTGGCGGTTTGCATCTGCTGCACGAGCTGGTTGACAAAGTCACCATCCTCATTTTGCCCATCCTGTGGTAGCTCGAATAAGAACAATCCTCCCACGTGCATGGGTTGTTTACGCGACTCAAGAAGTAAGAATAACTGGTCAACAGCGGTGAGTAGTCGCATAATAAATCCTTTTATGGCGATAAGTTTTCAATAAAAAATATATGGTCTGCCCATTATAAAATCGCTACAGCGATAACCTCGTAAGCCATCGCTTACACTCAGTCTTATTGTATCGATACTATTGTGGACTGACCATCATCAATAAGTGGCTATTTGGATGGCTACTAAAACCATGATTTAATAAAATGTCATGGCACCCATCAGCGTTATGTGGTTTCTATCTTATTAGTTTATCACTGGTTTTTCATTAAAAATATGTATTAAAAACGCTATGCCAACCAGCAACCCAGCCGACAGCTACTGGAAAAAATAGCCTGTTTGCGGTGAGCTGGCAGTGGCCATTTTGCGCATCGGCATACGACCAGCTAAGAAAGCCTGACGTCCTGCCCACACAGCATGCTTCATCGCATGAGCCATCATCACTGGGTTTTGAGCATTGGCAATCGCTGAGTTCATCAATACGCCATCGCAGCCAAGCTCCATGGCAATCGCTGCATCAGAAGCCGTGCCGACACCCGCATCAACCAACACAGGCACTTTTGCATTTTCGATAATGAGGCTAAGGGTGTGGCGATTGAGCAAACCAAGACCCGAGCCAATCAAGCTACCAAGCGGCATGATCGCCACGCAGCCCATACTTTCAAGCTCTTGCGCGACAATTGGATCGTCTGAGGTATAAACCATGACCTCAAAGCCGTCATCAATCAGCACTCTTGCGGCTTTTAAGGTTTCCATGATATTAGGATAAAGGGTTTTTTCATCACCCAAGACTTCCAGCTTAACCAGATTGTGTCCACCCAATAATTCGCGAGCAAGCTTGCAAGTACGAATCGCGGTTTCAGCGTCAAAACAGCCAGCAGTGTTGGGCAAAATGGTGTATTTATCAGGGGAGATCACATCAAGCAAGTTGGGCTCGTCACTATGCTGACCGATGTTGGTGCGGCGAATGGCGACGGTGACAATTTCTGCTTCTGAGGCACCAATGGCAGCCCATGTCTCAGTCATATCTTTATATTTGCCTGTACCGACCAACAGTCGCGACGAAAATGTACGACTACCGACAGTGAAGGTGTCTTGGGAAAGTGGCATAGGGATGGTAGTAGTGGAAGCCTGTGACATAACTGAGAATCCTAATAGCGAGGGTGCAGGGTTGGACAGAAAAAATAGCGTTAACAATGTAAACCGTTAAGAAGCGAGTGTTAATCACTAGTTCTTAATTAATAGCCGTTAACTCGTAGATGGTAATTACTGACTGACTGGCTAATTACTAACTAACTAATAGTAACGCATTGTCAGCAAAATAAGAAATCACATGGTAGTCTTATTGAGTATAAAGCGGTTAGTAAATAAGCCAGCCACATAAAATGCTACTCGCTCAAAACAAAATGCTATTATAACAAACTCATGCGCGCTTACTTGCAGTCTTTTTTGGTTTAGTTAATTAGGTGCACAATGCCTTTGTGAAGCATGAAAAGGCTCTTATTTCTGACGTTATGTCTATTTATCAGGTCGACTATATGATGCAACTGCCGTACAGTTTTGCCAAACGCCATCAACTCTTGGTCATTCTTGCTATTGATCCTGAGCTGCCACCGACTTTAGTGCTGACCAAAGCCACGCCATTGTCAGCGATTAATGAGGCGGTGCGTTTTTTACAGCAGCAGGGCATACGTGGTGTGCCGACTTACGAAAGCGTCAGCACCGATGACTTTGAAAGACGCATGAATGCCGCTTATGCAGGCAACACGGGTGAATCACAGCATATCGCTGCAGGGCTTGAAGATCATCCTGACCTCGATAGTTTAGCGGATAGCGTGCCTGAAACTGAAGACTTGATGGATCAGCAAGACGATGCGCCTATTATTCGGCTGATCAATGCATTGCTGTCCGAAGCGATTCGCCTTAACGCCTCAGATATTCATATCGAAACCTTTGAAAAACGTCTGGTCGTGCGCTTTCGCGTCGATGGCGAGTTAAAAGAAATTATCACCCCAAAACGCCAGTTGGCACCGCTATTGGTCTCGCGTATTAAGGTCATGGCAAAGCTCGATATCGCGGAGAAGCGCGTACCGCAAGATGGGCGTATCAGTTTGCGTTTAGCAGGACGAGAAGTAGATGTGCGGGTATCGACCTTACCATCGAGCTTTGGTGAGCGGGTCGTGATGCGTCTGCTTGATAAACAAGCAGGTCGTCTTAATATGACCTATTTGGGACTCTCTGATAATGACTATAGCGAGCTTAAACGCTTAATTCATCGTCCCCATGGCATTATTTTGGTGACAGGGCCGACAGGTTCGGGTAAAACTACCACGCTCTATTCAGCATTGACTGACCTCAACGATCAAACCCGTAATATCTTGACCGCAGAAGATCCGATTGAATTTCAGCTCGATGGTATTGGGCAAACGCAAGTCAATAATAAAGTTGATATGACCTTTGCCAAGAGTCTGCGCGCGATGTTGCGCCAAGATCCAGACGTGGTGATGGTCGGTGAGATTCGCGATTTAGAGACCGCTGAGATTGCGGTACAAGCGTCGTTAACAGGGCATTTGGTATTATCAACCTTGCACACCAATACGGCCATCGGTGCAGTGACGCGCTTGCAAGATATGGGCGTAGAGCCATTTTTATTATCTTCATCGCTCATCGGCGTGGTCGCCCAGCGTTTGGTACGTACGCTGTGTACGCATTGCCACACGTGGCAGCCTGCTGATAGCGAACAGGCAAAATTATTTACAGAAATTGGCATACCGTTGGGTGTTGAAGGTTTGGCAACTGAGGCCATCAATTTACCCAAACCAGTCGGCTGCGATAAATGTAATCAATCGGGTTTTAAAGGTCGTACCGCGATATATGAGGTCGTTCCCGTTGACGACACCTTGCGGCGGATGATTCATAGCAATACGGCTGAGTACGAGCTAGAAGAATACGCACGCCAGCAGACACCATCGATACGTGCTGATGGATTGCGTAAAGTCATCGCAGGCAGGACAACGTTGGAAGAAGTGTTGCGAGTGACCAAAGAAAGCGCACTCACTGATGATATGATTGTATAAAGCATGGTTGTCTAAAGCAGAACGGTTATTGAGTCAAAAGTTAGGCCAATTGACTCAATAACCGCGTCATGGAAAAAGCCAGTTTGGCTTATTTTTAATAGCGTTACTATTTTGCAGCGATGCACTCGACTTCAACGCTAGCACCAGCGGCCAACTCTGCGACACCGAACGCAGAGCGTACAGGGTAGGGCTTAGCCAATTCAGCTTTATAGACTTTATTAAAATCATCAAAATCATCCATATCCGTCAGCATCGCCATACATTTGACGATGTCAGACTTTTGATAGCCGTATTTTAGTAGCGTGGCATGGATGTTGTCTAAAGCTTGTTTTGCTTCCGCTTTGATCCCGCCTTTGACCAATTTGCCATCTTTAAAACCGATTTGTCCAGACATGTATAAAGTGTCGCCGACACGTACCGCTTCTGAAAACGGATAGTTGCCACCATCACCCAAAAAGACAGGGCTAGATTTAGTCATGCTTGCGCTATTAGTTGCGGGCGCTGCATTGGCGCTAACGGCAAATCCTAACGAGCACGCAGCCACTAAGAGCGCCTTGGATAGGTTGGTAGTAAATTTATAGTTATGTGTGGACATCGCTGTTTCCTTATTATAATACCAAACCCAAAAAGTACGATTAGCGGCGTCAAACTCGTTTAGTCTACAATAAGTAGTACGTTCACTCGTCTTTCTGGCTACGCTTCTTTTTGTGAATGGTATAAGCTTATGGATCAAAAATGCGCTATAAGCAGAGTATTAAGTAGCGCGCTTGTTGTTACGTTATCATTTAATTTTATCATCACTTTTAGCTGACGTGCTGTCTGTGGCTGTATTAGCAGCAGAGTCACTAGATTGCTCAGTCTCAGTTTTGGACTTATTGTTTTGTCCTTGGCGACGTGCTTCTAACTCTGATTTCGGCACCCAAGCCCATAGCATTTCAACCACGATAGGGTCGCGATCACTGTCAGACTCGCGGTCATGGATCACGCAAGGAATAACCATCTCGCCTTTTGGGGTGTTTAAAATGTCCAAGCGTTGCTCATTAGACAAGGTTGCCACTGCGGCCACTTGACCTTTTTTAATCGGGCGATAAAAATTAATCGAGTAAGATTTAATCAGCAATACACGGTCAGAAGGTAGGTTTAAACCCAAAATAAAGCCCGTTGCGGTCTCAGCCAGTAAAGTGATGGCAACAGCGTGGATAGAGCCAATATGGTTTTGCACGGCTTTGCTATTATTCAAGCTGACCACGACTTGATTGGGGTCGACTGTTTCATAATAGACGCCCGTCGTGCCCACATACGGCACCACTTTGCCAAAAGCTTTGGATAAAATAGTAGAGCGCGCGCCAGCGGGTAAATATTTAGTCACCGATAAGAGTTTGGTGAATTGATTGTTCACTGGCTTAAGAGTGCTATTGGGTTTTTCGACTGGCGATCTTGTGCTGTCAGTGTTGTTGGCTGGCAATTTATTGGTCAGCTTACTAGGGAGTCTTTTTAATAATCCTGACATACAAAATTCCTTATTTAGGTCAGTTAGATGAGATTTTAGCATGATAAATTTTCATGATAGTGGCAAGTGAGGTAGAGGTTATCGTCACCGCTATTGCGACCATATTACCTTAACCCAAGTGTCACTACTATTATTAGCATGAACTACCGCGCTTATAAAATGCCAGTAACGTAGCCATATAATTAAGGGTAATCAGGGGTAATTAGGAGTGATGAGAGCTTGTGAAATACTTTTAGACGAAGCTATCTGTTAGATTAAGCTGCTAACTGTAAAAATAACCATGCTGTAATAGTGGTATTTTAGCACGATTTTATTATTTTTTTGATACCCATTTTGGATGCTGGATGACGTTATGCCCGAGAGAGAGATTCATGAGCCGACCAATATTATTTATACTGGCGTCGCTGGTACTGGTAAAACCTACCAGTTGCTCCAAATTGCTCAGCGATATACCGACTACTTGCCGAGAGCAAACGAAGCTGATTTGCTGGCACAGTTATTACAAACGCTAAGCTGGCGTGATGTGGTATGTTTGGTGTTTTTAGATTTTCACTCTGAAAAACAAGACCTCGTAAAAGTACCTGAAATCGTCAGTCATGAATTTTTTGTCGCCAAAGCCGCACAGAATGCGCGCAAGAAAAACTTAAGTAACACGGCATGGTCAGTGCTGCAAATGCACAGTCCCACTAGCTCAAAAACGGTCACTTACAAGAACCGTGCTAGCCAAGCCTACTTTGATAAAGACAATAGCGGGGCATGGTATTTGCTCCCTGAGAGCATGCCATTACTAAAGGATTTATCGCAGAAATTAGCGGAGTTTCAGCAGGCGCAGCATGATAATACCGCAAGCCAACACCACGCTTTTAGTGACCAGCGTTTTAATATGGTCAGTTTTCATCAGGCCTATGGTTATGAAGAATTTGTTGAAGGTATTCGTCCCGTTATGGCGGCATCTGGTCAAACGGGCAATAACCAAGCACAAATGAGCTACGCTATTCAAGATGGCGCGTTCCTCAAGCTTTGTCAGCGTGCGGCACGCGACCCTAAACAGCGCTATGCCATGCTGATCGATGAGATTAACCGTGCCAACGTCTCACGGGTATTTGGTGAGCTACTCAGCTTAATTGAAGCAGATAAGCGAGCTGGCACGGCAAACGCTATGAGCGTTAATTTGGCCTACTCTGGGCGCGCTTTTAGTGTACCAGCGAATGTCGATATCTACGCCACGATGAATATTCAAGACCATTCTTTAGCGCCATTAGACATGGCTTTGCGGCGTCGCTTTCGCTTTATTCACTGTCCGCCAAAGCCAGAACTGTTATCTATTATCACAGATTTTGGCAACGCCAATCAAAGTTTAGAAAGCACTCAGTCAGCAGCATCCATAGATTTGACCAAATTGCTAATGGGTCTAAACAATCGCATTAGCCAAACGTTGGGGATGGAGGCACAATTGGGTCATGCATTTCTGTTTGGTGTACAGAGTTTGGCGCAGCTACAGACCGCATTGATTGAACAAATTATTCCACAATTGGCACAAGCGGCGGGCGGGCAAGTCGCTATCTTGCAGTACGTGTTCAGAGATGAGCAGCAGCCGATGAGGGCGCAGTTTATACAAGATAGCCAAGCGGCGATTAGTCAGCATTTGGATGACGAAATAAATGACCAGACGAATACTATGACATCAAGTCAATTATTTAGCGGTCACAATGCCTTTTTAGGACAGTCGATGCATACTGGTAGCTATAAGATTAATGAAGATTTTCTCGCAAGGACAGGTGAGTTTACCAATCTAGCTGTCTACCAGCATTTATATTAATAAGGTTACCAAGTGTTCATCAATAGCGTCGCATATGCCCCTACGAATGGTATCGCCAATAACAGTAGCGCCAATAACAGTAGCGCCAATAACAGTAGCGCCAATAACAGTATTGCCAGTAATGTTAATAGCACTACTATGAAGGCGCTTGATACCAATATCATGACGGTATTTGAGCATCAGCGTTTGACGGTTCATGATTTTTTGCAAGCGTCTGATTTTCAGTGGTTGATGGCGCAAGAGTTTGCCGTATTTACTATCAAACGCAAGCAGAGACAATGGCAGCTAAAGGTCGGGCATTATATTGGCATAGTGTTATTGCCCAGCGGTATGACGCTTGAGATTTTGCCCAAGATGATTGCCTCAGCGTCTACCAGTCGCACGCCACAGCAGCAGTTTTATGAATCTCATCAAAATAGCGCTAGCGATATCAGACAAGCCCGTCAATGGGTGCAAAATATGCTGTCCGACTTGATTAATCCTAGTAACCAATACCATAGCAAACTGCCCAATACAAAAAACTTAGGGCAATTTAACGCGCAGGTGACGCCGCTGCCGCTAAGCGCACCATCGTTGTCGGATTGGCTCGCACACCAGTTTTTACAGCGTTTGGCACACTATCAACCGACCCAGCATTATCAGGCTCAGGTGGACAACCAAGCAACGCTACAAGGTCGGCTGTTGATCAAAGAGCAACTGCGCCGCAATAGCGTACAACCGCACAAGTTTGTCTGTGAGCGCAGTGTGTTGAGCCAAGATATGCTGAGCAATCGCGTGATCAAGAGTGCATTGGTATGGCTGGCACCACTCCTACAAACAGCCATGCCGCCAAAATCCATACAGCTCTGGCAATCAGTACATGCGCTTAATTACCATGAGCGGCAGCAACTAGAGTCGGTATATCAGCAAGCAAAGCGTCAACTAGCGCTGCAACCCCTGAGTCAGCTACAAGCAAACGCCGCCCAGCAATTGCTAGATTTGGCTTATTGGCTATTGCAGCAGTCAAATATAGAGACAGGCAGCGGTCTTGATACCAACTTATCCTCTAATCAATCTTCATCACGACCACGTTTGTGTCTGCTGATTGATATGAATCAAGCTTTTGAGCAATGGGCAAGCCGACGTATCGCCTCAATGTTTGAGCAATTAAATTTAAATTATAATGCACTGCATCAATCACAAAGCGTGTGGTTGAATGATGCAGAAGGGCAGGCATGCTTATCTATCCGTCCGGATTTACTTATTTATCAGACACCAGATTACGATGATGTTTATCACGATAAAAATTATGGGGAAAATCCCTATAAAAATAGCCATGGCACGGCTAGCGCAAAAAAAACGCGTAACTACAGCCATGTGATCGACATAAAGTGGAAGCATCTGAGCCATTCAGGCGCGATCAGTGCCAGTGATGCCTATCAGTTGACCAGTTATGCGCAAGCGTATCAAGCAGGACAGGTGTGGTTGGTCTATCCGGTGCAAGGTAACATCAGGCAACCGGTAGCACTCAGACAACAAGTTCAAGGAAGCAGCGATAGTGACAGCAATCCCTCAAACGTGGCAAAGCTGTGGCTTATGCCTTTTGATGTCTTGAGTGGCACGTTGAACGGTAAGCTCCTGCAAGAATGATAGACGCTATCATTGCTGTGTTTCACTAACCATAACTCGCAACGAAAAACGGCTATTTAAAACAATTTCAATAAAATTTGGTTAATTTATGAATTAATTGAAAATAGGTGTTGACAGCATCGTCTTTTCCCCTTAATATGTGCACCTCGATAGCGAGGAACATTAAGCAGTTAGCGGCATTGCTGATAACGAATTAATCAACTTAACTATCGTGATAATAGAGAATTTCGGAGTGTGGCGCAGTTTGGTAGCGCATCTGGTTTGGGACCAGAGGGTCGTAGGTTCGAATCCTATCACTCCGACCATCTATTTTAAGAGCCTTACAGGCTTTTTTTTATGTATAATGATATTGTTTTTGATGTTATAAGTTTCTAATATTATAAGCAGATCAAAATTTGTAAAAGTCCTTTAAGAGCGCCTGTAGCTCAGCTGGATAGAGCATCTCCCTTCTAAGGAGGTGGCCGCAGGTTCGAATCCTGCCAGGCGCACCATTTAGCCTGCAAATCTTGCCTTCCTTGGCAAATAGTTATGGCGGTTGTAGCTCAGTTGGTAGAGCCCCGGGTTGTGATCTCGGTTGTCGTGGGTTCGAGTCCCATCAGTCGCCCCATTTTATTTAATACTATTTTCTACTTATCTTATTTATACATACTGATTGCCCTCGTTGGCATTTTTTTTCGTCTGCATTTTTTGTTTCTTGATCTTTTCAACTCTCTGACCATTTTCTTCTGGTTAGACGATCGCGTGTCACCCCTTACTTTTCGCTCATGCCGTGTTGGTTTTTTAAATCACCAACGGATTTATTAGTCGCTAATTTTCTTATCAGTGTTTTGTCACCAATATTTTATAAGCACAGTTGATTTTGACAGAGCTTAATTTTAACAAAGCTTAATTTTGATAGGGCTTGGCTTTTATTTAGTCATATATCCCTACTTCTTTTAGGGTAAACTGCTCATTATTAAGTAAATATAAACTATTGATTAAAAATTTAGAGTAATGATTTGATGGTATGAGTGAGGGTGGCTAATTTAGAGTACTGAGCCCTATTAATGTTGCTAATATTAAATATTTCTACAGAGGCAATAAAGGACGGTCTTTCTACAAATTCGGGTTCGATATGTGTTTAGCGTACGTATAACTTTAAGTGCAGTCCACGATAAGTGATTTCTCTTGTGTAATATCTCTTAGGTGGTTTATTTTGCAGGGTTAAGATCAACTGCCATAGATTATTGAGGAAGTTATTGATGGACGCACTGAGTGTATTGCTACAAAATGTGCATTTGTTTGAAACAAAATATTATCGTTTAAATGGTTCTGGTAATTGGTCGTATTCATTGACCAGAAAAGACACCATTCTATTTTATTTGGTGATGTCAGGTAGCTTTTGTATCGATGTGGGCAATGGCTTACGAGAGGCACATGCTGGCGACATCATCATGGTTCCCAATGCTTATCAACATGTCAGTTATGCGCTGAGTCATCATGGGAATGATGCCAAGCCGTTGGATGAGCTGCTCACTAATTGCAAAGACAATACGCTTGATATGATAAGTGATGGCGATGAGCAGTCGTCGTTGATACTAATCGAGTGCAAATACGACAAAGAGATGGTTAATCCTTTATTGTCGGTGTTGCCATCGATATTGCCTGAGATCAATAATGACACCGATGGTCGGTTTGAGGTCATTGATGTAGAGATTAAACTTTTAACCTTAGAGTCTCAGCATGAGCGCATGGGCAAAACGGCAGTGATCAATCATTGGGCAAGTATTATGATGATTGAGTGTTTGCGCGTTTATATCGAAAGCATACCTGAGGCAACAGACAATTGGTTAAAGGCGATGAAAGATCCGTTTTTAACCAAAGCGCTAGCCGCGATGCATAATGCACCGAGCCAAAATTGGACGATTCTGACGCTTGCTGAGGTCGCTGGCATGTCACGCTCCAGCTTTGCCCAGCGCTTTAAAGATACTGTCGGTATGCCGCCACTGACCTACTTAATCGATTATCGCTTGCGTTTGGCCGCCCGTTATTTACGTTTGCAGCAAAACAGTATCAGCCGTATCAGTGAGCTGGTCGGTTATGCATCGGACTCGACCTTTAGCCAAGCCTTTAAGCGCGTCTACGGGGTGTCGCCAAAAGCGTATCGTCAGCAGTACCAAAGACAGCTGCTGGCTTAGTGTCTGACAGCGTCTTTAATCCCATCACAAAGCATCATCGCAAAAATACCCTCGTAAAGCGTTAAGGTTGAATATTCGACCTTAACGCTTTTTTTGTTTTATATATGCTTGAATACTGAATATTCTCACTCGATAACGAAACCTAAATGGCGTCATTTGATTAAGAGTCTTTTGCTGCTGTAAAGCTGACAATGCGCTTAGGTTCAGGTACTATGGAGTGATGAGTCGCCTAGGTGCGACCACTTGCTTCTAGCGCTTTATATCTTACTGTCTGGCAGTGATATATGGTGACTCAAGCGATGTTTATTTTTGAAGCTGATGGTGTGTTATGACTGAACCGACCGCAAAACCAACTGCAAAATCGTATGACCAAAAAGGCGCTTCTACGTTTGCCAAAAATAGCAGCAGTATCGATAAAAATGATATCGGACACAATCAGCCTATATCAGAAGATAAGCTAAAAAATAAGGTAGCGATTTTGCCTGATAAAGCAGCGTTGTTGGCATTATTCATCTTGCCCACTTCTGAAAATGTAGGGAGTGAAAGCGCAAGGATTGACAGCACAGGTATCGAAAACGCAGAGACTAACAGAACTGCTGTCAACGAAACCAATATTGCCGAGCAGCGTGTGGCGCTGTATCGTGCCCAGCACGAACGTACGCGTCTACTTTATATGGCGTCTGCCGCCACACGACCCACTTATTTGGTGCAAACGCTAAAAGCACAGTTTGCCGAATATCAACAGTATCTACTCGCACAGCAGCTTGATAAACGCGGTCTAATGGATACCGATGCGCTTGAAAGGCTTTGGCAGCAGCTGCATGTGGTCGATGATATTATCGCAGATATCGTGCGCCATATGCCCGCGCAGCAGCCAGCTGGCTGGCAGCTAACCATGCAGGATGGTCACAATCCATTGCGTTTCGCGACGGTTGGCAAGCTTAAACACGGCAAGCCTATCTTAGAGCAAGCCAGCCTCAACAGTTATGTACTCAGTCACTTTGGCGTCAGTAGTTTTACCTATGACCGTGGCTATTACATCGGTCATGTCGTCGGCTATTTATTCAGTTGTTATTTTTGCGCCCATTTGTCTGTTAGCTATAGCGTGACGTCGCTTGGTCAGCAGGTCGTTGCCGATTATGAGTATGCCAGTCTTGAAACCCCGCATATGGTGCGGTTGCTACAGGGCTTGGACAGTTATTGTAAAAAACGTATCTATCAGCTGGCAGTCATCTGTGCGCGGCTTAGTGTTTTCGCCAGTGACAAACGCATTGAGAGAATGTTGATCGCTGAAGTAAATGATTTTGATAAAAAATTGCAACAGCAGCATCTGGATGTTTTATTATTACAAGGCTTGATGCCTGATAATAACGACTCAACGCCTCTGTTTTAAGTGGTTTTTTATCTAAGCCAGCCGTTATTTAAGCATTGATATTTACGCACTGATATTTACGCACTAATCTAACCCTTTTTTGACTACTTTAGGATATCCGCTGCTATGCCCGCTTATCATTATAAAGCGCTCGACGACCACGGCGGTGTCCAAAAAGGCTTACTTGAAGGGGATTCTGCGCGACAAGTACGCCAGCAGCTGCGTGATAAGCAGTGGACGCCCGTTGAGGTCAGTGCGGTCAATGACAGACAAAATCAACATAAAAGCCGTTATAAAAAACCTTCAGCTTATGAGTTGGCGCTTCTGACGCGTCAATTATCAGTATTGCTCGCGGCTGGTATTCCGCTTGAAGAAACGCTGGCCGCCGTCGCCAAGCAATCGCCAAAAACCCATATCAAATCTTTAATGCTTGCCGTGCGTTCGCATGTTTTAGAGGGCTTGAGCCTCGCCCGTGCATTGCAGCAAGCAGCCAGTTTTCCACCGTTATATATCGCTACCATTGCTGCTGGGGAAAAATCCGGTCATTTGGATTTGATCCTGAATCAGCTAGCAGACTACACCGAAAACCGTTTTGCGCTGCAAAAGAAAATCCAAGGTGCGATGGTTTATCCGATTGTGCTCATGGTAATGGCAGTCGGGGTAATCATGGGTTTGATGAGCTTCGTGGTGCCCAAAATCGTCAAGGTTTTTGAGCAATCTGAGCAAGCACTACCTTTGATTACCCAAATCGTGCTTAGCCTATCGAACATCATTACCCAGTGGTGGTGGCTGATGCTGCTAGTATTGTCAGGGACGGCGTTTTTGTTCTATCGCTTTGCTCAGACACAAGCAGGTAAGCTGACGATAGATAGTGTCGTGCTGAGACTGCCGATATTGGCACGATTATCAAAAGGTCTGAATGCCGCGCGCTTTGCCAGCACCCTTGCGATACTGGTGCGTTCAGGCGTACCGCTGATTGAGGCACTACACATTGGCGCTGCCGTTGCGACCAACTTGCATATTCAAAAAACCATTATCACTGCTGCCGATAGGGTGACAGAAGGCTCAAGCTTATCCAGTCAGTTAGAAAAATCCTCATACTTTCCGCCGATGATGGTACAGATGATCAAAAGTGGCGAGAACTCAGGCGAGCTTGAAAACATGCTCAGCCGCGCGGCCAATATGCAAGAAGCGGAAGCCACCAACTTTATCAGTACTTTGCTGTCATTACTTGAGCCTTTGATGTTAGTGTTGATGGGTGTGGTGGTCATGATCATTGTGATGGCAGTGATGCTACCGATTGTGAATATGAATGATTTGGCAGGCTAGCCAATATCTTTCTAAACCTTGCGCCAGCTTTCTTAAGATTTGCTTACTGTTGTATATTGTTGACTGAGCCACATTTTTGCTATGGCAAACTCAAGCACCACGCTATAGTGAAAGCAGGTCAAAATTATGCTCATCAATGTCAGCCGTTACTGAATACTGGCTGTGATGACAATATGAGCGCAGCGCTGGATAAAAATAAAACCATGGTTTATAGTGATAATCGTCTCAAGACTAATCAATACAACTTGACTGCCATTTTACGATTTAAATTACTCTGATCCCAAAAGCGATGATAAAAGCGATGACTATGATTGACAACCTTCAAGGAAAGACGGTGCCGCAACGTGAGATAAACCAAGCTCCTTCGGGTACCATGGGTGAGCAAACGCCATTATCGGTGCAGCGCCGTCCAGCAAAAGCGCATTACCAGTCAGGATTTACCCTTATTGAGATTATGGTCGTCATCGTGATCTTGGCGATTCTTGCTGGTTTGGTAGTGCCAAAAGTTGTTGGGCAAAGCGATAAAGCGCGTGTCAAAACCACTGAAACCGCACTAGCGACCGTATCGAATGCCCTTGATATGTATAAGGTGGACAACTCACGCTATCCGACCACTGCTCAAGGTCTTGATGCTCTGACGACACCGCCTGCGGATGCCAAAAACTATCCTGATGGTGGCTATATCAAAGGTGGTTATCCAACCGATGGTTGGGAGAGTGAGATGCAATATGTGGCACCGGGTAATGAAGGTCGCCCTTATGATTTATTCTCGTTAGGGGCAGATGGTCAGCAGGGCGGTGAAGGTCAAGATGCTGATATTTATGCCAAGTTATAAACCATTTAGCGCCACTGCCAATAAAAAATAACTGGTAGCGGTTTTAAACAACAAGATCTACGACCTCACGGTTAATGATCGATGTATATCAATCAATAAGGCATTATTGGTTGATATTTTTTATGCATTGGTCAAAAATAGTCCTGCCCTGAAAGGCTGATACTAAAATCACCTCAAACGTTGTTTTAAACCTAGCTAAGGTCTCGACATTATCGTCGGTTTACGCCTAGTTTGATGCGATTTTAGCGATCAGCAGTCCTAATATTTGAATGTTCAACAGACCCTAATAGTTATGTGCGACTGGTATAAATTTCGCTTGCTTGCTGCTATCACAGAGGCTACGAAAAAATCATCCCAGTCGCACTGTATTTTTTTAAAGTAATTCTACTATAAGTCGATAGGTTCAGCGCTAATCGTAGCGCTGGGTTTTGAGCGCTAACCCAGCCAACTTCTAAACATTGAAAGCAGCAATCAAAGGTAGACAACCATGCCAATTAATACGCCATTCTCCAAAATGCTAATAAGCAAAGTACTAACTATCAAAGCTACTGCGAAAAAACCTTGTTTATTGTCTTTCGTTTTGTTGGGTAGTACGCTACTGACTGGACTGACAGCGACTTCCATGACGGTACAAGCAGCAGGATTGAGTGACTTGTTTAGTAATAATAACAGTGCCTCACAGTCGAAGTTTTTGCCAGTCGATCAAGCTTTTCAAGTTATCAGCAGTACCAAAGCCACCTCTAAAGGCACGCGTTTATCGATCGCTTTTGAGATTACTCCGGGTCATTATGTCTATAAAGATAAGCTCACTTTACGTTTTCCTAAGGGAGTGAGCGCCACGCCGTTTACGTTTAATCAGTCACCTGTCTCAATCGATGATCCAACTTTTGGTAAGGTGTCTGTATTTACGCAAAGGAGTGTGATCGCAACCACGACTCTGATTACCAGCAATGGCAAAGGCGCCAAGAATGTACCCGTTATTATCGGTTGGCAAGGGTGTGCAACAGCAGGATTATGCTATCCGCCAGAAAAAGTTAAAACGAAGATAAACATTGCTGCGACACGCAGATAACACGCAGACAAACAGCAAGCAGGTTGATTCAAATATCGGTAATAATAGGTAGCCATCCATGTCCATCAAGACATTACAAAAACCCTTATCATTCAGCGCCACCACTCGTCAAAGAAAATCATATGTCTTAGCGCTTGCTATCGCTAGTGGTTCATTACTTACCGGTCTGACAACGACCTCGATGACGGTGCAAGCAGCTGGGCTTAGCGACCTCTTTAGTAGCGATAAAAGTGCTGGGCAGTCAAAGTTTTTGCCAGTCAATCAGGCGTTTCAAGTCAGTACGGATAGTACACCTACCAAATCTGGTACGCGTTTATCAATTAATTTTGATATCACTCCTGAGCATTACGTCTACAAGAAGCAAATTAAGCTCACGCTACCTGCGGGTGTGACGGCTGCGCCGTTCACCTTTAGCCAAACACCCTATTCAATGGATGATCCAACTTTTGGCAAGGTGTTGGTGTTTGATCAAGCAAACATGATCGCTACCACCACATTGACGAATAATAGTGGCAAGAATATAGATAACGCCGCTATTGTCGTCGGCTGGCAGGGCTGTGCGAAAGCTGGACTATGCTACCCACCTGAAAAGATTAATACGACTGTCGATATCGTAGCCACATCGGCACAAATAACGGTAGATAATGCTAGTGCTGCGAACAAAGAGGCTGCGTCTAATGGCTCTACTGCAAACAACAGTCCTGCGAGTACAACCGATTCAACTATAAACTCTAACACGACATCAGAAGGTACTGCTGCAACTGATCTTGACAATGCTTTGCCTGATAAAGAGCAAGCACTGACAGACAATGGTGCTATTGATTATGATCTAATAGATGACAGCGCTGTAGAGTATGATTCTTTGGGTGGTAGTGCTGCGGCGAATACGCTCTCTGGAGCAGATAGCAACGTATCGGGTGAGGCGACCAACAGCGACAACGTATTATCTAATAACTTTATCGACAACGATCCTTTTGGTTTGGCGAGCCATCCTTGGCTAGCATTTGGCTTGCTATTTTTAGCAGGTTTGGGTTTGGCATTGACACCTTGCGTGCTGCCAATGTTGCCCATCGTTGCTAACATCGTTGCCCGTCAGAAAAATCCAACAGTCAAAAAAGGCGTGATTTTAACGACCAGCTATGCAATAGGGGTCTCTATTGCCTACGGTATCTTGGGCGCAGTGATTGCTGTCTTTGGTGAGTCATTAGGTATCATCGGTTGGCTACAAAACCCCATTATCTTAATCAGCTTTGCCATTGTATTCGTTTTGCTAGCACTCTATATGCTCGGTGTCTTTACGATTCGTCTACCGCGTGCCATTACCAGTAAAATGCAAGGTTTAAGTCAAGCCGGTGATAGCAAACTAGGCAGTACGGGTGGTAGCTTGGTTGCTGGTTTCTTATCAGCCTTAGTGGTATCTCCTTGTGTGTCTGCACCATTATTCGGGGCATTACTGGCCGTTTCGACCATCGGTAGTCCGCTATTAGGGTTTGCCGCATTATTTATGCTGGGCTTTGGGTTGTCCGCACCGCTGATCCTAATTGGGGCAACGCAAGGCAAAATCATGCCAAAAGCTGGCGAGTGGATGAATTGGGTCAAGCTGGGCTTTTCTTTATTGTTATTCGCCGTGGCATTGTTAATGATTGAGCGCGTCTTTATCTCACCAGTCATGCTATTGGTCTGGGCACTATGGTTTATGGTCGTGGCGACATGGGCATGGAGCTGGATAGGCAAGGGCCGTATGCTGACCCAAGCATTGGGGTTGATTGCAGGTATTTGGGCGACGACACTGGTTATCGGTGCAGCGTTGGGTAACGATGATAGTCTGCATCCACTGGCCTCACTAACTTCCCCTATGATGGCGCAAACGACTGGCCAGACGACTGGCGTGAGTAATGCCAGTAGCAATGCTAATGATGTGCGCATTACCACTCTTGCGGAGCTGGATGTGATTACCGCGGCTAATCCTAAAGTGATTGTCGATGTCACTGCCGAATGGTGTATTGAGTGCCGTATTATGGACAAAAACCTATTCCACAATCGTCCTATGCAGATGCAGGATTGGCAATTGGTGCGCTTAGATATCACGGAAACCACAGATGCTTCAAAAGCTATCTTGGCACGTTACCAATTGTTTGGTCCACCGACGCTATTGTATTATCAAGACGGTCAATTGGTGAATAAGCAAGTCGGTGAAATCGGTCGTCAAGAGTTTGAGCAAACATTGACGGAATTGAATAAGACACAGTAAATGTGATGCTCTAAAGAACGATCAATTTAACTAAAAAATCCATTCAAAGCCCACATCGATGAACCAGCATCTCCCTCAGCCGAATAGGCTGAGTGGTACGCTGGTTTTTTTATACCGATTTCTTAATATATGTTCAGTGTCTTATTTCTTAACAATGACCGCATTTACTATTTAAGAGAAGGGTTTGTCATTATGGCTGTTAAGTCATTATTAATTGAGTCTATGCTAGATTAAGTCTTGATAACGCTAGTATAATGGCAGTAATTTTATTACAATAACGCAACAATGTTCAAGCAGCAATGCTATGGCCGATGGCTACCAAAACTGGTTATGAGCGACACGCCCCAATAATTTTCAATCACATATCTATATCACTGACGACTAACTTTAGCTTAGCTATTATTGATGCTACCTGCATTAGATAATCTACTGGCTTCAATGCCAATCATGACAAAGGACACTTATGTTTGCTCCTCTTACACCCCAGCATCAGACTCGAAGCCTTATGGTTTTAGGGTTTGGGTCAAAGACTCAGCTGAGCATCGCTATGGGTATCGCTTTAAGCTGTACGGCTTTGCAAGCACAAGCGGCGAATGACGGTCAGGTTTATAATGAGATACCTGTTGCAGAAGCTATGCTTGAATATGACAATGACAACTCTCCACAAGTGATCTACGAGCGTCTAAAAAACCCTAATACGCCTATTGATCGTAGTAAGCTGCCGAGTAATGACTTTGTCGCCAAGCAGGCGAAGTTGTTTTTTGAATGTACACAAGTACAGACCAGTTCTGCCCGTCTGGCCTGCTTCGATAAGGTAGCTGAGCAAGGCGAAACGCCAAGCTACACGAGCACCAAACAACCGCTAGATTTGGCAAAAACCTTCAAATCGACCATTTCAGGTAACCCGCAAGTCGTCTTTGCTGAAGAGAATACCACGAGCATTGTGCAGGCTAATAATACCGATACAGGTTTACTGGTCAATCAGTCAGATTCTACTGAGAGCTTAGATACCGTTGGACTGACGCAAAGAGAAGCAGAAGTCTTAGAAAATGTGGGCGTCACGCAAGGCGATATCGAAAAGTATACGCCGCTTAGTTTGTCTTATGACCTTGATAAGAACAGCGAGCGTGGTACTTGGACGGTCAGACCTTATCGACCAACCTACGTATTACCACTATTTTATACGTCTGATCCCAATTTAAATCCAGGGACACCGTCTCAAGAAACAGAGTCTTTGTCTGCAAATGACATACGTGAGACTGAGCTGAAGTTTCAGTTGTCTTTAAAGACTAAAGTTGCTCAAGATTTATTCGATACCAGTGCAGATTTGTGGTTTGGTTATACCCAAGAGTCGCATTGGCAAGTTTATAACGAAGATAACTCGCGCCCATTCCGTGCGACTGATTATCAGCCTGAAATATTTTTGACCCAACCAGTAGCAGCTGACCTACCTTTTGGTGGCCGTCTACGTATGTTAGGTGTCGGTGCTGTTCACCATTCTAATGGACAAGACGATCCGTTATCACGTTCATGGAATCGTGCTTATTTGATGGCCGG
Organism: Psychrobacter sp. N25K4-3-2; assembly: GCF_015351755.1. Classification (NCBI taxonomy): domain Bacteria; kingdom Pseudomonadati; phylum Pseudomonadota; class Gammaproteobacteria; order Moraxellales; family Moraxellaceae; genus Psychrobacter; species Psychrobacter sp. N25K4-3-2. The sequence continues at coordinate 467,211 of NZ_JADKLX010000003.1, forward strand.
TGCGGAGTGGGGTAAGCTTTCAGTTATACCGCGTCTATGGGCTCGCGTGAACAGCGATAATAGCAGTGATGATGACAATCCAGATATCGAAGACTATATGGGTTATGGCGATATCAAGTTCTTGTATGATTTGCCTGATCAGCAGAGCCTTAGTGGTACCCTGCGTTATAATCCAAGCACGAACAAGGGCGCTGCACAAATCGACTATATCTATCCGTTGTCAGAAAACGTCAATGGTATGGTGCAGTTATTCCAAGGTTATGGCGAGTCTATCATCGACTATAATCATGAAAACACGTCTATTGGCTTTGGTATTGTGCTTAATGACTGGAAGGGTTTTTAGTATCAATAGTCATCCTGACCATAAAGCATGTACCGCTTAGCGCCTTACCAAACCGGACTATGGCTGGCAGAGTATCTGAGTATACGCTGCCAGTTATGCCGTGTTCACCAAAGCGTGTCACAATCTCAGCTGATACAAGACCAGCCAAAAAAATCCCAAATAGTAGAGTCACAGTACTCATCAAATACTGTTAATTCCATATCTAGTTCTTTGCCTAACAATCATTCGGTTGTTGCCAATCTGCGCCATGTCTTTGATAAGCGTTTAAATAGAGGTCTGCTTTGTCCGCATTGTCATTACAGCATAAGCTGGTTACCCAAACCCTTTCAGGTAGACATTGCTGCTGGCAGTGCGCTCTCTATCCAAGCAGCGACCTATTACGATTATCCGATACGCCAAGCGATTCGTGCGTTTAAGCATCACGAAGATATGACCAAGCTGCCATTATTGCTACACGCTTTGCGTCAACTCCCACGTCCGCACGGCTGTCATCACGACAACAGTATGATCGTCGCCATGCCGACCACCGCTCAACGCCTGATCAAACGTGGCTTTGATCCCGTTAGTATTTTATCAGCGCACCTATCCAAACATTGGCAAATACCGCTATGGCATGGGGTGCAGCGTATAGATGACACTATCAGTCAGCAAGGACTGACGCGTGCTGAACGTTTAAGTAATTTAGACAACGCTTTTACATTAATTGAAAACCCACCCAATAAACGCTTGATATTATTCGATGATGTCGCCACCACCGGTGCCAGTCTGCAAGCGTTAGGGCGTACAGTACATAGCTTGTCTAGCATTACCTCCCTCAATAACGCTTTAACCTTTCGTAAACCTCCTCTTATTGCTTATGCTCTAGCGCATGGTAGTCAGTCATAGAAGTATTCTCATTCGATTGATGGCTACTATTATGTTGCTAATGTGTTACCTTATCTCTATATTATGAATCTACTTTAGCTAAATTTGTTGTTTCTCTGTGCATTGTTTCATAGCCGTTACTACAACGCTATTTATGAATAAAAATGGAACAGAAATTGCAGGAAAATTGTACAAATTATTAAAGATACTAGATGAGCGGCACAGGCTTCACCACCATAAAAACTAGGTGCTCAGCACCATTAAGAAACTAGGGCTGCAACAGCCATAAATAGGATTTGATGTGAACGCATCTGCGAAAAATCTACCGCACCCATTACGAATGACCAGCTCAGGATTTACCCTGATTGAGCTGATGGTAACGATAGCTGTGCTTGCCATTATTGTCAGTATAGCAGCGCCTAGTATCAGTACCCAGTTGGCCAATCAGCGCGTTCAATCGACTGCGGCTACTATTGCTAATGCATTAAAGGAAGCCAAGGTTGAGAGTATTGTCCGTCGTCAGAATGTAACGGTTGTATATACTGACACCAGTACACCTAAAACGATTAAATTGCGCGCCAATAATACCGATATATTTAGTTACAATATTAGTGATAAGAGCACTGTTACCCAAACTATTACCCCGTCTACTGTAACCAGTATTGCTTTTCAACCAAACAAAAAAATAGTTGGTGGTGCTACAGTAGTATATACCATCTGTGATAGCGGCTCTAACAGTGAGACGCCCAAACAAGTAAAACTTACTAATATTGCTAACGTTAATACTATAAGTGCTGGGAGCTGTTAATGAAGATTGGAGCCACACAGGCAGGTGTAGGATTAATAGAGGTAATGGTGGCATTACTATTGCTAGCTGTGGCTGTGTTAGGGTTCAGCGCCATGCAAATGTCAGCGATAAAAGCAACCGACGAAAGCCTTATGCGTACTCGCTCTTTAGCTATCATGCGAGGTGGAGCAGAGGCTATGCGTAATAATCCTAGCGGTATTGCTGCTTTCAAAGCAGCGATAAATGGCTCGTCAAACGCTATTAGTATTGATGGAGGAAGCATAACAAAAGACAACTGTATAACAAATGCAACTACGGCACCCACCGCCGCGCAGACCTGCACGATCAACCAAATGGCAACGCGTGATGGATTATTATTAAAATCATATGCAAGCGCCAATGATATTAATATAGGCATGGTTCCCAACGGCTGTCCAGGCACATCAGGCAAGCAAGAGTTACAGTGTTTTGTGGCTAGCTGGGGTGATACGAAAGTTACATTAGATGATACTGCATCTGATGCTTGTGCCAATGCAAATGGCAGTTATAAGAATGGCGCAGAGTGCTTTATTATGGAGGCGTACTGATGTCATATAATCATCAAAAAATAAATCTGAATAATCGTCAGGTAGGTTTCACTTTAATAGAGTTGATGATTTCTTTGGTACTCGGTTTAATCGTGTCTGCAGCCGTCATCCAAGTATATTTGATAAATGTAAAAACAAGTAGTATTCAGTCCAGTGGTAGTGAGTTACAAGATGCGAGCGTATTTGGGTTACAGCAATTAGAAAAAAGCATTCGCTTAGCCAATCTTGGTAACCCAACCACTAGAATTGATGGCACTACGCCTAATGGCGGTATTGTTTTAACAGGTCTTAATATTGGCATTCCGATTACACCTACTCCTTATCCTAATACAGGGTATCTAACGAGACGCGCAGGAGATGCTACTGTTGGTACTAATGGCTGGTCAGGTATATCCAATACCAATACCAATAGCGATCAGTTGACTATTCAATATACCAACATCACAGGCTCTCCAATGACAGATTGCGAAGGTGCAGGTGCGGCTGTTAATGACATTGTTATTGAGCGTTATTTCTTACGTCAGGCAACAGGGGATACCAGTACTGGTGCTATCAAAGACTTAGTATTGGCATGTGATGCAGGGCGCGTTAATACCGCTGGTGGAATAGTCATTGTGACTCCATCAAGTGATTCACGTAATTTTGGTCAAGCAGGGCAAGAGTTTATTGTCAATGTCGATCAGTTTAAAGTGCTATTGGGTATACAGTACACAACTGGCGCTAATGCAGGAAGAATGATTTATTTACCGAGTAGCGCTTATCTGAATATAACGGCTGACAAACCAGTAGTAACTGCCGTTAAGGCTGGTTTAATTGTTCATGGTAGTACACCTGTTATAGGAAGTGCTGAACAGTCTGAATTTGCTTTGTTAGGGCAATTACCAGCAGATAATAAGCTAAAGACAGATGCTAGTAGCACAAAGAAAGTTCGGACTACCTATCAAACCACAACGTTATTGCGTAACGCTCGTGTCGTAAATCTAACTAGCCCATAGCATATTGGTAAGGAGACTCAAAGTGATTCGATACCGCGATTTATCAAGTTCGACACAGAAAGATATCAATATGGCATATCGGAGCACCGAGAGAGGTGCGACGTTGATAGTGGTCTTGTTATTTTTAGTGCTTATTATGCTAGCAGGTGCAATAGCGGTTAGACAAAGTACGACTGACCTTAAAGTGGCGACCAGTGACCAAATCAATACTGTATTACTACAGTCAGCAGATAGTGCCAACCAAAAGCTAGAGGTAATGGTGAATGGGAGCGCAGACTCTACTGGATACAGAGATGTAACGAGTGCTACAGGGGCATTGGGTCATTTTTTATTATTTGAAGACAATAAAATTAACGAGTTTATTTATTGCTTTAACCCTCGGACACAAAGCTATCTAACAAACAGCGCGACCGTTAGAGCACCTGCTGGCGGGTATGTAGATGGATTGAATAATGGTGTTTGTGATTACACCGATGCAGCTGATTATACCAGTGCTAGACAAGCCGTCATGACGCAGATGAGTATTACAGTTACGCCTCCTAGTGCCAATGCAAAGCCGTTTGAATCTGTTGTTCTTGGCAAAGAGATTGAGGATAGAACCAGTAAGAAGTATCAGTTCGATATCAGACCAACTTCTTCACTCCCCGCTTATAGTGAACCAAAATCAGGCTCTGATAAATGTTTTGAGCAAACCAGTATTGCCTCCAACGTAGCTGCTGGGAAAAAATCATTAAATGGCTGTCTGTTAGCGGCTAACACACCTAGCAAAACGTTGTATGAGCAAGCGGATGTCGAAAACCTTTCTTCTTCTACCAAATGTTATCCGTTCGGCAGAGGGACACTAAATCCGCTGTGTGTACTAGCTACAACGCCTTAACTTGCTTATTCATTACACCGATATAATATAAGGATAGAGTCATGAAACGACTGAATAATGTATCGCCAATCAGTGGCAAAGTTGCGTTACCTTTAAAGCACCTAGTCGTTGCCATGGCTACCATGATGGTAATGCCAATCTCACAGGCAGATGTAGCAAACAAAAGAATCGGCGATCTAGAGATTTATAAAGCGGCAGAGGGCGGTAAGACTACTATTACCATGATGTTGGATACCTCTGGTAGTATGGCGGCAAATGTGACCACAGGGGCCTGTGACCTACCTTCCGGAGTCTCTTCTCTTGGTGTCAAAACAGAAAATTCCTCAACCACGCCATCTTATATTAAAAGATACTGTGAGACTAGAAAGTTTTTTTACCGCAACAGAGGCAGCAAATGGTACATCTGTGGTGAAAGCGATGGTTTAGGTAGTTTTAGTTTTGGAGGTACAGAATGTGATGTTGAGATAGCTGCTCCGTCGACTAGTGGATTTAAGTCTGGAACTAATGATGGCAATACCTATTACTTCAAAGATGATGTTCGATCTTATGACCGTTTGACTCGTCTAAAAGATGCATTATTTACCTTAATGGACAATACTCAAATAGATGCCAGTAAAGTGGCTATTGGTATTGGTCAATTTTCTACTCAAAGTGGTAGGAACAACGCATATATTAGTGCCGATGGAACGAGCGGCAAAATAGTGGTACCCGCAAGACTTCTCAATCAATCCCAACGAAATGAGATCAAAGCAGCTGTTGCACCATTGATTGGCGAAAACGGAACGCCAACTGCCAATGCTTATGCAGAGGCTGGCGCTTATATGTTAGGTAAGAATACATCTGCTTCAATTACTCGTCCAAGAGAGTTCTTTGTCAGCGTAGGGGGAAACTCTTATCGCGTGTGTAACTCTTGGAATGAGACCAGTGATGTGTCTAGATGTAACGGTCTCACTAGCGAAACAGTAACTCGATCTTCAAATGGCTATACGATCAAAAGATGTAGCATATATACAGGTAATAACTGTCTATTACAAGACACAACTCAAAGTTCAGAAAATTGGGGCTTTAGTGGTTTTGCTAAATCTACTACAAATTCTATATCTGGATCTAATTATATTAGTCCACTTTCATCACCTTCTAGCTGTGATGGGCGTGGTATATATTTCTTGACTGATGGCGAACCAAATAGCTCTCCCAACGCTTTGCCCTTAATGAGATCTGCTTTAGGATCATCATCATTCAACTTACCGTCAGTCACATTGCCTAGCGGTAGTCAGAATAGTAATGGTATGCCCGAGGTTGGAGCATTTGCCAAAGCATTACGTGACTCGACAATTAGCCCATTAGGTACAGATCAAGAAATCTATACAGCAGTCGTTGGTTTTGGTTCAGCATTTGATGTTGATGATTCAGATATCGTCAACCTCCCTTATACCAACCCAAAAACGGGTATTACAGCAAATCGCGATTTTTACAACTGCGAAAATATCACAAATATTGATGCTAGAAATGCTTGTAACTGGGGTGAGAAAAAACATCCGTCTTTACTAGGGGTTGGTGGGTTCGGTGAGGGTGGCTTCTATTCAGCGCAGTCTACAGAGGATATTGTCAATAGTATTATCACCTTCGTCGCTGATTTGAACCAAACCTTACCGTCGGTACCATCAGGTACGATTATTATACCTGATGACCCTTATCGTGCCGATAGTCAACTCGCTGTTGCCTATTACCCTACGTTACAACCCAAAGTAGCTGAAAATGCAGTCATTTGGGAAGGTAATCTAAAAAAATACACCCTAAATGAAGGTACCTTATATGGTAAAGGTAACGCCAAGCTATTCAAAAGTATCGCAGGTGATTTGGATCCAGAGACCCAAGATATGTGGTCAGATAAAAACTATACCAATGCCAATGGTGTAGGTATCAACGATAAGGTAGAGTCTGGTGGTTTTTATGCGCAATTAAATACACCAGCCACTGGCGTCACCTCAGTTAGAACACTTTATGTCGAAGACTGGGAAAACTCATCTACTAAAAAACCAGTTTTAAGAAAAGTAGGGGTGAGTGTTGCTGGTAAGGTAGTAGTAGATGGAGTGGCTTTGACGAATACTACATTTAAAGATACTGCTACCTATAATGAAGCAACGTTAAGAAAGTTATTGAATTTCTTAGGATTCGATATTCTTTCGAGTGCAGCTGTAAAAGACATGACACTTAGCACAGCCAATGTATCGAAAGCTATCAAGGTGCTTGGTGCTACTATTCACTCTACCCCAGCGGCCGTCTCCTATTCAGCAAACCTTGATGCTACTACTGGTAGAGTTACCGACACGCGTGATGATTACGTACTATTTGGCTCATCAGAAGGTGGCTTACATTTAGTAGATGCAGATAACCAAGGAGCGGGTAATGGCGGAGAAGAAAAATTTATCATTATACCAAGAGAGATGTTAAGAGATGCTAGTAAGTCAGATGCTCTTGTTAAAGATGCAACTAAAGCTGATATAGGGTCACCAAACTTTGGTATAGATGCTCCTTGGTTGGTCACCGCTGACTATAATTATAATTTGTCTAACAATAGAGTAAATGTCAATACAACAGGTGGTAAAGGAGTATTCGCTTATGGTGGCCTACGTATGGGCGGCGAGGCTTTTTATGGGCTAAACCTAAATGATAGTGATAACCCTAGTATGATATTTGCCATTACACCAGCGACCTCAGGTTTTAGTCGCATGGGTCAGATATGGGGAAAACCTACCAAAGCTAAAATAAAAACCAGTAGTACTGATACTGGTACTGATGTTTTGGTATTCGGTGGTGGCTATGATATGTGTTACGAATATGAGGCCTTTCAAGTTGGAGTTACAGATACGACGTTAGGTGCTTGCTCAAACAAAACATCGACTAAGGGCAATGCGGTATATATTATCAATGCCAGAACGGGTGCTTTGATATGGTCAGCTTCAGCTGAGGGTTCACCGTCGAGGACTGTTACGAGTATGACCAATAGTATCGTCGCTGGTGTGACCACGCTGGATCGTAATAACGATGGCTTTATGGATCATATCTATTTTGCAGACTTAGGTGGTCAAATCTTCCGTGCTGATTTTACTAATGCTGGCTTTGTGAGACCAGTAACATCAGGAACTGCATCGCCTGAAACTTCTTTTAGTAATACCAGAGTCACTCGTGTACTCCAAAGCGCCTATACAGGCAGCGATGCAAAATATAACTATCGCTTTTACGAGCGTCCAGTTGTCAGTTTCTATCGTAATGATAGTAGCAACAGCTTATTTGCATTGGTTAATGCGATCTCAGGTGATCGTAGCTCGCCTTTATCAAAAATACGTGATAACACCAAGGCTGATAGGCTGTATGGCATTATAGATAGCGATGTTACCAAGCTAGATAATGTTTTTTATGCCAATAACTTTACGACTGCAGGAACAGCAGGAGGTCAAGCAATCGTAGATTTAACCGCTAACAATACCGCCTCAAGTAATTTAGCTGAGTTGCCTTCAGCCATTGGGACGCTGACTGCCACAGGATATACCTTAGCTCAAAAAAATGTGACCATTAATACTCTAAAAGCTGGCACAAAAAGAGGTTGGTATTATCCTTTGACTCGTTTTGATGGCTACGGTAATGTGAGATATGGTAAAGGTATCGGTAAATCTGAAGTGGTTGATAGCTTTATATATACGACTGTCTACAATCCAGACATGAGCTATGGTGCTGTAGATTCTTGCTCTGCTAAAGTGACAGGTGGTTCAGAGCGACAGCTCTATTGCCTACCCTATGGTATCTGTACGGATGATGCCTCTAAGAATGGCACTGCTGGATATGTGCAAGCAGGCAAAGGCATACAAGAGCTAACACTCGGACCACGTAGCTCGAACCTATCCAATCAGCGTTTACTTATTGGTACACGTACATTGACCGAGCGTGTGAATGATCGGGTCAACTTTGGATCTGATAATGGTAAAGGGCTTTTCAATGCACTTACCAATCCAAAGGGATTGAATCAAGGTGGTTTAGCAGCGGCTGACAGCATCATAGGTAATGGCACAGCGCCCGATTTTATATTTAACGAACGTTATACTCTACAGCCGAAAGTATGGTACGAAGTAGACTGATAGGATAGTCGCATGAATATGAAAGCGTTGAAGCAACAGCTAGGATTTACGCTCATAGAGCTGATGGTGGTCATCATGATAGTAGCTATCTTAGCAGCGATTGTGATTCCGTCTTACCGTCAGTTTGTAGTACGCAATGCCGAATCGCAAGCGCAAGCGAGTATGCAGCAACTGGATATAGAGCTAAACCGTTGGCGTGCTAGTGCTTTGACTTATAAGGGCTTCAAACCAAAAAAGCAAGCAAGTGATGGTACTTATAGCTATGGATATGACGCGACTGATAATAAAACTATCTACGTCCCTAGAGGTAGCAATAGCACCAATTACGATTATCTGATTATGTTAGTCGATGGTAGTACAGGCAATACTTTAGCGCCTATAGGTACAAGCTACTCTACTGCGGGTAGCTCGTGGCGTATGTTTGCTCAGCCAAATACCTCCCTTAAAAATTCAGATGCGCAAATTTTGATGACCAGTAATACAGGCGTGAAATGCAAAAGTAAGGATAGGACGGTCACTATCGCTTCTACTGATTGCGGCACTGGACAGGAGAGCTGGTAATGCTGATAGCCACCAAAAATTTTAAACCAATATCGATACATCAGCAGGGCTTTACGCTTGTAGAAATGATGATCGTTGTCGCTATAATCGGTATTTTAGCGGCAATTGCTTACCCTAGTTATCAGCAATATGTCATCAAGACCAAACGTACGGACATGATGAGCGAGATGCAAAATATTGCCTCTCAGATTGAAAGCCGTAAGTTGGCTCAAGGCAGCTACAGCGATATTAGCGCAGGTATCAAAACGGAATTTGCCACTGCATACCCAAGACAGGGCACTGCGCTATATGATGTAACAATAACAGACCCACTCGTTACTAAATGGACAATCACAGCAATTCCAAGAACAGGTAGTCAAATCGCTAACGATGGCAATCTAAGTCTTAACTATCAAAACATAAAATGTCGTATTCAGGGTGCAAATAGGAAGTGTGGTACTGGTAATGACTGGAATAAATAACAATTTTTGCCACTATCACAAATTTTGACAAAAATTGTCACGTATATTTACTTTTTACTCCTAATACATGGGTGTACTGACAATTTTCAGTAAGTTGGCAGCAATATTGTCAGTAATATGTAAGTCTATTTAGCTAGAAAATAGCTATAACTCTTAAATATTCGGTTGAACAGTGTGATTTAATGCTAAAAATAGTAATTTTTTTAAAATTGGTATGCTATATGCATACTTTATAGTAAGAAAAAATAAACTATATCCCTAAAGATAAAGAGTGCTGATAACCACTTGTCTTTATATACCCAAAAGGAGTTCATATGAACACTGCTCAAAAAGGTTTTACCTTAATCGAACTAATGATCGTTGTTGCTATTATCGGTATCTTGGCTGCGATTGCTATTCCTCAGTATCAGAACTATATCGCTAAGTCACAAGTATCACGTGTAATGGGTGAGACCTCATCTGTTAAGACTTCTGTTGAAAACTGTGCATTAGCCGGTAAAGAGACAGGTGCTACTGCCTCTGCTACCGTATGTGGTTTGAATGACCTTGGTATGACTGCTTCTAACATCCAAGGCGCCGCCATTGGTGGTGTAGCATTATCAGGTTTACCCGAAGTAAACATTACATCTACAGGTACAGCCTCTATCGTTGCTACTTTTGGTCAAAATGCTGCCGCTAACTTGAAAGGTCAAAAATTGGCATGGCAACGTGATACTGCCGGCACTTGGACTTGTAATACTGACTTTGCCACAGCCACACCTGATAAATCAAAATATCTCCCATCAGGTTGTACTGGTACTAACGTAGCAACTGCATCTTAATATAAACAGCTTGTAAACAGTTTATTGCAAATAAGCTAAGAGTCATCTTAGCTTATTTTTTTGTAAAAAATTTAACATAAATTCAAATGGTTTAGTCATGCTGCTTAATAATATAAATAAAAAACAATTTTATGCTGTATATATTCTCAAGCTCTTATTTATACTGGCCATCGTTACTCTGATTGTCTATTATTATGTGAATACATCCGCTCGTAGTCAGCTATGGCTAAAGACCTACCCAATACGTGCCGAACTGTCTGTCGCCAATATCAGCTGTAGTGATGGTAGTCCTCTATGGCTAGCCGATATGTTAAAGTATCAAACCCGCCATAATAATGCTCCCGCCAATCAAATTGCGTATATTGATTCAAGTGGCAATTTATATCACTGCGAAAATGGCTATGTAGGACGATATCCAGTTATATCGATGCCTATTACTGAACAAACACGCTTTCGTTATGCCAGCATAACTAAGCTATGGACGTCAGATGCAGTTTTATCACTTATAAAGAATGGCAAGCTATCGCTAGACACTAAATTGCACACAATCATCACCGAGATTGATTCACCAAAAGATGCCCGTATCAACGATATCACTATCCGTCAGTTATTGCTACATCGAGCTGGTTTCGATCGTTATAGTATGTTTGGTCAGGATATGTTTGGTATCGGCAAGGATATTTGCCCCAATCATCTAGATGGTTTGAATGATATTGAGCTTGGCTTTGAGCCTGGCCGCAAAACCAGCTATTCCAATTTAGGCTACTGCTTATTGGGTGAAGTGGTTAGTCGACTGAATAAAAATAAAACCTATAAAGATATCATTACGCAGCAGTACAATTTTTCGGATACTAGCTTACGTTTTGTATCGAACGCAGCGATGGATGATGAAGTAACTTATAATTATTTAGAAACAGGGTTGACTGGTTATGCTGATATTTATACCGCGTTTGATTATGATGCGCTGGCATCATCGGCAGGGCTGTCAGGTAATGCAAAAGACTTGGCGCAGCAAGTTTGGAAAATGGCAAAAAAGCCCGCTCCAAATATTACGTCATTGGATGCTGATATAATCTGTAATATGCGTGATGTAACAGAGGAGTGCTATGGTTATGCAATGCTCCCTTATCAACCAAATTCGAAATCTGCCACTGTTTATTATAGAGATGGTAGCTTATTAGGGTTATCAACGTTAGTTGCAGTAGATGAGCGCGGCAGGGTGATTGCATTATTGAGTAACGGCACGCCAGATACAGGAGTGGATCATAATCTCAAAACGAAGATATATGAGTATTTAACCCATTAATCATCTATTTTAAAGGAGTGATGGCACATGGTGTGCAATATTAGGTTAACTTTGATAACTTGATACAAATGCCATGACTACTATTAAAACGACTCAAAATCGTCACTCCCTGACCCAAATGGGCTTTACTTTGATTGAGTTGATGATTGTGGTGGCTATTATCGGTATATTAGCTGCGATTGCTATTCCTCAATATCAGATTTATATTGGCAAGACCCAAGCGACGAGAGTGATTAATGAGATTGGACAGCTACGACTGACAGTAGAAGAATGTATACAGACAGGTCGGACAGTGATTGGGTTAGGAACGAATGATTGTGATCCACGCGCATCGGCTTCCAACCTGATAGTAGGTGGCTCACAAGTAGGGGTTGTTCTACCCAACAACATGGGTGTAGCACAACTGAGTAATCCACTGACATTGACGACCAGTATTACTGCCATCGTATCTAATCAAGTGAACCCGAAACTATTAGGCAAAAAAATAGAGTGGCTACGCACAAGTTCAGGCTCTTGGAGCTGTAGCAGCGATATAGACGCGTTATATTTACCCAATTCTTGTAGCTATAACGCTAGCCTATAGCTTGCTCAGTTGATAGAGATATTTACTATCTATGCAATAAAAAACCACCTAACCGCATATCGCCATTAAGTGGTTTCTTATTGTCTCAATACATTGAGCAGTGTTAAAGAGCTATTTATTTCTCTAAATATTGAATCTTACCTTGTACGCCATCCCACTTTTCAGCTTCTGGCATTTGCCCTTTCATCTCTGTGATGTTTGGCCATTTCTGTGCCAGTTCTTCGTTTAGCTGAGTGAACATCTCTTGATCTTTGGGTACTTCATCTTCTGAGAAGATCGCATTGGCCGGACATTCAGGCTCGCATAGTGCGCAGTCGATACACTCATCAGGATCGATGACGAGGAAGTTTGGGCCTTCATAAAAGCAGTCCACAGGACAGACTTCCACACAGTCGGTGTATTTGCAAAGAATGCAGTTATCTGTAACGACAAAGGTCATAGTGATGTCTACCTGTTATTGGTTGAGCTAATAAATAGATGAAAATTCTTATATTAGGATAGGACATATTTTAGCGCCTTTAAGGCTATTTGACAATTCCCTTTAATGACTAATGAATTTCTTAAGATGATAGAGAAGGTCATGTGCTTGCTTCGGTGTTAGATTGTCAGGGTTGATGGCGCTTAGTTCATCTTGTAAGCTAAATAGCTGATTTTGCTGTGGATTATTGAGCGTGTTCGATGCTTGAGTAGTATGGCTCACCTCTTGGTCTAGAGGATGACCATTATAAGCCTGCTGGCGTTTATCCTTTACTGACTTAGCTAATTCATTTTTGTCATCAACTTTATCAACAACAACTTTTTCATTTTCTATTTTTACGCTATTTATTTTCAAGTTATCTATTTTCAAGTTGTCTACTAAATAACGCTTGGCATCATTTAATACCTGAATAGGAATGCCAGCCATCTTGGCGACGTGTAATCCAAAGCTAGAGCTGGCGGCACCTTCGCGAATTTGATGTAGTAGTAGCAACTGACCATCAACTTCACTGGCAGCGACATGGACATTACGAATGTTAGCATGATTGGCTTCACCATCCTTTGACAATTGTGTCAGCTCAAAATAATGAGTGGCAAATAAGGTTAGGCAGCCAATCTCGACCAAGCGATTGACACAGGCATGAGCAATTGCCAGACCGTCAGTGGTCGCCGTACCACGTCCGACTTCATCCATTAATACGAGTGATTTATTCGTTGCTTGATTGAGAATATTAGCAGTTTCAATCATCTCCACCATAAAGGTGGATTTGCCGCCCGCTAAATCATCAGCCGAGCCAATACGGGTAAAGATACGATCAATGTCGCCAATATGCGCATGCTCAGCTGGGACAAAGCTACCGCAATGCGCCAGTAGGACTATAAGAGCCGTTTGACGCATATAGGTCGATTTTCCGCCCATATTGGGACCGGTAATCATTAACAGGCGTTCAGGGTTTCCAGCGCTACCAAGTGCGCAATCATTGGCAACGAACTGGCTAGTATGCTTTGCATGACTGTTTTGATTGGTGCTATTTCCAAGGTTAGTTGGATTTAGTACGGCTTCAACGACGACATGACGACCTGCTTTGATGTCGATACTGGTTTGACTATTATTATTCAAGACATTCTTCGAGTGATTGTTGTTTAAGCCGCTTTCTAAGCCACTATCATCTTTTGATTCATTGCTCATCACTGGGCGTTGCCAGTTATAAATCACTGCGAGCTGTGCCCAATTGCTAAGCACATCTATTTGGGCGATCGCAGCGCTCAGCTGTTGTAGTTCAGCTAAATGGCTGCTTAAAATGGTTAACAGTTCGTGATACAGCTGCTTTTCACGAGTCAATGCTAAGGTTTGTGCGCTCAGATACTCGGTCTCGACCTGTTTTAGCTCATCAGTAATAAAACGCTCGCTGCTTTTGAGCGTTTGCCGACGGATAAAGTGCGCCGGTGCATTTTTTGCCTGCATTTTGGGCAGTTCAAAATAAAAGCCACTGACTTTATTAAAGCCGACTTTTAGGCTGGGTAATTGGCTCTCTTGACGTGCACGCTCTACCATCTCATCCAATGTCGTTTGAATATTGTCATGCAGATGAGTCAAGCGATCAAACTCTTCATCATAGCCAGCCGCAAGCATACCACCATCACGGATATGTGCAGGCGGTTCTGCGATAATGGCACGCTCAATCAGCTCGGCGACGGACTGTACCGCAGGCAACTGGTCAGGCAATTGCTGCATTAGCATCGGCAACAGTCCTGACTGCTCTTGGCTAATGCCTGAATTTATCAGTAGAGTAGTAATCTGCGCACTACTAGCGATACCATCAGCGAGTTTACGTAAGTCGCGTGGCTTGGCGCTCATCAGACCGATTCGGCTACTGATTCGCTCAATATCGCCGATGGCATTTAGGGTCTCGCGTAAGTTACTGACTAGTGAATTACTTTCTAAGTTTTGCTTCAGCTGTTTATTTTCGTCAGTTTGATTGTCTGTTTGCAAAAGACTGGTTATCGCATTTAGGCGCATATTGATACGTGAATGCTGACGTAAAGGGCGCTTCATCTGCTGTACCAGCAATCGTCTACCCATCGGAGTCTGACAGTGGTTTAGCACTGATATCAATGAAGTGCCGCTGTTGCTGACAGGCGTAAATAGCTCAAGGTTTTGCTGACTATTGGCATCGATAATCAGATAATCATCATTATACTCAACGATGAGTTGATTGACTTGTGGTACATGACGCTGCTGAGTTTGCCGAGCATAATGAATAAGCGCAGCACAGCTAGATTGCGCCAACGGTGCATCACTAATTCCTAGACCATCGAGACGTTGCACGCCAAACTGCTGGCATAAGGTTGAGCTGGCATGCTCAGGATGAAAGTCATTGGCAGCGACTTCGATAATAGGGCAGTCAAGATTTTGACGTAGCCATAGCAGCCATTCTGCATCAGTACCGCTAATACTATCGCTGAGTACTTCGCTAATGATACATTCACTGGGCGCGAAGCGTGCGAGCACCGTCAGTATTTGGGTTTGTAAGCCTTCGATATCATTTTTATCCGCTGTCAGGCTTTGGGTGGTCAACGTGCCAGCGGCTAAATCCATTTGGCTAATGGCAGCTTGTAGTGGCTGATTGCTATTCGATTTAGGCATAGCAATATCAATGGCGACCACAGTAGGGGTATGGTTTGGCGCAATTAATGCATCATCGGTAATCGTACCTGCCGTCAGAGTTTTGACCACTTCACGGCGCATAATACTGCCAGCGGTCGATTTGCTTTTATCTTTTTTTTGCTTATCGCCCATCGTAGGCGTATTGGATTTATTACTCGCATTGCCAGTGGTTGATTCGTCGATTTGCTCGCAGACGACAACTGTCTGCCCAGCCGCAATCAGCCGTGCCATATAGCTGTCAGCCGCATGAAATGGTACGCCTGCCATCGCAATTGTGTTGCCTGCTTTGTCCGTACCACGGCGAGTGAGCGTGATATCCAATATTTGTGCCGCGCGCTTGGCATCATCGAAAAATAACTCATAAAAATCACCCATGCGGTACAGCAGTAGCGCTTGTGGATAATTGGCTTTCATGGTTAGATATTGCACCATCATCGGCGTATGGTCTGCTAAATGATAAACGGCGTCACCTATGACTAACGGTTCAGGTGAATGAGGGCTTTGAGCGATTGGTTTGACAGTCATGCACGGTCTCTTGTGGTTCTTAGATAAGTTTACGATGGGTGAAATGATGTGGTTATAAGAATGAATAGTCATCAAACTATGGCTTTGAACAAGGCGTTCAAAAGCTAAGTACCTTAAAGGTATAAGCGCTATTTTAACACGTCCTGCGCCACTTTTACGTCAGCAAATATCTGCTCGTTGCCCTTGTATCCATCAGCGCCATAACCATATATAATGACGGCACACTTAGTTGGGCGATACTTCATTAGGCGACATGTTATCAGGCAGTATCTTATTCATGAGTGCTTTGTTAATCAGTGCTTTGTTAAGCGTTACTTAGTCGGGTGATGACAAGAATGACAAGGCAGCACACTAAACCTTAGCTAATGCGCACTAATTATCGAATATTTCCATAGGTCAAAAAATTATGTTATCAAAGATTATAGGCAGTGTCGTTGGCACCAAAAATGACCGCGAACTAAAGCGCATGCGCAAAGTGGTCAGCAAGATCAACGCACGAGAAGCTGAAATACAAGCCCTGTCTGATGAGCAATTACAGCAAAAAACCGAAGAGTTTAAAGCCCGCCATCAAAAAGGTGAGAGCTTAGATGCATTGTTACCAGAAGCGTTTGCCGTCTGCCGTGAAGCGTCACTACGGGTCAATGGCATGCGTCACTACGATGTGCAGCTGATCGGTGGTATCACCTTGCACGAAGGCAAAATCGCTGAGATGAAAACCGGTGAGGGTAAAACCTTAATGGGTACCTTAGCCATGTATCTAAATGGCATCAGCGGTAAAGGTGTGCATCTGGTCACGGTCAACGATTATTTGGCAGCGCGTGATGCTGAATTGAACCGTCCATTATTTAGCTTTTTGGGCATGACGGTTGGGGTTATTTATTCGCAGCAACCGCCACAAGAAAAGATTGATGCTTATCAAGCCGATATCACTTACGGTACCAATAATGAATACGGCTTTGATTATCTACGCGACAACATGGTGTTTAGTTTAGGCGAGAAAAAGCAGCGCTCATTAAACTTCTGTATTATTGATGAAATTGACTCTATCTTAATTGATGAAGCTCGTACGCCGCTGATTATCTCGGGTCAAGCCGAAGATTCTTCACGTATGTACGCGTTGATTAACACTATTATTCCTGTGCTAATCCGTTCAAAGGACGAAGAAGCCAACAAGAACAACGAAGAAGAAGATTTTTGGATTGATGAAAAGAACCGTCAGATTGAGATTAGCGAAAAAGGCTATGAAAAAATTGAGCGCTTCTTAATTGAAGTTGGCGAGCTTGGCGAAAACGAAAGTTTATATAGCCCAAGCCGTTTGCCATTGTTGGCTCACGTACAAGCAGCCATCCGCGCTCATCATGTGTTTGTCAAAAACGTTCATTACATCGTTGATGAAGGCGAAGTGGTCATCGTTGATGAAAATACTGGTCGTACGATGCCTGGTCGTCGCTGGTCAGAAGGTCTGCATCAAGCGGTAGAAGCCAAGGAAAATGCTGAAATTCAAGCAGAAAACCAAACGCTGGCAACAACGACATTTCAGAACTACTTCCGTCTGTATGAAAAATTATCTGGTATGACGGGTACGGCTGATACTGAAGCGGCAGAATTTAAGTCAACCTATGACTTAGATGTCATCGTTATCCCAACGCACGAGCCAATTGCACGTATCGATATGGATGACCAGATTTTCTTAACCAAGTTAGGCAAATACAAAGGCATCATCCGCGAAATCAAAGAGATTCAAGCCAAAGGTGCGCCAGTCTTGGTGGGTACGGCGACGATTGAAGCCAGTGAAGAGTTGTCTTATTTGCTCGATGAAGAAGGCGTCAAGCACAACGTTCTAAACGCCAAGCAGCATGAGCGTGAAGCAGAAATTATCGCGCAAGCGGGTAGCCCAACATCTGTCACGATTGCCACCAACATGGCTGGTCGTGGTACAGATATTATTCTTGGTGGTAACTGGCAATCGTTTATCGAAGACATTGACTCTGTCAGCCCAGAAGAGATGAAGCGCCTCAAAGCGGAATGGCAAGTTAGGCATGACCAAGTCGTTGCCGCAGGTGGTTTGCATATCATTGGTTCTGAGCGTCATGAATCGCGCCGTATTGATAATCAGCTACGTGGTCGTGCTGGTCGTCAAGGTGACCCTGGTATGTCACGTTTCTTTTTATCGCTCGAAGATGACTTGATGCGTATCTTCGCAGGCGATCGTGTCGTAAATATGATGCGTGCCATGGGTCTCAAAGAAGACGAAGCCATTGAGCATAAAATGGTCTCAAAATCGATTGAAAACGCCCAAGGCAAAGTAGAAAGTCGCGATTTTGATGCGCGTAAAAACTTGCTCAAATATGATGATGTTGCCAATGAGCAGCGTAAAGTCATCTACGGTCAGCGCGATGATTTGTTAGCAGATATGGATTTGTTAGAAGCCATTGAAATCATGCATCATGAAGTCTATAACGCCATGATCAGCCAATTTATTCCGCCAGGCTCTATCGATGACCAATGGAATGTTGACAGTCTAGAAGATGAGCTTGAAGATGAGTTTAAGATATCAATGCCGATTAATGATTGGCTAGATGAAGATCGCCGCCTGGATGAAGAAGGGCTACGCGCCAAAATCATTCAGACAGCACTGGATCATTATCATGGTCGCCGTGAGCAGATGGGAGAAAAGGATGCTGCCCAGCTTGAGCGTCACTTTATGCTTCAGAGCCTAGATAAACATTGGAAAGAACATCTGACGCAAATGGATCAGCTGCGTAAAGGCATTCATCTGCGTGGTTATGCGCAAAAAAACCCTGAGCAAGAATATAAGCGTGAATCATTTGAGTTGTTCCAAATGATGCTAGGGGCGATTAAATCAGAGACCGTACAAGATTTATCACGTGTGCATATTCCAACCAAAGAAGAGTTAGAAGCATTAGAGATTCAGCAGCGTGAGAATGCTGCGCATATGCGCATGCAATTCGAGCATGATGATGTGGATAATTTGGATAGTAGCTCAAACAGTCCAGCTGGTCAACCGCAATCACAGAACCGGAGCACTGGTGGCGGTGTTGCGGCAGCTGGCATGAGTGCTGCTGTGGCTGGCAATGGTGGTCATGCTAATGAACCCAACCCTTACGCTGGTATGAACATCAGCCGTAATGCACCTTGTCCTTGTGGTTCAGGACTTAAGTATAAACAGTGCCATGGCAAAATCTAGTCATTAGTTGTCATAACCTCGTGCTTATAGACTGATAAATCAATAAGAAAGCCCTTATCTAATTCAGATAGGGGCTTTCTTATATTCGTTAGAGCGTCTTTTTATGGTTAAACTGTATTTTATGGTCGGAGCATGCTCTTATGAAATGCCCAAACACTTTGTATTGATTACTTACAAATTCAGCATAGGCGTGAATTTATGGACACGCTATAGTGTTTAGCATATCTATTTGGGAGAGTATTATGAGTTTAGAACGATTAAAACAGTTGCGTACCTCTGTTGCGATGACAGCTTTATTGGCTGGCGCGCTAACCGTTAGTGCCTGTCAGCAAAAGCAAGAGCCTGAACAAAGCCTAGAAGACGATATAAGTGCGGAACAATCTGTGCCTATGTCTGCTGACCCTGCCGAACCTAATGATGTGATCGTCGCTCCTACAGATGCGTCAGCCAGTCAGGTCGAGAACGATACGGTTGCCTCAGTGAATGGTGGTGTGACACAAATAAATTATTTGTGTGCCCCTGAACTACAAGTTGAAGCGACTTATAAAGACGCTGATAACCAAGTGGTCCTTGCTACCGCTCAAGGAACAGCAACCTTGATGAAAACCAATGATGCTAGCAATCCTGAAGTATTTGAAGCTGCGACTGGTATGGATGGGGAAGCAGGTTTTGTTCAGTGGCGTGTGGCACATGAAGCGCGCGAAACCGGTGTGATGCGAACAGCAGGTGCAGATGCCGCTAATGTGAGCACTTATGAATGTAAGAAAACATCATAATAATACCAAATTCAAAAAGCAAAATGAGGACACGCCCTAGCTTCGTCAAACTCGTCTAGTCTACAGTAGGTAGTACTTTCATTCGTTTTCCTTGTATCCAAATTATATTGAACCGACTATACTTTCATTTTTGTGAATACTATCAGTAAGCTATCAAGAAAAAAGCAACGTTGTCGTTGCTTTTTTTATATCTGATTTTTGAGTTATTCACAAAGGCCATTTATTTTTTATAAGTAGATGTGCGCTCATGCTCCAAAAACCCTTCCTCTGTTACCTCTAGCTCTTCATGCTTGAGCTCTACTTCAATACGGTCAGTATGCGTATGCGTGCTTTTGTTGACGTCAACTTCTTGAATGACATAGGTATCTTTGGTGATGGTCGCCACTTGACGCGATAAGATGATTTCTACGGGCTCATCACCGATTTCAACCTGCTTATCATTGATAGTAATAACTGCTCTGCTATCAAGTGCTGGCTCAACATGGCGCAGTATGTCTTTATCATCGTAATTACCCGACAGTAAATCCTGACTTTCGGCATCATGATACTCAGTACGGACGGTAATATATTCTTCTATCAATTCAATCGGCACTTGAATCGTCTTGGTTCGAGAGTGCTTAGTGACAGTTACCTTGCCTACATCTAAGCGTTCTTTGTTGATGACAGGGCGTTCTTCTAATAATTCCAAACGTCCGCCATTTCCTCTTTGGTTCAAAGCAGTAAGTGGATCTTTGTCATGATTGGGCGCAGTAAGTTCATTTTCACCACTTTGTTTAGTCTCAACACCATGATCAGCAATAGGCATATTTGTGTCAGTTGCTAGCGTTTCCTCAGTATTCACTGCTTGGTTTAAACGGTTATTATTAGCTGTCATTTTAGTCTTCCTTGTTATTAGTAAATAGATTTCAAAAATACATTGTTGAAGATTTTTTATTATAAAACATCAATTTTACCAATGACGGTTAACGTCATCATATCGTCGATTTATTTCAAAAAATAGCGCTGGTGGGATAAGTTTATCGAAGTCTTTGAAATGCAAAGGACATAGCACACGAGGAAAATTTATACGAACTTATAAATTACACCAAGTTAAAAAAGATAGTATCTAATATAAAAAAAAGACCAGAGACGGGCTCTGGCCTTTCTAAGCTAAGTAAGATACTCAGCTGCTAGTAACGGTCACTTGCTGCTTGTTTGCTTATCTAATTTGCAACAACCAGCGACTGTTTTTAGCATATTACATGCCACGAGCGCGGCGTACATCTTCAGCGGTGATACCGTCGCGGTCGACAATATTGCCTTTACGGTCAACCACATTACCATCACGATCAATGTCTAACTCTTCACGTTGAATGGTATCAACGATGGTTTCAGTATGACGTTCAGTCGTCTTACCAACGTTCACTTCTTCTGAAACATAGGTTTCTTTGCCGACGCGAGCGCGTTCTGCTGATAGCTCTACTTCGATACTTTCATTACCGTTCACGTCACCGATATGACGATCAGTAGGGCGGTCGACATTGGTACGTTCGATATTAGCGTGTTCTTCTTCTAACTCGACATCGACGTTGCGTTCTTCAGTAACGACATGCTTACCAACTTTTACCAGACCAGCGACGATACGGTCTTTATTAACGGTCAGACGCTCTTCTAGCAGCTCTAGCGTGTTTGGCGCTTCGTAGTTATGCTCAGCAATTTCCATACGCTCTTCTGTTGGTACGCTGTCAGCAACGAATGATTGACGATCTTTTTCATATTGCTCTTTATAACTGTACTGATAGTCGTGATCGTAGACGTCCATTGCTTCTACTTGCGCCTGTGTCAAGCTATCAAAGAATACGTCATCACCAACGATACGTGCTAAACCTGCTGGGACTAATACTTCTTTTGAGCTAAACCAACCACCCGCATCAACGATTAGATAACGAATGCGGCCAGTCGTATCTTCTACTAGAGCACCTTCAATTTTACCGATTTTTTCTTCATTGACGCCATAAGCTACTTTGCCTGTTGGGTCATAATAGTCATCACCAATAAGATCACGGTGGGTAGCTTGAATATCTTTTAAACGAATTAGTTGGCTCATTATTATCTTCCTTTTATATGAGTAAATGATTAACGGTTCTGTCATAAAGCTAAATTTTTTAAAACAATCATTATTTTTATGGAGCTCTTATTGCTTTACTAAAATCAAGCACTGTAGCTAGCGGTGTTAAATAGCTTCTACATCAACTTGTAATTATCATAACATCATGATTTTAGATGAGATACATGAGCAAGGTAGCAAAGTGTGCGCTTGAAGTAATCGCGTGTAATAGGCTGTAAAAGACAGGATAAATATATATTTTTGAGTTAAGGATTTCTTACTGTAAAGAACATTATTCATCTATTGAGAGGTTTTTATGCATAAAAAAACCGCAGAGCAATTAGCAGTGCGGTTTTTGAGTAAGACATACATACAAGATCAGATCGTGCGTTCTATTTAAAAAACGACGTTCCAGTACGGTTGATGCTTACGGCAATTCAATAGCAACCGCTACCGCTTCACCGCCACCGATACATAGCGTAGCAACGCCTTTTTTACCGCCAGTACGTTTTAGAGAGTTGATAAGCGTTATTAGGATGCGCGCACCTGAACAGCCAACTGGGTGACCAAGGGCACAAGCGCCGCCTTCAACGTTTACTTTAGCATGGTCGATTTTTAGCTCGTCCATAGCGGCCATAGTGACCATCGCAAAAGCTTCATTGATTTCCCATAAATCGACATCTGCTACTGACCAGCCAGCACCCGTCAATACTTTCTCGATTGCACCGATCGGCGCGATGGTGAATTCACTTGGATGGCGTGAGTTCGAAGCAGTCGCCACGATACGAGCTTGATAATCAAGACCTTCGGCCTTCGCTTGTGACTCTTTCATGACTACGACAGCCGCAGCACCATCTGAGATTGAGCTAGCATTAGCGGCAGTAATCGTACCGTCTTTAGCAAATGCTGGACGCAAGGTCGGGATGCGATCAGCGTTTGCAAGTGCTGGTTGTTCATCAGTATCGACCGTTTGCTCGCCTTTGCGGGTTTCAAAGGTAACAGGCGTGATCTCGTCTGAGAAGTGACCATCTTTGATAGCTGTTAGGGCACGATTTAGCGATTCGATAGCAAACGCATCCATCTGCTCACGGGTATAGCCTTTTTCAATGGCCATTTCTTGAGCGAACATGCCCATTAGCTTACCAGTTTCGGCGTCTTCTAGACCGTCTAGGAACATGTGATCTTTGACTTCTTTGTGACCCATACGGTAGCCGCCACGTGACCCTGGCATGAGGTAAGGTGCGTTGGTCATTGATTCCATGCCGCCAGCAACCGCGACATTAAAGCTACCAGCTTTGATACCATCATGCGCTTGCATGACTGCTTTTAGACCTGAGCCGCAAAGCTTATTGATGGTGACAGCACCTGTGGCATCAGACAGACCTGCTTTACGCATGGCCTGACGGGCAGGGCCTTGACCCAAACCAGCGGTCAAGATACAGCCCATAATTACTTCATCAATATTATCCGGACTAACACCAGAGCGCTCAACAGCGGCTTTAATCGCTGTTGCACCTAAGTCGGTCGCACTCACGTCTTTTAGAGCGCCTTGGAAGCCACCCATTGGGGTACGTGCGCCGTTTAAAATTACAATTGCATCATTTGACATTGTTATTCTTCCTTTCCATTTGTTTTAACAAAAATATTTTAATAAAATTATTGTGATTAATTAATAATATGAGTACTTCTAGATTTTATTCAAGGTTATAGTCCATGCTTAGAAGTATCGTTATTGTTCTCTATATCAATACTTCATCAGTACTTCTAAGGTACTAAGCATTCAGAGGCCTCAATAATTGAAAGATCTAGCATTCAAAATGAGGACATATCCTAGTTATGAAAGCACCCATTATTAACCATTAATCATCGGTTCCAAACTTCTGACCTAAGCAAGCTCATCCAAACGAATACGAACGACTTTATCGGTAATCGTATCTAGCTTTTCGATTTTTTCGATGGCCAGATTCATTTGACTCTCAACCACTGGCAGCGTCAATATAATGACAGGTACTTGACCCAGTTTATGAGCAGGCTTTTGCAAAATCGCGTCGATGTTGATACCAGCATCGCTTAGGATGCGAGTAATATCTGCTAACACGCCCGGACTGTCATAAGCATGGACGCGTAAATAATAGCCAGTAATCATCTGTTCAGCACGTAATATTGGCGTGTCTGACAGCTGTTCAGGAATAAACGCAAGATGCGGCACATGGTGGCCGTGGTTGTTTTGATTGCTGTTGCCTTGATCGTCACAGTCAGTATTGCCTAGGACACGGACTAAATCCATGACGTCAGCCATCACCGCAGAAGCGGTTGCACCAGCACCAGCGCCATCACCGCAATACAACGTTTGTCCAAGCGGGTGCGAGTTGACCAGTACCGCATTCTTTACGCCATTGACGTTAGCAAGTAATGCGTCTTGTGGAATAAGTGTCGGGTGTACGCGCAATTCAACACCAGCATCATCAGCATTGCCTTGGCCATCACGGCGTACCGCAAATCCTAAATGCTTGATACGGTAGCCAAGCTCTTCGGCATAGTTGACATCTTGCAGAGTAATACCAGTGATACCTTCACAGTAGACTTTATCAAACTGTAGCGGAATGCCAAAGGCGATCGAGGCAAGTAGCGCCAATTTATGCGCCGCATCAATGCCCTCGACATCGAAAGTGGGATCTGCTTCTGCGTAACCCAGCTCTTGCGCTTCACTTAGTACGTCGGCAAACGGACGACCTTTATCCCGCATTTCGGTCATGATAAAGTTACCAGTACCGTTGATGATACCTGCGAGCCAATCAATTTTATTGGCAGCAAGCGCCTCACGCATCACCTTAATAATCGGAATACCGCCTGCCACCGCCGCTTCATAAGCGACGTGGACGTTGTTGGCCTCAGCGAAAGCGAAGATCTCATTGCCATGCTCAGCCAATAATGCTTTGTTTGCGGTCACGACATGCTTGCCATTTTTGATAGCATGCATGATGACGTCTTTGGCTAGGGTAGTGCCACCAATCACTTCGATAACGATATCGACATTGTCGCTTGCCGCAATTGCCATCAAGTCACTGTTTTGCATGATATTTGAATCAATATCATCACGCTGACGACGCGTACCCACTTCGGTGATTATAATGTCGCGTCCGCTACGGCGTTTTAGTTCATCTAAATTGTCGTTGATTAGATTGATCACGCCTGTTCCGACGGTGCCCAGACCAAGTATCGCTAGTTTGATGGAATTACTCACAGTATCCTCAAGAGGTTAAATATAATGACGCGAGTATAACGCTGTGGCAATGTCAAATGAGCCTGCGGTACTAAACGTACAGTCTGTGCGCATTATCTGGTGCTGCCAGTTTAACTGCTTCATTATAGTTGAATAAAAAATGCTCAAATAAAAATGGAATTGCTAATATTGCATCGCGCTTTATCGTATCATACCGACAAGCGCTTGTGACGTCTACTCAATGTCGCTGGGGTCAACAATATCAAAAATATCATATGGCGATCGATTAAATAGCACCGACTGCTTGGGCCAATTCTGCGGCTGGTAGATAACCACCCACTTGCTCTCCTGCTTCAGTGAAGATAGCAGGTGTACCACGTACCCCAAGCCTTGATCCTAAAGCCATATGCGCTTGTACAGGATTGGCACAGCTAGGCGCTTGTACATTGGCGCCCATTTTTGCCTGATTCATGGCAGCTTTGCGATCTTGGCTACACCAAATAGCTTCCATTTTTGGCACTGACTCTTGACCGCGTGGCCATGCCAAATAACGCACTTCGATACCGCGCGCATTGATATCATCCATCTCTGAGTGTAGTTTGCGACAGTAGCCACAGTCTGCATCGGTAAAGGCATAAACAACGGCTTTGGTCGTACCTTTTGCTGGATAAATGACCATCTCTTTTTTATCGACGGCTTTTAGCGCTTCTTGCGCGGTACTAGCGACTAGTGCCGCACTGATATCAACTGGAGCTGCGTCACCCACAGCGATAATCTGACCCTGAATAATGTGTTTACCAGATTTATCAGTAAAGAAAGCAGGCAGTCCTTCAGCAGTCACCCAGTAAATACCATCCATATCTGTCGGTACAGCTGAGACGATTTTTTCTTCAATCCCAGAAGCGTTTAAGTTGGCCTGAAGCGCTGTAACCACAGCGGCATCATTACCGGTAGCGGTATTGCTCGTTTTGGCTTGAGCACTGTTGACCACGCTGGCATTACTATTGGTGGCATCCGCGCTATTGTTTGAGCAGCCGGCTGCGACGATGACTAATAAGGCACCTATGATGACCCGAGACAAAGGGTTGCGTGAAAATTTATCAGCAGTTGGCATGGCTTTAGAAAAAGGAGAGAAGGACATAGGGTGTTTCCTTTAGGCAGTCACGCCTAATCAAGGGTTCATAATAAAAGGATTTTTTGTATTCTCTGACCCATCCATCATGACGAGTAAGTCGCATGATAAGAAGGGCAACGTTGACTGGTTTTATAGCATGTATTGATCATAAAGGATAAGTAATAATATAGGTTATATTAACATATTTTTTTTAATAATCTCTAAAGGCTGTTTTTTATGCCACTCGTAAATACAATGCATCGATAGCGGCTAGGCCTTGCAAAATAAAATACATTTGTACTATTTAATATCGCCTCATGTCTAGGTAATCTATTGCTTATAATCACTTTTATGACAATATTAACGTCATTTTGCAACATTTACTAATTTAAGCGAATTCACGCTAAGGAACGCGTATGGCAGGTGCAAGTTTATTAACCCTACTTGATGATATCAGTGTAATACTCGATGACGTTTCGGTCATGACCAAAGTGGCCGCAAAAAAAACCGCTGGTGTGCTAGGTGATGACTTAGCCCTTAACGCTGAGCAAGTAACAGGTGTCAAAGCCAGTCGCGAGCTCCCCGTGGTTTGGGCGGTCGCCAAAGGCTCATTCATCAATAAGCTCATCCTAGTACCTGCGGCGTTATTAATCAGTACTATCTATCCACCTTTGGTCACGTTTTTGCTCATGTGCGGTGGTCTATTCTTGGCTTATGAAGGTGCTGAAAAAGTCATCCATAAGTTTTGGCCGCATATTTTACCGCACGACGAGGAGCAAAATGCGCGTCGGCAAGCCAATGCAGATGAAACCGTCGATCTAGTCGCTTTTGAGAAAGGAAAAATCAAAGGTGCTATCCGCACGGATTTTATCCTGTCTGCTGAGATTATTGTCATTGCCTTAGGCTCAGCCGCAGGGGCAAGCTTGCTAGAAAAAAGCTTGGTACTCTCCATTATTGCGATAGCGATTACCGTTGGGGTGTATGGTTTGGTGGCTGGGATTGTCAGAATGGATGATGTTGGTCTGCATCTGATGAAGCAATCGAGCAATATTAAGCAGAAGGTGGGCGCATTTTTAGTATCGGCGGCACCTAAGCTGATGAAATTTTTATCTATCGCTGGGACGTTGGCTATGTTCTTGGTCGGTGGTGGTATTTTGGTACACGGTATCGACTTTTTACATCATGGCGTCGAAAACTTGGCGCATTTGACTGGAATGTTTGAAAGTGTGACAACGACGCTGTTAAATGGCCTAGTTGGCTTAGTAGTAGGGGTGGTCATGGTCGCGATTATTACGATCATTGGCAAAATACGCGGTAAGGATAAAGACGCATCTTCTGCGCATTAAAGGTGTTGCACTGAATATGATTGGTATAGCTTGCCCACTATAAAATCACTACAGCGTTAACCTCGCTGATCATACTAATGTATAGCTTGCTCCAAGCAGTATCTAACATAAAAAAGCCCCAAAGTTGCTTACAACTTTGGGGCTTTTACGTTTGAGCTTATATGACTAGCTTTCGCTGTCTGACTCATCAGACTCTAGCTTTTCAGCTTGCGTCGGCTTTTTATGGTCAGTCTTTGGCTTACGACTGCGTGCTTTTGGTACTTTGGGCGTGGTTAAATTAAACATGCCAGTTTGTGGCAGTAGTTGCTCTGCTACATTCTCAATCATGTTCTTATAACTGGCTATCGTCGTTTTTGACTTGGCCGCCTGAATTTCCTCTTTAGTTGATTGCTCTACTATAGGCTGCTCAGTTTGCTCAAGTTCAACCTCAGCACTTTTCACCTCCGCACCTTTCACCTCAACCTCTTCAACATCATTGCTTTTGGTGTCAGGACTTTCAACGCTTGTTTCCTCTAACGCTTGTTCTGCCTCTAGCAGTTGCTCGCTATCAGCGCTAACATCATCTGCTTGCGTTTGATTGGCTAAGGCTGTCGCTTCTACCTTGTGCGCATCAACGTCATTACTGATTTGCTCAGACTCAGTGACTGGCTCGCTAGCAGAAACGGTTGGTTCCGCTGCTTGCTCATCAGGGATAGTGAGTACAGCTGGTTCCTGATAATCAGGATGTTGACCGCGTGGATCGTTGCTGGCACGTTTGCCAATAGCGCGTGGCTCAACGGCTGTTTTGCCTTGTGCCGCTGCAAACTGACTGACCGCTTGCGTCATTGCTTCAAAGCGGGCAAGGTAATCCGCTGCTAAAGGCTGATAGCCGTAGTTGCTAAAGTCAAAGCGACGAGTGGCAAAGTCATTGTCGTCGCCTTTGTTCTCGCTTGAATCGCCTTCAACGTTAGTGCCATTGCCAGCCGTTTGAGCTTTCTGCGTATGTGCTTCAATAGCAGCAATAAAGCAGCTAATGACGCCATCACTTTTTAAACGACTTTCTGCATCCGTTAATGCTTTACGAACAAAATCACCAACCGAACCACGAATGGTCGGTACGCTTGCTACTGCTTGCTCAGTTGCTTGAGGCTGCTCAGCAGATTGCGCTTGCTGACTACGAACGACACGCGGGTCATTGCTCGCTTGTCCGAACTTCTTAGCTGTCACGTAGCGTTTGGCAAACAATGCGTCATGTGTCAGCTCAAGCGCTGAGTTACTAGGGCTGCTAGTATCCGTCGCGGCCGTAGTCGCGTTGTCATCGTCAGTTTTTTGCGCGCTTGGTGCTGTTGCTACGCTAGCTGCCTCAGTAGTTACTGGCTTCTGACTATCAGCTTGACTGTCACTATTGCCTTTAGACGCTGCTTGCTCATCTACCGACGCTGTTTTGTCATCGACTTTACGGTCGTCTGTAGGTGCAGCCTGTTGCGCCGGATCTGCCGTAGTGCTCACTTCTGCATCAGTGCTTTCGGCAGTATTTGCTTGTGTACTGCTTCTTTTCGTATCACTAACAGGCTCATTGTCCTGTTGAGTACTATCTTTTATATCAGTACTTTTTTCTGTAGTGATGTTTTCTTCAGCGCTTTTTACCTGAGTACTTTTTTGACTAGTACCGTGCTGATTCGTACCGTGCTCATTAGTGCCATGCTTGTCAGTACTTTTCACTGCACTGTTTTGCTGGTTAGTACTCTCTTTAGCAGCGTTCTGCTGAGTTGCACTGTCTTCTCTACGTTCTTTTGTAGTCTCATCTTTCGTAGTGTCACGCGCCGAGTTTGGTTTTTCAGCAGATTGATGAGTGACCTGTGCAGGCTTACTATCATCCAGAGATAAGTGAACCACTTCTGGTTTCTTAAGCTCATTGGTTGCTTCATTGACCTGTAGCACCACTTCGTTAGGATCTTGATTACGGCGTGTGCTCGCTTGGTTTTTGTTAGCACCGGTATCCGTTTTCTGAGTATTTTGTTTAGCATTATCAGCTGTTAACGTCTCGCCGCGCTCAAGCTTGCCGCGTGAACTACGCTGAGTGTTTGACTTACGCTTAGTGCGGGTTTGCTCATCTGCCGTGTTGCTGTCTTTTTGCTCAGCATCGTCGCGGTTACTATCGCTATGCCCGTTGTTATTACTATTACGGCTGTTATCTTGACGATTATTACGGTTGCGATCACTCGTGCGTCTATTATCCTGCTGACGTTTGTCTTGGGTGTCAGCTGATTTGTCATCAGTGCTACCGGCGGCGCTGCTATCGGCACTACTGTTGGCTACGTTATCACTGCTTGTGTCGTCACGCGGCTCTTTTCTTTGATGCGGCTTAGAAGATCTCGATTTGCGTGGCTTACGTCTTCTTCTATCCTCAGCACTGTTGTCGTCAGTATCACTGTCCGTGTTGCGACGTGCTTGTTGACGGTTAGCATTATTACTCGACGCTTGGTTGTCGCTTTTTTGAATATTGTCTTGCTGAGTCGTTTGCGATGGATTCTGAGCATTGCCAGTCAGCGCACTACTATCCACTTGTCCAAAAGAGCCTAAGCTTTGCGCACCATTATTCACCAGCGCTTCGATGGCTTCAGCCGCATCACGACTACTGATGCTATTGGTTGTTTGTGCCTGCGGGGCTTGCGCAAATAGATTGGACAACCAAGCAACAGCTTGTGGTTGGGCAGTCGTTGCGACGCTAGGAGACGGAGTCGTTATAGCAGCGGCAGGTGCTGCAACAGCGACGTTCGCCGCTTTATTATCTTGTGGCGCGTGCGTCGATGAAGCGTTATTAGTGCTCGTATTATTACGGCGGTCATTGCTATGATTGACGGTGCTGCTCTGCTGCTCAGCAGTATTCTGTGGTGCAGTAGTTACAGGGCTAGTTGCTTGGTTCGTAGCGCTGCTATCTCTTGTTTGACGAGGCTGGCGGGTAGGCTGCTGTTCGGGACGTTCCTTTTCAGCCGTTTGCCAATCAACATTATAGCCAAGATCACTGTGTTCTTGGGCAGTATCAGTGATACGCTCGTAGCTTGAAGGCGCAAAACCGTCACGGTTGAAGTGTAGTTTAAAGTTTGGCGATTCTAAATGTGCGTGTGGCAAGATGGTGATACGCGTACCACTGTCTTGCTCAAGATACACTAAGGCATCACGTTTTTCATTCAATAAAAATGCTGCGATATCTGTCGGTACTTCGGCTTGCACTTCACCTTGACGCTCTTTGAGTGCGATTTGTTCAATCTGACGCATAATCGATAGTGACAACGAGCGCAAGTCACGAATCATGCCATTGCCATGACAGCGTGGGCAGATATAACCGGTCGACTCTTCTAATGACGGACGCAGACGCTGACGGCTCATTTCCATCAAACCAAACTTAGAAATATCGCCAAATTGAACGCGGGCACGGTCATATTTGGTGGCATCAACCAGACGTTTTTCAACTTCTTTTTGGTGCTTATTGTCGTTCATGTCGATGAAGTCAATGACAATCAAGCCGCCCATATCACGCAAGCGCAGTTGACGGGCAATCTCGTCTGCTGCTTCTAAATTGGTATGGTAAGCAGTCTCGGCGACATCTGAGCCTTTAGTAGATTTGGCAGAGTTGATATCGATAGAGACCAATGCTTCAGTTTGGTCAATGACGATCGAACCACCTGATGGCAGACGCACTTCGCGCTGATAAGCTGTTTCGATTTGTTTTTCGATATTAAAGCGCGAAAACATCGGCTCGTAATCGGTGTATTTACGCAGTTTTTCTGCTTGTTTTGGCATGACCGCATCGATAAAACCTGCCGCTTCAATATAAGCATTTTCGTTATCGATCCAAATCTCAGCAATATCATCACGCAGATAATCACGCACGGCACGTGTGACGACGCCCGCTTCTTGATGTACCAAGCGCGGTGATGGATATTTTTGGTTTTGTTCTTGGATGGCTTGCCAGATATTGAGCAGATGGTTTAAATCATGTTGTAAGTCTTCTTGGGTTTTGCCGATACCAGCAGTACGAATGATGACGCTCATACCTTTTGGCAAATCCAAACTGCCCAGCATACGCTTCATATCTTCGCGTAATTTACCAGAGATTTGACGAGAGATACCGCCACCACGAGGGTTGTTTGGCATTAATACCAGATAACGTCCAGCCAATGATACGTAAGTCGATAAGGCAGCGCCTTTATTGCCGCGTTCCTCTTTCTCGACTTGGACGATTAGCTCATCGCCTTCTTTGATCAATTTTTTGATGTTTTCGTCACGAGGATTGCCGCTTAGATATTCAGCAGAAATTTCACGAATCGGCAAAAACCCTTGGCGCTGTGAGCCATATTCGACAAACACGGCTTCAAGCGATGGCTCGACACGGGTGACGTGGCCTTTATAAATGTTAGATTTTTTTTGTTCGCGGGTACGGTTTTCTAAATCGAAATCGTAAAGATGATTGCCTTTACATAAGGCGACACGAATTTCTTCGTTTTGAGTGGCGTTGATCAGAATACGTTTCATACTATTATCCTATGAGTACACAGGACAACGACAAGAAGGGCTATTATATTGAAAAACTCTGAATGATAAACTTTTACGTTAAATGACTTTTATAGCAAGCCACATTCACGATGTATTCAGACTGCCAATTGGACAGCGATCAATATAAAAATAACCAAAGCAAGAAGGCAGTAGTATCAAGTGACGCTAATATTGATATCAGCTAAAAATACCAGATGTGAGAGGAGCGTCGTGCTCAGATAAAGTTGGATAAATAAAAGGGAGCATTAAGAGGCGCTCATAAAAAACTTACCTGTTAACTCACAATGAATTGACTACGTTTGAGCGTACCAGACAGATGGTTCTAAGTAGCTACTAATACAGGGTGTAAGGCTGTAAGGTTATCTACTGTTAATATTTTAGTGGCTCGCAATGATTGCCGCTAAAGTATTAACACCGAATGCCAATCGTTTTGTATCGATTTAGAGGCTTGGCTATTAACATCCTTGCCACCATAAATTTTACCAAGATGATTAACATGTAAAGTGGTGAAGGGCGTTTAATATACTTTGTAAGAGTCTATCGAAGCGCTTGCCACATGGTTACAATTTATTCGCTGTACTGTTTATACTTCAAACCGTTAAATTCAGCGAACCTCTCAATATTAGCTCAAATCAATTCAATTGTTTTATCTATTATTTTAACTTATAACATCTATATATTTTGGTATCTGATTTTAAGAGTGCCACTGCGCTGTTGCTCAGCGGGGCGTACTTGGCAAACAGAATAGGTAACCGGCTCATTAGCTCGGTTGGGTATATCTCTTTTATAATGCATCTATTTTATCTGTTTGACCGCCAATATTCAGGCAGCTCTAAACTCTTAATATCGGACTACCGTCACTTGCTCAACTGCGCTTGCCTAATATGATTAAAAATCAAGTCGTGGTCGTGCGTTAAATGAGTAGTTGTGTACTGCTATCGCTCGATAAATGGACTTGTTTGTCAGTATTATCGAAGCAATTATGTTTGGTATAAATACCGCTTATTGGACGCTACGCCGTGTATTACTTGGCATTTAGTCCTAAAAATTAGATGATGCGTGCAAAATTAGCTTGAGGGACAAGGCATGCCTCGTTACTAGCAAGTAGTAAAGATGACGACCGGTCGTTTGAGACAATAAGGATTATTGCCGCAACCTCTGCTTAATTGGCGCTCAACATGTTAAACTATAACAAATCTTTGTGTAAATACCTAACTAAAAATGACAAACTCCAAAATGACTGACGACGCAACTACCCATGAAGCTCCTGCTATTTTTAATAGCAAAACCCGTCCGCAAAGCGCCGACGATGAGATTAGTAACTTTGGAAAGGTTAATTACCTTGAAGTCACTCGCCATCAGCACGACCAGCGCTTGGATAACTTTTTGCTGAACCGCCTAAAAGGTTTGCCAAAACCGCATATCTATAAAATGATTCGCTCAGATGAGATTCGAGTCAATAACAAGCGTTGTAAAGCCCACGATAGATTACAGCGTGAAGACGTGGTACGTATCGCGCCAGTGGTACTCGCCACCCGCGAAAAGCCCATCATCAGCACCGAGTTTGCTAAAAGCCTATTAGCACGTGTGGTCTACGAAGATGATGGCCTGCTGGTGCTTAATAAGCCTTCTGGCATTGCAGTACATGGTGGCAGCGGTCTTGATTTTGGCGTCATCGAAGCCATGCGTGAAGTGACTGGTAAAAAATATCTAGAGTTGATCCATCGTATCGACAAAGATACCTCAGGTCTGCTGATGATTTCTAAGAAACGCTCAGCGCTAAAGACATTGCAGCAGTATTTGGTCGATAAGACTATTCAAAAACATTATCTGTGTATTGCCAAAGGACAACCCGCCCTGAATGAGCAACGTATCGATGCGCCATTGTTACGCTACACACTTGATAGCGGTGAGCGCCGCGTTAAAGTAGAGGCTCAGGACGCACAATCCAAAGAAAGCCAGACAGATATTATTGTCCATGAACGTTTTATGATTGCCGGTCAACCAGTCAGCTTGATAGAAGCTAAGCCACTGACGGGTCGTACCCATCAAATTCGTGTGCATTTGGCTCATATTGGTCATGCTATCCTAGGGGACAGTAAGTATAACGTCCATGACAAGTCTGGCGTGCATCGTCTGTGCTTGCATGCATGGCGCTTAGACATTCCTGGTTATAAAACTATCACGGCACCATTGCCCGATGAGATGGTTGACTGGCTGCCAGAGCAAACCAAATTGCCTGAATAAGCTTGAATCTCTCGTGTTTCAGGTTACATTTTAGCTGGTATTAAGTATTGATCCTAAACGTCATGCTCACTTATTTATTTCTACCAATAAGTCGGCGTGACGTTTTAGCATCTGAAATAAATGCGCACCATTTACTAAGGCAAATTCATGAATAAACAGTCTGATCATCGCTTAGCCGACAAGACGCTAGTTATTTTTGATTGGGATGGTACGTTGATGGATTCAATCGGTCTGATTGTTGAGTCCATGCATGTGGCAGGAGAGGCACATGGCTTTCAAACCACCGATCAAGCCGTCAAAGACATCATTGGTCTTAGCCTGATGAATGGTATTGAGATTTTGTATCCGCAGGCCAGTGAGGCGCAAAAGCTTGCCATTCAACAAAGCTACGCTGACTATTATATTCCAAACAGCCACCGCACACCGTTCTTTGCCCCTACAGAAACCATGCTAAAGACTTTACAACAGCAGGGTCGTAAGCTTGCTGTTGCAACCGGCAAAAAGCGGCGTGGACTGGATCGCGTACTGGATGCTTCGGCAAGTCATGATTATTTTGATATTACCCGCTGTGCCGATGAGTCAGGTTCAAAGCCTGATCCGCAGATGCTGACGGATATCTTGAATCATACGCAGCAGCCAGTATCTGACGCCGTATTTATCGGTGATAGTATTTATGATATTCAAATGGCAAATAAACTTGGCATGACTAGTATTGCTGTTAACTACGGGACAGCATCCAGCGCTGAGTTGGCTGCCCAGCTACCTACTTATCAAGTTGACACACCGCAAGCGTTAGCTGAGCTGTTGTGTGACTAGACTCAGAGCAGACAGATAAATGACAATAAAAAAGGGTTTATCACTATTAGCGATAAACCCTTTTTTTTATCAATTTTTATAAAATGCTACTAGGGCGTGTCATCATTTAGATTGTGAGGCTTAAAATGAGGAAAATTGCAGCCAAACAAGAAAGAAATTACCGTAAATATGAACATATTGACAAGATTTCTGACGATGTTTGGCAAAATTTAACCATTTTAAGACCACTAAATGTATCAATGTGCTAATTGATGACACGCCCTAACTAATGGTCTGCTATTTATTTATCAGTTGGCAGCTCATCATTAGATTGTTCATTAGCAGGCTGATCACTATCAGACTGTTCGTTATCTTCGAGCAATTCTTCTTCGAGCGGGTCATCATCAAGCAGATTAAAAGAGGATTCAATGATTTTGTTGTCATTAAGCTGGTAATCGTACCAATTGCCCATCACACCAGCCAATTCATCGAGGCCTTCTTTTCTCAAGGCTGAAAATAACTGAATGGTACATTTAAGACCTAACTCTTTCAGTCTTTTGCGGGTATTGAGTAAGGCGTTTTTAGAAGCACCATACTTCAATTTATCTGCTTTAGTCAGCAAAATATGGACGGGTAGCTCACCTTCTTTGGCCCAAAATAGCATTTGCTCATCAAAGAATTTGAGCGGATGACGAATATCTGTCATCAGCACTAAGCCTGCTAGGCTTGAGCGTGATACCAAATATTCTTCCAACTCGACCTGCCATTCTTTTTTCATTTCCAGCGGCACGGCAGCATAACCATAGCCTGGTAAATCAACCAGACGTCTGTGCTTATCGCCAATACTAAAAAAGTTAATCATCTGCGTACGACCAGGGGTCTTGGACGAGCGCGCCAACTGCCGCTGATTGGTCAATGCATTAATGGCCGAGGACTTACCCGCGTTTGAGCGTCCTGCAAAAGCAACCTCTAACCCGACATCAGGCGGACAAAGGCGAAAAGTAGGCGCTGACGTCATAAACTCAGTTTGCTGAATTCGTTGGCGCGATTTGGTATTAAACACCGCATGTTCGGCGGCGACATCTGTAAACGGGGTACTCATAAATGGCTCATTAATCTGCAAAAAATTGGATACGGTAGTGAGAATTGGTGGTTGGCTAATCATCAAAGCGACGCATTAAATAAATAGAATACGAGTGGCTCTTGCTGACAACAATCGCTGTTTTAAACCAGTGACTATTCTATACTATTAACCGTCTTACTTATTGAAATTACGGTGATTAGTCTTATATAAATGACAGCATACCATTAAAGTGTAGTAGCGCTTAGCGAAAGTTTTCCTCGCATAAAAAAGCGTTACTAAAGTCAAACTCGATTCATGTATACTAAATTGACATATATTGTTACAATGTTTAATGAAAAACGTTTATTATAGTATTTAATTAAGTTGGTATCTAATTAAGCGTACGAAAAAATTAAGGAGGTGCCCTATGTCTGCAATCACCACACTTTTTACCAAAACTTGCCGTCTACTAATTGGCAGTGGTGCAGCGCTTGTCCTAACGACAGCCATGACAACCAACGCCAGTGCTGCTGATATTGCCACCACCTATGACAATTCATGTGCGGCTTGTCACGATAGTGGCGCGTTAAATGCTATCAAAAAAGGCGACAGTGCTAAGTGGCAGCAGCTAATACAACAAAAAGGCATGCCAGCCCTGATTAACTCAGTCAAAAGTGGTATGACACAGATGCCAGCTGGCGGACTTTGTGATAGCTGTAGCAATGATGACTACCGTAAACTGATTGACTACATGAGTAAATAACAGCTGCTGGATCAAAATTTTAGATAAACGAAATAAAGCGCTTGAAGCACTCACTTCATGCGCTTTTTGTTTTTCAAGCAGCATCCTATAGTAGCGCCAATAGAAAAACCAGTGGTTACTACGATTAAGTAGGCAAATACTATAAAGTCTTGCTATAATAATCCAAAATAAACCCTGATGTTAGTAAGTACTTTCAGACTGTTTGTGACCAACCCATAAAATATATGCTGACTTCGCTATATAGTAGCGCGACGTATATCAATGTGCTTGTCGATGCAATCACTCTAAATAATACTTACGCCGAGTTAGTAGGATTTGTATCAATGAAAAAGTTAATCGCTGCTGCCAGCTTATGCGTTGCAAGTTTCAGCGTACAAGCTGCTATTGTTGTTCCCGAATATGACGTTAACGCTGGTAAGCAAATTGCAGAAACAGTCTGTGCTGCTTGTCATGGTGTTGACGGTGTCAGTGTGGTTCCTGCTCAGCCTAATTTAGGCGGCCAAAATGTTAAGTATCTCTATAAACAGTTGGTCAACTTTAAAGCCGGTTACCGTAAGAACGGTATTATGCAGTCGCAAGTGGCGAACTTATCACAGCAAGATTTGGCCAATGTGGCAGGCTATTATGCTAGCCAAGCGCCTTGGGGAGTTGGCTTCGGTAATCCGGCAACCAACCAAGAAGCGACCAAGCTGTTTTTAGGTGGTGATAAATCTCGTGGCATTATTGGCTGTGCAGGTTGTCATGGTCCAGATGCGGCTGGTAACACATGGGCAGCGTTTCCACGTTTAGGTGGACAACACTCTCAATATATCGCCACTCAGCTAAAACTGTTCCGTGCAGCTGGACGTGAAGATGACATCGACAGCGATGATCAAAAACGTGCCAATGATGCGGCAAAAGAAGGCGAAAAAGGTATGATGCAGACGGTAGCCTCTAAGCTATCAGATCGCGATATCCGTATTTTGGCAGATTATGTGAGTGCTGTTCACTAAGTGCAAGCATTTTCAGCGTTTGCTTTATAGCACACTGCCATTAAGCCGCTGATTACGTGTCAGTCATTATTTAGTTATTAAACCCCGATTTCGGGGTTTTTTTATAACTGCCAGTCCCTTATATTGTACATACCTTTATATTATATAGACGATTATAAGCCTAGCTACAGATGCTTTTGCTTGGTCTGTATAATTATTAATTATCGTTATTCACTTTAGATCGTTTGGATTTAGATTATGATGACCCGCTATGCTTCTTATTTTATCGCAGCGCTGTTACCACTATTATTGTTTCGCTGGTTTGCACCTGCAGCCATTGGTGAAATCGACTTTTGGTTGCTTTGGCTCTTGGCGATGGTCCTAGTATCACTGCCCGTGGTATATGCCGAGATTGCGCTCGCCTATCGTAGTGTCGATGCGCCGTTCGCAGGTATGCAGAAACTCACTCGTGAGGCTGATGCCAGTCCATTATGGCGCAGCTTTGGTTGGTTGGCAGCGCTGGTTTCGATTGTTATTGCTGCGCTAGTTATATCAGGTGCTAGTACTGGTATTGTATCGGCACTTACTGACCTTAATAGTGCACCTGACGTTCCCAGCTTTGCGATCGCTGCGGGATTGATGGTCATTGCTATCTTATTAAGCTTACTCGGTGTTACGCCTTTACCGATTGGTTTAGGTTTAATGCTAGTAGGTTTGGTGCTAGGCGTCGCAAATGGTTTGCCAAATATTGATTTTGCGATGACTGGTATCAGCTTGAGTGAATGGGCGCGCGCGGTTGCTTTAGCGTTGGTCAGTGTGGGGGCGGGTACAGGACTATATTGGTTCGGTCAACATTTATCAACCAAGCAAGTCGTCACAGCGATAGATGTGAATAATATTAATGCACAAAAACCAGCACGCACTCGTGCCAATCAAGAATATCGTGCGAGCAAATTGGTATTGCCCGTCTGGATAGTGCAATTGTTGGTTGGGATTGTGGCACTATTTATCAGTGGTATGGCATTACCACCGATTGGACAGCTGGTATATTGGCTAGGGGTGTTGTTTGTGGCCAGCTATTTGCTACATTATAGCGTACAGCAGTTAGCGCATAAGTTTGGGCTGTTGGTCAGCTTGGTGATCACTTTTGTGGTAGCACTGGTACTAGTCATCGCCATACCCACTATATGGCTGGTAGGTATACTGGTTATTATCAGTAGTATCGCGGTATTGTTGTTGTCCATCTTCGCCGGTTGGCAGATGAAAATCAGTCATTTGCGCAAGTCTCTAAACTTTGGCAATGAAGCGTTCTATAACTTATGGCGGATAGCGATACGTTTGGTTGTACCAGTGGCGCTATTATTGGCGTTGATAGGTTGGGTGATACAGTGGGTAAGCTAATGACGGTCTATCTGGCGTATGCTGAAGAGGCACAGCGTCAGCATTATTTGACGTTATCAGTCGCTGAAGGGACTACTTTATACGAGGCACTCGCGCAAGCAGGCTGGTTGATACAATTTCCAGCATTAGCAAGGTGGTGTGAGGAAGTGGAACAAGTGATAACACCAGCGGCTAAGCGTTGGCATGTAGGTATATATGCCCAAAAGCAGCCGCTCAGTTATCCATTGCAGCCGTTCGACCGAATAGAAGTCTATCGCAGCTTAAGCGCTGATCCTATGTCTCAGCGCAAAACTAAGTCTCGAAGTTAACGGTTTAGCCGGACTGTTATTTAGCTTAAGCGTTATTAAGTTTGCTATTTTGAAACGAAGACACGCCCTAACAATCATTAAGCATAAATTTATAATCAGATTTATTGAGCAGGAAGGGTTTCAATGCCTTCGATGCGACTGACTAAGCCGTTGTCATCAAAGTAAATAACCAAATGCTGGCTGGCATTTTTGACATCAGCGATGCCTTTACGGCTGCCTTCTGTGCCTGCTTTATAATCATAAATATAGTCCCAACGTTTAGGCTCCAGCGTGTCTTTAATCGCTGGGCTACCCAAAATATAGAGGACTTGGTTTTGATTCATGCCCACTTGCAATTTTTGAGCTTGCACTTGGGTAATAGCTGTCCCTTGAGGCAAATCAATTTTATAAACACTCAGTAATGAGCAGCCAGACATCACAACCGAGGCACTAAGCATACCGGTCATGACAATCTTGCGTAATGTACTTGCACGGCTTAACGGACGAAAATTTAATGTCTTTATCATGGTAAGATGACTCATAAAAAATGGATTAGGTACGGTCAAGGGGTGTTGGTGCTGGTCTTGCCGACAATCTTGGACAAATGATACGTCATTTACTTGCAATTGCCTACCACTTACGACATTATTTACCAAACACTACCTAAGGCATTGGATTATTTATATTTTAAATTCATAGACTTGCGGTGAGATCTATATACCTTAACCACGCTAAAAATTTATGCAAGACAAGCTGGGCTACTGAGATTTGGATCTTTAGTATTTAATTAATAATAATCACTGGCGATTATTTACCTCATATTTTTTAGTTTTTATTTGCTAAGACTTAACAGTCAGAAGGGATATTATGGCTTCTTTTACCAATCAAGATTTACGTAAAGCAGGATTAAAGGTAACGTTACCGCGTATCAAAATTTTAGAGTTGCTTGAGTGCGCAGAGCTTCATCATATGAGTGCAGAAGAGGTGTACAAAGCACTGATTGAACAAGGTGAAGATGTGGGACTGGCGACCGTCTACCGAGTACTGACGCAGTTTGAACAAGCAGGTATTGTTGAGCGCCATAACTTTGAGAACAATCTATCTGTGTTTGAGATCACTCAGGCAGAGCATCATGATCATCTGGTTTGTGATGTTTGCGGCAAGATTATCGAATTCCATAACGAGATTATCGAAGAACAACAACTCAAGGTAGCCGCCGAGCATGGCTTTAAGCTATCGGGTCATTCTCTAGTGTTATACGGCATTTGTAACAATCAAGAATGTCGTGACAGCGCAAAATAATAGCCTTAAAAGTATTTGTTTTTGCAGACAGCAGTGGTCACACAATAAAAACAGCCCTCAATAATGAGGGCTGTTTTTATTGTGTGACTTGCTTACTTGCTACAGATTAGCTGACATCCAACGATAAGCTATCAGCACCTTCGTCTAGATTAGCTGTACCATTTTTACTGCTCAGTTTAATTTTGAGACGTAAGTCATTAGGAGAGTCAGCGTGCAGAATGGCTTCTTTATAAGTGATTTCACCTTGTTCGTATAGATCAAAGAGCGCTTGGTCAAAGGTTTGCATACCGCTATCACGGGAGCGCGTCATGACATCTTTGATTTCGTGGACTTCGCCTTTACGGATATAGTCACTGATCAGCTGCGAGTTTAACAAAATCTCAATGGCTGCCCGCCGACCTTTACCGTCTGGGGTTGGAATCAATTGCTGCGCGATAATGGCCTGTAAGTTAAGCGACAAATCCATAAATAACTGATTGTGGCGACTGGTTTCAAAAAAGTGAATAATACGGTCAATTGCTTGGTTGGCATTGTTGGCGTGCAAGGTGGCGAATACCAAATGACCAGTCTCTGCATATTGGATCGCATAACTCATGACTTCACGGTTACGAATTTCACCAATCAAAATAACGTCTGGTGCTTGGCGCAAGGTGTTTTTTAGACCCGCCTCAAAAGAGTGGGTATCGATACCAACTTCACGCTGAGTAATGATACAACCACGGTGTTTATGAACAAATTCAATCGGGTCTTCGATGGTAATAATATGACCATGAGAGTTTTGGTTGCGATGACCGATCATGGAAGCCAGAGTGGTTGATTTACCGGTGCCGGTTGCGCCAACTAATAGAATAATACCGCGTTTTTTCATGGCCAGCTCCTTCAATGCTGGCGGCAATCGTAGTTCTTCAACGGTTGGAATCTTATTCTCAATTTTCCGTAAAATCATGCCCGCCATATCGCGCTGTACAAAGGCACTGACTCGAAAGCGTGCTTGCTGTGCTTCATCAGTAATGGCGAATTGACATTCATTCGTCTCTTTAAACTCTTTTTGTTGGCTTGGCGTCATTACCCCTTTGACCAATAGCATGGTTTGCTCAGCGCTCAGGGGCGTCTTACCAACGGGTAGAATTTTCCCATTTATTTTCATGGAAGGCGCTACATCAGCGGTAATAAAAAGGTCGGAGCCGTTTTTATTGATCATTAACTGTAACAGTTTATCAATATCCATATCTTACCTACATTCGGTGTAAAT
This sequence comes from Psychrobacter sp. N25K4-3-2, assembly GCF_015351755.1. Classification (NCBI taxonomy): domain Bacteria; kingdom Pseudomonadati; phylum Pseudomonadota; class Gammaproteobacteria; order Moraxellales; family Moraxellaceae; genus Psychrobacter; species Psychrobacter sp. N25K4-3-2. The sequence goes on from NZ_JADKLX010000003.1 coordinate 509,572, forward strand.
CGATTAAAAATTGTCTAAAGTCCATTTTTAAAGATCAATAATCATGACTATTAAAAATAAATAAAGTGTATAAAAAGGTATATAAAAAAGTCACTGGCTATTAGTAGTAGTTAGTAGCTCTGATCAGATCAGCACTGCTATAAAAATGCATCAGGCTGCTTGGCATAAGGACGAGCAACGTCTTTGCTGATCGTGCCCTTTGTCACAAGATTTTTAAGCGTTTGATCTAGAGTAATCATGCCATCACCGGCACCTGTTTGGATAGCGGAGTACATTTGGGCAATTTTATTCTCACGAATCAAGTTACGAATCGCTGGCGTACCCAGCATAATCTCATGCGCGGCAATTCGTCCGCCAGTTTGACGACGCAATAGAGTCTGTGAGATGACCGCTTGTAGCGACTCCGACAGCATGGCACGAATCATATCTTTTTCCGCTGCAGGAAATACATCGATCACGCGGTCAATGGTCTTAGCCGCTGAGCTTGTGTGTAGGGTGCCAAAAACTAAGTGACCGGTCTCAGCAGCAGTCAAGGCCAGACGAATGGTCTCAAGGTCACGTAGCTCACCAACAAGGATAATATCAGGATCTTCACGCAATGCTGAACGTAGCGCTGGCTCGAAACCTAAGGTATCACGGTGTACTTCACGTTGGTTAACCAGACTTTTTTTAGATTCGTGGACAAATTCAATCGGGTCTTCGATGGTTAAAATATGCTCTTTACGGGTTTCGTTGATATAATCAATCATAGCAGCGAGCGTGGTTGATTTTCCTGAGCCTGTCGGACCTGTTACTAGGACGACCCCACGTTTGAGATCTGACACACGCTTGAATACTTCGCCCATACCCAAGTCTTCCATAGTCAGTACTTTGGAAGGAATGGTACGAAAGACAGCGCCTGCACCGCGATTTTGGTTGAAAGCGTTGACCCGAAAACGCGCTAAGTTGGGAATCTCGAAAGAAAAATCCGTCTCATAAAACTCTTCAAAGTCAGCACGCTGCTTATCATTCATGATGTCATAAATCAGCTGATGCACGACTTGATGCGTCATCGTTGGCATATTGATGCGTGTCATCTCACCGTCGACCCGAATCATCGCTGGCATACCGGCTGAAATATGTAGATCTGATGCCTTATGTTTGACCGTAAAGCGCAGCAGATCTTCGATGCTTAGATTGTTTTTTTCAGCCATAATCAGGCATTCCTATCAATGAATAAGGGTAAGACGAAAAGAGCATAGCAGCAGGCTGTAAACGATAACCTTACCAATCATCCTCTGCTAGATCAGTTATTTAGCGATGAGCTGGGCTATGGTTGTTACTATTACTATTATTTTTAGCAGTATATGTTAAACCATGTAACAATATCATAACAAGACTCTTGGCATTTAACCATCTACTAGGCTAAGAAAATGTAAAATTAGACAGTCATTTATTTATTGTGTAAATTTTGCTCATGGCAAGATTTTTATGGAAGTCCTAATAAAAATCAAAACAAATAATCGAACCATTTATTCTTGTGAGCTGTATATGAAAGATACTGAAAATAATTTTGATAAATTAAGCCTTATTGATAACTGGCAACAGGTCACACGACAAGTGACGCAGGCAGGTGAACAAGCCAAAGATACCGCACCAGACGAGGTTATTTTACTTGCGGTTTCTAAGACCAAGCCTGCCGAGATGATTGCTACTTTAGCTGAGCAAGGACAACGCCACTTTGGGGAAAATTATCTGCAAGAAGCTATCGAAAAAATCAGTACCCTAAAATCTCAAGCAATAGGCGAGTCTATTATTTGGCATTATATTGGTAGTATTCAACGTAATAAGACGCGTGATATTGCCGAGCATTTTGATTGGGTACAAACGGTTGAGCGCGACATCATTGCGAAGCGTCTGAATGAGCAACGTCCAAGCGAGTTGCCGCCATTGAACGTTCTGATCCAACTCAATATTGATAATGAAGACAGCAAGTCAGGGTGTTTGCCAGCGCAGTTACCGGAATTGATAACCACAATGAAAGGTTATGAGCGTCTGCAATTGCGTGGACTGATGATTATCCCTGCTAAAACCAACACTGATGCTTTTAGCCGCACCAAGCAATTATTTGAAGCCATCAAGCGTGACCATCCAGAATTAACTGGCTGGGATACGCTTAGTATGGGCATGAGTGATGATATGGCAGAGGCGATTGCCAATGGCTCGACCATGGTGCGAGTCGGCACCGCCATATTTGGTAGTAGAGGTTAGTGCATGTTGAGTCGATTAAGCTACTTCTTCGAGCTTAGTCACTAGTAGCTGGTTAATTTTGAGGTTATTAGTCGCAAGAATTTCAAAGCGGTAGTTGGCATATTCAATGCTGTCAGTTTTCTTCGGGATTTTGCGTAGCATATAGACCATAAAACCACTGATCGTTTCGTAGTTCTGGCTGTGCGGTAGATTGACGATACCAAGTGAGCGAATCACATCTTCGATTGGGGTCATGCCGTCAATGAGCCAAGAGTTATCAGTACGCTGAACAATGGGCTGATCTTCTAAAGTGACCAGCTCGCCCATGACAATACTCATGACGTCTTTTAAGGTAATCACTCCAACGACCAGCGCATACTCGTTAATGATAACGGCAAAGTCAGCACCGGTTGATTTAAACATCTCTAACACTTCAAACAAAGATAAAGTATCAGGCACAAACAGCGCCGGTTTTAATAAGGCTTTGTTTGTTAAGCTGACCTCTTGTTGGTTAAGCACCAACGCTAAAAAACTGCGTGACTCCACATAGCCAATGATATGCTCTAGATCATCGTCATGGCAGACCAAAAATTTACTATGTGGCTGTTTGATCATGACCTCAACCACTTGCTCCGTACTGACCTTGGTATCAAAATAAACGATGTGTTCGCGTGGATTCATCACTGAGGTCACCGTGCGCTCTTGCATCTCAAAGATATTTTCGATCAAATGATGCTCTTGATGCTTAATCACCCCAGCTTCTGCACCAGCATCCATCACTGCGTAGATATCCTCTGACGTCATCTCATCTTGACGGACAGTCGATATACCCAATAAGTTAAAAATCAGGTTTGCTGCACCATCAAAAACCCAAATAATCGGTTTTAATATAAAAATTAAAAAAATCATCGGCCGCACAACTTTGATGGCAATCGGTTCAGAGTTGGACATGGCGAGACGTTTGGGCATCAAGTCGGCAAACAGCACAAAAACACTGGTGATGATGATAAATGACACAACAGAGGCGAGCGCTTCATGACCGAATAGACGCTCTAAATAAGGACTGATGGCTGATTCGCCGATAACACCTGCCAAAATGGCCACCGCATTGAGCGCGATCTGTACCACAGTAATAAAACTGCCAGGATGCTCTTGCATATTGAGAACATCAAGCGCGCGCACTTCGCCTTCTTTGGCCATCACTTGTAGTTTGATTTTTCGGGCGGAGGCTAGTGCTAGCTCGGAGCTGGAGACAAGGGCGCTGAGCGCAATTAATAAAAAGATAAACACACCAGCAGTTAGCAAGCTCATGAGATACTCGGATAGAAATAGGTAGGGTAGTTAGGTTAAAAATAAAGGGTTTAATTTGTGGACGCGAAAAGCTTATTTGTGAATGTTCAACACATTCTAGTCAGAAACTAAAAAAGCTGGGCAAGCACCCAGCTAATAATTAAAGATTGATTTTTGAACAAGGAGGTTGTCATTGTCTGACTTCTTTACGGTAGTAGTCAGACAATGGTTGCAACCTAGCCTTTTATCGACCATTTATTCACCAATGGATAACGACGCTCACGACCAAAGGCTTTATGGCTGATCTTCGTGCCAATTGGTGCCTGACAGCGTTTAAATTCGTTATTGTCGACCATTTGGATAACCTTGGCGACCAAGTCAGCATCGAACCCTTTATCTACGATATCTTGATAGCCCATGTCTTCATCGATATAAGACATCAGGATGCCGTCTAAGATGTCATAGTCAGGTAAGCTGTCCTGATCTTTTTGGTCAGGGCGTAGCTCGGCTGATGGGGGACGGGTAATCACACGCTCAGGAATCACAGGCGTGTCTTCTAGGCGGTTGCGATAGCTGGCCAGTTTATAAACCTGTGATTTATAAACATCTTTTAGCACATCGAAGCCACCTGCCATATCACCATATAAGGTTGAATAACCAACTGCCAGCTCTGATTTGTTGCCAGTCGTGATGACCAAATGTCCAAATTTATTGGACAGTGCCATCAATACAACACCGCGCGCACGTGCTTGGATATTTTCTTCAGTGGTGTCCGCAGGTGATTTATTAAATAGCGGGGCAAGTGTATGACGAATGCCTTCGACCGCATCAAAAATTGGACAAACCGTATAAGAAACATTTAGACGACGGGCTTGTGCTTGTGCGTCTTCTAAGCTGATTGGTGACGTATATTCATAGGGCATCATGACCGCATAAACTTTATCCGCACCCAAGGCATCGACTGCGATACAAAGTGTTAATGCCGAATCAATACCACCTGATAAACCGACGATAATGCCAGAGAATCCTGAAAGGTTGACATAATCACGCAAGCCAACCACCAGTGCTTGATACATCTCTGATTCGCGGCTGAGGGTCAAAGGTGCTTTAGACTGTGCATTGAATTTGGCAGTTTTGACATCTAAAGTCGCGAGTAGCAATTGGTTCATAAAGCGTGGCGCTTCGTGGGCAACGCTGCCATCAGCTTGAACTGCCATAGAGCCACCGTCAAAGACCAAGTCATCTTGACCGCCAACAGCATTGACATAGATGATGGGGAGGCCATTTTCACGGCTGCGTTTGGTCAGCATGGTTTTACGATTGTCTTGTTTTTCAATTTCGAAAGGTGAGGCATTTAAGCTGATTACTAGATCTGCGCCTTGCTTTTTGAGGTCAGAAATAGGGCCTTTTTCCCATAAGTCTTCACAGATGAGCAGACCAATAGTAATGCCTTTATAATCAAATAGGACTTGATTGCGACCTTTGTCAAAGTAACGACGCTCATCGAACACGCCATAGTTTGGCAATATTTGCTTATGATAAAAGCCTTTTTGATGCCCATTATGCAGGATGGCTGCTGAGTTGAACGTGCCATGGTGATCGACGTGCGGATAGCCAACGATCATGACTATGTCATCGATATCACTTAAGCTAGATAAAGCGCTTTTGATGCGACCTGACAAGCTTGGGCGCAGCAGTAAGTCTTGGGGTGGATAGCCTAATAGTGCGAGCTCTGGAAAGACAATCACATCAGCACCTTGCTCGCGAGCTTCTAGTGCCAGCGTGCGCATTTTTGCTGCATTGGCGGTAATATCACCGACCAAAAAGTGTGATTGGGCTAAAGCAAAAGTAACACTGTCTTGGGTTTTAGTGGTCTTACTCGCCTCATTTGAGGCAGTAAGGTTAGGGTTATCATTGTCTTTTGACATTGTTATTGTTCCTATGAATATAGTATTTAAAATTTGGTGGATCAGTATTGGTTTAAAATAAAAATTAATCCGAAATTACATCAAAGCATTGCGCGTCAGTCATGGTTTTTTTTACATTGTTTTTAACCGTGAGTTCGTATATCGAACTCGCATGATGCGTACAACGCTTGTATAAGCATCAATGTAATGCTTATATAGCAGACCCAAATTATGCTGCACTACTCTAAAAAGCTAGACATTAATAGCGTTTAGAGAGGAAGAATAAAGAAGGGTTATGATAAAGGATGCGCTCTAATAATGACGAAAATAAATAAGGTCAAATTGAAGTAGCGGCACTTAAAATTTCAAAACAATTATTCTAGTATAACATCAATTGTTGATACTAATAGAACGCGCCAGTGATTTACCTTATTAGATAGTGACTCATAAAGTGACAGCAAATAGTACTCAATGGTTATTGTTTTTCGGCATTCATTCTATGTATGATGGTTTGGTTAACAACGTAACGGTCCAGTGAAGTTAGCCCAAAAAAATTGTAAGGAAAGATTACAACATAGGGTTATTTATTTGACCTACTTTGTTGCATAATACCTGTCGGTAGGTAGTCTGCTTCTTGTGCTATTTTCTAAGACATTATTGACATCAACTGTGTTACGGTTGACGTGAGGCAAGCTTACTTGTAGCCAATATTGACCTGTATATTTATAGCCAACTACCCTCGTTAATGGATACCCTCTACGGAAATTGTCCGTAGATTGCTGTTCACCTATTTATAAACTTTGCAGCAATGCCGTATGAGGTTTTGCTGTCCGCTTTTGGTTTATACACTATGATAGAAAACTGGACAAAAGAATTTATTATTCAGCGCTTATTGGCCATTACTTTATTGGTTGTGCTGTTTATATTATGTTTTCAAGTGGTACAGTTTTTTATTGTACCGGCACTATGGGCGGCGATTTTAGCGTACGTTACTTTTCCTATTTATAACTTTTTTCACCAACGCGTAAAGTTCAGCTCAAACGTTAGCGCCGCTATCATGACCGTGAACATCTCTCTTATGATCGGTGTGCCGCTCGTGGTCGGTATCTTTATTTTGCAGCAGGAAGCCTTAAGTATCATCAGCAACTTAATCTATCGTATTAAAGTAGGTTATTTGGACGTGCCTGATTCTGTCAAAGATTTACCGATTATCGGTCAACAAGTCAAAGATGTGCTGTGGCGCATCAATAAAAACCCTGAAGGGACGCTAGAAGCGTTTCGTATTTGGGTGCAGTCCCATTTATATTATGGCAAAATCGCCTTTGATGTGGTGTTCAGTAGTCTTGCCAAGCTTGGTATGGCGCTGATGACCCTGTTCTTCTTTTATCGTGATGGCACAAGCTTGATTCGCCAAATCCGTCAAGCCTTACGTAACATCATTGGCAATCGTATCGATGGTTATATTGACTCTGTGGGTACGACCACTCGCGCTGTAGTATATGGCATTGGGCTGACCGCATTGGCACAGGCGATACTTGCTGGTATTGGTTATTATTTCTCTGGTGCGCCAAGTCCTATTTTACTGACAATTATCACTTTCATCATTGCCTTAATCCCGTTTGGTACGCCATTTGTGTGGGGCGGGGTGTCGATTTGGTTGTTAAGTCAGGGTCATACGGTAGAAGGTATTGGTTTGGCATTGTGGGGCGTGTTGGTCATCAGCTGGGTCGACAACCTTATCCGTCCTATCGTGATTAGCGGTGCCACCAAGATTCCTTTCATCATTATTTTTATCGGGGTCTTGGGCGGGTTAACAGCTTTTGGTTTCGTTGGTCTGTTCATCGGTCCTGTGGTATTGGCTATCGGTCTTGCGGTATGGCGTGAGTGGATATCGCAACACAAAAATGAAATATTCGCCCCACAAGAAATCATGTTGAGCGATAAAAACACACAATCAGCGGTTGATGAGCAAAGTGAAAGCAGCTGAGTCATAAAGAGTAAAATACTGATCGATAAAGATATTTAATAAGGCTTAACGCGATGACGGATACAGCAACAGAAATCACTATTTTGGCGGATAGTAATATCGCCAGCCTTGATGAGTTTTTTACTGCCACTATGCTTGGTCAGGCGACTGAGCAGACGGTAAATATTATCAAAGTGGCTGGACGCGATATCAATGCGCAATTGCTTGCCGAATTACAGCCAACTATATTGTTAATACGCTCTGTAACGTCAGTAAATAAAGCATTACTGGCTGATAATGAAAGTGTTGAGTTTGTTGGCTCTGCAACGATCGGTACCGATCATGTTGATCAAGATTATTTGGCTGCACGCAATATCACTTTTGCCAATGCTGCTGGCTGTAGCAAACATTCGGTCGCCCAATATGTACTGACGGCTATCTTAACGCTGCGTCCACAGTATTGGCAGCCATCAACGACGCTATTAATGACATCATCAATGCCACCATTAACCTTGGGCATCATTGGGCTTGGCAACATTGGCAGTACGCTCGCTCAGTATGCGACTGCTTTGGGCTGGCAAGTACTGGGCTATGACCCGTTATTACACCCTTCAGATATTAATAACGCCAGTTTTGAGCAAGTGCTTAGCCAAAGCGACGTTGTCAGTTTACATGTGCCACTCACGGACAAAAAAAGTACGGATAAAAAGGCTGCGGATGGACAAAGTGTTCAAAGCAGTAATGGCAGTGATTATCCAACGCGTCATTTAATCAATGCAGAGGCTCTAGCAATGATGTCGCCGCATACCATGCTCATTAATAGCGCGCGTGGACCTGTTATTAATGTGAGTGATTTAGAAGCAGATATTGAGCGTAACGAGCGGCAAGTGGTGCTTGATGTGTTTGAGCACGAGCCAGAGATTTCTGAAGGCTTGTTGGCCAAATTGGCTATCGCCACGCCACACATCGCTGGCTATACCGTAGAAGGGAAGCTGCGCGGCACGCAAATTATTTATGATGCATTATGTGAAAAACTGGCGGTCGTACCTGTGCAGTCTATGCAAAAACTGCTGCCACTAAATATGTTTTTATGGTCTGAGTTGAGGGCGCATCCAGATAGATTGATTAAGTTTTATGACATTATGCAAGATGATGCTTCTCTGCGGAGTCAGGCAGTTGATGGACAAGTTAATGGCGCTGATTTTGATCAACTGCGCCGTGATTATCATTTGCGCCGTGAATGGCAGTTTTAAAGTTAACCCTCAGTTTACAAACTTACTTTTATAATCCATTAGCCACAGTAAATAGTCATGAATCAATCAATCAGTTCTTCTGTTAAGCCGGATGCTAAGCCAAATGCTAAGCCCAGTTACGCACCAACCATGACGCTAGGTATGGCGCAGCAGCGTGCGCAATTCATGCAGGATATTCGTCAGTTTTTTGATAAGCGGCAAGTACTAGAAGTGCAAACACCGCTACTGTCGCAAGCTGGCAATACAGATACTTTTTTGCAGTCCGTCGCTGCGCAAGTTACTTATCAAGATCGACCTTATACTTATTACCTGCATACGTCGCCTGAATTTGCCATGAAGCGTTTACTGGCAAGCTGGCAAGTGCCTATTTATCAGATTTGTCCCGTTTTTCGAGATAATGAGATAGGCGTACGTCACAATATTGAATTCACTATGCTGGAATGGTATCAGCCACATTATAGCTTAGCCGATATGGCGGCTGAGCTTGGCGAACTACTAGAAGCGCTCTATGGCTATCCGATTGTGATGAACCATTACCGCTATGTGGATGCCTTTATGGACTTCGTCGGCATACATCCGCTGACGGCTAGTCTAGCTACCCTACAAGCAGTGGCAGAGGATAAAGGGTTGACCAGTTTTGATTTTAATAGTGTAGAAAGCAGCGCAACCAATAGTGAAGAAAATATTCGTCAAAGTTGGTTGGACCTATTGTTCAGCCATGCAGTCGAGCCAAACTTGGGTCACGATTTACCGACTTTGATTATAGAATATCCGCCAGCAACGGCAGCATTAGCAAAAACGGCTTTAGATAAAGACGGTAATAAGGTGGCTAAGCGCTTTGAGTTATATATCAATGGTATTGAGATTGCCAATGCTTATGACGAGCTGGCAGATGGGCAGGCGTTAAGGGCACGCTTTGAGCAAGACAATCAATTGCGTCAGCGTCATAACCTGCCAGTCATGCCAATCGATGAGCACCTATTGGCAGCATCCGATGACTTGATACCCTGTAGCGGTATCGCCGTCGGTATCGATAGATTGCTCATGGTGATAACAGGGGTGAATAGCTTAGAGGACGTCATTCCGTTTCCGAGTGGTTTGGCGTAATATAGCCGACACTGTATAGTCAAGGAATGTTAGAATCGCTACAAGGCGACCGACCGCAGATAGTACACTGCGTACATCTAGGACGGGTAACACCGTAGCGGTTTAAAAGTGCTCTGACTATATGTATCAATGAGATAGAGTGTTAGGCGTACCCAGTTTAAATAATTACTTTCCTTACTGATTTTGAATACCGTACAAAGCAGAAGGGTCACTTATCGATTGGCTGTTTGAACGCTCGCCAATAAATAAGTGACCCTTCTTTTAAGCTTTTTAAAAATCTAATCTCGTTAGATTCCTATAAGCCGTTATCAAATAAGCTTATACACTGGCTACAGCTTCATCGATTGCTGTCTCACCGTTATGCATGCCAAATACTTTCTTGGTTGTATTGCTCGCGTTTAATACAGCCACTAAAGTAGCGGCAACATCTGCAATCGAGTTTTCACCAGAGTTATTGTCATTGACGATGATTTTACCAGTCGCTTCGCGTTCTTTTAGCGCCGCTGCTTGTACGATAGTATAGTCAAGGCTGCTGTTATTTACCAACCACTGATCGGCATAGTGCTTAGAGATGTAATAGCCTTTTAAGTCGCCAAGTCCTAATTCGTCCCATTTTTTGGTGTCTAATGAGAACACGGTGCTAAGCATGATGTAGCGTTTGATACCTTTATCCTGTACCGCTTGCATGGTTTTGATCGCACCATGTAAATCGACTTCTAAGATATCTTTACCACCAGAACCAGCCACAAAATAAACCGCATCGATATCTTGATCGATTTGCTTCTGAATCGCGTCTTTTTGAGCCGTAATGTCTAAATCCAACTGGCTATAATTGTCATCATTGAACAATTTTTCTTGTTGACGGGTCGTGCCTACCACTTGGTGATTATCAGCCAATAATTGCTTGACCAAATCTGTTCCTACTCGACCGCTTGCGCCAATTACTAAAATTTTCATAGTCATTCCTATTCTTATGTACGTTACTGTTGTTGTAAAAACTGAATGTAGCGTAACAAGAATGGTTGGCACACTTCGTTATGAAGCGTGCCGATTGCATAGTGTTTGGTTATGATTGTATACGGTTTGCAAAGAGCACAGGCTATGAGAGGTTTAGAGTGAGTGGAAGGGAAATAGCATTATTAAAAATTAACGTACTAAACGATTTAGACCATCGGCAAAGGCTTTTTTATCACGGTCACCGTATGGTTTTTGTCCGCTCATCTCTTGTAGCTCTAGCACGCCAGTACCGCGCATGGTATCCATAAAATCGCGCATATTGAGCTTTTGCTTGATATTGTTTTTGTCATAGACCATGCCGCGTGTGGTCAGTACCATGCCACCTTTGTCCAAAATATCGTTGGCCAAAGGAATATCACTGGTAATCGCAAGATCACCTGGCTGTATTTGTTCTACGATATAGTCATCCGCTTTATCAAAACCTGATGGCACTACCGTCATGATGAGCAACGGAGACTTACGCAGCTTAATTGGCTGATTGGCGACAAAAATAGCCATTGTCTGCGTCCGTTCAGCCGTTTTGATAATCAAATCTTTGGCAATTAATGGCACCGAATCAGCATCCACCCAAATTTGCATTATTTTTTAGCCTTCTCTGTTTTTGATTTAGCCTCTATAACTGGCTTGGTTTGGCTGTCTTTAATAGCGTTATCATTTTTAACCTTGTCGTTACTGTCTTTAGACGTTTTATCAGCTGCTATAACCGCCGAATGATCTGTCACTTCTGGCTGATTATCGATGACACCAGAGGCTAATTTTTTATCAAGACCAACTTTATTGGGAAGTACCGCGACGAGCTTGGCTAAGGCAGGCTCTAAATCGGTAACATCATTGGGCATCAATGTGATGTGTGCAATTTTTCGATCCTCACGTTCAGCCTTATGATAACTATGATAATGCGCGCCATCGATAGCTAGCACGGCGCTGATATCAGGATATTGCCCTAAGACGTTAAGCATAATCGCTGGATGAACATTATCTGTATCGCCGAGTGGTAAATTGACCACGGCACGGATATGGTTTTCAAATTGACTGGTAACAGCGCCTTCAATACTCCAGTGTCCAGAATTGTGTACACGCGGTGCAATCTCATTGGCGAGTACAGCGTCATTGCCACGCGCGTCTTTGGTGACGAACAGCTCAAGCGCCATCACGCCCACATAACCCAAATGATTCATGACCGTGGTAATCGCATCGGTCGCTTGCTTAAATAAATGGCTAGTCCCAACCGCAGGTGCTTGGGTCTTGGCCAAAACACCATGATGATGATGGTTTTCAACCAAATCATAACAGCGTACCTGACCGTTCTGTCCTCGTGCCGCGATAATAGAGACTTCACGGCTAAAATGAATAAAACCTTCTGCAATCAATGGCGCGGGCGTTGGCGTCAGCTCACCTTTACCACTGACAGCGTCTTTGAGGTCTTGCCAGGCCGCTTTGATATCACTGTCTTGCTTAATGACAAATTGACCTTTGCCATCATAACCGCCGCGGCTGGTCTTGAGGACGATGGGCATTCCAAGCTCACTGCAAGCTTGCTGTAGCTCGGCTTCCGAGTTGACTGCTTTAAAAGGGACGGTGGCGATATCAAGGGCATTAAACATTTGCTTTTCTTTTAAGCGATCTTGGGCGATATCAAGGGCAATCGGTGGCGGAAACATACCTTGCTTGCTACCAGATGTTGATAAATTGGCCAGTTGTTCAACCGTCGCCGTCGGTGTGTTTTCAAACTCCAATGTAAATACATCGGCTGCGGCAATAAAGGCTTCTAATTGCTCGCTATGAAAGACGCGCCCGTAAAGGCTGGCAGGGCATTCAGCGTTGTCTTCTAAAAACACACACTGATAGCCTAGAGGCATGGCCGCTTCGGCAAGCATCATGCCAAGCTGACCACCGCCTAAAATACCGATAGTACGAATGGTTTGGGTAACAGGATAAGCGTTCGCTGTGGTCATGGCAGGCTCTTTGAATTGAAAATGAATAAAGGGTATTCGGTTTAGGGTCTGTTGAACATTCAAATATTAGGACTGCTGATCGCTAAAATTGCACCAAACGTTTTATCAAATCAGGCGTAAACCGACGATAATGTCGAGACCTTAGCTAGGTTTACAACAACGTTTGGGGTGATTTTAGCATCAGCCTTTCAGGGCAGGGCTATTTATTGCCAATACATGGCGAAATTGTCTAACCTAGAATGACTAGGCGTCAAAAATTTCACTGCGTATTGTCTAAAAAATAACCACTGCCAGTGCCACATTTGAATGTTCAACAGACCCTATTTAGATCTGAAATCTAATCTATTAAAATAGGAAAAGGTGCACTGTATGCACCTTGTATTTAGTAGAACTCATCTAAGCATAAATATCAAGTTTAGAACATTTATAATCAGATAATGGGTCTTCGTATTTTTTTAGAAACTATCATTAGCTCAGTTGTATTTTTTAACTGTTGATAATGCCCGGTGTTGGGCTGGCAAGGATGGTTTCGGTTTGTGTTTGGCGTAGAGTATCCAGCTTAGTAGCGATTGCGTCGTCATGCAAGGCCAAGACTTGAATCGCCAGCAATGCTGCATTATAAGCGCCTGCCGCCCCAATTGCTAAAGTACCAACCGCAACACCTTTTGGCATTTGTACGATAGACAATAAGCTGTCCCAACCACTGAGCATCGAGGATTTTACAGGGACACCAAATACTGGTAGCGGCGTTTGACTGGCACACATACCCGGCAAGTGAGCAGCACCACCAGCCCCAGCGATAATAACTTGTAAGCCATTACCTTTAGCATTTTTGGCATAGTCAAATAATCGGTCAGGCGTACGGTGTGCTGATACCACTTCACAATCAAAAGCGATATCAAAATCTGCAAGCAGTTGCGCAGCAGCGCTCATGGTTGCCCAATCAGACTGCGAGCCCATGATAATGCCAACTTTTGGCTGACCAGCAGGAGAGGCGATTGGACTTTTTTGCTCAACAGAGTTAACACTAGCTGATTGGGTACTCATGCTTTGATATCCTCAAAACGACCATCATACAAAAGTTTTGCCGCCTTCGTAAAGCCAAGTTTACCGATTAATGCTAAAGCGAGTGAAATGGTATTTCGATTATGACTGTATCACTGGGTCTTCGTCATGGCGATATTGCACAAAATTGCTGGCTTTGAGTGGCAAAGGCTGCTCGGTATCGAGCTGATAGCCTGTTAGATAACCACTATCTACCGCTGCCGAATAATCAGTACAAGCAACTTGTGGACTCAATGGTTCAGGTGTCCCAGTTAGCCAATAATGACCGACGAATACGGGTTTATCGGTTTTGAGTGCAAAATTGATATTTTCTGCCAAAGCATCTGCTGGAATTTGTGCCAATGCGGAGGAGGGGGCACGTGCAACTTCATATAGCGTACGCTCGTTAAGACCTTCAAGCCACCAACGTACCCGCACTCGTGTGCGCTCGGTACCTTCTTTATCAACCATCACCATGCCATCAGGTAGCGGTGTCTCTACACCTTTTAATACTCTCTCTAATGCTTCAAAATTCTCGCTATGCTCTTGGGCAGTTACGATAAGTCCTTTAGGCGTTAAGCAGTTATCAGCAGTCAATAAGGGTGCTAATACCGCCATGCTGTCCACATCCCAACAAGCATGCACAAAGCAAGCATAGTCAGTTTCAAGCCATAAGGGAATTTCATATAACCGCTCAAGCCAATAGCGATGACTTTCTGAGCCAAAGGGCACTTCTGCGAGAAAAGCCTCGTGTTGGCGCGTATGTGTCTCATTGTGTGAGCGTAAGTATTCCTGAGGGTTATTAGGGTCGAGCGTTGCAAAGGCTAAAGCATTGTATTCATGATTGCCCATTACTGCATCGGCAACATCCGCATCCAGCATGGCAAAAACAATTTCTAACGTGGTCAACTGCTGCGACCCACGGTCGATCAAATCACCGATAAATAATGCCCGATGACCTGCTGGCGGCACGAAGTATTGTCCGTTATGGCGATAGCCTAGCTGGGTAAGCAGACCCACTAGCTTGTCTGCATAACCGTGAATATCACCGATAATATCTATAATCATAAGTCACTGTCTAATCTTAAAGTATAAAAATGCTCGACATGCCGAGCAACGCGACGAAATTAAAAAGGAGTTAAATTTTTTTAACTGGTTTAGATTTGAGCGTCACTTACTTAAGCCACTTAAACAAGTGACGCTTCTTTCTTAAAACAGACTTCTAAAAATCATACTTTAAAGGCTTGGCGATAATAACGCGTTTAAAAAATGCGGGAGCACTTGTGGCTCCAGAATAATAGTGGCGATTATGCCAAACGCGCCGCCCCACAGATGCGCCATGTGATTGATGTTCGAGCCACCGCGTTTATCCGCGTAGATGCTATAAGCCACGTAAGCGACAGCAAATAATATCGCTGGGATAGGAACGACTGCAAATAAATAGATTTTTTCCCAAGGTGCCAGCAAGATAAAGGCAAATAATACCGCTGATACACCGCCTGATGCGCCAAGGCTGAGATAGCTGGCATTGTTTTTATTTTTAATATAACTTGGAATCATCGCGATAATGATAGCCAACACATAAAACACCACGAAACCATAACCGAATAAAAATGATTGATATAACCCTTCGATAGCACGACCGAAAAAATACAAAGTAAACATATTAAACAGTAAGTGCATACTGTCAGCATGAATAAAACCATGGGTCACAAAACGATCCCATTGACCATTATTTACCGCGGGTGGATAAAAAATGAGTCGATTGAATAGTGTCTTGTTTTGCCAAGCCAACAAGCTGACAATAACAGTGATAATGATGATAAGGGTCGTATGGTTAAGCAAAGGGTAATCCTTAGGCCGAGCCTAGTGTGTGATTGTGGTATATACAACAGGGTGAACCGCCTAAATGCGATGGCTAAATAACCACTGGGTAAGACAATCAATAATAAGTAGTGATATGACAGTGCCCATAATGATTGCTGATCATCGATTCAGCAACGATCAGGGTAAGTCAAAAACCCATTATGTAGAGAACTGTGCTTTAATAATCATTTATTATTAACAATATAACAGTGTATAAAAGAGAGTAAGTAATGCTTCGTATACTGACCGTAACGTTAATGCTAAATGCATTTGTAGCAAGCAGTCTACAGCGCCTTAAAAATAAACTTAAGTCTATATATATATTTAAGATAAGATAAAATCGTTCATATGAGCGACGCATAGCAACAACTACCAACAGCACAGCCGTTTCATAGGGCGCGACTCATAAAGTATAGGCATTTAAAGTACAGACATTTAAAGTATAGGCATTAAGCAAAGCGGATAAAAAAACGATTTACTTCTTTTATATATTTAAACATTAAAGCCGGTAGAGGCCGTCAGTTATGAGTATTATTGAGCAACTAGAACAACATGTCACGCCAGCTGTGTTGGGTGATAATAGCAGCGTCGCCCATGTCTGCCTCCTCGAGCAGTTTTATGCGATTTTGGTAGCCCGCTTGGCTTTGCCAGAAGTTTATTCGCAGCTGCTAAGGTCGGATCAAGTCGTGGTTGCTGATAGCGTGCCAGAAACTCCTCTCTTTGAGCAGCTATGGCAAGCCCCAAGTATGCGGCAAACTCTAGTGCAAGAACTTGCCGCCACACATCATATCGATGAGCTTGCTACCGTACAGTTACTTATAAATGCTGCGCCACTGGCCTACCGTGAGCTAAAAGTACTGGCGAATGGACAGTTTTTGCCTGCGTTTTTGCAAAGAGAACAATCTGCCTTGCGCCAGTATTTACCCACATGGTCAGCACCTTTTATCACGGCCTCTCAAAGTATCCATCAACCATCCGGTGCACCGAGTGTCAGAGCGGATGCTACTATAGCAGCTGTGCCAGATATGCCAAAGGACAAAGTCAGTGCCCCTGATGCAACCGCGATAACGCCGTCGACAGCAGCTGCCATAGAGAATAGCAGTGTTCATCCAAATACTAGTGTGAATTTAAGTAAGCATCGCAATAGCAATTCAAATAATCTTACGGATGTTATGCATACCAGTCCTGCTGACCATCATTTGGCAGAAAATGGCAGCATGAAGCGAGAGAAAGTCCGTACCCGTAATCAACGCAATGATTTATTGGTACGGGTATTTTTATTGATACTGGCAGTGGTAACGATAGGCTTTGCGGCATGGGCGCTGTTAATTAAGCCTAACATGACTCCAGTAGAACCTGTGGCCACCGGCCCAGTCGTTGTTCCGCCTACCATTGAACCAGCAGCACAGGTCTTAACGCCAGTTGAGCTCATCGTTAGAGTAGATGACAGTGGCAGTCTATATACTTGTAGCGCAACGGTCGGGGATGAAGCGTTGCAAAGCATACTACAACAGGCACTCAATACAAGTTTCGGTGAGCAGGCAAGTATTTGCGAGTTAACCATACAGGTAGGCGTGGCCAGTAGTATGAATAGTATACCAGCAGAGGTGCTGCCCAATATCTTGACTATGTTGAGATCAACACCATTTGCTCGACTGCATTTACAAAATGAGCGAGTGACCTTGGAAGCGCCAGACAATATGCTCCTACAACGCTTGGTCACTGACATACGTACGTTAGCGCCAGCGCTGATGATTGACAGTGTAGCACCATTACCATTACCCAATAATAGTAACGGAGCAGGTGATATGACGGCTATGAATGGTCAGAATCCTCAGTTTAAATCCGATGCCAGCACTGCAAACAATGCTTATAACAGTAACGTTGATGGTAATAATTTTGCCGACAATGCAAACAATAATGGTGCTGGAGAGTATCAAGCAACAGATGACGATACTGGTGATAGTATGATGCCCGCACCAGCCCGCAATACACCAGTGCGTAGCAATAACGGCAATCTTACTAATGTGCCTAGCAATTTACCGAATAACTCCAATAGCCGTGCACCTACAAACAGTAGACCATCAGGCCCTATCTCCTTGTCTGAAGTAGATAATATGGCCAGCAATGTTATTGTGGCTGAGCCTGCGCAAGTAAGAAACTGATTAGACCGACCTTTGAGATGTAGTATGAGTCATATTACATCTCAATACTTTTATAAAAAATGATGGTTAAAGGTGATGGTTATAAGCAATCAGATGAGGTGGTCTTACTGCTATAGTCAGTTCAAAATAAAATCAATACATTGCCAGTTATAGTCAACGAATTTTAGAATCGCTACAAGGCGACCGACCGTAGATAGTACACTTAGTAAATCTAGGACGAGTAACACCGTATCGGTTTAAAAGTGCTCTGACTATAGGTGCGACTGGTACAAATTTTCCTTGCTTGCTGCTATCACAGAGACTACGAAAAATTCATTCCAGTCACACTGTATTTGTTTTAAAGTGAATCTACTATATTAATTTCTGTTGTTCAATAAGCAGTCCTGTTTCTACCGCAAGCACTATTGATATGTTAGGGATTTGTACTTTGTCATCTTTCTAGTTACGCGTAACAACTGAAACATTACCTAACGTATCATTTGCACAACAACGTGTTGATTGTTAACACTTACTTAATACTTTTATAATAATGAAAATTGAATATTGCCAAGATGGTTTTAACGGTTACGGCTCTTATCTCTTAGCAAAATTTTTGAGTATTTTAATTATATAGATTGATACTAATAAGTATTAATAGGAGAGTTATATTATGGATGTTATCAGCCATTTGACGCGAACGGTAAGCCCCGCAGTATTGGGAGATGACCGTAGCCCAGCTAAGAAAAACTTGCTTGAGCAATTTTATGCTATTTTTGCCGCTCGCTTGGCAGACAAAGATACTCATGATCGCTTTTCTAGCGAGAATATCGCTCGTGATGATCAGGGATTTCATGAGCGCGTATGGACGGATAGCACACACCGTGACCAAATAGCTCGTGAGCTTGCTGGCAAACACAATGTCGATGTTACTGCTTCTCGCGGTTTAATCGCGATGGCAGCACCACTTGCGTACCATGAAATAAAGAGCTTGGCAGGGACGACACCTGTGCCGCAGTTTTTAAACGATAACTCGGCTAGCTACCAAAATCATATTCCTGCTTGGGCGAGTGCAGTTTTGCCAGCAGGTATGATTGCCGCTGCGCCTGCAGGCGCACGAATTTCTGATACGGTCAGCACCGCACCCCTTCAGCGCGAAGAAGAAACAGAAGGCAGTTTTATGAAAGCGCTGCTGCCCATCATTGGTCTGATTATTTTAGGCGCTTTGGCTTGGGCATTGCTTAGAGGCTGTCAAGAAAATCCTGAGCCCGTTGCTACGCCTGCTATCACCCAAGAGCAAGCCGCCGAAAGTAATGCAACAGCTGTTGCCGCTGATGTTGAGCCTGCGTCATTGCGTATCGCCACAGGTGAGAACGGTGAATTATATGCTTGCCGTATGAACGTTGGTAACGAGACGCTACAGACCAATGTCATGAATGCTTTGACCAGTGCATTTGGTGATGAAGCCAATAACTGCCGTGCCGATGTCGATGATAATTTTGCGATAGATATGCCTGCCGCCGCCCAGCTGGCTGCTATCTTGCCTATCGTCAAAAACGTACCGAATGCCAGTATGCTCATAAAAGGTGATACCATCACGGTCAATGCACCTGATGCGGCAACTTTAGACAAGCTGGTCGCTGATTTGCAAGCAGCAGCGCCTGCGATGACAGTAAAAGCCGAAGGTGCATTAGACGCACAAAGTGAGATTGACAACAGCTTAACTGCTGCCGACACCGCGATGAGCAACCTTGGTGAAAACCCTGATCCACGTGATGTAGCGCGTGCCTTGAGCTTGCAGGTTATTAACTTCGAAGTAGATGCAGCGTCTATTCCTGATGCCAACAAATCATTCCTTGACCGTGCCTCTAAGATAATCAATGAAGTACCGAATATGAATTTGATGATTATCGGTCATACTGATAGCCAAGCAGATGACGCTTACAACATGAAACTGTCTCGCGATCGTGCCGAATCTGTAAAAGAATACTTAGTATCTCAAGGTATTGATGCAAGTAAACTAAGCACTAAAGGTATGGGTGAAACAGATCCTATCGCTGATAACTCGACGGAACAAGGTCGCTTTCGCAACCGCCGTATTGAGTTCGTGGTCAATGATGAGACCACCAGTGCAAATGATGGTATGATTATGAGCAGCGATGCGCTCGATCCTGACTTAAATCCATTAGACAGCAACAATGATGACCTATTGCCAGATAGTGATGATGCAAGTCGTGGTACAGCAGTAGATCCACAAGTGAATACTCAGTAGTCTTTAGTGGGTAATCTTTAAAAAATTATTGATAGTAAGAAAATGATTAATATAAAAAACCGCATCTGAAAAGGTGCGGTTTTTTATTTGCCAAAAAATGAGCGACTGTTATTTATAGACAGTAGGATCTTTTAGCTCACTATTAGCCTCAGATGTACTCTCTGTTGACGTGTTAAAAAAGGTCTGAGTCACGTTTTTCTTTGCTTGCTGCCAGTAGTCAAACTGCTGACAAGTAGCGTCAAGGTCACCTTGCCAAACGGGGATAGTGCCACACATGGTTTTGATGCGTTTTTGATTGGGATAGGGTAGGTTTTGCGCTGCTTTAGCTGCTTCATGGGCTGCAATTCTATCATTACATACCAAGGCAATGTCGCAACCAGCTTCAATTGCTGCTTTGACGCGCGCGCTAATATCCCCAGCTGCTTGCGCGCCTGCCATAGATAAATCGTCAGAGAATAAAACCCCATCAAATTTAAGCGCATCACGGATGATGTCTTTGAGCCAAATTTTAGAGAATCCCGCTGGCTTACTATCCACTTGTGAAAAAATCACGTGCGCTGGCATCAGCGCATCAAGCCATGGCAGCGTTTGGGCAAACGGCTGCATATCGCTGTTCATAATCTCATCTAAACTACGGCTATCGATGGCTTCTGATACATGGGAATCAGGAGCGATGGCGCCGTGACCGGGAAAATGCTTCCCAGTGGTTGCCATACCAGCCGCTTTCATGCCGTGCATAAACTGGGATGCCAAAGCGGTAATGGCTTGCGGGTCTTTATGGAAGCTACGATCACCAATGACTTGGCTGATACCACCTCTGTCGAGTACAGGGGCAAAGCTCAGATCAATGCCCACGGCCAGCACTTCTGCTGCCATTAGATAGCCGCAATCGTAGGCACAGCTAAGCGCATGGCTGGGATCTTGATTAAATAAGTCACCCAGTCGCCCCATAGCAGGCAGTGGGCTAAACCCGTCACGTAACCTTGCGACGCGTCCACCCTCTTGATCAACACCGATCAAGATATCAGCATTGTGATAGCGTATATCGTCACATAGTGCGCGTACTTGTGCGGCATCTTTGACATTTCGCCCAAACAAGATGACCCCGCCAACTTGAGCTTGCTTGATTAAACTCACATCTTCAGCAGTCAGTGCGGTACTATCGATATCAATCATTAAGACGCCGTACATCGCGTAATCCTTATTATGTTATATCAGTGGTTGCATTTATATCAGATTCAAATGCAACCGACTGTTCAGTGTTATATTATGACAGCTATTATGAATTGAGTATAATCTGCTGGTCAAATCGGTCAAAAATAATGGCTATTAACTGTTAAATAGCGATCAGTAGCCACGAGCAATAAATGTGATAGAAAGTTTGGTATGTACCGCGGTAAAGTGTAATATTGCTTATACAGATTGAGACAATGACGCATTTATGGTCATGCTAGTATTGAGTGATTTTTCGCAAGACGCGAGTCGTATTTTTCCAATAATTAATACCGTTAAAAAGCCAAGTAGTGAAAAGGCTGCGCCGTAAAAAAATAACTAATACCATTCACAAAAATTAGAGTAGCAAGGAAAACGAGTATAAGTGCTACGCATTGTAGACTAAACGAGTTTGACACCGCTAATCGTACTTTTTGGGTTTGGTATAAATTTGATGGATAGGGACTCACCAAGCAAATACTTTCGATGACAATTGATAATACTTTCAACTTAAAATAACTAGGTATATATGATGAAAAAACAACCAGCACAGTGGTTACTCAGTGCAGCGTCAGTGGGCATCGCCGGTCTTATTCTCACCCAAAGCTACGGCACTGCAGTGGCAGATACTAACACCGAAGGTTTCGTCCAAACACCTGAACAGAAAGTCACTACTCGTCAAGTAGCCGCCTTGCTGGATCGCAGCCATTATCTCAATCAGCCGCTTGATAGCAAAACAGGCAGCGAGATTCTATCTATGTATATTGATAGCCTTGATCCAAACCATACCTTGTTTTTGCAGTCTGATGTCGATGAGCTAAAGAAAAAGTATGCCGCCGAATTCGGTGATCGTCTCAAGCGTGGTGATCTGTCTGCAGGTATAGAGGTATTTGAGCGCTATCGTAAACGCTCAAACGAATATTTTGCCATGGCAAGCAAAATGCTAAAGACAGATCTGGATTTGACCA
The DNA here is from genome assembly GCF_015351755.1 of Psychrobacter sp. N25K4-3-2. Classification (NCBI taxonomy): domain Bacteria; kingdom Pseudomonadati; phylum Pseudomonadota; class Gammaproteobacteria; order Moraxellales; family Moraxellaceae; genus Psychrobacter; species Psychrobacter sp. N25K4-3-2. The sequence goes on from NZ_JADKLX010000003.1 coordinate 531,799, forward strand.
GCAATGAGACTATCGTACTTGACCGTGAAAAGCTCGGTCACTTCAAGACCAAAAAAGAGCAGCGTGATTACTGGGCGCGTCAGTTGAAGTTTCAGTTGATGAGTATCACGTTAGGTCAAGAAGACGAAAAAGCCAAAGAGCAAGTATTCTTGAACAATCCAGACATCACTCGTGGACAGGATTTAGTACGTAATGACGAGCGTACGCCCAGTGAGATTTTACTCAATCGTTTGTCACGTCAACAAGAGCAGTTCAAGCGTCTCAAAGATGATGAAATCATGGAGACAATCTTGAACACTGCCATGCTGACCTATGATCCGCATAGTAACTATTATGCACCGGTTCAAGCAAACGAATTACAAATCCAATCGAGTCTACAGTTAGAAGGTATTGGCGTCTCTATCCGTCCTGATCGTAAAAACCCAGACTACACGCGTATTGTGACTCTGGTGGATGGTGGCCCAGCAGCCAAATCTGGTCAGATTAAACCCAATGATTTGATTGTCGGGATCGCCAAAGACGGCAAAAACATGATCGACGTGGTTGGTTGGTCGACACGTGAGATTGTCAGTCTTATTCGTGGTAAGCGCGGTACTTCGGTCACGCTCAAGTTACGTCAGGCTAGTGCCCCAGAAGCCAGCGCTCGTACCGTCACTGTGGTTCGGGATATCATTCAACAAGAAGAGTCAGGCGTGACCCAGCGCGTTGTAGAAGTACAGCGCCCTAATATCGATAAAACGCCAAAACGTATTGGTGTCCTTGAGATACCAAGCTTTTATTTGAACTATCGAGCGCGCCGTAACGGGGAAGATTATCGTAGCGTCAGTATCGATACCGAAAAAGCGCTCAAAGAATTAAATAAAGAAAATATCGATGGTCTCGTGGTCGATCTGCGTAATAACCCTGGTGGGTCATTAGACGAAGTGGCCAAAATGCTCGGCTTCTTTATCAAGAGTGGACCACTGGTGCAAATTCGTGACAATCGCGGCAATATTCAGGTGTACCGTGATGATGATGGTGGCGAACAACTCTATGATGGCAAGGTGGTCGTTATTACTAACCTAGCATCTGCCTCTGCTAGTGAAATTTTTGCTGCTGCTATCCAAGATTATGGCCGTGGCTTGGTAGTCGGTAGTACCACTACGGGTAAAGGCTCTGCTCAGATTCAACTGGACAATTTAGCGCTAGGTTCTGCGACTTTAACTCAGCGCAAGTTCTATCGCATCACCGGCGGTAGTACGCAAAATAAAGGCGTTGTTCCCGATGTCGAATTGGTCAATATCTATGATGATGCGACCTTTGGTGAGCGCGCGCAGAAAAAAGCACTGCCTTGGGATACCATCAAAACCGCACCTTATAAGCCTGAAGGCAAATTTACCAACGATACGTTAGCGACGCTGAATCAGCAGTCTACAATCCGTCAGCAAAAAGACCCACAGTTTACTTACTTATCAACGTTGAACGATATTCGCAATATGGATGATGAGAAAAAACCTGTCAAGCTCGATATCAATAGCCGACGCGCCAAGATGCAGCTGATCGAAAAGCGTTCATTAGAGGCGGAGAATAAACGTCTCATCGCCACAGGTGAGCGTCCGTATGCCAATTGGAATACCTATCAAGCCGCGATGGATGCGAAGTTTGAAGAGCGTAGTCAAATGAAAGCCAATGAACGCCCAGAGCTACCTGAAGATGAAACTTTCATCAATGAAGCGGCTTATATTATGCTCAGCGCTGACTCAAAAAAAATGATCAGCCCTGAAGACAGTCTCTAGCAAGCGTATCACTGTGAGCTAGAAAAGCAGTTAAATAAAAATCCGTGTAAGCATAGGCTTACACGGATTGACGCTTAGACCTCTTACTAACTTATCATCAATCTGCGATTATAACTGTACGGCACGATTGAACGAAACGGTTCATTGATACTAGGGATTGGTATCTTAAAATCGCGTCAGGGATAGATGGTTTGCTGATTAAGGACAATAAGGCTGGATGCCTGCTAGTTATAAGATACTCCGGGATTAAGTATCATATAGCGTTAACATGGATGGTTGGTAATAAAAGCCGCATAGCGCTCGTCGTTACGCGGCTTTGTTACGTTTGGAAGAACGTGTTTTTCTATAAATAAGCCATAAAAATCCATAAGCCATAAAACACAAAAAAAGGTCAGTAGACGTATCTACTGACCTTTTAGAATAAACGACAAGCTTCATCTTACTTACTTGTCGTTTAAGCGTTTTACTAATGCTCTAATAGAGATTAGTGTTCAACGCCACCTGCGCCATGTACATGGCCGTGGCTTAGTTCGTCTTCAGTCGCTGCACGTACTTCTTGGATTTCAACATCAAAAGTCAAACGCTTACCAGCTAATGGATGATTAGCATCAACAACTACTTCGTCATCATTCACTTCAGTAACCGTAACCAACATTACTTGGCCACCGGCTTCTGACTGAAACTGCATGCCAGGCTGGATGTCATCAACGCCTTGGAAGTTATCGCGTGGTACATGCTGTACGGCTTGTTCTTGATATTCGCCATAACCATCAGCAGGCTCAACGACAGCGTTAACTTTTTCGCCAGCAGATTTGCCTTCTAGTTGTTGTTCTAGGCCTGGGATGATGTTGCTGTGACCATGTAGATAAGCAAGTGGCTGACCTTCTGGTGATTGGTCGAGCACGTTGCCTTCGTCGTCTTTTAGCGTGTAATTGAATTTGACGGCAGTGTCTTTTGCGATAGTAGTCATAAATTATCCTAAATATATCTGTGTAAAAAATTAAATACGGTTGCAATAAACCTAAAAAAGCCAATCGGCAAGCCAGATAGCCACGTCATTAGTCAGTTATCATCAGTTTATTAAAGTAACTTTAGCAGTTAGCATCTTTAATTGCGATGGCCCACATAACTTTCAAGGGAAAAACCATAAAAAATGCCAATTAATGTCATAATTTATGAAAATAAGCGCTATTTTCTATGCTTTACCGTACAGCGGGTTGCTTGTAAAGGGTCTGCCAGTTGCATTTTTGGCTAAGGACTTCTACCATAACGATAAAAATGAGGATGAGAAAGACGATGAATTCATTGACCAATAACGCTAACGTGCCTACTTCTGACGCCAACACTGCTAATAATGAGTCAACAGAAATTGCCTCAATCAGTAAGTCTGCTCGACCTGTGCCTGATATTAGCTATCGATTCGATTTTGAGCGTTTTTTTGAGCATTTGGTTGATGTGTCGCTCACCTTTACTACAAACGTAGATGCTCCAAATCTTTGGTTGCCAGCATGGATACCAGGTAGCTATTTGATGCGCGAGTTTGCCCGAAACATTACTGCGGTACATTATCAAGTTATGGACGACGATAATAAAAGCGCTGAGATGCACCGCGCGATAAAGACAGACAAACACACTTGGCAGTTGCCACAAGTCAAGGCAGCTCAGACAGTAAATGTTCATTATGAAGTCTACTGTTATGATTTATCCGTACGCACCGCTTATGTCGATCAGCAGCGTCTATACGGAAATTTTACCTCTTTAGCATTAGCAGTCGATGGGCAGGAGCAGACGCCTGTACAAGTCAGCTTGATAGTGCCAGCCGCATTTTTGGCGGATAAACAAGAAAGCCATGTGCTTTTAGCCTGTGGTTTAGACGCTACGCACCTGCGCCTTGATGGACAGCAAACGGATGAGCAGAAAGAGGATGGTCAATACAGTTACGAGCTACAAGCAAACAGCTATCACGAGCTGATTGATTATCCTTTTGAAATCGCTGAGCAGGATACATTTGATTTTATCGTCCAAGACCACGCGCATCAGACCTTACCTCACCGTTTTTATCTGTCGGGTAAGCATAATGCCAATATGGGCAGGCTACAGCAAGATGTCACCCAAATTTGTCAGACGTATCTAGATTGGCTGGGTGATGCACCATTCAACGACTATACGTTTATGACTTTTGCCAGTGGACAAGATTATGGTGGTCTTGAACACATCAATTCGACCAGTCTGATTACGCCGCGTCGCGACTTGCCGAATATTGACGAACCCAAAATACCTAGCAGCGATTATCAGCGTTTTTTAGGCTTATGTAGCCACGAGTACTTTCACGCGTGGTGGGTAAAAACCGTACGCCCAGATGTTATGTTGGATGTAGATTTGCGCCGTGAAGCCTTTACACCACTGCTTTGGGTATTTGAAGGTTTTACGTCTTATATCGATGACTTTATGTTGCAAGCATCAGGCGTGATCGATAAGCCAAGCTATCTCAAGCTACTGGCTGAGCAAGTCAATCGCTATTATCAAACGCCTGGACGCGCCTATCAAAGTATCGCTGAGTCGAGTTTTGATGCGTGGATTAAGTTATATCGCAGTGATGAAAACACAGGTAATGCTGGGATCAGTTACTACAATAAAGGCGCATTGGTGGCGCTTTGTTTGGACTTAACCTTGCTCGAAAAGAGCAACGGTCGTTATCGTTTATTTGATGTAGTAAAAGCTTTTTATAGCCAAGCAACGCAGAATGACAACCGACGGATTGGTATCAGCAGTGCCGATATGGGTAAGGTTGTTGGGCACTTTATGTCGCTTGCCGATTGGCAAGAGTTTGAGCGCCGCTATGTCAATGGCGTTGATGAATTACCGATTGAAGCACTATTGACTGCAAATGGTATAAAAATGCGTACTAATACCAAGGAAACTGCTGACAAGTATGTGCCTTGGGGCATGCGCTGTCATGAGACACCAGCTGGACTCAAGGTAAATCGCGTGACACGTGACAGTGTGGCTGCCAAAGCTGGTATTTCGGCGCATGATGTTATTGTCGCTATTGATGGTATTAAAGCAGACACTAAGCAGTTAGCGTCGCTTAGTACGGCAGAGCATGATGTGGAATGTTACCTGTTTCGTCGTGATGAGTTGATGTGCGTCAGCGTATTACCTAAAGCAGCGCTTAGTAGTGGACAGCAGCAAGGCATGACTGAGAAAACCTTTCCGCATAAAGTAAGTTTACACTTGGCAAAGACAGATCCAGTGCTCGATGATAATGGTGACCGTTTACCACTACCGGTGGGCTGGCAGACATGGCTTAATGTCATGGAGCGTCAGCAAGTATAAATATATCAAAAGTATAGCTGTATCAACTCGATAAAAACCCCTGCTAACCATTTATGATTAGCAGGGGTTTGATGTTATGGGTTTTACATTTATTGATATTGATTGACCGTATCTAGGTAGTGGGCTACTACTCAGCAGGTTCTTTAGCATCTACTTCGTTTTCGACAGTTGCGTCATTACTAATAGTGTCATTGTTGAGCTTGTCGATTTTGTTAGCGGCAATCCAATTTTGCATCACTTGAATCTCAGGCTGCTGGGCGTCGATGATATCTTGAGCCAACTTGCGCATCTCTTCATCTGTACCATATTTGAGCTGTATCTTTGCCATGTCTACAGCGCCAATATGATGTGGCAACATACCGCGTGCAAAAGCCATATCAGGTAGAGGATCGGTAATAGCGAGCATCATGTCACCATGCATCCCGTCCATGCTCTTGGCATAGGCTTGCTGCATGGCTTGAGTATTAGGTTTAGGTTTGGCAGCATCAGGATGGCCGGCAAGCCATTTGTTCAGAATGTCTATCTCAGCTTGCTGCGCTACCATAATTTTTTGCGCAAGTTCTCGCATGGCTGCGTCAGTACCATACTTCAGCTCGATTTTTGCCATGTCGATGGCGCCGCGATGATGCCCCAGCATGCCTTTCGCAAAGGCGGTATCGGGATCGTTATATGCCATACCGATCATCATCTCATCATGCATTCCTGTCATCGACTTAGTGTAGTCTTTGAGAATGTCTGTCATTTGCTGCTCATCTGCCATTGCATCGCCACCTGCCATATTATGACCATCCATATTCTCTTGATCAGCCGTCATCTCAGTTGCTGGTGCCGCGACTTCTTCTGCGGGCATCACCTCACTACTCTCTGTTGCTGGCTGACAGGCGCTCAGAATAAACGCAGCAGAAATGCTGGTGGCGAACAAGGCAAAACGACGAGAAGCAATCATGACATATCCTTATAGAGACAAGCTAAACAATAAATAAACGCGAAATACGGCACTAATATGACAGTAAGGCAGTAAAGTGCTGAATCTTAACAGATAAACCTTACCAGTTCGAGACGCTATGTTTAACAGGTCGTAATATATTTGCTAGATTTTATTACTAATCTATATAAAACCACTAATCTACATAAAACAGGCATAGTCAGGTCAATATAAAAGAGATACAGCGTGACTGGTATAATTTTTTTGTAGCAACTGCCAGTACCACATTTGAATGTTCAACAGACCCTAGACGTTGTTCGATGTGTCTATGGTCTTATGAAAATTATCATCAGTCAATACGCCTGATGACAGAGCAAGTTAATTACTGACACCCAATTCCCTCAGTTTCGCACTATCTAAATGAATACGTACAAACTCACCAACCGCTAGTTCCCCCAATTCGAAGCCTGCGACTGACCAACGAATAAGACGCAGGCAAGGCAATCCAACGTGAGCCGTCATGCGTCTGACTTGGCGATTCTTTCCTTCATAAATCGTCAGCATCAACCATGATGTCGGTATGCTTTTACGCTCACGGATAGGTGGCTCACGTTGCCAGAGTGGCATAGGCAAATCCTCTTCACTAAGCTGTTTGATGTCGGCAGGTAGGGTTTTGCCATCTTTGAGAATGACGCCCTGTCGAAGCTTATCAAGTTGCTCAGTAGTAGGCATGCTTTCAACTTGCACTAAGTAAGTCTTACCTTGCTTACGTCCAGCATTGGCCTTTGGTGGATGGGTAATGGCTTTGTTAACCCTGCCATCATTCGTCAGAATCAGCAAGCCTTCAGACGTCGCATCCAGCCTACCAGCCACGCGCAAAGACTTGTCAGTAAAATACTCTGATAGGGTGGTGTGGTCGTTGTTGCTGTCATCACGGAACTGACTTTGCACACCGTAAGGCTTATTAAACAGAACGAGACTGGTGGTCGACATAAAGTAGCATTTCCTAAATAAAAGTATTGATGAATCATTGCGAAAGATGAAAAGTAGTAGTCAAAATAAAAGGTGTTCAACACGCCCTGATTGCAGATCAATTATAAGACGGTTGATGACTTAATTAACGGCATTTTAATGAAAACGAAACACATAAAAAATAATGTATTAACTTGTCATAAGTAGGCTATAGATATGAAAATTTATATTCAATATAAAACCATGTTATTATAGTGGTATTTATAACATTGATATCTGTACATGAGCTATGCACAAGAAAAATCATTGCTCAGACCTTTAGCTTAGTACAATGGCTAGGATAAAACGTGACATTTATTGCGTACTCAAGCTTACAGAGCATTGATATTTATTAATTTTATCTCAGCTTTTTTGTCGTTTCTCTTTTTTATGTCCATAGCATTATATTTTCAGGTGCTTTTGTGAGAGGGGTTTTTCTCTTCTTATTAATTGTATTATTTTGCCAATTTTTATTTCGAAGCCTTGAGTGTAAAGCGGTTTTGTCAAACGGTTAGATACAAGGCTATTAAACATAAGATCGTAAGTGCGCCACTTATGCTTGCTCAGCTAACAGGCGTTAATTCACGCATACCTATAATAGAATGGCGAAAGCATAACAGAGTGCTCAGTATACTTGCGATGTCCAACATACAACCAAGGAGTTTTATTCATGTCCTATGATAAAGTTATCGTACCAAGAGACGGCGAAAAAGTAACCGTCAACGCTGATTTATCGTTGAATGTCCCCAATCATCCAATTATTCCCTTCGTTGAAGGCGATGGGATTGGGGTGGATATCACTCCAGTTATGATTAAGGTGGTTGATGCCGCAGTTGATAAAGCTTACCACGGCAAAAAATCCATCATTTGGATGGAAGCGTATTTAGGTGAAAAAGCAGCGAAAATTTACGATGGTGATTACTTACCAAGCGAAACGCTAGAGATTTTAAAAGATTACGTGATCAGTATCAAAGGGCCATTGACCACGCCAGTAGGCGGCGGCTTTAGTTCGTTAAATGTGGCTGTACGCCAAAACCTTGATCTGTATGTTTGTCAGCGTCCAGTTCGCTGGTTTGAAGGCGTGCCAAGCCCCGTGCAGCATCCTGAGCTGACGGATATGGTTATCTTTCGTGAAAATACAGAAGATATTTACACGGGTATCGAGTGGAAAGCGGGCAGCGATGATGCCAAAAAAGTTATCAATTTCTTAAGAGATGAGATGGGTGTGACCAGCATTCGCTTCCCTGAAGATTGCGGCATTGGCATCAAACCCGTATCTAAAGAAGGCTCGCAGCGTCTAGTACGTAAAGCCATCCAGCATGCTATCGATAACGATTTGCCGAGTGTGACTTTAGTGCACAAAGGCAACATCATGAAGTTCACCGAAGGCGCATTCAAAGACTGGGGCTATGAATTAGCCGCAGAGCGTTTCGATGCAGAGTTGTTAGATGGCGGCCCTTGGATGACGATGAAAAATCCAAAAACGGGTAATGACATTATCATCAAAGACGTGATCGCTGATGCGTTCTTGCAGCAAATCCTGATGCGTCCTGCCGATTATTCCGTCGTCGCCACGCTTAACCTAAATGGTGATTACATCTCTGATGCCCTAGCGGCTGAAGTGGGTGGTATCGGTATCGCACCGGGTGCTAACAAAGGCGGCGCAATCGCTGTCTATGAGGCGACTCATGGTACTGCCCCTAAATATGCTGGTCAGAACAAAGTAAACCCCGGCTCGTTGATTTTATCGGCTGAGATGATGCTACGTGATATGGGCTGGGTCGAAGCAGCCGATCTTATTATTAATGGTATCCAAGGCGCTATCGCTAATAAAACGGTCACTTATGACTTTGAGCGTTTGATGCCTGATGCTATCTTGCTCAGTACTTCTGAATTTGGTAAAGCCATCATTAAGCATATGGATGCATAGATAGTCATCGCTTTATCATGAGCTAAAAGCAATTTAAAATAAGCTATTAAAAAAGCCATCTACAATCATGTAGGTGGCTTTTTTATGGTAAGTTTTTCTATGCTGATGTTATAACTATGGTCAAGGAATTTTAGAATCGCTACGATATTGCTGATATTAATTTTTTGTAGCCTCTGTCTGCTGTAGGCACAGCAAGCAAGAAAAATTGATATCAGCAGTGCGTGATGTATCGATATTACTTTTCACTGACTATATAAGCACTATTACCTTTTTATCTGCGGATAATAAAAAACACCCCACAACTCTATAGAGCGGTAGGGTGTTTTATTGTTTTTAACTGACGCTAGCGGCAAAAGCATGAAAAAGTAACGTTACTTAAGACCAGCCAGTTAAATCTATTACAACGATGCTAACGCTTCATTGAATAAGGTGCTTGGACGCATGACTTTTTCAGCCAACGCTTCATCCGCGAAGTAGTAGCCTTTGATATCTACCGCTTTGCCTTGAGCTTCATTGAACTGTTTAATAATGGCGTCTGTATTGCTCTTAAGCTTTTGCGCAAATGGGGCAAATTGCGCTTTAAGGTCTGCATCTTGGTCTTGCTCAGCAAGCTCTTCAGCCCAGTACATCGCCAGATAGAAGTGACTACCACGGTTATCTAACTCACCCGTCTTACGTGACGGTGACTTGTCATTTAGCAGCAATGTTTCAGTGGCTCTATCAAGCGTATCTGCTAAGATTTGCGCTTTAGCATTGTCATCGTTTTTGGCCAAATGCTCCAACGACTCAGTCAAAGCTAAAAACTCACCCAATGAATCCCAACGTAGATGGTTTTCTTCTACCAGCTGCTCAACGTGCTTGGGTGCAGAACCACCAGCACCAGTTTCAAACAAACCGCCACCTTTCATTAGTGGCACGACTGATAGCATCTTAGCGCTCGTTCCTAGCTCTAGGATAGGGAACAAGTCTGTTAGGTAATCGCGTAAGATGTTACCCGTGGCAGAGATAGTATCTAGACCGCGAGCGACACGCTCCAAGGTATAACGCATGGCGCGAACTTGTGACATGATTTCAATGTGCAGGCCGTCAGTATCATGATCTTTCAAATACATGTTAACTTTTTTGATTAGCTCGTTCTCATGTGGACGGTACGGGTCTAACCAAAAGATGACAGGCGTATCTGAATCACGTGCACGGCGGACGGCAAGCTTCACCCAATCTTGGATAGGGTCGTCTTTAACTTGACACATGCGCCAGATATCGCCTTTTTCCACATCTTTTTCAAGCAATACTTCATCGGTATCAATATCTACAATACGGGCAATACCAGTAGCACTAGACTCAAAGGTTTTGTCGTGTGAGCCATATTCTTCTGCTTTTTGTGCCATGAGGCCTACGTTAGGAACCGTACCCATGGTAGTTGGATCAAAGTTACCATGCCATTTACAGAAATTGATCATTTCTTGATAAATACGGGCGAAGGTAGACTCTGGCATGACAGCTTTGCAATCATATAGTTTGCCATCAGCGCCCCACATTTTACCACCATTACGAATCATGGCAGGCATTGACGCATCGACAATAATATCGCTTGGTGAATGGAAGTTAGTGATACCTTTTGAAGAATCAACCATCGCTAGACGTGGGCGATGCTCTTGGCAGGCATGCAAGTCTTGCTCGATCTCTTCACGTTTAGATGATGGTAGGGCAGATATTTTGTCGTATAGATCAGCCATACCGTTGTTGACGTTAATACCTAGCTCGTCAAAGAAAGCACCATGCTTGTCAAATGCATCTTTATAATAAATTCTAACCGCATGCCCAAACACGATAGGGTGCGAAACCTTCATCATGGTGGCTTTTACGTGCAATGAAAACAAGATACCAGCTTCGCGGCAATCTTCCATTTCTTGCTCATAAAACTCTAGCAGCGATTTTTTGCTCATGACCATTAGGTCAATGACTTCTCTATCAAGCAAAGCAATTTTTGGCTTCAATACTTTCGTCGTGCCATCATCAAGTAACAGCTCCATACGCACGTTACGGGCTTTATCCAAAGTCATCGACTGTTCGCCATCGTAAAAGTCACCGCTGTGCATGTGCGATACGTGGGTACTTGACCATTGCTTCCACTCGCCCATAGAATGCGGATGCTTGCGCGCAAAGTTCTTAACGGCTTTCGGCGCACGGCGATCTGAGTTGCCTTCGCGCAATACAGGGTTAACCGAACTGCCTAGACTCTTACCATAGCGCTGACGAATTTCTTTTTCTTCGTCGGTTTTTGGGTCTTCTGGAAAGTTAGGGATGCCGTAGCCTTTGCTTTGTAGTTCTTTGATACAGGCTTTTAGCTGCTGAACAGAGGCACTGATATTTGGTAGTTTAATAATGTTGGTATCAGGATCTTGCGTCAGTCGACCAAGCTCAGCTAGATTATCAGGAACGCGCTGATCTTCATTTAAATATTCTGGGAATTCAGCCAACACACGCGCGGCAACAGAGATATCAGTGGTTTCAACTTCAACTCCTGCAGTCTGGGTAAATGCTTTGACAATAGGTAAGAAGGACAAGGTTGCTAGCGCTGGGGCTTCATCAGTTTTTGTATAAATAATTTTTGACATTATAGTAGTGTATCCCTTTAGGCTGTAGTTAATATTAACGCTTAAACAAATGGGTATTTCTATAGAGACTCTATGCGATAGTGAATCGTGATTGAATCAAATGTATCATGAGTCGTTTCTTTGAGACTCTCTGTGCAAAACTGCCTGAAAATAGCAGGCTGGTTATCATTAACCCACTATAGATCCTATGCGATGTCAATCTCGCATAATGAACCAATTGTACTATTTTTATTCATATCTCATGTATACAAATTATATTAAGCTAATAATAGCCTTATTCTACCAGTCATGGGCTTTGATATCATCTTTTCTGTACAATTACCGTTTTTTTAACCCATTTTTTTGAAGTATTAAAGCGGATACCGACAGTCATAATATCAAGGCAATCAACAGACAAAAGGTTTGCCACATTATTTATAAAAATAGAACGGTTAGGGCAGTTAGGGCGTGTCCCCATTTTTAACCCATTTAGGCGTTTTCGTTCAGATTGAGGACATGCCCTAGTTTAGTAAAGTCATCTACATTCGTGTGGCTGGCTTTTTTTATGCTATTTTGATAGTTAGGCATGCTGCGTAATATTTCAAGAAATATTGTTATTTTTGCAAATTGTGACAGCAAAAGCACTCACATTTGGTAGGCTAGACCATTACGAAAAACAGTGTAGGTACTATGACTTTACAATATGCGCTACTCAATGATACCAGCTGGCAGAGCCAAGCACAGTGGCAAACGCCAGATACCCCTTTTATGTCATTTGCTTTTTGGCAAATACTGACTGACACGGGAGCGATTGGTGAGCAGGCAGGGTGGCTACCGATATTTATTCTGGTACATCGTGTTGCCGATTATGCTGATAGCGCCAATAGCGTAACAGACAGTGCGGCAGACACAGCCCTGCAACCTGTCGCAGTCATGCCAGTATTCATAAAGGGTCATCATCGCGGTGAGTTTGTGTTTGATCACTCATGGGCGGAGGCTTATGCACGCTATGGCATCGATTACTATCCTCGGCTGGTCACCAGCGTGCCCTATACACCGATTACAGGTCAGCGTCTTTGGTTGGCAGCTGGTGAGCATTTGAATGATGATATTCTCAAAACAGCCATTGCTGGTGTTGATGATCTCGCTCAGCAAGTGGGCGCCTCAAGCTGGCATGGTCTGTTTGTCACGCCTGAGTTGGCATCTATTGCCACCACGTCTATGCCCACTGAAATCGATATAGAGCTTGCGATAGCTGCCCAAGAAAGTGGTGTAGAGTCCACTCCTATTGAGATGCCGATACTTGAGCGTCAAGGCTGTCAGTTTTTATGGCAAAATCAAAACCTCAGCCAAGACAGTCAGCCATTTGCTGATTTTGACGGATTCTTGGCGACACTAAGAGCCAAAAAACGCAAAACCATCCGCGCTGAACGTCGTAAGGTCGCTGAGCAAGGCATTAGCTGTCAGCGTAAGTGTGGTAATGACATCACGGATGAAGACTGGCAAGCGTTCTATCATTGTTATGTGATGACTTATGCGATACGCGGGCAAAAGCCTTATTTGACGCTCGATTTTTTTATGGCGTTAGCCGATAGCCTACCTGAGCATATTATGTTGGCGCAAGCCATGGATGTCGACGGTGAAATTATCGCGAGTAGCTTATTTTTATACGATAAAGCCGACAGCGACAAGGCTGATGGTGATGTTGATAATAATGCTACCTTATATGGTCGTTATTGGGGCGCGCTCGGTGAGTATGATAGCTTGCACTTTGAGCTGTGCTATTATCAAGGGCTTGAATTTGCCATCGAGCAAGGCTTGAGGTATTTTGATCCCGGCACGCAAGGGGAGCATAAGCTGGTTCGTGGTTTTATTCCAACGACGACACACTCGCTGCACCGTATCTATGATCCACGCTTTGTACCTGCGATTGGTGATTTTTGTACCAAAGATCGTGAGCATATGGCACAGTATCGTCAGCAGGCATTTGAAGCATTACCATTTAACGCCGATAATATGCCTGAGTTTGATATCAATCATTAATGCTCGATTTTACGAATATTGACTTTTATTAATGTCGCTTTATTAACAGACACTCGCAGCCGTTTATTTCTAAATTCTCACTATTAGCCGTTAACTATGTCCAGTAACTCTTATGCTTGTCCTGCCACTTTTATCCCGCCCTCTGAGCTATTGCCTTGGCTCAATGCCGAAGGTTCTCTAACTGCCGTATTAGAAAAAAGAGCAGGGCAGCCATTACGCGTAGAACGCAGTTTTGAGGGCTTTCGACCCTTAACGTTGCAACAAAAAAGACAACTAGGGCTACAAGGCTCAATGCTGAATCGTCCATTACTGGCGTGGATACGTGAAGTACAGTTATATGGTAATGATGAGCAGCCGTGGGTAGAAGCGCAAAGTATCTTTCCTTTATCGACTCTAAAAGGCAACGCGCGGCGGCTGCAACAGCTAAAAGGCACGCCCATCGGCTATGTTTTATTTAAACGTCGTCGCACTCTACCCAATCAGCGTTTTATCAGTCATACCGATGCTGGCTGGCAACGACAAACGCGTTATGATTGGTATGGGCGCACGCTAATGATTAGCGAAACCTTTTTGCCAGCATTCTTAGCCAATGATGCATAGCAAATTGGAGTGGCTATGAAAATGACAAGTGAAGCATGATACATAAAAGACAAATTGGCACTATTATGGAATTAACAGTTGTTTGGTAATTTAAGAATATGGTATAAATACATTCGGGTAACATTTTTATACTTTTCTTAACATCAGGAACTTCTTATGAGTTTATTAAAGCCGTTGCTATCTGTATCGTCAAAATCCATGGTCTTGCTAGCGGTCAGCACGTCATTGCTTGCTTTATCTGTTAACGCAAACGCTGGTTTTTTGGATAGTATTTATGAGGTGCAAAACACCATCAGCTCAATTGGTAGAACGGCCGATACCATCAGAGGTAGCAAACAAGCGGTGTCTGACTTAGGCGAAGAAGTAGGCTTTACAGAAACGGTGGCTCAAAACACTCAGAGCAATACGGGAAAGCTGGTTTCTGGTTCTATATTGTCTGGCAAATTACAAAGTACCAAACTGCATTCACAGGCCAATAAAGCTTCAAACCCAATCGCTATCTTATCTCAGCAAGAAATTATGATTTACATGGGCACTGAACAAAATGGCTACTATCATGTACAAAGTGATAAAGGTGAAGGTTGGGTTTCTAAGCCATTGGTCAGCATCCAATAGTTCATTAGCGCCATGCTTTAATTAAATGCATATGGCTGTAGATTAAAAAATAGATTTGAAAACAGTCATCTTCAGATGGCTATTTTTTGAGTTATAGACAGCTTTCTATTGATTTAGAGCGGGTAAATCCTTTATTTTATTGGCTATTTATCTGTGTTATATGGTCATTTAATTCACTCATCTTAAGGTGAGATTTTTTGCGCTCGCAGCATGAAATTTCATGTTACACTTAGTCTAAAGCGATGATAGCGATACCCACTCGTATCTTATTTATTGCCGAACTGGATAAGCCAATGACAGACCGATTTCCTCGCTTACTCCTATTAATCTTCGCTAATACAGCCAATCTAAAATAACTCTAATACTGGTAAACTACGCACAAAAGTGCCAATGTACTTTAAGCGATGTTGGCGCAGTAATGGTTTTATTGCGGGTAGGCTATAGCTTATTTTCAATGACGTTTTTTAATAACGTCTTTTAACGAAAGTCACTACCTAGGACATCACTATGTTTAAAGATATTTCTATCAAAGAGTTTGATCCAGTACTTGCTGAAGCGATGGCTGCAGAAAGCGTTCGTCAAGAAAATCATATCGAATTGATTGCGTCTGAAAACTACTGCTCACAAGCAGTGATGGAAGCGCAAGGTACGGACCTTACTAACAAGTACGCAGAAGGCTATCCTGGCAAGCGTTACTATGGTGGTTGTGAGCATGTCGATGTCGTTGAACAATTGGCCATTGACCGTGCAAAAGAGTTGTTCGGCGCTGAATATGTCAACGTTCAGCCGCATTCTGGTAGCCAAGCAAACTCTGCCGTATTTTTAGCATTGCTAGAAGCAAATGACACGGTACTAGGCATGAGCTTAGACGCTGGTGGTCACTTGACTCATGGCGCACATATTAACTTCTCAGGTCTGAACTACAATGCCGTGCAATATGGATTGGTAGACGGTACTGGTCTTATTGATTATGACCAAGTAGAGAGTTTAGCGCGTGAGCACAAGCCAAAAATGATTATTGCTGGTTTTTCAGCGTATTCGCAAGTGGTCGATTGGGCACGTTTCCGCGAAATCGCTGATGAAGTCGGCGCTTACTTATTGGTCGATATGGCACACGTTGCTGGTCTTATCGCTGGTGGTGTTTACCCAAGCCCAGTACCGTTCGCTGATGTCGTGACGACCACCACGCACAAAACCCTACGTGGCCCACGTTCAGGTATGATTTTGGCTCGTGATGAAGTGCTAGCTAAGAAACTAAACTCAGCCGTATTCCCAGGCAACCAAGGTGGCCCGTTGATGCATGTCATCGCGGCAAAAGCAGTTTGCTTTAAAGAAGCTTTAGAAGACAACTTCAAAACCTATCAGCAGCAAGTAGTGAAAAACGCACAAGCAATGGCAAAAGTCATCCAAGAGCGTGGCTATGAAATCATCTCTGGTGGTACTGAAAATCATCTCATGCTGATCAGCTTGGTTAAGCAAGAAATGACGGGTAAAGAAGCCGATAAATGGCTTGGCGACGCTCACATCACTGTGAACAAAAACGCGGTACCAAACGATCCAAAATCACCATTCGTGACGTCTGGTATTCGTATCGGTACACCAGCCATTACTACTCGCGGCTTCAACGAAGCGCAAGCGGGTGATTTGGCAGGTTGGATTTGCGATGTGTTAGACAGCCGTGGTGATGAAGCGGTTGCGACTGAAGTACGCGGTAAAGTAGAGGCGATCTGTGCAGAATTGCCAGTCTATGCTAAAAATCAGTAAACTTTAGAATGGTAATAAAAAAAACCGCTAAGCTTTTGCTTAGCGGTTTTTTTGTTATTACTCTCTACAAGTCTTAGATCATTTAACGCAAACCTGTGTTGATATTGTCATTTCGCCCTTTTAATTATATTTAAGTCTGTTATTTATACTAAAAAATACTACCGACATTTTTCGATAATTATAGTGATCTTGACTGAGTTCGGCTATCAGCTTTAAAGCGCTAAGTTGATGTTTAATTGAGAAAAATGTGTAAATGTTTTTGTTTATACAAAAGTATTAGTATATAGTCGGCATTGAACATTTAGTAATAATACTGATACAAAGTACAATAAATAATTACACTTTGTACCAGTATCGCTGTAAATAACTGTATAAATATTATTTTCACTAAAGGGATTTACATGAAAAAACAATATTTAGTCGCAACGATGCTATTACTTAGCACTACTCTTGCGCAAGCAGCAGAACAACAATCAGGTCTAGCAGCATTTGGAGCAGGTCTCGATGGCTTTATGGCCAGTATATTTGGCTGGTTCGTCGATCTTATTTTCTTTTCAGTACCTCTTGGCGAAGTAAGCTTTCCGCTAATTGTAGGTTGGTTATTAGTTGCCGCATTAGTCTTTACTTTTTATTTTGGCTTTATTCAGTTTCGTCATATAGGCTTGTCTTTAGATATTGTCAGAGGCAAATATACTGATCCAAACCCTGCTGTCAAAGAAGAAGGCGAGGTCAGCCATTTTCAAGCACTAGCTACTGCTTTGTCAGGTACGGTTGGTCTCGGTAATATTGCAGGTGTCGGTGCAGCACTCGCCATTGGTGGACCTGGTGCTACCTTTTGGATGATTATGGTTGGTCTGTTCGGTATGGCGACCAAGTTTGTAGAGTGTACGTTAGGTGTCAAATACCGTACGATCCTGCCTTCTGGTGCCGTATCAGGTGGACCTATGTACTACCTAAGCCGCGGTATGGCTGAACGTGGTATGGGTGGATTGGGTAAGGTGTTAGCCGTCGGTTTTGCCCTTATGTGTATATTGGCCACTTTTGGTGCTGGTAACATGTTTCAGGGTAACCAAGCCTTTGCAGTCATGAGCTCTACTTTTAGCATTCCAACGGATTACAGTATATTCTTTGGTATTGGCTTAGCGTTTTTAGTCGGTATGGTTATCATTGGTGGTATGCCACGCATTGCAACCGTTACCGAAAAAGTTGTACCTTTTATGGCTTTATTGTATATCACAATGAGTGTCATCGTACTGGTTGCAAACTTTAATCATATCGGCGCCGCATTTGGCGAGATTTTCACGGGTGCCTTCACTGGTGCTGGCGTGGCTGGTGGTTTTATTGGCGCGTTAATTCAAGGTTTAAAACGTGCGACTTTTTCTAACGAGGCGGGTGTTGGTTCAGCCGCTATTGCTCACTCAGCGGTAAAAACCAAAGAGCCTGCTACTGAAGGTTTAGTAGCGCTGTTAGAGCCTTTCATTGATACGGTTGTTATCTGTACTATGACGGCGCTCGTTATTACGATCTCTGGGGTGAACACTGTTGCAAACTTGCAAACACAAGCGCTCACTGGTGTGGATCTAACCCGTGCTGCCTTTATGGAAACGGCGCCTATCTTCCAGTATTTCCTAGCTGTCGCGGTATTATTGTTTGCTTTTTCAACGATGATCTCATGGTCATACTATGGTCTAAAAGCTTGGACGTATCTCTTTGGTGAAGGTAAAGGCGGCGAGATGATATACAAACTTATCTTCTTAGTCTTCGTTGTTATCGGTACCATCGTACAGTTTAGCTTCGTTATCGACTTCTCAGATGCGGCTCTGTTCGCTATGGCGATCTTTAACATCATCGGTCTATACTTCTTGATGCCAATTGTGAAAAGAGAGGTTAATTCTTTCATAGCTCGTGTGAAAAGTGGTGAAATTAAAAAGTATAAATAATGGGTTTGATTGAACACTCTATTATAACTTGATAATTAAAAAAGCCCGCCAAGATTAGTCTTGGCGGGCTTTTCGATGTCTAGCATTCGTTGTTTGCTAGATAGCTATTAAATTTTGATCTGTGACAGCATCACAGCCTACATAAACGGCAACTTCGTAAATATCTGCAATACCGTCGCATTGACAATATCAACAAAGAAAGCACCAACCATTGGCACAATCAAAAACGCCTTAGGCGAAGGCAGATAGCGGTCAGTGACTGCCTGCATATTCGCAATCGCTGTGGGTGTTGCACCCATACCAAAACCGCAATGTCCCGCTGACAAAACAGCCGCATCATAGTTTTTACCCATGACTTTAAAGGTAATAAAATAGACATAAATAATCATGATGACTGTCTGCACCAACAAGATAATCAATACAGGGCCGGCTAGATCAGTCAATTGCCATAGCTTCAAAGACAGCAGCGCCATGGCTAAAAATAGACTCAAAGAGGCATTACCGAACACATCAATCGAACGGTCAAACATATCAAAATTGAAGACCATCGTTAGCACATTTCGAATGATAACGCCGCCTGCCAATGCCCATACGAAAGTAGGCAACTCAAACCATGTACCCTCTGCTACCAGTGTCATCACTTCTGCAAAAGCCAATGCCGCAGCAAAGAGCGCTAATGTTTCGATAGTAGAAGACGCAGTGATAAAGCGCATGCTATCTGGTCTCTCAAAGATTTCTTTATCACTGTGCGCGTTATCCTCGTCATGCTTGGTACTATATAACGACTGCGCGCCCGCGACTTTTTCAATATCACTAGGGTGTGGGTTGGCAGGTGTGGGCTTTAGTCCAAGTCGATTAATTAAACGACGGGCAACAGGGCCACCGACGATACCACCTGCGACCAAACCATAAGTAGCAACAGCAATACCAAGCGTTGTCGCACCGACCACGCCGTAGTCTTCTTCTAAAGTAATGCCCCAAGCACCTGCCGTACCATGCCCACCAGTCAAGGCGATAGAGCCGGTGACTAGACCGAGCAGAGGATCAAGCCCCAAGGCACTTGCCATTGCCACGCCAACGATATCTTGTAAAATGATGAAGACGGAGACTACGACAGTGAAAATTAATAAGGGCGTACCACCGGCTTTTAGCCTGCCAAAATCAGCACTTAAGCCAATAGATGCAAAGAACATCAGCATGGTCGCCGTCTGTAATCCTTGGTGAAAATTGAAACTATACCCCCAAACCATATTGAGAATATAGACGATAATAGCAGCGACCAAACCACCGGCAACCGGTTCGGGAATATTAAAATCTTCTAAAAACTTGACTCTCTTCACCAAAAATCGGCCAAGTAGCAGCACCAAGGTGGCTAATATCAATGTGTAATAACCGTTTAAGGTAATCTCCATAGGTTAATCCTTTCTATAAAATAAATTAACCTGAATTCGGGATAAATATGGCTTTATCTCGAATTCAGGTTTCTATGATTACGACTAATTATCGGTGACTATCAGCTACGCTCAGTGATTAGAGTTCGTCCTCAGATGGCACAATGATCCACAGTTGTGGTTTGCCAAATTCTCTATAGGCATCCTCAATGATGCTCTTAAAGACATTGAAATCTTCGGTATTTATCCTTTTTATCACCGTCAAATCAAGCATTAAATGCACCACCTCGCTATCTGTCAAGCAGTCCCACGCGCTGTCCCAGTTGTGCGAAAAATAACTGGGGAAGTCACAGGCGCGGGCTAGACTCATTAATAGCGTGGTTTTATCCAGTGCGTCACCCACGGGTATGGTAACAGCCTCAGTAGGAATGACCGCATGTAGTGCTGTACCGTTTTGGTTAATGTGGTTTTGATTAACATAGTGGATGGCTTCACTCATTTTAATTCACCTCCAATTTTCTAAAGCTATCATAATGGTCGACCGTCAAGTAATAAACGGTAGGTGGATAGTCTCCGGTAACGATACGCCGCGCGCCGCGATGTGACATATTAGGGGTAGGTACGGTGTATTCACGGTAATAGCCTTGCGACTGCGCGGGTAATCTGCCCTCACGATTATAAAACGTCGTGCCATCTTTATTCGGATAAGGAAAAGGCCCACCTTGCTGAATGAGCGCTACCGTCCTATCTATCTGAGCATCACCCGTTACGCCAGAGTTGGTTGCTGGGCTTGAGCTTTTAGATGCCGATATGGTCGTCGACTCAACACCATCAGCAAAGAAAGTGGATTTTAAGTCACCAAAGAAAGTGGATTTTAAGTCACCAAAGAAATAAAACGCGACGGCGATAATAGCGATGAGGCTAAATAGGGTAGAGCCTAAGCTTCTCCTATTTTGATTACCGCTTTGATTACTGCGATTTGAGACGCGACTGCTGTGATTTGAGCTACGACTGTTGTGCTGGCTATTTCGTTTGGCATTATTAGGCCTGTGCTTGGGCACATTTGACGCAGTGTCATTGTCAGTGTCTGGTTCAATACTCAGTGAAGATGACGTGACTTCAGTGGCTCGTAATTGGTCTTTATCATTACGTACACTATTGAAATAGACGCTTTGACCGACGGTTATCGGCTGTGACAATCGAACTTTACTGACATGAAAAAACACATCCTCATTTTGATCGTCTACATCGATAAAGCCATAGCCTTTATCTTGGTTCCAGTGCTTAATCTTGCCACTTTGCATGGGTCAGTTTTCCTGTAGATTATTTGTATACAAAATAACGGGTATGCAGCATATATAACATATTGTCATTCATAAAAAAACGCCAGCAATTAAGCTGACGTTTTTTTTGATTATACGTTAAGTTAAACGGTAGATGATAGGGTGGGACGCAATAAGCTAAGCGCGTGTCTCACCATGACCATAAACGATCCATTTTTGTGAAGTCAGACCTTCGAGACCGACAGGGCCACGCGCATGGATTTTGTCCGTTGAGATACCAATCTCAGCACCCAGACCGTATTCGAATCCATCAGCAAAACGGCTAGAGGCGTTAATCATGACGCTGGCAGAATCCACTTCGCGGATGAAGCGTTGCGACTTGGTATAGTTATCAGTAATGATGACATCGGTATGATGGCTGCCATGGGTATTGATATGTTCGATGGCTTCGTCAATACCTGACAAGACTTTTACCGCCAAGATAGGGGCTAAATATTCGGTATCCCAGTCTTCAGCAGTTGCGGCAGATAGATGGCCTTTGAGCGCAGCATTGTCATTCAAGATGGCTTGCGACTTGTCATCAAGGCGTAGTTGCATGGCATCATCGGCTTGAACGATGGCTTCAGCAATTTTTGGTAATAGCTCACCCGCGACTGATTCATCGACCAATAGTGTCTCCATGGTATTACAAGTGCCATAGCGATGCGTTTTGGCATTGACGCTGACTTTGATAGCAATCTCAGGATCAGCATCACTGTCAATAAAGGTGTGGCAGTTACCGTCCAAATGCTTAATCACAGGGACTTTGGCATCACGGCTGATACGCTCAATCAAACCTTTGCCGCCGCGTGGGACGATGACATCGACATATTCTGTCATCGTAATCAGCTCGCCGACAGCAGCGCGATCGGTCGTTTGTAATACTTGCACACTGTGCTCAGACAGTCCGACTTTTTTTAGACCTTCTAAGATACATTTGGCGATTGCTTGATTGGATTCAAAAGCTTCAGAGCCACCGCGCAAGATAATCGCATTGCCTGATTTTAAGGCTAAAGAGGCGGCTTCTAGTGTTACGTTAGGACGCGACTCATAAATCATACCGACCACGCCGAGTGGTACTCGCATTTTGCCCAAATGAATCCCCGATGGTTGGTAAGTCATGTCAGTGACTTCGCCGATAGGATCAGGTAGCGCCGATACGTCTTTTAGACCTTGTAACATACCATCGAAGCGCGCATCGTTTAGCTCTAGACGATCAAGTAGGGCGGCGTCTAAGTCGTTCTTTCGACCGTTGTCCATATCGATTTTATTGGCAGACAAAATATCTTTTTTCGCCTCTAGCAATACGTCATAGATTGACATAAGGGCGGTATTTTTGTCGCTCGTATTGGCTGCTGCAAGGGCACGTGATGCCGCGCGTGCTTGCTTACCAACAGATTGCATATAGGTGGTAACGTCTGTGATGTTTGATTGACTCATAAATTTTTCCTTATAGTAATACATGTTCTAAATAAATAAAAGCGCCTAAAGAGGCGAAAATTTAGCAAAAAAAGCAGCTTTGGATGCCCATATGGCATTATGCTATTTAACATAGAGGAGATTGAGGCGATAGTAAAGATGATTTTGTGAACAGAGCCCGCTTTACAAAGCGCTTATGAGGGCTTATCTGGTGCTGTTTTGTTTGTCTTATTCTGCGTTTCTTATTGGATAACTGTTATCAATACACCACTCTATCTTTACGTGTCTTTAACAGAACTGCGCTGTAAATACTAAGGTAGCCGTGATGTATCGTCAGTATAGTAAGCACTAAGACAGTAACGCTATCGATAGATAGTGTTGAATCAAAAGACCATAGGTAATGGAGAATTGACATGGCTACTAAACAATATGCATATAAAAACTGGCTGACAGTTGGGCTGGTCGCAGGGGCACTGGCGTTAAGTGCTTGCGGCAAAAAAGATGAGTCACCAATGGAGACTGAACCGGCAGTAAATGCACAAACAGCAGTAGAGGAGAGCGCGACTGCAAGTAGCTCTGATGATATTGCCATTGCAAGTGCCGATGATGGCATGGCTGTTGGTGCAAATGATGATGTGGCAGTAGCAACCGCAGATGATACAGAAGTGTTGGATGGTACTGAAAGCTCAGAGCATGTTTCAACGTACTAATCACAGGCTATCAATAAACACTATTAATAAACACTATTTAAGATGTGATGTTACCATCAGATAAAACAACGCCTAGTACACTAAAGTGATAAAATAAAGCTCAGCACCTAAATGCGGTCTGGGCTTTTTTTGTGCCAGCAGTCCATTGGATGATTCACGAGCTAATGCTGCGCAAAGTTTGCGTTTTCTCTGCATTATAGGAGACAATACCTCTCTTATGGTGTCTTAGCCATCGCGCTATCCTATTAAGGTGGTATGTAAGGCATTGCTTTATACTCTATACGATGCTGTTTTTTATTTTCGTTTTCACTCATATATATTGGAAGCCTGCTGAACCATGCTTGATACTGCAAAAAACCCGACTCGTCCTATCGCCTTAGATCTACAAGACGTCCATAAAAGCTATGGCTCATTGGCAGTGCTAAAAGGGGTATCGCTCACTGCCTATGATGGTGATGTGATCTCTATTTTGGGCTCTTCTGGCTCTGGAAAATCCACCTTATTGCGCTGTATTAATTTGCTTGAAAAGCCTAATCAAGGTCGTATTATCATCGGTAATGAAGAGCTGATGTTAAAGCCTGGCAAATCAGGTGAGCTACAAGCCTCAGATATCAAGCAACTGGAGAGTTTGCGTGCGCGTGTGGGCTTCGTCTTTCAGAACTTCAACTTGTGGCCGCACAAAACGATTTTGCAAAACATCATCGAAGGGCCAACGCAAGTTTTAAAAATTAAAAAAGATCAAGCGATCAGTGATGCCGAGCAGCTGCTTGATAAAGTGGGTTTACTTGACAAAAAAGATGCTTACCCTGCCAATCTATCTGGTGGTCAGCGTCAACGTGTCGCCATTGCCCGTGCTCTTGCTATGCAGCCACGGGTATTGTTATTTGATGAGCCAACGTCTGCCTTAGACCCTGAGCTAGTGAATGAAGTGCTGGCAGTCATGCGTGAGTTGGCAGAAGAAGGGCGCACGATGCTGATCGTCACGCATGAGATGCGTTTTGCCCGCGAAGTGTCTAGCCAAGTCGTATTCTTACATCAAGGAGTCGTTGAGGAGATGGGTACGCCCGAACAAATCTTTGACAATCCTACCTCTGAGCGTGTCAAAGACTTTATGGCATCGCATCGTCAAAACAGTTAGCCGCTTATTGTGGACTATCTTTTATGACATATAACTTAAGCCACTCAACTTTCTGATTGGTAATTGTCGTTAGCTATTTATTACCCAATAATAACAGTCGGTATGCAAAACGTTTGTTTTTGATATTTTACTCAGGTATTATCAAAAGGCTTACAGGCGGTCAATAATGACGGCTGCTTGTATCTTCTGCTATCTATATTTCTTGTCTGGCAGGGAAGTCAGAGAACAAAATATCAGAGCCCTACATTAAAACCCATTAGAATTTAAGGAATGTATGATGTCTAATTCTCGCCTATTATGGTCATCGATGACCGTCACTGCAGCGTTAATGCTGAGTGCTTGTAGTCAGCCTGCCGATGAAACGGCTGGTGCCAACGCTGATGCACCCGCGGCAGAAACGGCTGGCAAGACCATTCGTATCGCAACTGAAGGCGCTTACCCTCCTTTTAACTATACCAATGCCGATGGCACGTTGGCAGGTTTTGATATCGACGTTGCTAATGCCTTATGTGACCAAATGCAGGCCAAATGCGAAATCGTTGCCCAAGATTGGGACGGTATTATTCCGGGTCTATTGGCACAAAAATATGATGCTGTGGTCGCTGGTATGTCCATCACTGCTGAGCGTCAAGAAAAAGTTGATTTCAGTGAGCCTTACTTCGCCAATACCATGGTATGGCTGACCGATACCAAAGGCAGTTTTGATCCTACGTCGATCAAAAGCCTAACGCTGGGCGGTCAACGTTCAACGACGCCTGGTGCGTATCTACAAGATAATTATGAAGGCAAAGATGGCAACACCGTTAAGCTTTATGATAATTATGACAATGCCTATTTGGATCTAAAATCTGGACGTAGTGACGCAGTATTGGCTGAAAAAGTCTCAGCCAAATCATGGTTAGCAGACAATCCAGAAGGTTTCGGTGTTGTTGGTGACGAAATTGACAATGACGATAATATTGCCATTGCCGTCCGTAAGGACGACCCACTCAGAGACGACTTCAACAAAGCGCTGAGCGAAATCCGTAGTAACGGTGAGCTGGCACGTCTTGAGCAAATCAACTTCGGTCAGTAAGCGTTGATAAATGAGCTTGTAACAGAGTGCGTTGATCAATCAGTATCGATCAACGCGTAGTGGGTTAATACACGGCTGGTAAATATATTAAGGAACAATAGGTATGACAATTTCAATGACCTCATCAATGACTAAGAAAGCTTTGTGGCTTGCGCCGCTAAGCGCGGCCATGCTAATGCTGGCAGGGTGTAATAACAGCTCAGCACCAGCAGACAGTGCCGAAGCGGATGCAGCGAGCGACACCCCTTTGAATATCAAAATCGCGACCGAATCAAGCTATAAGCCTTTTAGCTACACAGATGCCGATGGCAAACTGATTGGCTATGAGATTGAGTTGGTTGACGCATTATGTGCACAAATGAAAGCAGAGTGCGAAGTTATCTCGCAAGATTGGGATGGTTTGATTCCAGGACTGAACGCACAGAAGTTTGATGCAACCATTGCTGGTATGTCAATCACCCCTGAACGCAAAGAAGTTGTAGAGTTTAGCGACCCTTATTTTCACAGTGGCATCATCTTAATCGGTAAAAAAGGTGATGATATCAGCGTAGAAGGTCTCGAAGGTCAGCCAATCGCTTCACAGCGTTCAACGGTTGCCTCGCAATATCTGCAAGATGAGCATGACAATGCTGATATCAAGCTTTATGACACTCAAGACAATGCCTATCTGGATCTGACCTCAGGTCGTGTGCGCGCGATGATGTCGGATAAAGTAACGGGTATCGACTGGTTAAAAACTGAAGCAGGTAAAGACTACGAAGTCAAAGGCCAAGAAATCAGCACCAACGATGATGCCATGGGTATTGCCTTCCGTAAAGGCGATCCATTAGTCGCCAAGTTTAACGCAGCGTTGGCCGAGCTAAAAGCCAATGGCACCTATGATCAAATCACTGGCAGTTATTTTGGCACCAGCACTACGGCTGCCGCGCAAAAAACGACTGCTACTGGCAGTGTTGAGCAAGTAGTCGTTGTTGACGAAGGTAATGTCGATGCCAATGCGATGATTGCTGAAGAAGAGCAAACAGAAGCCGCGACCAACTAAAACAAGGCTTGCCTGTATCAGGCAAGCCTTGTTTTACGAAGTTGTTTTTCTAACATAAAAATCAAGGATGATCATGAGCAACTATCTTGTTCCAGCCAGCAGTATGACTTGTGCCCCAGTCAAAAAACTGGTAACGACCAGCCGCTGGTCAATGTCGCTACTGGGCATGGTATCGGTCTTTATGTTAGCGGGTTGTAGCAATAGTCAAGATAGTGCTGATGATAGCAATTCAGAAGCTACCGAGGCCACCGCTGCTGATACAAAAGAAGTATTACGTATTGGTACTGAAGGCGCGTATGCCCCTTTTAACTATACCAATGCAGATGGCACACTGGGTGGTTTCGATGTAGATATAGCAAATGCTATCTGCGACGATATGAAAGTCACTTGCGAGATTGTCGCTCAAGATTGGGATGGTATTATTCCTGGCCTCAAGGCTGGTAAATATGATGCCATCGTCGCGGCGATGTCGGTGACACCTGAGCGTGAGCAGCAAGTGAGTTTTACGGATTCTTACTTTAGCAATGCTTTGGTTTTTTTGGCTAAAAAAGACAGTAGCTTTAATCCGAGCAATAGCGATGATATCAATGCGCACTCTATTGCTGCACAGCGCTCGACTATCTCATCACAGTGGTTAGAGGATACCTATCCAAAAGCCAATATGAAGCTATATGATACCTTGAGTAATGCGTTCTTAGACTTAGGTTCAGGTCGCGTCGATGCGATGATATCTGACAAACTGCCAGCCATAGAATGGCTCAGCTCACCATCAGGCAGTAACTATGTGCTAAAAGGTGAAGAAATTGATATCAATGATAATTTTGCCATAGCCGTACGCCCAGGCGATCCGCTACAAGCGAAGTTCAATGAATCATTAGCCAATTTAAAAGCCAATGGTACTTACGACAAAATCAATCAAAAATACTTTACTGTATCAGCCGCCAGCACCAGTGCAGCGACAGTAGAAAACACTGAGCAACCAGCAGCAGATAGCACAGCGCAATAACCATTTGCTATCATGGTGCTATTCGCTATTGCAGTATGAATAACGAGGACATCGCCATCATGGCAATGTCCTTTTTTATTTGCTGGCGAAGTGCCTTATGTTTTTTATACCGTTATTTGAGTGTTATTAAGACCTCCTGTTGTTTAAATGGTTATCGACTGTCAACTTTGGTCAAATCTCGCTTATTTTTCTTCTTCTTGCAGGGATAAGTAGCTATTTAGAGCGCGCTTTTACGTGTCAGTATTAACATAGCGTCCAGCGAGTATGATAAAATCAGCGCTCATTTTTACTGTGTCAATTACCGCGTCTATAATCGTGTAAATATTTTTTTTGTGCTATTAACTAGGTTGTCCGTATCAATTTGATATAAGATACGGTTTTAGGCCGCGCTCAGCTATTGATGCTGATCCTTTTAACTCATATTTTGCTAACATTGCTAATATAAAGAGACTGAGTGGATAATTGTGTTTGATTTACAAGGATTTGGTGCGCTTTTATTAAGCGGCGCTACCGTCACCATACAACTTGCCATGACCAGTTTGGTCATCGGTATGTTTTTTGGTCTGCTCGGTGCCACAGCGAAGCTGTCGAATATTTGGCTGCTACGTAAGCTTGCGACTGTCTATACCGCCACGATGCGCGGGATTCCTGAGTTACTTTTGGTACTGTTTATCTATTATGGCGGTTCTATACTGCTGATGAGCATTCTCAAAAAGTTCGGCTATAACGACTATGTCGAGATTAGTGCGTTTTGGGGCGGTGTCATGGCATTGTCGATTGCTTTTGGTGCTTATGCGACTGAAATTTTTCGCATGTCGATTCAAGAGATTCCGATAGGGCAACGTGAAGCGGCGCAAGCGATTGGCATGCGTCCTTTTCAGACTTTTTATCGCATTACTTTGCCGCAAGTCTGGCAAATTGCTTTGCCAGGATTGGGCAATCTGTTTTTGGTGTTGCTTAAAGACACGGCATTGGTATCGGTGGTTGGTCTCAAAGATATCATGTATCAGTCCTCGCGCGCAGCGCAGTCAACACAGCAGCCGTTTACTTTTTATATGGCGGCGGCGATTATCTATTTGGGTTTAACCATGCTGATTACGGGCTTTATGATGTGGCTTGAATGGCGTGCCAATCCAGCGGCGCGCTATGCTAAAAAGCTGAGCCGTCAATCCGTTCAACGTCAATCGACCATAGGGTAGAGGAGAGATACTATGGATTGGAATTGGCAGGTTATTTTTGAGCATATCCCTGACTTACTAGGCGGCGCGGTTTTGACCGTTCAACTAGTGATAATATCAGGTGTTATCGGGCTGCTCTTTGGTTTGGTTTTAGCTTTGTTAAGACTGTCTAAAAGCTGGGCGGTACAGATAATTCCTTTTCTGTATATTTTCTTTTTCCGTGGCACACCGCTGCTGGTGCAGATATTTTTGATTTATTATGGTCTTGGTCAGTTCGAAGCGGTACGTGATTCGTTCTTATGGGAGCCGGTACTGAGCAAAGCCTATTGGTGCGCTATTATTGCCTTTACGCTCAACACCAGTGCCTATTTGGCAGAAATCATTCGCGGTGCGATTCAAAATATTCCTATTGGTGAGCTAGAAGCGGCCGATGCGATTGGCATGTCAAAATGGCAAAAACTGACACGTGTTACCTTGCCGCGTGCTTTTGGTATTGTGATTCCAGCCTACAGTAACGAAGTCATCTTTATGCTAAAGGGTAGTGCGTTGGCATCCACCATTGCCTTGATGGATATCACGGGTGTTGCTCGTACGATTAGTGCGCGTACTTATACCTTAATGGAGTTGTTCTTTGCGGCTGGTATCGTCTACTTGTTATTATCATGGGTGATCTTATTTAGCTTTAGACTGTTTGAAAAAAGAATGAACCGTCATGCCAGCTATGTGCCACCAGATGTGATGACCAATACGATTCCTTAGTTGTTTGTCATCCGATGGCTTATTATTGAAACGATTTAACGCTAACGTTATGCTAGATAGTGCTGAATTTGCTAATAAAATCTGATAATTTTGCTATGAGAGCCTGGGGCGTGTCCTCATTTTAAAAATGGTCACAAAAATGAGATAAGTTGCAGTCAAACGAGAAAAATAGCGCAAATAATATCGTGATATTAATCAGCTATTTAACGATGTTTGACAAAATTTAGCCATTTTTAGCCCATTTAGATACAATCACTTGAATTGAGGACCCGCCCTATTATGAGCCAATCACCACATATGTCTTTAGTTAATGCCATTGCCGCAAGTGTCAATGATGATGACAGCGCTGAGAATGCCAATCAGAGCTTACGCGCGCCCATCGGAAAGGTCGTCTGCGTTGGTCGTAACTACGCCGCTCATGCTCACGAATTGGGTAACGAGGTGCCAGCCGCGCCCATGCTATTTATGAAGCCAGCCTCTGCGGTGGTCTCTATTCGTCAAGGCGTTATCCGCCCAAATCCAGACCTGTTTGGCGATACGCATTACGAAGCGGAACTATGTGTTCAGCTATCGGCAGACCTATCAGCCGCGACGATTGAGCAAGCACAGCAAGCGATCGGCGGTGTGACATTGGGACTGGATTTGACCTTGCGTGACTTGCAAACTGAGCTAAAAGAAAAAGGTCATCCATGGGAGCGTGCCAAGTGTTTCGACGGTGCTTGTGTACTCGCTGATTGGCTCGATCCGCAAGCGTTCGGTGATTTTACTGAGGTGCATTATCAGTTGACCATTAATGATACGCTGAAGCAAGACGGCGATAGCGCTTTGATGTTGTTTCCAGTTTATGAATTATTGGCAAATATCAGTCATGCGTTTAGCTTACAAGCAGGCGATGTGATTATGACTGGTACGCCAAGTGGCGTTGGTATATTGCACGCAGGCGATAAGCTCATGCTAAAATTGGACGCGCATGAATGGCAGGCGCAAGTGCAATAAGCTTGCTAAGATTAGTATCAAGTATCAAGTATCAAGCATCAAAAATCCCAAGTTAACGCTTGGGATTTTTTGTTTTATCCGTTGCCATAAAATTTTATCATTAAAAGGTTTGTCATCAAATTGTCATCTGGCTTTCAACGTACTGTCATAAATGCTCGGTAGACTTAAGCGTAATTCGTATTGTTGTGGCGGACAAAATACAGCCGCAACGAGCCTTTTTACGCCAATCCAGCCTAACAGCAAGGTGACTGATAATGACAGTATTGAATAATAAGCAACTGCTTGCCCACGAAGTCGTTGAGGACTCTAACCCTAGCGATAATATCGACTTTCAAACCATTATTAGTCGCCGCTTGAACCGCCGCAGTATTTTAAAAGGTGGCACAGGATTGACGGCAGCCGCTTTTTTTGGCGCGTTACCGTTGGTCGGCTGTAGTGACGACGATGACGGTAATACTGTCAATAATAGCGCAGGCAACAATGCTGCTATTCCTGCACAGGGTGATCTCAAGCGTCCGGAAGCTTTGAAGTTTACCGCAGTGGCACACTCCACTGCCGAAACGATGAGCGTCGCTGAAGGCTACAAAGCGGAGATGATATTGCCACTGGGTACACCACTGATTTCTGGTATCGATGAGTGGAAAGACAATCGTGAGCAGTCTGCCGAGTCGTTCGAATGGCGCATGGGTGACAACCATGATGGCATGTGGTTCTTTGGTAAGAAAGGCGGTGCGTATGATGCTAAAGCGTCAGACAATGGCCTTCTGGTCATGAATCATGAATACGTGAATAGTAACGAATTGAGTCCGTTTGGCTACTATGTGACCCAAGATGATACTGCCGCCCCGATATTTCAAAATCGTCGCCTTGCTAGCGATGTGCGCCGAGAGGTCAATTGCCATGGCGTTGCGGTGGTCGAGATGAGCAGACGTGCTGACGGTACGGGCTATGAGATGGTGGCTGATTCAAAATACAATCGCCGTATTACCAGCAGTACGACCGCGCAGCTAGCCGGTCCTGTCGCTGGTTCTGATTTGGTCAAGACCAAATTTGATCCGACAGGCTTTCAGACGCGTGGCATCAATAATAACTGCGGTGCAGGACTGTCACCTTGGGGCACGTATCTGACCACCGAAGAGAACTTCCTAGGCGTATTTGCGCGTGGACAAGATGCCAGTCAATTGAGCGCTGGGCACAACTACGGGCGCGAACGCTACGGGGCTATGGAGAATTTTCCGGGTTGGGAGTACCTGTGGCACACACCAGAGGCCAAAGACGCCAAAATCCCTGACGAATTCTCACGTTGGGACATGACCGCTGTTGGGGCAAGCGCTGCCGATGATTACCGAAATGGTTTTAATACCTTTGGTTATATCACAGAAATCGACCCATTTGACCCAAAATCTGTACCTCAGAAACGTACCGCACTGGGGCGTTTTGCTCATGAAAACTGTGCCTACGCACCTGTTGAGCAAGGCAAGCCCGTGGTCTTTTATATGGGTGATGATGCTCGCGGTGAATATATTTATAAGTTTGTATCCAAAGCCACATGGTCAAATGCGGATATCGGTGGCGGCCTAAAAGCTGGCGACAAGTATATGAATGAAGGCACGCTCTACGTTGCGACCTTTAATGAAAATGGTCGAGGCGAATGGAAGGCACTGATTCATGGTCAAAACGGACTGGACGCTTCTAATCGCGACCTGCCATTTAATAGTCAAGATGAAGTGCTAGTCTTTGCCCGAGCCGCCGCCGATGCAGTTGGTGCAACCAAGATGGATCGACCTGAATGGGTGTCAGTTAGCCCTATGACTGGCGAAGTGTACGTGACCTTGACCAATAATAAATATCGCGGCGAGCGTGACGACCAGCCCGTTTCAGCGTCCAATCCGCGCAGCTATGAAGCAGGTGGCAAAGCGCGTGGCAATGACAATGGGCATATCATCCGCTGGGCAGAAGCGGGCGGCGATCATGCGGCAACGACCTTTGAATGGGATATTTATCTGTTTGCTGCGCCTAGTGGTTTGTCCGCAGAAAACTTATCGCAGTTAAATGCCAGCAATGATTTGTCTTCGCCAGATGGCCTGTACTTTGACCCACGTGGCGTGTTGTGGATTCAGACCGATGATGGTGCTTATACCGATACCACGAACTGCATGTTACTGGCGGCGCTACCGGGCAAGGTGAGTGATGGTGCGCTTACCACCACCTCGGCTGGTCAACAAACGCCAGTCGGCATGCTTGCTAGTGATGATAATATCAAACGTTTTTTCGTTGGTCCCGAAGGCTGCGAAGTGACGGGTATTACCATGACCCCAGACTTCAAAACGTTATTTATCAATATTCAACATCCTGGTAATACGTGGGGCGCTATCGCTGGTGGCAAGACACCGCGCTCAGCTACAGTTATGATTACGCGCGAGGATGGCGATGTCATACTGGCCGAGTCATTTATATAAACAATTAATACTATATAGCAGATTTATAAAAAATTAATCAGTCTAAAAAATCCCAAGTAATGGCTTGGGATTTTTTTGTTTTATGAGATCATGATATCATTTAAGGCTTATCTCTATAAAATTATTAAGTTATTTGCTAAGAAACGTACCCGAAAGTCAAATCATTTCCCTTCTATTTGTCTCATTTAAAGGATAGTATGTAAAACTATCCCCTTTGCTGAATGTTTCAATATTATGAATCGTCCAAATTTATCTTATGCTGATAGTGTTATCCCTGATAGCGCTTACAGTAATGCCCGCACCCGTCATGAACTTGAGGCACATTTCGTCTCAGACGATAACATGCCGCCGCTGCACGGTGATTTGTACGAGCAAATAGATCAACTTGAAGCCATCGATGTCGATGAGCTGGTCAAATTGTTGGCAGATGATAATAATGTGACGACGCTGCGTGAGCCTGTCTCTCTGGCTGATTTTTTTGAGGGCTTAGCCCAACTGGCGACGATGGGGGTGGTTGAAGTCACTGACATCGTAGAAGCCATCCACCGTGAGGTTATTTTGCGTCCTTTAGGGCGTTTTAACGAAGGCAATGTTAACAATTGGCAACGTGGTATCACTGGACGCATCTATGGGACGATACGCCATATTATGCTGATTGTTGGTAATAATCTCGCATCAGTGCTACGCATCTATAAAAGGGCGATCGATCAAAAAAGCTCACGACCATTGCCGGATTCTTTAAAGAAATTGGTCAATGTCATCAATGGCGTCATGGGTGATCACCTCGTTAATAATGACAATGCGCTTGCTGTTCCGATGGTGCTATACGACAGAGACGGCAATCTACAACGCGAAACGCTATCAGGGCGTGTCGCTATTTTATGCCATGGTCTATGTATGAGTCACTTAAGCTGGCAAGCCCAAGAGGAAAACAGCCTAGGCGATGCCATTAGCCTCAGTCAACCTGATACGACAGTGTTGTACTTGGATTACAATACAGGTCGACGTATCTCGCGCAGTGGTCGCAAGTTCTCTCAATTGCTGCAAGAGTTGGTCAATAATAACCCAAACATCAGTCAGATAGATTTGGTCGGACACAGTATGGGCGGCTTGGTCTCTCGTAGCGCGCTGTTTTATGGCGAGCAAGAGCGCCTAGACTGGATAAAACGAGTGGGCAATCTCATCACGTTAGGCTCGCCGCATCATGGCGCCGTGCTGGAGCGTATCGGTAATTATGTGCAAGACATCATTGCCAAGCTACCATTTGCAGGCTCGCTTGCCAAGCTCGGTGACATGCGTAGTGCCGGTATCATTGATCTGCGTCATGGCAGTATTCGTGATGCTGACTGGAATTCTCTAGAAGGTCGTAATGTGCTGCCGCAAGACTTTCGTCACCCTGCACGGTTGCCAAGTGGTATCAAAACCTATTTTGTCGCCAGTGCTTTGATCGAGACGCATTACGAGTCTAAAGTGACAGATTTGCTAGGGGATAGTCTAGTGTCGGTCGCATCAGCGCTGGGCGAGGATGATGCCGAGCATGCGCTATTTGTACCAGATGGTCACAAAGCAATATTTTATGGCGTCAATCATATGAACTTAATTCATAGTAGAAGGGTGCGCGAGCAAGTCGTTGAATGGTTGCTCGATAATGGACGAAGTGACTATGCTGGTAGAACGCGCATATATTCTTACCCTAGAAGTTTAGATGTGGCAGTGTAGAAGGTTATAACCTCAAATTTTTACAGCATTTGAGGTTATAAAATATACGGCCTCTCAAACACAAAACCCCTCAAGCATCACACTTGAGGGGTTTTGTGTTTCTATAAAGGCTAATCCATAGTGATGAAAAATTTACTCAGCGAATATCGCTGCTACATCATCTTTATTGAACTTATAGACTTCACCGCAAAATCCGCAATCCATCTCAAATGTACCATTTTGCTCTTCAACGATATCTAACGCTTCTGCTTCGCCGATTTGTTCGATTGCCATCTCGCATTTTTCGCGCGAGCAGGTGCAACCAAATGCTAGGGGAGCAGGGTCGGGTGCGACGATGTTTTCTTCATGATACAAGCGATAAAGAATCTCGTTGGCATCCAGCGTCGTCAGCTCTTCTGGCTTGACCGTACGCGTCAATACAGACAAACGCGTCCATAAATCATCATCAATACCAGCATCTTCATTTTGCTCGACTTCAGCCGTTTCTTCAGCCGTACGCGGTAGCATTTGTACCAATATACCGCCCGCTTGCAAGCCGTCAGATGCGAGGTTAATCAACGTCGGAATCTGTGCAGATTGCTTCTGATAATGTGCCAAGCAGTCTGCCAAATTGTCATGGCTACGCTCGACGATACCTTGATATGGCTCGCCGCCCTCAGGCTGAATGTTGATAAACAACACGCCTTGTCCAGTCGCGCCCAGCTCAGCAAACGCTTCTTTGGCATGGGTCATATCATCCCAAGCTTGCACTTGCTCATCAGTCTCGCCCTTCCAGCTGGCAAGCGCACGGATAATACCGTCTTGATCGCATTCTGCCATCGCCCAATTCAGCAAGCTATCGCTGTCTGATGATTGCAACTGAATAGACAGGCGACCGTTTATTTTAACCGTACTGATAAGCAAACTCGCTGCCGTTAACATCTCGCCCAATAGGCGTTTAATGGCTTCAGGATAAGGCTTTTGGGCAATCGTGCTCGCATAGCTGCGTGATAGGCGTACCACATCACCGCGTACAGGCGAATCTTCAATAAAAAAACGTTGGCGTACGTCGTTGTCACCATGATTGCCAGCAGTTTGGCTGTCCGTATTTGGGACTTGAGTATCTTGTGTCATAAGTCATTTATAGTATTAAGAAGTTGTTAGCTTTATGGGGATTACTGCTGATTTATCAATCACAGTTACCATACTGTTTTATCACTTATGGGTAATAGTGATCGATAAGTGCCCTTATAGGTTCGTCAGATATCTGTGAACCTCTGTGGTGCTGTAATAGCTGTGAGCCATCGAGTTTCAACCAAAAAATAAATAGATTTCAAAATAACACTTCCCTCAAAAAAAAATCACCCTCTACCGTGAATTTGTTGTACAGTAACATTAAGTTGCATTGTGTTAAACAATAGCAACAACCGTACGGATGCGGGGCAGTCAGGTCAGCCAGACCTATGTCGTCCAAGCACTCATTTAATCTTGTGATAAAAGGATGTATTTCATGACCTACTCATTTTCCAAACCGTTGACTTTAGCTGTGTTAATGGCATTGGGCCTAACAGGCTGTAATAACAGCAGCCAAACCAGCACTGACGCGCCAGCAGATGATGCAGCGACTTCAGAGACTATGAACGGTACGCTACAAAAAATTAAAGATTCTGGCACTATCGTGGTCGGCTATCGTGACTCTTCTATTCCTTTTTCATATGTTGCCGATGATCCTAACCAACCTATGGGCTATGCACATGATCTAGAGATGAAAGTGGTTGAGGGTATTAAAGAAAAACTCAACATGCCAGATCTAGAAGTTCGTTATAACCTGATCACCTCACAAACTCGTATTCCTTTGGTTCAAAACGGCACGGTCGACTTCGAGTGTGGTTCAACAACCAATAACGTCGAGCGTCAAGAGCAAGTGGCTTTCTCTAATGGTTTCTTTGAGATTGGTACACGTCTATTGACCAAAGCAGACTCTGGTATCAAAGACTTTGAAGACCTAAAAGGTAAGCGACTGGTGACTACCGCTGGTACGACGTCAGAGCGTTATATTCGTCAGTACAATGACGAGAAAAAGATGGATACCGATATCATCTCTGCTAAAGATCATGGCGAAGGTTTCTTGATGTTAGAAAGTGGCCGTGCTGATGCCTTTATGATGGATGATGTATTGCTAGCAGGC
Source organism: Psychrobacter sp. N25K4-3-2 (assembly GCF_015351755.1). Taxonomy (NCBI): domain Bacteria; kingdom Pseudomonadati; phylum Pseudomonadota; class Gammaproteobacteria; order Moraxellales; family Moraxellaceae; genus Psychrobacter; species Psychrobacter sp. N25K4-3-2. The sequence continues at coordinate 568,716 of NZ_JADKLX010000003.1, forward strand.
GAAAAAGCCAAAGCTAAAAATCCTGATGAATGGGTTATCGTTGGTACACCGCAATCATTTGAGATTTATGGTTGTATGATGCGTAAAGACGATCCTGAATTCAAAACAGTCGTAAACGACGCGCTGAACAAAACCTTTAGCTCAGGCGAAATCAATAGCATCTATGACAAGTGGTTCCTAAACCCAATTCCACCAAAGAACGTCAACTTGAACTTTGAGATGTCAGACAACCTAAAAGCACTTATCGCCAATCCACATGATAGCGATCAGCCTAAAGTAGCAGTTGCACAGTAGTATTTGTCCTTCAATCTAGCTTGCTTACGTGTTCAGATCGGACTCATCGTCCATCTGATACGTAAGTTTTTCAATCGCTGTTCGGAGAGACAATCATGAATTATAGCTGGAACTGGGGTGTGCTCTTTGAGCATACGGGTATAGGCAACGAGCTGTATATCCACTGGATGATTACTGGTCTTGGCTGGTTATTACTGATTGGTAGTATTGCTTGGACCATCGCGATGGTCGTCGGTACTGTCTTTGGTATTATGCGTACCTTACCTAACAAAACAGCTCGTCGCATTGGCACCGCTTATGTGACCTTTTTTCGTAATATTCCGCTGCTTGTGCAGCTATTTTTTTGGTTTTATGTGGCACCTGGTTGGTTGACGCCAGCGCTACAAGAATGGTGGTTTAGAGATCTATCACCGAATACATCCGCGATGCTCTCAGCCAGTATTGGTTTAGGACTGTTTACCGCAGCTCGTATTGTTGAGCAAGTACGTACTGGTATCGAGTCGCTACCAAAAGGACAAGTAAATGCGGCGTATGCGCTAGGCTTCACTATTCCGCAAGCTTACAAGCAAGTACTGCTACCACAAGCATTCCGTATTATCTTACCGCCGCTTAGCTCTGAGCTGACCAACTGTTTTAAAAACGCCTCTGTCGCCTCACTAGTTGGCGTCATGGAGCTCATAAGTCAAACCAAAACCATCAGCGAATACACACAGAATAGCCTTGAGATTTATACTTATGCGACGATTATTTATCTCGTCTTTAATCTCTCACTCATCGCTATTATGGGTCTGATCGAGCGTAAATTAAGAGTACCAGGGCTTATCGCAGGGAGTCAGAAATGAGTATGATGACCGAACTTGCGACCGCGTATCCAGGCTTAATGGGTGGTATGATTACCACGCTAAAAGTCCTGTTTTTGGCTATTATCGGTGGTATCAGCTTAGGTACTGTATTGGCGCTCATGCGCTTATCAGGTATCAAAGCATTAGAGATCCCCGCTAAGTTATATGTTAATTATTTTAGATCCGTACCGTTACTGTTGGTGCTACTGTGGTTCTACTTTGCCGTCCCGATGATTTATTTTTGGGTGGCGGGTAAGTATCTACAACTAGATGCGGCCTTTGCCTCTTGTGTGGTCGCCTTTATGATGTTCGAAGCGGCTTACTTCTCAGAAGTTGTCCGTGCGGGTATTCAGTCTATCGGTAGTGGACAGGTTAATGCGGCTAAAGCGTTAGGCATGACTTATGGGCAGACGATGCGTTTGGTGATTTTGCCACAAGCCTTTCGCAAGATGCTGCCATTGATTTTGCAGCAATGTATTATCTTATTCCAAGATACGACTTTGGTGTTCGCTATTGGTCTGACCGACTTCTTCCGAGCGGCATACGTACGTGGTGAGCTAATGGGACTATTGACGCCTTACATCTTAGGAGCTGGAGCGGTGTATTTTGTCTTAAGCTTGGCAGCTTCGGTCGGCGTACAGCGCGTACAAAAAAGGTTAAGGTTTTAATAAAGGACTGTTAAGCGTTAGAGTCGATCAATGCATGGTTATCTGAACATGGTTATCTGATCTCATTGGGTAGACTCTAACTCTTTCAAAATTTAACTGCGTTAATTATTAATATATTTTGCACGACTGCAATTGGGCAAGATTAAGAATAAGGCTAGGAGCCAATGATGAATGATGCTAAAACGTTTATAAATGACTTTGGTGGACTGGTCACAAATAGTGGTCATGCTAGCAGTGAGATGGTCGTTGAGATAGATAGCGTTAGCAAGTGGTACGGCGACTTTCAGGTACTGACTGACTGTACCGCTCATGTCCACAAAGGCGATGTCGTCGTGGTCTGTGGTCCATCAGGTAGCGGTAAATCAACCTTGATTAAGACCGTGAATGGGCTAGAGCCTTTTCAAAAAGGTAATATCATGGTCAACGGTATCTCTGTCGGTGATCCAAAAACCAACTTACCGAAGCTACGTAGCCGTGTCGGCATGGTGTTTCAGCATTTTGAGCTATTTCCTCACTTGACCATCATCGATAATTTAATGGTCGCACAAATTAAAGTGTTGGGTCGTAAAGAGAGCGAGGCCAAGAAAAAGGCGATGGCGTATCTAGATCGCGTCGGCCTAACGGTTCAAGCCAATAAATATCCTGCGGAACTATCAGGTGGTCAACAGCAGCGAGTTGCAATTGCTCGTGCGCTAGCGATGGATCCCATAGCGATGTTGTTCGATGAGCCAACCTCAGCACTCGATCCTGAGATGATTCAAGAAGTGCTCGATGTGATGGTAGAGCTGACTCGTGATGGTATGACGATGATGTGTGTGACGCATGAAATGGGTTTTGCCAGTCAGGTAGCCAATCGTATCATCTTTATGGATGAAGGTCATATCGTTGAGAACTGTAGTAAGGATGAATTCTTTGAAGGCGCGAAAAGTGAGCGTGCGCAGCAGTTCTTATCGAAGATTCTCAATCATTAAATACACTTTGATTTACGATTGTTTATAGCATTGTTTCTAATATGAAGACATGTTCTAAAAATTATTTTTCTTTCCATTGATAATGATTATACAAAGCGCCCTATTAAAGACAGTTAAACGCTATCTTTAATAGGGCGCTTTGTATTTAGTTTCTTTTGTATAGCTATTCGAAAATCACTTGGAGCCTATGATGTTTACCCCCAAAGTATTTAAAGAGGAAGACTTTGAGACTATAAAAGCGCTGAAAATAGAGCAGGCATAATCGAAGGACTAGGACGACTGCGAACGGAAAAGGCAGATGAAATGGCTAAGCTAATTGAGTAGACAAGTTTGAGAATATAGTGTTTATGATACTGACGGATTTAATTTCACTTAATGATATCAACTTAATTAGGATTGATTATGACGCTAAAGCGAACTGTTGGCATACTACTGTTTAATGAAGTAGAAGTATTAGACTTCGCAGGACCTTTTGAGGTGTTTTCGTTAGCTGAAAGTGCTGATAACAATAAGTATTTTGACGTTATCATTATAGCTGAGAACCAAGCGCCAATATCTGCTAGGAATGGTCTGCAAGTTATTCCTGATTGTAGTTTCACTAACCATCCAGACATTGATGTATTAATAATCCCTGGTGGTTATGGTGCCGAAAAAATAGAAATACATAATAGGGTAGTGATTGATTGGATTAAGACTCAAACAAATTTGGCAGAGCTTACACTTTCAGTGTGTACTGGAGCGTTACTATTGGCAGAAGCAGGTTTACTGGCTGGTAGGTCAGCCACCACGCATTGGATGGATCTGGATAATTTAGCATCCTATCCTGATATCGATGTGATCTCTCATACTCGCTTTGTAGATGCCAGTGACGATACTTGTAATATTGTCACATCAGCGGGAATAAGTGCAGGCATCCATGCAAGTCTATACTGTATTGAAAAGTTAATAGATAGTGAAACCATGCGTGCAACAGCACATCGCATGGAGTTCGATATTAACTAATTAAGTGAGTTTTGGATAGATGAGTGCATGGCTGTTTACTGATACAATAGCGGTCAATATTCTAACAACTAAAATAATCTCTTATTTATATTGGAGCTAATATGAGCGCTGAAAACTCAGAAGTATTAAACAACGGTATCGTCATTATTGGTGCAGGTTTGGCAGGTTGGCATGTCATTGATGCCATTCGTGCGAAAGACAAAGACATTCCGATTACGTTGGTGACAGCTGATAGTGGCGATCGTTATCATAAACCAATGCTGACCATGGCCATTAGCCAAAAGAAAAGTGCGGCAGATTTGGTTAGAGCCACTGGTGTTGATGCCGCAGAAGCGGCAAACGTTAAGCTACTTGCTAACACGCAAGTGACGGATGTTGATACGACCACTCAACAGTTACAACTGATCTCTGCGCTGCGCTCAGATCCAGCTAACACGGATTACGCCACGATTAGTTATGGCAAGTTAGTACTGGCCATGGGTGCGCATCCTATCTTCCCAAAAAGCTTGCCAGAGGAACTAGTCTGGCACGTCAATCATATTGAGCGCTTTGGACAGCTGCAAGAAAAGCTAGCCACTGGCAGTCAGCACGTTGTTATCGTCGGTGCTGGCATGGTTGGGACGGAGATTGCAGAAGACTTACTCAAAGCAGGTCATCAAGTGACGCTCATTGATTTGAACGATGCGCCACTATCACAAATGCTACCGTCAAAAGCAACGGCTCGTATCGCCCAAGCGGTCAAATCACAAGGGATTAACTTTTTAGGAGGTTATCAAGTATCTACTATTACTCGTCTCAGTGATGAAAAACTAGAAGTCAGTTACGAGGCACTGCCATCAGCGATAGACAGTACGACTGCTGAGCCAATCGAACCACTCATCGTCGATCACGTGATTGCCAGTACAGGCCTGACCGTTGATGATAAGCTGCCTGCTGCTGCTGGTGTCGAGTTCAATCGTCGCACTGGTATCGTGGTGGATGCGCCAACCTTGCGTACCAGTACAGCCAATATTTATGCGATTGGTGACTGTATGTCTATCGATGGCGTGCCGTGTCGTTACGTCGCACCATTACGCGCGCAGGCTGCTACTATTGCTGATGATGTATTGGGTCTAGAGCATAATGGCTATGATCATAAGCCACCAATGATTCGCCTAAAAAACAAAGCAATCTCCGTTATGGTGACAGGCGTGCCAAAAGCGACTGGCAATTGGCAGGTGAAAACTGAAAGTGATGATGAGCTCGTTATGGATTTACTCGATGATAACGATGCAGTCAGCGCAACTGTAACGATTAAAGCGCCTGCAGTGCTTAAAGCCTAACGGATAAAGCATAATTGTAAAAGTATTACAAATCATAGCCAGTGTTGCCATCCTAATGCAGCACTGGTTTTTTTATATCTATAGTCAGCGAACTAGTAAACCGCTACGGTGTTAACCTCCCTAGAGGTACTATATATACAATCCGCGTTCGGCTGCCTTGTAGCTGTTTTAGATTTCTTTGACTATATTACTTTTTATATCAATCATAATCGATACATACCGTATCTATATGATTGACAGTCTTTTGTTTAAGGCGCTATATTGGCTAGGCGTGATTTAAATATCATGTCTAGTGGTAAACAATATTCAAGGAAGAATATCGTATTTACGGTAGTAGCATATTTTTACTTTCTACGATTGTAGGTAGATGAATAGATGTGTCGTAAGCAGTTGCATAGCCATACCAAAACCAAATAGCACAACGAAAGGACTCGTGATGACTCAGATTAATGATTTTGACAGCACTATTCATGAAAGTAAGTCTAATAACAATATTCTCAATAATGTTCCCAAGGTTCATATAAGCGCACGTTCTGCAAATGCGCCACTCACCCAAAGCCATGATAAAGGTCCTGATGTGCCGCTGATTGAGGCGACCATTGGAGACTTCTTTGATGCGATTGTTGATAGATATCCTGACCGTGAGGCATTGGTGTCTCGCCATCAAAATATCCGCTGGACGTATCGCGAGCTACAGGAAAAATCCAATCAGCTGGCCAGTAGTATGATTGAGATGGGGCTTGAGATTGGCGATCGTATCGCCATTTGGTCGCACAACAATGCTGAATGGCTGCTCATGCAATTAGCGACGGCAAAAATCGGCATCATTTTGGTCAATATTAATCCTGCTTATCGTACCTTTGAGTTGCAATATGCGCTGAATAAACTGGGCTGTTCGGCATTGGTCTTGATGCGCCATTTCAAGAGCAGTGACTACGCACAGATGATTCGTGAGCTGTGCCCTGAGATTTATCATAAAGATTACACTCAGCTTGATTTGGTCGAGATTCCGACGATTGAGCGTATCATTTGGATTGACGAGCCAGCATCTGATGAAAATTTCAATTTTATGCAGAAGTTCTCTACGTGGATGGCAGAAGGTGATGCTAACGATCCACGCGTAGCAGAGCGCCAAGCCCAGCTGAAGAACACCGATGCGATTAGTGTGCAGTTCACCAGTGGCACGACTGGCACGCCGAAAGGTGCCACGCTCACGCATCGAAATATCTTGAATAACGGCTATTTTATGGGTGAAGGCATAAAGCTGACAGAAGAGGATAGGCTGTGTATTCCACTACCACTCTATCATTGCTTTGGGATGGTGGGTGGTAATCTCGCTATATTAACGCATGGAGGCTGTGCGGTTTATCCTAATGATGGCTTTGATCCGTTAACGGTGCTGCAAACTATAGAAGAGGAGAAGTGTACGGCGCTGCTTGGTGTACCGACGATGTTTATTGCAGAGCTCGATCATCCAGATTTTGACAGTTTTGATTTGTCGAGCCTACGCACGGGTATCATGGGTGGCTCTAGCTGTCCGATTGAGGTTATGCGCCGTGTCATGGATAAGATGCACATGAGCGAGGTGACAATTGCTTATGGTATGACCGAGACCAGTCCAGCTTCTTGTCAGACCAGCTCGCAAACGCCCCTTGAAAAGAGAGTCTCTACCGTGGGGATGGTGCTGCCTGCGCTTGAGGCCAAAATCATCGATACTGAAACGGGTGATGTCGTCCCGATTGGAGAGACGGGTGAGCTACTCACGCATGGCTATGCGGTCATGAAAGGGTATTGGGGCAGCCGCTCTAAAACACGTACGGCCATTCAAGACGGCTGGATGCATACGGGTGACCTTGCGACCATGGATGAGGACGGTTACATCACTGTGGTGGGTCGTAGTAAGGATATGATTATTCGCGGCGGCGAAAATATCTATCCCGTCGAAGTCGAAAACTATCTTTATCGTCATCCGAAGATTCGCGATGTGCAAATCGTCGGGGTTCCTGATAAGAAGTATGGTGAGGTACTCGCGGCATGGATTATCCCTAAAGAACCAGACAGCTTGACTGAAGAGGAAGTGCGCCAGTTCTGTAGCGAGCATATCGCCCATTATAAAGTACCGACTTATTATCGCTTCGTGACGGAATATCCAATGACGGTCACTGGTAAAATTCAGAAATTTAAAATTGTTGAGCAAATGGTAGAGGAGTTGGGTCTAGGGTGATTTAGAGCTGTGGGCAGGGGCTGCTATCAAACTAGCCGTTATCAAACACAGACACTTATATAGTGTCACTATTCAACATTAATAGCCTCATTTGCTGTAAAAGCCAGCCTCATTATGAATAATGAGGCTGGCTTTTTTTATGTCAAAAATTTGCCATGATTCTATGTTACCTTTTACTAAGACGAAATATTAATGACTAATTAAATGATACGCATTGTATTACTATGATTGACAGCCGTTTGTTTACAACGGTATAGTAGTGACAATCTATAAAAGACCTATTCAAGGAAGAGTGACAGGTCTGCCGGCTATCAGCACATACTATCTATAAATGACAAATACGATAAAAAGTAAAACGAAAGGACTCGTTATGACGCAAACTTCTGATTTTGATACTATTTTAAATAGCATTCCTAGTATTAATATGGGCGCACGCTCAGCAAATGCACCGCTTCCCCAAAGCTATGATAAAGGTCCTGATGTGCCGCTGATTGAAGCGACTATCGGTGATTTTTTTGATGCTATCGTATCCAAGTATCCAGAGCGCGAAGCTTTGGTATCTCGCCATCAAAACATCCGCTGGACCTACCGCGAGCTACAACAGCAAGTCAATCAGCTGGCCAGTAGTATGATTGAGATGGGGCTTGAGATTGGCGATCGCATCGGTATTTGGTCACACAACAATGCTGAATGGTTGCTCATGCAATTAGCAACGGCAAAAGTTGGTGTCATTCTCGTCAATATTAACCCTGCCTATCGTACTTTTGAGCTGCAATATGCCTTGAATAAACTGGGCTGTTCAGCATTGGTATTGATGCGTCATTTCAAAACCAGCGATTACGCCAGTCTCATCAGTGAACTTTGTCCTGAAATTTATCATAAAGACTATACCCAGCTTGATTTGGTCGAGATTCCGACGATTGAGCGTATCATTTGGATTGATGAGCCTGACAGTGAAGAAACCTTTGGCTTTATGCAGAAATTCTCTGCATGGATGGCGGAAGGCGATGCCAACGATCCACGTGTTACCGAGCGTCAAGCCCAGCTCAAAAACACGGATGCCATCAATGTGCAGTTCACCAGTGGCACGACTGGTACGCCAAAAGGGGCAACCTTAAGCCATCGCAATATTCTTAATAACGGTTACTTCATCGGCGAGGCTATGAACCTTACCGAAGAAGATAGGCTGTGCATTCCAGTGCCCTTGTATCATTGCTTTGGTATGGTGCTTGGCAACCTAGCGATTCTCACACATGGCGGCTGTATCGTTTATCCAAATGATGGCTTTGAGCCATTGACTGTATTGCAAGCAGTCGAAGAAGAAAAATGTACGGGTTTGCATGGTGTGCCAACGATGTTTATCGCTGAGCTTGACCATCCGGAGTTTAAAAACTTTGATCTATCGACTTTGCGTACTGGCATCATGGCAGGCTCTAGTTGTCCGATCGAAGTCATGCGCCGTGTCATTGATGAGATGCACATGAGTGAGGTTACCATTGCGTATGGCATGACAGAGACCAGTCCAGTATCTTGCCAGACCAATGAACATACGCCGCTTGATAAGCAAGTATCTACCGTTGGCCTAGTGCAGCCTGCGCTTGAGGTCAAAGTCATCAATACTGAGACAGGTGAGACTGTCGCATTGGGTGAGACCGGTGAGCTACTCACACGCGGTTATTCAGTGATGAAAGGCTACTGGGGCAGCCGATTTAAAACTCGCGCGGCTATCCAAGATGGTTGGATGCATACGGGTGATTTGGCTACGATGGATGAGGACGGTTATGTCAAAATCGTTGGTCGTAGTAAAGACATGGTGATTCGCGGCGGAGAGAATATCTATCCAGTAGAAATCGAAAACTACCTTTATCGTCATCCAAAGATTCGTGATGTGCAAATCGTCGGTATTCCTGATAAAAAGTATGGTGAAGTACTCGCGGCTTGGATTATCCCTAAAGAAGCAGACAGTTTGACGGAAGAGGAAGTTCGCGAGTTCTGTAGCGAACATATTGCTCATTATAAGGTACCGACTTATTATCGCTTTGTCACTGAATATCCGATGACCATCACTGGAAAGATTCAGAAATATAAAATTATTGAGCAGATGAAAGAAGAGTTGGGTTTGTAGAAATTTAACCATTCTTATCTGTTATTTTATGAATAAGATATATGAGTAAAAGCTAAAATAAAGCAGAGAATAAAAAAGCCACTCGCATTTATGCATTAAAGAAAAGGGATGTCATGAGCGCTATCATAACCAGTAAACTGAGTCCAAACGCCGCTGAATTTCAGCAAAACAGTGCCGCAATGCAAGCGGTGGTCGATGACTTATATGGTCACTTACGTAAAGTTGTGCAAGGTGGTTCAGAGCGTGCACGTGCCAAGCATTTAGCCCGTGGCAAACTCTTGCCTCGTGAGCGTGTCGAGCGCTTACTAGATGTAGGTACGCCATTTTTAGAAGTGGCACCGATGGCAGCGCACGATATGTATGGTGAAGAGATTCCAGCGGCGGGCGTGATTGCAGGTATCGGTCGTATCAATGGCACTGAGTGTATGATCGTCTGTAATGATGCCACGGTAAAGGGCGGCACTTATTACCCAATGACGGTCAAAAAACATCTACGTGCTCAAGAGATTGCACAAGAAAATCATCTGCCATGTGTTTATCTAGTCGATTCAGGTGGCGCAAACTTACCGAATCAAGATGATGTATTCCCTGATAAAGAGCATTTCGGCCGTATCTTTTTTAACCAAGCTAACCTGAGTGCCGCGGGTATTCCACAGATTGCTGTGGTCATGGGCAGCTGTACCGCTGGCGGTGCCTATGTGCCTGCCATGAGCGATGAATCTATTATCGTCAAAGAGCAAGGCACTATCTTTTTGGGTGGTCCGCCACTGGTCAAAGCAGCGACTGGCGAAGAGGTCACTGCAGAAGACTTAGGTGGCGGCGATGTGCATACCCGTCTGTCAGGTGTGGTCGATCACTTAGCACAAAGCGATACGCACGCGTTATCGATAGCACGTAATATCATCAGTCATCTAAATCGTCCTGTCAAAAAGATTCCCAACCAAATCACACCACGTCCGCCACGTTACGACGCCAAAGAGCTGTACGGTGTGATTCCAACGGATAAGCGCAAGCCATTTGATATCAGAGAAATTATTACCCGTATCGTTGATGACAGTGCCTTTGATGAGTTCAAAGCACGCTTTGGCACGACGCTGGTTTGTGGTTTTGCCCATATCGAAGGGATGCCTGTTGGCATTATTGCTAATAACGGCATCTTGTTCAGTGAGTCAGCGCAGAAAGGAACACACTTCATCGAGCTATGCTGTAAGCGCAAAATCCCATTGGTATTTTTGCAAAATATCACGGGCTTTATGGTCGGTCGTAAATACGAAAACGAAGGTATCGCGCGTCATGGTGCCAAGATGGTGATGGCGGTAGCAAATGCAAAAGTGCCAAAGTTTACGGTCATTGTCGGTGGTTCATTCGGCGCTGGTAACTATGGCATGTGTGGTCGTGCTTATAGCCCGCGTTTCTTATGGATGTGGCCAAATGCGCGTATCTCTGTGATGGGCGGCGAGCAAGCCGCATCGGTACTGGCAACGGTCAAACGTGATAATTTTGATCGCAAAGGCGAAGCGTGGAGTGATGAGGACGAAGCCGCATTTAAAGCGCCGATTCGTGAAATGTATGAAGAGCAAGGCCATCCATATTATGCTACCGCACGCATGTGGGATGATGGCGTAATTGACCCTGCTGATACGCGACATGTATTGGCATTGGGATTGAGCGCTGCGTATAACGCACCGATTGGAGAGACGACGTTTGGTGTTTTTAGAATGTAAACATTTTAAGGCCTTCCCATAATAAGCGACTACTGCATCAACCTCATTTGAAGTACGATTTGTACATCTACATTCGGTTTCCTTGTATTAACATTATTATGGATTGACCAAGTGTTGGTTTAAGTATTTACATAAAAATATAGAGAAAGTTATGCAAAAAGACAGTGATAAAAATTATAAAAGTCTACTGGTTAAAGTGGAGCAGCACGTTGCTACGGTGACGTTAAACCGCCCTGAGATACGCAATGCCTTTAATGATGAAATGATTGCTGAGCTAACCGATGCATTTAATAGGCTTGGTGCTGATGATAATGTACGTGTCATTGTGCTAGCAGCTGCTGGCAAAGCATTTTGTGCAGGTGCTGATTTGAATTGGATGCGTGCCATGGCAGATTATAGCTATGAGGAAAACATAGCAGACGCGGACAAATTGGCACAAATGCTCAAAACTATTTATGAATGTCCGAAGCCAACAGTCGCAGCTATTCAAGGTGATGTTTATGCAGGTGGAATGGGCTTGGTAGCCGTTTGTGATGTGGCTATCGCTGTTAAGATTGCAAATTTTTGCCTCAGTGAAGTGCGTTTAGGGTTGGCACCTGCCACTATCAGCCCTTATGTCATCCGAGCGTTAGGCGCTAGAGCGTCACAGCGTTATTTCTTAAGTGCTGAAGTGTTTGATGCCAAAAAAGCACGTCAGCTTGGCTTTATCCATGAGCGTGTTAGCGAAGAGTGGCTAAGTGATGAAGTAGCTGCGTTCTGTAATAAGGTCGTCAAAAACAGCCCTGATGCGGTCAAAACCTGCAAGCAGCTATTACACGATGTCGCTGGTGCACCTATTACAGATGAGCTGATTGCTGATACGGTCAAAGGTATCGCTGATATCCGCTCATCAAAGCAAGGCAAAGAGGGTGTACAAGCGTTTTTGCAAAAGCGTAAACCTGATTGGCTGACAGCAGACTAACGATATAAATGGGTAAATAGACAAGACGTCAAATAACAACGACAAGACACAGGGATAGTTATGTTTTCTAAAATTCTAATCGCCAACCGTGGTGAAATTGCCTGCCGAGTAGCCGCGACTGCCAAGCGTCTGGGTGTCAGCACCGTCGCTGTTTATTCTGATGCGGATCGTGAAGCTAAGCATGTGGCTGTCTGTGATGAGGCTATCTATTTGGGCGGCTCGGCACCGAAAGACAGCTACCTAAAAGGCGATGCCATTATTGCGATAGCGCTTGAAACTGGTGCACAAGCGATTCATCCGGGTTATGGGTTTTTAAGCGAAAACGCTGACTTTGCGCAAGCTTGTCAGGATGCAGGACTGATATTTATTGGCCCTTCAGCCGACGCTATCCGCGCTATGGGTGGCAAATCCGAATCCAAGCGGTTGATGGAGATAGCTGGTGTGCCATTGATACCGGGCTACCATGGTGATAATCAAGATGCGCAATTTTTGCAGCAGCAAGCCAATAGTATCGGCTATCCAGTATTAATCAAGGCAAGTGCTGGTGGTGGTGGTAAAGGCATGCGTATCGTTGAAAAAAGCAGCGATTTTATTGACTTGTTAGACTCATGTCGCCGTGAAGCGATTACCAGCTTTGGTGATGATAAAGTGTTGGTTGAAAAATACGCATTAAAACCACGCCATATCGAAATCCAAGTATTTGGTGATACGCATGGCAACTATGTGCATTTATTTGAGCGTGATTGTTCGGTACAGCGTCGTCACCAAAAAGTATTAGAAGAAGCGCCTGCACCGGGTGTTGATATTACGATGCGTGAAGCGATGGGAACAGCTGCCATCGAAGCAGCTCGTGCGGTCGATTATGTTGGCGCAGGCACGGTCGAGTTCATCGTTGAGCAGCGTGAAGATTCTATGAATTTTTATTTCATGGAAATGAATACGCGGTTGCAGGTTGAGCATCCAGTCAGTGAAGCGATTACGGGTGTCGATTTGGTTGAGTGGCAGCTTTTGGTGGCGGCAGGTCAGCTATTGCCAAAAACCCAAGCCGACCTCACTATCAACGGTCATGCAATTGAGGCACGCATCTGTGCCGAAAACCCTGACAATAGCTTCTTGCCAGCGACAGGTACGTTGTTTACGTATCAAAAACCTGAACACAGCACCTTTATGATTGATAAAGAGGGTACTGGCGTGCGTATCGATGATGGCGTGCGCGAAGGTGATGTAATTAGCCCGTTTTATGACTCTATGATTGCCAAATTGATTGTTCATGCACCGACGCGAGAGCAAGCATTAGCCAAGCTCGATCGAGCACTTGCCCAAACACGTATCGTAGGTTTGCCGAATAACGCGGCATTTTTACGCTATATTTTGAATACAGAATCTTTTAGTAAAGCCAATCTCGATACGGCATTGATTGAACATGAGCGTGATGCGATTTTTAATCAGCAGCCTTTGGCATTATCGACGCTGGTTGTGACTGCCATTACTCGTCAGCTTGCGAGCGAGATGGCAACGCAAGAGTCAGATATCGATCCATTTAGCAAACCTACTGGCTTCCGTGCTTATAACGATTACACTCGCTCATTCAGCTTGGTTTATGATGAGAATACTTATACTGCCCGCATGAGCAACTGGCACAATGCGAGTTGCTCTGATAGTAAAAAGGGTAGTGATAACCTCAGTAGCTTTATGCTGGTTATCGAAAAAGAAGTCGCTAACACGCAGGATAGTAGTAATATCAATGTCGCTGCCCAGACCGAAACAGTTTATGAAGGTCAGGTGAGCTATGCCAGTAGCGACGAACACAATCATACATTATGGTTAGATGGCGCACGAACTAGCGCGCAAAGCTGGGTGCTTAATGAGACGGTCTATGTGTTCACAGACAGTGGCCGTGACGAGATTACGCTTGTTGATATTATGGCGCACGTAGGCGAAGAGTCCGCAGCAGTTGGTAGTTTAAAATCGCCGATGCCAGGACAAGTAGTGGCCTTTAAAGTGGCAGTTGGCGATACCGTGAAAAAAGGCGAGCCACTTGCCGTTATCGAAGCCATGAAAATCGAGCATACCATTACTGCGCCGACAGATGGGGTGGTGGCAGAATTGTTATTTGGCGCGGGTGACTTGGTTGCTGATGGTGACGAGCTATTACGCATCGATAGTGAAAGCGAATAGCTGACGGAAGAATAATATAGTCAGTGCAATATAAAAGAAGTACGTTCAAAATAGCTTTCTGCTGGTATACATTTTCCTCGCTTGCTGTGCGCTTCGCGCTCCAGAGGCTTCGCAAAATCTATCCCAGCAATACGGTATTGTTTTTAAATTGAATCGACTATAGAAAGGCGAGCATTAAAAAGGATGATAAGTATGAAAAATGCATACCCAAAACACGTCACCATCGTTGATGTCAGTCCACGCGATGGCTTGCAAAACGAGTCAACGACGGTACCGACTGAGGTTAAGCAAACGCTTATCAACGATTTGATTGCGGCAGGTGTCAAAAAGCTGGAAGCGACCAGTTTTGTCTCGCCAAAGTGGGTGCCACAAATGGGTGATAATAGTGCTCTGCTTGAAGCACTTGAGCCGACACGGCATGCGGAGGTCTGCTATTCAGTCCTAGTGCCTAATATGCGCGGTTTTGAAAATGCTATTTTGCACCGTCCTGATGAAATCGTTATTTTCGGCTCAGCAAGTGAAACCTTTAGTCAAAAAAACATCAATTGTAGTATCGATGAGAGTATTGAGCGTTTTGCACCAGTGGCTGCGGCAGCAAAAGCGCAGGGTATAAAAGTACGCGGCGTGATCTCTTGTACGGTTGGCTGTCCTTATGAAGGCGAGATTGATCCAAGCCAAGTAGCCTATGTGACCAAGCGTCTGATAGAGATTGGCTCAGAGCAAATTGGCATCGCTGATACCATTGGTGTTGGTACACCGCTCAAAGTGCAGCGAGCATTACAAGCAGCACTTGAGTATGCTGATATCTCTATGCTATCAGGGCACTTTCACGATACTTATGGTCAAGCATTAAGCAATACGCTAGCCGCACTACAAATGGGTGTCAGTGAGTTTGATACCTCAGTGGCTGGGCTTGGTGGCTGTCCCTATGCCAAAGGCGCAACAGGCAATGTCGCGACCGAAGATGTGGTGTATATGCTGCATGGCATGGGTATCAGCACCGGTATCGATTTGGATAAATTGGTCGTGGCAGGTGAACGTATCAGTGCGTTCTTAAAGCGTCCAAATGGCTCAAACGTGGCACGTGCTTTAATCAACAAACGCCAGTCTTAATTAGTATCGTCAATCCACTATAAAAGTCTGACAGCGTTAACCTCGCTTGAAGTATTCAATATACATCTACACTCGGTTGCCTTGTCATACTTTCATATTGAATTGACTATCACATTAAAAATACAGTTACAGTGGCTTTAAAAAACAGATTAAAATTCGAAGTTTAAAAATATTTATATACAAGGAAAAGTTATGAGTTTACCTGGATTGAATTTTCAGCTTGGCGAAGATATTGATGCCCTACGTGATATGGTACAGCAGTTTGCGGCCAATGAAATCGCCCCACGTGCTGCCGAGATTGACAGTAGTGATGAGTTCCCAATGGATCTGTGGCAAAAAATGGGTGATATCGGCCTACATGGTATTACCGTTCCTGAAGAGTACGGCGGCTCTAACATGGGCTACGTCGCACATATGGTCGCGATGGAAGAGATTAGCCGTGCTTCGGCATCGGTCGCGCTGAGCTATGGTGCACACTCAAACCTATGTATCAACCAAATCAAACGTAACGGTAGTGATGCACAAAAGCAAAAATATTTGCCAAAGCTGGTCAGCGGTGAATTCATCGGTGCATTAGCAATGAGTGAGACGGGCGCTGGTTCAGATGTCGTTAGTATGAAGCTCAGAGCTGAAGAAAAAGACGGCAGTTATGTGTTGAACGGCACTAAAATGTGGATCACCAATGGTCCCGATGCAGATGTGATGGTGGTCTATGCGAAGACCAATCCTGAGCTAGGCGGCAAAGGTATGACAGCCTTTATCGTTGAAAAAGGTATGGAAGGTTTTGGTACGGCGCAAAAGCTCGATAAGCTCGGCATGCGTGGTAGCCATACGGGTGAGATGACCTTTAACAATGTGACCGTGCCGAGCGAAAATATCTTAGGCGGGCTCAATGAGGGCGTAAAGGTATTGATGAGTGGCCTAGATTATGAGCGCGCCGTATTGGCTGCAGGTCCTATCGGCATCATGCAAGCCGTGATGGACAATGTCGTGCCTTATATCCATGATCGTAAGCAGTTTGGTCAAGCCATTGGTGAGTTTCAGCTTATCCAAGGTAAAGTTGCAGACATGTATACGATACTGCAAGCAGGTCGTAGCTTCTTGTACACCGTCGGCAAAAATCTCGATATGTTGGACGCGCGCGGTGCTGGCCATAGTCGCGAAGTGCGTAAAGACTGCGCCAGTGTGATTCTATGGTGTGCCGAAAAAGCCACGTGGATGGCAGGCGAGGGCATTCAAATATTTGGTGGTAATGGCTATACCAATGAGTATCCACTTGGGCGCTACTGGCGCGATGCCAAGCTGTATGAAATTGGCGCAGGTACCAGTGAAATCCGTCGTATGCTAGTCGGTCGTGAGCTGTTTAACGAGACCAAATAATACCAACTGCCAAAAGCCTATCAACTTTTGGCAGTGATACAAAAATGATGACGTTTTGACTAAAGCAAAAAAAGCAGTACGCTTAAAACGTATTGCTTTTTTGTGTCTATTTTCTAGATACTTTCAAAACACTATATCTGTTTACTATGATCAAAATATCGTGCCAGACCATTTAATAATAAATCATCACGCAAACGTACAGGACGGTTGACGTGTTGGGCGATAATGGCTGCATCACCACCCGTCATGATGACTTCAAAGTTGGGATGACGGTGGCTAATCTCATTAATCGCACCGACGATTGATAATAGTATGCCGCGATGTACCGCATCTTGTGTGGTCACACCTTGGCCGACACTATCGAACGTCCCGTTAGAGATGGTGATTTGCTTGGTACCAGAAAACAACGACTCACGTTGCAGATAGATACTGGGGAAAATATAACCGCCCAAATGCTCAGCGTGATCAATCAAATCAATCGTCACCGCTGTACCGCAGCCGATGACACATTGACGCTTCTTCTTATCCACCGCGCCCAGCATTTGTAGCCAACGATCACAGCCGAGCTGCTCATCATTATATTGACTCTTCATGAGTGTGTGAGCGGCATCGACATGGACAAATTCAAACGGAATATTTAGGCGGCTTAAGGTCTCTGACACCTTGGCATTCAGCTCGTCACCCAGTACGGACGAGATACCAATAAAGTCAGGGGCAAAACGCTCAAAGCGATCCGTCAGACCCATTAGCAATTCGGCTGGTGCCTGCAAATGTTGTTTGGCATCATGTGTGACTATCTGACCGATATCATCGGTGAGCCAGTATTTCAGGCGGGTATTTCCAAGATCTAACCAGAGCATAAAAATCCCTTTATATAGTACTCGTCAATTTAGTTGTTCAATTAGCTATCTACTTATGCCCAATTGACAACGTCAATGCGTCCGGTGAAAAGTGCAGAAATCTTACCGTTATCTTGGCGCAATTGCAAACATCCATGTGTATCGATACCACAAGCGTAACCCGTGAGTATATTGGTTTGACCGTTATGCTCTTGGGTCACACGTAATCGCAGTTCGCTCAGTGCATCCATCGAATCAAACTGCTTTAAAAAGCTGTCCAGATAATAACTATGTCCTGTTGGTTTCTCTATACTTAGGTGTTCAAAGCGCGTCATCGCCGCCATCAATGCTTTACTCATTTGCTGATAAAGCACACGTAAGCTCGGTAGACTGGCAGCCTGCGCTTTTGGCTGTAGCGTCTCAGCAATATCTTGTAAGCTGATGGCTTGATAACTCATGCCTTCAGAGGTTTGCGCAGTTAGCGTAGGAGTGGCTTGGACATTGAGACCGACACCTATGACCACGCCAACCAGTTTGCTGGCTTGCGATACGGGTTCAATCAGAATCCCAGCAAGTTTATTAAACGGCAGCGTCTGATGGTCTAGTTCCGTATTATGCGCATCAGTGCTGTCTAAAGCAGTCTGGACTTGAGATTGACTTTGATTTTGGTAAAACCCCAAATCATTTGCCCATTTTACGCCGATTGGCGTCAGCCCTTCTGTTTGCAATTGCTCATTTAGCATTTGGATGACAGGCATTTTTGCCAGCTCTACACCGATAATTAATGAGAGTAAGCCACTAACCGGTATGTGAACAGGATGATAGAGAGACAGATAGACATTGCCGCGCGGGGATTGCCATGAGCGCCCGTGTTGTCCGCGACCAGCGCTTTGGGTTTCAGCCGTTAGCAGGTGCATCTCGGTCGCATTCAATGTGCCATTCTGTACGTCCGCTATTAGCTCGCTATTGGTAGACGCGCTACTGGTAAGATGGCGATGATTCAGCTCAGGTAAATGCTCAAGTGTTAATGACTCAGACACAGAGTAAGATGATTGATTAAGTATCGGCATAAGTTTATTCTACTTGAGTAATGTCGCTGGGATAATCTTTGATATACTGGACGGTTTTCGCGAACAGACAGCATAAAGATTGGGGTGTTATTTGGCAAATGCAATTAAGAAGATGCCACTAAGTGTATAAACAAGCAAATCAGTAAGATAAAAATACCGTTCAAAATACAAGCAAGATAAAAGGCTAATTCGATGATGCTATATGTGTGGTTTGTGATTGCAGGGGCGTTTGCTGGCGTAAGTGCTGGCTTGTTTGGCGTTGGCGGCGGCATGATTATCGTACCCGCACTGGTATGGATTTTTACCGCTTATGATTTTTCGCCAGAAGTCGTGACACATTTGGCAATTGGTACGTCACTGGCGACCATCGTTGTGACCTCGATTAGCTCACTCACTGCTCATAATAAGCGCGGCGGTGTACGCTGGGAAGTGTGGCGAAAAATGGCATTGGGTCTGGTCGTTGGTAGTCTGGTGGGCGCGGGTGTTGCGGATATGATTGACGGTAAGGTACTACAAGCCATTATCGGTATCGGCGCGCTTTTAGTGGCGATTAAGATGCTGTTTTTCTCTAATAAAGAACAGTTGGGCAAGCCGTTACCTTCTGCTGGTGTCCAGTTTGGTGCTGGTACAGGCATTGGTATGGCATCGTCTATCTTCGGTATTGGCGGTGGTAGTTTGACCGTGCCGTTTTTGAACTGGGCGGGATTACCGATGAAACAGTCAGTTGGCACTTCAGCAGCGTGCGGTCTACCAATTGCACTGGCTGGCGCAGCGGGGTTTGCATGGTTCGGTCAAGACGTGGTCAATCTGCCTGAGGGCACGATAGGATTTGTGCATATCACGGGATTTTTATGCATCTCAGTGGCTAGCTTTGCGATGGCAAAAGTCGGTGCCAAGCTTGCTCACGTATTGCCTGCGCTGATGCTTAAACGTGCGTTTGGCGTGTTGTTAGTGTTTGCTGGTGGACAGTTATTATTAAGTGGGATTGGGGTGATTTAGTCTTGGTTTGGTAAAGTAGTTATTAATAAATAAATTGAGGATTTAATATGGCTATTGTTGATCTATTCCATATAAGACAAAAGAGGATTAGAGGTGAATACCCTGACGTTTACCAATACGAAGAACTATCAGACACATTAAAGGTTCAAATAGTTCATATGTGGAAAGAAACAATGGGCGAAGATCATTCAGGGGGAGAGTGGCATACTAGTAGTGACAATCGAAGATATCTTGAGGCATGCTACAATATTTTGTGTAAAGAGCTAGGTGTGTTTGAGTTGAACAAAGATGATACCTATTTAGGCAGTACTGTTAGTTATCTACAAAATATATCAAAATACTTCTTAACTGAGAAAAATATTGAGAAAGCATTAAGTGTCGTAGAGTTAATGGTAAGGTTTACTAAGATTTTTGCTGACCAATATCCTCATGGAATAAACATTAGCGATATTATAGAAGAGCTAAATCAAAGATTCCGGGAACATGGCGTAGGTTACCAATATGATAACGGTCAAATTATTAGAATTGATTCCGAATTTATTCATGCTGAAGCAGTTAAGCCAGCTTTACAGCTATTAAGTAACCCAATGTATAAAGGCGCACAAGAAGAATTCTTAAAAGCTCACGAACATTATCGTTATGGTCGTTACGATTCAGCACTGACAGATTGTCTCAAAGCTTTTGAAAGCACTATGAAAATTATATTAGATAAACATGGTTGGGAGTATGATAAAAATCGAGATACTGCGAGCAAACTTATAAACTGCTGTATACGTAACGAGTTAATACCAAAATTTTGGACTGATCATTTTACTTCGTTGAATAATATGTTGACTTCTAGCATACCCACACCTAGAAATAAGTTGAGCGGTCATGGTAAAGGTAATAAAACTGTAGAGGTTCCTGAGCCCCTCTTGCAGTATGTACTACATATGACAGCATCTACGATTGTGTTTTTAGTCAAAGCAGAAGAGTCATTAGACTAAATTATATAAAGAGTGACAATAATGTCACTCTAACTTTCCTATTTTTTAAACCCACAAACCCTAAAAAACCACCCCAACTTCAGGTAGAATAGCCGCCTGTTTTTACTACGTTTATTGATTCTTTATGCGCCCAAAACCCCTAAAGCTGACAGGCTTTAAATATCTTAGATAAACTTGACATATTGTATAGTCGATTCAATTTAAAAGTAGTACAAGTCAACCGAGTGTAGACGTATATGTGATACTTCAAGCGAGGTTAACGCTGTCATACTTTATAGTGAAATGACTATAGCAATGACAAACCTTTATAAAGCTAGTATGTAAACCATGAGACATCATTAGTATGAAAGCTGCAGAAAAATACCGCCGTATTTTCGGCTCAATGAGTCATCTAAAAGACCAGATATCATGGACGGCTGGCCTATCTAATATGATAGAGTTTTTGGCGTGGGAGCCGCAGCGTATTTTAGGCATTACTAAAAAGCAATATGTACGCCAAATCATTGAGTGGGCAACCCATCCTGAGCTTGCAGGCAAAAATATAGAAGAGATTGAGCAATCAATCATCAAAAAACTCAATACAAAAATGAGTGAATCTGAGCAGCTAGAGACCTATTCAACGCAAACGTCAGGCATCTGTGATGCAAGAGAAGCCGTGCGCCGCGTCACGTTTTTTTCTGAAGATTATCTGAATAAAGAATTCGATATTTTTTTGAGTTTATGTAGTGATATCTACTTAGATTTATTTTATCAGCAATTTATATCCTTTGAGCCAAATAGATCATGGTCGACACACGGCAACAGCGGTATGTTTGAAAACAGTACAGAGCTAAAAGCGATGTATATGGATAACTTAGCCTATAACCATCAAGCGAACGTGCTGGTAGCAAATGAGTTAAAGCTCGCTGGTCGGAAAAACCCAGACCAAATCCTAAAGTACTGCCTAATGTACGAGCATTTATTAGAAAAAGGCTTCATTGAGCAGGGTACAAAGTTTCTACTATTATTTATCGGTGGTGACGCGCTAAAGCAAAACAAGCAAACGCTCGTAGACCGAGAGCTGGCGTTATGTCATAAAAGACCGAGGAAGTATCAGCATCTACTAAGAACAGAGCTGTTGGAAATAGTCGAGCATTTAGAAGTGGCCAGTATCTCTTGGTCCGCTCTTATTGAGTTTAACAATCGCTATTTAGCAGAAAATGACACCTGCCAAGTAGAACAAAAACTGCTGCAGGGGTTTCACCAGAGCCTTGAATCAAAATCGTTTATGCAGTTAGCTGTTTAACCCTAAAAACCCACCACAATTTCAGGTAGAATAGCCGCCTGTTTTTGCTAAGTTTACTGACTCTTCATGCGTTTAAAATCTCTAAAGCTGGCAGGCTTCAAATCCTTTGCCAATCCAACGACTTTTACCTTTCGCCATGGTATCACTGCTATTGTCGGGCCGAACGGCTGTGGCAAATCCAACGTGATTGATGCCATTCGCTGGGTACTGGGTGAGACCTCTGCCAAGCAGTTGCGTGGCGGCGCGATGAGCGATGTCATCTTTGCTGGTACGCAAGATAAAGCTGCCAAAAGTGTCGCCAGTGTCGAGCTGACGTTTGAGCATACGCAAGATGAGCATACCGGCATTCGTCATGAGTTTAACCTGTACCAAGAGCTGTCTGTTCGCCGTCAGGTAAATAAGGATGGGCGCTCGGATTACTTTATCAATGGCACACGTTGTCGTCGCCGTGATGTGGTCGATGTGTTTTTGGGCACAGGGCTTGGTGCGCGTAGTTATGCGGTGATTGAACAAGGCATGATTGGGCGTATTGTCGAATCTAGTCCCATGCAGCTGCGTGAGTTCATTGAAGAGGCCGCAGGGGTGTCTCGCTATCAAGCGCGCCGTGAAGAAACGCAAAAGAAGCTAGAAAAAACACAAGAAAACCTAGCACGTCTGCATGACATGCAAAGCGAGCTGGTCAGCCAACAAAAGCGCTTGTCGAAGCAAGCCGCCAGTGCGCAGCGTTATGAAGAATTGGCCTTAACACTTGCTGATATCAAGCAGAAACTGGCCATTCAGCAGCTGTACCAAGCCAAGCATACGCAGCAGCAGCAAAAAATAGCCCATGAGCGCAGCACCGCCGAAGTTGCTACATTGCAAGCCGAATATGAGACGCTAAAAGCGCAACAAGATAAGCTCGCCACGCACATTAACCAAGAGCAATGGCTCAAGGACGATGCCCAAAGCGCTCACTATCAGCAGCAGCTAGGCTATCAACAAGCTGAGCACGCGCTGAGCGATGCCAAATCACAATTGAATGTGATTGAGCAGCAACTCACGAGCTTGGATCAGCAGCGTGAGCAAGCAGTGAGCGAGATTGATCGATTAAAAGCCGAGCAAGCTGAGCAGCAGGCTATCTTGGTAGATTTGCGTCCACAGCTCAGTGAGTTGACGGGTAAACGTGACGCGCATAAACGCAATGAGCAACCGTTACAACGCGCATGGCATGACGCGCAAAACCAGCTATCACGCTTGCAAGATAATGCGCGCATGCTTGAGCAGCAGCAAGCCATTAATAGCCAAGCGCAAAAACGCCATCAGCAGAACCATGACAAATGGCAGCGCCGCCAGCAAAACTGGCAAAATCTATGGCAGCAATTACAACAGTCGCTATCAACCTCTAGCAATAATAAGGGTTTTGATAAGGACTCTGATAAGCGCTCTGATGAACAAGCGCCAACGGACGCACAAAATCTACAGCAGACGTTAGAGACGCAAGTTGCAGAGCTAAACAAACAGTTGCAGCAGATAGAGCGCCAACAAGACAGCGTCGATGAGCGTCTGTCGGAACTACAACCGCAAGCGCATGATTTACAGCAGCGCTTGAATACGCAGCAGCGTGAGTTGAGTGAGCATGAGAAGCGTCACGCGGTATTGGCCAGTGAGTATGATACCCTGCATCAGATATTGCATCCAAAACCTACACTGCAAAATCAACAGCAAGCCTCTGTCTCTATAGCAGGTAATCTAGACGATGGCTCGGAAAGCAATATCGTCAATCGCTATAACGAATTGGCCATTACTACTTTGCGTGAGCAGATTGAGCTGAGTGAAAAAGGGCAACAGCACGCCGCGCTACTCGATAGTGTCTTGGCGTTATGGCTAGATAGTCATGTACTAATCTCTAACCAATCTAATCAGTTAAACGTTGATAATACGAGCGATGATTTTGAGGAAGTGAACAGCTTATGGCAAGTGCTTGAGCCTGATTTAGCGGATATCATTACTTATCAAACAGCACAGAATGAGCAGGCTAATACAGAAGATAAGTCTTCAATAGAGAGTGGTCATAGCTTGTGGTTACCTACTAAGAATCAAGGAGCTACAAAGCCACTCATCAACTATTTACCAGATAGCTTAGCTGATACAGTCTTGCCATTATCACAACTGATTAAGCAGCCTGCATTAGCGCTTTGGCAGCAGTGCTACTTGTATATTGCGAAATCAGAAGCGACCCATCAGCAGACTCTTGAAGACTTTGCTAGTATCTTAAAAGCATTACCATCGTCAGCCATACTGCTAACAACTGACGGTTGGCTTATCAGTCGTCAGGGTACGATTAATCTGAGTAATTTTACAGGTGCGCAAGATAGTCATGGTGAGAGCAATAGTCACTTTTTAACACAACGTTTGCAGCAGCGCAGCCGTTTGCAAGCATTAGAAGATTTGCTAGATGAGTTTGAAACCAAAATACAAGAAACGCAAGAGACCATTGCAAAGAATCAACGGGACTATGATGCGTTAACAATCAATCTAGAAGAAACTCGTGCACAAGCAGATCAGCTCACCCGTGAGAAATATAAATATCAGCAGCAGCTAACGACTCAGCGTGCCAATGCTGAGCGCTTACAAGCAGACAGCCAGCGTCTTATGGCTGACAAATCTGCCCTTGAGCAAGAGCAACACGAGTTAGAACAAGAGGGACAAGTGCTCACTCATGAGCAGCAAGATATTCAAAGCCAGATAGTAGCGTTAACGCCGCAAATATCTGATGCCCGTGCGACCAGTCAGCAGTTACAGGCTGAGCGCAGTGAGCTAAATCGCGCGCGTCAAGCCGATGATGATGCTTGGCAAGCATTGCAGCTGCGTATCCAGCAGAGCGAGATGCGTTTGGAACATAGTGTCAGTAGCCTTGCACGAGCAACTGTGCAATACGACCAATCGCTACAGAGCGAGCAGCAGCTAAAAGCGAGTCATCAGAAGCAGCATGATAAGCTACCAGACTTGCAAGCCGCATTACAAATGGCGCAGACAGCACGAGATAAGCAGCAGGTGCTATTGACCGAGCGTGATACTGCATTGGCTGCACTCAAGCAAGACTATGCTCAGCAGCAGACAGCGTTGGATAGCGTGCAAAATACGTTACAAGTTCAGCAGGGTAAACTTGCGAATCATGCGACTGAGCTGGCACTAAGCATGGCGCGTTTGGACGATGCGAGCACTCATACTCATGACGCTTTAGAAGCGTACTATAAGGTGAGCCATAAATATAAAGCAGCATCAGAGCTAGCTCAGCAGCATCAGCAGCAAGTGATGAGCGTCTCAAATCTACTTGCTGATTTTATCGCGCATGATCGCCGTGTGCGTCCAGATAAAATTGCAGAACTGGAGTCTGAACGCGCCACGCTTGAGCAGCAGCTAAGCAAAATTGGCCCAGTCAATCTTGCTGCAGTGGCGGAGTTGGCTGAGGTCAATGAACGTCTAGAGCCATTGGCGCAGCAGACAGCAGATATTGCGGCCAGTATGCAGACGTTGACGGCAGCGATTGAGTCTATTGATGAGACGACTAAGACACTGTTTATGCAGACGCTCGATGCCGTTAATACTGAGCTTGCTAACTTATTTGCCAAAGTATTCGGCGGTGGTCAAGCCAGTTTAACGCTCAATACTGACGATATGCCTGTTAATGCGCCAAAATCAGAGCAGTGGCGGGCAGGGCTTACCTTAATGGCACAGCCAAAGGGCAAGCGTAATAGTCGCCTAGCTGTACTGTCGGGTGGTGAAAAAACCCTCACCGCGCTGAGCTTGATTTTTGCGATATTTAAGCAGCATCCCGCACCGTTCTGTGTGCTCGATGAAGTCGATGCACCACTTGATGATGCCAACGTCGAACGCTTTACCAGTTTGATTCATGAGCTGGCAGATGATTTACAGTTTATTTTTATCAGTCATAACAAACTGACGATGCAGATTGCTGATGAGTTAAAAGGCATTACTATGCCAAGCGCAGGTATTTCTACATTAGTCAGCGTCTCGCTAGATGAGGCCGCGTGTTATGTAGAGAGCTAAGACTCAAAAATCTGATACTAAAAGTGCTATGAGAATCAGCGAGATGCAAATATAATCAATCAATTGGCATAAATGCAAATAAGCTTGACCTCAGTCAAGCTTACTGGTTATAAAGTACACAATGTGGTGACGACATAGGTCAGCCATGCTAGAATATTGCCATTTATGCTCGTTTGTGTATTCCCTTTTGTTATATATACTAGGATGTATTTATCATGACCGTTATTCAGTTTATATTGATTGCCATTGCCGCGTTTATCGTGCTCGCAGGGCTGTTTATGGTCATTCGTAGCTTTAAGCGCCGCGCTGCTACCGAAGCTGCTGCGGTCAATTATGACAAAAATGGTATTCCCATCATACCGCGTCACGAGCGTAATATCGTCGATCAGCCAGACCTTGATGATACGGTCGCTGGCGAAACGAGCATCGGTCCAGATCGTAGCTATTTGGATGCCGTCGTTGAAGAAGAGCCTTTGACGCAAACGCATACCAACGTTGACGCCCAGCTAACAGCCGAGCATAGCAGTACCGTAACTGACGACCATGACGTCATTGATGAAGCTGACTATGCGCGCTGGCAAGATGAGCAACGCCGTGCCGATAGTGCTGAATTTGTAGAAGCTGCTGATCAGATGCATATCGAGCAAGAGCCTGATGCGTTTTCCAGCCTCATGTCGGCAACGGATAATCTGATGCCATCGATTGACACGGCAGAAGAGCCTAGCTTCGATGACAACAGCCCGATACTTGATCAGCATCTATCAGAGTCAGGCGACGACGCGCAAAACGGTCCATTGATCAATGCCAAAGACAACATCAACATCACCATCCTGCCGCACCAATATCGTGACCGTCCAACAGCGACTATCCGTGGCCGTGATTTATTGGCGCTGATTGATAAATATGGTCTGCGCTATGGCGCGATGAATATGTTCCATCGTTATGAGCAAAAAGACGGCACCGGTATGCTTTGGTTTAGCATGATGGGTATCACCGACAGTGGTATCGCACCATTTGATCCGCATAGCGTGGCGACTAATACCTATACTGGTGTGGTGGTATTTTTATCGTTGCCACACCCACAAGCATTGCGCAGCTTCGATAGTATGATGAGCATTGCTTATATGATGGCAAGCGATTTGGATGCCATTATGCTGGATGAAGAGAACGAACCAATCACCTCTGAATACAAGCAGCAACTACGCAACCAAGTCCGCGACTATGAGGGCTAAACGCCAGTTCATACAATGAGTGAGTAGTACTAAAAAAGGCAAATAGCGATTAACGTTATTTGCCTTTTTTAGTGGTCTTGAGTTTCTGCAAAATATTATCCGAGTATCCTGCAAACTTGTTATCATATCGACATCTTGAATTGCAAAGAAAAGACGCCGACTATGACTGACTCTATCTTACCGATCGCTGCTCAAACTGAAATCAATAAAAATGCGGCTCATGATACTGGCGATAATATCGTCATCCAAATGCGCACGTTTATCGATGCCCTTAAGCAGCACAATTATGCCTATTATGTGCTCGATAATCCCATCTTAGAAGACAGCGAATACGACCAGTTGCGTCGCTCTTTATTGGAGCTTGAAGAAGAATACCCAGATTTGGTGCAACCAGACAGTCCGATTAATCAAGTCGGTGACATGCCGCTATCTGCTTTTACTCAAGTCACTCATGACATCCCCATGCTGTCACTGGGCAATGTTTTTGACTATGACGAATTACATGCCTTTATGCGCCGCGTCAATGACCGTCTAAATGACGCACAGAAAAATCCTGAGTATGAAATGGAGCTAAAGCTCGATGGATTGGCCGTGTCGTTAAAATATGAGCATGGTAAGTTTGTCCAAGCTGTCACGCGCGGTGATGGGCAAACGGGTGAAGACATTACTCAAAATGCAAAAACCATTCGCAACTTGCCACTTTGGCTCGCGGATGCCGCTGATATTGAACTGCTAGAAGTGCGCGGTGAAGTATTAATGCCAAAGGCAGGATTTGAGCGTCTCAATCGCCTAGCAGAAGAGAATGAGGGCAAAACCTTTGCTAATCCACGCAATGCCGCTGCTGGTAGTCTGCGTCAGCTAGATCCAGCTATAGCAGCCAGTCGCCCACTGGCATTCTATGCTTATTCTATCAATCAGGGATTGCCTGAAACCATCGAAACCCAATCAGCAGGCTTGGCGTGGCTAAAAACCATTGGCTTTACCGTCAGTGCGGTAGAAGTGGTCGCAAATCCACGCGCGGCACAGACTTATTATGAATCAGTGATTGAAGCTCGTGCTGATTTGCCATTTGAAATCGATGGAATGGTGATTAAAGTAAATAACCTGTCATTGCAGCAGCAGCTTGGGTTTTTGTCACGTGAGCCGCGCTGGGCAACTGCTTATAAATTCCCTGCCGAAACGGTCATGACGCGTCTAAACGATATCGAATGGCAAGTCGGACGTACCGGCGCGATTACCCCAGTGGGTAAGCTTGAACCCGTCAAAGTCGGCGGCGTCACCGTCAGTAATGTCACTCTACATAACTTTGGTGAGATTCAGCGCTTAGACGTGCGTGCAGGCGATATGGTCAGCGTCCATCGTGCAGGGGATGTCATCCCCAAAGTCACTCGCGTGTGGCATGACCAGCGCTCAGCAGACTCAAAGCCAGTGACGCTGCCGTCTACCTGTCCTGTCTGCGACTCTCCTGTCGTCCTGCCAAAAGATGAGGCATTGGCACGCTGTACTGGCGGCCTATTTTGTCCCGCACAGCAGCAAGAAGCGCTGATTCACTTTGTCTCGCGTCGTGCAATGGATATCGATGGGCTTGGCGCGAGTTGGCTCATTAGCTTCTTTGAGCATGGATTGGTCAAAACCGTCGCTGATATCTATCAATTGCACAATCATACGGACGAGCTCGTCACGCTAGAAAAATTGGGTGAAAAATCGGTACAAAACATCATTAGCGCTATCGAAGCTAGCAAGCACACGACATTGGCTCGCTTTATTTATGCACTTGGTATTCGCGGTGTGGGTGAGGGCACGGCGCAAAACTTTGCTCAGCAATTTAAGAATCTCGATAGCCTGATGGCAGCCAGTATCGAAACCCTAATTAAAACCCCTGATGTCGGTACTATCACTGCCGAGCTTGCTTACGAGTTCTTCCGTGCGCCGCATAATATCGAAGTGATTAATTCATTGCTTGAAGCAGGTGTCTATTGGGATAAGGTCGAGCAAAAAGCTGCTGGAGACTTGCCACTTGATGGGCAGACGTGGGTTATCACGGGTGCGCTTGAAAAAATGGCACGTGATGAGGCCAAGGCCAAACTGCAAGCGTTAGGCGCGAAGGTATCAGGCAGCATCTCGGCAAAAACGACTGCGCTACTGGCAGGGGATAAGGCTGGCTCTAAACTGACCAAAGCAGAAAAGCTGGGTGTGAAAATCGTAGGTGAGGAAGAGTTTTTGGCGTTGGTTGGGGAGTAGATTTAGCTTCAACTGAGATTTATAGATGCGCTGGGCGCTACCACTTGCAAACATTGGATGATGCTTTATGAAAACAATAATACAAGATGCTAGCCAGCGCAAAATTGGTTGTTTTGTTAAAGGAACATCAGTCAGAGTAGAGGGTCCAAATAGGTTTAGCTATAAACCGATACAAGATATCGAGGTGGGTGATAAGGTGCTATCTGCACCTGAAAATGGCATCGGGGAGCCTGTTTTCAAACGAGTGACCAGGACCTTTAAGTTTGAAAATAAAGAGATATGGTACGTTGGATATATCGATATCACTAGACCCGCTCTAACAGATATAGAGGATGTTCATTATGCAATGTTACCAAACCATGTTGGTGTTACGCCTAACCACCCCTTTATTGTCGTGGGTAAAGGATATCATACTGACCGAGATCGTTCGCTCGTTGGCCCGCCAGAGGATTTAGCGTTGTTTGATATACCTGAATGGAGACGTGCAGATCAGCTAACGTTTGGGGATATACTAGTGAATCCAGAAAATGGCAATCATTATGCAGTGATAGCTGCTAAACCCTTATACCAGTACGGGAGTGATCAGGTCGGTAATATGGCATGGATGCATGCCACACCTTATTATACTCATGCTGTGGAAGATATTGAAGGTATGGAGGAAAGCCTAAGTAGAGGCACGCTATTTGATATGGACAATATTCGTAAAACTTTTGGTCAGTTTCAAAAAACGGATATTTCTTGCGATAACTACAATATCACCACTCATGATGATGGTACAGAGTCTTATATTCCTTATACCACGACGGTATATAATCTCGAAGTTGAGGACTATCACACCTACTGTGTCGGTGGTTTTAATCAAATTATGGTTCATAATACCAACTATGGCGGTGAACAACCAAGTGGCTAGATTGCGTTTGTACACCCTTATAACGACATTTTTAAAGATTTTTGATTATTGCTGAGATTTCAAATAATCCTTTCCGTTTACCCAACAGTCATTAAAATGAAAAGCGTGCGTTACCCCAGTGTACGTTTTGTCAGTTTACTTTAGTACCAAATAAATACTCATAGGCTTCATCTATAACTGAAAGCATCTCTGCTGTCTTCATCTTGATCACTTTTACTGACCAATAATGTTCATCGAAATATTTTGGTTGTTTAGGCGACTTATCAGCATTAAAAAATCTTTCATATTCTTTTAAATCATCAGGATAATCGTCTAAATTTTTAGGATTACGATGTATATGAATGATGACCAGTTTGGTGTCGTCTTTATTATTGATGATAAATGGATACCACCCCTTATCTCCATATTCATGTGGCTCTATATCCCAAAGATAATCTACGAAATTTTCAAAATCAGAACAGCTCTCATTGTATAAGCTCTCTTCATATTCTTCGATCTTAGCGGGTGTGTACAATGTCGGCTGAAGACCTAACTTTATTCGCTCTTCTACTTTCCACTCAGAGAAATATTGTTTTGCTAAGGCAATCATTAACTCTTTATCACTTAGATGAAATAATGCAGGTGACTGAGTCTTAAAAATATCTCTATCAGTAAGCGGCGCTACAAACATGCTTTTCATGTTATAAGCCAGATGTGGTGGAACAATCTGTATATCGACACATAAATTGAGACTATAAAGGTCTGCTGTTAGATGCTCAATGACAATAGCAAAATTGCTATATTTACCATTACATGTAATTCCTGGATTTCCAAATATCATTTTTTATCTCACTTGCATAAAAGGACTGAGTATATTCCGTTCTACTCCGCCATCTCACCATGCGCCTTTGCGTCACCTTTCTTACCATCTGGCTGAATCACGATAGGTAGTACCAGCCCTTTGGCAAAGTCATCAGACAGCACATAATCATAGCGACTGGCAGCGACATCAGGCGTGGTATGAATGATAAGCGTCATCTCATTGCCATCGGTTAGCTCGTGTGAGACATAGGTCTCACTCAGCTGATCCAAGGCTTTCGATAGTGCTTCGTTACTTGCCATACTTATCGTGAGGTTGTGTTGAGCAGTCGCAGCATCCACTTTGAAGTAATCCGCATAATCACGGACGTTTTGACTATCGAGCGCAAACGGATACTGATAGTTAGTGGGATCAGCAGGCTTTTCACCACTGTCTACCAATGACCAGTCTATCGTATCAACTGCTGATTCGCCTTTTGGCGTCGATGAATCTGCTGTCGCCGCTGCCTCAGGGGTTTGGTCGGTAGCATCAACAGAATCGGCAGCGTTATTGCAGCCTGTCAGCGCCCATATACTTGCCGTTGCAATTACCATCATACTTATCAGACGCTTAGCCATCGAGTTATCCTTTTTATTATTGGTCATGATTAATGTACTCTACCTGCTAGTTTGACAGCTTTCTTTACGGTTCTCTAGCGAAATGCAGCAAACGAGCGCCTGTTATAAAAATATTGAATATGAAAATATCGAAGCAACTGGCATATTCTTAAAAAATGCGCACAAAAAAACAGCCACCATAGGATGACTGTTTTTTTGTTCACTATTTATGATAAATTTTGCTTGTGGCTACTGACTATATTTGGCAGTTTACTTGGTATTCTTTACCATTTGCCCATTTGATGGCAAAAATACCTTTGTCGCCTTTCATATGCCATGCATAGACAGCTTCTGGATTTGATTCATTGACGTAACTTGCTACATCGCCTTGTACTTTACCATTTAAGATGATTGGTTGCTCTGCCCAATTTACTTTAGGCAATGTCGCGTTTAGCATCACTTGTTGTTTATTGATAGACTGCTTTGCCATGATTTTGCTGTCATCAGTACAAGTATAAGGCGCTGGTGCCATACGATCATAAGCGGCTGTCACTTTTTCTGGAACAGGTGTATCAGTGGCATCTGGGGTAGTAGGTGCGGTAGTGGCGCAAGCACTCAGTAGGGCAAGGGCTGGTAGGGCGGTTACAATTTTAGTTATCGTTTTCATCGTTTTCTCCAAAGTATTAACTTGATTCATTTAACTGTTCTTAATAATGCGTTAAGCATATGACGCCATAGTAGCGAAAATACAGTCAGCGCAATGTTAGAAATTGTTTGTTACCTATTAGCTTTCTTACTTAACCGATGACTAATGTAATTTCTAATTTAAGTGGGACGTTATTTGGACAATAAGTCATTTAGGGGACGCCCCATAGTCAAAATACCCCAAAAAAAATACGATGCTGCTGATATTAATTTTTTGTAGCCTTTGTCTGCACAGGCACAGCAAGCAAGAAAAATTGATGTCAGCAGTGCGTCATGTGTCGATATTACTTTTCACTGAATTTTTCACTGAATATAGATACTCACAGTTGCCTAGGCAAATAAAAATCGCCCATCAGCTTGAGAGCCGATGGGCGATTTTTATTAATAAGGATATCTAAGCTGTCGCTGACCAATCTTACTTTATAAGTTTGGTCAGCGGAATTAATTACTTAGTTTTGCGTGGCGGCAGACCCGTATGCTGTGTCTGGAAATTACCTTTGCTTACTTTCTTTTTGGTATTCTTACTAACGACATTGTTATTGGTTGAGCCATTGCTACGCTTCACCGAATCATTACCTAAGCGGCTGTTCTTTTTGCGCGCCGATTGGTAACTGTCTTGTGCGGCATCGCGACCTTCTAAGCTGGCGTTAAATGGTGGAATCAAGCAACCACGATTTTTACCAATCAAATCGCTACGACCCATATCTTGCAATGCTTTACGCAACATCACCCAGTTTTTTGGGTCATGGAAGCGCAAAAAGGCTTTGTGCAATTTACGCTGCTTGCCAGACTTGACGATATCCATGTCACCTTCATCACGACTGACCTTATGTAGCGGATCTTTATGGGTGTGATACATGGTGGTCGCTGTCGCCATCGGGCTTGGATAAAATGCCTGCACTTGGTCAGCACGGTAGCCATGACTTTTTAGCCAAAGCGCAAGGTTCATCATATCTTCATCTTTCGTGCCCGGATGCGCGGCAATAAAGTAAGGAATCAGATATTGCTCTTTACCCGCTTCTTGGCTGAACTGCTCAAACATGGCTTTGAATTTATCATAGCTGCCCATGCCCGGCTTCATCATCTTCGATAGCACGCCTTCTTCAGAGTGCTCAGGGGCGATTTTTAGATAACCACCGACATGATGACTGACCAATTCTTTGACATATTCAGGGTCTTTCACTGCCAAGTCATAACGCAGACCTGAGGCAATAAGGATTTTTTTCACGCCTTTGATATCACGCGCTTTGCGATATAGCTTGGTTAAATTACTGTGATCGGTAATCAAGTTTTCGCAGACATCAGGATAGACGCAAGAAGGCTTGCGGCAGTTCTTTTCAATCGTTTCATCTTTACAGCTGAGACGATACATATTAGCCGTTGGGCCACCAAGATCAGATATCACGCCAGTAAAGTTGGGTGCAGTATCACGAATCGCTTCCACTTCGCGCAAGATAGAGTCTTCTGAGCGGCTTTGAATAATGCGGCCTTCGTGCTCAGTGATCGAGCAGAATGTACAACCACCAAAACAGCCGCGCATGATATTGACCGAAAACTTAATCATGTCATAAGCAGGGATACGCGCATCGCCATAGCTTGGATGTGGCAGGCGGGCATACGGCAAATCAAACACGTAATCCATCTCTTCGGTTGAGAGTGGAATCGGTGGTGGATTCAGCCAAACGTCAATCGAGGTATGCGAATTACCAGCACCGCTGCTATGACGCTGTACCAGCGCACGAGCGTTCCCTGGATTGGTCTCAAGGTGCAAAATACGGCTGGCATGGGCATAAAGCACAGGGTCAGATTTGACGTGCTCATAGTCAGGCAGGCGAATGACAGTCTGCTCGCGCGGTGGCATTTTGAGTTTATGTTTACGCGCCGTCATGGGCTTATTAAAGCCACGCATTTGTACCACTTGCGTTTCTTCATCGACTTGTTCAGCGTTGATGACTTTATTGGTGACAGGTTCTGCGACAAAGCCTTGATACTGAGCAGACATTCCAGTCATGGCTTGACCAACGGGTGAGTCGCTTGGTTTGTCTTGCTCGATTGAGCAGCTATCGATATCTTCAGTCATCACATATGGATTGATAATAGGATCGACACGGCCGACGGTATCGACATCATTACTGGCAACTTCGGTCATGCCAGCTTGCCAATGGCGGCGTGTTGGCGTCAATAGATATGAGGTACCACGCAATTTACTCATTTGCTCAAAGCTATAGCCTTTTGATAAGCCATGCACCACATCGACGATAGCGCGTTCAGCATTACCATACAATAAGACGTCAGCACGGGCATCCAGCAAGATACTACGACGGACTTTGTCTGACCAATAGTCATAATGCGCGATACGGCGTAAGCTGCCTTCAATACCGCCTAGGATAATCGGCACATCAGGATAAGCTTCGCGGCAGCGCTGGCTATAAACGATAGCAGCGCGGTCGGGACGTTTATTAGCGACATTACCTGGTGAGTAAGCATCATCACTACGGATTTTGCGATCTGCCGTATAGCGGTTGATCATGCTGTCCATGTTGCCCGCGGTCACGCCATAAGCATAGACAGGCTTACCCAGTTCCATAAAGGCGTCTTTGCTCTTCCAATCTGGCTGAGCGATGATACCGACACGAAAGCCTTGCGACTCTAATAGACGACCGATAATCGCCATACCAAAGCTTGGATGATCGACGTAGGCATCGCCTGAGATGATGATGACGTCACAAGCATCCCAGCCCAGATCGTCCATCTCTTTACGGCTCATCGGCAGATAAGGCGCAGGCTCGTAGCAGCTCGCCCAATGTTTGTCATAATCATAAAGTGGCTTGGTGCCTTGCTTAAAGGCAGTGCGGGCAATGGTATCGGCAGACATGGGCGGACCTGTTAATTAGAAAATGGCACTAAAAATACGTCCCTTATTACTCACTGATAATAAAGGCGAATTTAAAAGCGCTCATTTTAACATGAATCGCCTTCACTATGCGACCTATTCTATGAGGGGTGATTGACGATAAGTTATTGATAGTGTAAGACAATCTATCAGCCTATCAACAAGAATGGTTTTGGGAAATGCAGAGCCATTCTTGCTTTAGATTATGAGTCAGGAGGTGATCAATGCATTGGCTGACAAGTTCTTTAATTGTCTAACAATTGCAGTGGAAAAGTCACAACATCAAAGGCTAGGGCAAAGGGTAATAAGACCAATTTTTGCGCCGTATTTGCGCCACTACGAATGACTTGGTCTTGCTGTGTTTCTGTATGAAAGCTAACCATATAAGGCTTGGTTAAGGCGCGATAGTTCGACTGTATCAGGCTTAAATTACTGACCTGCGGATAGATAGCGCCTTTGACAGGAACGCTAAAGCAAAAGCGCTGAGCATTGATACGTTGATCGCTTGCTGAGGTGCACTCTTTACCATTATTTTGCAAAAAGAACTGGTAGTCAGAACGTTTAAACTCATCTTTTAGTTTGGCATAAGAAAGCTTCATTTCTCCCTGAAAATAGCCGTCATTATTGGGCACAGAAAAGCTCATGTCATTATCGACTTGGATGTTCTTTGGCGTCAGATTGGTGAGTAAATTGACCATTTCCGTCCCGCCTTGGGTCAGCACATAGCTGTTCTTTTCACCGACGATTACCATGGTCGCATTTGGCGTTTTTGGCAATGCCTGTGCAGGACGACCAAAAGCCACAATTTGATCTTCAGACAACACACTCTTAGTCGTTGTGGTGTTGACTCGATTGCCACTGTCTAATAATGAGCTAGTGGCACAGCCTGAGGTGACGAGCAATGCCGCAAGTGACACCCCTGTTATCACTGTTTTGAAGCTTAATGCTTTTAATACTGGATTATTGCTTTCTTCTTTTTTAACGGCACGGGTGTTTTTAGTCATGCTAAGGCTTCCTTGTCTACTATAGTCATTCCACTATAAAAGTATTACAGCGTTAACCTCGCTTGAAGTATCAAATATACATCTACACTCGGTTGCCTTGTACTACTTTTAAATTGAATCGACTATACCGACGGACTATTGATTTGGTATCTATTGTTTATAGCCAAACTTTCGTTGGTATCGTACCTTGTTTGAGCGTGACTTAGCTACTTTTAATTAACCAGCCAAGCAGTTTTTATAGCCAAATTAATCCAATAAAATCTTTGTACCACTTTTAGTAAAATTCATCACAAATTGGCTTTTAAAGTTGCGCACATTATTCTCATAAATATGATTCAAGATGGGATAGTTGATTAGTTCTAATCCAGATTTAGTATTAGGGGTGACGGTAGGTCTAAAGATGGTCTTTATACTGGGGGCTTCTATTTTGGTATTGCAGTGTTATTTCCCTCACGAGAAAAGTGCATTTTGGCATACGTTTTGCTCTCTCTTTATTAGAGCCTACTTGTCTATATGGATTAGCAAGAGTAGAGCATTAATAGATGTTGATTTGCTGAATAATTGTTTGGAGAGAAGTGTGTGAAGAAATTATCTTTTAGGCTGGATGCGATATCTGTTTTATTTAAGTCGTCATTATTCAAGACCCTGTTGATGATCGGTTTACTGGCTGGGGCAACCAATAGTGCCAATGCTGCTGAGGAGGCCACATTAACGGTGACGCAATTGCTCGAATATCAAAACATTGCTTGGATTATATGGGGCGGGGTATTGGTGTTCTTTATGCAGGCAGGATTTGCCTTGCTAGAGAGTGGCTCAGTACGGGCGAAGAATGCTGTGAATGTGATGATGAAAAACTATACTGATATGTGTATTGGTGGTCTGGCGTTTTATTTGGTAGGTTTTGGACTAATGATGGGCACCAATGACTCTGGGTTTTTTGGTACTGATCATTTTATGCCAGTAGAGCTGTCTAACCTTGATTGGGCACTGATGTTTTTTCAGATGATGTTTGCAGCGACAGCGGTGACGATTGCTAGTGGCGCTATGGCGGAGCGCGTGTCATTTATTGGGTACGCGGTAGCCGCCTGTCTTATTTGCCTGCTTATCTATCCGGTGTTTGCCAGTTGGGTTTGGGGTGGTTATTTTGGTGGTACAGGCTGGCTTACCGAGCTTGGTTTTATTGATTTTGCGGGTTCTACCGTTGTGCATTCTATTGGCGGTTGGTTGGCGCTGGCTGGTATTTTGGTCATTGGCCCGAGATTGGGACGTTTTGCACCTGATGGCACGCCTAGATTGATAGCAGGACATAACATGACGTTACTGGCTCTTGGCGGCTTTATATTGTGGTTCGGTTGGTTCGGGTTCAATGCCGGTTCGACATTATCAATTACTGGCAATATTGGTTTGATAGCAGTCAATACTTTCGTCGCAGCTGTCAGTGCTGTGGTGAGCTATATGATCATATCGAGGGCTCTAAACAAAGCTATCTTGCTCAGCGATAGTGTCAACGCCAGTTTAATCGGTCTAGTATCCATTACTGCAGGGTGTGCCACGACGACGCCTGTGTTCGCCATTATCATTGGTGCGATCGCCTCAGTGGTCTATATCCTAGCGACCCAAGCTTTATTGAAGCTAAAAATCGACGATGTGGTATCAGCAGTTGCGGTTCATGGCTTTGGCGGGGCATGGGGCACACTGGCGGCCGGATTGTTCTATTCAGGGGATTTGTTCAACTTATCACGCTTGGGTGTGCAAGCCCTAGGTGTGGGTGTGGCGCTCGCTTGGGCCTTGGGCTTAGGTTTGGTGATGTATAAACTCATTGATATGACTTTCGGCTTAAAAGCCAGTCGCCTCCACGAGCAACGTGGCCTTGACTATACCGAGCATGCAGAGATAGGCTATCCCGAGTTTCAAAAGCAGATGTTTGATTCTAAAAGTTTAACAGAGCGGCATTTATAGGAGAAAACTGATGACTATCGAAACTCAATCAGTAGAAAAAACCGTGTCCGCGATGGCAAAAGTATTGGAAAAATATTTAAATCATGAGGAAGTATTGCTTCTCACGGTTCAATGGCGACAGTATCCTACGGTTTCCATAAAAATGATGCAACAGTGCGTTTTGGAGGCAACAAAACGCTATCCTAAGCTAAAACCCTATCGGTCTGATATCCGTAAAGATTTTTGGGGTACGATGCAAGCAGCCAGTCATCAATCGACTGAGGCAGCTACTGAGGCTAATACTGTTAATGGACAAAAGTCTGAATTTGAAGGGGTTCAAGCATTTTATACGGTAATGGAAGCGTTTAACAATCAATTGACCGCACCAGATAATCGCAGTCTGTTTCAGACCTTGCACCAAGCTGTTTCGAAAGAACGCACCTTCAAAGGGCATACGCTTAACATTAGTCAATTTTTAGATGGCGGTCGTCCTGTAGTACCTCATGATATGTATATTTTAAATAATGTGCTTCAACTTGCTTACGTCTGCTTATGCAATATTGTAGGGCCCGTCGAGGCTGATGACATTTTATTTCAGGTGGCGGAGATTGCCAAACAAAGTCATCCAAAAGCAGTGGTCGAAAAGCTATTTTGATTTATTGCTAGGGCGCGTTATGAATGAGTTCCTATGCTAGTTCATGACACGCTCTAACGCTCAATTCTAATATTTTATAAGAATTCTATTCATCGCAAACAAATTATCATGCTAGCGTCAATCCAATAAAATCTTTGTACCACTTTTAGTGAAATTCATCACAAATTGGCTTTTAAAGTTGCGCACATTATTCTCATAAGTGAGTAAACCAGTCGTGAATCGATGATAATCACTCATATTTTTGGCATTGACCATCAGCATAAAATCCGCGTCACCTGACACTTCATAGCAGCTCATGACCTGTGGCTGTGTATTCATCAAGCGCTCAAACCGATGCTGCATCGAGGTATTAGATCGCGCCATCTCTATCATCACCACGGCAGTCAGTCCGTAACCCACCTTGTTTGGGTCCACAATAGCGACTTGCTTGGTAATGACGCCGTTGCTGATTAATGCTTGGATACGGCGCTGGGCAGTAGCGATAGACACATGCACTTGTTCTGCCACCGTTTTTAATGGCAAGGTCGCATCGTCCTGTAGCAAATTTAAAATCGCTTTATCGATATCATCTAAAATTTGGCTCATTATGTTCTCCCTTCTATGAAATGCTTTCATTATCTGTTTTTATCATTATTATCACCATAAATCAAAAAATAAGAAAATATTCAGTTTTGAGCGCTCAAAAAGATAGATTTATTTATAAATGGGTTGTTATAGCAATAATATCTCATCGTTACTTCGTAAAATAGATGCTGTTAAGCAAGATCAATAATCAAAGCTTAGCAATCAGAGCCTAGAGCTCAAAAAAGCTTAGTCATGACAAATCAAAGTTAATAGCTGCTCTCCTAATATCTATTTAAATGTACGGTGCTTTTATGTCTACTTCAATCCTTTCTACTGTCTTTGCAAATACGCTCGCAACGACTGTTTCGCGCTTGCCACTGCCTACTATTTGGACAGCAGGTAGCGCACAGCAGCGCACATTAATGTTAGGCGTAGCGTTAGCCGTGCTGTCGAATTTGTTGTTTGGCGTACTTTATGCTTACAGCAGCTT
Organism: Psychrobacter sp. N25K4-3-2; assembly: GCF_015351755.1. Lineage (NCBI taxonomy): Bacteria > Pseudomonadati > Pseudomonadota > Gammaproteobacteria > Moraxellales > Moraxellaceae > Psychrobacter > Psychrobacter sp. N25K4-3-2. Next base: position 608,776 of record NZ_JADKLX010000003.1, read on the forward strand.
TTTAGCGCCATTGTCAGGTACACAAGTCTTTATCTGGCGTATGCTAGCGATGTGGGCGGCACTGATAGGATATTTGCTGATTAGTGGACGCTTGGGTTTGCACATGGATAAATTAAAAGCGTTGCGCACAGCAAAGCAGTGGGTTTGGTTGTTATTACCAACGCCGATATTCTTAAGCCAGTTTTGGTTATTTATGTGGGCACCCGTGAATGGGCAAGGTGTACAAACCGCGATGGGTTATTTCTTATTCCCACTAATGATGGTTGTATTTGGCTGTGTCTTTTTTGGCGAAAAGTTAAGCCGTTTACAATGGTTGGCGGTTGGCTTTGCCGCATTAGGGGTCGGCAGTGAAATTATCCGTACGCAAAGTATCTCTTGGGCAACGCTTTGGGTCTGCGGTACGTATCCTATTTATTATATCTTGCGTCGTCTGCAAGGAATCGGTGCTGTGACTGGATTATTGGTCGATTTGACGATATTCGCACCATTTGCTTTGGCTTATTTGTTTTTGATAGCACCTAGTAGTTTAATGCTTGTTAGCGGCTCTGGTTTTTTTATCATGATGCTGATAGGTCTGGGTGTCATGAGCGTGTTAGCCATGAAAACCAACGTGGATGCCAGTCAAATGCTGCCGGTGAATGTTTACGGCATGATGAGTTATTTGGAGCCTGCATTATTATTCATATTGGCAATCACCGTATTGGGCAATCCGTTTGAATCAGCGATGATTTATAGCTATGGTTTGATTTGGCTCGGTATTGCTTTTTTGGTTACTCATGGCATTCGCCAACTGCGCCGCGCTCGTAAAAACCTATCATCTTCGGTCAAAACACAAGTTTCGTAGAAGCTACGATTGACAATATGAATAAGCGATAAAAAAGGACGGCTCAATTAATCGAGCCGTCCTTTTTACCTTAGATTAAAGTGAATATTTTCATTCATCCATTAATCTAAATGCTGTTTAAAGCCACGTTGCTTATCACGTTCCCAATCACGATCTTTTAGCGTTTTGCGTTTGTCATGTTGCTTTTTACCCAGTGCCAAGCCAATTTGACATTTCACCAGCGAGTTTTTCCAATAGCAGGATAAGGGCACGCAGGCATATCCTTTTTGGTTGACTGCACCCATCAATTTTTCGATTTCGCGGCGATTGAGCAGCAGTTTACGGGTACGGATACTATCAGGGCTGACATGCGTCGAGCTGGATAGTAGCGGCTGAATATGCGCGCCAAATATGAAAGCCTCGTTATTACGGAAGATGATATAAGCTTCGGTAATGGTCATTTTGCCCGCGCGAATGGCTTTTACTTCCCAACCTTGTAACGACAATCCTGCCTCAAACGTTTCTTCAATGAAGTACTCGTGTCGAGCTTTTTTGTTCGCACAAATTTGATTTTCCGGTTTTTTTGATTTTTTTGACATAATTTCTCCATAAGAATCACTTAAAAGTATCGTGTTCTTATCTGACCAGTCCTACTAATTCCTCACCCTAACCCGTTTAATTGGATTATCTTACATTCGAATGATAAGACGGATGAGTCGAACCGCCTATTGTAGCAAAGCACCTCACAAAAATGTAAGTCAGCTGTTAGGACAAATGTAGCAGATAAGTATTAAGTTCGGGCAAAATTTGCTAGCATATGGCGTAATATTACCGACTATATTAGCCATGTTATGAGCCACTCTATTACTTCCAATTCTTCAAAGCTGCACACCAAAATTTTATATCCTGGCACCTTTGACCCGATTACCAATGGTCATGTGGACTTGGTCAAGCGCGCAACCAAGCTGTTTGATGAGGTCGTCATCGCCGTTGCATCAGGACATCATAAAAAACCGTTATTTAATTTCGAAGAACGCGTCACTTTAGTAGAGACCGTGTTTGAAGATTTACCCCAAGTTTCGGTCATTGGTTTCGAAGGCTTACTAGTAGATTTTATGCGTGAAAAAAACGCCACTGCGGTATTGCGTGGTCTACGGGCGATGTCAGATTTTGAATATGAGTTTCAGCTCGCTAATATGAATCGCGAGCTCGATGAAAACTTTGAAGCGGTGTTTTTGACCCCTTCTCAGAACTATTCATTTATCTCGTCGACGATGATTCGCGAAATTGCTAGACTTGGCGGCGATGTCAATAAATTCGTCCCTCCATGTGTGGCACAGGCTTTTACAAAAAAACTGGCTATTAAAGACAGCTAGCCCTTTAATAAGCTCATAGCTACAGCATATAGGCTAGTAATAAACAATAAGGAGCAGTTTATGGCGCTATTAATTACTGATGAATGCATCAATTGTGATGTGTGCGAGCCTGCCTGCCCAAACGAAGCCATCTCAGAAGGCGATGATATCTATGTCATCGATCCTGATTTATGCACGGAATGCGTCGGTCATTTCGATGAGCCGCAATGCGTGGTTATTTGTCCGGTTGACTGTATTCCTCATGATCCTAACCATGTCGAAACTGAAAGTGATTTGATGTCTAAATACAAACGCATTACTGGTCAATAAGTGACTCATACACTATTGATAACATCTGGATTTAGAGCGCTTTAGGGACAATGTAATGACGATAAATGCAAGCCAGATAACGAGCGACTTTGACCAGCAGCATCTTTGGCACCCGTATGCCAGCCTACCACCGACTTATCCCAATATCGTTATTGATCGTGCGGAGGGCATCTATATCATCACCGAAGATGGTACGCGCCTGATCGATGGCATGTCGTCGTGGTGGGCTAGTGCACATGGCTATAATCATCCCAAACTGAATGCGGCGATGATTGAGCAGTTAGGCAAAATGGCGCATGTCATGTTTGGTGGTTTGACGCACCAGCCAGCGATAGATTTAGGCAAAAAGCTGCTCGATATTGTGCCTACTGATTTAGAGGCTATTTTTTATGCGGACAGCGGCAGTATTGCGGTAGAAGTTGCACTTAAGATGGCATTGCAGTACCAGATTGCCGCCAAGCGTCCACAAAAATGCCAGTTTGCTTCAACCCACTCTGGTTATTATGGCGACACGTGGCACGCGATGAGTGTTTGCGACCCTATTAATGGTATGCACAGCTTGTATGGCAAACAATTACCGATGCAGCACTTCGTTCCTGCCCCGCCATTAGGGTTTGAGCGTGTTTTAGTGGAAGAAGAACGCACTGCACTGACAATGTTTTTTGATGAGCATAGCGATAAGCTGGCAGGCTTTATTATCGAGCCGATTATCCAAGGCGCTGGTGGCATGCGTTTCTATAGTCCTGAATATCTGCAACTGTTACGTCAGCTATGTGATGAGCATGAGGTGCTGCTGATTGCTGATGAAATCGCCACTGGTTTTGGGCGTAGTGGCAAGCTGTTTGCTTGTGAGCATGCGGGTATCAGCCCTGATATCATGACGATTGGTAAGGCATTGACGGGCGGCTATATGACCTTTGCCGCGACTTTATGTACGCGCCATATTGCTGATACCATTAGCCAAAGCGATTATCCAGCTCTGATGCATGGCCCAACCTTTATGGGTAATCCGTTGGCATGTGCAGTGGCGTGCGCGTCCATTGACTTAATACTGTCCTATGATATTGAAGCGCGTACAGCCAATATGCAATCTGTCATGGAACAGCAACTTGCTCCAGCTGCGAGTTTAAATGGCGTTGCTGAGGTGCGTTGTTTGGGTGCCATAGCAGTAATTGAGCTGCAAGAAGCCGTTGATATGCCGACCTTTCAAACATTGCTGATTGAAAATGGTATTTGGGTCAGACCCTTTGGTAAGTTGGTCTATATTATGCCGCCTTACATCATCACTGATGATGAGATGGTAACGTTATGCCAGTCATTACTAACCGTCGTCACTGCTTACTTGGGTCAAATTTCTACGACCGATAGAGTTCCGCTATGAGCGTGCTATTCATCTCTGGTATCGATACCGATATTGGCAAAACCTATGCCACAGGTATGCTTGCAAAAGCCTTAATGCAGCAAGGCACAAACGTTATCACTCAAAAGTTAGTCCAAACGGGCGTTAGTGTCAATCCAATGACCGGTGAAATGGGTATTGCTGATGACATTATCACGCACCGCGCGTTAATGGACATACCGCTACAGCCGTGTGATTTGGATTTTACTACTTGTCCTTATCGTTATAAAAAACCTGCTTCACCGCATCTTGCGAGTCGACTATCCAAACAAACACTCGATCCTGAGGTTATTACGAGCGCTACGAAAAGCTTGCAAGCTGATTATGAAGTAGTGCTATTAGAAGGCGCAGGCGGGCTACTAGTGCCCATTACTGAGCAGTTATTCGTCTTAGATTACATTGCTGCTCAAGGCTATCCGATTATTTTGGTCACATCAGGTCGCTTGGGTAGTATTAATCATACCTTACTTAGTCTCGAAGCTATCACCCAGCGCGGTTTACAGGTTCATACTGTTGTCTATAATCATATCCATGATGATACCGATAATACTGACGTCGAGATAGCTGATAGCACGATTGAGTTTTTACAGAACCATCTACAGCAATATTATCCAAAGACACACTGGCTACAGTTACCCCACTTAGAAAACCATTCAATGTCTGATACTAAAACAGCGTTGAAGCATCAGACATTGTCTTTGCCAAAGGACTTTATTTAAGTGGTTTATGAATAGTATTCTTGTGAATGAAAATAAGCGTAAAAGATATTCCTAGACGGCGATTAGATTTGCTATACTAGCGCGCTTGGTAGACTAGGCAATCGCCGCTGCACACTGGCAACAGATGAGCAGGGGAGGAAAGTCCGGGCTACATAGGGCAGCGTGCCAGCTAACGGCTGGGCAGGGTAACTTGACGACCAGTGCAGCAGAGAGTAGACCGCCTTTGGCTTATATGGGTATCGCAAGATATTCATGTCATCGGTAAGGGTGAAAGGGTGCGGTAAGAGCGCACCGCGTGGCTGGCAACAGTTCACGGCATGGTAAACTCCACGCGTAGCAAGACCAAATAGGCATCGGCATGGCGCGGCCCGCGTTCGATGCGGGTAGGTTGCTTGAGCGTACGAGCGATTGTACGCCTAGAGGAATGATTGTCCACGACAGAACCCGGCTTATCGGTTTACCAAACCTTTTTAATGGCTGAAATTGTATTTATAAAATGCTTACTGTATGTTGGTGAGTACTTATTTGCAGAAAACGCCATGTTTTTTCGAAAAAATGCCTTTTGGGGGTTGACGAGGTTAGTCAACTTGGGCATAATACCGAGCCTAAAATGGCGATGTAGCTCAGCTGGTTAGAGCGCATGACTCATAATCGTGAGGTCAAGAGTTCAAGTCTCTTCATCGCCACCATTTATAGCAAGACTAGTAACATTAAAAAAGCCAATCCTTTGTGATTGGTTTTTTTTTGCCTAAAATAAATCAATGAAAGCAGTATTTTACAGAAATATAAATAGAATGCTTAATTATATTTACTTACTGTTTTCTTGCTAAATCATAGGTTTATCTGTCTAGACACAGATTAATTGTTGTAACTTATGTCGCGCTTACTTATCATAGGGGCTGTTTTCGGTAAAGTCCTGTAACGCCATGTCTGTACAATTACCTCCTTATCGTCCAATTAAGCATCGTAGTGGCCTCAAAGTAATGGGTGCCGCATTTCATGCATTATTGATGCGTGAGCTGCAAACTCGCTTTGGTGGTTATCGCTTGGGCTATCTCTGGGCGCCATTAGAAATCATTTTTCAAATGCTCATATTTCTAGTGATCTTTGGTGTAATTATCGAGCGCGCATTACCAGGAATGAGCTTTCCATTGTTTTTGGTTGGTGGAATGGTTCCTTTTCGTATGTTTCAGACTATTGCGACTAGAGCACTAGGGGCTGTTGAGGCCAATCAAGGACTTTTGATGTACCGTTCAATACGGCATATTGACGTCATTATTGCCAGATCAGCTTTAGAGCTTATTATTTATTTTATAACATTTATTATATTATTGATTGGCTTGGCATTTTTTAATGATTATGCCAGTTTGGGAAATCTACACATTGTATTATTTTGCTGGATAACGCTGTTTATGTTCAGCTTCGGTGTTGCTCTAATCATGATGATTGTAGGTTATTATGGCGGTGAAATTACCAAAGTAATTTCGATTCTCTTTACCATATTGTATTTTGCTTCAGGTATCATTTATCCCATTCATATTATTCCAGAGCCATACTTCAGTTATTTACTATATAATCCTTTTATCCATAATATTGAGTTGATACGACACGCTTTAGCACCTAATTATCCAGCTTATCATATTGATATAATGTATTTTTTAAAGTGGACAGTTGCAGTAAATTTCTTAGGTCTACTCATGTATAAAGCGGTAGAAAGAGACTTAATACGTTCTAAATAACGGCAGGTAAGTGAATGATTGAAATTAGAAATGTTTCTAAGTCTTTTATGACCAAGCAGGGTCGGCACTATCTGTTTAAAGATTTGAATCTGACTATTGGTGATAAACAAAGTGTCGGTTTACTTGGTCGTAATGGCGCGGGGAAGTCAACTTTATTACGTATTATTTGCGGACTGGATAAGCCGGATCATGGTGAAATCATTACTGATTCCACTATTTCTTGGCCGGTCGGTGTAGCCGGTGGTTTCCAAGGCAGCTTGACGGGTCGTCAAAATGTTCGTTTCGTCTGTCGTCTTTATTCTAGTGGTCCTTATATTGATGAAAAGATTCGTTTCGTTGAAGAGTTCGCAGATATTGGCAATTATTTTGATATGCCGGTTAAGAGCTACTCATCAGGTATGAAAGCGCGCTTGACGTTTGGCTTAAGCTTGGCCTTCGATTTTGATTATTATATGCTTGATGAAGCAGGTGCCGTCGGTGATGCGGCTTTTCGTAAGCGTAGTGAAGAGATATTAGCAGCGCGACGCGCACAAGCAGGGTTTTTAATCGTATCGCATAACATCGGTGATATTAAGCGTAATTGTGATATTGGTATTGTGCTAATGGATCAAACAGCACACGTCTTTGAAGACACAACAGAAGCGATTGAGGTATATGAAGAGCATGTCCACAAAGCGAAAAAATAAGATAATTGACTTCTCGCTGTTTATTGGCTTGGTGGTCCTCCCTTGGGTGTTGGTGATATTTTATGTCATGACCATTGCTCATCCGCGCTTCATCTCGACCGCTGATGTGGTTGTGAAACAAGTAAGCGAGTCTAGTATGCCCTCTGGTGGCGGTTTATCGGCCTTATTGGGTGTGAATAGTACCAGTAAAGAAGATGCAACCTATCTGACTGAATATATCTTGTCTAACGATATGGTGAAGCGCCTCGATAACAAGTTTAAGTTCCGAGAAGCTTATCATGTCGATGGCTCAGATCCGCTCAATGAAATTGACCCTGACGCCTCGCAAGAAGATTTACTGGAGTATTTTAAAAGTCGTGTCCATATCAATCTTGACGAACAAAGCTATGTGCTTTCGGTATCGACAGAAGCCTTTGATTCGGCTTATGCTTTTGAGCTTAATAAAGCGATTTTGAGTGAGTCTGAGCAGTTTGTAAACCGTATCTCACAAGAGGTTGCTCGTGATCAGCTAGTATTTGCAGAGACGCAACTCGATGAGTCACAAGATCGCTTGAATGATGCCAAAGAACAGCTACTCAACTATCAAAATGAAAACGAAATTTATGACCCGCAAGCCAATGCGCAAATTGTTAATCAGCTGATTGGTAGCTTACAAGCGCAGCTTAGCTCATTGCGCACAGAAGAGCGACAACTGCTCAGCTATTTGAATCCAGATGCACCGCAAGTAGTGTCATTAAGAAGTCAGATAAAAGCGGTTGAAGAACAAATCAATCAAGAGCAAACCAAATTGACGTCACCAAACACCACCAAATTGAACCGTCAAGCGGTACAGTTTGAGACGATTAAAGCCGACGTTGAGTTTGCCACTGAACTATACAAGTTGTCACTATCATCGCTTGAAAAGGCACGTTTAGAAGCCTTTAAAAAGATGAAAAACTTGATTGTGATTTCAACCCCTTATGAAGCTGAAGAGTCATCATATCCACGTCACATTTATATTATTTGGACATCGCTTGCATTGCTTTTGATGCTTTATGGCTTCGTACGTTTAGTGATGGCAGTGGTTCGTGACCATCGTAGCTAGATTTGATCAAGGCAGTTTTGACAAACCAGATACCAGTAATGATCGACAGATCTGCAAAGGAATACAACGCATGAACATGAAACCACGTCCTATCGTGACGATGATTAAGGTAATGAGCTTGACGATGGCTGCGACCAGTATCTCAGCACTCGCAGCGACCAGTTATGCGGATCAAATATCAGGATCTAGCTTTGGCACTAGTAGCAATAGCATGAGTCAAGACCAAAACCGCAGCAATATCAATGTCTCAACGCAAGCTTTTGCTGGCGGTGTGCCAGGTCAAGCAACGACTCAAGAGGCAGTCGCTGCAGCAAGCTTACCGAGTCAGTCGGTTATTAACACCACACGACCTTATCAAGACATCAATACCCAAGATTTGATGTTTGGCGAACAGTTATTTCGCGGCGCGTTCTCGACGACTTCTGGTTCTACCTTTAACGATAGCTATGTGATCAACCCTGGTGATAATGTACAGGTGCGGATGTGGGGCGCCTATCAATATGCGGCAACGACAACCGTTGATCCGCAAGGCAATATCTTTTTGCCCAATGTGGGCCCAGTCCGTATTTCTGGTGTGCAAAATGGCAGTCTACAAAACGTGGTCAAGAGTGCGGTCAGTCGCATTTACCGCTCAAACGTTGGTGTTTATGCATCTTTAGAGCAAGCGCAACCAGTCAAAGTTTTCGTGACTGGCTTTGTCAAACAACCTGGTTACTACGGTGGACTTGCCGCAGATTCGGTATTGTCTTATTTAGATCGTGCAGGTGGTGTCGACCCAACACGTGGTAGTTATATTGATATCCAAATCAAGCGCAATGGTCAGATGCTACAGCAAGTCAATCTATATGATTTTTTACTGGCGGGTAAACTGCAATCATTTGCGTTTCGTGATGGTGATGTGATTACGGTTGCGCCGCAGAAAAAAACGTTTGTAGTGGGTGGGCAAGTTCAGAATGAATACACCTTTGAATTTGATGTAAATGATTTGACCATTGGTGACGTATTGCAAGTGGCCAGTCCAGCAGCGAATGCCACCAACGTTAGTATCACTCGCAGTGCAGGACGAGCGCAAACGGCAGAGTATTATTCCCTTGCAGAAGCGCAGAATGTCCCTGTCTATAATGGCGATCAAATGGTAGTGACCTCAGATCGCTATGCAGGCACCATCGCTGTACAGGTGAAAGGTGCGCACACGGGTAATGGCGCGATGGTTGTACCATACGGTGCTCGCCTAAAAGATATCATCCCGCAATTGCAGCCGAGTCCACTGGCGAAACTGACGCATCTCACCATATATCGTCAATCTGTTGCTGAACAACAAAAACGCATGATTAATGAATCGCTTGATCGTTTGGAAGAGTTAACACTAGCCACTCAGTCAACGACTCGTGAAGAAGCGGCACTACGCCAAGATGATGCTGCACTGGTTAAGCAGTTCGTCGCCAAGGCTCGTAATGTACAGACTGATGGTCAGATTGTTGTTGTGCCAAACTCGTGGCAAGATATTATTCTGCAACAAGGCGATATTATTGAGATACCAGCGCAAACATCAGTCATTACAGTTAATGGTCAAGTACGAGCACAAGGCGCACTTACCTTTAATCCTGATTATACCGTTGGCGATTATGTTGCCAATTCTGGTGGTTTCTCTGATAATGCCGACGTTAAAGAAATTTTGATTATTCATCAAAATGGCGCTAGTGAAGTGGTCAACACTGCCTACCGTATTCAGCAGGGTGATGAGATTATGGTGCTCCCGAAAGTCAAAACCAAGCGTGTGGAAATTGCTCGTGGCTTATCGCAAATTATCTATCAATTGGCAATTGCGGCTAAGGTTGTATTAGATCTATAACGGTTCATACTGGTTATGTAGATTGAGACATCAATGACTAATAATGACTAATAAAGGTATCGAGAATGGCAAAAAGTGTAAAGCATAAGGATGAGATGCAAGGAATGTCTACCTTTGATGATGCACTATTGTCGCCATTACCGAAGCCTGAAGTATTGAAACCTGAGGTATTAAAACCCAAAGCACCAAAACGTCTGGCGGTAGTCGGTAAAGGTATGCGCCGTAATAACCTTTTACTATCGAGCGTCCTACGAGCAGACATTCAGCGTTGGTATCCTTGGTCAAGCTTGCAACAACGCCTTAATATAGGTGTTGAAACCCCTGATGCCTTTATTGGTTGGGGTCACAAGAAAAGCTATCAACGAGCAAAGCATGCTGCCAAACGCCAAGATATTCCTACATTAAGTATCGAGGATGGTTTTTTACGGTCGTTAGATTCAGGGCTCAGTAGCCGCTATGGGCTGAGCGTCGTCACTGATGATATTGGTATCTACTTTGATTTAACGCAGCGCTCACGCCTTGATCAACTGATTATTGAGCGTACTAAAAAGGCTATTACGACCAATAATAAAAGTATAGATGAAGAACGCGCTCGACAACTGATGGTACGTATATGCGACGAAAGGCTTAGCAAGTATAACTCAGTTATCGATTGTCCATCATTGGACAAGTTGGCTAATGAAGAAAATACAAATCCAAAAGAAAGCGCTTTAACATCGCATGTTTTATTGATTGACCAAGTGGTTGGCGACGCGTCTATTAAAGGTGCTGGTGCGAACAAACGTCAGTTTAAGAAGATGTTAAAATCTGCATGCCGTAGTCATCCAAATGCTCATATTTGGATCAAGGCTCACCCTGCCTCAAAATCAGGATATCTGACCAATTTAAAGTTACCAAAAAACGTCCGACTATTGACTCAGGCGCTCAACCCTATCGAATTATTAACGCAAGTTAGCGATGTTTATACCGTTAGCTCGCATATGGGCTTTGAAGCATTGATGCTCGGTAAAGCAGTACATTGCTTTGGTGTTAATTGGTATAGTGGCTGGGGACTGACCGATGATAGCGGTGCACCCAAAAATCTGCTTAAAGCGGTCGAGAAACGTCGTCAAAAATTTGCCACCAAACTACGAGAGGCTAAGGGGAATTCAACTCCTGCATTATTTCCTAAATCATTTCCTACATCATTTGCTAAAAAAATATCTGCTACATTAGAAACGTTATTTTATAGCGCCTATATCGATTACAGCCGCTATGTAGATCCAGCCACCAAGCAAGCCTGTGACATTGATACAGCGATAGAATGGCTAGTGACTAATCGATATTGGCAAGCGCATCTTGAAGGCAATTTAACGGTATATGAATTTAGCCGCTGGAAGCTGCCGTTTGTGAAGGCTTTCGTTCATCTGCCCCGTACCACTCTGTTTATAAAACCCAAACCACGCCTCAAGAATTTGCTGCACCCTGATCACTTACGCGTCAATTATCAGCAGCCGCTATTGGTATGGGGTTTAGCCAAGCGTCAACAGGTACAAAAAAAACTACAGACCAAAATTTCCAAGCAGCAGCATTCACAGATGCCGTCTATTTACTGTATGGAAGATGGGTTTATTCGCTCAAACGGTTTGGGTGCAACCTTGTTGGCGCCATTGTCAGTGGTTATAGACAAGCAAGGTATCTACTATGACGCGACGCAGCCGTCAGATTTGGAAACGTTATTACGTCATTGTCAGGCGATGAGCCCACAGCAAAGTAGGCGTATAAAACAACTTCAAGATAAGTTGCTTAATCAGCGGGTGAGTAAATACAATGTCGGGACCGATATCGGCAGTGCTGATAGCCAGCATACTTCTTGGGTACATAATGCAAAGGTATCTGGAAAACGCCGCATTCTTATCGTTGGACAAGTCGAAGATGATTTATCGGTGCAATATTGTGGTTCAGAAATTAAGACCAATAGCGGCTTGATTGAGCGTGTACAGCGAGACAATCCAGATGCTTATCTGATTTATAAACCTCATCCAGATGTTGAGGCGGGATTGCGCGTAGGTAAGGTAGGAGAGGCGCATCTAAAACAAGTTCAAGCGGTCGCTTATGATACAGCGATGCCGGACTGTTTAGAGGGTGTCGATGAAGTTCATACCATGAGTTCATTGACGGGGTTTGAAGCCTTGTTACGTGGTTTAAAAGTGACTTGCTACGGCTTACCATTTTATGCAGGCTGGGGCCTAACGACTGATATTGATGCACAGCTACCATTAAAAGCTGAGTATCTAAGCAGGCGCAAACGAGACACAGCATTGACACTTGAACAACTGCTGCATTGCACGTTAATAGACTATCCCTTATATCGACTTCCCAATGGTTATGGGCTGGCGCAAGTCGAGCAAGTCATTGATTACTTGTACCCACCAAAAAATAACGCTTTTGCCGCAACTCAAAATGAAATAAATAATAATTCGGTCAAAACAATCTCTATTTCCAAGAAAATTTCAGCCGTACCCAGTCAGTTGAAGCGCCAAGCTGCCACCCGTTTTATGCAGCAGCGTCATCAATGGCAGCAGCGTCTACGTAGCGTGCTTCGTTAATTTGCTCTAAATACGTGATGTAAAACCATTGCGACAAGTATGGGCTTTTTCGGTATAATCAGTGATAATTAATGTCTATTCACGCGGTCTAACGACCACTCTTGCTTTGATCTTTTATCCTTCAATTAATGGTAATTCAATACTATGGCAGCTTCGATGTCTCATTTGCTTACTCATCGACACGTTTTGCTGTTACAGGGAAAGATGGGCGGATTTTTTGACCGTTTTTCTACATTTTTGCAAACTCAAAATATTCAAGTGAGTAAAGTAAACTTTAATGCAGGCGATGCTTTTTTTTATAGCCATCCTAATACGCATGAATACACGGGTACTTTGGCGCACTTTTCATCTTGGTTGCAGGTTTTTATTGCTGAGCATAATATTGATGCGATTGTATGTTTTGGTGACTGTCGCCCGCATCATACGCAAGCGTCCTGTATCAGTGAAAAATTAGGCACCTCATTTTTTGTGTTCGAAGAAGGCTATTTACGACCTGATTATATTACCTTGCAAGAGTATGGTATTAATGGCTATTCACGCTTAAATACTGAAGATATTAAAGCGCTCAAAAAGGCTAATGACCATCCAATCTATACGCACAATCGCTTTTATCGGCTAAGTATTGCCGCTATTGTTTATTATATTATCGCTTGGCTATACAAAAGCCGCTATCCGCATTATTCACATTACCGTGGGATGACGGCATGGCAAGAGGCAATCGCGTGGCTCAAAGCGCCATGGCGCAAATTGCGAGGGTATTTACCTGATAAACAACTACAAAAGAGGCTGACCAAACAAGAAAGTGATAATTATTTCTTGATCAGCTTACAAGTCCATAATGACTCGCAGATTACCCATCATAGTGATTATCATGACATAGTACAGTTTATTGATGAAGCCATTGCAAGCTTTGCAGGTCATGCGAATCAAACACAGCTATTGGTATTTAAACACCATCCCTTAGATCGTGGTCATCGAGACTATCGTGAATTGGTCTCCAGTTTAGCCACGCGCTATCAGGTCAGTCACCGCGTCTTTTATGGCTGCGATATGCATCTACCAACCTTGATGAAGCATAGTATCGGCATGGTGACAATTAACAGTACAACAGGGTTGCAGTCGGTATACCACAAAAAACCGACTAAGGTGATGGGTCGAGCAATTTACGACACCCCAAAACTGACCGACCCAAAGCCGCTTGATGATTTTTGGCAGCATCCTAAAGACCCAGACAATGAGTTCTATTTAAGATTCCGTGAGTATCTGATCGAGCAGACACAAATCAATGGGGCTTTTTATGGTCGATCGCCATGGATGTACAAATATCTAAAGCAAACAGATAGAGACACCAGCGCAATCTCTGATACGGCTAAATAGCTCATCAAGCAGGAGTTGGCTATCAATGTTCTTTGATTCATTACAGCGTTTAACGTTGCGTTATAAAAAGCTAAATTAAGCGCTTATTTAACCATTAACGCTATTCAGTCGTTAGTGTCAGCAGCCATTCCAATTCCTACTAATAAAATCGCCTTACTTTACAGTGGAAAACTGCTAGAATACCTGCATATATCGGTACGTCGCAGCAATGGATGTTATTGCCCTTTTTGCGAACCGATCATTATTCTATCACCCTTAATTTAGTAGGCGCTTTGTGACTGCATTAGCCAATATTCGTAACTTTTCTATCATTGCCCACATTGATCATGGCAAATCGACCCTTGCCGATCGTTTCATTCAAATGTGCGGTGCCTTGCAAGACCGTGAAATGCAGGCGCAAGTACTCGACTCAATGGATATTGAGCGTGAGCGCGGTATCACCATCAAAGCGCAGTCAGTGACTTTGTTTTATGACCACCCAAATGGCGAGCGCTATCAGCTCAACTTTATTGATACGCCAGGCCACGTTGATTTCTCTTACGAAGTCTCGCGTTCATTGGCTGCCTGTGAAGGGGCGCTATTGGTCGTAGATGCGGCGCAAGGCGTGGAAGCACAATCGGTCGCTAACTGCTATACCGCAGTCGATCAAGGCTTAGAGGTGATGGCGGTTTTGAACAAAATTGACCTACCACAAGTTGAGCCTGAGCGTGTTATTCAAGAGATTGAAGACATCATTGGTATCGATGCTGTCGATGCCCCACGTGTGTCAGCGAAATCTGGTCTTGGTGTGGATAAATTACTAGAGGCTTTGGTTGCTTTTATTCCCGCACCCACTGGCGACCGTGAAGCCCCGCTACAGGCGTTGATTATTGACTCATGGTTTGACAACTATTTGGGTGTGGTCTCTTTAGTACGCGTACGTCAAGGAACCATACGTAAAGGTGACAAGCTCTATATCAAGTCCACCAAAGAGGCACACTTGGTCGGCTCTATCGGTGTTTTCACACCAAAACCTCTAGATACGGGTGTTTTGGAAGCCGGTGAAGTTGGCTTTATTATTGCTGGTATTAAAGATATTGCTGGTGCGCCCGTTGGTGATACGATTACCCACGCCAAAACGCCTGATGTCGATCGTATTCCTGGATTTAAGCAGGTAACACCGCAAGTTTATGCTGGTATGTTCCCTGTCGAATCTACTGACTTCGAAAAATTTCGTGAAGCGTTGCAAAAATTGCAAATTAACGATGCCTCGTTGTTTTTTGAGCCAGATACCTCAGATGCGCTTGGTTTTGGTTTCCGTTGTGGCTTTTTGGGTATGCTGCACATGGAGATTATCCAAGAGCGCCTAGAGCGTGAGTATGACTTGGATCTCATCACCACGGCACCGTCGGTTATTTATGAGATTGTAAAAAAAGATGGCAGTATTATTTATGTCGATAACCCATCAAGACTGCCTGAACCTAATAACATTGAAGAGTTTCGTGAGCCGATCGCCCGCTGTCAGATTTTAGTACCGCAAGATTATTTGGGTAACGTTATGACGCTATGTATTGAGCGTCGCGGCGTCCAAGTTGATATGCGCTTTATGGGACGTCAAGTTCAGCTGATATTTGATATTCCGATGGGCGAGGTGGTGATGGATTTCTTTGATCGCCTAAAGTCTGTGTCACGTGGATTTGCCTCGCTTGATTATAATTTTGAACGTTACCAAGTCGACAAACTGGTTAAAATAGATGTGTTGATTAACGGCGACAAAGTCGACGCCCTAGCCATGATTGTGCACGAAACCCAGTCTCGTTACCGTGGTAATGCGCTTGTTACTAAAATGAAAGAATTGATACCACGCCAAATGTTTGACGTGGCGATTCAGGCTGCTATTGGCAGTCAAATCATTGGACGTAGCACTGTCAAAGCCATGCGTAAAGATGTATTGGCCAAGTGTTATGGTGGTGATGTTTCTCGTAAAAAGAAACTGCTGTCCAAACAAAAAGCAGGTAAAAAGCGCATGAAGCAAGTGGGTAATGTGGAAATTCCACAAGAAGCCTTTTTAGCAGTATTGCAAGTCGATTAAGATATTGACATACGTATAATCATCGCTAGTCTTATAAATTAAAATAGTCAGATAAGCAGCTCGTTAATAGGCAATTTAGTATGGATTTCGATTTTAATTTGATTTTAGTGCCATTAACTATTGGCTTGGGTATTATTTGGCTATTAGATAAGCTAGCGTTTAAACAGCGCAAAACACGTGGTCGCGGTCAAGAGAGCTTATTGGTACGCTGGGCTTATGATTTTTTCCCTGTATTGGCAGTGGTATTAATAGTACGCTCGTTTTTGATTGAGCCTTTTAATATCCCATCATCTTCTATGGTGCCGACGTTATATACAGGCGACTTTATTGCGGTCAACAAGTATGCCTACGGCGTGCGTTTACCACTGACTTATAATAAAGTATTGGATACAGGTGCGCCTGAACATGGCGATGTGGCCGTATTTCGTTACCCAGAAAACCCAAGTATTTATTATATCAAGCGCGTCATTGGCTTACCGGGTGATACGGTCAGCTATGATCAAGGCACGCTTGCTATCAATGACGTACCGGTAGCAACCAAATCAATCGATTTTGATGCTAATGCTCAGCTCACTGCACAGCTGTATCCCCCAGGACAAATTGCACCAGGGCAAGTACTTACGGAAGAAAACGCTGCAGCAATGGGTCAACAAGAAGAAGGTGAGGCGCAATATTTTCAAGAAACACAAGGTGAGCATGAGCATCTCGTTCGCTACTTGAATGGTATGAATAGTTCGCAGTACGGGCCGTTTTTGCAGCAGCAGTCACCAGAAGTGGTTAGCTCAGAAGGGAACGAGTGGCGTATTACGGTTCCTGAAGGTAATTACTTTGTGATGGGTGATAACCGTGATCGCAGTGCTGACGGTCGCTTTTGGGGCTTTGTCCCTGATGAAAACCTAGCAGGGAAGGCCGTTTATATTTGGATGCATAAGCCACCCGGTCTCAACGTACCCACCTTTTCGCGTAATGGCTCTATTGATTAGAGTCATGGAACAACAGCGTGTTTATTTATGGACAATAGTTTCGTGCTACTATTATGATGATTCGATAATGTTAAATATCCAATCACTGTGACTGTCTAATGGTTTAATAAATGGATACTTAGTGTTATTGAGATATCTAATAAAAATATAGCAATTTACCCGTTGAGAGGTGTTATGGTGCAGCAGTTATCTGGTTTGTCTACCCAGCGCGGCGCTAGCGTGACTAGCATTGTGTTATTTATCATTGTTCTCGGTATTGCTGTCAAGTTGATGATTGCTATTGTACCAGCACAGATCGGTGATTATCAGCTGACTAAGCTTTTAGGAATGGAGCTTAAAGAAGCCAATGACAAAGGTGAGACGGCCAAGCAATTCGTCGAGCGTGTGAATCGGCAGTTATCTATCAATGCTGATTATGATACCAATGCAGAAGACGTGTTTACTTTCACTAATAAAAAGACGGGTCAGTTGGCTATCTATAAGAAATACGAGCAAACCAATAATCTTTTCGGTAATGTCGATATTGTCAATCGCTTCGAAGGTGATATTGACGCAACCATGGCAGAGTAGCCTGAATGAGTGTATAGCTCATTTCTTATTTATTCGTCAAACATCATTTACGACCATATTTTTTATTAATTAATCGTTATTAACCAGTCATTATTAACCAATTACCTCAGTAAAACAAAAGGGATAACCACAAGCCACGCATGAAACCAACTTCGCAGCACTCTCAGGCGGTTCCTACTCCCCAAACAAATAACACGTCTGTCGACACGCTTATTGTTAGCTCAGAATTCATCCAACGCTTGGCCATATTAACGCGCAAGCTGGGTTATGTGTTTAATAATCTAACACTTCCCAAGCTGGCACTGACTCATCGCTCGTTTGATAGCAAAAAAAACTACGAGCGCTTAGAGTTTTTGGGCGATGCATTATTGGGTATGATTGTGGGTGAGGCTCTATATCATCGTTATCCCAGTCAAAACGAAGGACGTTTGACGCGTATGCGTGCCACTTTGGTACGCCAAGAATCGCTGGTCATCATTGCTCAAAATCTAGAGCTTTCCAACCATTTGATACTAGGGATAGGTGAGCGTAAAGGTGGTGGTCGTAATCGTGCTTCTATATTAGCGGATGCCGTAGAGTCGCTGATTGGTGCTATCTATTTAGACAGTCAGGATATGACTATTACTCGTGATTGCGTGCTCTCATGGTATGGAGACCTGATTGATAATGTCAATGACCAGAAAGCTCTAAAAGATGCTAAGAGCCGCTTGCAAGAATGGCTACAATCTAAGCAATTTGATTTGCCGCATTATGAGCTTATGGAAACCCGTGGCAATGCACCGCATCAAATTTTTGTGGTGCGCTGTCAGGTAAATATTAGTAACTGCCCTGATATTACTGAATCGGGTGAAAGTCGCCGTATTGCTGAACAAAAAGCAGCAGAGCTGATGATTAATCAGCTGCATAAACTGCCAAGCTTGCCTAAAACTCGCTCGTAATCTAGGGTCTGTTGAACATTCAAATATTAGGACTGCTGATTGCTAAAATCGTCCCAAACTAGGCGTAAACCGACGATAATGTCGAGACCTTAGCTAGGTTTACAACAACGTTTGGGGCGATTTTGGTATCAGCCTTTCAGGGCAGGGCTATTTTTTGCCAATACATGGCGAAATTGTCTACCCTAGAACGACTAGGCGTCAAAAATTTCACTGCGTATTGTCTAAAAAATAGCCACTGCCAGTACCACATTTGAATGTTCAACAGACCCTAGACAGCAAAACCATATTTTAACCAAAAAATGACTTTACAATTTTTTTAAGTAAGGGTTATTTTTAAATAATACTTATTTTAAAACCGCAAATACTCTCAAGCCAAGCATGGTGCTGCTATCCTATTTAATACTACTTTATTTTAGATAGCAGTAGAACTGTCGAGCTGATGATAAACCCCACAGGATAAACCTATGAGCAATCGTACTGACTTGCCATCAAACAATGAAGATAACACCAACGCTATGACCCAAAAAACAGACGTAAAACCAATACTAGAAAATGCTGAATTAAAAAGTGCCGACTTAAATTCCGAGCACTCAGAAAATAATGAGGCAGAAAGCAACGATGTAGAAAGCAACGATGTAGAAAATGATCTGGCCATCGAAGAGTTTTTCTCGCCAAATAATAGTGCAAGTATGGCTGATGATTTTAAAGCTGGCTATGTGGCAATCGTTGGACGTCCAAACGTAGGTAAGTCGACCTTGATGAACCATTTATTGGGTCAAAAATTATCCATTACGTCACGTAAACCGCAAACGACTCGTCACCGCATCCACGGTATTTTGTCCAATCATGAAATGCAGGCAGTATTCGTTGACACACCGGGTATTCATCGCAATGAAGTACGTGCTATTAATGAGCGTATGAATAAAGCCGCAGTATCTGCATTAGTAGATGTTGATTTGGTATTATTCGTTGTTGATTCAGATCAATGGCGTGATGATGATTTGTTAGTTTTACAAAAGCTTGGCGACACTAATCTAACTGTAGTTTTAGTGATTAATAAAGCAGATACCTTAAAAGACAAAGGCAGCATTTTACCGCTGATGGAAACCTTTAATGATAGCTTTGATTTTGCCGACATCGTACCAGTATCTGCTTTAAAAAATCAAAACCTAGATCGCCTGCAAGAAGTGATCGCCTCACACCTACCTATTGCTGCCCCTATTTATGATACCGAGCAAATCACTGATCGCTCAGAGCGTTTCTTAGCCAGTGAAATTATCCGCGAAAAAATCATGCGTAGCGCCGGTGACGAAGTACCTTATGACTTAACGGTACAGATTGACGGTTTTAAAGATGAGCCTGCGCATACCGATCCAAAAACAGGGCGTCCACGTAAGGCTTGTACCTTTATTGATGCAACTATCTACGTCGAGCGTAGTGGTCAAAAAGCCATTGTCATCGGTGATAAAGGTCAACGTATCAAGCAAGTGGGTATGGATGCTCGTAAAGATATGGAGCAGTTGTTTGATAAAAAAATTATGCTAACACTGTGGGTAAAAGTGAAACGTGGTTGGTCTGATGACGAACGTGCATTGACCAGTTTGGGCTATTAATAGCGATTAAAATTAGCCTTTTATAATCAGCGCTGAGGTAATGATAGATGCGTAATGAAGCATTGATTGGTTATTTGTTACACCAGCGCCCTTATCAAGAAAAACGTGCCTTATATTATTTATTCTCTCAGCAGCATGGTGTCATACATGGGATTGGTAAAAAAGGCGCGCCTTTATTTATGCCTTTACAACTGTTTGCCACGGGTAAGCGGGATTTAAAGACATTCAGTCAGATTAATATTGCACCTCAGCACGTCGTACAAACAGACGTGCTTCTAGAAGACGATGCCGCGAAAACGTTGAAATCCGTTCCCTACGAAAACATCACTGGTCAACATCAATATGCTGCTTTGTATCTAAACGAAATACTATGGCGCTTATTGCCCACCGAAGATCCGATGCCAAAACTATGGCAACATTACCAAGACAGTTTGGATAGGCTAAAACAGTCATTAACGGCTAATGAGCTGCGCTTGTGTTTGCGGCAGTTTGAGCATTATCTATTTAACGAATTGGGTTTTGCCTTGACACTAACGCAGGATAATGTTCAAGATAGTATCGAGCCTCAGAGTATTTATCGATTCTTACCGGATGCCGGTTTGGTGCCGATTGTGCAAGGTGATTTTTTAGAAAGTGCTGATATGGGGCGAGCAGTTTTTGAGGGCAGTGAGATAGTGATGATGGTGGAGCAGGGAATAAACGATGTCACGATTAATGCTTGGTCGCGTTTGCATCGACAACTGATTGACCACCTCCTAGATTATCAGCCGCTACAAAGTCGCTTGCTTTGGCAGCAGCAACAGCGCTATCAGTTATAGCTAAAGCATGAAAAAATTTAAAAGCTTTAACCTCAAAGCATGTCAGTCACCACAACCAGTTGGATGGCTGTCATTAGGCTTAAAAGTAATATTGGCGCCTTGACTGAATGATATTTGATACATCGCCTGGCTGTATGTTGAGTTTGTACAATACTTAAAATGACCAAAATGCCCGCGTGGTTTACCGCTATCACCATAAAATTTGACATAATGCCGTTTTGCTGCACGCAGATGCAAAGTGCCATACTTAGGGTTTAAGGTTTGTTCTTCTAACAAATCGTCTGTTCCTTTATCAAAATTCTGGTTATCGTTGTTATCTACAAAGAGCAACAAGGTTTTATTGCTGTTCTTATGACATAAACCATTGCCATCCGATAAACACACTAATAAGTTTTGGCGACGAATGACACTTTCCGCTTTCGCTAATTTTAGCGTGTCTGTTATTCCGTACCTGATACGCTGAGCTTCCATGCGTGCCAATTGTGTCAAAATAGAGGGTGCGGCAATCATCATGATAATTGCTAATACTGCTACGGTCACCATAAGTTCTATTAATGTAAAGCCATTTTGATGTGAGTGTTTAAAAACGCGCTTATCGAGTGTGGATTTCTCGTTTAAGATAGTCTGTTCAGTGCTTATAGAGAAAATCTCTGGCGCTTGCATCATGACGGCTGGATTAGTAAGCTTATTTCTACCCAAAACCAATTTAAGTAAACTAAATGCAGATAGTTGTTGGTAATTTGACGACATTTTATATACTATAGCCATAGGATTATTACTTGTAACAAATAATGTATTTGACACTTTGTCGGAATGAATGTGACCAATACATGTGATTAAGCCTCATAAATATTTTTGTTAAGAATATTTAGGTTCCTGAAATATTAATCGCTCTATGTACTCATCACTTTAGCCAAAGATAAAAATTAGATTAATGTTTGTTATTACAATATAAACAGAATATATGTCTACTGTCAAAAAATGTTTCAATTAGTGAATAGGTAGTTTTAACAATAGAGAAAAAGTACCAGTTGTATTAAAATACCCTCAACCAAAAGAGACACTTCGGTTGAAAGTCTATTGCGAACTCATACACAAAAGGCAAAAAACGTAAGGTGTGTTTGTTCTCAGTAACTTAAGCTGGCTATTGTGTTTTAGTTACGACATTATCGTGTAATAATGTGTAGCTCGTTAACGAAAAAAGTTGTAAACTGAATCGATAATCGCTAAGCTACTTCTAAATTAGTTTTGCTTTGTCATTTAAAATTCGTAAAAGATGTCTATTCTGGAGCATCTTGAGAAGTGGTTTTGCTTAACGCATCACTAAAATTATCCTTTGGAGGAAGTCCATGAAATTGAATAAAATCGCTCTAGCTCTGGTTGCCGTAGCAGCTGCGCCTCTAGCAGCTAACGCTGGCGTTACTATTAGCCCATTGTTACTTGGTTATCACATGGTTGATGACGAATTCAGTGATACAGCTGACAAACAGCGTGAAATCCTACGTACTGGTAAAAACCTTTATGAAGATGCCAATGGCAATCAAATCGGTGACGGCTCACGTGGTAACAGCAACGGCGGCATCGCTAAAGAAAGTGGTCTATATACTGGTGCTGCACTAGGTATCGAATTAACTCCTTCTACTCAGTTCCAAGTAGAGTATGGTGTGTCAAACACGAATGGCGAAGCGTCTGAAGATTCTGCAGATGCTGGTATCAACCGTTTTGACGTTGAACAAACCATGATCTCTGGTAACTTCTTAATCGGTACTGAAGAATTTACTGGTTATACTGATGGCGCACTTAAGCCTTATGTATTAGTTGGTGCCGGTCAGTCTAAAATCGAAGTAGAAAACCAAGAGCGTTACATTGCTTCTAATGGCGACACGGTTGACGCTGGTACTGAAGTATCAAGCTCAAAAGACACTATCGGTAACCTAGGTCTAGGTGCTATGTATCGCATCAACGACGCGTTAAGCCTACGTGGTGAAGCTCGTGCGATTCATAACTTCGACAACAACTGGTGGGAAGGCATGGCTCTAGCCGGTCTAGAAGTTGTACTTGGTGGCCATTTAGCACCTACAGTAGCTGTTCCTCCAATGGAAGAGCCTATGGTTGATACTGCACCAATCGTTGTTGTTGAATCTGATCTTGATTCTGACGGCGATGGCGTACCTGATAGCATCGATGCATGCCCAGGCACTCCAATGAATGTTGTTGTTGATGAGCGTGGTTGCCCAGTACCAGTAGATATTACTGACGAACTGAAAATGGAACTTCGTGTATTCTTTGATAACGATAAATCAGCTATCAAAAACCAGTACAAGCCTGAAATCGCTAAAGTAGCAGAGAAGATGCGTGAGTATCCTAACTCAACTGCACGCGTAGAAGGTCATGCTTCTAAAACTGGTCCTTCAGCACGTTATAACCAACGTCTGTCTGAAGCCCGTGCTGTTGCTGTGAAATCTATGTTGACTAACGAATTTGGTATTGCTCCAAACCGTCTATCAACAGTTGGTTATGGTTATGACCAACCAATCGCACCAAACGACACTGAAGAAGGTCGCGCTATGAACCGTCGTGTTTATGCCATCATTACTGGTGACAAAACTATGACTGTTGAACAAACTAAAGATATGGTTGTTCAGTAAATAATAGCTAGATAGTTATCTTCTAAGTTATATCGTTACAAAAAAAGCTACCCAATGGGTGGCTTTTTTTTATTTATGTACTGAGAAAAGTAAGTTATTACATAAATTTATCGTGCAATAATGTTATACTATCGACCCAAACACTTTGTAGATTGACAAAGTGTACATTAGCATAGCTATCTGTACGATGGATTTTCCAGCATAGGTATTTGATTTTACTACTATTAATTAAATGAATTCACCTATTGTGTACTCATTTACAAGTCCTGTAGTCATATCTCTCTGGTTGATGGTAAAAGTTTATCCAGCGGTGCTTACTGCTACTGCATTTTTTTTAAGACGAAAAGAGCATTTTATATGGCGAACGATATCAAACACCTGCGTAACATCGCAATTATTGCCCACGTTGATCACGGTAAGACAACTTTGGTTGATAAACTATTACATCAATCTGGCACTTTTGGCGATCGTGCAAACATTGCTGAACGTGCAATGGATTCAGGCGATATTGAGCAAGAACGTGGCATTACCATTTTGGCTAAAAACACAGCTATCCGCTGGACAGATAAATCTTCGGATACAGAGTATCGTATCAACATCGTTGACACCCCAGGTCACGCCGATTTTGGTGGTGAAGTTGAGCGTGTCATGTCGATGGTTGACTGCGTACTTCTAGTGGTTGATGCTGTTGATGGTCCAATGCCACAGACTCGTTTCGTAACGCAAAAAGCGTTCGAGCAAGGTCTAAAGCCTATTGTTGTTATCAACAAAATTGACCGTCCTGGTTCGCGTCCTGATTGGGTAATGGATCAAATTTTTGATTTGTTCGATAACCTAGGCGCAACTGATGAGCAGCTTGATTTCCCAGTTGTTTATGCATCAGCATTGAATGGTATTGCAGGCTTAGAAGCTGATGATTTAGCTGATGATATGACGCCACTGTTCAAAACAATCGTTGATGTTGTGCAGCCACCACAAGTGGATGCAGATGCACCGTTCCGCATGCAAATCTCAAGCCTTGACTTCAATAGCTTCGTTGGTGTCATCGGTATTGGTCGTATCCAGCGTGGTAAAGTTAAACTTAATACGCAAGTAACTGTTATTGATAAGCATGGCAACACGCGTAATGGCCGTATTCTAAAAATCATGGGCTATCATGGTCTTGATCGTATTGATGTTGAAGATGCACAAGCTGGTGATATCGTTTGTATCACTGGTATTGATGCACTTAATATCTCAGATACGATTTGTGATCCAGCTAACGTTGAAGCATTACCAGCACTAACGGTTGATGAACCAACCGTATCAATGAACTTCCAAGTAAACAACTCACCGTTCGCTGGTCGTGATGGTAAGTTTGTGACTTCACGTAATATTCGTGAGCGTCTTGAGCGTGAATTGATTCATAACGTTGCACTACGTGTAGAAGACACTGAGTCTCCTGATAAATTTAAAGTATCAGGTCGCGGTGAGCTTCATTTATCTGTACTAATCGAAAACATGCGCCGTGAAGGTTTTGAGATGGGTGTTTCAGGCCCAGAAGTTATCGTTAAAGAAGTTGACGGTAAATTACAAGAGCCGTATGAAAACGTTGTGTTCGATATTGAAGATGAGCATCAAGGTTCTATCATGGAGCAGGTTGGTCTACGCAAAGGCGAGATGACTAACATGGAACTTGATGGCAAAGGTCGTATGCGTATTGAAGCAACTATGCCAGCACGTGGTTTGATCGGTTTCCGTTCTGAATTCTTGACCTTAACATCAGGTTCAGGAATCATGACGTCAAGCTTCTCACATTATGGTCCACAGAAAATTGGTGATGTTGGTGGCCGCTCTAACGGTGTACTCGTTTCTATGGCTAAAGGCGTTTGCCTAGGCTTTGCATTGTTCAACTTGCAAAAGCGCGGTAAATTATTCGCTGAGCCACAGCTTGAAGTATATGAAGGTATGATCGTTGGTCTTAACTCACGTAACGATGATATGGCTGTTAACCCAACGACTGCTAAACAGTTAACTAACGTTCGCGCTAGTGGTACTGATGAAGCATTGACGTTGACTCCAGCAGTTAAGTTTACGCTTGAACAAGCACTTGAGTTCATCCAAGATGACGAATTGGTTGAAGTAACACCTAAAGCGATTCGTCTACGTAAGCGTTACTTGACTGAAAGTGAGCGTAAGCGTCATGGTCGTAAGAAAGGTGCTTAGTAGCTTATATTAGTACCAATAAGTTTCTAAAAAAAAGGCTAACGTTATGTTAGCCTTTTTTATTGTCGGTCTATAAATAATTGTTGGTAGTAATTAGTTGGTTGTAAATAGTAATTAGACAGTATTCAAATAAATCTGAATATTTAGCAGGTGCTCATCTTGTAGAATGATCGCTCGATGGAGTGATTGTCTTAAGGGGTAACTATCACATAATCGTTTGTATTGATCAAAATCTCTGATGGTTGGTCAACGACAATACGTACGATATTGTTATCGCTGACTTGTGACTTATAGTAGTTGTCTTCGGCAACCGTACAGCCTAAGCACCTTCCCATTGCATCCCAAGGCTCTACAAACAGCTTCTGCTGAGCTTGATCAGCGTTACCACCGATTAGAGAAAAAGGCAGGCTGACAATATAAGCTGCCGTACCAGCCACGGCAGTCACTAAACCCAGTGGCTTGCCAACGATAGTATCTACTGCCATAGTGCCATAAGAAGGCCCAAAGTCATCTTCATCAATTTCTATCGCTGCCAAAGCAGGTTGCATACTGGCCACAATCAAGCTTACGCTTGTAATCAGGGTAAAAATTTTGCGCTTGACGGTGCGCTGTGTATGGGCTTTAACAGTCATAATGATATCCTAAAACTCGTAAGCAGTATAATGGATGGCTGCTGCTATTTTCATACAGAGACAACTTCCCTATACGAGCAATGCGGCAACGATAAATAGATTAATTATTACAGATAAATAAATGGTTTGCACTATTTATGTAAGCTCTTTCACTATTAAAGCAAGACGTAGGCCAATAAGCAACAAAAATGCGTGCGATACAGCTACTGTAATCATCAATCTTACTCACCTTAAAAAATATTTTCTACTGTATCGGTGAGGCTTGATAACATTAATACTTATCAAGTATGTCGTAGCATTTTACTTACTACGCTAGGGGCTGGCAGTCGGGGCAGTAAACGCTAGCACGTCCATTTAGCTTGATATTTTCTAGCGTCGTTTGACAGTGGGGACAAGCTTCACCCTGTCTACCATAGACATTTAGAGTCTGTTGAAAATATCCGGTTTGCCCGCTAGCGACCGTGAAATCTCGTAAGGTCGAGCCACCAAGCGCTATCGCTTTTTGTAGAATGGTTTTAATATGATCGACCAAAATAACAATATCATCATACGATAATTGATGAGCAGGGGTCGCAGGATGAATCCCTGATAGATACAGGCTTTCGGTCGCGTATATATTGCCAACGCCAACGACCACTTGCTGTTCCATAATGACGGATTTGATGGCTCGCATGATTGGCCGCTTTTTCGATTTTGCTTTACTCGCTGTTTTTTTACCAGCCGTAGTTTCAATGGCGGTTTTATCAGATAGATCCGTGCGTTGGATGAGCTGATACAAGTAATCAGCAGTGAATTCCTCTGATAAAGGCTCAGCACCCAAGTGATCTAACAGCTTAGCACCATAATCCTCATGCCACAGCACCGAGCCAAAGCGTCTAGGATCATGATAGTGTAATTGTATTTGCTTTTTATCAGTGCTACCAAATACCATCACCAAATGGTCATGTTTTCGCTTCTCTGTACCCTTACTGTGCTGCTGTAAACTACCGGACATACCCAAATGAATGAGAAGTTGCCGCGGTGCCAATGTAGCAAGCTCAGTAGTAGCGTTATTCTTAGATAAGGGCGGTAAGAAATTTAATATCAAATACTTTGCTCGTCGCTCGATGCTGCCTAAGGTATAACCATCCAAGGCATCTAAATCGTCAGGCATAGACCAGCGCAGCTTTGGCTGGAATACTTTTACATCAATCACTTGTTGCCCCAATAGAGGGGTTAAGCTGGTTTTGGTTGTTTCTACTTCAGGCAATTCAGGCATAGTGTTTTTGGTAATAACTCGATTATTAAATGGATAGGTTTGCACAAAGCCTTAGCATTTTACTTAAGCAACCGCACGCCGTGCATGTAATATGCCATGCTGCTGTTCAAGTTTGGCTAAGAGTTTGGACAAATGCGCCAATCCTGACACCTCAATATGAAACTTTAAAAAGGCAATATTGTCATCATTGCTCAGGGTCTCAACTTGACGAATATTGACATTTTCTTTGTCAATAATTTGAGTTAAGTCGCGCAACAATCCACGTCTATCATAAGCTTCTACATGAATGTCTACGGGTTGGTAACGACCTGATTTTACGCGCCAAGCAGCATCTATCTGGCGCTCAGGGTCACGTTCAATAAGGCGCAAATATTCTGGACAGCCCCGATTATGCACACTAACGCCGCGTGACAAAGTGATGTAACCTGCAATCGGCTCACCGTGTACAGGATGACAACAGCCTGCTAAGTTGACTTCGATATTGTCCAGACCGTCGATATGAATTTTATAGGCATCAATTTTGCCAGCATCTCTAGCATCGACACTGGGTGTGAAATCTTCCTCAGGTCTCTCTGGCTCTAAGTGTAGCTGACGAGAGATATGGCTGGTCAGCTGGTTTAGGCTGATATCACCTGTGACCAAACCAACAATGACGTCGTCTGTATTATTGACGTGAAAAAACTGAGTGTAATCATTTAAATCAATACTGTTGGGGTGGACGGATAAACGCTCCAACTCTTTACTCAGCATGTGCCGACCGATCTCAATATTTTTGTCGCGGTCTTGCTTGTTAAACCATTGACGCAGCTTTGAGCGTGCTCGATTGGTATGAATATAACCGAGTGAGGCAACCAGCCAATCACGATTGGGCTCGCGAGAAGCTTTGGTAATAATCTCAACTTGCTCACCAGTTTTGAGCTGATAAGTCAAAGGCACATAGCGTTGATTGACCCGAGCGGCTTGCGCACGGTTACCGACTTGGGTATGTACATAGTAGGCAAAATCAAGGACGGTCGCGCCTTTCGGAAGTTCGGTAATATCACCATCACGACTAAAGATATAAATGCGCTCAAGCTCATCAAAATCAACCAGTTGCTCTTCTTCATCGAACTCTATTTCTTCTAGCTCATCACCGGTCAGCATGGACGAACGTGGCTGATTGCGTGTTTCATTATTGATAGAAAGTAGTTGACGCAGTGAGCTAATTCTCTGGTTGAGATAGTTGTCTTTTTTGTTTTTTAGCCCTTCTTTGTAATTGACATGCGCGCACATGCCAAGCTCAGCCTCAAAATGCATCTCATGGGTACGAATCTGTACTTCAAGCGATTTGTTTTCGGCAATCACCGCCGTGTGCAGCGAGCGATAGCCATTTGATTTAGGATTGGTAATATAGTCATCAAACTGTTCAGGGATATAGCGCCACAGACCGTGTACCAATCCTAAAACGTGGTAACAGTCGGAAGGATTGGTCACTAACACACGCAGCGCACGAATATCATAAAGCTGATCGAAAGATAAGCCTTTGAGCTTCATTTTTCGATAAATAGAATAGATGTGCTTGACGCGTCCTGACACTTCACCCGCGATATCTGCTTCCGCCAAGGCTTCATTGAGCTTATCTTGCACGCGCTGAATATAAGACTCACGTTCGCTGCGTTTTTCTGACAATAGCTTGGCTATTTCTTTATAACGCTCAGGGGCGAGATATCGAAAGGCGAGGTCTTCAAGCTCCCATTTTAGTTGGGCGATACCCAATCTATGGGCCAGTGGCGCATAGATCGTCATAACCTCACGTGCCACTCGATTTTGCCGCTCTAAGTGAGAAAAGGTCAATTCGCGCATGGCGAAGGTACGTTCAGCCAGCTTGATCAGTACTACACGCACGTCATTGGTGACGGATATGAGCATGCTATAGATGTTTGATAATTGGTCACGTTGATTGTTTACGAAGTGATCTTCTAAGCGTTTGTTACTTTCGATAATTTCCGACAGTTTACCCATTGCCAAAGTATCTTTGACCAAGGTGGATATGTCTTTGCCAAATTTTTGCTCAATTTCAGTCAGACTGATGATTGATTTTCGGGCACTACGATAGAGCATTGCAGCAACCAGCGCATCTTCATCTTGATAGAGGTAGGTCAATATATCGGTCATACCAATACCAGTGACATAAGCACCGGAGCGCTCAGATTCGCTGGTATTCATATGACTACGGATAAAGTCACAGGCAGCGCTGAGGTTGGGCACAGACTCTTGGCCGATACGCTTGGCCACGTTATCTAACCACGCAGGTACATCAATATTGGCATTGTCTAGATCGATTGCTTCAAGCTCCTCTTCTGAGAGAATATGAGCATCATCTAAAAGCTGGTTGTCCAAATACTCATTTTCAAGATTTGGGTCATGACTGTGGTAAGCATGCTGTGCAGAGCGATCAAAAGTCGTATGCAGCTTATGAGTGGCCAGTTGGTATTTGATATCGAGTGGAATTTGAGCATAGCTATTAGCAGACTGATGAGAGCGTTGACTCGCAACCAGTTGTGCCGCTAACGTCGCACTGTCGGCTTGTGTGGTCTGTCCATCTACCAACGGTAATCCTTCACGAATTTTTACCATAGCCGACTCCTCTTAGCTATTTCGAATTGATTATAACCTCATCTACTACGTACGAAACCCAAACTTATACAATATATAAGTGGGCAACTAGAAATCAATACAGCCGCTAAAAATCCATTTTTAGCAGCCATAGAGTTGTACGTAGAATATGTAAGATTATGAGTGTTAATAACTGCTGTATGCTGATTAAATAAGCATAGAAAGAACGACTATTATTATCTCATTTTAAGACGACAAATCAAGAGAGGCTCTGTAATGCTCATGTCACTATGATTAACATATCGATTAACATATCGGCTACTTTAATAGCATACTTTGACCTAATTTATGAATAGGCAAAATGTGTTGATAGTATGCCTAGTAACTCATACGATGACATATGCGAAAAAAATCAATGTTAATTAGTGACCTTTTCAAAGCGCGCAATAGACTCAACATGTCCAGTATGGCAAAACATATCCATTACGCCAGCATGAGTCAGACGGTAGCCTTGCTCTAACAATGCTTTTGTATCTCGGGCGAGCGTTGCAGGGTTGCAAGAGACATAGACAATACGCTCGGCGTTAAACTTCGGTAGATACTGCATAATCTCCCACGCGCCAGAACGAGGCGGATCGATCAATAGCGCATCAAAGCCTTGGTTGGCCCAAGGCTTATCAGTACAGTCTTGCGTTAAGTCTTGGCTATAGAATTCAGTGTTATTTATACCATTACGACGTGCATTGTCAGCGGCGCGTGCGGTCATTGCCTCGCTACCTTCAACACCGACGACAGAGCCAGTCTCGCCAACCAATCGTGCCAATGGCAAGCTAAAGTTACCCAAACCACTGAATAAATCAAGCACTCGTTCACCGGCTTTTAGGTCTAATAAATCACAAGCAAGCTTGGTCATCTGACGGTTCACCGACAGATTAACTTGGGTGAAATCTGTTGGGATAAATTCAAAAGTAAGGTCGTATTCTGGCAGTTGGTAATACAAACGTCCAAATTTCTGACTCAGGTCATCAGCATCCGTCAAGGCGATACGCTGGATGCTGTCAACGCCTTTCGATTGTAAATACAGCTGCCAATTGCGCGCGGCAAAAAACACTTTTAGCTTCTCTACATCAGCATCAGATAACGGCGCTAAGTTGCGCACAATGAGGGCGACTGGCTGGTTGCCATCTGGTAGGTCTGGCATCTCTTCACCCATCGCCAATTCAAGCTGGGCAATCTTGTCACGGCTCTCTAGAGTACTGATAAGGGTTTTTAAGTTTTCAAGCTCAAAGCCAATACGAGGATCTAGAATATGACACTCATTTAGCTCAGCCAAAAAGTTACTTGAGCGTTCACGAAAGCCCACCAAGGCGGTTTCTTTTTTGGTCACATAACGCACACCCATTCTTGCTTTGGTGCGATAACCGAGGCGATCGCCGATTACAGGTGCTAGCCAATGATCAGGCTCGGCTTTGGCTTGATGCATCAGCATTTCAGCAAGGACAGACTGCTTAAAATTAATCTGAGCATCTGGCTGCCAATGCTGTAAGTTACAGCCACCACAGACACCGAAGTGCGGGCAGGGTGGTACCACGCGTTCAGGATTTGGGTTGGCAGTGATGCTGATCGCGTCACCTTCTTCAAAGCTGGTTCGGCTATTGGTAAGCTTGACTAAAGCGCTTTCACCCGGCAAAGCAAAGCTGACAAAGACTTTTTTACCGTGCTTGTCTACGGCATGACCTTCTGCTTCACCTAAGCCATTGCCATATACTGCCACTCCGCGACCATCATGCGACAACCCATCAATATTAAACGGTAAGGGTTCAGCCTCTTTTAGACGGCGACGGGTCTTTGATGACGGTTTGAATTTTTTCTTGTTAGGCGGAATGGTAATGGTTTGGGTCTCGTTCGCCTGCAGCGTTGCATCAGCTGCGGTAGATATTTTTGAATCGGTGGGTTGCATAAACCTGCCTTAAATAAATAATAAATAACTAAAAAGGTGAGTACAGAAATTGGTACAAAGAATCATGCTTATACTGACGGCGTAAATGACCAATCAGCAATAAATTCTTGATGACGTGCACTGCCATCGGCTTGGGTGTATTTTGCTAGATAGTCATGGCTTTGCTGCTGCCAAGCATCAAAATCTTGTGAGGACAGTTGACCCGTTAAACGCAGCCAGCGCAGATAGATTAGCCAAGTATTCATCACGTCAGACTCGCAATAAATAGACAGCGTCTGCCAATCATCATTGCTGACCAGATCGCCAACCATACTGCCATCGACACTGGTTTTGCCGGGAAGTCCATACAAGCTTGCGACGATATCCATCGCTTCGCGGCGACTGGCACCGTATTGGCTAAATCTGTCCATCAAATCAAGATGGCGAGTATGGAAGCGATTGACATAATTATCAAAACGCATGTTTTTGATGCGTTCGCCTTCTTCAAACAGCCATGGTGCTGAAAGGTCATACTGCATGGCGCGGTAAATCAATACCGGAATATCAAAACCTGAACCATTCCAGCTGATCAGCTGTGGCAATTTTTCAATGTCACTAAACGCTCGAAAGAATTTAACGAGAATGTCCTTTTCGCTGAACTTATCTGCAGTCAACGAAAACAACGACAACTTGCCATCTTTTATATATAACGCCGAAATACAAACAATACGTTGCAGCGGCAAACGCATAAAGTCGTGCCCAGCCTCTTGTGTACGTAGCGCTGTCAATGCGCTCAGTGCGTCCGCATCATTTAGATCCGCCAGCTGCGGGTAAATACGGCGCGCGGCAGCTGTATCCGCGACAGTTTCAATATCAAAGACCAATATAGGGTCGGAGGGTAGGGCGTGTGACATAGATAAACCTAATTAATTTCGAGATTATGGTGCTGCATTGTCTACGCTATCATCGACACTATACAGCCCCGTCGATAAATAACGGTCTCCACGATCACAGACAATAAAGGCGATAACGGCATCAGGGTTTTCTTTAGCCACCTGTACGGCAGCCCATGCAGCGGCGCCTGAAGATACGCCCGCGAAGATACCTTCGGTTTTGGCCAGTTTGCGCATATAAACTTCAGCGATATGTTGGTCAATATCCATCACTTCATCGACCAAGTCTGCATCAAAAATACCCGGCATATAAGCGGCAGGCCAACGGCGGATACCAGCAATAGACGCTTCTTCGTCAGGTTGCAGCCCGATGATTTTAATCGCTGGGTTTTGTTCTTTTAGGTATTGCGAGACACCAGTAATGGTGCCAGTCGTGCCCATCGAGCTGATAAAGTGGGTTATTTTACCCGCAGTTTGCGCCCATAGCTCAGGGCCAGTCGTTAGATAATGGGCTTGTCTGTTATCAAGATTATTAAATTGATCTAAGACGATGCCTTTGCCATCCGTTTGCATCTGCAACGCCAAATCACGCGCCGCTTCCATACCTTCGTCCACTTCAATCAACGTCGCACCATAAGCAATCATGGCGTCTTTGCGTTCTTGAGTCGAGTTGGTTGGCATCAATAGGGTGATCGGATAGCCACGCATCGCAGCGACCATAGCCAACGCAATGCCTGTATTGCCACTGGTGGCTTCAATCAGCATATCTCCAGGCTTTATGTCGCCGCGCTGTTCCGCTTGGTAAATCATATTAAAAGCAGGGCGGTCTTTGACAGAGCCAGCAGGATTATTGCCCTCAAGTTTGGCGAGCAAAACCGCACCGTTTGTAATGTGCTCCTGCTCAGGCAGACGCTGAAGTTTCACCAATGGTGTTTGTCCGACGCAATCGGCAAGGGCAGTCACTTGCGTGATAAAGTTGGCATTTGACGTGGTCGTCGTGGACATAAGGTATCCTTATTGGTTTTTTAGAGGACAATTTCTTTAATATTAGGTATTTTTTAGGGCGTTATTCATTTAACAGTCGTCTGAAGCACCGCATTTTAAATAACGGCTTGCTGATTAACACACTGTTGTTATCGTCCAACAATCGCTTGAGACCATTCCTATAAATTCTGAGACTGCTACTATAAAGGTTGTTACTCAATCGTCAGCCAGTCAATCAGTTCGAGGGTCATAATTACGCCGTTAATCTGGTCATATGACGAGGTATAAATGATGACAAATAAAAAGTTGCGTCATTATATCATTTTGTTTTCAGCCGCGCTGATGACATCAGGTATTATTGGTAAATGCATTGCTACTAATATTAAAGACTTGAACATGGATACTGTCAAAATTATCAATGGATAGAGGTTCTCTCGTAGGGATTATAAAGGTTAAGGTAAGCGCTATGAATGTTTAACAGCCATTCATAAAATACTGTTAAGATAATATCGAGCACCAGTTATTGGCTCCGGCATAAGACGTGAAAGCAGCATGAGTATTTATCGCAAAAATATCAGTGGAGAGTAACCCTAGTATGGCATACAAGAAACGTTTTGATACCAGTAGCGCTTATGGTCAGCTGATTATATTGGTGTTTTTGCCGATCTGTTTATTAGCAGCGGTCGGTGGTATCTTGGTATTTCACGAAACCATGCGTGCGAGCAACTCAGAGCAAGAAGCATTAGCAGAGGCAATGCTTATTCGTTATACACCCACGATTGCCGAGCGTATTCCCGAACTACTAGAGCAGCAGCGTCAGCAAGCGATAGATGAGATCAATACAAGTGAGGCACCGCAAAAATCAGCTGTTACACTCAGCGGCCTCCAAGATAGGCTTGGGCGTATGCAGTCGGAGCAGCATGTACAGCGTATTGCGATTATTGACGAGGGCAATCAAGTACTGGTAACGGTAGGCTATGGGGCGAATGAAGCGTGGCCTCTGATCGCCACGACAGGGGAGTTTTTATCGCAAAAGCCAACACCTATTGGTACCGCCTATGGCAGCATGCTGGGTGATTTTGACGGTCAGCAACTGTGGTTGATGATTGATATGGACAACGAGCCGCTCTATATCGCTCGTTACCGTATCGCCATGGCACTGGTCATTACTGGCTTATTTACTATTTTAATCTTGTTGCTAAGTTTGAATATTTATTCAAAACGTTGGATTGCACCAATTTATGAGTTGCGCCTGCAATTACAACGTACCCATGTCGACAATCTCTACCAACCCGCTTCGGTCGAGTCAACTGGTGAGCTGAATTTATTACAACAGGATTTAATTAGGACTCTACGCCGTTTGCATGGTAGCTTTCAAGAGCTTAAGGATCACGCTGAGCAAACCGAAGATGACTTGCGTTTGGCCTTTGATGAGATGGAAATGCAAAACATTTCTATTAGAAATGCACGTGATGCCGCCATCTCAACCAGCCAAGCCAAATCTGCGTTTTTGGCCAATATCAGCCATGAGCTGCGCACACCATTAAATAGTATTGACGGCTTTATTAATTTGCTGGCGCGTCATGGCGAGCTCAATCCTGAACAAGACTTGTATGTGCAGACCATACGAAAATCGTCAGCGCACTTGCTTGCTTTGGTCAATGATGTCTTGGACTTTTCTAAAATCGAAGCGGGCAAATTGGTGCTCGATCGTCATGAGTTTGACCTGTATGACACCATCTATGACGTGGTCGACATGCTGTCACCGGTATCCTCAGAAAAGGGGCTGCGCATGGCGGTGCTGTTCTATAATGATGTGCCGATGCGCGTCAATGGTGATGCCTTGCGCCTCAAACAAGTATTGACCAATATCGTGGGCAATGCCATTAAGTTCACAGACAGTGGCGATGTGGTGGTGCGTGTCAGCTTAGATGACCATCGCGACAATTACTTAATGATTAGCGTACAAGACAGTGGTAAAGGTATTTCCTTAGCCGATCAAAAAATGCTGTTCCAAAGCTTTAGCCAAGGCGATCCATCAATTACCCGCCAGTATGGTGGTACAGGTCTAGGCCTGGTTATCTCCAAGCAATTAACCCGTTTGATGGGCGGTGATATTGGTTTTTATGATAATGCACAAGAAAACATTGCCAATCAAGGCGCGACGTTTTGGTTTCGAATGCCAGCCCATGTCGATGTGCTAGAGGCGGCTACTGGGCAGACGATTGCGCTACCCGTGTTAGCACCGCTGGCAAGTGCCACGGATGAGTTCAATGTGTTGGTATGGATTAATCATCCTGCTTCGATACAGGTACTCAAAGCCAGCTTGCAGTACTTACCGATTAAGCTGACCCAAGCCAATTCGTTGCCAGGCGTGCTTGAGTCACTAAAAGAGCGCGGCAATTATTGGGATTGGGTCATCGTCGATGATGACACGCAAGACGATATGATGGCGCTGCTCAAACAGATTCGTCTGCATTATCAAGGCAAGCTGGCGGTGTTTGGTTATCAGGTCGCTGCCGATCAAGCACTGTTAAATCGTTATCATGCCAATATATTGTATGAGCCGTTAGACAAACGCCAACTCTACGGTATGCTTGATACGCAGAAGCGCAGCGCACCCAAAAACATGCAAGAGCCGCGCTGGAAAGGCGTGACCGTGCTGGCAGTTGATGACCATCTGCCCAACCTACTGGTGCTCGATGCCTTACTCAGTGAGCTTGGCATTCAGGTTATTACGGCGAATAGTGGTTTTGAAGCCATAGAGCTTATCAGCAAGCAACAAACCAAAAACATCAAAACCGCCAAAGCTGATAAGCAAAGTTTGTCGAAAAAGACCCAGATTTCAAAAGCGGAAACGCGCGACGAAGTGGGTAAAGCCGCCAACAGTTCCCTATACTCTGAAGATAACAATAATGAAGACAAAAGCACTACTCAGAGTACAACCAATGCTCAGAGTAAAAGCAGTAATCAGGATAAAAACAGCATCGACTTGATATTTATGGACATACAAATGCCGCGGATGTCAGGGCATGAAGCCGCTCGACAGATTCGTAATATCGAGAATGCTGATAATCGTATTCCCATTATTGCGTTGACAGCACATGGATTGGCTGACGAGCGCGACAAGCTCATGGCGAGTGGTATTAATGATTATGTGGGTAAGCCTATTAGCCAACCACAGTTGTTACAAGTGCTACAAAAATGGCTAGGACGCACAACGACAGTGCCGCAGTTAACCGCTGTGGCTGGAGTCAATGCAGAGCAAGAGGCTGGTACTCAAAATACTGGTACTCAAAATATCGGTACTGATGTCAGTACTAAAGATTTTGATGCAAAAGGTTTTGATGTACAAAGTGACCCCTTAACGAATACCGCTGTGGAAAAACCTTTAGGTTCGTATGTAGGCACTACAGCACCGGCTTATCCGATGGTTAAAGGTAGTGACGATTATAATGGTCAGGTGCCCGAAGCTATCAATCAGCAAAAAGTAACCCGACCTTTATCATTAAAAAAAATCCGTGATGACTATCTAAAGGACAGCCAGCCTCGTGAGGACTATAGACAAGGAACGCTGCGCGAAAGCCAGCCACGCTATGAAAGCTTGCGCTATCAACAGCAAAGACAAGCATCGCTACTGTACCCTCCGTACCAAATATCAGGCAGCAGCAACCCTGAGGTACTAGCAAGTACCGAGGATAAGTTAGACGAGCACACAAACCTCGACCTAAGCGCTAATGATACGAACACCTCCCATATCTTAGACTGGCAAGATGCGCTGACTCGCTCAGCGAATAAACCGGATCTCGCAGCCAAGCTCATAATTATGATGCTCGATACGATCAATGAGGAAAAGCGCGCCCTCACTCAAGCGTGGGATGCCCGTGACCGTAGTGCTCTTGCACAAATTGCCCATCGTATCTTAGGCGGTAGTCGCTATACTGGTGTACCAGAGCTACGTCAGGCCAGCCAAGATTTGGAAGACAAGAGCTTGTTGAATATTCAGCACACTACGCCTGCACAGTTTGCGATGCTTGAGCCCTATTATGAAGCGTTATTAACGGCATTAAATAACTTACAAGCGCTGGATTTATCGTCTTATGCGCAGCTGAATTATCATCGTCTGAGTGAAAATGATATGACGTGGAAGATGATTTGAGGCAGATAATATATCAGAGGGTTTTGCCTGTAAATTGGCTGGTTTTTATTGATAGATAGATGGCTGGTATCCTGACAGTCAGTTATTCATGCGATATGACAGATATAACCCTGTTATATTGGCATCATTAGCAGCATATTTATTTTATTTATTAATAAGGATTGTTATGAACGCGATTGCCACGTACCAGTATAAAACGTTACAAGTGAGTGTGACTGACCATATTTTAACCGTTACTTTAAACCGCCCTGAAAAAAAGAATGCCATGAGTTTTCAGATGATAGATGAGTTGATTAAAGTAGCAGGTCGCATTAGCAAAGATAAAACAATACGTGCGGTGATTTTGAATGGTGCTGGAGATACGTTTTGTGCGGGTATCGATTTGAGCGACTTAAACCATCCAAAAAATAAAGCCTTTGCACTTTGGGAGTTAATGAAACCTTGGCAGAGCCTCTTTCAGCGTGTCTGTTTGGTTTGGCGTGATGTGCCTGTCCCTGTGATTGCGGTACTAGAAGGGTATTGTATTGGTGCAGGGCTACAACTGGCGCTGGCGTGTGATGTGCGCATCAGTCATCCTGATTGTAACTTGTCTATTATGGAAGCCAAGTGGGGGCTCGTGCCTGATATGGGATTGACTCAGTCGGCATTGGGCGTGGTTCGCGTCGATGTCTTAAAAGAGCTGGCGATGAGTGCCCGTACGATTGATGCAACCGAAGGCAAAGAGTTAGGTCTCGTCAGTCACTGTAGCGAGACACCCTTAGCACAAGCACAACAGCTCGCTGCTGAATTTGCAGAGCGCTCACCAGATGCCGTACTGGCCAGTAAACGTGTCATCAATGCGATGTACGAACAATCAGCGTTGACGTTATATCAAGAAAAAGTCTGGCAGCTAAAGATGATGTTAGGTCGCAACCGTAAGCTTGCGCTCAGAAAAGCCAAGCAAGCCAGCACTGCATTTGCCAAGCGCCAATTCCGTTAGAAATCTTAGGTACTTCGTGAAAGGTTGTTTTTGTTGTTAGTGTTTATTTTATTAATAGCATAGAGCTATTGAAATACAAGCAGACAGTAAGATATAACACTGTCTGCTTGTGTATCTGTGCATAAATATGCATTATTGATTTGCTGCCAGTTTTTTATTTTGAATACCTTTATCCTGAATAAAAACTGGCCACACGCAAAGCCTGAATAATAAAATAATAACCATTATACAAAACGGTCTCACTATGTCTGCTCCAAAGTCTTCTTTGCCCAATAAACCACTTGCCTCTGAACGAGTGCGCTCTGCCGATTTGCCTGTAGCATGGATCATGATGCTCGGACTCATAGTGGCAGTAGGGCCGCTGTCTATTGATATGTATTTGCCAGCATTACCATCGATGGCAGATGACTTTGGTGTATCCACTGCCTTTATGGCCAATTCTGTGCCAGCGTATTTTTTGGGCTTGGTGTTTGGTCAGCTGTTTTATGGCCCGTTTAGTGATCGTGTCGGTCGCGTCAAACCTCTATATATAGGTATGACGTTGTATGTCATCGCATCCATCATCTGTGCAACCACGAACGATGAATATGTATTGTTTGTGGGACGCACCCTTCAGGCACTGGGGGCTTGCGTGGGGGCTGTGGTTACCCGTGCCGCGATTCGCGATCGCCTAACAGCCAAACAAACTGCCAAAGCCTTTTCTATCATGATACTGGTGATGGGTTTAGCGCCGATATTAGCGCCATCACTTGGTGCGGTATTTTTGCGTTTTTTTACATGGCACTCTATTTTTTGGTTTTTAGCCGCTTTTGGCACGCTCAACTTATTACTCACCAAATTTTTCTTTTTTGAAACATTGACTGAAGAAAACCGTAATGTGCGTCCCGCCAAAGAAGTCCTGAGTCAATACTGGGATTTACTGAAAGATCGCACCTTTAGCTATCCTGCGATTGGTGGCGGTCTGTTGATGGGAGCAATGTTTGTTTATATCAGCTCGGCTTCTGAATTGATCATGGATACGTATGGGGTATCGGCGACCCATTTTGGCTGGCTCTTTGGCATGAATGCGGCTGGTTTTGTCGCTTTAACGCAGCTGAACCAATGGCTCACCAATCGCTTTCGTATCCTGAGTATTCTGCGTTTTGGTGCTATGATGCAAGTTATTTCTGCAGGCGTGCTATTCGTGATAGGTCTGTTTTTGGGTACTGATGCGTGGCTACCACTAGTATTGGTCTGTATTTTCTTTTGTATTGCAGGTCTTGGTTTGACGCAGCCGAATGCTTCTGCGATTGCTTTAGCCTTCCAAAAACGCCGCGCAGGTATGGCAAGTGCATTGCAAGGCTCTCTTATGTTCTCCGTGGGTATTTTTGGCGGTTTATTGTTGAATCTATTTCCGGTCAATCCAGTACTTAAAATCGGTATTGCCATGTTTTCTTTAATGAGTCTCGGTTGCTTTTTGATTTGGCAGATAGATCGTAATTTAAATCTTGATGATGCCGAATAAGTCCCAAATGAGCCATTAAATGATCAATTAAATCATGCCTTACTTACTCCCTGAAAAGCACTCAAACGTCAAAGGCGTTGTGAGTGCTTTTTTGTGTGCTTTGTACTAAAAAAATGTATATACATTTTTACTTGTTAAAATAAACAAATGTCCTTTATTTAATTAAAATAATGCTTTTTATTAGGTCGTAAAATACGATAAAGCGTAAATAAATATACTTATGTTTAATAATTATATATGTGGCCTTTGCTATATATAACAATTTGTATGTATTCTCTAAACATAATTATTGCAATCACAGAGTTGCTCAATTATCATCCTAAGTAACTTTCTGTAAGCAAATATTATTTAATGATTATTCGACCTTGCTAGATTGTTATTCACTAAAATTTAGAAATACCTTAAACTTTAAGGATGGGATATGAAGCAAATATATCGGATGTTACCGATTGTATTAAGTGTTGGCTTATTCGGATGTGGTAATTCTTCTACACAAGAGAGCGCCAACTCGACTGGCAAGGCGATAGCAGCAGAAAGTAAAGATGAGTTTATCAGTAAACTGCCTGATACTGCGCCAACCTTAAAGGTTGCTACCACAGGGACGATGCCTCCATTCTCGTTCCAGGATGACTACGGCAATATGCAGGGGATTGATATTGATTCTATCCGTGCTCTTGGTGAAGAGCAGGGGTTCAAGGTCGAATTTTACAAAGAAACTTGGCAAAATATGTTCGACAGTGTGGCGTCAGGCGGTCGTGATTTAGCGATATCAGGTATCTCTTATAAAGATGATCGTGCAGAAAAATATGGCTTATCTGACCCTTACTTTTTTAACCCGTCTTCAATCATGTATGCCAAAAGTGACACAAAAATCAAAGGCATAGAAGATTTAGCTGGCATGCATGTCGCGGCGATGGAAGGCTCTAAGCAAGAAGATCAGCTAAATGCGATGGGTCAATATAGTGAGATGACCACTAGAAGTACGGCTTTTTTGCTGTATGAAGACTTAATGCAAGGCAAGGTCGATGTGATTTTGCATGATCTACCTATTTTGCAATATACGGCAAAAAACCATCCAGAATATGATGTCACCATCGTCCCTTATGAAGGCGCGGATAATCCTTCAGCACAGCAAGTCATACTGATGGCAAAAGGCAATAGTAAGCTTATCAATACCGTCAATGAAGGGATTGCTAAGCTTGAGAAAAAAGGCACGTTTAAAGCAATCGATGAGCAGTGGTTAGGCGCGTCTGAGCCAGCTACTAAAAGCGCTACTACCAATGAGCAATCGAAATAAGGGGCTATAAAAGATGGCAACCACACATAATGTTGACAACAAACGTTATCGCAGTCTGATTGTTTCAATTGCACTGTTTTTATCATTGATTGGTGCTTTGCTGGCCTTTACTTTTTATACATCCAGCTTGCTCGAAAGAAACACGGTTCTAATTGACCAAACCAACCAAGTCGCTAATAGCGCCCAAGCGGTAATCAAAGATCTATTTGACTTAGATAGCAGCTATGGTGAAGACACCAGCTCTCCGCATATTCAACGAGTTTTGGAGCGTTTGGAACAAAACACTGCGCTTATTACCAACTCAATTGCGGCGATTGGGCAGGGTGGACAGGTTACAGATCTTGATGGTAATGACTACACGCTACCAAAGATTAATGAAAATTCGCAAGCCAAAATTTCTGCCGCCAATGAGCAGTGGCAACTTTTAGAGCCAAAGATTCAAAGCTATCTCAAAGATGCTGATAACATTATGGTTGATTCTTCTGATGAGTTGATTCAAGCGGTTGAGCAGGCCAAAACCTCTAGTTTGTTTATTAACGAATCGTTAGATGAACTCACTGATGAAGTGTTTATCAACGCTGAGCGCCAAGCCGACACCATCCGTTTGATTCAGGTATTGGGTGTTGCAGCTATCTTTGCTTACTTCTTAATTTTCGTTTTCTTCTTCGTTCGTCGTCTGCGTGATACCGATGCAGAAGCTTTGGCCGCTCGTCGTGAAACCCAAGAAATCATGGAGACGGTGAATACGGGTCTTTTCTTGCTAGACAAAGATTTGAATATCGGTCAGCAGCATTCTCGCGCACTGACCAATATTATCGGTGCTGACACCCTAGCAGGAGAAAACTTTACCAATGTCTTGCGTGGTCGTATTTCTGATAAAGACCTAAACACCACCCGCCAATTCATTGAGCAGCTATATAATCCGCGTGTGAAAGAAAAGCTGGTTGATTCTTTAAACCCACTAAATAAAGTCATGTTGCACAATGCTCACGGAGCAGATGGTGCTGACAGTCGTTATTTAGACTTCAAGTTTTCGCGGGTTTATGAAAATAAAGACATCGCTCGTATTCTCGTCAACGTCAATGACGTCTCAGACGCCGTATATTTAGAACAGCGCCTAGAAAAAGAGCGTTCACAAAATGACATGCAGATTGAGATGTTAACAACCATCTTAAACGTCAATCCAAAAATCATTAACGAATTTATTACCAATACCAAAGCACACATCGACAAGATGAATAACATTTTGAAAAACCCAGGTAGCTCACAATTTGAGCTCGAAGGTAAATTAAAAGCCATCTATCGTGAAATGCATAGCCTAAAAGGTGAAGCTTCTGCGCTGAAACTGCACAGCTTTACTAAGATTGCGTCCGATGCGGAAGACAAGCTGGATGCGTTGCAAAACCAAGGCAAATTATCAGGTAACAACTTCTTGCCGTTAGCAGTGCATTTAGATGATTTGCTCAGCCTATCTAATACCATCGAAACATTGGGTGAGCGTATCAACCAAGCCACGCCAAAAAGTGTCAGTGCAACAAACAATACTCATGCGACCCAATCGGTAGCATCATCAACCACGCCTGCATCAAACATTAAGACATCAACCGCTAGCGAAAACCAATCAACGCATCAATCAGCCATGAGCATGCCTGTGGCAAGCGGTAATGATATTGATATTGATTTGAGTGATGAGTCGGATGATGATCAGTTGTCTTATTATCAAAGTTTTGCGCAAGACATCGCGGCAAGACAAGGTAAGCAAGTGCAGTTGAGCAGTCAGACGTTAGCGCACACGGCGATACCAGCCCATCTTAAAAATGTCGTCAAAGAAATAAGTATTCAGCTGTTACGCAATGCTGTGGTACATGGTATTGAGACGCCTGCGGTACGTCAGTCAGCTGACAAACCAGCCGTTGGTACTATTGATCTAGAAATACAGAGTGATAGCCGCGATCTCGTTATTACTTTGCAAGACGACGGACAGGGTATCGATTACGACAGCATCCGCCAAAAACTCATCGCCAAAGGTCGCTTTGACGCAGAAGCTACTGCTCAAATGAGTCAGGGTGAGCTATTAAAGCAACTGTTTATGTCAGGGTTCTCGACCAAAGAACACGCTGATGAAGATGGTGGTCGCGGTGTTGGCTTGGATATTATCAAAGCACAAGTAAAAGAGTATGACGGTAAGCTCAACGTCAATAGTGAGCTTGGTAAAATGACTCGCTTTACCATTACCTTGCCTAAAGCTTAATTAAGGATAAGAAAGACGTTATGTATAAATTAATGATTGTTGATGATTCTAATATCATTCGAAACCGAATCCAGCGTGCGTACGATTCAGGAGAGTTTATGTTGGTGGCTACGGCGACCAGCGGTGTGCAAGCTATTGAGAAATTTAATGTGCATCGTCCTAATGTCATTACTATGGATTTGACCATGCCACAAATGGACGGTCTGGAGTGTATCGAAAAAATCATTGCCATTGACCCTGAAGTTCGTATTTTAGTGGTGTCAGCCTTATCTGATAAATCGACTGGTATTGAAGCATTATCGTTGGGTGCAAGTGGATTTTTATGTAAGCCTTTTTCAGAAGAAGAGCTTGTCGAAGCTTTACATGAGCTTATGCAAGACTAACTTCAGCCAACGATTTAAGCAGATGTCATTATGAAAGAACAACATTTACATATTTTTTTGAACATCATTACCAACTATTTTGATCAGTTCGGTAGTGAATCACTTAT
Source organism: Psychrobacter sp. N25K4-3-2 (assembly GCF_015351755.1). Lineage (NCBI taxonomy): Bacteria > Pseudomonadati > Pseudomonadota > Gammaproteobacteria > Moraxellales > Moraxellaceae > Psychrobacter > Psychrobacter sp. N25K4-3-2. Next base: position 653,555 of record NZ_JADKLX010000003.1, read on the forward strand.
CGTTGATACGCCTTATTTACTGGAAAATCAACAGCCAAAAGTCTACGACTATACCGGTGTCATTGGTATATCAGGGGTACAAAAAGGCGTGGTGTATTTTTCGGCAACCCGTGATTTACTGTCTTCAATATTGGACAGCATGGGTGAGACTGATAAAAGCGATGAAAACTACATCGATTTGGCTGGTGAAGTTGCCAATACGATCGCGGGTAATGCGCGCAAAGAGTTTGGTTCAGAGTTCCATATTTCTGTGCCGTTTGTTTTTAAAGGCGCACCGCAAAGTATTGTGTTGCCGCACGATGAGCGCTCTTTTATCATTCCTGTTACTTGGCGCGGTCAAGTCGGTGAAATTGTGGTTTGTTTGCAAGATTAAACTAAGCACCCACACATCATCGATGTTAGCTATGGACAATACACTATTATGGTTAAAGTAGAAAAATTAGGCGTCTTTTTAAGCTCAATCAGCGCATTCTTTGCGCAGATTGATGATACGCCAGTGGCGATTGATACGCCATATTTGAACAGTAATAAAAGTGCCGTTGGTTATGATTATAGCGGCATCATTAAAATATCTGGACCTATCGAAGGCTGCGTCTATGTGAGCGCGCCAAGCGTAATGTTGCGAGAAGTTATAAAAGTGATGGGCGAGCCAGATTCATCGATTACGATGATGAAAGACTTGTTGGGTGAGATGACCAATACCATCTCAGGTAATGCACGTACGGAGTTTGGCTCAGATTTTATTATCTCACCGCCCAAAATTATTGAGGGCGCGCCAAGCATCGCTTATTTACCAAAAGACCGCCAAAGCTATGTCACGCCATTTACTTGGCGCGGTTACGAAGCGGTGATTGGTATTTGTATCGCTTAGGGCGTGTTTGATCCTTTGAGCATGGCACTGAACGTAGCTGTCTGTGGATCCAATGATAGTAATCAGCGAAAAAAACGACGTTAAAGCGTCGTTTTTTTTATGATTTTTATCCAAAGGTTTGTCCCATAGCTTGTTCATTTATTTGATATTTAGCTTGTGCGTCTCATGATAATAGCGCTAGCAGTAAGCTGTACTTTTATGATAAAATACAGCGCAGCTATTTTATAACTTAGTGTTTATCGCTAAGTTCAAATCATAGCTCATTTTTTAAACCAACCCATCAACCAATGACACACACATCATGGCAAAAAATTGCTGGGTGTTTGGCGACTTGATTAATTTGCAAAAAGTTAGTGCGGTATTCATAAGCATTGACCCTCAGCAGATGCGTGTCGCTAGATAGGCAGTTTTTGTGATGTGGAGGCATAACCCAACCACTAGGAATTTCACATGGCTACAAAGAATCCAACCAAAATCGAAATGCGCGACTTACTACAAGCCGGCGCTCACTTTGGTCACCAAACACGTTTTTGGAACCCAAAAATGGGACCATACATCTTTGGTGCACGTAACAAGATTCACATCATCAACTTAGAGCACACTGTAAAAGCGTTTAATGAAGCATTGACTTACGTAAACGGCTTAGCTGCTAAGAAAAACAAAGTATTGTTCGTTGGTACTAAACGCGCTGCTAGCGGTATCATCCGTGAACAAGCTGCCCGCGCTGGCATGCCATACGTTGACCATCGCTGGTTAGGTGGTATGTTGACTAACTGGAAAACACTTCGCCAGTCAATCAACCGTCTAAAAGAGCTAGAAAAACAAGCAGAAGACGGTACTTTCGCTAAGCTTACTAAGCGTGAAGCGTTAGAGCGTACTCGTGATATGGAAAAACTCGAGCGTTCACTAGGCGGTATCAAAGACATGGGCGGCCTACCTGACGCAATCTTCGTTGTAGACGTAGATCATGAAGCGATTGCTATCAAAGAAGCTAAAAATCTAGGTATCCCAGTTATCGGTATCGTTGATACCAACTCAAACCCAGATAACGTTGATTACATCATTCCAGCAAACGATGATGCTATCCGTGCAGTGACTTTGTATGTAACTTCTATGGCTGATGCGATCATTGCTGGTAAAGAATACGCACAGACTCAAGCAGGCGGCAAAGCTGAGCAAGAAGCACCTGTTGCAGCTACTGAAGCAGCACCAGCTGAAGCGGCTACTGAAGAAGCAGCAACTCCAGCAGAATAAATAGCTGACCTAAAAGGTTTACCTTTGTAAGGATGTATTAATAGTTATGCTATCAGCATCCATATAAAGGTATTAACAGCGTATACGTACAAGCTCACAATAGGCATGATGTAGTTTTACTCGTCATGCCTTATTGTTGATGGATTGTTTGTTAATAGGCGAGTATTATCGTTTATAGTTGCCCTCATGATACACAAGATCTGTTATCACAACGACTTCTGCTATCACAAGCAACGATGAGCACTTTCATCACAAGAGCAATCATCACTACAAGAGCAATATAGTACTTATAAAATATAGTACCTATAGATAGTTTCTATAAATAGTATGAAAATATTGAATAGAAGTTAAGCACTCCCATACATAACAATATAAAAGGTAACTCTTATGTCAGAAGTAAAAGTATCTGCCAAAATGGTAAAAGAATTGCGTGACCGTACTGGTCTTGGCATGATGGAATGTAAAAAAGCGTTGGAAGAGTCAAACGGCGATGTCGAAACTGCCATTGATAACCTACGTAAATCTGGTCAAGCCAAAGCCGCTAAAAAAGCGGGTAACATCGCAGCTGACGGCGCTATCATCATCGCTCAAGGCGACAACAAAGCATTCTTGCTAGAAGTTAACTGCCAGACTGATTTTGTTGCAAAGGATGACAGCTTCAATGCATTTGCAGAAAAAGTGGCTAGCATTGCTCTAGAGAACAACGTGACTGACGTTGCTGCTATCTCTGAATTGCCTTATGGCGATGGTCAAACCGTTGAAGAAGCACGTGTATCTTTAGTACAAAAAATCGGTGAAAACATCCAAATCCGCCGTGTTGAAGTACTTGAAGGCGCTAACATTGCTGCATACCGTCATGGTCTACGTATCGGCGTAGTGGTATCTTATGAAGGCGGCAGTGCAGACACTGGCAAAAACCTTGCCATGCATATCGCTGCGTTCAACCCAGTTGCAGTAGATGACGAAGACGTCGCTGCTGACGTACTAGCGCGCGAAAAAGACATCATCGAAGCCAAAGCAAAAGAATCTGGCAAGCCTGACAATATCGTTGAAAAAATGATCGAAGGTGGCCTACGTAAGTACCTAGACGAAGTAACGTTATTGCGTCAGCCATACGTCATGGACAACGAGAAAAAAGTTGGTGACGTATTGAAAGCTGAAGGCGTAAAAGTACTTGGCTTTAAACGTCTAGAAGTTGGTGAAGGCATTGAGAAGAAGCAAGAAGATTTCGCTGCTGAAGTTGCTGCAACTCAAGCACTAGCTAATAAGTAAGTTTCAAAATGCAGTAAGTACTGAGTTTGTTTTTGCTCAGTACTTATAGATTGTTTGACATAAGAAGCAATCAAGCACAAAAAAGCCCGTTATTTATTAACGGGCTTTTTTGTGTCTGCTGATTTAGTTATATCATTAACAGTTATATTAACGTAATGCCGCATACGCTGAATTGGCATAACTGGCGCTATTGGTATTGCTGCTAGTGCCATAGCTAACGTTTTGTAGGCCATTACTAGCAGTGGTATTGCTGTTGCTGGCGCTCATGCTACTACCAGACAGACCTGAGTCATTTTTATATAAGCTGTGATAGCGGCTCATCACGCTTTTGACATAGTTGCGGGTTTCTTTAAACGGTGGGATGCCACCATATTTATCGACGTTGCCTTCACCAGCATTATAACCGGCCACCGCATGCTCGACGTTGTTGTTAAAGCGACGCATCAACCAAGCGATATATTTAGCAGACCCTTCGATATTGTCAGCAGGATTCCAAGGGTTGCTCACTTTGAAGCGGCGGGCAGTGGCTGGCATTAGCTGCATCAGGCCTTGAGCACCTACAGGCGAGCGCGCGTTGGGATTGAATGCGGATTCCGTATGCATCATGGCTTTCATAAGGGCAGGATCTACGCCATTACGCTCGGCAGAGGCGCGAATATAGCTGTCATAAGCGTTGCGGCTACCGCTACTACTTGCTGTGCTGCTACCATAATCACTACCGCTGCTATTACTGCCATCATACATCTTAGAGTCTTTGTAGTAAGTCACCTTTACTTTCTTGGTGAATTTATCAAAGTTGCCGCTAGGATTGACATTGGTGAGCAGTACTTGTCCACCTTTGTCTTTATAGATATACATATTGCCTGCGTGAGCAGTCATCGAAAGCGTGGAGAGGGCAAGTGTACTAGCAATGGTGCTGAGTAAAAGCGGAGACAAACAGCGGGTAATCAAAGGGGAGATACTTATCATAGAGATATCACTTTTTATCGAATAATAGCAAATTGTTTTGCCTATAGGCGCGTCATGTTGCGCGTTAAAGCGGTTACCGTGTTTGCTGGATTTTACAGCTACATTGAAGATAGCTACCTAGCAATGGTCACGCTTAACAAGAAACCACTTACGATAGATACAAAAAATAATAGTTGCTTACTATAACATATAATAACTTTTTAGCGCATAGGATTAGCAGAACAAAGCACAAAAGCCGCCTTTAATTTGTAAAAAAATCAACAGACTAAGGCTTTTAAGCGCATCGATTGCATGTCTACTTCAGTGTTTTTAAGCTGATACAAACGCCACAACATGCTCACTGCGATGGTGAATTATTAATAAAGACGAAAAGTTATTCAAGATAATGATGAATTTTTTGAACGCTATTAAATGGAAAAGGCACTGATAAAAATAGGCACCCACACGGCAGTGACCAAACCATTGACCGCCAGACCAAAGGCAGCATAACGACCAGCAGTGTGACTGATTTGCCAAGCTTCTACTGTGCCGAAAGCATGGGCTGCCAAGCCAAGTGCCAAACCTTTGGCACGATCATCATCGATACCGCGAAACAAAAATCGCGCTAAAGTGCCACCGATTATACCTGAGACAATAATAATCAAGTTGGCCATGGCCAGTGGCGCTTTAATCAAATCGGCGATGCTCAAGCCAATGGGTGTGGTCACTGAACGGGTGGCAAAGGCGAGTATCGTGTCGTGGCTTAAGGAAAATAGATAAGCCAATGACATAGGTAGTAATGCACCAATGACGCTGGCCATGGCTACGATCAAAGTCAGCTTTTTAACTGGTAAACCCTTGAAGTTCATTGCCGCGAGTGGCACGGCTAAAAGGACAGTGACATAGCCTAATAGATGGTCAAATACAGGTTTGGCAACGCTATAATAATTATTGTAATCCCATTGCAGTATAAACAAGAACAAAAGAACAAGGATCAACGCGGTAATCACCATTGGCAACCACGATAGCTTACGAGCCAAGACGCGGGCAATGACATGTGCTGTCAAGGTTAATAATATCGCTGCGAGGGTCGCCATCAATACGCTGTCAAAAGTCATTACATTTCCTTGGTTATACAGCTCAAGGCTGCTGTTTTTGCTTATGAGTAGTATTGGTATTTGCGCTATCGCTTAGCCAATGGTTGGCAAGAATGGCCAGTCCCCATAGTGGTATGAGCGTACTGATTAACATGGTCAGCATCACACCCCACAGCTCGTCACCTAATGCGAATAATAGCAAGCCTGCACCAGCTGACACGGGCAAAAAAGCAAAGCCACTATCGACCAATAAGACATTACTGGCTTGGGTAAGCCAACTGGGCAGGCCTTTAAGTAAACGCCATGCCATCAAGATAAAGAACATCGCGATTAAACCGACGATATTGGCGGCTTTTTCGATACCCGCCCACTGACAGATGATAACGGCAGATTCACGGACCAAAATGATCATGACCAATGTTAGGATGACGGCCATCCATAGGGGCATACGCGAGGAATGAGTGGAATTCATAAGCAGTGCTGGCCAAGTCAGAGATAGAGAGTGTGTTCATAAAATCGAGTAGGCAGTATCGCCAAGAGCATAGCAAAAAGGGATGTCTTTGCTCGGTTATGGTTTCAATGTAATCGATAACGTCTAAATGGGTTAAATATATAAAAGTTGATTATATAGAGAGCAAACCAACTAATAAAGCCTCTAAAACGCTAGAACTGGTTATTGATCTTCTAAGTTTTTAGTCGAAAAATCTAGTCACACATGATGGTGAAAAAATGGAGGTCAAAAAAATAGACGATATCGTTGATACCGTCCATTTATCATTTAACACTCTATGTTAAGAAACCACTGATGAAAAGGCCTATTAATTGAGAAGCCAAGCGTTTTGGGAAGACGCTATTTGAATTTGTAAATCCAAATCAAATCTATACACCCAAATTTTACGCTTATTTTTCTTCTGATGTTTCTGAGTGCAATGTCTCAGAGCTCAACGTCTCAGAGTTAAGGGCATCAAAATCATCAAAAGCTTGTTCTTCTGCTTTCGTCATAAGTTGGTCTTCGTCTTCATCTTCATCAGGCTGCTCGAACTCTTCAAGGACTGGCATCAGTAGCGTGGCTTGTGCTAATGGCAATACATCTAGAGGATTCAAGTCGGCTTGACCAAGGAGCTGTCTGAGTCTGTCACTTGGCAAACGAATGGTCAAGCATTCATGACCTGTATCATCGTAGCTTTCTTCTAAAATGACGCCCAGCTCATACAAGGTACTTTTGAATTGACCTGCATTATAAGGAAGAGTCAAATCAAAGGTTGTTAAAGCACCAGTTAGCAGCTGTTGCACAGCAAGTGACAACCCTTCCATGCCTAGGTTCTCTCTAGAGGAAACATAGACACGGTTGGGTTGACCTTCGCTAGCATAACCAATATGAGCGGGCTCATCCGTCAAATCAATCTTATTGTAGACATTGAGTACCGGCACATCATTGTCAATCTCTGCCAGTACATCTTTGACTGCTTGAATTTGCTCGTGCATATCTTCACTAGAAGAGTCGATGACGTGTAGCAATAAATCTGCCTCTAATGTCTCTTCTAACGTTGCATGAAAAGACTCGACTAGCTCATGCGGTAGATGACGGACGAAACCAACCGTGTCGACCAAGACCACGCGCCCAACACCCTGCCAGTCTAGACGGCGCAAAGTCGGATCGAGCGTGGCAAATAATTTATCCGCCGCATAGATGTTTTCATCGACTAAGCGATTAAACAATGTGGATTTACCCGCATTGGTATAACCGACGAGTGAAATAGTCGGCACGTCTGATTTTTGCCGACGTGCTCGACCTTGAGCGCGTGTTTGGCGCACTTTTTCCAGTTTGCTTTTTAGCTGATTCACACGAGTCTGTAATAAGCGACGATCGGTCTCAAGTTGGGTTTCACCGGGTCCGCGCAGACCGATACCACCTTTTTGACGTTCCAAATGCGTCCAACCACGTACCAAACGTGTCGATAAATGGTTTAGCTGCGCCAGCTCTACTTGTAGCTTACCTTCATAGGTACGCGCACGCTGTGCAAAAATGTCCAAAATCAGACCAGTACGATCCAGTACGCGACATTGCACCAAGGCTTCGATATTACGCTCTTGAGATGGCGATAAGCTGTGGTTAAAAAGGACGATATCAGCGTCATGCTCGCGCACCAATTCTGCTATTTCTGCTGCTTTGCCGCTACCGACGAAGTATTTGGCATCGGGTCTTTGGCGTGAGCCTGTGACCAACGCCAAACGATCAGCCCCTGCTGAGTCTGCTAATAGCTCAAATTCACCTAGATCGTCAGGATCTTGAATTTGGCGGATGTCTAAATGTACTATAATGGCGCGTTCGCCACCTTCATGTCTTTCAAAATAATCCAAAGAGTATCACCTATTAATAAAGTAAATAAATCGCTATTATCAATTTAGTAAGCTTTGATTCAGTAAGCTTTGATATAACGTTCAGATGGTTGTCTATATGTGGTCTTATCACTTGATATTAAAGCGTATTGGCATAATTAGCGATGATTTTATGTTACAGCATTTATGGTGGCTGATTTTCTATAAATCTGTTTCATTACCCATTTGTATAAAAGTAAACACTCACTGAGTGAACAAGCTATCACTGAGTGACAGAACTTTGTTATACTTAGCTCGTTTTTTTAACTATCTAAAAACCAAACATTCAATCATGAGGGACGAAGATGAGCCAAGCTAAGTCAGGCTTTTCACTCAAACAACAATGGGGTCGCGGTAAACAAATCGCGGGAATGACCACGACGATCGCTGGTGGTCTTAGGGCTGCTCAGCGTATTGGCGCATTTAAGCAGCCACCACGCGAAAAATTGCCACGCTACATTCAAGCGTTTTGTCGTAAGATGGCAGGCTCCTTTGGGGTAAAGGTTGTTGAAGTTGAGCCAGTGCAACAGCATCATGGTCTATGGGTATCCAATCATGTGTCATGGATGGACATTCCGGTCGTGGGCACGGTGAGTCCTGCCTTTTTCTTATCCAAAGCCGAAATCGGTGAGTGGCCAGTATTTGGCAAGTTGGCTCATGCGGCAGGTACGGTATTTATTGAGCGTGGTTCCGGTGATGCAGGCTCGGTGGCAGCGCAGATTGCTAGCTTTTTAGCGAAAGGGTTTTCGGTGATATTCTTCCCAGAAGCGACGACTACCGATGGTAAAAAAATCAAACGTATTCATGGGACATTGCTACAAGCAGCGATAGAGGCAGACGTTCCGGTTCGCCCCATCGTTATCGCTTATGTCAATAAAGACGGTACACTAAGCGAAGCACTGCCATATTATGGCAAGCTGACGATGAAGGACAGCATGAAAAAAGTGCTTGATAGCAAAGACGTGACCGCTTATGTATTGCCATTAGCGCCGATAGATCCAGCAGGCTGTAGCAAAAGCGAGCTGACCAATGTATTGCAGTCACGTATGCAAGAGGGGTTGGCTGAACTACATTCAAGAGTACTTAACGTACCAGCTAAAGACTAAATATTTGCAATTGAAGTAATAGTCAAAAAAAGGGCGCAAATCGCAGTGATAATGCTAGCGATTTGCGCCCTTTTTGGTGGGAGCTTCAATAGAGCCTACTTAATTTAATCCACTACGCTCTGATAGATGGCAGATTATGGTGATGGATTAGGCTGTTGTGTATGTACGGCTTCAATTGCTTCCAATACGTCTGCTGTCAGCTCGACATTAACACTATCAATGTTGGATTTGAGCTGCTCGGTGGTCGTTGCCCCAATGATATTGCTGGTGACAAAGTGACGAGAGTTGACGAAAGCCAATGACATCTGTGCCATGTCCAAACCTGCATCAGCGGCTATCTTGGCATATTGCTCAGTGGCTGATTTGGCTTGTTCATTTACGTAGCGCCCAAAACGGTCGTACATGGTCAGACGTGCGCCAGTCGGACGTTTGCCATCGAGATATTTACCAGACAGCACACCAAAACCAAGCGGTGAATAAGCAAGCAGACCTACATTTTCACGATGTGCAATCTCTGCCATATTGACTTCATATAAGCGGTTCAGCAGGCTATAGGGATTTTGCACAGTGATGGGGGCAATCAAGCCGTTTTTATCTGCTTCCCATAGGTAGCGCATCAGACCCCACGCAGTATCATTCGACAGCCCATAAGCACGAATACGACCTTTTTTGATCTCATCATTTAACGCTTGAATGGTCTCTAAAAAAGGCGTTAAATCGTCTAGTGACTGCGCTGCCATCGCTTCAGTATAACCGCGCTGACCGAAGAAATTCGCTTGGCGTTCAGGCCAGTGCAGTTGATAAATATCAATATAGTCGGTTTGCAAACGCTCAAGATTGCCATCAATGGCGCTGCTGATTTGCTCAGCATTAAAGCGCGTTTGCCCGTCGCGTAAAAAATCCATCGGTGACATTTTGCTGGCAAGAATAACTTTGTCACGCTGTTTGGTTTTGTTAAACCATGTGCCCATAAAGCGTTCAGTATCGCCTTGTTTGTCTTTGTCCGGCGGCGATGGATACATCTCTGCCGTGTCCCAAAAATTCACCCCTTCGCTTAGCGCCATGTCCATCTGCTCATGCGCTTGGGTCTCATCATTCTGTTGTCCCCACGTCATCGTACCTAGACAGATTTTGGAAACGTCTTCATTAATTTGTGGCAGTTTTTGATATTGCATTTTTTATCCTTATTGTTCATTCAACAGAGTATTTCTAAATGAATTATTTTACATGAGCTTTATGCCCGTTACACCGGGCGGTGTCACTTTAAAGATTTTTACTTTAAACAATACAGCTTGCCCAGCGAGTGGATGATTGAAGTCCACTTCGACTTGGTCATCATCGATGGCGCTGATGGTACCGGGTAGGGTGTTTTTGCCTTTATCTTCAAATTCTACCATCATACCAATTTCGGGGTTATCAGCGACCAGCGCGAATTGAGGACGGCTAAAATGCTGAATATTGTCAGGATTCCAATCACCAAATGCTTGCTCTGGATCAAGGTGGGCTGAGCGCGTATCACCCGCACGCAGGTTCATTAACACTTGCTCAAAACCGGGTAGTAAGCTCTCGTCACCAATGGTCAGCGTCACAGGCGCATCGCGGCTAAAGGTAGAGTCAATCATCGTACCGTTCTCTAATGATACTTCAAAATGCAGCTTTACAAGACTGCCAAAAGTGATGCGCGTGTCTTCATTGGGATTGATAAATTGTGAGTCGGTCATAGTCAAAAGCCATCTGTTGCGGGATTAGAAGTTCAGGTCAAAAAATTAATATAAGAAATGATAAGTATAAGAAATGATAAGCCATCTGTGAAAGGTTGTAAGCGTAAATAGTGTAACGCAAATAGTGTACTATATTTGGCAAGTCTAAATGAGGTTTGGAGGAACCATGGCAAATAAGCAACAAGGCCACATTAAAAAGTGGCAAGATGATAAAGGCTTTGGCTTTATCGACACTGAGCAGGGTGATTCAGTATTCTTTCATATCAATGAATTTAAAGCGCGCCGTCGCCCTGAATTGGGTGAGCAAGTCGTCTTTACGCTGGGGCAAGATAGCCAAGGACGGATGCAGGCAAAAGATGTGCAAGAGCTGAGCTTTGTGCAACAGAAAATGGCACAAAAGAATCAGCAAATCCGTCATCGTAATGCAAAGCGTAGTCATCAAGCGGAGTTTGAAGCAGGACAGAAAAAACGCTTGTTCCTTGGTGTGGGATTTTATGGTGTCTTAGCTCTATTAGCAGTGACATATAAGTTAAGCTGGCTGGTCGTGGGGTGGTATGTAGCTTTGGGTTTGATTACTTATATGATGTATGCCAAGGACAAAGCTGCTGCGCAAAGTGGCGCTTGGCGCACGCCTGAGTCAACGTTGCATCTACTCAGTGCGTTGGGTGGTTGGGTAGGAGCAATGGTCGCACAGACTTACTTGCGGCATAAATCACAAAAACCTGAGTTTCGCATGGCGTATTATTTGACCGTGGTGATTAACATGGCAGGGTTATTGTTTTTATTGGCAGGTGGCGGTTTAGAAAATTTGAAAGAATTGCTTGATTCTCTGATCTAAAAAAGATAGCTAACAAACAACAAAAAAGGTGGGTTACTTATTGGTAACCCACCTTTTGAATCTAAAAACTATGTACGATTATAAGCGCTAAACCTCACGCTTCTTTTCTAAAAATAGCATATCGATGACAATCATCGCGACACCGATACTGATGCCCATATCCGCGATGTTAAAGATCGGATAATGCCAAACGTCAGCATTGTGGACATGAATGAAATCGATCACGTGACCATGTAGCAGACGATCTATTAAGTTACCAACTGCACCGCCAAGCACTAAAGCCAGTCCGAGCGATAATAGCGTGGCTTTACGAGGTGCTTTAATCAGATAGATGATTAAAAACAGCGACATGATTAGAGCAAGTCCCGAGAAAAACCACTTTTGCCAACCGCCTGCATCCGCCAAAAAGCTAAAAGCAGCGCCATAATTGTATGCTAAAGTCCAATTAAGAAACGGTTCGATAACGGGTACTGGCTCATGGAAAGTCAGGTTGGTTTCAGCCAGCCACTTCGTCCACTGATCGATGATAAGTACAATCAGTGACACCAGATACCACATAAAAGCACGACTGCCATTAGCAATAATCTTTGGCACTTTAGTCAAGCGACTTCTCGGTGTCGTTGAACTGCCCGTTGTTGCATGGGCAGGGGTTGGCGAGTGGTCGACCTTAGACTGCTGCTGCTTGTCTTCAGGTGACTCTGTTGGGTTGGGCGCTGAGTTAGGTGTCGGATTAGGCATAGTGGCGCACCTCGCCGTTACCCGTGACATTAGTGACGCAGCGAGCACATAGCTCAGGGTGTGCGGCATCTGTACCGATGTCATTACGGATATGCCAGCAGCGCACGCATTTGGTACCCGTCGCGGCACTAACATTGACTACTAAGTCTGACACTTCTTTAGTGTTGCTTTCAGCTTGCTCTGTGGCATTATCTTTATTAGCAGGAGGAGCATCACTCATCGGCTTTAAGGTTGCGCTACTGGTAATCAGCACAAAACGCAGCTCTTCGCCAAGCTTGGCTAAGCTTTCATGCATCGCACCATCAGCATACAAATCAACGTCAGCCGATAAATTAGCATTGATGATTTTTTCACCGCGTGCGGTTTCGATATGCTTATTCACCATATCTTTGGCTAGCATGATACGTTGCCAATCATCAGTACTGATTGCACTTAGCTCAAATTCTGGGAAGGTGTACCATTCTTCGGTAAACACATAGCCTGCTTCATTGCCGTTTTTACCTTCTAACACTTCCCACGCTTCTTGGGCAGTAAACGACAAAATCGGCGTAATCCAGCGAATTAATGCTTGGGCGATATGATAAATAGCCGTTTGTGCAGAGCGACGCGGCTGTCCATCAGTCTGGGTGGTGTACTGACGGTCTTTGATAATATCTAAGTAGAAGCTGCCCAAGTCTTGCGAGCAAAACGCGGCAATAAGCTGAGTGACTTGGTGGAAGTCCATCGCATCATAGGCGTCGATGATTTGTGCTTGCACCGTTTGCGTACGCTCAATGATAAACTTATCAAGGCTGACCAGCTCATTAATATCAATGCTATTGGTTGCTGGATCGAAGTCATCGGTATTGGCAAGCAAGAAACGCAAGGTATTACGGATACGGCGATACATGTCGATTGCGCCTTTAAAGACCGTTTTGCCTGCGCTCATCTCATAACGATAATCGCTCGACGCAATCCACAAGCGCAGCATGTCTGCACCTGTTTTGTTAATCTCTTCTTGCGGCGTGATGATGTTGCCAAGCGACTTACTCATCTTGCGACCGTTTTCATCGACCACAAAACCATGGGTCAGTACTTGCTTAAACGGAGGACGCTCGTACATGGCCTCAGAGGTTAATAACGACGTCTGGAACCAACCGCGATGTTGATCAGAGCCTTCTAAGTACAGATCAGCAGGATTGGTCAATTCATCGCGTTGCTCAAGGACGGCAAAATGCGTCGTACCTGAGTCAAACCAAACATCTAATGTATCAGTCGCTTTGTCATAGTCAGCTGCTTCCGCACCCAAAAAGTCTTCACAGCTGGCATCAAACCAAGCTTCCACACCGCCTGCATCAATTTTTTGCGCGGCAGTTTCCATGAGCTCAAGGGTGTTTGGATGTAGTTCACCCGTTTCTTTATGAGTGAAAAAGGCAATCGGTACGCCCCATGTACGCTGGCGCGAAATACACCAATCTGGGCGACCCGTCATCATCGATTCAATGCGGTTCTGTCCCCATGCCGGCGTCCAATTGACCGCTGGAATATCAGCAAGCGCGCGCTCACGTAAACCTTTGGTTTCCATATTGATAAACCACTGCGGCGTGGCGCGGAAGATAATCGGTGATTTATGACGCCAGCAATGCGGATAGCTGTGCTCAATCTTGGTATGGCTAACGAGATGACCGTTGTCATGTAGGGCAGCGATGATTTTTGGATTGGCTTTATAGATATGCTCGCCTGCAAATACCGCTGCGCTGTCTAAATAGACGCCCGTACCGCTTACTGGGTTTTCAACAGGTAAATCATATTTCAGACCAACGATATAATCGTCGAGACCGTGACCCGGCGCCGTATGGACTAAGCCAGTACCGCTATCCGTGGTTACGTGATCGCCTAAGATAAGTGGCACTTGACGGTCTACAATCAGTGGATGCTGGGCGCGTAGACCCTCAAGCTCACGTCCGGATACAGTTGCTAATACACCTTGATTGCTAAGTTTAAACTCAGTCAGTGCGCTTTCAACCAAATCAGTCGCTAATAAGAAGTTGCCTTTTTCAGTCGCCACCACACTATAGTCATGCTCAGGATGTACGGCGATGGCTTGGTTAGCTGGTAACGTCCAAGGCGTTGTCGTCCAGATGACCGCTGCGATATTGCCATCAATCTCGCTCAATGCGGCAACCTTTTGCGTATCAAGCACATCAAAACTGACATAGATCGCATCTGAGACTTTGTCTTGGTATTCCACTTCGGCCTCAGCCAGCGCAGAGCTACAGTCCAAGCACCAGTTAACGGGTTTCATACCGCGAGTGACATGACCATTGTCATGGATTTTGGCCAGTGCGCGTACGATGTTGGCTTCTTGATGGAAGTTCATCGTTAAATAAGGATTGTCCCAATCACCAAACACACCCAGACGTTTAAAGTCTGCCTTTTGTAGCTCAATCTGCGTGCTTGCATATTCGCGGCACAGACCACGGAATTCAGTTGCAGAGACTTTTTGACCGACTTTGCCAACCTTGGCTTCGACCTTTTGCTCGATAGGCAGACCATGACAATCCCAACCGGGCACATAAGGTGCATCAAAGCCTGATAAGGTTTTTGACTTTACGATAATGTCTTTGAGTACTTTATTGACCGCATGACCCAAGTGAATTTGACCGTTGGCGTATGGAGGGCCATCGTGCAAAATATATTTGGTCGCACCTGTACGCGCCTTGCGAATTTTGCCGTACACGTCATCCGCTTCCCACGCAGCCAGCCAATCTGGCTCACGTTTGGCAAGGTTTGCGCGCATCGCAAAGGGCGTATCAGCAAGATTTAGCGTGTCTTTATAGTCTTGGCTTGGCGTATCAGTACTTTTATCAGTCATAGAAGGTGTCTTTTTAAAAAGTAGGTTAAAAGATAGGTTAAAAAGTGACTAAAAAATTGATGTAAAGTCAGGTGTGAAATTTAAGATTAACGTTAAATATAATATGGGGTCAAATATTTGATAATCGATACTCGTTTGTTGTCTTAGACAACGTTGCTTACAATAGGTTGCTTGTGAATAGTTACGTCCATAATAAATACTAACGGGACGATTGCAACAAAAAATGCATTTATCAGAATAATTAGTCTAGCACCGATGATAACGGCAGCTATTATATGACAAAACGGGAAGGGTAAAAAGAGCTGGTCAGTATCGTCCTGTTTTTAGCCAAAACCAATCATTTATGTCAGCATAAATACTTTGCTCATTAAATCATAGGTCTGGCAAGTTCGATTGTTCAACAGACCCTAGATTATACCTAATTGGCGTAGGTCTAAAAAACGGAGGATAACCACAAGCGCAATTTAAGCGACCAGAGTGGTTGAATACCTGTCAATCCTTGCGTCATCTTGCCATCTTTTAAGATGACATAAGAAGGCGTGACTTGCCCTTGCCAATCAGCAAAGATATGACCCTCTTGGTCGTTTACTGTCGTAAAGCGATAACTGTTTTCATTAAGGTAGCGGTGTAGTTCTTGATCAGTGCCTGATTTAATGGCAACCGTAACGACTGGATAATCATTTGCAGCGGCAAGTTTGTTTATGGTTGGCGAGGTGAAACTACAGACTGAACACCACGTACCCCAAAAATATACCAGTGTCGGCTTCTCCTGACTCAGTGCTGCTAAATCAACCGTTTGTCCTTGGTAGTCTATCAATTGCAATTGTGGGTTGGCTGGCATGACGGGTTGTCGCCACCAATTGATGGCAGTATAAATAACGGCAAATATCAAACCATATATGAGCAAGGTTTTAACTATAGAAAGCACCTTTTGCTTTGGTGTCTTCTTAAGAATATCTTTTTTATTTGTGAGATCAATCGTCATAATGGCTGCATTTTTGCTCTAAATTTTTTTGAGAGATAAAAATAAACGGCTGAAATGTCAGCCGTATTACTCATCAATTTTATGTAACTGTTTTTAGTGATTACTTTTTAAGATAACCGATTAAGGCTTTTGTGCACGATTTTGTAACGGATTACCAATGAGCACACTGCCTGAGTTTTCACGGCGCTCTTCGTCGGTTAATTTGCTCGCTGGAATTTTTGCTTTTCGTTTCCATTTTAAGCTAAACAAATCATCACGACGGTCAATCAGGTTATGTACCGAGCCTTCGTTACGGACGTGAGTCAGCTTATCTAAGTTCACATCTGAGAAAAAGATCATCTCAGTGTTTGCTGTGGTTTCGGCCATAATCGCATCATGCGGAAAAGCAAAGTCTGACGGTGAAAAAATCGACGACTGCGCGTATTGAATATCTAGGCTCTCAACTTGCGGCAAATTACCTACTGAGCCGCAAATCATGACATAGCATTCGTTTTCAATGGCTCGCGCTTGGGCACAGTGGCGCACACGTAAATAGCCGTTTTTGGTATCTGTCCAGAAAGGCACAAACAAAATATCCATATCGTCAAGTGCCAGTAAGCGGGCAAGCTCAGGAAATTCAACGTCATAACAGACTAAGATACCAATACGACCGGCATCCGTGTCAAATACTTTGACCTCGTCACCACCTTCGATCACCCAAGCGCTACGCTCATGCGGCGTAATATGGATTTTGCGCTGCTCTTCCACCGTACCATCGCGGCGACACAAATAGCTGACATTGTACAACGTATCGTTTCCGTCTATTAATGGCATGGAGCCGACAATAACGTTGACGTTATAACTGACTGCCAGATGCGAGACTTCGTTTTTGAACCACTCGGTGTAACCGGCCAAAAAGCGAATCGCGATGTTTTGATCGGTGGATTCACACAGACCCATTAATGGCGCGTTAAAGAACTCTGGCAAGCAAGCAAAATCTGAGTTGTAATCGGCCATGACATCGACAAAGAATTCTACTTGTTGCAAGAGCTCCTCAGGCGATTCAACTTCACGCATTTGCCACTGAATACCACCGATACGCACTTCTGACTTACGAGTATTCGGCTTGTAATCTTGCGGCTCATAATAAATATTGGCCCACTCAAGTAGAGTAGCAAAGCCTTTAGATTGAGCGTCATCTGGCAGATAAGCGGTCAAAATACGCTTAACGATAAAACCGTTGGATAGCTGAAAGGAAAGGGCAGAGTCATGGATTTCACGTGATTCGACCGCGTCGATATACTCACCAGGGGTCAAATCTTTGTGATTATAGTAATTAGGAATGCGGCCTCCAGCCAAGATAGCTCGGAAGTTCAGCTGGCGACACAGCTCTTTACGCGCATCATAAAGACGACGACCCAAACGGTATCCACGATACTCAGGGTCAATCAGCGCATCCAAGCCATAAATAGCATCACCTTCTGGATTGTCTCTAATGATTTCTTTGTGCCCAATCAAATCATCATAGGTATGCGGATTCGAGAACTTGGCATAGTCCACGCGCATCGATAGAACGATACCGATCAGCTGATCATGATCAAACATTGCAATCTGCCCTTCAGGAAAGGCATCAATCAAGGTATGAATAGTGGTCTTTGACCATGCGCCGCCCAAATTCACATAAACACGGTCCATCAAGGCTTTTAACTGCGGATAATCTTTTTTCTTGATCTCAGCAATCGTGAGGTGAAAGTCGTCTATTTTTTCGATTTTACTCATAAGGTTCCTGTCTGCGGTGTTAATGAACATCGTAAAATTAATGCGTTGTGCGGTGTAGTATCTGATGTATTGTCTATAGCTATATATAGACCTAAAGATTTTTGTGTAACAAAAGCGATAAAAATATTCCAATACGCTTATATAATCGTTACAATAATTTATCTTTTTATTTACAATGAGTTATAGCGATTACATATCATCTAAAAGTTTTAATGAGGGCTTTAACAGGTTTGCAAGTGTCTACATTTAAGAAGACTGACCTTGTTAGTAGCTGAATCAATCGTACTTGCATGAATAGCATCTGTTCTAATAGTAGCTAGTCTAGTAATTAGATATCTAATATAACAGTCTCTATTCTAACAGCATCGAAATTCTGTAGCGTCTCCTATTACTTTTGGCTTCGCTTATTCATCATGACTTGGCTGATTACTTTATATTTCGATAGTTATCATACCAATGTAGCGGGTCAATGACAGTCCCGCGTAGTAAATATTTGCTACGTTTTTGTGAATCGATGTCCCTGTCTTTGCTTGGTCTGAACGTGTTTTTTGTTTGACTTACTTCATTTTGCGGTCTATAGGCGGCTTTTTAGGATTATTTTATGGCACCCTTGACACATACGGTCGACCCTCTAGAAGCAGTAGAGGATTCAGCATTGGTTCAATTGGTGTATGTCAGTAGTATCACCCTCAGTACGCGCTTAAAAGCCTCAATATTTGATGAAGTAGAAGGTCATGCTCGGGACTATAATGAGCAGCATGGTATTACGGGTACTTTATGTTATGGCAATGGTCACTTCTTACAATGTATTGAAGGTGAAAAATCAAACGTGCTGGCTTTGCAAAAGCGTATTTTTGCCGATAGTCGTCATAAAAATGTGCAAGTCTTGCTATTACGAGTGATCGATCAGCGTAGCTTTGCTGATTGGCGTATGCGCCTGCTATTTTTGGAGCGTTGGTTGTGGTCGCCAGCGACCAAGAAGCAAGCCATGCAGTTGTCGCCTTTTTTACCGTTTGCCCCGCATGGCTGGACCTCGAAGCGTACGGAGCAATTTTTGCAGATTATCAAAACGTTTGATAGCCCGCCACATATAAAAGCCGCTGGCATTACTTATAATGCACTGGGCAATATGTTTCGTCATATCGCGGCACCGCATCAGGCCTTTTTGATCGTTCAAGGCTTTTTGAGTGTGTTGCTGGTAGTAGCGCTGATACTGTTGTATTTATAAATTATAAGTTTTATAGCTGAGCTAAAAAAGACGCTAACTTTTGAGTTTAGCGTCTTTTTATTTGAGGTAAGCGATTAAAATACCAATCACATATCAAAAATCTTGCCACGGTTCATAATATTATTGGGATCAAAGACTTTTTTGACCTCTCGTAAGTAATCAATCTCAGTCTCGCTGCGGCTGTAGTGTAAATAAGG
>NZ_JADKLX010000023.1:0-669 GCF_015351755.1 Psychrobacter sp. N25K4-3-2
GATCGCCTGGTGTGCGCTCGATCGTGGCGAACACGTGGGCGAGCTCCTCCTCGATGCTGCGGTGTGTGATGGGAGTGCCCTCCGCCGTCACCACGTGCTGGTGCATCCACTGCCAGAGTTGGCTGCGGCTGATCTCAGCGGTCGCGGCGTCCTCCATCAGGTTGTCGATCGCAGCGGCGCCGACTCCGCGGAGCCAGCTCTCGATGTAGCGCAGCGCAATGGAGACGTTGGAACGCACTCCGGCATCCGTCACTGCACCGTCGATGCGCAGGTCGAGCAGGTCCTCCGCCGTCACATGAACATCGTCGCGCAGGCGATCAACCTGGTTGGGGCGCTCCCCCAATACCGCATCGAACTCGGCGCGGGCGGTGGGGATGAGATCCGGATGCGCGACCCAGGTGCCATCGAAGCCATCGGTGGCCTCGCGGCGCTTGTCGCGCGTCACAGCGTCGAGGGCACGAGCGGTCACTTCAGGGTCTCGACGGTTCGGAATGAACGCGCTCATGCCGCCGATGGCATGTGCTCCCCGCTTGTGGCAGGTCGCAACGAGCAGCTCGGTATAGGCCCGCATGAACGGCACCGTCATCGTGATGGCGGAACGGTCAGGGAGCACAAAGCTCGCCCCACGACCGCGGAAGTTCTTGATGATCGAGAAGATGTAATCCCAGC
>NZ_JADKLX010000024.1:0-668 GCF_015351755.1 Psychrobacter sp. N25K4-3-2
CCTTGTTGCGCATGTGCGCATCTGCATCATGCCGTCACACATGCGTTGTATGTGGGTCTCGTCTTTTGTCGTGGGGTCGGAAGATCCATATCACCTTCTTAACTGCACACATGGGGCACTGCGCCCCCAAATGCGCAAGTAAGAAGAGATAATTTTCCGGGCTCTCGTGTCCGTAAAATGCATTCATATCATGCATCGCATAAGCATCTCTTCATAACATCATAATGAACATATCGTTCCTGCATTTGTCCGTTATCATATTCCAGCCTCACATTTTGCATGAGTCATTGCATCATCATGCATATGCGTTCAACATACTTTTTGTTCTACATGTTTGCTCATACATGATCCTTGTATTTTCCTCTACAAAACAAAAACAAAAAAAAGGGAAGCGTGAAACTTCACACTACATTCTTAGTTGCATGTGTTAGGCACCATGAGCCAACCATGTTGGGATCATAAACCCATTTCTAAAAAAAAACAACAAAACAAAATAATTGAACATGGTACCTAATGCATGGTTAACTAAGAAATGATGTTTCTTCGGGCATCTCAATCTCATAATTACATTTTCCATTCATAGCTTAAGTATGCCCGAGTCATTCATCTCTATGAAATGTTGTCAAAGTATTGGCGATCGAAATTGCCATTCCTTGGGTTACAGGGTT
>NZ_JADKLX010000025.1:0-663 GCF_015351755.1 Psychrobacter sp. N25K4-3-2
CGCAAAGGTTTCAACCGTTCTTCGACGTTCTTCATTCGTTCTTCATCGTTCTTCGATCTTCAACGGGGGGAGAAAATGAATAAATGATAAAAAGAAAAAAAAGAGCAAGCAAGAAAAGAAAAAGAAGGAAGAAAAAAAGAAAAAAATAATAATAAAAAGTTGTCTAGCTAAAAAAAACATACTTGTGAAAAGAGATAATTTCCAACTTTTATTTGAAAACATTCGCTGATCATAACTAGTTTTTGAAAAAAATGTGTATACACCTGAAGGGTGAATGCTGTGAAGATTTTCCCAGACGCCCAAAATGGACTCGGATGAATGCATAAATTGATAAAAGAACATATTTTGGAAACACTGGGTTGACTAAAATAGAGAAAATGAATTATGAGCCCTAGCATCACATGACCATAAAAATTTGACACTTGAGTGTCCGCATAGGTGCATGCATGACCAGTTTTGCATAAAATTTCCAAATCATCATTTTTGCATTTGTGTCATGGAAATAATGTGGGACATCCCCTTTTATCCTTGAACCAAACCAAACCCTGACATGTATCATGTCCAGCCGTGCTACAAGCCTTGAGCCAAAATCCCAACTTACCATAAACCTTGACCCAAGGTGAGAATGTCAATCCTTGCCCTCGGAAGAAAACACAAAAAGAA
>NZ_JADKLX010000026.1:0-649 GCF_015351755.1 Psychrobacter sp. N25K4-3-2
TGGTCTTCTTATACATATTGGTCATAAATGCCAACATGACCACTGCCATACCGGCACCCATGTAGAGCGCCATATAAGCGCGGGTTTCACTAAAATAAATATGATCCCATTCATAAGTATTGAAATACATCATGATGTACATCACAATCGTAGACGTCACAATCATCAGGGTGAACTTTACATAAGGGTTCATGCCCTGTTGAGGATCCATGTTGTTTTGATCTGAAGTATTCATAGTATATCCCCTATTATTTTAATAAAATTAGAACCAGAATTTGACCCCCGCAGTCAAACTACTGCTATCAACCGATTCATTTTCTTGACGTCGTTGACCACGAGCCTTGCCAAGCGCTGTCTCATAACTGACACCCACATAAGGGGCTAGCTGGCGACTGAACGTCTCGTAAGTCAGCCTGACCTCAGCTTCCATCTCATTAAAGCCCTTGGTAATACCATTATCATGGTCATCTTTACTAAAGGCAGTTAACCCCACCTCTGGTATGACCACCCAATGCTGATCCAAACGCCATTCGTACTCTGCGCCTAAATCAAGGCGAAGTTGACCATCGGTATATAAATAGGCTCTCGCATCTGTTTCGATAAAATACGGCGCGGTACCGACAATACCTGCCATAAGGGCAGCGTTATC
>NZ_JADKLX010000004.1:0-185108 GCF_015351755.1 Psychrobacter sp. N25K4-3-2
GGGTTATTAATGTGTAATCTACACACTAGTTACTTCCAGCTCGTCTTGATGAGGGCGTATTATAGACGCTTTAAATCTCGTGTCAAGAGGTAATTTCTATTTAGTTTGAAGTAAATGTCTCATCACTCATTCTAAACGCCTTCCCTTTCAACTAGGCCGCATTATACGGGGTTTTAAGACTGGGTCAAGGGGTTTGTCTGCTATTTTGAGGACTATCTAATTTTATAATTAATACCATCTATTTATCAGTTGGTTAGCACTAAAAACAACTTTTCCTTTACCAAGAATAACTTTTTTCCTTAAATTTAGTCGGAGCATCATATATAGATCTCTTCTATATAGAAGCTTTTATAGCTTACCTACCTTTTTAAAGAAGTCTTTATAGGCCGCGACTTTTTTATCTAAGGCTAAAGGATAGGCACGTGAGGTTGAAGGCAACCTATATAAGGTAAGATTATTTACATCCGCTTTTTGATTGTTATCGTTTTGCCATTGATAGGGATAATCCATATTTTGATTGGTCTTAGGATATTTGGACTTAGCTGGTGGTTCGGCCAATAAGTTGAGCAATACCTCAGTCGCCTTACCGCCTGTGGTAAATAACGTATGAACCTTTGGCACTTGCGGCAAGATATTATCTAGGTCGACAGTGGTGACAACCGTTAAGTTTTTATCTGAGGCATTACCGGTTTCACGAATCGCTTGTTTTACTGTGGGGCAAGAAGCTATGCCACGCTCAAACATAAAGTCGCGGATACGCTCAGGATCAAAGCGCTTCTCATCCCCTACTCTAAAATAATCAATATCGTCAAAAAATACGCTGCCATAGATACGCCACATATCATTATAAAAGTTCGGATAGTGAAAACTCATTGCCCATTTATCGGCAGTCGGAGGAAAGGTGCCCATCATCATCACGGTGGCATCTGGCGGTAACACAGGAGCGAACGGATGGGTTTCTATTTCTACAGCCTTCGTTTTGGATAAGGTGCTAGCACTATTGGCATTATTCATTACATCTTCAGTGTTCACTGGTTGATTGTTCATAAGATTCTTCATCAGAAAAGCAGTTTTTTTGGTATCATAGCAGGCCTAAACACTACTTCGTATTTAACCATGGCATATAGTCGGCTTAGATAGGCAAATGATAAGTTAATTGGCTTAAACCATCTTTGCTTTGATTGTGGTTATGGAAACGCTAAGCTTATGATTACTGTGTTACCTATAGGGTTGAAGTGTAGTAAGTGTTTGTATCTTTTATACTAATAGCAAACGCAGTGACTGCGCAAGCATCAGACCAAAAACCAAGAGAGTATTTATGAGCGACTTAAATAGCGGTTTAGAAATTACGGTAATCGATCATCCACTAGTCCGTCATAAACTCAGTTTAATGCGCGAAAAAGACTGTAGTACTTATAAGTTTCGTACATTGACCAAAGAGCTTGCACGCTTGATGGCGTATGAAGCAAGCCGCGATTTTGAAATTGAAACGTTCCCAATGGAAGGCTGGTGTGGTGAAATCACTGGTGAGCAAATCATCGGTAAAACGGCAACGATTGTACCAATTTTACGTGCAGGTATTGGCATGTTGGACGGTGTGCTCGATTTGATTCCTACTGCTAAGATTTCTGTCGTAGGCTTGCAACGTGATGAAGAAACCTTACAGCCAGTGCCGTTCTTTGAAAAATTCGTCAGCCACATGGACAAACGCCCTGCCCTGATCATTGATCCAATGCTAGCCACTGGTGGCTCAATGGTTGCGACCATCGAGATGCTAAAGAAAAATGGCTGCACCAATATCAAAGCGTTGGTATTGGTTGCCGCACCCGAAGGCGTGCGTGTGGTCAATGAAGCACATCCTGACGTAACTATTTATACCGCTGCATTAGACAGTCATTTGGATGAGCACGGTTATATTATTCCAGGTCTTGGCGATGCGGGTGATAAGATATTTGGTAAACAGTTAGCTAATAAGTAACTGCCTAAATAGTAAGTAACCGTAGTTGCGACAATTGTGATTAATGTAAGAAAATCAAAGCATATACGCTAAGACAAACAGTCGTCTTAAAAATCAGGATACAAACACAGCATCAACGATAAGGATAGATAATGAACGTATTGATTACAGGAGCAAGCGCCGGTTTTGGTAAAGCACTGGCAGAGCGTCTGATCGCTAATGGTCATCGTGTGATTGGTTGTGCTAGACGCCTTGATAAGCTGAACGCTCTAGCAGAGACATTGGGCGAATCATTCTTACCTGTGGTGATGGATGTGAGCGATACGGCTTCTATTCCACAAATCATTGCTGACTTGCCGGATGGTTTTAAGCAAATCGATGTTTTGGTGAATAATGCGGGATTGGCACTCGGTACTGAACCTGCACAAAGTAGCAGTCTTGATGACTGGATGCGTATGACTGATACCAATATAAAAGGTCTCATGGCGCTGACTCACGCGGTCTTGCCAGCGATGGTCGCGCGCGATAGCGGTTATATTATCAATGTTGGCTCGATTGCTGGCAGTTGGCCGTACTTTGGTGGGAACGTCTATGGCGCGACCAAAGCATTCGTCAAGCAATTCAGTCTAAATCTGCGCGCGGATTTAATCGGTACCCAAGTGCGCGTGACCAATCTCGAACCGGGTAATGTCGCAGGCACTGAGTTTTCAAACGTCCGCTATCATGGCGATGATGATAAAGCCGCCAAGGTTTATGATGGCTTTAAAACAATGACTGGCGATGATATTGGCGATATTTTATTATGGTTGATTGAATCACCGGCTCATATTAATGTCAATCGCTTGGAAGTGATGCCAGTTGCGCAAACTTATAACGGGTTGACGATTGCTAAGAAAGATTCTTAAAAGTTTAGCCGACCGTTCGGCTCATTAACGTAATTCGTAATATCGAAGCAACATAGTCTCATCTATGTTGCTTCTTTTTTTGCTGATGACATTCTCTTCATTGACCAAGCGCAACTCCTGAAAATCTAAAACCAATACTTCATTGCGCGTGCGCTCACTAGTACGCCTATTATGACGTATGGGAAATCCCATCACCTGCCTACCGACGACGGTTATCTGATTAATAACTGCTACTGAACGATTCATAGTAGATTTTTTATGGGCTTGCTGTGCGTTAAAGACCGCCGTGGCAGGATTCACAGTCGTGGTTAATAGCTTATCGAAACGAGCGATTTTGGGCATATCTCCTACCAAAAACAACGTTTGCGCAAGCGGTAAATACTGAGCATGACGTATGAGCTCTCGGCGAAACAACGCTGGCATATCTGTATTAAAGCTGTCTTCTGTCTGCCGATAAAAAGCCATAAATTGACGCTGCAAATAACCGCCAAATACCGTAAAGTTAATCCACTGTTGATAAGTATCATTGGCCAGTAATTGCCTAGTGAAAGCATCGGAAAAAGCCTTGGCATCTGTCTTAATCTTGCCCATTAACATCGCTATCAATAAGCTGTGCGCATCGGTAAATGTCTGCTGCTCCCAAACTTGTGGATAGAGGCTGCAATCCAGTGACGCTAGTGTCGGTGTGCTCATAAGCATCGCCCCTTTATTCTTTTATTTCAAGTTTAGGATAATGGCTGTTAATCACAAGCGTCACTTACTGTCTATACATTTTATGCTATGGTCAGCTTAGCTGTGTTTGATTAATACAAGTTTTATTAGCACAGATTTTACTATAACAAGCTCTCATCGATAAGATAAAAATATTTTATGATGAATGTTCAACATGCCCTAATTAATTACAATATCTATCACGGAAATACGACGCTATGATGACCAATTTAATGACGTTGCCCAGTCGCTACCAGTCGCGTTATCAGTTGCAAACGCTGACGGTTACTGCTGCTGACGGTACGTCGCTGCCAGTTTCAGTCATTGGTCAAGGTCCGCCAGTGCTAATGCTGCATGCCTATGGGATGGATGCACGCGAGTTCTTGCCTTTTATTTTGGCATTGACGGGCAAATATACATTTTATTTGCCGCATCTGCGTGGTTTTGGCGCCGCAAAAGCTCTCACGATGGAACAGTTTGATTTTGTCCGTCAATATGCGGATGATGCCAACACTCTGATTGAGAAAATTTGTGAATGGCGTCAAATAGAGGCTTTGCCAGTGGCGGCTATTTCGATGGGCGCGCAAGTCATGTGGTCTTATTTTGAGCGTTTTGGCGCCTCAAGGGTCAGTCGCTATCTTAATATTGATCAAAATCCAGCGATTCATAATCAAGGCGACTGGCAAGGGGGGCTATTTGGCACGCGGCAGCAAGAAGTGTTCGATATATTTCAAGAAGTAATCGATCTGACCTTACCTTATGCGAATGCTAATGCGAATGCTAATGCTAATGCTAATGCTAATGCTAATAGCTTTGCCCATCTGCCCTTTGCGCTCAAGCGCCGTGCAACCGATGTCGAAAGGCTGTTTTCTTTGCTATCCGTCAATCGCACGCGTTCAAAAGCTTTTATACAAGCGATGACTCATAAAAACGACCACACACTCGCGCTTTACGACCACAGCATTTGGCATCAAAAAATGCGCTGCTTGCAAGCCTATTTGGTCTTACCTTACGATTTTCGGGGTGCCATAGATAAAGTGACTATTCCTGTGGTTAATCTTATCGGTGGTCGCTCTAAACTTTATGACGCCAAATGGCAGCAGAAAGTGACCCAAATGCTGCCTAACGCCACTGAAGTTATTTTGCCACGTGCAGGTCATGCCATTCCTTTGGATGAGCCGATTGGATTTTATAGAGTATTAAAAGAGTTTTTGCAGAATCGCTAGCTCAGTGCAACTTACTGTGATGTCACAGAACCACTCTATAATCGACACTGTTACTGTACAACCCGTCATAGTAATCGTTCTATCCACCTTTTATACTAAAAACCTGACGTTAGCTGCGTAAGCGCATTAACGTTAAAATAAAATACTTTTTAATAATAATTCTAAAAGGAAAAACTTATGCCTTACGTTAACGTTGCACAGCAAGATGAACAATCTGTCGACCTATATTACGAAGTCCAAGGTACTGGCAAGCCTGTGGTATTAATCCATGGCTGGCCGCTGAGTGGACGCGCTTGGGAGGCACAACTTCCTGCACTGGTCGAAGCCGGCTATCAAGTGATTACCTATGATAGACGTGGCTTTGGTCAATCTGCTAAACCATGGAATGGCTATGATTACGATACTTTGGCACAAGATCTAAAAGCCTTGATGGATGAGCTGGATTTAACAGATGCTACTATCGTTGGCTTCTCTATGGGTGGCGGCGAAGTCGCTCGCTATCTGGGCAAATTTGGTTCAGAGCGCATTAGCAAAGCAGTACTTGCCTCTGCCGTTCCGCCTTATCTGTTTAAAGCTGATGACAATCCTGATGGGGCCTTAGCAGAAGCAGATATCCAAGAATTCTTAGACGGCGTAAGCGGAGATCGTATCGCCTTCTTGAACGACTTTACCAAGAATTTCTTTACGCCAGCAGATGGCAAGCTGTTGGTCAGCAAACCAATGCGTTTATACAATCGCGATATCGCCTCGTTTGCTTCAGCGAAAGCGACTTATGATTGTGTCAAATCCTTTAGCTACACCGATTTCCGTGATGACCTAAAAAAATTCGACGTACCAACCTTAGTCATTCATGGTGATGCCGATCAGATCGTCCCATTCGAGGCTAGCGGTCAACGTTCGCACGATATGATTGCCGACAGTCAGTTACATATTGTCGAAGGTGGTCCACACGGTATCAATGTGACCCATGCGAAAGAATTTAATGACACATTGATTGCGTTTTTGAATAGCTAATGATTATTTAACAGACATAAAAAAGGCGACCTTAACGGGTCGCCTTTTATTTGGGCAATGGATTTTAACGAAATTGATTCATTAATCCGCTAATGATTTAATAAGCTCAAAGCGTAGTATTACTTTGCCATCGACTTCAACGGTCTCTGTAAACATTGCTAAAGGTCTTACCCATACGCCATATTCACCGTATAAACAGCGATAAACGACTAACGATTCTTCGGTTTCTGAATGTTGTGCAGTGTGCAAAACTTGGTAAAGGCTACCTTTATAATGGCGGTAGATACCTTGGGTGACAATGGATTGATTTTGTTGAGACATAAACAGCTCATTCATATTAATAATTAAAAGATTAACAAACGCTTTGTGATTTTTCTACTAGCTTGGGCTTTATCTGTGGCCATTCAGAACTGACAACGCTATACATGACTGTATCTGAAATAATGCCATCACGGCGTATACGATTGCCTCGAATCACGCCATCTTTTTTAGCACCCAAGCGCTCAATGGCTTGTTGTGAGCGATGATTGTCAATATCTGTACGCCAGCCTACGGTTTGATATTTTAATGTTTCAAATATATAGCTTAGCAGCATGAGCTTACAAGTCGTATTAACATGCGTTCGCCAATATGATTTAGCATACCAAGTATAGCCAATCTCTAAGCGTTTGCTGGTTGGTAAAATATCATGAAAACTCGTTGTGCCAATCGCTTTACCATTTGACTCATCAATAACGACAAATGCTTGTCTGTTAGGCATTGAATCTGCGGTATTGATATAGTCGATGACCTTGTCTGGCTCAGGTACCGACGTCTCGTTTATGTTCCATAGCTCACCATCTTGGCAAGCCTCCATTAAGTCAGTTACATGACTGAGCATCAGTGGCTTAAGGGTAATACCATTACTGGATAACGTCGGTAAATCTAGCATTTCTTTTTCCTTAAGCCACTATGAGTTTAGGCAGTAGTCACTTAAGCAATGGTCATTTAAGCAACAGCTACTTATTCTACCGTCACTTTCGCATAAGCCTTTTTGCCTGCTTGGATAACGACTGTCTGACCTGAGATTAAGCTGAAACCCGCATCGACGACTTCGCCATCTACTTTTACCACACCACGTTTTACCATATCTTTAGCAGATGAGCTATTTTTCGCAAGCCCAGATTGGTTGAGTACTTGAGTAATAAACAGTGCATCCTGACCTTCTAGATCTAGCGTTACTTCAGGCAAATCGATTGGCAATTCGCCATCAGCTAAGACATTGCCCGCTGATTTGTGCGCATTGGCAGCGGCATCAGCATCATGGAAACGCTCGATTAACTCTTCGGCTAAAATACGTTTAATTTCTTGTGGATTGCGACCGTTTTCCATTTCTGCCAATAAACTTTCGACTTCATCCATTGGTTTAAAGCTTAAAAATTCAAAATAGCGGCGAATTAGCGTATCTGGCATAGATAAGATTTTTTGGTACATTGTGCCCGGCGCATCATAAATGGCCACGTAGTTACTTAAAGACTTAGACATTTTATTAACGCCATCTAACCCTTCTAAAATTGGTACGGTGATACATACTTGCTGCTCTTGACCATAGCGACCTTGCAACGTGCGACCCATTAATAGATTAAAAGTTTGATCGGTACCGCCAAGCTCAACATCAGCTTTCAGCGCGATAGAATCATAGCCTTGCACGAGCGGATACAAAAACTCATGGATAGAGATTGGGGTCTGTGAGGCATAGCGCTTAGAGAAATCATCACGCTCAAGCATACGCGAAACGGTTTGCTGACTGGCAAGCTGAATCATATCAGCGGCGCTCATGTCATTAAACCACTCAGAGTTAAAAACCACGCGAGTCTTTTCTTTGTCCAAAATTTTAAATACTTGCTCAGCATAGGTCGTGGCATTGGCTTTGATTTGCTCATCAGTCAATGGCGGACGCGTGCTGTTTTTGCCAGAAGGATCACCAATCTTGGCGGTATAATCACCGATTAAGAAATAAATCTCATGACCCAAATCTTGAAAATGCTTGAGCTTATTGATTAGCACGGTATGACCTAAATGCAGGTCAGGTGCGGTGGGATCAAAGCCCGCCTTGATACGCAATGGACGGTTTAGCTTAAGCTTCGCCACTAAATCCTCTTCAGATAGGATTTCTTGCGTACCGCGTTGGATAAGTGCAAGTTGTTCTTCTAGGGTGTAAGTTTGCGTGGTCATGATGATCTCTTTATTGTCTTTATTAAGGGTTAAACGTTTGAGCGATTTAGAATCTCGTCGCTGTCAAAAGATGTTAGAATTTGACGGATATACTAGCGTTTTTTAAGGTAAATTGCCATGACCAACCCCGCATCGATTGCTGATACTCGTCCAGATCTAGAGATGGACAGTGATTTGGATAATAGCTTGGAAAATATTGACGATTTAAATTATGCCACACTTACTGAGGCACTTGAGCAAACAGTGTTTGAAAACTTCGATGATGGCTTATATATCGGCATGATGTCGGGTACCAGTTTGGACGGTATGGATGCCGTTCTTTGTCAATTCGGTACAGATACTGGCAATGGAGATGAGGCTCAGCAGCCCATGCGCTTGTTAGCTTCTTATAGCCAAGACTTCCCACCGCGACTGCGTGAAGTATTATTGGCATTATGTCAGCCCAATGGTGTTCAGACATTAACACCCACAGCTGACGAACCAAATAGCGAACTGGACTGGTTCGGCTGGGCGAGCCGCGAGTATGGTGAGTTTGCGAGTGAGGTAGTCAATACTTTATTAAAACAAGCCGATACCGATGTAGAGTTGGTGCTGGCCACTGGCTGTCATGGACAGACGGTGCGCCATCGTCCGCAGATGGGGTTTAGCTTGCAGTTGCTGGATGCCAATATCATCGCTGAGCGTACAGGCATCAGCGTGGTTAGCGATTTCCGACGCCGTGATATGGCAGTCGGTGGTCAAGGTGCACCATTGGTGCCAGCCTTTCATCAAGCGTTGTTTGCCACACCTGATAGTACTCGCGTGTTATTAAACTTGGGCGGTATTGCCAATATTACTGTCTTGTCAGCGGCTTCTAATAACTCATCAAATCAACCAGACAATATCATAGGTAATGTTGTAGATAATGGCGTTGTGGGTTACGACACTGGCCCTGCCAATTTACTATTGGATGCATGGACAGCGTTGCATACGGATAAAGATTATGATGCTGGTGGTGCGTGGGCGCAGTCTGGTCAAGTCATTGAGCCGCTGCTCAACCAACTGTTGGAACATCCGTTTTTTGCAAAATCTTATCCCAAAAGCACTGGCCGTGAAGATTTTAACTTAGCATGGCTGCAAGACGAGCTACAAAAATTCGAGCAGGCATCTGCGGTTATTCGTTATTCGTCAGCAGATGTACAGGCCACACTTACTGAGCTGACGGCCATCAGTGCGAGTGCGCAAATTAATAAATTTATCGACGCTAACGGAAACACTTCAGTGTACGTCTGCGGTGGTGGTGCTTTAAATGACTACTTGATGACGCGTTTGCAGGCATATCTCCCTCATTGCACGGTAGAAACCACTGCGAGCTTAGGATTAGATCCAACATGGGTAGAAGCCGTTGCTTTTGCATGGCTAGCGAGACAGACATTGATGGGTGAAACAGGTAACTTACCAGCAGTGACAGGTGCAAGTAAAAACGTGGTGCTGGGTCAAGTGTGCTTTGCCTAGTCCATTAATTTTAGTTTACATACGTGCACCTATGTGTTTTATAATGACTTCCGAAATAACATCCTCTTAGGACCGTAAGTACAGGATATATCGCATGAGCCAACACAGCAATTCAACCACCTCACAAGCCGATCAGGTTAGCGCAACCTCGGCGCACAAACCGCGCCATAAACCACCTCACTACGAGCGCTCTGATGATATGCGCGTGGTGATCACTGGCATGGGTGCCATTACACCACTGGGTCTAGACGTTGATAGCTCGTGGAAGAAACTGCTCAATGGCGAGAGTGGTATCGCACCGATTACCCATTTTGATGCTGCCGAATATCGTGCGAAAATCGCGGGTGTGGTCAAAGACTTCGACGCCAAACAATATATGAATGCCAAAGACGCACGTCGCTATGATGAATTTATTCATTATGGTATCGCTGCCTCTAGCATGGCACTACAGAACGCGGGCTTTATCGACCAAATAAGCGCGGCTGATGCGCCTGTACAAGGTGTTGACCAAGAGCGTTTTGGTATTATTTTAGGCTCAGGGATTGGTGGTATTCAAACCATTGAAAACAGCCGCGATACCTTGCGTGAAAAAGGCGCACTGAAAGTCTCACCGTTTATTATTCCAGGTTCTATTATAAATATGGCGGCTGGATTGGTGGCGATTAAGCACACCTTAAAAGGCCCCAACCTCGCAACATCGACTGCCTGTACAACAGCCACTCACGCGATCGGACTTGCAGCACGCCTGATTGCTTATGGTGATGCCGATGTGATGCTGGCCGGTGGTAGTGAAAAAGGCTCAAGCCCACTGGGTATATCAGGGTTTGGTGCTATGCATGCACTCTCGACTCGCAATGATGAACCAACCAAAGCCTCGCGTCCATTTGATAAAGCCCGCGATGGTTTTGTACTCGGTGATGGCTCTGGTATGGTCGTGCTCGAAAGCTTGGCTCATGCCAAAGCACGCGGCGCGACCATACTGGCTGAATTGGTCGGTTTCGGTATGAGTGATGATGCAGGTCACATTACTGCGCCACCAGAAGATGGCAATGGTGCTGCACGCGCAATGAGAAATGCATTGCACGATGCTGGTATTGAGCCATCGAGTGTTGGTTATGTCAATGCTCATGGTACCAGCACGCCTGCTGGTGATGTCGCTGAATCAATCGCCATTGAAACCGTATTTGCTCCAGTGAAAGACAGTATTTTGGTCAGCTCGACCAAGTCAATGACTGGTCACTTGCTAGGTGCCGCGGGCGGGGTTGAAGCCATATTTACAGTGCTTTCCCTACAGCATCAACATGTACCACCAACCATCAATTTGGATAATGTGGAAGACAACTGTAACCTCGACTATGTCGCCAATCAATCACGTAAAGTCGAAAATCTACAGTACGCTGTCTCGAATAGCTTTGGCTTTGGTGGCACCAATGGCTCGTTAGTCTTTGCACGTTGGCATAGCAATGACTAGAGCATAAAAGCATACAACACGCGTTGTTGTAACCTTGGTGTCAGATTTGCTACGTTTGTCCACTTGCAGCCCCTTATCGTACTTGCGTATGATAAGGGGTAATTTTTGGAACATTTATGGAAGATACCATGTCAAGCTACTCATTTTCCCATCAGTTTTATCAGCGCTGGACGTGTGCGCCTGAGCCTATACGCGCAGCAATCACCCAAGAACTAAAAGATATCACCACGCTACTGCAAAGCGATACACCCTTTGAGAGCTTTGAATTTCAAACCCATGATTTAGACGCTCATATTGATGAGCTCTATGAAAACCACGAAGCCGAGCAAGCGATTGCCAAAGCGATCACGGAAAAACAAGAACAAGCACGCGCCACTGCTGAAAAAGAACGTCTCGAAGAAGAACAAAAAATAAAAGCAGCAGCGGAGGCCAAGCTCCAAGAAGAAGCTAAATTAAAAGAAGAGGCCAAACTGCGCGAAGAAGCAGAAGCCGCGCAAAAAGAACAAGAAAAGAATGCAATACTAGCTGCTGATAAGCACAATGATGACAAGTCAGTAACAGCGATCGAGACAAATATTGCGGACAAAGCAAACGTTAATAGTAGTGCCACTGATAACTCTGAAAAAAATAATACCCAAAGTGTGGCTACTGAAAACCCTACGGCGAACCATAAAACCATCAACGAACATGCGAACGCTGTTGAAGATAATACGGTCAATAATAATAGCAGTGTTAAAAACGATAACGCTATTAAAGCCATTAATGATACAGCCAGTACTGCCATCAAGTTGGCATTAAAAGATGCAAAATTGAGCGCGACACATCAAGAGTTAATCCGCGAGTTGGAAATGCAGATTGATGACTACCTAAGCGATCAGATGATGCTCATGTCTGAAAACCTAAAATCTTGGTTACGTGCAGAGGTCACTCAGCATTTAAGTGAGCAGGATAAATTAGAGATTAGTAAAAAGTCATAAGAAAACTAAATGCTGCTGTTTAGAAAAAAATCCCCGTAAAATTTACGGGGATTTTTTTATTTTAAATGCGCAGATATAGGCTTTTACTTTAAATAGCCTGAGTACGCTCAGTTAGCCACTCAAGTGCTGCGCCATCGACACGGTCTTTTAGCTCTGCATAAACTTGGCTGTGATAGTCATTAAGCCAATCAATCTCTACTTGATTCAATAATGAAGACTCAATCAAACGGGTATCAATCGGGCAGTAAGTAATAGTCTCAAAGTTTAAGAACTTACCAAACTCTGTCTCGGTAGGGCTTGCCACTGGTGTATTAACCATTAGGTTTTCTATGCGAATGCCCCATTTCCCTTCACGGTATAAACCTGGCTCATTACTTGAGATCATACCTTCTTTCATCGCACGCTCTTTTGGCGTACTGGCACTATAAGCAATGACTTGCGGGCCTTCATGGACGTTTAAGAAGTAACCAACGCCATGACCAGTACCATGACCATAATCCATCTGTGCTTGCCATAATGGCGCACGGCATATGGCATCAATTAATGGTGAGGCGATACCATCAGGGAAATGCGCTTTTGCCAATGCAATATGGGCTCTAAGCACGGTGGTAAAGTCACTTTTATGCTCAGAGCTTACTTGTCCGATACCGACCACACGAGTGATATCAGTCGTGCCATTTTGATATTGCGCGCCTGAATCAATCAGTAATAATCCGCCCTCGCCCTCGGCCACATCAAGGTAGCTGAACTTCTCAGGAGTTGCACGGTAATGTGGCAACGCACCGTTTTCATTAAAACCTGCAATCGTTGGAAAGCTTGGTGATACATAGTGGGGCTGCTGACTACGTACGTCGATTAGCATGCTATCCACGTCTAGCTCACTTAAACGCTCACCGTTTGCTAAACGCTGCTCAAATGTCGCAAAAAACTCAGCTAAGGCAGCACCATCTTGACGCATGGCCTCACGCACATGATCGATATCAGCATCAGCTTTAACAGATTTGAGTAACGTACTTGGCGCCATTTGCTCAATAAAGCCAACATCGTCTGCCATCTTCGATAGCGTACCGACTGCAACTTTACTTGGATCTAATAACAATAAATCTTCTGGCGTAAGCGTACTCAATGCCTCTTGTATCGCATCATAATCAGCAATCGTAATGCCGCTTTCTTTTAGGGCGGTTGCGATATCAGCGCTGACTTTATTGTTATCGACAAACAATGTCGCGTCGTTTTCACTGATGAGCATGTGTGACAAAAACACAGGGTTGTAGTCAACGTCCGCACCACGTAAGTTGGTCAACCATGCGATGTCATCTAAACTTGAGAGTAAATGATGCGTCGCTCCTGCCTCTGTCATACCTGCACGCACGGCAGCAAGTTTTGAGGTGGCAGACTGAGCAAGAAACTGTTCATCGTGAGCATATAACTTGGCAGCGGGTAGCGCCGGACGATCTGACCAGATTTCTGTCAACACGTCATGCTCAGTGATCAAAGTAATGTCATTGACATCAAAAGCATTTAGCAGTCGATCTTGCTCCGCGATAGACAGCACATTGCCATCGACGGCGACACTATCACCTTCTTGTAAATGATCTGCTAGCCAATCGATATGATTTGGCTGACCTGGAGCAAGCTTCTCTAAAGTAATACCCGTGCCTTCCAACTGATCGGCAGCGTGTACCCAATAGCGACTATCCGTCCATAATCCAGCAAAATCAGCAGTCACAACGAGCGTACCGACTGAACCGGTAAATCCTGATAGCCATAAACGTGATTGCCAATATTCAGGCAAGTACTCAGATAAATGCGGGTCAGCAGAGGGTACAATAATCGCAGTGAGATCCTGCGTCGCTAGGCTTTTACGTAAGCTGTCAATACGGTCATGAATGATTTGTTTATTCATTGGATGTGTCCTTATTAGAGGTAGAGCAATTGATTTTGGAGAAATTAGAGTTAAAAAAAACACTACTGTGAGGCGACTATGGATAGCCGTCTTATTTGGGTGATTAGAATGGTTTCATGTGTCAGTTAAATATAGAAAACAACTGGTTTAATAGAATAATAAAAACGTGCTACCGATAATGGTAACACGTCTTGTCATACGTCACTTGTGCTGTTGTTATTCACAAATGTACATCAGCTTATTTTATGATTTGGCCAGTTGTTTTTCACGCTCGCTATCTTTAAGCATTTTATTGATAGGTTTTGCTAATACCAATAATAATACAGCGGTAGCCACCAAAAAGATGGTCATGGTGGTAAACAAACCCGGTAACCCTTCAATTTTGTCAGCAGATACATGACCACCAAAGAAAGCGGCAACCAAGTTACCCATGGCAATAGAGGCAAAGAAAAGTCCCATCATTTGGCCTTGCATGCCCTCTGGCGCTAATTTAGTCATGGCAGACAAACCAACTGGGCTAAGTGCTAATTCACCCAATGTTAATAGTAATAAACTACCAACCAACCATAGTGGCGACGCTAAGCCAGCACCAGGCGCTAAAATGCTCTTAGAGGCAAAAATCATCAATGAAAAACCTGCTGCCGCAAGTAACATACCAAGTGCAAACTTAGCCATACTGCTCGGTTCAAGACCTCGGTTAGCCATCTTGACCCAGATAATACTGACGATTGGCGCTAAGATAAGAATAAATAAAGGGTTCAATGACTGAAACCAAATACTTGGTACTTCAAACCCTAAGACATTAAGGTCAGTATAGCGATCAGCAAATAAGTTAAAAGACGTTGGCTGCTGCTCAAAACTTGACCAAAATAACGTTGAACCAATAATTAAGATAAAGCAGATCAATAGACGTAACTTATCCGTCTTATCTAAACGCGGTGAGATAAACATAATAGCAAAGTACAGTATCACCACGGCTGCAATGATATAAGTCATGTACTGCGCGACCATCTCAGGATTGAACGGCATAATACCCGTAGACACCAAAACAATAACCGCAACCAACAATGCTAAAAACCCTGCAACCCAGCGACCGATATTTTTATAACGACCGTTGGCATTTTCCCATTCAGCACTGATGCCTTTGGCCTTTGCATAGCGTGTTAGGTTTTTTTGCGCCGCAAAGCGGTAGATAAGTAACGACACCAGCATCCCAAGACCACCGACACCAAAGCCGACATGCCACATGCCTTTTTCTTTAAAGATTCCGACAATCAGCGCCGCTAGTAGCGCACCAATATTGATGCCCATATAGAACAAGGTAAAGCCACCATCACGGCGTACATCACCCTTGGTATATAGAGCGCCAACCATCACTGAAATACAGGTCTTAAATAACCCTGAACCCAAAACAATGCACATCAGACCGACAAAAAACAGCGTCATGCCAAATAACGCAGAGAGCGCAATGCATAAATGACCAAGCGCAATAATAATACTGCCCCACCAAAGAGCACGCTCTTGCCCTAACCAGTTATCTGCTAGCCAACCGCCCGGCACTGCCGCTAAATACAATGAACCAGCAAAAATACCATAGATAGCAGATGCAGTGACCTCATCAAAACCAAAGCCACCACTGCCTACCGTTGCTACCATAAACAGGACTAATAAAGGACGGATACTATAATAAGAAAAACGTTCCCACATTTCCGTAAAAAATAGCGAGCGTAATGGCTTGGGATGCCCCATAAAGCCGTTGTCTAGCGCTTCCAATTCAGCCGCGCTAGCCCCTGATTGTGTTTCTATGCCCATAACTTTATTCCTTTAAAGATCATATTAGTAATGACCAAACCCCCAATTATTTGGATGAACGGTCATTATAGGCGGAATATTGTTTCACTTGGTTATGACCAAGTAAAGAAAAAGTTGGCTATAAATTACACAAATACCCATAAAAAAACTCGTTCTCATCAGATGAGAACGAGTTTTTATTTTTAGTCTAAACAGCAGTACTATCCTATTGATATCACTACCGATAAAGACGCCATAATGTCACTCATTTTAGCGTAGAGTGTCACTATTTAACGGTTTAAAAACTAGGTTACAGACTACTGTGCTGCCGTATCATCAGCGGCATTGCCCGCATCTAGATCACCATCTGCTTGTTCAGCTATCAAATCAGCATCAGCAACTGCCGCTTGACTTACTGTGCCAGAGGCGGTCGCTGTACCTGCTTCCGCAGTAACGACCGCACTATCCGCATCTGTCGCTGGTGTTACGGTTGCATCTGCTGCAGGTGCGGTCGCTTCTTCTGCGATTGCGGCGTCTGCCTCAGCTGGAGCCGCATCTTCAGCAGCCACTGCTTCTGCTTCATCAGCAGCGGCTGAGCTTTCTGTCGTGTCAGCCGTAATATGCTCTCCTGCTGGACGCAAGAATGCTGAGACACCAATGAGTAATACAATCGCTAAAAATAAGCCAACGCCGCCTAAAGCATACAACAGCTCTTTTTTTGGATTGTTGTTGACGATATCTTCTGACATACCTTATCCACCTTGCACAGAATATTTGAAATATTTGGCTATTATATCGCAATTTATGCCCATTTGTTAAAACCCTTAACTATTTAAAGGGTTTATTATCGAAAAATTGCGAAACTTAGCATGTATCATTCTAATTAATTAGCTCATCGAACGGCCTCGAGGAGTCTCGCGCTTGCCAAGATAGCTCAATAATAACAAGAGCGCAATAATGAGCAAAATCGGATAATTACCAAAGCGCATAAAGGGTGTGTTACCTACCCGTGCCTGAACATCACCGCGTAATACGGTGCGTTCAAACTGCGGTGCACGCTCGACGATACGCCCTTTATGATCGATAATAGCCGTCACGCCAGTGTTGGTCGCCCGCATAAACCAGCGACCGTTCTCAAGCGCGCGCATTTGTACCATTTGTAGATGTTGCAGTGGACCTGCCGATGTGCCAAACCATGCATCGTTTGAGATAGTCAACAAAAAGTCAGTCCCAATCGCGTTTTTACGGGTGGTATCAGGATAAGCAACTTCATAGCAGATAGCTGCACCCAAATTATGCCCGCGTACACGTAATGGTGACTGCTGATCACTACCACGGCTATAGCTCATGATGTCTTGGCTACCAGCTAAGTTAGGCAGGATATCGAGCAGGCCTTCAAATGGAATATATTCACCGAATGGCACGAGGCGTTGCTTCTTATACAATCCTTCTGCCTGTGCACCCAATGCAACCACGCTATTATAAAATGGTGGATATTTATCTGTACTAGCATCAAATGCCGCTTCATCCTTATAAGGGATGCCTGTGACCCATGTGGTATCAGTCTCTTTGGCCATTTTGACCATTTCGTTTATAAAGCCAACGGCTTCGGTCTGAAACATTGGAATCGAGGATTCAGGCCATAAAACAATGTCACGCCCCCACTCGGTACGTGTCAAGGTTGCATAGATTTTTAAGGTTTCTACTTGATATTCGGTCAGCCATTTTAGGTCTTGTGGGATATTGCCTTGGATCAGCGATACCGATAAATCAGGCGTGCCCTTTGGTTTTGTCCATTGCGGATTAATCAGCCACAATGAAACACTCACCACAAGTAATGCGGCAGTCACAACCATATAACCACGACGACGACGCAAGAGCTCAACGGTACTTGCAGCCAGTAATATGGCCACGAAAGAAACCGCAAAAACGCCAGCAACAGGTGCTAATGACGACAGCCAATACTGCTCGGTAAAGGCATAGCCGACGAACAGCCATGGAAAACCGGTAAACAGCCAAGTCTTCATCCACTCTTGCAACACCCAAAGTGCCGCAAAAGCCAAGGGCTGCTTGCCAACTAATCGATTAAAAATTAACGCCAAAAAGCCATGAAACAAGCCCATGCCCAGACCCATCAACGCAATCATAATCAGCGCCAGCCATGCGGGCGTCGCACCATAGACATGGATAGAGGTATACAGCCAAAACGCACCCACACACCACAATCCCGTACCGTACGCTTGACCAATGATAAAGGCACGGCGACCTGTCATCTCAGGCATCAATAGCGCGTATAAAATCGCTGGCGATACCAGTGCTACTGGCCAAATACCATAAGGCGCGAGCGCAAAAATAAATATTGCCCCTGCCAACCAAGCAATCAATATGGCCAGCCCCATAGGCAAACCCTTCGGTTTTTCGGGGTTCAGACGTTTTTGCAAATCAACAGTAGACAGACGCATAGCAGTTATCCAAAACCATATTATCTAAAATGTTACATGTTTAGTATTCAGTCGATATTTAACCTAAAGCTGGCTCAATGGTTATAAACGCCCTATCTTTTCAATACCATCTTCTTATAAATACCATCGTCTTATAAATATAGTCAAGATACCCCAAAAACGCGACGATACTGCTGATATCAATTTTTTGTAGCTTCTATCTGCACAGGCACAGCAAGCAAGAAAAACTGATACCAGCAGTGCGTGATGTATCGACATTACTTTTCACTGACTATATAAGATTGGTATAAATACAGCGTCTAAAAATCAAACCCGCCCATGATACCAGTCTGCGTCAATCAATGGGTAAATTTGCGTAGTAAAAAAAGTGACTGCTAAAAGTGGCTATTGAAAGTGAATGACAGACAGCAAAAAACACGACCGCAATCGTGTTTTTATAAAAATTATCAGTGCGTTATAAAACTTATGAATGGCATGTATGACAATAACGTCCAAAATACATTAATGACTGCCTATCAATAGGTGCTGCTCAGGATTCGTTTTGGTCAGTTCTAGGTTTTGGATAAAACGTCCTTCGACATCAGTAATGGTGATTTTCCAGTCATCTATTATGACGCTCTCACCTTCCAGATCACCCACGAAGCCAAGTGCTTGCATGACCAGACCGCCCATCGTATCGACATCGGTATCATCAAAACGACTGCCAAGCTCATCATTACAGTCTTCAATGACCGTCGACGCTTGCACACGCCAAGTATTTGGTTTGTCGGGATCAGCGATGATATTATTAATATCACTGTCTTCATCGAAGTCATCATGCTCATCGACGATATCACCAACGATTTCCTCGAGTAAATCTTCCATGGTGACCACTCCGCCAAAGTTACCGAACTCATCGACAACAATCGCCATATGCACTTGGGTACGCTGTAGTGAGCGCAGTAAGGTATCAGAACGCGCAGTCTCACTAATATAAAGCGGCTGACGTACCAAATCTTTTAGACGTCTGCTGTCGATTTTATCTTCTTGGTCACGCACCATATGGACGAGAATAGGAATCAAATCCTTGGCCAATAAGATACCAATGACCGCATCATCATCTTGACTGTCAAAGACGGGATAGCGCGAATGAGTGGTTTCAAGGATGATATCCATCACTTCAGCAAGGCTGGTGCTTTCGTGGATACCAATCACTTGCGGGCGCGGCGTCATGATCTCGCGCACTTGTGTCGCAGGCAGATCGAGCACGCCCTCTAGCATGTCCACAGTATCAGGCTCTAAGAACTGGCGCGAATCCTGTACCAAACGAATCAGTTCATCACGGGTTTCGGGGGCGGTCGATAGCCAGCGTTTTAAGCCGCGCATCGACCAACTACTCGGGCTGGGAGTGTCGTCAGACATGGTGGTGTGATTTAACCTCTTTAGTTAATGGTAATTAATATCGTAAAAACATTAATATCGTAAAAATGTAGATGGGGATTAAAGTACTAAATAAAACCAGTCGTTTATGATAAATAAATACATAGACCAGTTTAAATTAGCTTCACTTTATCGCAAGGCTCAAAGACATTCAACGACAAATTCACTCAAATTGTACTGTCAGTGTGTTATAAACTTTGCTATGGTCAAAGCCTTTACTCATCAAAAAAAATCCTATGTCGCTACGTTCCCTTTTTTCTCGCTTACTCTCGATTGGTTCGCACAGCTCTGCGGCAAACAGTCGTCTTACAAATCATGACTTAGAGAATGCATCATCAGACAGTAAGCCGCCAAAACATAAGTGGCGACATCGTCTTGTGCGGTTTTTTATCGCCGTCACACTATTGCTATCAGCAGTCTGGTTACTACTGGCGATTTGGTATCAGTTTGGTGCGCGCTCAGCTATAACGTGGCTGGCAACTATCGTCATTATTGGCGTGCTTAGCGCTTTGTTTTTTATGCGTTATTGGACAATTGATGCTAAGCAAGCATCTCAGAATATAACGGCGGACAGACAAGCTAGCGGCAAAAAAACCACGACTCAGCAAACAAAGGTCAAATGGCTAATCGGACTATACGCGGCGATTTGGTGCTTAGGTGCTGGCTGGTTTATGTCTATCGAACCCCAGCAACAACGCGACTGGATGCCAGAAGTCAGCCAAAAAATCACTTATGAGCGTGATCCAAACAATTCAGATTTAATTACGCTCACTAATGTCCGCAACTTTGATTGGCATACCGAAGACGACGCGACGGCACGCTGGGAGACGCGGACGATTGATATGTCAAAATTGTCTGGCATCGATGTGGCGAACTCTTATTGGATGGGGCCACTAATTGCCCATACTTTGGTGAGCTTTCGTTTTGAAGATGATAGACCGCTCGCTTTCTCGTTTGAGATTCGCAAAGAACAAGGCGAGTCTTTTTCGGCGCTCGCAGGATTTTTTAGACGTTATGAGCTGAGCCTGATTGCGGCCGAAGAGCGCGATATTATCTATACGCGGACGAATAAACGCGGTGAGCAAGTTTATCTATTGCCGGTTAGCCATTTGCAGCAACGCGAGGTCAAGTCATTATTTGAGTCTTATCTAACCGCTGCCGATGAGCTAAATGCACAACCTGCGTGGTATAACACCTTGACCAGTAACTGTACCAATATTATCTTTTATATGGCGCGGCTGGTCAGCGGCGACCGTCTGCCGTGGGATTACCGAATTTGGGTCTCTGGCTGGCTACCAAACTATCTCTATGACGTCGGTATGCTCGATACCAATTCCCAATTAAATGCAGAACAGCAAGGCGAGCAAAACTGGTCGATGGACACTTGGTACGAGCGCACCCATATCAATCCAAAAGTTCGCGGATTTGACAATCAATCTAATCTAGAATCAGGTATTAACAGTCGCGAATTTTCTACGCAAATTCGCCAAGGCATTCCTATTCCGCCCTTGGCTGATTCGCAAGCAAGCGCTGAGGCACAAGCCCAATCTGCGGCTCAAGCGTCTCAGTAATAGTATTGATCATATATTAAATAGTACTCATCATTAAAGCGTAGTTATCCGATGTTGTGTAAATTCAACCATCACCAAATAATCGAGAATATCATTCAACTCAGCCTCTATACGTTGGCGCTCGGTTTCATTGGGTGTTGGGCGGTAAATCGTAACATTAATAGTATTGGTCATTGGGCTAAAGCCAATACTTTGAGCGTCAGGATAACGCTTTAATACCTCAGGCCACGCTTTTTCTTGTATTGCAACAATCAGCTGACGCATTTTATCACTAATGGCTTGGATATAAATAGGAAAGGAATAATTTTCAAATTCCTTTTGCTTAAAGTGATACACATATTTTGGCGGGACGGCTTTAACTTTGGTTAGTGTCGTCATTCTAATAGAAAACTCATCAGGGTCATTGTTATCATAATAAAATTCCGCAATATTCGCGCCTAATTGCTCTGAAATTGCTTCATTTAATGGCAAGCTAATCCTTTGCAATAATAATCGACGCTGCGCCTCTTCAATAGAAACATTAAAATCTTGTGCATAAAACCAAGGAGCACCATTCCTTTCTTCCTCGGATAAAATATTCAGATAATAATCAGCCAATGGCTCGTCTTCATATTTTTTATCTGCGGCTGCCTCTATCTTTTGCCAGTTGACAATAACCATTGCAGCTGATTTAGGAGCAGTCACTGGTGCTGACATACCCTTTACAGGTATAGCTTGAACCGTTTGAGGAGTAGGAAAATTAGTCTCAGACAAGTGAGATATATTTGAGCAGCCGATTGACAAAAAAGCAGCACTGAATATCAAACTTGTTGTAAGGCAAATTTTATGCATATTCCAACCCTTAAATCATAACCCTTTATATCAGCAAATAATTAACTACGGCTTAACCCACGTTACCACCCGCGTTTCCATCTCTTCATCAGACATACCAATTTCAGAGACGCAGCGACCTGCCACGCCCACATTGACAGCGCGCATTTTCTGCTGAGTCTCTACCGCATTTTGGGTCAGTAACAGATGCCAACTCGGCAGGTTTTGTCCTTTATATAAGCGCTTGTAAGCACAGTGCGATGGTAGCCACATCATTTGCGGCAAATTTTCCATGGTCAGCTGAATACAATCGGGAACATGTTCTTGGCGCGTGTCATAGTGCTGACAATAGCCCGTCGCACAGTCCATCAGCTGGCAGGTGACATCGGTGTATTCGACCAACTCCTCGTCCACATCGCCATTCTCATCTTCATCGATATACTTAATCAAACAGCAACTGCCGCAGCCATCGCACAACGCCTCCCATTCGCTATGGTTTAACTCTGCCAGCGTAAAGCGTTCCCAAAATTGTGGGCGTAATGTCTCAGACGTTTCATTTGATTCGCTGTCAGGAAACAAGCTCACGATTGGGTCTGATTTCAACGGCTGAACAGCATCAGCGTTTAAATTGGCAGCAGATTGATTTAACAAGTTAATAGTCATAGCATTGTAGTCGATTTTTTATAAAGAGACATTTTGATAAAGAGCGTTACACTATTATAGCTGTTTTTGCTGATTATGGGCGTTAAGGTAGTACAAGTTAGAAAAACGAACTATTACAATGACAAATAAATAAAACTCACAACATAAAAAAGGACAATAATATGTCAATTAAGACTTTCGAATTAATCAGCACTACCGAAAATGGCATCGAACTTATTAGCTATGTGGCGCTACCAGAAAATGCATCAGACGATACGGCAGTGCCAGGCATTTTAGTGGCTCCAGAATGGTGGGGCGTGGTCGAACATCCAAAATCAGTGGTCGAACGCTTGGCAGCAGCAGGTTATGCAGCAGTCGCTATGGATGTCTATGGCGAAGGCAAACTAACCACAGATGCAGCCCAAGCAAATATGTGGATGGAACAAGTATTAGAAGATCAAGATATGCTAATGGCGCGCTGCCGCTTGATCCTCAATGA
The DNA here is from genome assembly GCF_015351755.1 of Psychrobacter sp. N25K4-3-2. Lineage (NCBI taxonomy): Bacteria > Pseudomonadati > Pseudomonadota > Gammaproteobacteria > Moraxellales > Moraxellaceae > Psychrobacter > Psychrobacter sp. N25K4-3-2. The sequence goes on from NZ_JADKLX010000004.1 coordinate 23,070, forward strand.
TTTCAGTGATCAGTTGGCAGTCGATGGCGATAAGTTAGCGGCAATCGGTTACTGCTTCGGTGGTAAAGTCGTCCTCGATATGGCGCGTGATGGTATGCCACTAAAAGCGGTGGCAACTTTCCATGGCAACCCATCAGCGAAACAGCCAGCAGACAAGAACTTCAAAGCCAAAGTATTAGTCGCTCATGGTCGTGATGACTCGATGGTATCAATGGAGGCAATCGAAGGTCTAAAATCAGAGCTAGATGCAGCAGACGTTGACTACACTATCGACGTTTATGACAATGCTAAGCACGGATTTACCAACCCACATGCCGATGAGCGCGCTGCTAAAAATGAAGTAGATCTTGGCTATAACGAAGCCGCTGCTAAGCAAAGCTGGGAAAACATGCTTGAGTTTATGAAAGCCAATTTAGCATAAAGAATATTTTGGTATAAAGATCATCAAAAAGGGCAGCTTAACTATTAAGCTGCCCTTTTATTTTGAGTCTCGTTTTCTCCACTGTCTCTTAGATGAGTAATCAGACCAGTCTTGTACTTCTGAGCAAATCAGGTCATTATCACTTTACTATAAGCTGGATTGAGTGACGAGGATGTTATATCTATTAGTGACCCAATTGGGGTGGCTGGCTTTTACAGTTTTATTGATTGTGATTGTCGCGTTATATACTAGAATAACTCGAAAAATCGAGCATTTGCGCCGTGATGTGATAAAGCTGCAAGCGGAGCTTGAGCAGCAAAAAGACCATAGTATGGCATCTTCACTGACTCGTTCGGCTGATGAAAGCGTTTATGCGCACGAGACTTCTCATGAAGACAGCACATCTAAAGAGACAAGTTTTGCTTCACAAAATTTGTCTACCGATAGTACGTCACCTCCATCGCCGCCCCCACTTCCCATGGTTACTGCAAGTCTCATCACACAGGCAACCCCAAACGTCTCTGATAATAAACCTATAAATAATCACGCCTCAATAACCACAAAAAACAACACACTGGTAGCGAAACCAAGCGCACCGATAGAGCCTGATGAACGCTCACTGCCTATCGTTACTTCATTGATTCATTCAATTAAAAACTGGTTCTTCGGTGGTAATTTGGTCGTGCGTGTTGGCGTCTTGGTATTGCTAGTAGGTGTGGTGCTACTGCTACGCTTGCTGAGCGAGTATATAGAGATTTCGATTACTGCAAAGCTCATGACTATCGGCATCGCAGGACTTGGATTGGCAGGACTGGGGTTAAAACTAACGGCAAAACGTTTCTCGTATGGGATTACTTTACAAGGTGCAGGTTTAGCCATTGCTTATTTGAGCACCTTTTTTGCTTATAGCGTCTATCAAATTATCCCAAGTTTACCGAGCTTTATTGGACTCGGATTGTTATCCGCCATTACCATTGCCCTCGCCGTACGTCAAAACGCTTTTCCTCTGGCTTTGTTGGCGTTATCGGGTGGCTTCTTTGCGCCTATCTTGACTGGTAACGATACCGGCAGCTTAGTGACATTGTTCAGCTATTATTTACTTTTGAACGTGACGATTGCGATTATCGCGCATTACCGCCCTTGGAAGATACTCAACCTATTCGGTGTGGTCGTGACATTTGGACTGGCTTACTATTGGGGCATGAGTGATGATTTGAGCGCTGTCATTGAAACGCAGCGTTGGTCATTGGTGATATTGGTTACCTTACATTTACTGCTTTATCTGTTTGTCGTCATTCGCTACGCACAGCAAATCATCACCTATAACATTCTCAATGAAAAAAACTCCTCTCATATAGATAATGCAAACAACAAAGATAACGCGGGCAAAATCCATTCAGAAAATAACGGCTATGTATTTCCCATTGATACGGGCTTACTGTTTTCAGTACCGATATTGGCATTTGGCTTATTTGCTGCCTTATTAGATGACATTCCTAACTCTTTAACCATTACTAGCGCAGTTTTAGCAGTCATTTATTTGGGACTTGGCTGGGTGTTTGTCCAGCGCAGTCAGCGTTATGCTTTAATTACCGAGGGCATGTTGGCATTAGGCTTTGGCTTTTTGGCATTGGTCATTCCGCTGGCATTCGATGCTGAATGGATTGCTTTTGGCTGGTCGGTACAAGGATTGGCACTGGTGTGGTTCGGACGGCGCTCGCTACGCGCTTGGTCAGTGTTATTTGGTTTACTATTGCAGCTAATCAGTATAGGCATGTTGATGATAAAGGTGGTCTTTGCCGTTCAAGACTATCAAACATTGGCCTTAACCATTTCGGCTATTACTTATCTAACCACTGTGTTTATTTTACGCGCTAGCAACTCGCCGGCTATCCTAAATAATAGTTTGAACGACGACTTAAACGGTGGCTTAGATAATCCCTCAACACATTCTCAAGAGCAAACCACCACGTCAGATTCGATATTAACCTACGCCAATGCACTGGGTATCAGCACCCAAGCCGCCCAGCAATGGCTAACCTCAATCAATAGCCAAAGCAAAGTCTTTAACATTGTTTGGCGCAGTCCTCTATTAATACGATTTTTAACTTTTACTGCTATGGCTTGGCTACTACAAGTATTGCTGCTTGATTTTAATCAATGGTTTACCAGTTGGCAGTTAGCAACGACGACTTTGATTGCAATCGCAGCACTCATCAGCTTGGGTACTTACTGGGTCATCAATCGTTATCGCTCGTGGGCAGAGACCAGACAGTTTAGTCACGGCTTATTAGTGGTGTTTTGTCTAATGCTTGTTCTACAGCTACCGCAAAAATTCGAATTCCATTTAGCATGGCAGACAGCAGATTGGTTGTTATTTACTGGCCTAATCATTGGTGGGTTGGTCATCGGACAGTTGTGGTTAAAGACATGGTACGAGCATTCAGAATTGTCACGCTACGATGGCGCGAGCTGGTTGGGCGCTGGAATTTTAGTCATCGCTGCCGCAGCTCATTATGGACTCGCAGATTCAGCTGGGGTGATAGCTATCTTGATTCCAGCCGTTTTGATATTAGCAGGATTATGGTTCAGCTATCGTGATTCCGGTTATCGTCAGCAAAACACGCAAACACATGAAGTGTTAAATCAAGGTTTTCTGTACTGGTTTGATTGGCAACAAGCGCTATTAAGCTGCGCGGCTATCTTCGCATCTATCGCCTTATTTTGGGTCGTCATTACCAACTGGTCTTATGATGGCGTGATCTGGGGACTGCCCTACTTCCCACTGCTAAATTTATACGACATTACCTCATGGCTCGTGCTATTCGTTGGTTGTAGTCTATATTACATGAGCCAACATCGCCGCAATGAGGGGCACATTGCATCAAATACCGACGTCAAATCCAAGCGTATATTCACCACTAATACTTTACTAATTGTATTGGGGCTTATCAGTTTTTGGTTGATATCTAGCATGTTGGTCAGGACGCTACACGCCTTTATCGCTACACCGCTATGGACTACAGACGCATGGAGTAGCGAGCAAGTACAGACGGGGCTAACCATTTTATGGACGCTATTGGCATTAGTCGCCACCATCATCGCCAGTCGCTACTGGCAGCGCGCGCTTTGGTTTATGGGCATCGGGCTGTTGGGTATCGTTGTGCTCAAATTGGTGTTGGTCGATTTGTCACAGACTGAGGCGATTTGGCGAGTGATATCCTTCCTTGGTGCAGGTAGCTTGATACTGTTAATTGGTTATCTTGCCCCATTACCACCCGCGCACGAGGAAATAGCAAACCAAAATTAGGTGTAATGACAAATCTGGTTAAGTGAAATTGTGGCGTGAGCAATGTGGTTCTGTAGTAAACTGGACACCATTAGAAAGTAAACGTAAATAGTTTTACTTTTAGCATTTTTTATAAAAGGTTATGAAAGCAGATGGATAAGAGAGTAAGTATTCAGTGGTTCCCTGGGCATATGAACAAAGCCCGTAACGAAATCAAAGAAATCATGCCGCAGATGGATTTGGTCATCGAGGTCATCGATGCGCGCATCCCTTATAGTAGTGAAAACCCAATGGTTGCGGCATTGCGCGGCGAAAAACCTGTCATCAAAATCCTGAACAAAGCCGACCTTGCTGATCCAGAATTGACCCAAGCGTGGATGGAATATCTTGAGCAGCAAAGCGGTGTCAAAGCCATTGCTTGCGATACCGAGAAAGCCAACGATGTGAAACGTATCATCGCCATCTGTAAACAACTGGTGCCCAATAAAGTCGGCACGGGTCGTCAGATTAAAGCCATGATTATGGGCATTCCAAACGTTGGTAAATCCACCTTGATTAATACCTTAGCGGGACGCGCTGTGGCAAAGACAGGTGACGAGCCAGCCGTGACCAAGTCACAGCAGCTGATTAAGCTTGACGATGACATCATGCTCTATGACACGCCAGGTATGCTATGGCCAAAAGTCGAAAACGAACACTCTGGCTATCGCTTGGCAGCGACTGGTGGTATTCGTGATACCGCTTTCGACTTCGCTGATGTGGCCAGTTACACCGCTGAGTACTTGATGCATGCCTATCCTGAGCTGCTAAAAACTCGCTATAAAATTGAAGAATTACCTAAGACAGATTGGGAGTTTTTTGAAGTGGCGGGACGTAATCGCGGCTGTGTACGTTCGGGTAATAAAGTCGATACGTACCGCATGTCTGAGATTCTCGTGAATGAATTACGTAGCGCTAAAATTGGGCGCATTACGTTAGAAACGCCAGAAATGACCGAGGCTGAAGAACTCGTGGTCGCTGAACAAAGACTCGCTACAGAAGAAAAAAGAATTGCTAAAGAAGAAGAGAAGCGTTTGCGTCGTTTGAAAACTCGAAAGAATCGGAAGTAGGTTTGGTTCAAGGCTCATTACTCAAAAAACTATTGCCTATATAAAAGCCCTTATGGGCTTTTTTTATGTCTGTATTATCTGTATAACATAAGTATCGTATATCAGAATTATAAATATAGAGAGTGCTTAATGACAGATTACAGCGTAATGAAAGAGTTAACTTTTTCCAGCAGAGATGAATTCACACGTAAGCCTATCGCTGAAAAAATCATTAAGCTATTAGATTCTGCAATTGATGTTTCCCCAATGATTATTGATGGTAAATGGGGTACAGGCAAAACCGAGTTTTGCTTCAAACTTAAAAATCTCATTGAAGCAGATAACACCAACAATTATAAAGTTGGTTACGTTAATGCTTTTCAAGCTGATCATGCCAATGAACCGCTTTTAACCCTTATAGCTGAGGTGGCTAGTTTCTACGATGAAAAAGACGAAAAGCGCAAGAATTTTATAAAAAATGCAGTTCCTTACTTAAGGCTTATTTCTGGTATAGGTCTCAAAGCAGGATTAGGATTTGCATTCGGTAGATATGCGGCAGATATTCCTGACGCACTAGCAGATGGAATGGAAGAAATAAAGGATGGGTCAAAATCTCTTATCGACCAATCACTTGAGTCTATGATTAAAGACCAAGTAGAAGCGGAAAAGAATTTATCGACATTGCGTGACGCTCTATCTGATATTGCTTCCACAAACCCTATCATTTTACTTATTGATGAGCTCGATCGTTGTCGTCCAGACTTTGCAGTAATGATGTTAGAAACCATCAAGCATGTGTTCGATGTAGATAATGTGCAAATTATATTAATTACCAATGCGGAACAGCTAAAAGCCACTATTAAACACAGTTATGGCAATGAAACCAACTCACACGACTACCTTTATAAATTCTTTAAATATCAAGTTAACCTGCCAACGACCATCAAAGATGTTGAAGGCAGATCAATTGAGAATAACGTCACTTATTTTAAAGCGACAGTTCAAGCTAGCAGGGTAATTCCTCAAGACTTTAAAGACAACGAATTTATCTATGAGATTCCAACCTTTCTTGATGTTGGTACGCTGTCTCTACGAAATATTGAGCAAATCGTCCGCTGTATAGAGACTCTAGTAGTATTTGAAAATATTGAGCGGAGTAAATCATTGACTATTGAACAGATTTTAGTGGTCTTTCTATCATTTGTTTATATGATGGATAAAGATTTACTAAATCAAATCGTAACAAGACATATAAATCCGACTAAATTTTCAAATTTTATCAGAGGCACTAGGTTAGATATGAGGCAACCGTATTCTAGGTCTGACATCCTTAATGATTTGTCCGTCAAAAATCTTTTCTCGATTGCATTTGACAAGTATTTTGTAAATTCTTTTCTAGACCTACCAAGTAGTACTATTGAACGACAAGAAGTGCAAAGGCATATTAAGATTAGTTTAGGCAAATATGATTATATCAGCGATATACATAATGATGAATATATTAAGCAGGTAATCAATAACCTCCTGCTATTCGATATCGTTAAGTAGTTATTTTTATTATATTATTTAATGGCATGGCGCCAAAGTTGGGTCGTAGCAAATACGTATATCAGGTATAATTGTTTACCTTCAAAAAACCAAATATAAGAGCCTATGACCCAGCTAACTGCCAACTCTATACCTTCTGAAACCAACTTTAATCACTCTACAACATCTCTAAACTCCTTTGCCCCGCGCCTACTCGATTGGTTTGCCGAAAATGGTCGCCATGACTTACCTTGGCAACAACACCAGACTGACACGCCCAACCCTTATATTGTTTGGCTATCTGAAGTCATGCTCCAGCAGACGCAAGTGACTACCGTACTGCCCTACTTTGCGCGCTTTATGGCATCGTTTCCGACTGTGCAAGATTTAGCCGCAGCAGAATGGAATACCGTAGCAGAGCATTGGGCAGGACTTGGCTACTATGCACGCGCGCGTAATTTGCATAAAGGTGCCAAGCAGTTAGTCGAAGTAATCGATGAAACGGGCGAGTTTCCACAGACACTCGCAGGATGGGAAGCAATCTCTGGAGTTGGCCCATCGACTGCTGGCGCGATTATGGCAATGGGATTACATCATTATGGCGTCATCTGCGATGGCAACGTTAAACGAGTAATCACACGTTGGGCAGCGATTGACGGCGATATTACCAAGTCAGCCACGACCAAAGATCTATGGGCATTGGCGGAGCGTTTAACGCCTGTCGATGACTCAGGATTATTTGCGCAAGCGATAATGGATATGGGCGCAACGTTGTGTACTCGTAGCAAACCTGCTTGTCTTTTGTGTCCATTAGAGGAAGACTGCCTAGCCCATGCGCAAGGTCGCGAGACGGATTATCCAGTCAAAGCAAAAAAGCAACCAAAGCCCAGCAAGTTTAGCAATGCACTGTTAATTAAAAATTCTGATGAAGATATTTTATGGCTACAGCGCCCTGATAACGGTATTTGGGGCGGACTGTGGAGTTTGCCTTTGCAGTTTGTTGAAAAAATTGACGGTAAAGTAAATGGCAAAACAACTGCTAAAAAATCAGAAGTCAGCGATGATAAACCATTAAAAGTTACTAGCAATGAAAAAATTTATGAAGCAGAATTTACCACTGCTGAGCAGATCATCAATGAGTGGCTGATAAAGAATAAATTAGTAGCAGCGCCTATCAGCAAGACCTTGCTTGATGATGCGCCAATCAAACATTCACTGACCCACTTCCATTGGTATTTGACGCCGCAGTCCCTGACTTTAAATGCTACGCAAACTGCCGAAATGACCGAAGCCTTACAGGCAGCAGAGATTAATATTCATTGGTTAAATGCTAATGATGCTCAGGCAACGCTTGGATTGCCACGCGCGATGGTTAAGATTTTAGAATAATCATATAATCCATGCCTCCACACCAATTATGCTCAAACCAACTGATTAAACAACCATCTCGTATGCCATAAAAAAAGCGACTCATCATAAATAGTAAGTCGCTTTTTATTTAATGCTCATAAATACAGAATAAGCTAAGACTTTGGCACTCGCAAGCGCATCAATCCTTCCTGCTGCACAGTGGCCACCAGCTTACCATCTTGCCAGAACTGCCCATGGTTTAAGCCCTTAGCATTAGACGTGGTATCACTCCACATGTCGTACAATAGCCAATTATTTAAATCAAAATTGCGATGAAAATGCATCGAATGATCGATACTGGCCGCTTGTAAGCCGCTGGTCATAAAGCTGACACCATGCGACATCAGGCCGGTTCCCACCAGATAAAAATCAGAAGAGAATGCCAATAGTGCTTGCTGAATAGCAATGGGCTGCTTACCAAGCTCACGAATGCGCAACCAGTTCGCCTGTTTAGGTTTCATTGGCTCTGGATGAATCGGATCGCGCGGTTTGACTGGCTTAATCTCAACATGACGACGGCGCATAAAACGGGCTTTGAGCGCGTCTGGCACTTTACCGACATACTCTTCTTTTAAATCCTGCTCGGCGAGCAAATCTTCAGGCGGCGGATAGACTGGCATATCTTCTTGATACTCCAAGCCCTCTTCCATCGGTGAAAATGAAGCAATCATTGAAAATATTACTTGCTCAACTGGTGGCTTGCCACGCACTTCTTTATATTGAATTGCGGTCACTTCACGCGCAGACAGACTACGACCGTCACGTAGGCGGCGCACTTGATAAATGACGGGCTGAGTGATGTCCCCACCGCGCAAAAAATACCCATGTAGTGAGTGACAGGGTTTGTCTTTATCTAGTGTATGCGCCGCTGCCATGATGGCTTGGGCCAGGACTTGTCCACCAAAAATACGACTGCCAACATAATCATGGCTTTTACCCTCAAAGACATCAGGGGTGACCTCGATAAGCGCCACCGTAGTCAGCAGCTCATCAATCAGTTGCGAATAATCGGACATGACGATATGTTTCCTTATTTTTATCAAAAACGCTACGCATCTAAAAATGAGCATCTAAAAACATGCACCCAACGATATCAATATGATATCGCGCAAGATCCTTTGCGGTTGAATGTAAAATAATATGAAATCACTTGCTGAAAATACACAAGAGAGATTTTAGAACAAAAAATACCGATGAAGTATCGCGATGATTAAACATTCATTATTCGGCAAGAAGGTCAACATCTTACCCAAAATTGCGAGCTTTGACTAGATAATGGCGATGTATCCACCAGTATCCTTCTAACGCACTAACTTAGCGAATAAAGCACATAGGGTCTGTTGAACATTCAAATGTGGTACTGGCAGTGGCTATTTTTTAGACAATACGCAGTGAAATTTTTGACGCCTAGTCGTTCTAGGGTAGACAATTTCGCCATGTATTGGCAAAAAATAGCCCTGCCCTGAAAGGCTGATGCTAAAATCACCCCAAACGTTGTTGTAAACCTAGCTAAGGTCTCGACATTATCGTCGGTTTACGCCTGATTTGATAAAACGTTTGATGCGATTTTAGCGATCAGCAGTCCTAATATTTGAATGTTCAACAGACCCTAATATCAATTATGATAAATGAACAAAAAAACGAGACGATTAGACAACTCGTTTTTATATCAGACTTTTAACTTATGGTTTTACTGCCACTAGCACGCGGATAGAATCTGGCACTAGCGATAAATTACTCAAGGCTTGCTCGCCTTGGGCTTTTAGTTGCTCAAGACGCTCAATCTCTGCAGGACGGACGTTAGGATTGATGGTTTGTAGGTGCTTTAAGCGTTTGATTTCACGTGACCACTGTTGGCTAAAGCGGGCGCTCGCCTGCTCACCAATCTCAGCAAGCTGCTGACGGGCAATGTCTTCGGCTTCATAATAACGCTGCTCAATCACATCACCGCGTACTTTAATCACTTGGCGGGCACGGTTTTTATCCAGACGCTCAATATGCGGCATGATCATATCGGCACTGATACGGGCGGATAAATCACTGCCTTGCTCACTGATAAACACACGGATATTTTGTGTCGTCAACGTCGCTGGCAAATTGAGCAATCTTGGCGCAATCGCTTCAACGCGGAAATTCACTTCGAGCAGTACCATACCTTGTGGCACAGCAGAACTTTTTAGCATCGCAACCGTGGTATTACCAAAGGTGCTGGTACTCGCCAGCTCATAGATAGCGCGCATCAATGGATGCTCATGAGTGATGAATTCGATATCTTCGCGCTGGAGTGCTTGCTCACGCTCAAAGGTCAAGGTCATACCGTCTTCATCACCAAGTGGCAGGCCATCGATATAATCACTAATCTCGGTGCTATCAATCGGAGCAATCACCCACGAACCATCGCGCTGGATATTGTGATCAATATTGGCTGAGGCAAAAAAGCGCTCGATAAACTGCGGCAATAGATTATGACCATCAAAATCACGCATGGCGTCCGCGATACGACCAGCGACACGGGGACGGCACGAGTTATATTCTAATAGGCGATCACGACCCGCTTGTAGCTGCGCCTCTAGCCCCAATCGCGTCTGTTGTGCTTCTTCGATAATACTTTGCAGAATCGTACGATTAGCGTCAGTATCCGCCCCTTCAAGCATCGGCTTAAGCTCTTGGATATACTGTTCTTGTACGCTCTGCGCGGTCGGTGAAATCTGATTAAACATATTCAGCGCATCATGATACCAGTGATACAATCGCTCTTGCGCTGTGCCCTGTACATAAGGCACGTGCAGCATAATTTGTTGTGTTTGTCCGATACGATCTAAGCGACCGATACGCTGCTCCAAGGTATCTGGATTGGCAGGTAAATCCCATAGTATCAACTGGCTGGCAAACTGGAAATTACGACCTTCTGAGCCAATCTCCGAGCACAATAATATCTGTGCGCCTTCACTGTCGGCAAAGAATGCCGCTGCTTGGTCACGCTCAAGCAATGTCATCTGCTCAGTAAAGATAGCTGTCTTAATGCCTGCATGCAGACGTAATACCGCCTCCAAACTCTCAACGGTCGCGCCACTACGGGCAATCAATAGCACTTTTTTGTGCTTAAGCTCACCGCGCAAAATTTCAATCAACCATGGCACACGTGGATCGTCTTCTAGCCAGCCACCATCAGGTTGATTTTCTTCGCCCCATAGCTGCTCGCGCAATTTACCATTGGTTTGATAGCTGTCTATCCATGCAGCAGGTAATGCCAGTGGATACGGCTGGCTGCTACGACCATAAAACCCTTTGACACTCTCACGAGTATTACGGAATAAAATACGGCCTGTACCATGACGATCTAGTAGCTCATTGAGCGCATGTGTACGCAATTTTTCATCATCATTAATCGTTGCCAACTCATCCATGCTGATGTCTAGCAAACTGCTTAGGGCGGCAATTTGACTGTCACTCAAAGGCTTATCTTCAATTAACACACCAGCGACAGCAGCCGTTTCAGCAAAGGCTTCTTGGCCATCGATAAATTCATCCAAATCATCAAAGCGATCTGGATCGAGCAAACGCAAACGAGCAAAGTGACTTTGTGCCCCAAGCTGTTCAGGCGTCGCTGTCAGTAGCATAACCCCTGGCGTCTCTTCGGCAAAGTCAGCAATCAAGTCATATTTATCGTTGCCGCCTTGCGCCTCGTCCCAATGCAGATGATGCGCCTCATCGACGACCAATAAATCAAACCCTGCATCCATCGCTTGATCATACAAGTCAGGATGGTCGAGCAATAGATCCATACCAGCAATGATACATTGCTCAGTCGCAAAGACATTTTGTTCAGGATCGTGTTCTTTAATGGCTGCCGCACGTACCAAATCAAACAGCGCAAAATTTAAGTTAAAGCGACGACGCAGCTCAATCATCCACTGATATTGTAGACTGTCTGGCACTAGGATAAGCACACGCTCAGCTTTGCCCGTTAACAACTGCTGATGAATAATCAAACCCGCTTCGATGGTTTTACCCAGACCCACTTCGTCAGCGAGCAACACACGCGGTGCAATACGTTTGCCAACTTCATGGGCGATATAGAGCTGATGCTCAATGATATCGACACGTGCGCCCATCATGCCTTTGAGTGGATGACCAGCAAGCGCCGATTGCATACGCAAGATATCTTGACGCAGCTCGTACCAATCACCGCGCTCAATACGACCAGCTAGCAGACGCTCAAGCGGCTTAGCCAAGGTGATATTGGCAGCGAGACGGGTTTCCATAATGCCGCGCTCGTGTTCATCGACACCGTATTTAAGCACGCCCATCACTTCATCAACCGCATTGACTAGATAGCACTTGCCGTCTTGGTCATAAATGCTATCGCCAACTTTGAACACCACGCGTGATAATGGCGCGGAGTTTTTCGCATAGACGCGCGTCTCTTCACTTTGCGGAAATAAAATATGTACACATCGGTCGTCTACATCGATGACCACACCTAAGCCCAACTCGGACTCCGTATCAGATAAATAACGTTGACCAACGGCGAATTCGGTGCTGTGCAATGAAGCGATAGAGATAGTCATAAGGCGATGTCTTTTTGTACTCAGATGATAAGAAAATAGGTAGATAGCAATGGTGGCTAGTAATGCTGGCAAAGGTTACTTACTCACGCCGCTACCCGTCAAAAAACGTCAGTGCAAAGCAGCCACATAAATCAAGCCAACGTTTTGGCCGAACCATTATATAACGTTAGCGGCTAGATGAGTGCGTTAAGTTGACTTTTCAAGAGCAGATTCATGCAAGATTACTTCAATGCCAAGCATAAATTGGTCATATAAAATAATAAGATAACGACTCGTAAGTAAAGAAAAAATATTGTCATTATAAAATTGCTTCTGTATTGTTAACAAATGCAATAGAACATCTCCCTTTTCTTACCTGAACGACCTAAATTGTCCAAACGCTCACTTAAACATACCAATTAACTGGCCAATATCTGTGATTGATTATCTTTCATGATTTGTAGGCACAGTATGGCTGTCTATAAATTTTTAAGTGATGAGCACACAGACAATTCAGTCGGTTAAGTTATATCGCCATAACTTTTATACTTCTAGGTGTTTTGCCGTTATATACAAATCATATTGATCAAAATTACATATAACCACACGACTGATTGCAATCATTAAATTGTATTGGCAGTCTTTTTTGTGGTCACTATCACCCAAGGACCATCACCATCATGAGTGCCTCCAAAAAAGTTGGCTTTTTTAATCAAGTTAGTACCCAAGTGACTACTATTTTATTTATTGCTTTTGCAATCGTACTCGCAGTTGTCGTCTATGTTGTTGATAAAGAAGGCTACGAAAAAATCCGTCTTGAATCAGCAAAGCTGGTGGCGGAACGTGGTAATACGGCAGTCAATAGCATCTCTGCTGATATCAATCGAGTAATGCGTAGTGCGTTACTGCTACAACAGAGCGCGCAAACGTTGCCGCCAGAAGAAGCGATTTTACAAGCCAGTACTGCCAATGCCTTTGATAAGCGTGATTATAGCCTGTTGGGTAGTGGTGGTATTTGGCCTGATAATGGGGCACTTGGGGCAAACACCGCCACCCATCCTTTCTTGATGGTACGTCAAAATGGTGACTATCAAGCGGTGTTGAGCGACCCAAATCCAGCTAACCCTTATTATCAAGAAGATTGGTTTAGTGTCTTGAAGCTGCTCAAACCTGAGAGCTGTATCTGGAACCATGTCCGCGCCAGCCAAACCAAAGGCGAGCTTGCGATGAGCTGCGGCGTCGCTATTGAGCGTGACAATCAGTTTTGGGGTGCCAGTACCGTCAACTTCACCCTTAACCAGCTACAAGAAAACATCGTGAAGTTAAGCGAAAGCTCGGGCTCAGGCTACATTTTATTATTGGATAATAGTGATAAAGTTATCGCGTCCTCTAACCCTGAACGCTTAAGCTATATTGACGAAGAAACCGGTACGCCGCTTGATATCAAACAAGTCATTAACTCAGACCCTGCTTGGCAACCGGTGCTTGATTTCTTAGATGTCCAACGTAATGAGACCATCGAGCAAGTTGCTGCTAACGTCTCACCGCAAATCCAACAAGTATTGACCACGCTTGATAAAGCAGAAACCGGTACGGCAAAGGGTTATTATCTCGTCAACTACGCCGCTTATCTAAATAACGGTGAGAACAAGCAGAACGCCATGGACAGTCGCTTGTTACAGAGCTTTGCGCTGGCGAAAGACAGCTACTACAACGGTAGTCAAGCGTACGTTTTTGAGATTCCTGAAACCTACTGGAAGCTTATCGTTGTCCAGCCTGATGCTGAAATTAACGCCATCGCCGATAATCTTAGTGAAAACTTGATTAACTGGATTGCATTGGCGCTACTCATCACAGCAGGCGTGATTTATTTTATGTTGACTTTCTTAGCCTTCAAACCGCTAAAAGAAACCACTGATAAAATCTCACAAGCGGAAAATCTGATTAACGATAAGCAATACAATAAGCTGAGCGAAGTTAAATTTTCTGAAGGTCGAAACGAGATTGGACTGGTAAACGGCTCTATTAATGATCTATTAGATCGAATCCAATCTAACGAAGGTAAGCTTGCCAATATCAACCAACAGTTAGAGATTAAAGTTGAAGAACGTACTGCTGAGCTACAAGACACGCTAAAAGAGCTGAAAAACTCCCAGCTGCAATTGATTCGGTCAGAAAAAATGGCCACTCTAGGTCAAATGGTGGCAGGCGTCGCCCATGAAGTGAATACACCCTTGTCTTATGTGCAAAACAATTTAGAAATTATCGGTCAGTTGACGGAGCAATACGAAGAGCTGATTGAACTGGTACAAGGATTAAAAGGCGTTAAGTCTGAGGCAGCATCTGATGGCAAAATTGAAAAGTTACTAGCAGATATTGTCCGTGCGTCTGATGAAATCCAAGACGACGACCTATCATCTGAGCTAAAAGAGCTGATTAAAGATTCACTCTTTGGCGTTGAGCAAATCACGGAAATGGTGTTAAACCTACGTAACTTTGCCCGTCTTGATGAATCAAAAGTAAAAACCATCGATGTGCGCGAATGTATTGAAGCCTCGCTCAAAATCGCTGGTAACTCTATCAGACATCAAGAGATTGTCACTGATTTTGCGCCCACGCCTGAAGTAAAATGCTCACCGTCGCAGATTAACCAAGTATTGGTGAACTTGCTCAATAATGCCGCGCAAGCCATGGGAGAAAAACCGGATGGCAAAATCGAGGTGCGGACGCACGCCGATAATAGCAATGTTTATATCGATGTGAGCGATAACGGTAAAGGCATGAGCCCAGAAGTTCTCAATCAAATATTCGAGCCGTTTTTTACGACCAAAGGCGCAGGCGAAGGTACAGGACTTGGTATGGCTATCAGTCAGCAGATTATGGAGCAGCATAATGGCGATATCAAAGTCGTATCGACCGAAGGCGTTGGTACCACATTTACGTTAATACTGCCGATTAATAATGACTTAACAGAGCAAAATCTAATCGCGTAATCGCTGGGTCAGCTGCCCTGTTACGTAGAACATATTTAGATATTTAACGACAATTATTATTCATCATAAGGATATCATCATGAATGAATCTGAAGATACGCCCAATGCCGTTGAGCTAGGGTCTGAATCAAAGCCAAAATTGGCCTTTATTGACGACGAACAACGCATTTTACGGTCTATGAAACTGCTGTTTCGTAAGACCCATGACGTCTTTATCACCACCGACCCTACTGAATATATCGACTATATTAAAAACAATCATGTACACGTCGCGGTCAGTGACCAACGTATGCCTGAGCGAGTCGGTGTGGATCTCCTACGCGAAGTGAAAGACATCTCTCCGTCTACCATGCGCATTTTATTGACAGGTTATGCCGATTTAAATGCCATTATTGGCTCTATTAACGATGGTGAGATTTATCGTTATTTAACCAAGCCGTGCAAATCTGAAGAGCTACTCGCCGTCATTGGCCGCGCCACCGAAATCGCCTTGACCTATAATCCAGACGAAGATGCCGACCAATTTGATAGCTCAGGTAATAAGCAAACACTGTTGGTGATTGATGAGACCAACGAGCTGATTGAGCAGATACGCAAGCAGTTCTCTAACAGCTATAAAGTACTGCACGCTGAGGGCTTAGAAGAGGCTTATGATTATCTGGCGAACGAAGATATCGGTGTTTGTATCACCGATATTAATGTCAGCGGCGAAAATATCGCGCCCATTATTTTTACCTTAAAGCAAGATGCGCCGCACTTGGTGGTATTGGTACAGACTGAATTCCAAGATGCAGGCTTGCTGATTGATTTGATTAATAAAGGTCAAGTCTATCGCTGCTTACCGAAGCCAATGCGCGCTAGCCTACTTGAGATTAGTGTCAATCGTGCATTCCAACACCATACAAAACTGAAAGCCAGTCCTGAATTGGTGAAGCGTTATGAAGTCGAACATGACCCTGAAAACGATGTGCGCATTGATTTAAGCAGTCGCGTACGTAGCCTAATTGGCAAATTGCGCAAACGTTTCTCTTTATAAGCGTAACAATGACATGAGCACAAAAACTCCTGTCGCAAAAATTAAAACCTCTATTTCAATATTGAAGTAGAGGTTTTTTACTTTGCGGTTTTTGACTAAAATCACCAACGTGCTACATTAAGTCGATAATCATGCAAACCCATTTAAAATAACAATGAGATAAGGAATAGCCATGCAAGCGGTTTTTTTAGATAAAGGTACGTTTTCTGATGGCGTCGACTTGCCAGCACCGACAGGCATCAGTGATTATGTGACTTATGATGACACGCCAAAAGACAATGAGGTCATTTTGGCGCGCTGTAAAGACGCTGATATTATCATCACTAATAAAGTCCAAATTGACGCTGACGTAATAAGCAAACTTCCCAACCTGAAGCTTATCCAATTGACCGCCACGGGGATGAATAACGTCGACCAAGAGGCTTGTATTGAGCATAATGTCGCGCTATATAACGTCGCAGGTTACGCGGTCAAAAGCGTGCCTGAGCATACCTTTATGCTCATGCTGACGGCTATGCGTGCCGGTATTTATTATCATCAAAAAGTCGCAGACGGCACATGGCAGGCAAACGGTAATTTTTGCCTGCTGGATATTCCGCTGATAGATTTGGAGGATAAAACGCTAGGGATTATTGGGGTCGGCACTATCGGCAAACGCGTCACCGAGATTGCTCGCGCTTTTGGCATGACGGTATTGTGGGCGGAACATCAAGGACGGGCACCACGTAATGACGACTATACCGCGTTTGATGAGGTGCTTGCCCGCGCTGATGTGTTGAGCTTGCATTGCCCATTAAACGCGCAAACCCAACATCTTATTAATAAAGACACCTTGGCAAAAATGACCAAGCAACCACTTATCGTCAATGTGGCTCGCGGCGGCGTTGTCGATAGCCAAGCACTGACCGACGCCATCAATAATGAGCAAATCATCGGCTATGCCAGCGACGTGTTTGAACAAGAGCCGATTGTCAAAGACGACCCTTTATTGACCCTTGCTAATCATCCACGCGTCATATTTAGTCCGCACAATGCGTGGGGCAGCAAGAGTGCGCAACAAACCCTATGGCAAATGCTCAGCAACCAAGTCGCTGACTTTATTGATAGCCACCAAAATTCTAACGGCTAAAACGTAACCAATCGTCTTTTATTTTACGGTGTTTGAGCATAATGCGGTCGCTGACATAATTATTCGTCACATGCCAAGGGTAGCGATCGCCTTGCTTGGGTAACTCGTCCTGAGCTCGCTTAATATAACCCGCCGATAGCGCACCCATCACCGTATCTGACTGAACTTGTACTTTTTCACGCTTGGTCTCAGCTTGTGGCACAGCGACCTGATAACGATGGGTCTGCATATAATCAAGTAGCCGTACGATATACTGAGAGGCTAAGTCTACCTTTAAAGTCCACGAAGCATTGATATAACCAAACATCACGGCCATATTGGGCACATCCTCAACTAGGACTGCTTTGTAGGTCATACGTGCACCCACTTTGACTGGCTGACCATCAATATACAATGATGCGCCGCCGAGCATTTGCAGCTTTAATCCCGTTGCGGTGACAATAATATCAGCATCGAGATGTTTACCCGATTCAAGCATGATGCCCGTTTTAGTAAAGTGGCTGATTTGGTCAGTGACCACCCCTGCTCTTTTGCTGTGCAAGGTATTGAATAAGTCACCATCTGGCACCGCACAGAGTCGCTCATCCCATGGATTGTAAGCAGGAACAAAATGATCAACAGCGACACCACTACCTTTTAACTCTCTTTTCACGCCATAGGTTAATAGCGCTTTTAACACTTTCGGTGCGTGGGCAGCAAACTGATAAACGCCTTGCTGTCTTAAGACGTTACGCGCCCGCAATAGCGTATAAGCTTGCTGTTTTGATAAAGGCGAAAATTTAGCAGATAGCCACTCAAGCGCATAATCATCACCAGGTACGCTTGCCACATAAGTCGGCGAACGTTGCAGCATCGTGACGTGCTGCACACATTGACCATCGTCTTCATTGACCATCGCAGGCAACAACGTCATCGCTGTGGCACCGCTACCAATAATGACCACTTTTTTATCATGATAATCAACGTTGTTCCAATGCTGCGGATGGACGATTTGACCTTGGAAATCTTCTTCCTTTTCAAAATGTGGTTGATAACCCTGCTCATAGTCATAATAGCCGGTTGCCCCGACGACGAAGTTTGCGGTCAACGTAGACACCTCACCGCTCACATGATTTTTGATCGTGGCTGACCACTGTTGATCATGGCTTGACCATGACAGCTGCTGCACCTCATGCTGATAGCGAATATGTTCAGTAATGCCAAATTCACGCGCCGTATCAGCGATATAACTCTTAATGTCCTCACCTGCTGCCAGCATTCGATGATCCAACCATGGTCTAAAACTATAGCCAAAGGTTAAGGCATCAGAGTCAGAGCGAATACCAGGATACGTAAATAAATCCCAAGTACCACCTAGATCTGAGCGCTTTTCTAATACGATAAATGGTGGCGTTTTTGCCTGCTTATTCACTTTCTTTTTTGACTTGCGTTGTTGTAATTGACAGGCCATCCCGATACCGGCAAGCCCTGCACCGACGATAAGCACATCACAATCTACTGGCGGCGCTGTTGGTGATTTTTTGCTTTTAAAGCGCTTCTTGATGGCTTGTCTGGTCGCAGTGATATTAAGCATAATTTTATCCCTATAGTTAGCTTACTTATTTTTTATCCCATAACACAATATTGGTAATAATGTTTAAACAACCTATAACGCAAAGCAGACACCTTAAAAAGGGCTGTGACTCTCCCAGTCCATCCATGCGCCTAGTACCGGATGCTTAAGACGCAGTTGCTGGGCATGCAGATTGAGCCGTGGCGCAATTGTCAACGCATTCCCTTCAGCATAAATGGGATCGCCTATCATGACGTGACCGACGTGCACCATATGGACGCGCAACTGATGACTGCGCCCAGTGACTGGTTTTAACATCACTCGCGTGACCGTTTGACCGTTGCAGTCTTCATGCGCAAGCACTTCATACAAGGTTAGCGCGTGCTTTGACCAGTCGTGGTCAACGATGTGGCGCGGTTTGGTGCTTGGCTCATAGCGTACTGGCACTGAGATTTTGCCTTTTACACCCACGCTCTCCCATGCGCCAAAAACCCGTGCTTGATACTTTTTTTGCGGCAGACGTTCAATAAACTGCTTACTGATATTGGTTTGCGCAGCGGCATTTTTTGCAAAAATCAATAAACCAGAGGTGTCCATATCCAGTCGGTGAATCAACTTAACCGCAGGATTGGCACGCTCTAGTCGCGCCAGCAAACTCACCTTTAGCGTTTTGCCATCGACACTCAGCAGTCCTGCTGGCTTATCGACCACCCAGATATCTTCATCCTCGTAAACGGTAACGTCTTTCGCGAACGCTTTGAAGAACTCAAGCGGATAGGCACTTTCTTGGGCGTTAAGGGTTAGGATTTTTTCATCAGTAAAAGGCATAAAAGAAGCTACTTATATTGTTGAGCTTGAGAATAAATACTGTCGTGCATTAAAAATGCTAAGCCGAAGATTGCATCTAAACTGACCTATCGACATAAGGTTTTTGGCTAAAAGTTGAGACTGAACCAAACCATGAGAACCATGTTCGAGCACAGAGCTAAAACGACAATAGATGGCAAAGGTGACAGGTAAAACAGTACTTGTGTCGTTATGTGTTGATTTATTGTGCTAATCGTAATTGTTGAGCAATTTAACCGGCCTGTATCTGTCAAATCTGGGCAAACATGTTAATATAATGGCACATTTTCACCACTTCTTAACGCTTCTTTAGCTACTGACCAATCTATTATTAAACCAATATGCATGTAGATGAGTAGCGATAGAAATAATAAAACAAGAGAGAAAAACTATGTCAGACCTTATTGTTAACACCACCGATGCAAATTTTGACCAAGACGTCCTACAATCAGATGTACCAGTATTGGTAGATTTTTGGGCAACATGGTGTGGTCCTTGTAAAGCAATTGCCCCTATTCTAGAAGACCTAGCATCTGAGTATCAAGGCAAAATCAAAATCGTCAAAGTTGATGTGGACAACAACCCACAAGCAGCCAGCCGTTTTGGTATTCGTAACATCCCAACGCTATTTGTTTTTAAAGATGGCGAAAAAGTCGACTCAGTAATGGGTTTACAACCAAAAGCTGAATTGGCTAAAGTAATAGATAAACATCTATAAGTGATACTGCTGGTTTTAACTCACTTAAATACTTGCAAATGCACAGAAAGCCAGATTAATCGAAAAAGCCATTATCTTGTATAGGTAATGGCTTTTTTGCTTGTTTTTTATGCAAAAACCGCAATTATATGACTTTTTTAGCAAAAATTATTGACAATGCCATTATGAAAACCGTATAGTCTGCTGACAAGAGAAAACTAACGGTTTTCCTAAGTATCTTGTCGCTATTCTCCTCGTGTTTATCAACAAAAACACAATCGTCATTATAAACACCATTACTGAACGAAATGACTAAACACAATTACTGATACTGAGTTTTTGACGCAGACTCTTATGTGGCCTTCTTTATCTTCATTTCTTATGACCTTGCAGCAAAACCCGCAACGCGTACGTAAGCTGACACATAAAATTTTTACTACATAAATCCAGCTCTGTGCCCACACCCTCTATCGCCCTACAATCGTTGTTTTAATCAATATCGTGATTCGTGCTGCTAATGGCATCTCTCATCTGACCAATTGCTAATGACCTATCTATGAATCTAACTGAATTAAAGAAAAACTCAATCGCCGAGCTATTGGCCATCGCCAAAGAAATGGGTCTTGATAATATGGCGCGTAGCCGTAAACAAGACATCATCTTTGCTATCCTAAAAACCCATGCTCGTAACGGTGAAGCCATCTACGGTGATGGTGTACTTGAGGTTCTCCCTGATGGTTTTGGTTTTTTACGCTCCTCAGAAGGCTCTTATTTAGCAGGCCCTGATGATATCTATGTCAGCCCCAGCCAAATTCGTCGCTTTAGCCTAAAGACTGGCGATAGTATCGCTGGCACCATTCGCCCGCCAAAAGATTCTGAGCGTTATTTTGCGCTATTGAAAGTTGGTGAAATCAACTTTGATACCCCAGATCGCTCACGTCATAAGCTTATCTTCGAGAACTTGACTCCCCTATTCCCAACTGAGCAACTAAAGCTCGAGCTAGGTAATGGTACTACTGAGGATTTGACTGGTCGTATCATCGACCTAATTGCTCCAATTGGTAAAGGTCAGCGCTCTATTATCGTCGCACCGCCAAAAGCCGGTAAAACGATGTTGCTACAGACCATTGCCCAATCCATCACTCGTAACAATCCTGAGTGCTATCTAATCGTACTACTAATCGATGAACGTCCAGAAGAAGTCACCGAGATGGTACGTACGGTACGCGGTGAAGTGGTTGCTTCGACCTTTGATGAGCCACCTCAGCGCCATGTACAGGTTGCCGAAATGGTCATCGAAAAAGCCAAGCGTCTGGTGGAGCACAAGCAAGACGTTGTCATCTTACTTGATTCTATTACTCGTCTGGCACGTGCTTATAACACTGTCATTCCTTCATCGGGTAAAGTACTGACCGGTGGTCTAGATGCCAATGCGCTGGAACGTCCAAAACGTTTCTTCGGTGCCGCACGTAATGTTGAAGAAGGTGGTAGCTTGACGATTATTGCCAGTGCCCTTATCGATACTGGTAGTAAGATGGATAGTGTTATCTTTGAAGAATTTAAAGGTACCGGTAACCAAGAGATTACGCTTGAGCGTGATTTGGCTGAAAAACGCGTCTTCCCTGCGATTAATATCAAAAAATCTGGCACTCGTCGCGAAGAGCGCCTGCTTGATGAAGATAAATTGCGCAAAGTTTGGATTTTACGCAAATTGCTACAACCGATGGATGGCGTACAAGCCACTGAGTTCTTATTGGATCGCTTAAAAGAAGCGAAGACCAATGATGAATTCTTTGAGCAAATGAAACGTAAATCGCAAAACTAATCGTCTTATCACTGCTATTATAAAAAAGATCGCTTCTAAGCGGTCTTTTTTTATAACTAAAGAAACTAGGGCACACGAAAACAGTTAGCGTATTATTGAATTAAATACAATAATCCTAAGCAAAGGCGCTACCATCGATACAGTGAGGCAACATACTTTACAGTACATTTGCAAAGATTAGCGTTTTTACCACGACTAGAAAGGTACTAAACGATTACTATAGGAAATAGTAGAACGTCTTCGAAAATATCATGTATATTGTATTTTAAATTTAACGACTCAACAGGTGACATTATGAAATTTGCTAAAACTCTTGCAATGACTGCACTTACTAGCTCGGCTCTTATTATGGGTGGCTGTAACGGATACAACAGTGGTTTGAGCAACACGACTAAAGGTGCTGCTGCTGGCGCTGCTGCTGGTGCACTTATCAAAAGTGGCGGCGATAGCAAAGACATCGCTCGTGGCGCACTTGGTGGTGCTGCAATAGGCGGTGCTGGTGCTTATATTTTAAATAACAGCAGATAATCTCTAATTAGGTTAACTGCTTTTATTCTGTATACGCATAACTCTGCCTAGAATGTTTTAAGACAAAAAAAGCCTGCAATCAATTGCAGGCTTTTTTGTGTTTAGCATTTGGTTTATTGGTCAAAAGCCAGTCCGTCTATAACGCCCCACTAAAGGTATCACAGGTCTGCACATTGCCGCTCTCCAAACCACGAGTGAACCATTGAACACGCTGTTGACTGGTACCATGGGTAAAGTTATCAGGGACTACCGCGCCTCCACTCGCACGCGCCAAACGATCGTCACCAATTTGGCTGGCTGCATTGATGGCTTCATCTATATCGCCCGCTTCTAAGAACTGGACACGTTCTTGATTACGCTGCGCCCATACACCCGCGAAGCAATCAGCTTGTAGCTCTTGCAACACGGAGAGCTTATTGGCTTCTGCACGCGTGACTTGCTGACGAGCTTCATTAACCTGTTGGCTAATACCCAATAGCGTCTGCACATGATGACCAACTTCATGCGAGATCACATAAGCTTGCGCAAAATCTCCCGCTTTTCCTTGGTTTTCGCTATTACCTGATCCTTGTTGATCACCTGTAATACCAAGGTTTTGCCTCATTTCCACAAAGAAAGAAGTATCTAGATAGACCGTCTGGTCTCCTGGACAATAGAATGGACCCGTTGCAGAGCTGGCACTACCGCAAGCCGAGCTGACTTGTCCATTAAACAGTATCAATGACGGCTCTTGATAAGTACTACCGCCTTCATTAAATATTTGATGCCACACTTCTTCTGTGTCGGCTAGCACTACTTTTACAAACTGCGTATCACGATCGTCACTGGTCGCCGGCTCGGTTGAAGTATTGCTACCGCCACCTGCTACTACTTGGCCCGTCTGTAAAGCGGTCATTGGGTTAACCCCAAATACTAACCACAAAATACCCGCGATAATAATACCGCCGATACCACCGCCAATCATTTTGCCACCACCGCTACTCGTGCGTACGTTAGAGCTACCTCGTCTGCCTTGCCATTTCATATTCTTACTCCCGAAACATACGATACACCCTGCCATGCGCATGGGTAGTTATTTATATTGTTTAGTTGTTAACTCGATTTGCTATTAATCATGCTTAATAGATGCCTCACCTACCCGCTGTTTTTCTAGTCTTTGATTATCCTTCCATTCTAATAAGCAATTAACCTGTTACCTGCTTTATTTAGTAAAACTTGTTTAATAGAATCTAGTTAAGTGGAAACGCCACACCATCATGTTCGCCAATTGATTACGAAAATGGCTCGATTTGCATTAATTATACGTCGATTAATTGAGGTTGTTGTATTAAAAATTATATTAGATAAGCTATGTAAAATACTTTTTACAATTTTATTGTTACTCAATTGTACAGGGTCTTTTCATTTGAAAAGAAAACATATAGAATGCGTGGAAGCTGAGTAGCTGTGACTAAGACTAGTTGAATTCTGAGACATCTCGGACATTCAACCTTTGCTGCTGCTACTGCTCATTTCATTTTCCCGGAGAAAACCTTATGAAACTTAAATTACTTGCTCTAGCTGGTATCATGACTGCAACTATGGGCCTAACTGCCTGTGACAGCAACAAAGAAAACGCTGCTGAAGATTTATCTGACGCGCAAGAAGAAGTGCAAGACGCTTCAGAAGAGCTAAACGAAGCTGCTGCTGAAGGCGAAATGACTGCTGATGCTGACGCTGCTGTTGCCGGCGCTGAAGCTGATATCGCTGATGCACAAGCTGCAACTGCTACTGACGAAATGGACGCTGAAGTTCCTGTAGACGGTACTACTACTAGCGTAGACGTAGCTAGCGAAACTGATACTGCTGTTGCAGCATCTGACGAAGTTGTTGTTGAAGAACCAGCTCAGTAATTTTATCGTATCCAACGATAGACATACTGTAGTAAAAAAAAGAGAGCCTATGCTCTCTTTTTTTATGCCTATTATTTAATATATTTGATAACGGGCTAGAAGATTTAATGTTTGTTGTCACACTTTGCATTGACAGCTATAGACAACGCACACTGATTTAGAAAAATCATCGCGACACTATAAGATCTTTCACTGATCAGAATTTTATAGAAATGAGTGACAGCTATTCATCGAATAGACGCTCATCAACCTGTTGACGAAATTTTTGCCCCGTTTTAAAGGTGACCACACGGCGTGCTGATACAGCCACGGGCTCTCCTGTCTTAGGGTTGCGTCCTGGACGGCTACTTTTATCTTTAAGCTCGAAGTTGCCAAAGCCTGAAAGCTTGACCTCGTTGCCATCAATCAAACTCTCTGACAACTCATCAAAAAAATTCTCTACCAAACAGCGGCCTTCTTGGCGTGTCAGGTTAAGATGACTCATCAAATGCTCAATCATGTCAGATTTGGTTAAGGTGCTCACAGTACGACTCCTATGCTATGTCGTGATGTCGAATATCATGGTTTAGCGGTATGAGGGTTAAGCTTAGTTAGTATAAAGGTTTTTTGTTATTCTTTTAATAAAGTCTGAATTAAAATCCTTTGTTAATAACCACTTAACTTTTTTTATAAAATTTTATCTAAGATAACAATCTTTATAAATAGCAATGCTCTATAGCCTCATAACAAGAAAGGCTACAGAGCATAGGCTATTATGAATGTTGTGTGTTAGCTGTCACGCAGTTTTGCAGCATGTTGCTCAGTTAGTGCTTGTACCACCTTGTCAGTCGCTGTTTTCACAGCTTCATCAGACAAGGTCTGCGATCTATCCTGCCATATCAACGCAAATGCCAATGAGCGCTGACCTGCTGGTACTTTATCACCTTGGTAAACATCGAATAACCATAGATCAGTCAATAGCTCACCTGCGGCAGCACGAATCGTCGATTCTAATGCCTGTAAACTGATTTCGCTATCTATTAAAATGGCAATATCGCGGCGTACTTGTGGGAATTTACTTGGCGTGGTAATCGCCTGCTGTTCACGAGCCAGCGTTAGCAAAGGTGCAAGTGATAATTGGGCAACCCAAGTAGCCGGTAAGTCTAGCTGTTTGGCCGTATTAGGATGCAATTGACCAAGCCAACCGACATACGCATCATCGATATATAGTTTGGCGCTTTGACCCGGATGTAGGAAGGCAAGCTCACTACGCTCGTAGCGGATACGCATGCTATCGATTTGCGCTGGTAGCAGTTGCTCGATATCGTGCTTAAGGTCATAAAAGTCTAGCGCACGGTTTTGATAAGCCTGCTCATCCCAAATATCACCGACTGCGACCAATGCAATACTTGGCGTCTGTACCAAATCACTAATACTTTGACCAACAAAGCTCAGACCTGTTTCAAAGAAACGTACGCGTGGCTGCTGACGATTGAGATTGTATTGTACACAAGGCAATAAACTTGATAGCAAAGTACGACGCATCACTGCTAAATCACTAGAGATAGGATTGGCTAATGCCAATACTTCTCCTAATGCCTCATCATCAAGTAACGCTTCTATTTTTGCATCACTAAAGCTAAAGCTGATCGCTTCCATATAGCCATTATCGACCAGTGCTAGCTTCATCTCGTGCGTCAAGTCTGCCGTATCATCATAATCCATGCTTACCTGCAAGTGCGGCAGGACGCTTGGAATATTGTCATAACCATAGATACGAGCGATTTCTTCGATGAGATCTTCTTTAATACTCATATCAAAACGATAAGAAGGCGGCTTGCAAATAAGGCTATCCGCTTGCTGCTCTACCTCAAACCCTAATTGGGTTAAGATACGCACCATAACCGCTGGGTCAATCTCAATACCGATAACATCACGGACTTTAGCGATTGGCAAAGTGATTGGTGCACGGGCTGGCAAGTGCTCAGTATTTTCTGCTTTTACTATAAAACCCGCCTGACCGCCAGTAACGCTAGTAATCAAATCAACAGCGCGTGCTAGTGCCAGCTCAGGTAACTCAAAGTCTACCCCACGCTCAAAGCGTTGTGAGGCATCAGTATGCAAACCAAAACGGCGTGCACGTGCAGCAATAGCAAGCTGACCAAAGAAAGCGCTTTCTACAATAATATTAGTCGTGCTATCAGTCACACTGCTACGCTGACCGCCCATGATGCCGGCAAGCGCAAGAGCGCCTTTATCATCAGCTATCACCAACTCATCGCCCGTTAAGGTAATGGTTTGCTCATTCAGCAAGGTAATGGTCTCAGCAGGCTGTGCCAAACGCACAACTATATCGCCCTCGATAGTATCGGCATCAAAAACATG
Organism: Psychrobacter sp. N25K4-3-2; assembly: GCF_015351755.1. Classification (NCBI taxonomy): domain Bacteria; kingdom Pseudomonadati; phylum Pseudomonadota; class Gammaproteobacteria; order Moraxellales; family Moraxellaceae; genus Psychrobacter; species Psychrobacter sp. N25K4-3-2. The sequence goes on from NZ_JADKLX010000004.1 coordinate 50,217, forward strand.
TAGTGGCTGACCCAATTCCATCAATACGTAGTTGGTCACATCAACCAAAAAGTTGTGTGAACGTAGTCCTGACTGAACCAGCGCATCTTGCATCCATTTTGGGGTATCAATGCTACGATCAATATTGCTGATTGATTGTAGTAAATAGCGTGGACACGCCTCAACTGCATTGACCGTTACCGCTGGCGTAGCAGTATCAGTATCAGTATCAGCACCATTATCAGCAACCGCTACATTGTCAGAAATTTCTGGCATCTGTACAGGCAAGTCGTTAATGACTGATATTTCACGCGCAATACCACGGACACTAAAACAATCACCACGGTTTGGTGTGATAGAGATATCCAGTATTTGGTTATCTAGACCCAGATATTCACGGATATCTGTACCAATCGGCGCATCAGCTGGTAGCTCAAGAAGACCATCAATGCTATCGGTTAAATCAATTTCAGAAGCACCGCAGAGCATACCGTTAGAGTCGACACCACGTAGGTTGCCATTTTTAATTTTAAAGCCTTTCTTGTCATCGCTTGGGAGCACTGCACCAACGGTCGCAACAGGTGCTTTCATACCGACGTAGACATTAGGCGCACCGCATACGATTTGTAGCAGCTCAGCTTCACCGATATTTACCTGCGTAACTCGCAGTTTATCAGCGTCTGGATGTTGCTCGACGCTGACGACTTCACCGACGACCACACCACTAAAGGCACGGGCGACCGCATAGCGATCATCAATCTCTAGCCCTGCCATGGTGAGTTGTTCGGCCAACTGCTCACTGGTATTGTTGGGGTTTACCCATTGACGTAGCCACTGCTCACTAATTTTCATAAATATCTCGGATCAGAATTTTATAATAAAGACTTTAGAATAAAGGATGACGTATTAACCTGTTATATCAACGAGGGAAACGTTAGCCAAACTGTTTTAAGAAGCGTACGTCGTTTTGGAAAAACAGGCGCAAATCATCAATACCATAATAGAGCATCGCAAAGCGCTCAATACCCATACCAAAGGCAAAGCCCGTATATTTTTCGGCATCAATACCGCAGTTGGTCAGCACTTGTGGATGCACCATACCGCAGCCCATGACCTCAAGCCATTTGCCATTGTCATCTAAGATATCTACTTCTGCAGAAGGCTCAGTAAATGGGAAAAATGACGGACGGAAACGAACGGTTAATTCTTTGGCAAAGAAAGCTTCTAAAAACTCACTAATCAAGCCTTTTAGCTCAGCAAAGGTACTCGACTCAGTAACCATAAGCCCTTCTAACTGATGGAACATCGGCGAATGGGTTTGGTCCGAGTCATTACGATAGACGCGACCGGGACAAATAATACGAATCGGTGGTTCATTCTTTTCCATGGTGCGAATTTGCACTGGACTGGTGTGCGTACGCAATAAATAATGCGCATCAAAGTAGAATGTATCGTGCATCGCGCGTGCAGGATGGTGCGATGGGATATTTAGTGCTTCAAAGTTATAGTAATCGCTCTCAACTTCAGGGCCGGTGGCGACGTTAAAACCTGCTTGTATAAAATACTGCTGCATACGCTGGGTAATCATGGTCACTGGATGCAAATGGCCTTTTTGACCACCGCGAGCAGGCAATGTAATATCAATGCTCTCGCTTGCAAGCTTGGCATTTAATGCCGCGACTTCCAGCTGCTGCTGCTGATTGGTCAACGATTCTTGAATACGGCTCCGCACTTGATGTAACCAGCCGCCGTAAGTTTTTTTATCGTCAGCACTGAGCTTACCCATCTGCTTTGACCAGCCGGTTAATGGGCTCTTTTTGCCAGTCAATTGCACACGCAACTCTTGCAGCACACGCGCATCAGTTACTTGTAAGATTAAAGATTCAGCAGCACTGGCAAATTCAATTAGCTGAGCTTCATTAAGCTCATTGAGCTCTGAAGACAAGGTCGGTAGCGCCGACAAATCGTTGGTGGCAACAGGGGTAGTCATAAGACGCATCATTCCTGATTTAAACAGACTATTAATTGTAGGGATTTGACCAAATATTGCAAACCATTTACCCAGTTACTTTTAATTAGTTATTCGTATTTAGTTATTCGTATTTAGCTACTTTCAATTAGTTGCTCGTAATTAGTGATTTTTAATTAACTACTTGTGTTTCGCTAATTGTACCTAACTACTTTCGAATAACAAAAAATAAATACCAGTTATGTGAATGGCTTGAATATTTAGACGATTAAATGTGCAATATCACGAAAAGCACAAGAAGCTTAAGCATTAATAAAATTAGTCGTAAAATAATTTAATATAAAAAAAGCCACCGACCAGCGGTAGCTTTTATTAATATCGACCTATTAATCAATATTAGTCCTATTCGTTTAGATGCTTAATCAGATAAGCGTTATATCTATTTAATATCTAAAGGATAGTTAATATTTATGCTAGTTCCGCTTTTGCTTTTTCAACCAATGCTGTGAAAGTCGCTGCATCATGCATAGCGATGTCAGCAAGTACGCGACGATCGATTGAGATGTTGGCTTTTTTCATACCATTGATAAAGCGGCTATAGCTTAAGCCGTTTAAGCGTGCACCAGCATTGATACGTGCAATCCAAAGACGACGGAAGGTACGTTTTTTGTTGCGACGGTCACGATAAGCATATTGACCAGCTTTGGTCACTGCTTGTACCGCTACGCGGTAAACACGTGAACGGGCACCGTAGTAGCCTTTTGCGCGTTTTAAGATTTTTTTGTGACGACGATTCGCCTGTACACCACGTTTTACACGGGCCATAAATTACTCCAAGATATTGTTAATCATTATTAAACGAATCACGATGTCATCAAATAGTAGACATCGTTATCAAATTGCAAGGTCAAATATTTTTAACTAAGTAGCTATGAATTAAACAGCGCTTGATTAAATACATATGACGATAGGCTATTAGATGTATGGGCACATACGACGAACTGCTGCTTCGTCAGACTTGTCCACCATCTTAAGACCGCGCAACTGGCGAATACGCTTAGCTGATTTCTTGGTCAAGATATGGCTTTTGTTTGCTTGCTTACGCTTGAAGCCGTTTGCTGTTTTTTTGAAGCGTTTAGCTGCACCGCTTCTGGTTTTCATCTTAACTTTCATGATGATTTGCCTCTTTGTCTTTAATAGAACCTGGTCGTCAAATAGTTAGAATGAATAGTGGCTTTAAAAACAACCACTAGACCTCTATTTGCCTCGAGGTGGGAGGCGCTATTTTAGCAGATAGTGTGCTATTTTGCCAAGTAAAGTTTCAGCCCTCTTCTAATAGACAATTCATGCTTGTCATTCGTCTTAACAAAAGTACATGTCCTAGCCGTTTTAAGCGTCATAAAAACCTTTCTTTTTTAGCTACCATTAATTTATAAGATATGAATAAGATAAAATAGCGCTAATAACCATGCAGCCACGATCAATTATTTACCATAAACCAGACACAAGGCTTCAGCGCTCTTTGCCTCATTTCATGTTTGTTGCTGGATAAAAACTCATGTCAGGTACTATTGAATAGTGTTCGATAGCACCATACATTATTGAAATCTCTATAAAGCTTCATAAACCACGAATTTTTTTGTAAATAGATTGAATCTCGGTTTAAGCTGTGCTTAAGTAGAGACTGAGCGTCGCAACATTTTAAGTGCCAATAAACAACGCCAATTACTGCATCTACTGACCGTAGATCATACGATGCATGTTTATTTTTAACTATTCAGCTAGCTTGCCAATTGCTCAACAGAACAAATGATTATGGACAATCACTCTAGGAGACGACGTTGTCAAACCAAGAACTAAACTTTGATGACGGAATATTTGTGTTTGAAACGGTGATGCGGGTGCGCAATACCGAAATTGATATGGGTCAACATTTAGCACTGCAATCATTGACTGCCCTACTGACTGAAGCAATGCAGCGCTTTTTATACTCTAAAGGGATTAAAGAGATCAATGCCGATCATCAAGGCTTGATTATTAATAAGCTACAGCTGAGCATTTTTAGCTGTGTACGGGCGCGTGAAGAGCTTTTGTTTGAGGTCGGCGTTGAGCCATTATGTGATAATGGTGGCAATATTGTGTTCAAAGCCATGCGTATGCACAATGGCGAAATAGTAGCAAAGGCAAGGCAGCATTTTGTCAATTATGATTTTCGCCTAAATAAAATAACCACGCTGGATAACACGATTAAGAAAGCCTTATATCCGCATTTATTCGAGCTTTAACTTTTCTTACTGACTAATGACCACTTCCTAATTATAAGACGATAGACAGATTATGACTTTACCTGCTTGGCTAACTGCCATAAAGTTTAACGCTGATGGTTTGATTCCTGCGATTGCTCAAGATCACGAGTCAGGGCGCATTTTGATGATGGCTTGGATGAATGCTGAAGCACTTCAATTAACAGCACAAACAAAAACTGCCGTGTATTTTTCACGTTCACGTGCCAAGCTGTGGCATAAGGGCGAATCATCAGGGCATACTCAGACTGTCCATGATATTCGCTTAGATTGTGATGCTGATGTGATTGTGTTGAGTGTGACTCAGGCTGGTGGTATCGCCTGTCATACTGGTCGCGAGTCTTGCTTTTATCAGCGTTTGGATTTGTCTGGGCAGACCCCTGAATGGCAAACCGTCGATAAAGTATTAAAAGACCCAGCAGATATTTATCAATCTTCTGAAGCGTCTGGCGCTACTTCTCACAGCCATAATACTGATACAAATGATGCTATGAATGCGGATAGTACGAATAACGCAGTTGAAGATCATAATACCGCAACAGGTAACACCTCCATTTTACAGCAGCTTGATAACGTATTGGCAGAGCGCAAACAAGCGGATGCCGACAGCTCTTATGTGGCAAGCTTATATGCAAAAGGGTTGAATAAAATCCTAGAAAAAGTGGGCGAAGAAAGCACAGAAAGCATTATCGCTGCCAAAGACTTTGCCAATTGCGATGAGAAAACTAACAAAGCACAATATGACGAGGCTCGTCATGAGCTCATTTATGAGGTTGCCGATGTCTGGTTTCATACGTTGGTGGGGCTAGCGTGGTTCGATATAGAGTCGGATGCTGTGTTAAACGAGCTGGGTCGTCGCTTTGGGCTATCAGGCATCGACGAAAAGGCCTCGCGATAAATTGTGACACGGTAAAGTTAATCCAGTAAAGATAACGGGCGAAGTCGTAAAACAAATCTCTACTTGTTTTGATTATGATTGCTTTCACCTTTTTGTCACAATGGCAGGTTATAATATAACTCTTTTAGCTTCGCATCTTTTATCTATATTTTTTGTTTAACAGATCAATATTCTATAACATAAAAGCATTCATATATAGATATTACAATCAAGACATTAAGGATATCATTATGGGCAGTTTTTCCATTACACATTGGCTGATATTATTGGTGGTAGTGGTGGTCGTATTTGGCACCTCAAAACTTAGAAATGCGGGCAAGGATTTGGGCGGTGCCGTCAAAGGCTTTAAAGAAGCGGTCAAAGATGAGAATACAGAGCATGCCAAAAAGCATGCAGTTCTCGACCATGATGGCAATGCACACCCAACAGATCACGCGGCAACCAGTAAGGTGCAGGATAGCGATATCAATACTGCACCTGTTGACGATAAGCACCATTGATAATACCAAGTATAGTGCTGGGTATGATACTGCTGGCATCTAGATAGTGATAATCAACCATTATGTTTGATATTGGGTTTTCTGAATTACTCCTCTTTGGCGTCATTGCCTTAATTGTCTTGGGCCCAGAAAAACTGCCACAAGCAGCACGTACTGCTGGGCAGTGGTATGCCAAAATTCGCCGTACAGTCTCTACCCTACAGTCTGAAATAGAGGCTGAGCTAGACCTAGCTGAAACACGGCAACAAATGCAAAAAGAGCTGGCTAAAATCCGTGAAACTGAGGCAGAAATGCGGCGTGAGATGGCAGAAATGCGTGGCAGTATGCAGGAATTTGAGTCTTCACAAAACCAGACTCTGAAAGCCACGCATGACCTAGACTCTGACGATCGCAATAATAAAACAAGCAATAATCAGCAAGATGCTAGCGATCAAAAAAACACGCCACCTGTCACGCCAAAGGCGTTTGACTACGCCTACGGGCAAGACGAAAAATTAGCAGATTCTGAGCAATTATTGAAACATGGTACTGACGACGAAACCTCAAAAACTGCCTCTAGTGATAATATTCAACCAATTACTCAAATCATCACCACCAAACCGTGGGAAAATATGTGGTTCCGTTTGGGCGCTTATGATAAAGCGCGTCGTTTGCCACAGCCGCCCTATTTACCAAACTATAAAGCCGATGTCTTATTAAACAGCTATTTAGATCTTTCTTTAAAAACACAGGCTTCTGTCAATAAGCAGGAGACTGATTGATGAATTTATTTAAGCGCAAAAAAAGTCGTCAAGAAAAAATTGCCGATGCAGATTTAGAAAAAACAACTGAGACAGCCAGTAACGAGAAATCTGGTGATATATTAAGTTCATTGGCTGATATGCCCATCACTGAGCACCTGATTGAGCTACGCTCGCATCTGATCAAAATATGCGTGGCAGTGTTAGTGATATTCTTAGCCTTGGCTGGATTCTCACGCGAGCTCTATAATTTCTTATCCGATCCATTAGTCGCGCAGCTACCCGCCAATTCGACGATGATTGCCACGGATATTACCTCTAACTTTATGGCACCAATACGCCTGACTGTCTTTGTCGCCGCCTTCTTTGCTATGCCTTATATTTTGTACCAAATTTGGTCTTTTGTCGCACCTGGGTTATATAAAAAAGAGAAAAAAATCGCTATCCCTGTGCTGATGTCGTCTATCTTTTTATTTTATGCGGGCGTGGCTTTTTCTTACTTTATCGTGCTGAAAGGCGTCTTAAAATTCTTTATCATGTTTGCCCCGCAGAACGTCTTGCCAATGACGGATATCGATAGCTATTTAAGCTTTGCGCTTAAACTATTTATGGTGTTTGGCCTGACTTTTGAGATTCCCGTTGTCACCTTACTATTGATATTGGTGGGGATTGTCTCCATTCAGACTCTAGAAGATAAACGTCGTTATATTATCGTTGGTTGTTTTGCCGTGGCTGCAGTCGTCACACCACCCGATGGCGTGTCGATGTTATTACTCGCCATCCCTATGTGGCTATTGTTTGAGCTGGGCCTGTTATTAGCAAAAATCTTAATCAAAGAAAAGTCTAGTCCTACTCTCGTATCGACAGACAAAGAGTAAAACACTTATCAGTCTAATCCAGACTAAAATAAAGTTATTGATTACATATAGCTATGCGTTAAACTACCATTACACCGTTTTATTCTTGCCTCATTAGTCAGCTGATTGCTTACTATCACGTTTTAGCATCACCATCATCTATAAGCCATTGTTTACCCAGTGGCTTTTTTTGCCCCTTTTGTTTTTAATCAATTTTTGTATTTAGGTAGCTTTATTATGTCCGCATCTATGCCAGCTTATATGAGCGATCCCACTGATGAGCAGCTGAGCGCGCTTAATATGGCGATGGATCACAAATCATTTAAAGTGGTCGCTTATGCGGGTGCCGGTAAAACCACGACGCTAAAACTAATCGGTGAGCGCCTACGTGGACGCGGCTTATATTTAGCCTTTAACAAAACAATTGCCAATGATGCTCGTTCAAAGTTTCCATCCCATGTGGAATGTCGCACCTTTCATTCGCTTGCTTATCGGCATGTCGCCCGTGATATTACTGCCAAGCTGTCTTTACCGCGCTTTTCACCCAAGCGTCTTGGTGATGACTTGGGCCTGCAACCGGTACAAGTACGCCGGCAAATGGATGGCATTAATAAATACATTACGCTCACGCCTGCGAGATTAGCTCGATTCGTTAGTGATGCAGTCAGCAACTTTTGTAGTACGCATGCCAGCTATCCGGCACCAAGGCATATATTGTTTCCGAGTTGGCTCGATGATTCTGATGCAGAGCAATTACGTGAGATGCTCTACCCTGCCGTAGAGCAACGTTGGTTACAGTCGATTGATGCACGTCACCCTGCTGGCATCGGGCATGATATTTATCTCAAACTTTGGGCGCTATCTAAGCCAAGCATTCCAGCAGATTTTATCTTGTTTGATGAAGCGCAAGATGCTGACCCATTGATGATGGGAATTTTGACGCAGCAACCACGGCAAGTCATTTATGTCGGCGATGCGCACCAGCAGATTTACGAGTGGCGCGGCGCAGTTAATGCGATGAAAAAACTGCCATTGCCGCAAACATTATTGACGCAGTCGTTTCGTTTCGGTGAGCCGATTGCTGAGGTTGCCAACACTTTACTCAAAGCATTGCAAGAAGAGGTACCATTAAAAGGCAATCCTAACAAGCAGTCTTCTACTGAAAAAGGTATGGTTCATAGTAAAAAAGATGCCATTCTATGCCGCACCAATGCCGCTGCGATGTCGCAACTATTGACCGGACTTAAGCTAGGACACCGCGTGGCATTGCAAGCCGATACCGAGCGTATGCTGAAATTCTGTCAGGCCGCCGAAAACTTAAAAAATGGCAAATCGGCGTATGGTGTGCCAGAGCTGGCATATTTCTATAACTGGTCTGATGTACAAGAATATGCTGAAACCAACGAAGGCAGCGATCTCAAAACTCTAGTCAAGTTGGTCGATGATCATGGCACCAATGTATTAAGCCAAGCAGTTAATAGTTTGACTAGCATCGAAAATGCCGACTACGTTATCTCAACGGCTCACAAGGCCAAAGGGCTTGAATGGGGAAAGGTACAGTTAGACGATGATTTTTATTATGATGTCACCACCAATGCCGTCAAGATAAGCCCAGAAGAATTGCGTTTGCTCTACGTTGCTTGTACACGTGCGCAGAGTAATTTGGACATCCATAATATCAAAGACTTGATATCAGGCTTACAGACAGGCAAAAAAGTGATTTTTGGCAATACTTAATCCCTCTTCGTAGTTGTCAATTTGAATTCTTAGTCTACCTTTCTTTATAACGACCTTTTAGCAGTGAATAACAAGCATGAATAATAGTCAGCAACTTCAAGCACGTCAAAATACCATCCGTCAGTTATTTGCCAATCCTGTCCGCTTACTTGCGCCAATGGAAGGGCTAACCGATCCATTAATGCGACAAATCCTAACGCAGATTGCGGCAGATTTAGATCGTCCCTATGATTGGTCAGTGAGCGAGTTTATCCGTGTGACTCAGCATGTCTTGCCCGCGCATGTATTTTATAAATACGTTCCAGAGTTGCGTCATGATGCCAAGACTGCCTGCGGCACACCGATTCATATCCAGTTACTTGGTAGTGAAGCGCAACTCATGGCAGACAATGCGGCATATGCCTGTGCGCTTGGTGCACCTGCCATTGATATCAATTTTGGTTGCCCTGCTAAAACGGTAAACAGCCATCGTGGTGGTTCAGTATTACTGGATGAACCCGAAACCATGTATCAAATTATCAGTGCGGTGCGTCAAGCGGTACCTGCCGACATTCCAGTCTCGGCTAAGATACGTTTAGGCTATACCGATACCAGTCGCATGGATGATATTCGCGGCGCGATTAACGACAGTGGTGCTGATTGGCTGACCATTCATGCACGAACCAAAACCCAAGGATATAAGCCGCCAGCCTATTGGGACAAGATTCAAAGCTTTAATGCGCTTGATATTCCCGTCATTGCCAACGGCGAAATATGGAATGCAGAGCATGCACAGAACTGTATGACGCAAGCAGGTACAGAGCATTTGATGTTAGGTCGCGGTGCAGTTACCCGTCCCGACTTAATTGCACAGGTTGATGCCAATATCGATGATGCAGAAACGTTGACTGTTTTAGCATGGGAAGATTTAATTGCACATCAGATAAAATTTTTGGAAGGTCAGGCTAAAACTGAAGTGATATTGGTTGGTCGTTACAAGCAGTGGCTCGCGATGCTCACCAAAGGTTATAGCGAGGCAAAAATATTATGGGACAGTATCAAACGAGAAAAAAATAAAGCAGTTATCATTAGTGCACTACGAATGAGTGTACGATAATCATAACTGCCTCTCTCTCAAACTGGCACCTTAACGAAACAAATAACGCTAAACACTCACCCGAATAGCTAGATAGAATAGCATCAAAGAACAAGCCATCGATAACGCCCAAAGGATAGAACGAAACATCGCCAAATTAGTAATATAAGCCACGCAAAAACCGATACGAATCAACACATATAGCCAAGCCAATACATTGATAATCGATTGAGGTACAAAAAATAGCATCGCTGTTATTACTGCGGCCAAAAATATAGGCAAAGTCTCATAGCTGTTTTGCTGTGCAGCATTAGCTCGTGCTGCAACCCCTGTCGCATGCTGAAAAAAATCACGTGGATGCGCATTATTTCTGAACTTAAAGCCGCCAGATGCTTTTGCAACTATTGATACCGCCCATGGCAATAAGCTTGCTACCACCATCGCCCAGATCGCTGACGCTGCTGTATCAGGGATTAACCCAAAAAATACATTCATTGTTCTATTTGCCCCTACCCTGCAATCACTTCAAAATCGTGGGTAATATTCACCCCACCTTGTACCAACATTCTACTGGCGGAGCAGTATTTTTCTGCTGATAAATGAATGGCCTTCTCAACCTGCTTGTCTTTGATATCTTGCCCTGTCACAACAAAGTGCATATGGATATCGGTATATACTGCTGGTACAGTTTCGGCACGCTGCGCGGTCAGTTCACAACGCACGTCTGTCACCTCTTGGCGTGACTTTTGTAAAATCGCTACCACATCGTAGCTTGCACAGCCACCCAGCCCTAGTAAGATCAGCTCCATCGGGCTTGAACCTTTTTCTTTATCAGCATCTATTTGTACATTATGTCCTGATGGTGACACGCCCATAAAGGCTTTGTTCTCTTGCCATGTGACGCTTGCTTTTGACTCTGACATTGTAGATGTTCCTTATTTTAATTGACGTATTGCCTATTTTTTATTGTTTGAAAGATATGCCGCTTGGCTAGTGTAGCATAAGCCAAAGCGAGATTTTATACAGCCATTGTCTTAGGATACGCCCTTCATTCGATCGATAATGATCTAAATGAATTCAAAGCGAGAACACGCCCTAGATTATTCGTGTGAGATTATCGCCATGAGCACTCGGTGAGTCTGTTTTCGAGGGTGCACTTTCGCTAGCCAGACTTTCAGACTTATACTGAACACAGTTTTTTTACTGTGACCTAAGTTTGTCTTCATAATGCCTAAAATCGGCTTACAAAAATCCATTTCTAACTAACTGATTTTAAAGGATTAAACTCATGAAACATTTTATAGCAAAATACTGTTACACATTTTGCTTGTTTCTTGGTTTAATAACGGTAATGAATCTTATTTTTGCCTGATATCGATAACAGTCACCCTATAATAATTATGATTGCTGTCACGGTGTTATGTGGGAATAAGCTATTTTTAGACATATTAAAAGGTTTAGTCATGATAGATGCAGACGGCTTTCGCGCCAATGTCGGTATCATCTTGGCAAATACACAAGGGCAAGTTCTGTGGGCAAAACGCATTGGTCACAACGCTTGGCAATTTCCGCAGGGCGGCATCGACCGTGGAGAGACGCCGATGGATGCAATGTATCGCGAACTCTGGGAAGAGGTCGGTTTACATCCGCGTCATGTGGACTTATTGGCAGTCACGCAAGATTGGTTGCGCTATCGCCTGCCAAAACGCTATGTCCGTCATGGACAGCACCCTTTATGTATTGGGCAAAAACAAAAGTGGTTTTTGCTGCGCTTAGATGAGCCAAATACTCAACACATCCGCTTTGATGAGGGAAAACCGGAATTTGACCATTGGCAATGGGTCAGCTACTGGTATCCACTCGGACAAGTGATTCACTTTAAACGCGGAGTATATCGTCGCGCCTTGCAAGAACTGGCACGCGAACTACCACTTAGACAAGAGCTTATTATTCCTGAGCAAGACAATCACTTGTTAATGGAGTAAATAGATAGTTTAATACAAAACACATGCTCACATTGATATCTAAAAAACGTAGATATTAATGTGGGCATTTTTATTTGGGATTTGCAGGATGATTGTATTTATGGCTGATAAGTTCAGCAGTAGTTTGTTTGTCTGATGCCCTATTTTGGCGTAAGGTTAAAATACTTTGAGTCCGTGTTCCGTAAGTGGGTTTGCTGGTTTCAGCATTGCCAAAAGCAACAGGCTCGATATAAACGGAAGACAAGGTCTCAATCTCAATGCTCATACCCGTCTCTGGTAGTTGGTCCACTGGTGCTTTCGTATTATCTGACAATACAGTAAAAGCAGCCTCTTGCCAGTACTTAGGCGAGCTGTCCTCAGCAATCAAGGGTAGCACTTCTTGCCGCAGCCTGCCACGTAGACGCTCTGTTTTAAACCAACTTTCCTCCGGCTGACCATTAGAGATGACATGAAGTCCTGCATGTAATGGTGTGGGTGCATGACCGCGATTATTAACGATGACGGCTTGTGCCGTATCACCAATAATAAGATTGAACCCAGCATAATCTTGCAGATTAATACTTCGGGCAAAATCCATCGGGCTTAAATCTCCTGTTAAAAACTCTGTCACGAGCGCACCACGTGAGCGCTCATCACTGCTTGCCTGCACACCATCACGAAAGTTCAATACCGCAGCCCAACGTCCATTCTGCTCATGATATTCTGTCTTTTTTTCTTGATGAATACCTAGCCATGTACCACCGCTTTGCTTATCACGGCCAGCATAAATAGGCTGATCAGACCATTGATGTAGCGGCTCAGTTGGACGCTGCAAAAACTCATCACGATTAGACAATAATACCAATGGCAACTCATCAAATAACTGCCAAGCAATGGCGACAATACACATAGCATTCCTTTTATAATAATTTTCTGTTGTACAAGTACTTGTTAGCAAAGGTAAAAGATGTCGTTTAAGGTTTTATTTGCTAATCAGATCTCATCAGCCGTTATTTCTGATTTTTGTCACTCAAAAGCGGTGGCGTTGATAAATGTAGATGCATGATGATTCCTCAGAAATTAATGCGATTTTTTCATCTTATCGGTTTTTTTATCGCTTTGCTATTCATTCAATCATCCATTTACTCATCATAGTATTCGCAAGGGACGAATTTTGCTATTATAGTCAGCACTTTATTATCAATATTATGATGCCCTTATGATGATTCATCCTCAGTACGATCCTGTAGCATTAGCAATTGGACCCGTCGAAGTCCATTGGTATGGGCTGATGTATTTACTGGCATTTGCCACCGCTTTCGGTCTGGCATGGTATCGCAGCAGCAAACGCGATAATTGGACCACTGATATGGTCTCTGACTTAGTATTTTTTGGTGCACTCGGCGTCATTTTGGGCGGCCGTGTCGGCTATGTCTTGTTCTATCAGTTTGGTGAATTGCTACAAAACCCTGCCTATCTCTTCAAAGTCTGGGAAGGCGGTATGTCATTCCATGGCGGCTTGATCGGCGTCATGCTTGGTATGCTATATTTTGCTCGTAAGTATAAAAAGACACCATTCCAAGTACTGGATTTTGTCGTGCCGTGCGTACCGACGGGTTTATTGTTTGGGCGCATTGGCAACTATATCAATGGTGAGCTGTGGGGCCGTGTCTCTGACGGCGGCTATAATTGGTTGACGTACTTCCCGCAAGCCGCGTCTTTCGATATGCAGCAGTTACAGACCAATCCTGAGCTGCAAGAGCTAATGACCGAAGTCAATGGTCAGTATCTGTTACCTCGTCATCCTTCACAGCTATATGAAGCGCTTGCTGAAGGTCTATTGCTATTCTTATTCTTATGGTGGTATTCATCGAAACCACGCCCTCGTATGGCAGCGACAGGTATTTTCATGTTGGGTTATGGCTTTAGCCGTTTCATTATTGAATTCTTTCGTCAGCCAGACATCGACCAAGGATTCATTTTGTTAGGCTGGATGACCAAAGGGCAAATACTAAGCGCACCGATGATAATCATTGGCTTTGTCTTGTTAATTTATGCCTACAAACGCGGCATCTATGACTGGGGTAAGCAAGCTGCTTATTAAGCAGTATTTTTAGTCGAGTATCGGTTTTGACAATGCATTTTAATAATGCAAAAGAGTATTTTTATGATCAATAACAATAATGAGCAGGGCTATTTAGACTTGCTCAAACACGTTTTGACCACAGGCACTGAAAAAGGTGATCGTACTGGCACTGGTACGCTCAGCCACTTTGGTGCGCAGCTACGCTTTGACTTAGCGTCAGGGTTTCCGCTATTGACCACCAAAAAAGTCCATTTTAAATCCATCACCTATGAGCTATTTTGGTTTTTAAGTGGTAGTACTCACGTTGACTATTTACAAGCCAATGGCGTACGCATTTGGAATGAATGGGCTACTGCAGAGCAGACGGCTCGCTTTAATCGTCCTGCTGGTGATTTAGGGCCTGTCTATGGTCATCAATGGCGCAATTATGGCGCAACCAAAGATGAAGACGGCAATTACCATGCGGATGGTGTCGATCAAATCACCCAAGTTATCGAACAAATAAAAACCAACCCTAATTCACGCCGTTTGATTGTGTCTGGTTGGAACCCTGGCGAAGCAGATCAAGTTGCCTTACCGCCTTGTCATACCATGTTTCAATTCTTTGTCGCGGACAATAAACTGTCGTGCCAGCTCTATCAGCGCTCAGCAGATTTATTTCTAGGTGTGCCATTTAATATTGCCAGCTATGCCTTGCTCACCCATATGGTCGCGCAAATATGTGGTCTAGAAGTAGGCCAATTCATCTGGACAGGTGGTGATTGCCATATCTATCAAAACCATCGTGAGCAGGTTGAGTTACAGTTGACGCGTTCGCTATATACACTGCCAACGTTGACGCTTAACCCTGAGGTCAATGACATTTTTGCCTTCAATTATGACGATATTAGCGTTGAAGGTTATGAATCCCATCCCGCTATCAAAGCAAAAGTTGCGGTATAGCATCTGTCTGATTGACTGATTCAAATAAGATTAGCATTGTAAAAGATAATAAAAAGGATACGTTATGAGTTATGCCCACACCGAAGTCGCCCAAATCGCTGCTATCAGTAGTAATCGCTGTATCGGTAAAGACAATGCGCTGCCGTGGCACATCTCAGCGGACTTGCAGCATTTCAAAAAGATGACGACCAAAGATAGTGATGGTGCTATTAAAGGTATCGTCATTATGGGCCGTAAGACCTTTGAATCGATGGGCAGTAAACCGTTGCCAAATCGAGTCAGCTTTATCATCAGCACTCAGATGGATTATGCTGAACAAAAAGGCCTTGTCGGTAAGACCAATGCTTATGTTACGCATAACCTAGATGATGCTCTCACCCAAGCAGCCAGTCTGGCGCATGGCGCACATTTGGATACGATTTGGGTGATTGGCGGTGAACGCGTGTTTAAAGAGGCGATGATGTATACCGATCGTATTGAGCTGACCCATGTAGATACCGAAATTGCTGATGGTGAGGCTTTTTATCCTGAATTGCCAAGTGAATTTGAAGCAGCAGAAGAGTCTGAGCAGATGCACGATGACAAGAGTACGTTGGACTTTAAATTTGTGACTTATAAAGTAAAAGCTGCTGAATAACTGTCACCTGCTCATTAAAAATGATTGAAAAAAGGGCTGTCTTAGATATTTCTAGGACGCCCTTTTTTACAATCAATAAAACTACTCATGCAACACTTTATAAACGGTTTTTGCTAATACCGGACCAATACCTTGCACTCCAGACAGCTCTTGTTGGGAGGCGCCAAGCAATTGCTGCATACCGCCAAAGTGATTGAGCAAGTCACGGCGGCGCTTTTCACCCAGCCCCGGTATGACTTCTAACACCGACGATGAACGACGTTTATCGCGTTTTTTACGGTGCGCAGTGATCGCAAAACGATGTGCCTCATCGCGGATATGCATTAATAAATGCAGCGCTTTACTATCCATTGGTAAATCAAGTGGCTCATGGTCAATAAAGTGCAATACTTCAAGCCCAGCCTTGCGCCCTTCCCCTTTTGCCACACTAATGAGCAAAGTATCACCAAGAATACCCAACTCAGTTAATACTTCTTTAGCAATACCAAGCTGACCTTTACCACCATCAATAAGCAACAAGTCAGGCAACGGCTGCTTCTTATAACGCCGTGTCAGCACTTGTTTCATCGCTGCATAGTCATCACCGCCTACGATGTCATGGATAGCATACTGA
This sequence comes from Psychrobacter sp. N25K4-3-2, assembly GCF_015351755.1. Taxonomy (NCBI): domain Bacteria; kingdom Pseudomonadati; phylum Pseudomonadota; class Gammaproteobacteria; order Moraxellales; family Moraxellaceae; genus Psychrobacter; species Psychrobacter sp. N25K4-3-2. The sequence continues at coordinate 66,517 of NZ_JADKLX010000004.1, forward strand.
CGATAATCACGGCGACGCGAGCCACCTTGGTCAAATACCACACAGCTACCAATGGTCGCTTCACCCATCGTATGCGAGATATCAAAACACTCAATCCGATCAATGGTTCGATCGGTGACATCTGCCAATACATCTTTTAATGCACCAAAGCGCGCATGCAATTCTAAATAATCGCCCAGCTTGGTTTTTAGCGCGTTATTAGTGTTCAGTTTTGCCAAATCCAGCCACTCTGCACGATGTTCACGTACATTAGTTTTGATGATAACTTTACTACCAAAATGCGTCGCCAAGGCTTCACTCACTGCCACTTGATCCGGTAACTCATGAGTTAGCATGATTTCTGCGGGCAAGTCATCGGTTACTTGAAAATAGAAAGAAGTAATAAAAGCAGATAAATTATCTGCGAGCGATTCACTGCTGTCGACATCAGGGAAGTAATTTTTACCACCCAGTACGCGCCCGCCACGTACGGTCAGTACGTTGACACACGTCATGCCTGCCTGACTGGCAATCGCAATCACATCGGCCTCGCCTTGTACGGTATAGACAGCTTGCTTGGCCTGCACTTCACGCAGCATAGAGAGCTGATCGCGATAAAAGACCGCTTTCTCAAAGTCTAACTCTTCAGCTGACGCTTCCATTTTTTCAATTAGAGTCGTATGAATATCGCTAGAGTCACCCTTTAAAAATCGAATCGTATTGTTGACATCTTCTGCATACTCTTCTGCTGATACCAAGCCGACACAGGGCGCACGGCAGCGTTTAATTTGATACTCAAGACAAGGACGTTTACGCTGCTTAAAAAAGGTATTGGTACATTGACGCATTTGAAACATTTTTTGCATCAGCACCAGTGTCTCTTTTGCTGCATGAGCAGATGGAAAAGGCCCAAAGAATCGACCTTTTTGATGATTGCCTTTGCCGCGACCATACGCCAATCTTGGATAAGGCTTGTCGGCTGAGATAAACACATAGAGGTAAGATTTATCATCCCGTAGCAACACATTATAAGGAGGACGATATTCTTTAATCAGGTTTTGCTCGAGCAATAGTGCTTCTGTCTCACTGCGTGTGATGATGGTCTCAATATTATGAATTCGCGCCACTAATGCTCGTGTCTTTGGATGATCGATCGTCTTTGCAAAGTAGCTGTTTACGCGGCTTTTCAGTGATTTAGCCTTGCCAACGTATAAAATATCACCGTTTTTCCCCAGCATTTTATACACGCCTGGCAAATTTGGTAGGCGCTGAATTAAATGCTTAAGACGGGCTTTTTTATCATCGATAGGGCTCGATTCTGAGACATTAACCATAGAATTCATTGCTCTTAAAAGTCTTATAATACTGCTAGTTATGGGGCGGGAGTCATTGTTTTACAAGCTAATTATTATCATAGGATCACCCAAAAAAAAGCCAGCTTTCGCTGACTTAGTTTGTTCTATTATCGTTTATTCAGCAACATACTACTAATGACGGAAGTTAGCCATTAAAGCTGGGATGCCTGGCAACATACCAACGATAGCCATCACGCCAGTCAATACCACAAACATAATACCCGGTATGATCCAGCGGCTCATTTTAGTCAAATTGGCACTACGTTCTTTAGAGCCAATCAAGCCCAAGTTATCGAGCAACAATGTGAGTGACCAACCAAAAGCAGGATTTACCAGTGCGGAAGCAAACACCACAATCGCAGCAGACTGGGTCGTTTTTCCTTCGCGAGTCATCTCCATGCCAGCTTCAAGCAGTGGGATAAATACCCCAACGATCAATGCCACACACATCACTGGCTGCCAGATGGCCAAATCCATTGGATAGCCCCAAACCCCTGCGATAATACAGAACAATGCCGTCAATAAGGCACCGGCAGGTATCGGACGTTTGGCAATCGCTGCTGGGACAATATAGGTGCCCCACGATGACGCAAAGTTAGCACCGCCCAATACAGAGCCGACGACCTGACGAAATGAGGCACTGGTCATTGTGTCATCGATATCCATGAGTACCTTTTCAGTACGTTTAGGATAGCTGATTTTTTGAAAGACCTGATGGCCTAAAAAATCTGGTGACCACATAGCAACTGCCAAAATAGCAAATGGCAGTACAATAATAAAGCTCTCAACTGTCGGTAATCCTAGCATCCAACCAGTATTTTCACCCCACCAATACATCGGGTTCATATTCGGCAGACCTGGTGCGGTTTTAAATTCAAAGGGCGCGCCCAATGCAAAGGCAAGACCACCACCTAAGACACAGCTTAGCGGTACAGCGAGCCAGCGTTTTTGCCAGTGCTCAAGTAATGCATATAACAGGATAGTAGCCAGAATAATAAAAAAGGCAATATGCGACATGCCGATACTCTCTGACCATGCAAACAAGTTTTTAACCTGTGAGGTCGTTCCGATAAACCCTAAGTAAATCAAGAGGCCACCGCACACACCTTTACTGGTTAAATTGGCCAGCAAGCTTCCCCCTTTGCTAATAGCAAGCAGTAAGCCGAAAGCACCGATGAGCAGACCAAACGCCATTGGGTGGCCACCAGCAGCTACAACAATAGGAATAAGGGGAATAAGGGGGCCGTGAGTACCTGCGAGGTTGGCTGTCGGGAGCAGAAAGCCTGAAAATAAGATAATAAAAAATGAAACAATTAATAGCTCATAACGAACGTTTTCTAAAACAAACGCATCGCCCAAACCAAGTGGACCTGCAAATGTTGCAGCAATCGCACCTACCATAACCACTTTGCCAATCGTTGCGGCCATTGCAGGAATAGTGTCTTCGTATTCAAAGCGATAATCACGAAACGGTAAATTGGGACGCCAGCGTTTGGGCTGCATGATTTGCAATTCATGATTCAGATAATCATCACGACTATCAAAGCTTGAACTTGGCTTGTGCAAATCGACATAGCTACCTGATGACTCTGTGTCGTAATCTGACGGGTTTGACGGCTGTTGATTAGACCCTGGAGAAGGGATCTGAGTGTTACTCATCACATTTCCTTGTGTCGACTGAGGCTTTGGTTAACTGATAATTTAATAGTGAAACTTTATGTGACTAAAGCGTTCATTAAAAATTGCAGGCTATTGTATGACATGAGAACTTGAAATGCGAACTTAGAACCATTTAAAGATACTGTATATCTCATTATAATATATAAATTAAAGTTTCTATTTAGCACGACATTGAACTTAATAGGAAACCATGAGGAAAAAACACATCTAATATAGGCTTTAAATTAAAATAAATGATCTTTTTCTTAACAATCATCTATATCTGGACATTTTTTATCACATAACTAAATACTAAAGATAATTATACTAAATAGGTTATGGTAACTTTAAAGTAACCATAGAAAATCCATGTCAGTTACGCTTTAAGGCTAGCGGTCTTGGTGTTTTTTACTTATGATAAATACCCCCTAATGATTATGCTCAATACAAATATCTTTTAAATAATCAGCTGTATTAAAGCAAATAGAAAAACTTAGAAGCAATAACAGGATAAGTTCATGCGTTTACTACCATCCAATTTTGAGACATTAAAACGTCGGGCTAAACAAAGCATCATGCCATTACTGACACCACATTTACTTAAGCTACGCATCAATACCTATGCGCCTTATGTCGGTGCAGGTATCAAAATCGATCATATCAATCTGGATCAAGGTCTGTGCGTTGTCAGTATGGGACTTAATGCTTTGAACAAAAATATCGTCGGCACTCAGTTTGGTGGTAGTTTATATTCGATGGTTGATCCATTTTATATGATTATGCTCATGCACCAGTTAGGTAGCAGCTATGTTGTATGGGACAAAAGCTCACATATCGACTTTGTCGCGCCGGGTAACAGTAAAGTGATCACTCGGATGAAAATCCCCAGTGCTGAAATCATCACTATTCAAGAACTGGCCAAAGATGGTGATGCGGTCTTTCGTGAATATCAGGCCGATATCTTCGATGATCAGCAAAAACTGATCGCCACTGTCACCAAAACTATCTACATCCGACTGCGTAAGTACAGCAAATCTAAAGACCAAAGTAGTCGTATAGATAATTTTGATGATGAAGGTTAAAGCGTACTGAACATGTCATTTTCAATTAAAATTTAAGACCACACATACAAAAACCCCAACCTAGCTTTCGCATAGATTGGGGTTCCGTCTTTTTTGGTATGGCCCGCTTATTTATAAATAAACCTATGAATAAGGGCTTGTATCTACTCTCGCCTTACCTATCATTAACCGTATAATCATACGGCTAAATAGGCATGGCAAACTTGTGCTTAAATACCAGGTGCAGTATCAACTGCATCAGGTACGCCAGCGCTAGTTTTTTTCTTAGCAACTGGACGAGCACCAAGTTTTTCGCGGATACGGGCTGATTTACCAGAGCGTTCACGTAAGTAGTATAGTTTCGCACGACGAACCGCACCACGGCGTTTCACTTCAATGCTTTCAATGATTGGTGAATGCAGCTGGAATGCACGCTCAACACCGATACCGCTTGAGATTTTACGAACGGTAAATGCTGAGTTTAGACCGCGGTTACGCTTAGCAATTACAACGCCTTCAAAAGCCTGTAAACGCTCACGCTCACCTTCACGTACTTTTACTTGAACCACAACGGTATCGCCGGGTGCAAAGTTTGGGCGCTCAAGCAATTGAGCGTTTTCGATGACCTGAACCAATGGATGCTTGTTGCTCATGAGAGTTATCTCCTCACATTAGATAATAGAGGCTTAACGCATATCACCTGTTTGTAATAATTAATCGCATCTCTTTATAGTGAGACACAACGTAAATGGGTTATAACCAACGGCCACTATGCGATGACTCGTTTTATTAGTGCTCAAAATTTTATTTCTTAACCGTTTATCAAATGTGAAAAAAACCAGATTTCAACAATCTATTTTTTATCTGCTTTTGCCAATGCTTTTAACCACTTCGCTTGCGCTACCGTTGGTGTGAACGCTTGCCATAAGTCTGGACGACGCGCTTGCGTGCGACTGACTTGCTGGCTAAAGCGCCACTTAGCGATGTTGGCATGGTGACCTGATAGTAATACTTCAGGAACCGCCATACCCGCAAAATCATGCGGTTTAGTATAATGTGGACAATCAAGCAAGCCATCGACGAACGAGTCTTGCTCAGCTGACTTGTCGTCACCCATGATATCTGGCAAACGACGTATCACACTATCCATCATCACCATTGCTGGCAGCTCGCCACCAGTCAACACATAATCACCCAGCGATACTTCCATATCGACGTATTGCGCCAGTAAGCGCTCATCAATACCTTCGTAACGACCACATAATATAATCATGCCATCGTACTCAGTCATATTGACCACACTACTTTCGCTGAGCGTTTGTCCTTGTGGCGACATATAAATCACCGGACAATGCTCACTGTCGACACGGCAGCCATGTTGACTCGCTCGCAGGCGCGCATCCTCGATAGCTTTTGATAATGGCTCAGCCATCATCACCATCCCAGGACCGCCACCATAAGGGCGCTCATCAATACGGCGATAGTTATCAGTGGTATAATCACGTGGATTAATGCATTCAATCGTCACTTGCTCTTGAGTGACTGCTCGTCCCGTGATACCAAACTCACGAATCGTCGCAAACATCTCAGGAAAAATACTAATGACGGCAAAATACATCTGATGTCTACTTGCATTGTGGCTAAAACAATCGGTATGACTACCAATAACACTTGGCTAAAAAGCCAGATATTATATTAGTAATCACTTTGCCATGTAACCAGCACTGTTTTTTCGGCTATATTGACCTCTACAACAGTTTGCTTGTGCCATGGAATCAGGCGTTCTTCCTTATCTAAACTGTCTGAATTTGCCGTTACACGCATGATAGCGTGGGCGCCAGTTTCAAACATTTCAGTGATATTGCCTAAATATTCACCCTGCTCGTTCATCACGCGCAGACTGACCAAATCCGACCAATAATATTCGTCTTCAGCTGTTTCAGGCAGAATGTTTTGCTCGACCCAAACGGTAACACCGTTCATGGTCTCAGCAACATTACGATCAGGAACCTGCTCAAACTGAGCCACAATTCCTGTTCCTTGCTCACGCCATGCCTTTACAGTCAAAGGTTTCATGCCAGTGGCAGTTTTCATCCACCACGGCTTCATATCGAATATCGCTGTGCGATCATCCGTCTCACTGAATACCCAAAGCCAACCTTTGATGCCGTAAGGCTTTTTGAGCTGACCAATTTTCATAAGGGCACTAGCGTTTGGAACAGATGACATAGCAGCTAACCTAACAATGATTAAAACAGCAATTGCAAAAACAATTGTGTCAAAAGCGATAAACAGTTAATGGCGCACCCTGGTGAGACCAGTTACGCTATGTATTCTAAAGTCTACTGAGTGAGATCATAGTCAGACTATAAACGTCTCAGTAATAACCTAAACTTAAGCAGTTGCTTCAGTTTGAGCTACAGACTTGTTGTAAGCTTTTGCTAATGAAGCAACGCGATCTGAAGGTTGTGCACCTTTAGCGATCCACGCATTGTACGCTTCCATGTTCAAACGTACTGCTTCTTCAGACTCTTTAGCGAGTGGGTTAAAAAAGCCGATGTTTTCAATATAGCGACCGTCACGCGCGCGGCGTTGATCAGCAACAACTACTTGATAAAATGGGCGTTTCTTGGCACCGCCCCGTGCTAAACGAATAACAACCATGTGAATTCTCTCTTTCGCAGGTATACCAAAAAGGGCATAATTATAGCACAGTCTTTATTTGTTGAAAACATAAACTGTGCTTATTTAATTATTTATTAACAATAGCTTAAATGCACCTATATGTAAATTAAAATTATGAATCGTCAACGATTATGCAGCCGCGTTCTTGTGCGCTTAATTCTATTACATCGCTAAAACACTGTTAGGTGGCTTTTCTATATTCTATTTAGGGTATGTCATCAATTAGCACCTTGATACATTTGGCAGTCTTAAAATGGCTAAATATAATTATGCAAATTTGAGCCATCAGCGTAGTTACTTGATTGTGCTACCCTACCGCTCTCTATAATGGTCTAATAAAAACAGTCTACAATAGACCTTAATACCCAATGTCGGCAACGTGCTTGATTGATTAACGATAAAAAAATATTGAAGTTTGTTAAACACGATTTTATTTTATCACCCTATTATTTATCTACGCCTTGGACTCATATGATCATCCCAAACCCCAAACCACCTCGCAAAGGTTGGCTGCCACGCTCCTATTCGAACAGTTGGTTGACCACTTTGATGGTGGCCTTTATTGTCCTTATCAGTGTCGGCTTATCAATTGTATTTTTTTGGCGCAGTCTGTATTTGCCAGAGCTTAAAAATCATGCGCGTTATCTGACCAGCGAGCTACGTTTGATGAATAGCGTCAATAGAGACTGGCAGGATAATCCTAAAGTACGGCAGTGGATATATCAACATTCGCACGTGGTGGTGGTCGACAATCCTAGTGACTTCCCACAAGTAGCAGATAAAGCGTTTGTGGGAGTTTTTACCGATGTATTGCAGTACGAAATCGGGGCACAGTTGGGTCGACCGGTTGAGGTATATTTTAAATTCAAACCAACGCCGCAGCTTTGGGTACAAGACAGCCGTGACACCAGTTTTTGGATTCGTGAACCCGTGGTTTATTATTCGCAATACAGTCCAGGATTGTTAGTACTATTCCTCATTGGACTGCCTATATTATCGCTGCTGACCATTATTTTATTAGCCCGGCAATTGAATCGTCCACTGCGTTATTTACAGCGTGCGGCGACCAATTATATTCGCCTTGGTCACGCTACTACCTTGCCGACACGCAACGGCCCTACTGAAATTCGCCAAGTAAATATGGCATTTAACCGACTGTTTACAACATTAAATCAAGCACAAAAAGAGCGCACAATTATGCTTGCGGGTATCTCGCACGATTTGCGCACGCCTTTGACTCGTATGCGCTTGACCGCAGAGATGCTACCGGACGATTTTTTTCGCGAGGGTTTGATTTATGATATTGAGGATATGGATGCGATTTTAGAACAGTTCATCTCATTTATGAAAGATGGCTCGGATGAACCAGTGCGCCTGACCAATTTAGACACCATATTTAATGAAATCATGGTGCAATTTGCGCCAATGAAATTTATTTATCAATCGGAATGTGACAAAGTAGTACCAGTGCGACCTCTCTCTATTAAGCGCTTGGTCATTAATCTGGTCAACAATGCCAATCGGTATGGCAAGCCGCCTATTTATCTTTCAGCGACTGTCGTACCAACGTTCATAGAAACAACTGAAGTAGAAGACAGCGACGTGGTTTCTGAAAATGAAGTCAATAAAGAAGCTCAAGAGCAGCTGATGATATGTGTAAGGGACTGTGGTGATGGCGTAGCAGAAGATCAATTAGAGCGCATCATGCAGCCTTTCGAACGCGGTGAGACAGCACGTACCACGCAAGGTAGTGGACTGGGTCTGGCGATTGTTGACCGTATTGCACGGTTACATCATGGTACGGTTGAGGCAATCAATCATCCTGAAGGCGGACTACAAGTGTGTGTGCGTATCCCTTTACTGTCCAAGGTAGCAGGAGAACAAACATTACCGGCTAATACAGATAAAACGTCGAGGGCAGATACTACCTTTAATAAAGACCTATAAAAAATTGACAAAAGACGATTTCATAATCGTCTTTAAAAGTTGGTGCGATAACTTAGGGCGTGTTGAACATTCGACCATGGCACTGACAGATACTATTTTTTAGACAGTTCGACGTTAAAAATAGTAAGTTTAGTCATTCTAAGCGTCTGTTTTTAACAATGAAGTGGCAAAAAACAGTCCTGTCTCCCTTTGTTGGTATTAGAGCTGATGTTAAAACTGCTCCATACTGCGTTGTAAACCTAGTTAAGGCTCTAGCATTACCGTCGTTTTACGCCTTGTCTGGAGCAGTTTTAGCGATCAGCAGTGCCTATTTTTCAATGTTCAACACGCCCTAACTGTTTCAATATTTAGGCAACAAAAATTATTCTCGTACGCCGATAATCGGTGGAATATACTCAGCACTATTAGTAAACGCTAGGGGCTGAGTAATTTCATCCTGCGCGGCTTTGAGCGTTTGAGTCGTGGTTGGCTGCTGTAGAAATAAATAATAACCCAGCGTCAACGCATTCAGTAGCACCAAACCACCAAATAAATACGGCATCCTCTGCCCTCCTCTATTTTACAACTTATAAAACCTGTTATTACAGGTTTGCTACCAAAGCATCTCAGCTTAGTTCACCATATATTGAGTGCTTAGTCTATTTTTTGCTGGTCAAAATACTTATAATTTTACAGATATAAAGTAGCTGCTTGCATTATTTAATCTCAAAATCACGGTCGCTTTTTTCTTGGGTTAATTGATCAGCAGCCAGCACTTGCGTCAAAGGTTTGATAGGCCATGTCATCACAAATCTAGCACCGCCAAGATCACGGCTTTCGTCTACCTTCATACTGCCATTAAACCAAAAGGCAATACGCGACACAATAGACAGTCCTAGACCATAGCCACCAGAGGCTCGTGTACGGCTGTCATCTAAGCGTGAAAATGGAATAAATACTTTTTCGCGATCAGCCTCTGCAATACCTTGACCATCGTCCTCCACGCTGACAAAAGCATTGCCCTTTTTGACACCCGCACTAATAATAATGGTCGTTTCTGCATAGCGTAACGCATTACCCGCAAGGTTTTGAATAACACGGTGTAAATATCGTCTATCTGCTACTGCTGTTACTTTGGCATTTGGCAGATTGGCGACGATTTTTATAGGTTTGCCTAAGGCATTGGTTTCGCGCTCAATCTGTTCGAGCAACTCTTTAAGATTCACCGGCTCTAGGTCGAGTTTTGGCGAGCCTTCTTCAAGCTTAGCATAGGTCAAAATCTCATCAATGAGGCCATTGAGCGACTCAATATCTTCGTCAATATAATCACGCTGCATAAAACGTGAGTCTTCGTCATCGGTATCTGCTAGCATATCGACAGCAAAGCGAATACGAGCCACCGGTGTACGCAACTCGTGCGATACCGCGCGCGTCAGCTCTCGCTGCGACTCAATCAAACGCTTAATATGGGCGGTCATGGCATTAAACGTCGCTGACAGACGTGCAATTTCGTCTTGCCCAATGACCTGTACTTGGATATCAAGGTTGCCTTGACTCACCTCATTAACACCGACTTGGATCAATTGTAATTTACGCTCGAGCGGAAAAATAAGGGCATAGACACCCAGACTGATCAAAAACATACTAATTAGAATCATACTGATAATCAGATTAAGCGGGAACCAGTTGAACAAAGGAACCGGCCCAATTAGAATCGCCATATCGTTGATTTCAGATGGTACAATGATTTTGATAGATGAGTTACTTTTACTGCTATTGGTGTCTTGCAATAAAATGACCACCTCATCGCGGCGCAGACGCGCCATCTGATCTGTGTCCAACTCAAGCGTATTTACGGCTTTAAATGCCAGAGGAAAAGAGAACTTTTCTTCCAATTCAGCCAAGCGAGCACGCTTATCCGACAGCGTTATGTGATAGGACAAATCATCCAGTAGGAACACGGCAATGGCGCGTACTTGCTGCTCAGTGACTTGCGTAACTCTAGCGGTCAAAACGTTTTTACTATCTGGTAGACGATAATAAACGTCTGCGTAGACAGGCTGACTCACATAACGCACAACGGTATTACCGTTCTCAAAACGTCGCAATTCGCTGGCATTAAAATCAACTTTTTCAATCGGCACAACACTAAAAGTCGCGCCAAACAAACTACTGGCATCAGACAGCCAGTACTCACGCTGCATCTCATTGTCTTGGTGTGCAATTCCTTCGCTGACCAGATGAAAAGCACCTGTTGCCATGCTTTCACGGTAGGATTGCACACGCTCTTTATTGATGGTATCCATCAATAATTGAGCAAATAATGCCACACACAAACAGACGATGAGTAGTCCAGCATAAATACGGACAAAAATACTATGTTTTAAAGAAGAGACTAATGACATACGTGCCGTGACCAACTTAGTAAATAATAACGACTGATAACATTTAGTATATAAATGACGCAATATGAATGATATCGAACATCGTTGAATAGAGATAAACCCTGACCGCTATGTTTTGATTTTATGTGCCAGTAATCTGATTACCTATGCGCATCACATCTATTTAGTCAGTATCTATAATAATGGCTTAATTAAACCACATAACACCACATTTAAGTTCAAAAATTAAGATTTCGCCACAAAAAAACCAGCATCATTGCTGGTTTTTTTATCTAACTTACACTAACAATCAATCTTTGCATAAGCAAAACTGGCTAATTCAGTTAATGAATTAGTTGCCTTCTTTGACAAATAAATAACCTTTACTACGTACGGTTTTGATACGTTTTGGATTTTCTGGATCATCACCGATTTTTGGACGAATACGCGAGATACGTACGTCAATCGAACGATCTTGACCATCATACTCAATACCACGTAGACGCTCAAAAATATCTTCACGAGAGAGAATACGACCAGCATTAGAAGCCAGCAACCATAGCAAGTCATATTCAGCACTGGTGAAATCGACCAGTTCATCACCCAAATTCACTGAACGACCACCATTATCGATGACCAATTCGCCAAATTCTAAGCGTTGTGGCACATCTTCTGATGGTGCATTTTCCGAGCGACGCAATAAAGCACGAATACGGGCAAGCAGTACACGCGGCTGAGCAGGTTTGGCGACATAATCATCGGCACCCATCTCAAGACCCAATACCTGATCCATATCTTCAGTACGTGCAGTCAACATCAAGATAGGGTTCTGATAGTGCGGACGTACTTCACGGCAGACTGTAAGCCCATCGCTACCAGGAAGCATGACATCAAGCACGACCAAATCTGGTTGTTCGTTGACAATGCGGCGAATGGCACGATTGCCATCAGTCTCAATTGCCACTTCTAAACCGTTTTTCACCAAGTAATCTTGGGTCAACATGGCCAGACGCTCATCATCCTCAACAATCAAAATTCGGGGGGTGTTGTCTTCTTCAGTTGTTGTCATTGTTATATCCTCTAATACATCTAATTTAAAAGCAGTAAAAGTAAGAGCGGTAAATTAATAGCGCCACCGAGTGGCACAATTGATGTTCGTATAGCTGTTACAAACTTGGTAGGACAGTATACTATTAAACATACAGCTTCCTATACTATAGCTTATAGTCGTTAACAAAACCTATAAACTACGACTATTAAAACTTTAGTTTGCGTCCAAGATTATATGATTTGTACTGCCAAAAAACCTAACACACTCTCTATCAAGCAGTTAAGAGGCCAATAGGTATGAACCATCAAACCCTTAGATAAAATAGCTCTAGTACGTTTTTGATATTCTTGGTAATTGTTGCCCAACAGCTAATATAGCGAGATATATGGATTGCCGCTAGTGACTTTTGCATAAAATTATTAATATTGGCTATCTATTAATTAAAAGGGCGAACTATATCGTGTATTTATTCAAACCTAACACAGAAACCCCGCATTACACCGAATAGTTTAATATTTCATAGCGAATAGCTTGATACATCGTACCACGACCTAAATTCATACCAAATAATGAGCAAAAAAAACAGCCCATGATGGACTGTTTTTTGAGATATAAGATTGGATTAAACGTAAAGTTTAACACGGCAAATAATAAGACTAAGCACGGTTTTTGTACTTACGGATAGCTTGTAGCTGTCCTACGGACTCTGCCAATGATGCCAAGGCGGCGTTGGTTTGTACCGTATCTGATTGATTGACCAGCATTTGCTCTGCTTTTTTACGTGCTTCAACAATTTTGCTTTCGTCAAGATTATGGGCGCGCATCGCTGTATCAGCCAATACCGTGACCATTTTTGGTTGTACTTCTAGTACACCACCTGATACGTAAATCACTTCTTCTTCACCGTTTGGTGTTTGCACTCGCATCGCACCCGGTTTTAACAAAGTAATAAGCGGTGTGTGACCTGGCAATACACCAATCTCGCCTTCGGTACCAGTCGCTATTAACATGCTAATTTCGCCTGAATACAACTCTTCACGGGCACTTACGACGCGACATTGTAACGTTGCCATACTTAACTCCTTACTATCAAAACGCGATCAAAAAACAGTAAAAACTGTAATGCGTTACTGATGAGTAGATAAACGTATTATAGCCTATCTACTCGTTAGCCAATGCTTGAGCAACTTACGCTGCAGAAGATTTCATTTTTTCTGCTTTGGCAACAACTTCATCGATGCCACCAGCCATATAGAAGGCCTGTTCTGGTAAGTCATCGTATTCACCAGCGATGATTGCTTTAAAGCTAGCAATGGTATCGCGTAGTGGTACATATTTACCAGGTGCACCAGTAAAGATTTCAGCAACGTGGAATGGCTGTGACAAGAAGCGCTGAATCTTACGAGCGCGATAAACGACTAGTTTATCTTCTTCTGACAACTCATCCATACCCAAAATTGCGATGATATCTTTAAGCTCTTTATAGCGCTGTAGAATTTCTTGAACACCGCGAGCAACGTTGTAATGTTCTTCACCGATCACTTGTGGATCTAGCTGACGTGAGGTTGAATCCAATGGATCAACCGCAGGATAGATACCTTGTGATGCGATATCACGGCTTAGTACAACCGTTGCATCCAAGTGAGCAAACGTCGTAGCAGGTGATGGATCCGTCAAATCATCCGCAGGGACATATACGGCCTGAACTGACGTGATTGAACCTGACTGAGTTGATGTAATACGCTCTTGTAGCATACCCATCTCTTCAGCTAGTGTTGGCTGATAACCAACCGCTGATGGCATACGGCCAAGCAGTGCTGATACTTCAGTACCGGCTAGTGTATAACGATAGATATTATCAACGAACAGCAATACGTCACGACCTTTACCAGTAGCAGGATCTTTCGTATCACGGAAGTACTCAGCCATAGTCAAACCAGACAGCGCAACACGTAAACGGTTACCCGGTGGCTCATTCATCTGACCATATACCATGGCTACTTTAGATTTACTAAAGTCTTCAGTATTTACAACGCCAGCTTCTTGCATTTCGTGATAGAAATCATTACCTTCACGAGTACGTTCGCCGACACCAGCAAATACTGACAAGCCTTCATGCTTAAGCGCGATGTTGTTGATCAATTCCATCATGTTGACTGTTTTACCAACACCAGCACCACCAAATAGACCAACTTTACCACCTTTAGCGAACGGGCAAAGTAGATCGATAACTTTGATGCCTGTTTCTAACAATTCAGTACTGTTTGACTGATCCGCATAGCTTGGCGCTTCACGGTGGATAGACCATTTTTCGTCAGCTTCTACAGGACCTTCTTCATCGATAGGACGACCAAGAACATCCATGATGCGACCTAGGGTACCAATACCGACAGGCACAGAAATAGGTGCACCAGTATTAGTAACAGGTAGGTTACGCTTTAGGCCTTCAGTTGAACCCATGGCAATAGTACGTACGATGCCATCACCTAATTGTTGCTGTACTTCTAGGGTGGTTTCAGTACCATCTACTTGCAAAGCATCATAAATCTGAGGAACTTCACTACGGTTGAACTCAACGTCAAGAACCGCGCCAATAATCTGTACAATACGACCGCTACTCATTGCGTTCTCCTTGAACTTCTATATATAGGTGTAGTCAATTATGAAACAGCAGCAGCACCGCCAACGATTTCCGAGATTTCTCGGGTAATCGCCGCTTGACGCAGCTTGTTATAAACCAACTGTAAATCGTTAATTAGGTCACCAGCATTATCTGTTGCCGCTTTCATCGCAACCATACGTGACGACTGCTCAGAGGCAATGTTTTCCATTACCGCTTGATAAACAATCGACTCAATATAACGGCCAAGCAATTCATCAATCAACGTCTTGATGTCAGGCTCGTAGATATAATCCCAGCTAAGTTCTGTCTGTATACCGCTCTCTTCGTCACCAAATGAGCCCTCTGGTAGAGGTACTAATTGATTGACGGTTGGCTTTTGAGTCATGGCATTAACGAATTTGTTATATACCACATAGATACGGTCTATATTACCGTTACTATAATCCTCAAGCATGGCCTGAACGGGTGCATTTAATTGCTCAAACGTTGGTTTGTCGCCATAGTCGGTCACGGCTGAGGTGACTTTTCCGCCGAAATTTTTGAAGAAACTGACGCCTTTGGCACCGATGACTGCAAACTCAGCTTGAACAGACTGATCTTGATACTCGTGAATGCTTTTGGTGAGCGCTTTGAATAGGTTAATATTCAAACCACCTGCGAGACCACGATCAGAGGTAACGACAATATAGCCGACCTTGTTGACTGGACGCGATACCATATAAGGATGTTTGTAGTCTGATGAGGCATGCACCAAATGTGAAATAACCCGGCGCATACTATCAGCATACGGGCGACCCACTTCCATGCGCTCTTGGGCACGGCGCATCTTACTTGCTGCTACCATTTGCATAGCGCGAGTAATTTTTTGGGTGCTTTTAATACTGGTGACTTTGGCACGTATCTCTTTTAAGCTTGCCATAATGATTCCAATATAAGAGGGTTAAAAAGCATTGGCGCCTGCAACAATTTTTTAATATAAAACATTGAACTGATCAAATAATATTTCAAATCTTGTGGCAACACGCGATCTAATACCGATGATGGTTAAAGCAGTGACGCGCCTGTCTCAGCAAAAAGCTTATCAGACAACGCGTCACCTTATAGGCTGTCAGCGACAGCCATAACCAGTTCGGCTTAACCCGTTAAATTAATAACTGTGATTTTGTTTAAAGGTCTCTAAAGCTGACTTTAAACGACCTGCGATATCATCATTATAGTTCGCAGTATCATCAATCTCACGCATCAATTCACTTTGCTCATCATGCATGTAACGTAAGTAAGATTCTTCGAAAGCACCAATTTTTTCAACTGGAACGTCTGATAAGAAACCTTCGTTCGACGCATAGATAACCGCTGCTTGCTCAGAGATAGACATTGGCTGATACTGTTTCTGCTTCATCAGTTCAGTCACACGCTCACCATGATCAAGCTGTTCACGAGTCGCGTCATCAAGATCTGAGGCAAACTGGGCAAATGCTGCTAGTTCACGATACTGGGCTAGTGCGGTACGGATACCACCAGACAGCTTCTTAATAATCTTAGTCTGAGCAGCACCACCAACACGAGATACCGAGATACCAGCGTTGACTGCCGGACGGATACCTGAGTTGAATAGGCTAGACTCTAAGAAGATCTGACCATCAGTGATTGAAATCACGTTAGTCGGTACGAATGCAGATACGTCACCAGCTTGGGTTTCAATAATAGGCAATGCGGTTAAAGAACCTGTCTTACCCACTACTTCACCATTAGTGAACTTTTCTACGTACGCAGCGTTTACGCGTGATGCACGCTCAAGTAAACGTGAATGTAAATAGAATACATCACCAGGATACGCTTCACGACCTGGCGGACGACGTAGCAATAGTGAAATCTGACGATAAGCGACGGCTTGTTTTGATAAGTCATCAAAAACAATCAGAGCATCTTCGCCGCGGTCACGGAAGTATTCGCCCATCGTACAACCTGAATACGGTGCGATATACTGTAGTGCTGCTGGCTCTGATGCTGAAGCAACTACTACTGTAGTGTATTCAAGTGCACCAGTTTGCTCAAGCTTACGTACGACGTTTGCAATGGTCGAACGTTTCTGACCGATTGCCACGTATACACACTTGATACCAGATGATTTTTGCGCAATGATCGCATCGATAGCCATCGCGGTTTTACCCGTCTGACGGTCACCAATGATAAGCTCACGCTGACCACGACCGATTGGAATCATGGTATCAACGGCTTTATAACCAGTCATTACTGGTTGATCTACTGACTGACGGTCGATCACGCCTGGGGCGATTTTTTCGACTTTGTCAGTCATTTTGGCATCGATAGGACCTTTGCCATCAATAGGATTACCCAAAGCATCAACAACACGGCCTAGCAGCTCAGGACCTACGGGTACTTCAAGAATGCGACCAGTACAATAGGCTTTTTGGCCTTCTTGTAGTTTTAGGAAGTCGCCCAGTACTACCGCACCAACAGAATCACGCTCTAAGTTAAGCGCCATCCCATAGATTTCACCTTCAAACTCAATCATTTCGCCGTACATGGCATCTTCAAGACCATGAATCTGCACGATACCGTCAGATACTTTGACAATCGTGCCTTCATTCTTTGCAGTTGCACCCGCATCAAGGTCTTGAATACGCTGCTTAATCAGGTTACTGATTTCCGCTGGATTCAATTGTTGCATTGCCTTGTTTCCTTTAATTTATGATAACCCGCCCACTGACTTAAATGCTCTTACTATCACGCAGTTTTTATATATCTACGTTGATGAATGGCATTAGGCAGTTAGCTGTGTTTTTAACTGTTGTAACTTGCCGCGCATCGAATCATCAATGATTTTGTCACCGACTTTGATCGTAGCGCCAGCCAAAAGACTAGGATCAACCGACTCATGAATCACCACACTAGCATTTAGCGAAGCAGCAAGACGTGTTTGGAGCATGTCACGCTGTGCATCGGTCAATGGATAGGCGGAGGTCACGTAGGCATCAAGCTGCTTTAAGCTGGTTGCCTTATGACGGCGATAATGCGCATAAACTTCAGGAAGCAGCGCCAGACGCTCTTGTTCTGATAACTGATTAACGAAGTTACTAAGTGCCACTGATACTTTTGGATAGCTGGCGTTGTTGTCTGGGCGAGCCCCTTGGGCCTCACCTAATAACTGCTTAAAAGCAGAATCATCAGCGCTAGCTACTTGTGTATCATAAAGATCGATCAAAGCAGCTGACTTATGCTCAGCAGAAACAGCTGGATTGTCTAGCCAAGTACTGAACGACTTGTCATTGACAATGTTACTGGCAATAAATAAGAAGTTTTCCCACTCATTTACTACCCCGTTTTCATTGGCATAGTCAAACGCGGCTTTAGCGTACGGTCGTGCTAAGGTTGATAAGTCAGCCATTATATCCTCACAATTACAGCTTCGCCGCCAGTTGGTCTAACATACTGGCATGTTTTTGCACATCGACTTTGTCTTGCAAAATCTTTTCTGCACCAAGCACAGCCAGTTCAGCAACTTGGGCACGCAATGATTCACGCGCTTGATTGATTTCTTGGTCGATAGATGCTTGCGCTTGTTGACGAATGCGCTCGCCTTCCGCTTGGGCTTGCGTTTTGGCATCTTCGACAAGCTGGTTGGCGCTCTTGTTTGCTTGCTCGATTAGAGCAGCAGCTTTAGTCTTTGCAAGATTAAGCTCCTGCTGGACATCTTGCTCCGCGGTCGCCAGATCTGCTTTTGCTTTTTCTGCGGCATTCAAGCCTTCAGCAATTTTACGCTGACGCTCATTGATGGCACCGATAAGTGGTGGCCACACGAATTTCATGCAGAACATCACAAAGATTGCAAAAGCAATGGCTTGACCGATGAGGGTAGAATTGATATTCACGTGATCACCTCTTTGTTAATGAAAAATCAGTTTCATTGATCATATTTGATAGCCAAACTTTGGCTATGGTTAAGATACAAACTTTGACTACCAAACATTTACAACTGAGCTTTCTGATTAACCTGCTAGAGGGTTAGCGAATAACAATAGCATAGCAATACCAACACCGATCATCGGAATAGCATCAAGAAGACCTGCTACGATGAACATACGAGTTTGCAATTGTGAGCCAAGTTCTGGCTGACGCGCAACACCTTCTAAGAATTTGCCGCCTAGAATAGCAAAACCAATACCTGTGCCAAGTGCGCCAAGACCGATAAGTAGCGCTACTGCTATAACTGTGTAACCACCTAATACTGGATCCATTGATGTATCCTCATTTACCTATTGAATGTCTAATTAATGTTCAGTTGATGATGCAAGCGACATGTAAACTATCGTTAGCATCATAAATACGAACGCTTGAAGTGTAATAATTAAGATGTGGAAGATCGCCCACGGTACTGATAACGCCCATTGAATCCAAAACGGCATCAGGGCAATCAGTATGAAAATCAATTCCCCAGCATACATGTTACCGAATAGACGCAAGCCAAGTGATACAGGCTTTGCAATCAAGGTAACTGCTTCTAGAATAAAGTTAATGGGAATCAAAATGGCTTGCATGATTGGGTTTTTGGCACTAAACGGATGGAGTGTTAACTCACCGACAAAACCACCCAACCCTTTTTCTTTAATGCTATAAAAGATAATCAGCGCAAAGACAGAAAATGACATGCCAAGCGTGATGTTAGGATCAGTCGTTGGCACAATCTTGAAGAATACGTGATGTGGATCATGACCCATCATGGCGCCAACTTGCCCCGCAAGACTTGGAATAAAGTCGATAGGCAATAAATCCATCAAGTTCATCAAGAAGATCCACACAAAAATAGTCAACGCCAATGGCGCAATCAGTTTTGAGGTACCACTATACGAATCACGAACGTTGTTATCAACAAACTCAACGATCAACTCAACTGCTGCCTGAGTTTTGCTTGGTACGCCTGAAGTGACTTTTTTGGCAACCATCCAAAAGATGGTGCAAAACAAGATACCCAGGCCAACTGACCAAAGCATAGAATCAAGATGGATAGCTTTAAAGCCCATAAGCCCTGCTTCTTCAGCAGTATAGGCAACTTTCCAGCCTTCGCCCGGCAAATAGCCGTACGTCCAATTCGTTAAGTGGTGAGAGATATATTCTGATGATGTTTGTTGCTCGGATGCCATAATGTAAGCTTCTTATTAATCAACGATTTAATCAACTACCAAAAATACGGTTGTCATCTGATGAGGCGATTGGTGGGTCTTTTTCCCACGTGTCTCACGTAAGGAGATAAAACCAACCAAGGCGCTCATGTAACCAACAACATCCAACCCATAGTTCTATTTACTAGTGCTATATACCTAGCTTAGTATAAATTTTAGCTATCAAAAAAGGGCTTATGATTATTCATTAATAGCCCTTTAATGTTTATATCGAATAGGTGTCTGCTCATACCTGCCTTTTTAGGCAAACGCTTAATATAGCGTCCAAAAACAAAGCAGTTAGCTGCCTATATTAATGCAGCGTTGTATTCGTGTAAAGTCTATTATGACTTTTTTATCCGCTGTATGAACAAGTTAGCGGCTATTGACCTTTAGTGGCATGGGTTTGCATCATTCGTGAAATTGTAAAAATAAAATTATAAGTGATAGCAATTAACCAAACTATCTCTTATCTATAAGACTATTTTTACTTTTTACGCTAATTTCAACGACTTATAGCAGTAACTTATAAGTCCACACCTTAACGTCAAATCAGTTATTTGTCATTCTTTTGGCTTTGTGAAGCTAGCCATAGAGAAGTTGGACGGCAGGATGACTTATCTAACGCTAATAGATACTTACTCACTTCAATACTGATCGTAAAGAGTGCTAGCGTATGTGCCACAACATCCAACTGTGACTAATTTGCATTACCATAAAACCGATGAACAACGCAGGCGCTGATAGGGGTTGTACGGTAATAAAAATTAGTGCGAAACCAAACACTGTCAGTAGCCATTTGACCATCTGACCTCGATATAGCTGGCTGACAATGTGTCGGCGCGCGCGATATCCAGTATGCCAAAAGATAAAATTTGCAAAGACGGCTTGTGTGGCGAAACTAAGTAGCGCACCGATCGCGGTACTTTTTGCTACTATCAGCCCACTGTCTAGCCAAGTCACATCTACTACCCAGCCAATAATAATCAGGATAAATAAAATCCATGCTTGGCGTTTCAGGTAGATGCCAATCTCATCTTTTTGCGTGCGTTTGGCAGGCTTGGTCATCAGCAGCTATCCTATAGTATTGGGATAATGTCGCATATTTGCCACGATTTTATCCATGAAAAGTCACTATATAGACATTGCCTTTTAACCAAAATAAAACGCAACTTATTATAGGGAGCGCGCGCGCGATTAGCAAGTAAAATATGCGTCTTATCAAGCATTTGATTGTTTAGCGCTAACGCTCCCTCTAAAAACTTAGTAAAGCATAGCTAATATTCTATAAAATAAAGGTCTTGGCGCTCGACAATTTGATAATGCTATCGAGCGCTAAGACCTTTTTAAATAACGTTTTATGCTAGGGCGTGCCTTTAACGTCAACAAAAGCGAGTAAATGGGCTAAAAATGGCTATGCGATACATTGGCGGATTTGCTGCGCCATACTCTGCCAGCCACTAACGAAGTCTTTACTGGTGCTCATGTCTTCAGCTTGCACGGTACTCTTTACAGGTTGTAGCTTAGCGAGCAACCCTTTAGCTGGCGCACTTGGACTAACCAAACACATTTGCTTGGCAGGACGCTTCTCATTTAGCCAGCGTAACTGACTGGCTTTTGGTGCTAAATGGTGATCGGTGCTTAGACTGCCAACGAGCTGTAGCTTTAAGCTGTCCTCCATATACTGATAGGCATCATGATACGCCCAATAAGGCAATGCCTTTGTCGCTGTACTCTGCTTTATAGCCAGCACTCCTTTATCCAGTCGCTTGGCAAATTTTTGTGCATTGGCTTGATAGAGAGCTTTATATTGTGGATTTGCATGGCTATGAATCACGGCAAGCGCACGGGTGATAGCTTTGGCATTTTCAGGATCGAGCCAAATATGCGGATCTAGCGTGCCAGTGATAGCTTCGCCTTTGACATCGCGCAGTGGATGACGGTTAAAGGCGTCAAACTTGAATAAGGCAATGGCATTGGGCGCGCTATTGAGACTGGCGGCCAAATTATTTTCTAATGGCTCGCCAAACCATACCACAAACTTGCTGTCTTGAATGGCTTTTATATCGCCTGGACTAATACTACCGTGATGCCCCACTTCACCTGCTTGCAATAATTGCTTGGCAGGCGGCGCACCTTCCGTCACGGCTTGACTCAACAAGAACAATGGATAATTACTCACGCTAACGGTAGCGGCTTGGGCGCTCAACGTCAGACAGCTTAACGCGACTATCCCAGTAATGAGCAGTCGCTGTAGTACAATGATCGAGCGTAAAGAATGGCTGAAAAATGAATTCATAATAGGCTCTTTAATATTAAGTTGAGGCAGCATACCTGTTTTTCATTTCATTATGTTATACTATAACAATAAAAAACGCCATCATAAAAAGGCGTCATATTTTTTAGGAGTTTGTCCTATGTCCACTACTTCATCGACATGCGAACATTTGCACGATGTGCAACATTTTACCGCGCATGATGTAACCGAGCGCTTGACGGCGGCAAAAGAACAATGCCGCATAAGTGGTGTACGCTTCACGCCATTGCGGCAGCAGATATATCAGTTAGTACTGGCCGCTAATAAGCCTGTTGGTGCCTACGACTTGATCACACAATTGCAGCAAATGCGCTTATCAGAACCGGATGCACAAAATTCTGCGCCGACCAATCAGCAGACGCCAAAGAATGTCGCGCCGCCAACGGTTTATCGCAGTTTGGAGTTTTTATTGGGTGAAGGCTTGATACATCAATTAACCTCTATCAATGCTTATGTGCCCTGCTGTCACCCACGCGCCCAGCATACCGCCGCATTTTTAATTTGCGATCAATGCCAGCGGGTGCAAGAATGTAGCAGCTTACCGGTACAAGAAATGATGAGCTTTGCGGAGCAAGATGTTGGCTTTATTGTGGCTCGTAGTGTCATTGAGCTCAGTGGTCGTTGCCAAGCGTGCCAATAAAGCTTGCTGTATTTTTTCTTTATTAAGTACTGATCTAGGTACTTATTATTCAGTATTTAGCATTAAGTACTCAGCCATTTATCATTTACCAATATATTAGTCACTAGCCTATGAGCCTGCCCATTTCACCATCAGAGCAATCGTCTGCGTCTATCAGTCTGGATAATAAGACCAACCAAGCTAGCCAGCTGCTGAGCTTAAGCGATATCAGCTATGACATTGGTTCGCAACGCTTGTTATCACATATTAATATAGATATTGCCGTTAACGAGACAGTCAGTCTTATTGGGCCAAATGGCGCTGGTAAATCGACGTTGGTTAAGCTTATTTTAGGGTTGATTGAACCAACTAAAGGGCAAATGACGCCCCATCATACGTTACAGCTTGGCTATGTGCCGCAACGCTTTGCGGTACCGCCAATATTGCCATTACGAGTCTGCGACTTATTGGCGCAAGCAGATAAGAAACGCTTAACGGCTGAGCAACGCCAGTTTATCTTTGATAATTTATCGTTGACGCACCTGCTATCACGACAGATGCTGCACCTATCAGGTGGTGAGACGCAGCGAGTTTTATTGGCTCGTGCCTTGCTAGATAAGCCCAATTTATTGATTCTAGATGAGCCGATGCAAGGACTTGATCCTGATACCGAGGTTTGGCTCTATCAGTTTATTGATGAACTACCAGACTTCTTACGCTGTGCCATGCTGGTAGTGTCACACGATTTGCATTGGGTGATGAAAGGCAGCCGACGGGTCATTTGTTTGAATAAGCATATTTGCTGCGAAGGACAACCAAGTGAGCTTGCCATTAGTAGTGAGTTTCAAAAGCTGTTTGGTCATCACTATGAGCAGCCTTATGTCCATCAGCCGCATGCCTGTGAACATCACGCGCCAAGCGAGTTGTAATCATCATAACCAAACGACTAAAGCGAAAAAATGCTTTACGACCTTTATTTTATAAACCGTTTATTGGATACATGATATGAGTGCTTGGTTAGCCATTATTGCGCCTGCTTGGATTGCTGGCAGTATTTTAGCATTGCTATCAGCGCCCCTAGGGTGTTTGGTATTGTGGCGACGCATGGCATTTTTTGCCGATGCATTGGCGCATGGCACCTTGCTAGGCGTTGCCTTGGCTGTGTGGTGGCAATTACCGATGGGAATTGGCATTGCATTGGTTAGCGTGATAGTGGTACTAGGACTCGTGATGATAGATGATGAGCGTTTGCCCGTCGATTCCGTACTGGCGGTGGTTGCAGTGTCGCTGCTATGTTTGGGGCTGTTAGCGCTGACCCAGCTGACCGATCAGCAAGCCAACGTATTGGGGTTTTTGTTTGGTAATTTGCTCGAGCTTGATTGGGCAGATTTGCCATTAATAGGCGGTAGTGTGCTGGTAGGACTGGTATTGCTCACGTATATTTGGCCCGCACAAATTAAGCTTGCCACTCACGAAGCGTTAGCACGGATTCAGGGCGTCAACCCAACACGGCAACGGCTGTTTTTTATGGGATTATTGGCAGGGTTTTGTGCCATTGCTCTACAAGCAGTGGGTAGCTTATTAATCAGTGGCTTGCTGGTGCTACCGGCTTTAACAGCACGTCTATGGTCAGCCTCGCCAAAACAAATGGTGATTATTGCGCTGCTTATCGCTCAGCTTGGGGTCACCTTAGGTGTTTGGGGCAGTATTTGGCTGGATATTCAGACTGGACTATCTATCGTACTAGTATTGGCTATTTTATTTTTTGCAGCGCTGATTTTATCAAAGGTGCTAACGGCAAAGTTTTGGACGATGCGCCGTTAGTTATGCCATCTTTATTGTTACGTAGAGACTTTTTATATGCCTTAGCTGATCATTAGGCTTTTATCCAACTTTATTTCATCAATATTGCTAGAGCTTTCATTCACTTTATGATATAAACTTTCCCTAATGCTATCAATGTAATAGTTAGTAGAATGCTGCATATCGCTCGTTTTGTGAGTATAGGGCTATAAGCGGCAACCGCTTCCATCAAGGATGGGAGAAGTGTGCCACAAGACCCTGTAACTGAAAGTGACCGATTTATCCATACTCGTTTTAATAGCAATACTTGTTTTGATTCGATAAGGGACTGACCCAATGCTAAGCTATCCTGCCAATAACATCAGCACGCCAGATGAACAACTAAATGTGTTGCAGATCACTGATTTGCACTTATCAACGCCCACCTCTGCCCTAGCTAATGACGACAGTGACAATAATTCCGATATATCTGTCTGTCAGCATAGCTTTGAAAAAGTCATCGAACAAGCATTGAGTGAAGACATCCGCTGTGACCTGATCGTGGTGACGGGCGACTTGGTGAATAAAGTAAAGCCAGCTATCTACGACCATATTTTTGAGGTATTACAAGCGACTGACATTCCTTTTGCCTGTATTGCTGGCAATCATGATGTCACTGATGAGATTGGTAGCGATTTACCTTTTTTTGAGCGGGAGCTCGTCGCCCAGCCGATGGATACGCGTTTACTAAGTCGACACGTTATTGAGACGGAATACTGGCAGCTGCTATTACTGGATTCCTCTATTTCTGGGCAGGTGGCAGGAGAAGTGACAACAACCGATATTGACTGGTTATGTGTGCAGTTGCAAGAATGCAGTAAGCCTGCGCTCATTGCCTTGCATCACCACGTTATACCGATAGAGTCTGACTGGATCGATACTCATATGGCAAAGAATACCGAGTCTTTCTGGCAGCATATGGCACCGTTTGAGCAATTAAAAGTAATCATTAGCGGTCATACCCATCAAGCACAAGTGCGCCACCGTCAAGGGGTCAGCGTTTATAGCACGCCCTCGACTTGCTATCAATTTAAGCCTTATAGAGATGACTTTGCTTACGATGAAAACGCGCGCCCCGGTTATCGCTGGTTGCAATTAGCCAACAATGGAGAGGTTGCAAGCTGGGTGAAAAGGTTGGATACTTGATGCCCAGTTTTATCGGCGTCAATAACACTGTGATTGTCTTTGTCCATATGTTTGATTTAATACAAAAAATTTCGTCCATATGGTTGGCAAAATCAAACTTTGCTTTATGATAAGTGAATAACGATACTGATAAAACCAAATCGCGTTAGGATGGTAACGCGTCTAATCGCAAGCAAAATTATAATAGCTAGGATGGCTACATTGACCACAAGCTAAGTTTTCACAGTCAGTCATTTGTCGCATTATTTAGGCCCAGCCATTTAAATAAAAATATGCATAACAATATACCTGACCATTGATATAAACATATCAATATAACCGTACGATGAGTTCAGCTGTGTTACTTGTGTTACCAAGTGGTAAAACGTTTTATAAAGGGACAACTTATCGCGTTTGTTAAACTTATAACGTCTTGTCTTTTGATATGTCGTTTTATTGAATTAATTTGAAAAAGTAGGATACCCATATGAGCACCGTGACCACGAATCCGAGTGATGTTAAGTTTACTCCTTATGTGCCTGCCAAAGACGAAGAGTATATGTCTGATGCGCAGTTAGAGCATTTTAAGGCTATTTTGTTGGATTGGAAGCAGCAACTGATTGGCGAAGCAGATCGCACCAAGACTTATATCCAAGATGAGTCTAGCGCCATGCCGGATATTAATGACCGCGCCACTCAAGAAGAAGAGTTTGCCTTGACGTTGCGTACGCGTGACCGTGAGCGTAAGCTCATTCGCAAAATCGATAAATCTATGGCAGAAATTGACAATGATGATTATGGATTTTGTGAAACTTGCGGGGTAGAGATTGGCTTGCGTCGTCTTGAAGCACGTCCAACAGCCACTCAATGTATCGACTGCAAGACGTTATCTGAGATCAAAGAGCGTCAAAACCAAGGTCATACCTAGACGCTCTCTTATGCTAGCGCATTTAAATGAGTACTGAGTGTCTTATAATAACGAGCGACCATTTATTGGTCGCTCGTTGCGTTTTATAGATCTTGTACTATAGTCAGTTCAATATAAAAAAGAGACAGCGTGACTGATATAAATTTTTTGTAGCCTCTGTCTACGTAGACACAGCAAGCAAGAAAAATTTGTACCAGTCACGCATTTTATAATGTCGTGTATCTATTTTATTTAATATCGACTATATGGATAGCTTTTACTAATTGACTAGGGCGTGTCTTCAATCCACTCGATAGCCATCTAAATGGGCAAAATCTTTCCAAATATCGTCAAATAACTGGTTAATGTCCCGATATTATCTGCGCTATTTTTCTTGTTTGACGGCAATTTATCTCATTTTTATCACCATTTTTAAAATGAAGACACGCCCTAACAAAACAAGCGTATTTAATAAATATCTTTTTGCTCCGTTCTTCTTTATTCTAGCTATATCCTCCTACATTGATAGTCATTACTTTGATAACCCCTATTTTGCAAACTGCCCATACTCCTATTCTCCATCAGCAGCCATCATCACCTCCTATCGGTCGCTTTGCGCCTTCACCCACAGGTGAGCTGCATCTTGGCTCCTTGACCACTGCGCTTGCCAGCTTTTGCCATATCAAGTCGCTCGGTGGCAAATGGCTGCTGCGTATCGAAGATACCGACACGGAACGCTGTGACAGACAATTCACTGAGCAGATTCTTATAGATTTAGAAGTGCTCGGGCTACAGTGGGACGGCGATGTCATTTATCAGTCTGAGCGTATTGATATCTACAACGACTACTTGTCATCAGACTTGCTGGCGCTGACTTATGGCTGTCAGTGCTCACGTAAGGACTTAGAGCGCTATTGGTCTCAGCAAGCACAAGCATCCTCGACGACTCAAGATTTAGAGCCTCTACCAGCAGGTTTGAATGCTACAGATATTAAGCAACTGCTGCCCAATAGACAACGCTACCCGCGCTGCTGCCTCAATGCCAATCTCAATCGTCAGCAACACAAGCTGCGCATACAACTGCCAGACCATAAAATCGGGTTTAGCGATGGTATTCAAGGGTTGCAGTGGGATAATCCACAACAAACCTTAGGGGATATGGTGGTTCGACGCCAAGACGGCATGATCAATTATATCTTAGCCGCCAGCCTCGATGATGGGCTACAACAAGTCACTCATATTATGCGTGGCTTGGACATTTTACCCATGACCACTGCTCAGATTAGTATCATGCAGGCGGCTAACTTACCGGCTATCGATCACTGGTATCATCTGCCCTTGATATGCAATCCTGACGGGCAAAAGCTCTCCAAGCAGAACCTTGCGCAACCGATTGATACTCGCGATCCAAGTAAGCTTATCGCCGACGCTTTGCAGCTATTACAGCAACCAGCGGTCGATAGAGATACGCCAACCCGAATGTTAGCGCAAGCAATTGCACAATGGGATAACACTCCGCTACAAGGCAAAAGCGCACTAAATCTGCCCAATTATTAAAAAACAAAAAGCGCCGCTGCTGGCGACGCTTTTCTACAAATTAACACCTGCTAATAATAACGGCACTGGCTTTTTTCAATCTCAGGGCTTTCTTTATAAATCTTTAGCAGCAAGGCAACCATCACTAAGCTGATGAGCATCGATGAGCCACCGTAACTAAAGAATGGCATGGTCAAACCTTTGGTCGGAATGGCACCCATATTCATCGCCGCATTGATAATCGTTTGCGCGATAAAGACCACACCGATACCAAAAGCGGTATAGCTCATACGCATCTGGCGACGCTTGAGGGCGTTATAACTGATACGCATGGCACTGCCAATGATGAGCGCCTCGAGCAGCAATACCACTGCGACCCCCACAAAACCCAGCTCTTCACCCGTAATGGCTAATAAAAAATCCGTATGCGCTTCAGGTAAATGTGACAGTTTTTGTACGCTTTCACCATAACCGACGCCGGTGAACTGACCACGACCAAAGGCAATCAAACTGCGTGCCAGCTGATAATCGGTGTCTTGCACATCGTCAAAAGGATCCAAAAACGACATCACACGTACCAAGCGATACTGTACCAAGGTCACTGCCAGTACTGCCAATCCAGCCACCAAGCCGCCCAATGCCAAGAACTGCTTGTAAGGTGCGCCAGCGATATAAAATATCGCAAAAACGGTGCCAACAATGACCACCAAAGAGCCAAAATCTGGCTGTAATAACAATAACAGCGTGATCATACCGACCACTAAAAATATCCGTAAAAAGCCATCCCAGCCATTACGAACCTCAAAAGATCGACGCACGACAAAATCAGACACGAATACAATCATGACCAGTTTGGCCAATTCTGCAACCTGAAAGTTCAAAAACCCTAGATTTAACCAGCGCTTAGAGCCATTAATCGGCGTGCCAAATAGAGTTAAAACCAGCAAGCCCCCCGTAATGGCTAACAGGAGAAACTGAGTCTCTGTCTTATATAAGGTTCGTAAGGATACTAAGTAATAAGGAAAAGCGGCAGCGATTAGTCCAATTCCCATATAGAGTAGCTGATTTCTAAAAAAATATAGCTCCGTCATGCCGCGACTGAGCGCGAAGGGAATAGAAGCAGAAGCGACCATCAGTAGACTGAGCACCAGCATACAGCCGACACTCGCTAATAAAATTGCGCGCGCTGACGGCATAGAGAGAATGCCATCTGAGCCAGAGGCTTGCTGCGATTGGGGAGACGAACGAAAAAGAGAAGAGAGCGCCATAATTTTATATACACTAACAAACGAAAAAACACGGCGTTTATGCAACGCCACCGTATAAAAAATATAAAGTAGATCGTACCACACGGACCATAACAGCCCGTCAATACTAGAAGAATAACGCCTGATTTGGTAGCTATCCTAGGATTATTGTATCCATTATCACTGTTCTAATAATAAAGTCAGCAAACTGCCTGATTGATTATTGACAGTAGCAGTAATCTATAAGCAAAACAATCATTTATCAACAAAATGCGATTGGCTACACACTGCTGTGTTTGTATTGCTGTGCAGTTGCCCAATATTTAGCTAATGCTATTTAAATATCTGTCGCAAGCTGACTGACCAGCTGGCTAAAATGCTCACCACGAGCCGCATAACCACTAAATTGATCAAAGCTGGCACAGGCTGGCGATAATAACACGGCTTGCACTTGTGACAAGCTACTTGTGGTGACTTGTTGAATGGTGGCAAATGCACTTTCTAACGTTTGGCATTGATGCAGCGCCACTTCATCACTTAATTTCGTTGCACGTAGATGCTGTTCAATCTGCTTAGCATCCTCACCAATAAACAGTACTTGGCTGACGTATTTATTGATAAAAGGCGTCAATTCACCGAATTGTTGACCTTTACCCTGTCCGCCTAAGATTAACAACAGCTTACCGTCTTTTGGCGCATAGACCGCGCCTAATCCTTCGATAGCCGCCATGGTCGAGCCAATATTGGTGCCTTTTGAATCATTAAAATAATCAAGGCCTGCCGCAGTGGCGACATACTGGCAGCGATGCTCGAGACCTGTGAATTGCTGCAAGGTATTTAGCATGCTATCTAGTGGTAAGCCAGCAAGCTCACCTAGTGCCAAAGCCGCTTGCGCATTGAGCAAATTGTGACGCCCTTTAATCTGTAGTTTGTCCGCTGATAGTAACCGCTCGGTCCCGCGCGCAAGATAGATCTGTCCTTCTGGATCAGTGATGAGACCATAGTGACCTTTATCAGGAGCATGGATACCTGTGCTCAGCCGTGGCAAATTATCCGCCACCAATGGTCGAGTCAGCGCATCTTCACGATTGATCACCACCGATTTGGCACCTTGAAAGATACGGTGCTTGGCTTGATGATAGCCCAGCATATCACCATGGCGATCTAAATGATCGGGTGACATATTAAGGACAGTTGCTACTTGCGCACCTAAATTGGTCACGGTCTCTAACTGGAAGCTTGATAGCTCAAGTACGGCCAATTGCATATCAGGATTGGCAAGTAGATTAAGGGCTGGCACGCCAATATTACCACCGACGCCCACATTGATACCGGCATCCGCCGCCATCTGTCCAACCAAAGTCGTCACCGTGCTTTTGGCATTGGAGCCAGTAATAGCAACGATCGGTACGGTGCAGGCTTCGCAGAACAGCTGAATATCACTGACCACAGGAATGTTGGCGCGACGGGCGGCGGCAACCGCGTCGGTATCTAGAGAAATACCTGGGCTGATAATGATCCGTGCCGCTTGTTGCAATAATTCTGCATCTATCGCTCCAAATTGGCGAATATCAACGGCTGCTGGTAGTTGATCTGCTAAGGCAGGCGTCGGCTGACTGTCAGTGACAGCCACATGGTAGCCTTGCTTGGTAAGATAGTTCGCTACTGAAAGCCCTGACTGTCCCAAACCGACCACGACTTGTAGACCACTGCCCTTATGAAGTAAGGTTTCTGTTGCGGTGAGGGTGGTCATATCTCTTCCTTCTATTGGACGAACAAAATGGCATCAAGCATATACGTGGTTTAGACCGTCTGAATGATATTGTTAAGATGAAGAGCATGATAACGGTATCGTTCAGATTTCGGTACTGGTTTTTTATGACTTTGTGCTATTATGCGGCTGTTTTTATATTGAGTAGCTAATGCTATAATATCGGCCTAAACAGATATTTGGGCTAGATATTTCACCTAAGTATTTTAGTTTAGCATGTTGTCACATTTACCGCGCTATTGTCACGCTGCTTCCGCAACGATTCCTATTGAGGTAATGAGATGGCAGACACTGGCTTCGATCTACTTATGCGCTTTTGTCTGATAGATTATTTATCTCCTTCTACCGCGGTACGTCATGGCGGTTCTTATACTTTATTTTAGACACTGTATTTTAAACACTATATTTTAGGCCTTATATTTTAGGCACTGTCATCATATTGACTATTGGTGAGCGTATTAGCGATACCAGTCAATAAATTGATGGGCGTGCTGCTAGCTAATTATCGATTGGTAATGAAGCAACAGTATAATAAAAGTACGTTTAGTAGCACTGATTATAACGACCTGTAATAACGCGATCATTTTAACACTGAGTAATGATTACTTTTTTTGCCTTTAACTCTATGCAGTTTACTTATGACATCTTTTTTTGATAGCTTACGTGACGACTGGTTTTCCAATGTTCGCGGTGACGTTTTATCAGGGGTGGTGGTTGCACTGGCCTTGATTCCAGAAGCCATTGCTTTTTCTATTATCGCGGGCGTCGATCCAAAAGTTGGTTTGTATGCATCATTCTGCATCGCCGTTGTGATTAGTTTCGTCGGTGGTCGGCCGGGTATGATTTCGGCAGCGACAGGAGCGATGGCGCTAGTGATGGTAGACTTGGTGGCTGATCATGGCTTGCAGTACTTGCTGGCTGCTACCTTACTGTGCGGGGCGATTCAGGTCGTCATGGGTATTCTTAAGCTTGGCAATCTGATGCGTTTTGTCTCGCGCTCGGTGGTCATTGGCTTTGTCAATGCGCTAGCGATTTTAATATTTATGGCTCAATTACCTGAGCTTAACCCTATGACTGAGAAGGTCGGGATGACCGTTTATATCATGACTGCGGCGGGCTTGGCGATTATTTATCTGTTTCCGCTTATTCCTAAAATTGGTCGGGTGATTCCTTCACCGCTGATTTGTATCGTTGGCTTGACCGCGGTAGCGATGTATATGAATCTCGATATTCGTAACGTCGGTAGCATGGGTGATTTACCTGATTCTCTACCCGTATTTTTGCTACCAGATATTCCATTAAATTTAACGACGCTCTTAATTATTGCGCCTTATTCTATCGCGCTGGCCATCGTTGGTTTATTAGAATCCATGATGACAGCGACGATTGTGGATGAATTAACTGATACGCCGAGCGATAAAAACCGCGAGTGTCGTGGTCAAGGTATTGCCAACGTGGTATCAGGATTCTTTGGTGGTATGGCAGGTTGTGCGATGATTGGTCAGTCAATGATCAACGTTAAATCAGGCGGACGTACGCGTCTGTCTACCTTGATGGCAGGTGTGGTACTGCTCATTATGGTAGTGTTTTTGAGTGAATGGGTCAGTCTAATACCAATGGCAGCACTAGTGGCTGTGATGATTATGGTCTCTATTGGTACTTTTAATTGGCAATCTATTCGCGAGTTCAAGACCCATCCGATGTCATTTAACATTGTCATGCTAGCGACCGTTTTGACCACTATCTTTACGCATAATCTAGCATATGGCGTAGGTGTTGGTGTGCTGCTGTCTGCGCTAGCGTTTGCTAATAAAATCGGGCAATTCTTAACGATATTTAGCGAGTATGACGACAGTAGTAACACGCGCTACTACTACGTCCAAGGCCAAGTGTTCTTTGCCTCAACGACGCAGTTCTTGCATAGTTTTGATACCAAAGAAGCCTTGGATAGCATTCATATCGATGTCAGCCAAGCGCATTTTTGGGACGTCAGTGCCGTAGATACCTTGGACAAGCTGGTCATGCGCTTGCAACGTGAAGGGATTGATGTCAAAGTGGTAGGACTCAACAGTGCAAGCCGTACGTTGATTGACCGTTTCTCTATCCATGATCGCCGAGACATTGGCTTGTTGGATTAAATGGTTAGATAA
This sequence comes from Psychrobacter sp. N25K4-3-2, assembly GCF_015351755.1. Classification (NCBI taxonomy): domain Bacteria; kingdom Pseudomonadati; phylum Pseudomonadota; class Gammaproteobacteria; order Moraxellales; family Moraxellaceae; genus Psychrobacter; species Psychrobacter sp. N25K4-3-2. The sequence continues at coordinate 99,934 of NZ_JADKLX010000004.1, forward strand.
CCAAGCACTATGCCTGCGTTATCGAACGGACGTTAATTCATGGTTTGTAGACAAACCATTATATTGGTATACCAGTTCAAGCTTTAGGGTCATCGCAGATGAGTTGACCCGCTTGACGGTATTTAACTATTAGATGATGTGGTGGCCTTATGAGTAATTTAAAGCCAGATAGCGTAATTGCCTGCTTAGACTGCCCTGATCACGTACAAGCCGTGCTAGAGGCGAGCATGTGGGCAGCACCTCGTTTACAAGCCCCTATCGGTCTGTTGCATTCAGTACCAAGCTTGCAACAAAAAGCAGCGGTCAATTATTCTGGTTGCCTCAATATCGATGACGAAAGTGCTTTGTTAGATCAATTTACTACCAAAGAACATTTGAGTAATTGTGAACTAAAAGCGCAAGGCAAACTGTTACTTCATCAAGCCACAACTTATTGCGAGCAGCAGCGCCAAAAATTAAAGACTTATACGCTGCATCGTCATGAACATCTCAATCAAAGTATCGATTATGTCGACAATAAGGCGCAATTGATTGTTATTGGTCATCATGTGACCTGCAAAGCAACGTTGAGTCAGCTTATTCGTTTAAGCCACTGCCCCATTTTGGTGACTCATGCACCATTTTTGACCCCTACGACTGCTTTATTTGCTTTTGACAACTGTGCAACTTCTCATAAACTGCTTAATTGGCTATGCAAAACGCCGCTTGTTCGCGCCCTAACCATTCATATTGTTATGGTCGGTAAAGACAACTCGGAAAACTGCGACGCACTACGTGAAGCTTATGCCCGTCTCAAGCAAGCTGGCATAAAATCCAAAAAGGCATTGCTAGACTGCCGCGATGTGACAGCAGCCTTAACCTACTATCAAAATGAGCACAATATTGGTCTGCTGATAACAGGCGCTTTTGGTCAGTCTCGTTTGCATGAATTGCTCAAAGGCAGCGACACCAAAAAGCTACTAGGCAGTACCAAAACCCCATACCTACTCTTCCCTAAAGTATAACGCCAACGTTTAATTTGCGGGCAGAGTATTGTGCTCTGCCCCTCCTGTCTACTTTTACTCAGTACTCATTTGCTATACACTTTTATCAAATCATCACATGAAATAAAGTGATAGCCTCCCCAAGCACTTTAAAAGTTGGTTATAATAAAGTTTTCGATACTCCAACGTTAAAGGTTGATCTACTCTGCTTGTATGGACAACAATGACGATTATCGTGCCCCTATAAGCCGTATTTTTTGTCAATACCATAAGCATTTTTGAACCAATTGGCTCAATCCTAGCTACCCCCTTGATTAGGTTTGGCACAGTTCTTGAATGACTTACGTTAAGAATGGCAGTCATACGATGAAGCACAATGTCTATATCAACCTGCGACATCACACATATAAGGAATTTTTTATGAAGCTAATCACTGCGATCTTAAAACCGTTTAAGCTCGATGATGTGCGTGAAGCGCTTTCTGACATCGGTGTCAAAGGTGTTACCGTCACTGAAGTCAAAGGTTTCGGTCGCCAAAAAGGTCACACGGAGCTCTATCGCGGCGCAGAATACGTGGTGGACTTTTTACCTAAAGTAAAAGTTGAAGTGGCCGTTATCGATGAGATGGTTGAACCTGCTATCGAAGCCATCACTCGCATCGCTAGCACTGGAAAAATCGGTGACGGTAAAATATTTGTGACGGCTCTTGAGCAAGTCATTCGTATTCGTACGGGCGAGACAGGTCCTGACGCTATCTAACGCGTAGACTTACCTATAAACACAGATTTATAGGACATACCGATATCTATATTGCATATATTCAAGGGGGAATTAACATGCAAAATCAAATCTTTGAGCTCCAGTACGCACTTGATACGTTTTACTTTTTAATGTGTGGGGCGCTGGTCATGTGGATGGCAGCGGGCTTTACCATGTTAGAAGCAGGACTGGTACGCTCAAAAAACACCGTCGAAATCCTAACAAAAAATATCGCACTATTTGCCACTGCTTGTACCATGTACATGATCTGCGGCTATGCCATTATGTATGATGGCAATCTATTCTTAAGCGGTATTGCAGGCGGTGAGGCTTTGGTAGCAGATGCTCTAGCAGCCTCAGCTGAAAATGGCTTTGGTGGTGATTCTGTTTATTCTGCAGCTTCTGACTTTTTCTTCCAAGTGGTATTCGTCGCAACCTGTATGTCAATCGTCTCAGGCGCTGTCGCTGAGCGTATGAAGCTGTGGGCTTTTCTCCTCTTCGCGGTAGTCATGACTGGTGTTATCTATCCTGTTGAAGGCAGCTGGACTTGGGGTGGCAAAGACGTCTTTGGCTTATTTAACTTAGGTGACTTAGGCTTTTCTGATTTTGCTGGTTCCGGTATCGTCCATATGGCAGGTGCTGCTGCTGCATTAGCAGGGGTATTATTGTTAGGTGCTCGTAAAGGTAAATATGGTCCTAATGGTGAAATACGTGCCATTCCTGGTGCCAATCTGCCATTAGCAGCACTTGGTACTCTCATATTGTGGATGGGTTGGTTCGGCTTTAACGGTGGTTCTGTCCTCAAGCTCGGTGATATCGCTAGTGCCAACTCTGTCGCGATGGTATTTTTGAATACCAATGCCGCAGCAGCAGGCGGTGCTATTGGTGCATTGTTAGTAGCGCGTCTTATCTTTGGTAAGGCTGATTTAACCATGCTCCTAAATGGTGCGCTAGCAGGTTTGGTTGCGATTACCGCAGAACCTTCTACTCCTTCTGCACTGCAGGCCACACTGTTTGGTCTGATAGCAGGTGTTATCGTTGTTTTATCCATTCTCGCTTTAGATAAAATAAAAATCGATGACCCAGTAGGTGCTATCTCGGTACATGGTGTAATTGGTCTCTTCGGTTTACTGATTGTTCCTATTACCAATCCAGCAGCATCGTTCGTAGGTCAAATTGCAGGCGCAGCGACCATCTTTATATGGGTATTTGTTGCCAGTCTAATCGTTTGGTCAATCATTAAAGTGGTGATGGGTCTACGTATCTCTGAAGAAGATGAATATGAAGGTGGTGATATCGCCGAATGCGGTATGGAAGCTTACCCAGAATTCGTAAGATAATCGGTTAGCATTTAGAGAAATATTACAGTACAAAGAAATCCCGCACTACCTTTCGGTAATGCGGGATTTCTTTGTACTGTACAAATTGCTTTCTATAAACTATCTAATGATCTAGTTTCTTTAAAATTAGATTATTTCTTTTTCCACTCTTGACTGCGTGAGAATGGACCGATATAACCTTTTAGCTTCAATGTACTACCACTTAGTTGTGCAGTCATACGATAATCTTTACCTTTCTCAGGATCAGTAATCGTACCACCACTATATTTACCACTACCATCAGCTTTAAGACCTTTGATGATAGTCGTGCCAACGTGTTTCTTACCTTTGGCTGAATTAGTAGAAATCAGCGTACCTGTCAAAACACCATTTGATTCAGTGATTTTTACCGTACCTTTTGGCTTACCTTCATCATAAGTCTGCCAAGTGGTATTGGCTAAAGGATCAGCGGCAAATGCCATGCTTGCTAAACTGATACCTGCAACTGCTAAAGTGGTTTTTGTAAATAATTTCATAGACTGACTCCCTTCATACAATGATTATTCGAAACGTTATGTTTCTACTCTCCTAGGCTTATCCTTCGCTAAAACTTCATTCCCAGCTGTGCGATTTCCTACTAGTTAGTAGTGGGTTAACGCAACAATAAATAAGCTGTTCATTAAAATTCTAAACGACATAAGCGATGTCTTGACCCATTATAAGCAATTTTAAGCTTTTGCCTAGTAATTTTTTTATAGTTTATTATTTCTATAAAATCAGAACTATATCAAACAGTTACAAGAAGGGATTGTCGATATTTTTATCCAGCTGGTCATCTTTTTCTTTTGACTTGTCATCATTATTATTGTATTTACTGTTGTTTTCAAAAGCTTGTAAAATTTTACTTGTTAAATCATGTAACTGTTGTGCTTGCTGATGCCCAGTGGCATCAAAGGTCAAATCAATGTCGCCATATATAATAATTTTATCTTGCTGGTTTTCGATCACGAGCTCACCAATTTGCATACTTTGATGATTATTGGCAAATGGGTCAATCATTTGAGTCTCCTTTCTATTAACAGCATCTTACGTGATTTTTCAATAGTTCGTACTTTCTGTCACATACAGAGTGTGCCCTCAATCTGAATAAAAGCGACTAAATAGGCTAATAGTAGAAGCATTATGCCTGCAATTGGGTGATTAGCCAGTCAAGAATCGCCCAGACAAAAAGCATCCAAGTAGGTTCTTCAACAGTCGCCTCAGGCAAATCTGAACTCTCGCCAGCCTTTAATGGTAGCTCGAACGCTTGCGCTTTAGTCTTGGCATCCAGTACGGGTAATACATCGATGCCAATTTCGGTCGCCAATTCATCGACACTGATAATTTCTATACGCTCTGATTCATCATTTGGTGTGTAATAGACCCCTGCTTGATTAATCGCAGGAATATAAACTGCTTTAAAGAAATGACTGGGAACAAGCACTCGGTCAGCCAGTTGCTTGGTTTTTTTGCCGGTAAATGCGACCCCTGTAATGGTATAAACCTCTCCATATTGCTGGGTTAAGTAACGAGTGGCTGACTCGATGTTACGCCAAATATAGCGATTATTACGTGGCGATTGCGGAGCAATATTAGCCAAGCTAAAACTATCATACTGTTGACTGCGATTCGCCATATCAGCATTGGGCGCTAAGTGCCCGCGATCATAGCCTGAGCCTGAATAGTCAGACAATGAGGCACGTGCGGATGTGGGTAGTCGGCTTTCTTCATGAAAACTGTCTTCACGATCAATCTCTTTGGCTTGCTGTAAACGCTTGCGATCTAAATACTCTGCCGACCACAGCGGCGTACGTGATACTCCCGAATACATCACGGCAAAACCATCCATACATAGCGCTTGTGTCTTGTTACTGAGCTTAGGATTGGTAAATTCAGGATAGATACTGCCATAAAAGGACTGACTACACTGGGTAAAGTCATCAGCATGCGCCGAGGTTATGCTTACTACCATCATCACAGTCATTATGATGCTGTTTTTGACACTGTATTTAATCCTGCCGACACTTATCATTCAACTTTCAACCATCTATGCTTATCATTACGTATACGCTATCGTAGCAGGCGTCTGTGAATAAAGAAAGATAAGGCGTAAGCCGTGACATTTTAAATGCTATCCGCTATACTAAGCGGTCTCAAATATACGGACAGCTGATTATTTTTAATCATAATCAATCAAAACTGTCTGCTATATCAAAAACGGTGAAGTGGGTGAGTGGCTGAAACCGCACGCCTGGAAAGTGTGTATGCGTTAATAGCGTATCGAGGGTTCGAATCCCTCCTTCACCGCCAATCTTATCAATTTTAAGAAAGCCCCCCTAGTTTTCCTATCTTGTCTTACCCTATCCCAAATACTAATCAAACCCTTTATAAACAACGCTTCTAGCGTTTTTTTTATGTCTGCTGTTTTCCCAAGCTATCCGAACATAACCCACTTATCCCTTGGCTTGTGCTGGTCTATTCGTTGGTCAACCTATGCTATTAATCCTGTAAATATTAACTTGAGAGATTTTAGTTGCGCAGCCTGACGATAATGATCAAGCCCAATACGTCCTGATATTTTTTGAATTATATATACTATTTATCGCTAAGTAGATAGTTAGTTTCTATACCTCTATCATTAAAATAGTCTGTTCTATAAATTCATAATCTCACAAATGCTAATCATTGCAAATGTATGACAAAAGCCTGATGAATCAGTTATGCAAGCACGATAAACTCTTGATATGCACGCATACTAGACAGCCTATAACTAAGGAAGTTGCGTATACTGAATTACGTAAGCTATCTTACAATTAGTGCTGATTCATATCTAGATGTATCTCTACACAAGGAAGAAAAAATGACAGGGATTGAGTTTTATAGCAATGGTCATATCATCAGCGAAGCTGACAGTATGCGCAAAAAGCTAGGCGCGTTAGCTCAACAATACCGTGCGACGTCGGCTATTATTGTTACCGATGCTGGAATCACTCAGCTGGGCTATGTCGATATCGCACAGCAATCATTACAAGAAGCTGGCATTCAAGTGGTGGTCTTCGATGCTGTCATCGCTGACCCACCCGTTGACGTCGTCAATGACGCTATGACAATTGCCAGAGACCATAACTGTGATCTGGTTATTGGTCTAGGCGGTGGCAGCTCTATTGATACTGCAAAAATCGTCGCCTTGCTTCCAAATAACTTTGAGTCAGTAAATGACATTTTAGACAAAGATGTCAGTGGCTTTAATAAGCTGCCTTTATTTGCGATACCAACGACTGCTGGCACGGGTGCAGAGTCTACCTTTGTCTCTGTCATCACGGCAAAAGATGGCAGCAAAAAAGCCATTTATACGCCTAAAATCCTACCTGATGTCGCCATTTTAGATGCCACCCTCACACTGAAGCTACCTCGTCACATCACGGCTGCAACCGCCTTGGATGCCATGGTTCACTGTGTTGAAGCGTATACGAGCCGTACCAAGAAAAATCCTATTTCAGATGCTTTGGCTGTTAAAGGATTACAGATGCTCTGGAATAACTTTGAGAAAGTATTGGCTCAAGGCAATGATATCGACGCTCGTGCCGAAATGTTATTGGGCTCTACTTTGGCTGGTATTGCCTTTGTTAACTCATCAGTAGCAGCAGTACATGGACTCTCGTATCCGCTGAGTATCAATTTTCATATTCCTCATGGACATGCCAATGCACTCGTTATGTGTGGTGTTTTCACATTTAATTTATCAGAAGCCGCCCCGCTTTATGCTGAGCTGGCTCATGCTGTCATGCCTACTCAGGCATCTAGCATGGCAGATTTAGACGCAGCGACTTTATTTATTAATCAACTAAAGATGTTTTTAGAAAATAGTGGTCTCAAGTATCGCTTAAGCGAATTGGATATAACAGATCAAGACATCCCCGCATTGGCAGACATAGTAATAAATACCTATGCCCGACTGATTGCAACCAACCCCAAAGACATGACTTTAGATGAGGTGACAACGATATATAAGGAGATACTCTAAAACAGAAACCATTGCTATTCAAAACAGTTTTATTTATCAAGGAAGATAACCACTATTTAAGGGAAACAATTATGTCAGAATATAAATTAGACGTTGTCGTTGATGGCTTTCATTACTTAGAAGGCCCTCGCTGGTATAACGATGCTCTATGGTTTGTTGATTTTTATACTCAAAGCATTTATCGTGTCAACGATGAGGGAGTGGCAGAAGAAATTGCTAATGTTGAGCAGCAACCCTCTGGTTTAGGGTGGCTGCCTGATGGACGTATGCTGGTTGTATCGATGAAAGACCGCAAATTATTACGACTAGAAAATGACGGTAACTTGGTCGTTCATGCCGATATTTGGGAGCATTGCGGTGGTCATGCCAATGACATGGTGGTTTCAGCCAATGGTAATGCTTACATCGGTAACTTTGGCTTTGACTTGATGGGTGGTGCTGACCATGAAAATACGGGGCTTGTTTTGGTTAAGCCTGATGGAAGCTCACAGATTGTCGCTGAAGGATTGGCATTTCCAAATGGTATGGTTATCTCTGCAGATCAAAAGACCTTGATCGTTAACGAGCTGTTTGGCAATAAAATTACGCAGTTTGATATCAACGAAGATGGTAGCCTCGGTGAAAAGCGCGACTTTGCTAATTTTGGAGAGTTGGGTAATGAACCAAACCTTGGTTTGCGTATAGAAAATGCCAGTATATTACCTGATGGTCTCGCGCTAGATGCCGAAGGTGCGGTTTGGATTGCGGATACGTTGAATCAGCGTGCCGTCCGTATAGCAGAAGGTGGTGAGATTTTAGAAACTATCGATACGGCACCTGATGGTATCTTTGCGGTTGCCCTCGGCGGACAAGATGGTAAAACACTATTTATGTGTGCGGCACCTGATTGGGATGAAGCATCACGTAAAGCTGAAACCAAAGGTCGTATGCTGTCCACACAAGTCAAAGTAGGTCATGCAGGTACACCTTAGTTCAAGTTTTTTAGAAATAAACCCAAAATAATCTGCATTATTCCACAGTATGGAATAATGCCAATTCAACGATTAGACAGCTTACAACCGTTTAATCGTCGCTTCATGCCTGTAAGCTATTTTATTCTTGACCCCTATCCTGCTTCTTATTCTTTTTAGCCTCTTTATCTAGGGCATGTCCTCAATTCAATTGATCATATCTAAACGGGCTAAAAATAGCTATTAACGAATGTCAGACGCGAGTGGCGTAAAATTCGATTATAGTAGGTATTAGCAACTCAGAAAATTAAAATAATGGGAAGGATGGCCTTATGAAAAATTTAGCGGTGGTAGTAGTAGCAGGACTCAGCTTAAGCGCTTGTGTGACGATCAATGCACCGATGGGCAGCACTGATAATGGTAGCAGTAATGGAAATACCATCACTCAATACCCTGTTGAGACCGCCCTACTCAATGTCTATACCAAAGAGCGCAGCGAACAACTACATGCCGTAGTGGACAAGCGAAACATCGTCGCCGATATTAAGGTGACACCCAAAGGTACAGTTGCTTTCAACAATAAATCAGTTAAAGCTGCTGAGATAACTACCATCAATAAACGCTACGATCAAATCACCAATCAATCTATCGCAACCAACTATTTTACGACCAATCCCTTGATGTTCCATGGCTTCACGGATAATAGCGGTAGATACTCGCTATCGAACCAAACGACCGTCATCCCCAAGATGGCTTCAGTTGGCGATTCCAGTGCCTTGATCACCGAAAACGTCTACAGCGACAGCAGTATGCGCAAACAAACTGGTACTTATAAACAAAGCTGGTCGCTAACGAGGGAGAGCAATAACCGCGCTTGGCTATGTATAGAAACCTCAGAGAACCTACTCCTCAATTTTGATCCTAATGGCACTTCATCAGAATGTTATAAAATCAATGCTCAAGGCGATATTTTGGCGAGCAAAATCACTATCAGTCAGCCTAGTAAAAACGGTAGTACTGAGGCTGTAACGTTTATCAGTCAATAGTTATGTGAATTTTAAAACCTTTAATAGTAAGACTTTCAGTCTATACTTTTAGTACGTTCTTTGGAGTACCTTTATGCTTATCAATGCAGATTTTTCACGTCGTGCCGCGCTGACTCCTGAAGACCATCAATGGGTAAAATCGCCACAAAATGGTGTGGAGCGTGTGATGCTTGACCGCGTAGGAGAAGAGAAGGCACGCGCGACCAGTTTGGTTCGTTATGCACCGAGCTCTTACTTCCCGCATCACTTGCATCCGGGTGGCGAAGAGATTTTGGTATTGTCAGGGACGTTTTCTGCTGATGACACACACTATCCGGTAGGCTGGTACTTGCGCAATCCACCGGCTTCAGGTCATAGACCTTATAGTGAGGAAGGTGCGGTTATTTTTGTTAAACTACGTCAAATGTCATCTGATGAGTCCAATCCTGTGGCGATTGATACTCAAGATAGTGCCAATTGGCAGCGCCAAGACAACCGTGACGTTTGTCCTCTGTTTTTAGATAGTAACGAGCAAGTGAGCTTGCAGCGTATAAATGCAGACGAGTTGCTGTTTGATACTCCAATAGATGGTGGTGCAGAGCTACTGGTGGTGGCAGGTGAGCTGATAGATGATGACCAAGTCTATCAACGAGGTGGGTGGATACGCTTCCCTATAGGTGAACAGCCGCAAGCTAAAGCAGGGCCAGAGGGTGCTACGGTGTATCTGAAAACTGGACATCTTATTCGCGTCATTGGTTTAGAAATGAATGAAACTTAAAATATAGCTATCAACATGCCGACTACAGGTAGTTGTAATAAACACTCACCATTTATTAATGTATCACTGGCGTACCTTGCGTCGTAAAAGCAAAGGCTTTATTGCTAAAGTTGCCTATCATCACCGCCTCAATAACTGGGGTGACGGTATCGTCAATGCCTTCGACCTCAATGATGAAGTTAGCGCCAGAGCCACCTTTGTCCTCTTCTTTTTCGACAATATAATTGAGCGTGCCCATGGCCGGTAGCTCAATAGGTTTATGCAGATACGATTTTAAAAAAGTCCCATGCGTATCGTAGTAATCGATTTTATTGATATACAATGATTTCTTTAGGGTGGTATTACGAACGCTCAAAGTCGCGGACAGTAAGACTTTACGATTGTCTCTATCGGTATAAATGTCAGAGTAAATCGGCACATAAAAGGTTTGCTGATAGCCAAATTTGCTACGATCAATTTTTGAGGTGATTTCAAGCTGTTTGATGGGGTCTTTCTGCCCTTCTGACAGCATGACGTTCGGGTCTTGAGACGATTGATCACAGCCTGACAGCAGTGCCGTCATGGCAATCAGTAGGACGGATATGTGATACTTATTCATAACTTTCCCTTTTATAATGTCATAGCGCAACTATTTAAATAATAGGTATGTCGTCGTTGATGTTCAGACAATGTATCCTTTATTTAGATTTAACCCGCTACTGTATTTTTACCCCAACGCTACGTAAAAACTGATTAATATGCTTGTTCGCGCCATAGATTATCAGGACATCTTTGTCCTGTAGCACTTGCTCAGGCTCGGCTAAACCTTCGATACTCGGCTTACGTTGCGTCCGTCCAAAGCTGTCTTCATAATACTCATAGCGCATGGTACTAAGCAATCGAATATTAAATTTTTGCTTGAGCTGTAAGTCGTCAACGGTCTTTCCAATCAATGTATTTGGAATACTAAGCTCAACGATACTAAAATGATCGGTAAGCTCAAACGAATCTATAAAGTAGCGCAGTGACAGCCGTTTGGCCCAGCGGTCGGCGGCTTCTTTTTCAGGCAAAATAAGATCATCCACGCCGATGGCTTGCAGCACTTTTTGGTGCAATGGGTTGATACTGCGGCTAATCAAGCGCCGCGCTTTTAAGGTCTTAAATAGCGCCGTTGCCATGACGTTCGCGCCTTGATCTTCGCCGATTGCGACCACGACGATATCGGTATCGATAATAGGTAAACCAGTGACGGTATACTCATCGGTGGCATCCATACAGACGGTATGCGAGATGACCTCTTTATAGGCCTCAACTTTTTGCATATTGCTGTCAATAGCAATCACTTCATGACCTTGACTGGTCAGCGCCATACCCAGCGACGAGCCAAAGTTGCCTAACCCTACGATGATATATTTCATATTATCCTTTTGATGCCTTAATAATAGTGCCACGCCTGAGTTAACAGAAACTTAATTAGTAGAAATTTAATTAACAGGGACTTAATTAACAGAAACTTAGTTAATAGTAATCTCTTCCGTGGGATAGCGGTAGTTACGCTCGCGCATGTTTTTGAATAAAGCAATAAAGAGCGTCAGCATACCCACTCGACCAACGAACATAATCACCGAAATCACCATCTTGCTAAAATCGGACAGCTCGGTCGTCAAATTCAAACTCAAGCCCACAGTGCTATAAGCAGAAAAACACTCAAAAACCACTTTAATCAAGTCCAACTCGGGCTGATCGTAGCTGATAAGTGTCACGCCCATACCAATGACCAACAGCGACAGCCACATGATAGAGAACGCGCGACGAACCGATATCTCAGCGATTTCCCGTTTGAACACTTCCACTCTGGTCTGTCCACGCGCCAAACTCAAGGTATTTAATAGCGCGATGGCAAAGGTACTGGTTTTGATACCGCCGCCCGTCGAGTTCGGTGACGCCCCAATCCACATCAAAAAAATCGTCAACATAATCGTCGGAAATGCTAGGTCGCCCATATCAATACTATTAAACCCAGCCGTTCGCGGAGTGGCAGCAGTGAAGATTCCCGTCACTAATTTGCCATAAAAACTGCCGTGGTCAGCCAGTACACCATTATATTCAAACAGCATAACCCCAATAAGCCCCACTAGCAGCAAAGCACCCGTCGTAATAAGGGTAATACGGCTGTTAATATTGAGTAACCATGGTAGATATGCGTAGCGCTGATTACGACGATATATCAGGCGCTGGACACGGTAACGCAAATACCGCAGTACATTGACCACAATCACAAAGCCCATACCGCCAAAAATAAAGGTAATGCCAATAATCAGCTGTAAAGGATAATTAAAGCGCAGCGCGTCATCATATAAGCCTGCACTAAAGGTAGAAAATCCAGCATTACAAAAAGCCGAAATCGCATGGAATACAGAAAAAAACAAGCGCTCAGATAAATCCATACCAGGTAAATCATAAATACTGGCGTAAATGAATGCAGCCGCCAACGACTCAACGGCAAAGGTCACATATAAGATAGATTTGAGGGTCGCCACTACATCACCCGTCCCGCGCATATAGGACATCTCACTGATACTTAACTGAGTCTCATAGCTGACACCACCCTTGAAGAAATAGCTAAAATACGTCACAAAGGTCAAAATTCCGAGACCGCCGATTTGAATCAAGCCCATGATAATGACTTGACCAAAGGTTGTGTAATAGGTCGCGGTGTCCACCACAATAAGCCCAGTAACACACACCGCGCTGGTGGCAGTAAATAACGCATCGATAAAAGACAAAGGCTGGGTGGTCGCGTTGGGCATCATTAATAGCAAAGCGCCAACCAGCACCACCGACAAAAAGCTTAGAATAAAAAATTGGGCTGGGTTCAGAAAAGTACGATCGAGATTGAAATCGTGATCAGAGATTTCACGAATGAACGTGACCAGCACTGCAATCTTAATCGCCACAAAACCGTCAACGGAAACAGCTAAGCCTGAGCGTATTAAATCCGTGAAATGCGCCACAAGTAAGATGACAATAGCGATACTGGTCAATAAGTCAAAAACGGCCACTTTATTAATCGTTAGCGGTTTTTTGCTATAAATGTAGCGCCCTGTCGTAACGACAAACCCTAAGAAGATAATGACTAAATACAAAATATGAAAAACATGCTGTAGCCAATTCGGTAGCGTAAAACCACTATCGAGGAGAGCCACGGCTACTCCAATGATGCTAATAAAAACAGTAAAATTGTTAAGTAATCGATAGCGAATGGCAGCGTGCATAGCCTTAGTCCATGAAAGGAATAACCACGATACTTATACTCCTTTTTTTGACTATTCACTAAGACTGATTTTAAAAAATCTGTAACCAGTTATGAGTTGATTGTTCAAAGCTATGATGAACAAAGAACAGCGTTGTTTTTACACCAGACAGCTCCTTAACTCATCCCAATAAAGGCTGTTGTCATCAAGGCTATTAATGACAATCTGATGACAAGTTGGCTACGGTCTAAACGAGTTGCCATGGTAAAGTACGGAGTAATAAATAACGATTGCAGCACCCTGCATAAAGACAATGACTAAGGACGGCGCTATGGTACTGGATATTTTATTGACCATTCATTTCATATTACTCGTGCTGATATCCTTACGCATACTCTCTCGCCATGATTTGACCTCATCGGCTAGACTGGCATGGATGGTCGTCCTGTTTATCTTGCCTTATATCGGCGTCGTGGTTTACTGGATGTTTGGTGAGGTACATTTAGGCAGTGACTTCAGCCGCAAGCATGAGCAAATTATAGATAAGCTCCATACGCAGAACCCTGAAGTGCTCGGTAGCGACGAGGCTTTAACACATGCCATAAAAACCGAGTATCAAGCGGCGTTTGCTTACTCTGCGAACGTCACAGGCTTTCATACCACGGTGGGCAATCATGCGGAACTCATGGCCGATGCGGCTGAAACGCACAAACGAATGATTGCGGATTTTGATGCAGCAACCGATCATATTCATGTGCTGTATTATATTTGGCTGATTGATGGCACAGGTATCGATATTGCCCAAGCCTTGATGCGTGCAGCACGTCGCGGTGTCACTTGTCGAGCGATGGTGGATGGCATGGGCTCACGGAAGATGGTGAGCTCAAAGATATGGCAACAAATGAAAAATGCTGGCGTGCAAGTCAGCGTGGCACTACCGATTAACAATCTTATAAAGGTGATGTTATTTAGCCGTATTGATCTGCGTAATCACCGCAAGATTACCGTGATCGATGGCAGCATTGGTTACTCTGGTAGTCAAAACTGCGCGGACCCTGAGTTTCGCGTGAAGCCAAATTTTGCGCCGTGGGTCGATATTATGCTGCGCGTCGAAGGACCTGTCGTGGCACAGAACCAGATGCTCTTTGCCAATGATTGGCTGATAGAAAACCCTGACACAGCGATTGAAAGCTTTTATTACCCTACCGAGCGACTAGGCTCGCCAACTTCGACAGGCTTTGCCGCACAAGTCTTTGCTGATGGCCCCACCCAACGCTCAGGCGCAACACCGCAATTCTTAGGAGTGCTCATTAGCCAAGCACAGAAAACCCTGACCATCTCAACCCCTTACTTTGTCCCAGATTATTCCCTTATCAATGTGTTATGTGCCACCGCCTATCGCGGCGTAGAGGTCACGATGATCTTCCCCAAACACAACGACTCATTGGTGGTCGCCGCGACCAGCCGCAGTTATTATTGGCAATTGCTAGAAGCAGGGGTAAAAATCTATGAATACAAACCGGGATTGCTACATGCTAAGACCTTGACCGTTGACGGTCAGATCAGCTTAATTGGATCGACCAATTTAGATTTGCGTAGCTTTGATTTGAATTACGAAAACAATATCGTCTTTAGCGATACCGCATTAACCGCCGATATTATTGAACGCCAGTATCAGTATATCGCTGATTCAGAAGAAGTCAGCCGTCAACAAGTTGCAGACTGGTCATTGCCATACAGAATTTGGAACAATATTGTCGCGACGATGGGACCTATTTTATAAATAACAGCTGGGTGCTAGGGCGTGTCCTCATTATTGATCAACGCTTTTTTGCAAAACATACACCACAAATTTTGCTTCCGTGCTAAATGCTTGTTGTTCAACCGCTGCCAGTAGTGTCTGTCTTTTTTCGCTACGAGCGCGATATGCATACGGGGTCATGGTCAGCAAGTCGGCTAAGTCAGTCGCTGACAATGTCATCTCGGTACTGACACGATGCGTTTCTATCAACGTAAAGTATGGTGCCAACTCCTGCAAAAACTTATCAGAATCATGCTCGCGCACGCTATCAAATAGTGCATCACGCATCGTTGCTAAATGTCCGACATCAGGCTTGGCAATAATTAGGTAGCCCTCATCAACCAATACCTTGGCAAAAGCCTCAGGCAAAATAGGGCTAAAAATACTGCTAATACCCGTGACGCTATGAGCACGCAGAGGCAAATTTGCCGCACTGGTGACCAATGGGTAAATAACCGTCGTCTTTTCAGCCTTGTCTTTATGTTGTTGATACCACAGCTGACTGGCGGCTTTGCTCACTTTAGCCAACTCAACCAACGCGGGCTTGCTGATATCAGCCGCTATCAAAGTAGTGATAATATCTGAGCCCATCTGTGCCATCGCCTGCGTGTAATAGCCTTCCCCGCAACCGATGTCTAACCAGTTGACTGGGCTTTTATCAGGCTTAGCTGTTGGCGCAGAGATGCTTGCATTTTGCCCTAATAACTGCCCCATTTTCTGACAAACCAATCTTTGTAACGGCGCATAATGCCCAGCTGCCAAAAACCGCTTTCGCGCTTCGATAGATTGCTGGCTATCACCCGGTGTTTTGGATTTTTTTTGCTGTACGGGCAGCAGATTGACATAGCCTTGACGCGCCACATCAAACGGATGCGCAGTTTGCTTAGGGTTTAAACTGCCATCGCAGCGCCACGTATCGGCGGCTGGTTGCAGAGGTGACTGGCAAAGGGGACAAACAAATAAGGACACAAGCATCTCTAGGTCATAGCAATATGGCTAGCATTTTAACAAAAATTGCGTGGGTTGATGAATAAAAGAAGCCGTACAGAATTTAAGAAAACAAAAAGCCACCTCAGTTATTGCTGAGATGGCTTTTTAATCACGCAAATATTTAAGATAGTATTTTTTGACGTTGCCTTACGCTTAGCGCAGTTTTAACGTCATCAAACCAAGTATGACCAGTAAAATGGCGATAATCCAAAATCTGGCAACCACTTGCGTTTCTTTCCAGCCAATTTCTTCAAAGTGATGATGTAGCGGTGCCATACGAAAGACGCGTTTTTTGCGCAGTTTATAGGAGCCAACTTGCAGCATAACCGATAGCGCTTCGGCGACGAATAAACCACCCATAATAGCAAAAGCGATCTCTTGACGGGTCATGACGGCAATCGTACCGAGCATCGCACCGAGGGCAAGCGCGCCCACATCACCCATAAAGACTTGCGCGGGATGCGCATTGAACCACAAGAAGCCAAGGCCAGCACCGATCATCGAGCCACAGACAATAATTACTTCAGAGTTGTAGGCAATATAAGGCACATGCAAATAATCGGCAAAGCGTACGTCACCCGAGACGTAGGCCATCGCGCCCAAACCAGCCGCGACTAAAACGACAGGCAAAATTGCCAAGCCATCTAATCCATCGGTCAAGTTGACAGCATTGGAAGAACCGTTAATCACAAAGTAAGTAAAGATAATAAAACCAATGCCGAAAGGCACGGCTGAGAACGGAATCATCCAGTCTTTAAAAATGGGTATTAATAAATCTTGCATCTCGCGGGTGGTGGCCATATCCGGTTGCAAGGTGGCGATATAATACAAGGAGATACCGACGAATAACGCCCCCATAGACAGCCAAAAGTATTTTTTGCGAGCAATCAAACCTTTGGGGTTTTTGTATTTGATTTTGAGCCAATCATCCGCCCAACCGACCGCGCCAAAGATAATCATCACGATCAACAAAATCCACACATAAGGATTGTTGAGGCGTGCCCAGAGTAAGGTCGACACCCCGATGGCGCTCAAAATCAACACCCCGCCCATGGTCGGCGTACCAGTCTTAGCCAAATGCGACTGCGGGCCATCATTACGAATGGCCTGACCGTACTTTAGTGATCGCAAATGCCGAATAACCGGTCCGCCAAAGAACATACTAAATGCGAGTGCCGTAACCACCGCAAGTAGCGCTCGTAGCGTCAACGAAGAAACCGCAGAAAACGGTGAGTAATACTGGCCAAGCCAGCCAAACAACCAAACTAACACCGCCTACTCCTCTACTAGCGCATGAATAAGTGTTTCCATCTGCATGGAACGAGAGCCTTTGAACAACACCGTACAAGGCTGAGCTTGTTGCGCTTGCAAGTAAGACTGTAAATACTGCAGTAAACTATCTTTATCAGCGAACGCATGCGCGCTAATCTCAGAAATCTCTTGTGCCCCAGCCACGGTGTAAGGCGCGTACTCGCCAACACACAGCAGTACATTGATACCCGTGGTTGCGATGGTACGACCCAAGCTTTGGTGTTCGCTCACCGCAGCATCGCCAAGCTCACCAATATCTCCTAACACCATCACCTGTGTACCGGTTTGCGCCGCCAATACTTTGGCAGCCGCGCGTACCGAATGTGGGTTGGCATTGTAAGTATCATCAATCAGGCGATGCATACCGAGTAGCTGACTGTTCAAGCGCCCTTTAGCGGGACGTGCGTTCTCAAGCCCGATCACAATATCATTCACGTCGATATTCAAAGCATGAGCACAAGCCGCCGCCGCCAACGCATTATTAACATTATGCTCACCTGCTAGTGGCAAGCTAATATCATGGACTTGGTTGCCAATATGCAGCTTAAATTCACTGCGTTCAGGCTCGACATCTAAGTGACTGGCGCTGACATCGGTATTACCAAAGCCGATGACATGTGAGGTATGCTTTTCAGCAATGCGGCGTAATTGATTGGTAAAATCATCTTTATCGGGAACGATCGCAAATTGCGCGTCATTCAAAGTATGATAAATCTCTGCTTTGGTCTGGCAAATCCCTTCGCGGCTACCAAATTCACCCAGATGGGCGGTACCGATGTTCAAAATACAAGCCACGTCCGGACGGACAATTTCAGTAGTATAAGCAATTTCACCAATATGATTGGCACCCAACTCTAAGATGGCATAGCGATGGTGATCGGATAATTCGAGCAGCATCATCGGTACACCCAAGTCGTTATTGAGGTTACCACGAGTGATGAGCGTCGGCGCCAACCTACCAAAGATACTTCCGAGCATCTCTTTACAAGTGGTCTTACCGCTAGAGCCTGTAATGGCAATCACGGTCAAATCTTGATGCTGCTGACGACGATAGGCGGCTAATTGCCCTAGCGCTAAGCGAGTATCCTTGACAACTAACTGCGGAATATTGGTAGAGATAGGCCGTGAGACGATAGCGGCAACTGCGCCCTGTGAGGCAGCCATATTGATATAATCGTGACCATCAAAATTGTCACCGGTTAAGGCTAAAAATATATCACCGGTTTTTATCGTGCGCGTGTCAGTGGCAATACGATTGCTAGTAATGCCGTTACTTATCTCTGCTTGCCCTTCATTTAACTGTCCTGCATCTAACTGCCAGTGACCATCAATAGCGGTGGTGGCTGCTAGCAAGTTATCTGCTTGCCAGACATACAGCCCTTGCGACTGTATGGTGTTATCGTTGTCGGCTGTCATAGTAGTGATTACCTTATATGATGATTACGTATTTCTTATAACTAGGGTCTGTTGAACATTCAAATATTAGGACTGCTGATCGCTAAAATTGCCCCAAACTAGGCGTAAACCGACGATAATGTCGAGACCTTAGCTAGGTTTACAACAACGTTTGGGGCGATTTTAGTATTAGCCTTTCAGGGCAGGGCTATTTTTTGCCAATACATGGCGAAATTGTCTAACCTAGAACGACTAGTCATCAAAAATTTCACTGCGTATTGTCTAAAAAATAGACACTGCCAGTTCCACATTTGAATGTTCAACAGACCCGGCATGTTAAAACTTATAAATATTATTAAAAAAATTAGTGGTACTAAAAATTAATGTTGCTAAACATTTAGACAGCAATTTTTTATACGCGCCCAGCGTGCTCTAGAGCATTCTGTAAAATAACACTGTCGTCAAAATCATAACGGACATTATTGATTTCTTGATAAGTCTCATGACCCTTGCCAGCGATGACCACAATATCATCGGCAGCCGCTTGATTGACGGCATATTGAATCGCTTTTTGGCGCGCTGGTTCGATATGGGTACGCTGATATTGCTCCGCACTCATGCCTGCTTGCATATCTTGCAAGATCAATTGTGGGTCTTCGGTGCGTGGGTTATCTGCCGTTAAAATCACTTGATCCGCACCTGCCAGCCCTGCTTGCGCCATCAATGGGCGCTTGCCTGCATCACGGTCGCCACCGCAGCCAAACACTGCCCATAGCTGACCTTTGCAATGGGTTTTTAGACTGGCTAATACCTGACTTAAGGCGTCAGGCGTATGCGCATAATCAACGATAAAGCAGCCATCATTAGAGGGCACACGTTGCATACGCCCGACAGCACCTTGTAGCTGTGCAACAGCAGTCGCAATGCGCTCAATACCTACATTTGACTTAGCACCAATCGCCACCGCTGCTGCCATAGCGGCAAGCAAATTCGCCACGTTAAAACGTCCAAGTAATGGACTAACGATATCTAAATTATTAATTTTCCCATCGCCGAAATCTGTATGTAGGCTAATCTCGACACCTTGTAAGCTGGGCTTGATTTTAGTAGCGATAAAAGTAGCCGTTTTTGAAGCATCCAAACTATAGGTCCAAACCGTCAATTCGCTGGCATGGGCAGTGTCCAACATAACCTGCGCATGCTCATCATCGATATTGATAATAGCGTGGGTCAAATCCGGAAAGTGGGCTTTATCAAACAATCTGGCTTTAGCCGCTGCATACTCTGCCATATCAGCATGATAATCTAAATGATCGCGGCTTAGGTTGGTATAAATCGCCACCGACACAGGCATACCCTGCAAACGTTGCTGATCTAAACCATGTGAGCTGGCTTCCAATGCCAATAGCTCGGCGTTCTCTGATCCCATTTGATATAAGAACTGCTGGACGGCTAGCGCATCGCCAGTGGTATGGCTGGCTTGCACCAAGGCACCCAGTCTACCGTTACCCGCCGTACCCATGACCGCACTACTCATGCCAGTCAACTGGGTTAATTGCGCCACCAATTGACTGATGGTGGTTTTGCCATTGGTACCTGTCACCGCCACCACTGCTGGTAGTGTCACTGGCTGCTGATACTGCAAATGAGATTGGATTAAATCACCCAAAAAATCACGGATGTTGGGCACATATAAAACAGGGCAAGGCAAGGAGTCTAATTGCTGCTGCACTACAGATTGTGAGTCATCCGTGCTTAGAGCAATATTGGCATGTGGTGGCACATTAGCCGTGGCAAGCAAAGCAATCGGATCGATTTCTGATAGGATAAAAGCCGCGTTTTTAGCGGCTTGATAAAGGTAATCACGACTTTTTTGGCAGTTTGGTGTATGGCTCTTTAGTAGTACAAACACGTCGTTTGGCGCTACCTGACGGCTGTCCAAACGAAACCGCTGAAACGGTACGTTGGCAACTGTATTTAGTTGAGCAGAAGCTGCCTGATTTGTTGATGTTTGAGTGGCTAGCGCTTGAGCTGATGCTGCTATCATCGCCGATAATGCCTGCGCTAGGCGATGGTCATTACGATTGCTAGCATCCATAAGCTGTTGCAAGTTAACCGTAGCACTGGTTGGCGATGAAGTGAGCATAGTCATTGGCAAATCCTAAACAGTTAAAACAAATCAGATCATTAGTAGCTGGATACTCAAAAATCCATATCCATGCCTATTGGGCTTCAGTTTTTAAGGGCTTATCTAATGGCACATTATAGAGGCGTAGCGCTTCTTTCATGACGTTATGGAATACGGGGGCTGCTGTCAGACCAGCATAATGAAGCCCTCGAGGGTCTTCTACTAAGATGACACCGACCAGTCTTGGGTTTGATGCTGGCGCCATGCCAGCAAAAACGTTGCGGTATTGGTCAGTATAATAACCGCCTTTTGGGTTGATACGGCGCGAGGTACCGGTTTTACCCGCTACTCGGTAACCGTCAATCGCCGCTGCCTTGGCGGTACCACCTTCTTCGGTAACGCTCTCTAACATCTGTACAATCGACATGGCTTGTTCGTGCGCCATGATGCGTTTGCTTGGCTGCACTTTGTCACTCTTAACCAAGGTTAAAGGATGCATGACCCCGCCTGCTGCCAATGCCGAATAAGCCTGCGCCACCTGCGCTACAGTCGCCTCCATACCATAACCATAACTGATCGTTGCACGACGTGAGGTCTCTTTTTCTTCCGGTGTAACCACAAGCCCACTGCCTTCCGCTGGGAACTTTAACGGTGTCTTTGAACCAAAGCCAAATTGCTTTTGCATATTGGTAATAGCATCAGCGGGCAAAGATAAGGCAATCTTGGTCGAGGCCACGTTACTTGATTTTTGTAGGAGTGTGGCAAGATTGATGGTGCCCAAATTATTATGGTCACGAATGGTATAACCACGCACACGAATTGAACCTGGATTGGTATCAATTAGAGTAGTCGATGTGTATTTGCCCGAATCTAGCGCGGCAGCAACGGTAAATGGCTTCATGACTGAACCCGGTTCAAATACATCAAGGAGCGCACGGTTACGCTGGTTTTCACCAGTCATCTCATTTAGATTATTTGAGTTAAATGATGGCCATGTCGACAATGCCAATACTTCACCAGTCTGTACATCAACGACCATGCCAGTTGACCAGCGGGCTTGTTGCAAGCGCCCTACTTTCTCTAGCTCTTTATAAAGCAAATACTGTAAACGTGAATCAATCGTCAACGCCACGTCTTTGCCAGGTATTTCTGGCTCAACCTGTTTGATTTCTTTTAGGCTGTTTTGTTTGGCGTCTTTAAGGACCAACACCTTACCATCATCACCTGCCAGATCTTTTTCAAATTGGCGCTCGATACCAGCGCGTCCCTCATAGCCACCTTCAGGATCGTTGGCATTTTGCCCCATAAAACCCAACAGCTGCGAGTTCGGTTGGGGCTGCGGATAATAACGCTGAAAGAAGTTTTTTTCGTACACACCAGGGAAATCAAGCGAGCTAACGCCTTGAGCTATCTCAGGAGTCACTTTATTCAGTAGTGGCAAATAATGCGAGCCTGCGCCCGACGGTAGTGCTGCTTTTACCGCCGCTTCATCGGTCACATCAATACTATCGTCGACAGCGGTGACCTTTTTTAATTCACTGACCGTAATATTTGCTGCCGCTGCCAGTCGAGTCAGATCCATATTATCCAGTCGCTTTTGCATGCGTGCTTGTAGCTGTGGACTATTAGGATTGGTGATTTTAATGCGTTTGAGCTCGTAGTATTCACGCGAATAATCATGCGGACTAAAGGAAACAGTCGCAAGCGGTGCACTAACAGCTAAT
This sequence comes from Psychrobacter sp. N25K4-3-2, assembly GCF_015351755.1. NCBI lineage: Bacteria > Pseudomonadati > Pseudomonadota > Gammaproteobacteria > Moraxellales > Moraxellaceae > Psychrobacter > Psychrobacter sp. N25K4-3-2. The sequence continues at coordinate 122,393 of NZ_JADKLX010000004.1, forward strand.
GGTAGATTATTGCGATCGGTAATCATACCGCGGTAGGACTTTTGCGTCCGTACGCTGGTGATGAGCTCGTTACCTTTATCTTGATAAAATTGCGCGTTAGCCACTTGGATATAATAGGCACGTCCTATCAGTAGCGCCAGTACGACAAGCGCCATGCCCCAAACAGTACGGAATCGGTTTTTATCGTACTCAAAGCCGCCACGAGATGATGCACCAGTAGCCCTATTAAACACCATTTTTTTACGGTTTTTGACACTGGTATACGCGCCTTGATCCTCATTTTTTTTGAGGCGACCAAAGAGTTTGGCTTTGCGATTGTCTGAGGACTTGCTGTCAGTTTGTCCTGATTTGGCCGCACTAGCAGGACGCAAAGGCTTGGTCACTTTACCGCTGGCAGGTTTTTTACTGGTATTTTTTGCGGTTGTTTTACCGCGATTGGTCTTTGGCTTTTTATCACTCATTGTCCTGCCTCCGCAAGGCTGGCGTCGGTCACAGGAGCATCGGTCATAGGAGCGTCCGTTTCGATTACGTCTGAATCATTGACTCTAATCATCTCTGCGCTAGACGGCTGGGCTGGTGCCAATGCAACGGCAGCACCCGGCTGAATGATGAGCTTATCTGTGAGGGCTGGTGAAAACATGCCAAGCTCAGCAACAGCACGACTGGCTATTTGCGGGGTCGCACTAAAGGTTTGCTGTTCAATTAAGAGGCGCTGATGTTCAATTTTCAGCTTACGTTCTTGTTTTTTCATGTCTTGCAAGGTTCTATAATCCTGATGATATTGCTGCACTTCCTCAGCGGTTTTGATACCGCTCCAGACGATAGCCGCCGCCAACAGCAATAGCACGGCGACATAAATACTGACCACATTAAAGCGGCGCACGAATAGCTCGCCAACGTCAGTGGTATTGGCTGTAGCGGCGCGACGGTTTGCTGGTTTGTCAGATATTGCCATGACGATCTCAAAAAAGTAAACTTCAAATATAAAAGAGCAGCAACTGTCTGCAGGTAATAACAATCTCATCCCTGCTCAGTACCATCAAGAAAAATACAACCAAACATGCTGTGCAATGATAGCCATAAAAACCTGCCATGATTGACGTTTATTCTAAAACCAACTGTTATCTATGCTAAGAACTAATCGTCATCGCCAAATTAGCTCATATATAAACAAAAAAGTAACTGCTGAGCCTAGCAGATAATATTTACAGCTTTTTAACAGTTGCGTAAATATTAAGACATTTAGTCACATTCACTCACCAGAATACTAGAGCATGCCATCGACAGGTTTCATTGCTTTAGCGTTTGCTGATAATCGGTATCCGTACGCGTCGCTAATCGCAACCATGCACTGCGCGAGCGCGGATTATGACTGACCTCAGTTTTACTAGGGCCAACACGTTTGGGCTTGCTAAAATACCGTGGACGATTTGGCGGCATTGGCAGATTTTCGTCTTCTGGATATTGCCCTTTGCTATGACGCTGTAAAAACTGCTTAATGCGGCGATCTTCTAAAGAATGAAAGCTGATGACTGCCAACTGTCCGCCTGACTTTAATATAGGAATGCTTTGTTCTAAAAAGTCATCAACATCGCCCAGCTCATTGTTAATAAAAATACGCATGGCTTGAAAGCTTTGCGTCGCTGGATGCTTGCCGCGCTGCCAATTTGGATGCGCCACTTTTATCACTTCTGCCAGCTCGAGCGTGGACTTGTAACTTTCCATCTGCTTAATCGCACGCGCAATACGGCGACTGTGACGCTCTTCACCAAACTCATAAAGCACATTGGCCAAGGTTTCATCGTCAACTTTTTCTAACCACTCAGCGACCGACTGGCCACGACTGGTATCCATACGCATGTCCACCGCACCGTCGCGCATAAAGCTAAAGCCACGGCTACCATCATCAATCTGCGGTGAGGAAATACCCAAATCCGCCATCAACCCATCAACTTGCATGATGCCCATGGCTGCCAGACTGTCCGTCAATGTCGCAAAGCTGTCATGAACCACTTTTACACGACTGTCGGTAGTTGCCAATTCGCGAGCAACGGCAATGGCGGTCGGGTCTTTATCAAAGACGATCAATGTTGCATCATCAGCAAGTTGACTCAATAGTAGCCTGCTATGACCACCGCGACCAAAGGTTGCGTCGACGTAGATGCCACTCATTTGCAAGCTATTTTGACGGTCACTGCTTTGTTCGTCACTGCCTGTTTGCTTGGGCAGCGCATTGACGCCAAGCACAGCGGCGACGGCTTCTTGCAGTAGCACAGCATCATGAACGAAACTTAATTCATCTGACACCTTATCGCCTTGATTAGGGTCTTGAACAGAAATGTCTTCCATAGCAGATGGGCTAAGCGCTGACTCAGGGCTATCAGTAGCAGCAGAAGGACTGGCGTTAACATTTGGCGTTAGCTTAGATTTAGATTTTGATAATGACACAAACAACTCAGTAGATGACGACCATAATGGCCAGTAATAGTAAAAAATCGGATGAAAATAAACAAGTTATGCCTTGTCTAACATTATTATCGCAAGGATACGCTGGTAGTCAAGCGCTAGAAGGGCTTTTCATTAAAAATATCACATCTCTCTGTTATACTAGCGCTATATTTTACGCTATTTTTCAACATTGACGGCTATTGTTTCATCCGTATTTTTTCAAACTTTTGATTCATATTTGTCCTTACCCTCTTTCACTGCCTTATTTATTAACAACATTCTGAGATTCCTATGACGCAAACATCGACCCAAAAACCAACCCAAGCATCAACACGCCCTGTGCGCACTCGCATCGCACCCTCACCAACTGGCTTTCCTCACGTAGGCACCGCTTATATTGCGCTATTTAATTTGGCTTTTGCTAAAGCCCATGGCGGCGAATTTATTTTACGTATTGAAGACACCGATCAGACGCGCTCAACTGAGCAATCAGAGCAAATGATTTTGGACGCTTTACGTTGGGTAGGACTTGATTGGGCAGAAGGCCCAGATATTGGTGGTCCTCACGCCCCTTATCGTCAAAGCGAGCGTAGCGACATCTATACCAAACACGCCGAGATGCTAATAGATAAAGATCATGCGTTTCGCTGTTTTTGTACCAGCGAAGAGCTAGATACCATGCGTGCCGAGCAAATGGCCAATGGCGAGACGCCACGTTATGATGGTCGCTGTGCTCACCTTGCACCAGAAACCACCGAGCAATTGGTAAGCGAGGGCAAGCCACATGTGATTCGTATGCGCGTGCCTACCGAAGGCGTCTGTCAAGTGCAAGACATGCTACGCGGCACCGTTGAAATTCCTTGGACACAGGTCGATATGCAAGTGCTGCTAAAAACCGACGGCATGCCAACATACCATTTAGCCAATGTCGTCGACGACCACTTGATGGATATCAGTCATGTGATGCGCGGTGAAGAATGGTTGAACTCTGCGCCTAAGCATCAGTTGCTTTATGAATATTTTGGTTGGGAGATGCCTGTACTTTGCCACATGCCATTACTGCGTAACCCAGACAAATCAAAACTGTCTAAGCGTAAAAACCCAACCTCTATCACTTACTATCGTGATGCGGGCGTACTCCCTGAAGCGTTGCTAAACTACCTCGGTCGTATGGGCTACTCGATGCCTGACGAAGCAGAACAATTTACCTTAGAAGAAATGATTGCCAGCTTTGACATTCAGCGTGTGTCACTTGGCGGCCCTATCTTTGATATCGAGAAACTCAACTGGCTCAATGCTGAATGGCTACGCGCACTCACGCCAGAAGAACTCAAAAATAAAATCCTCGAATGGGCAAGCAACAGTGACAAGCTAACCGCTATCGCAGCGGCGATTCAACCACGTATCGAATTGCTGTCTGACGCGGTCAATTGGAGCGGCTTCTATTTCCAAAACTTACCTGATATCAACGCTGAGAGCTTTACGCATAAGTCGCTCACACCTGAGCAAATCATGGATATGCTACAGCTGTCATTATGGCAGCTAGAAGTCTTGCCTACTTGGTCAGAAGAAAACATCTACGCCACGCTAAAAGGCCTGGCTGCACATCTTGATATTAAGATGCGGGATTTTATGGCACCGTTCTTTATCGCTATCGCTGGTAGCACCTCATCGACGCCAGTCATGAACTCTATGGCGATTATCGGTGCTGACATGACCCTGACACGCTTGCGCCATGCGGTTGACGTGCTGGGCGGCTTAGGTAAAAAGAAACTGAAGAAACTTGAAAAGCAAGCGGCAGAATTGCCAGACTTTTTGGCTGCTGAATAGCTTTTTAGTTCGAAAAAATAGTTTATAAACACTACTAAAGCTACCCCAATCACTATACGATTAGGGTAGCTTTTTTTGATAAAAATTTATTTATAATATAGGTGATACTTTATGGTTGTTACAGCCGCTGTCCTAGCTACCTTATTGAAAGATCCTCTAACTAAGGCTTTAGGCTGGACATTCAGTGAAGCATTAAAAGGTTCTCGCAATCAAAAAATAGAAAAATCACTTGAAAGCTTATCTAAGAGAATTACAGACGTAATTAAAGTAAAAACTATTTATCAAGGTGCTAAAAGTATTAATCTCAACGAGTTCTATGTACCGACTAGAGTCAACGATGTTGAAACTAGAATTGAGCACATACTGAATATAGACGTTAGCTCTATTGTACTTGAAGGTACAGTCGGTCAAGGCAAATCTATATTTATGCGCTATTTAACCTATCAAGAAGCGCGTCAAGGTAACAGAGTCCCAATTTTTTTTGAACTTCGTAGACTTGAAGATAATCAGAGCCTAGAAGAAGCTATCAGTTTGACCATAAATAATTGGATAGAGTCATTCTCTAATGAAAATTTTGTAAAAATTGCTGAGAGTGGAAATTTAATATTATTCCTTGATGGCTTTGATGAGCTACCTCACGAAAAGGTTAAAACCTTATTAAATGAGATTGAGGGATGGTGTGAACGCTATCCAAATATGCAGCTAATTATTAGTGCAAGACCAGAATCTGAAATTCAAAAATCTAATTACTTTAAGGTCTATAGGCTGTCTAGTTACCGATTTCATGAACAGTCTAAATTAGTAGATAAGTTAGTTGATGATGAGAAAAGTAGAGAAATACTTAAAAAAACCATTAAAGAAAGTACTCATGAAATTCAAGATCTTTTAACGACACCACTGATGGTAACGCTTTTTGTAATGACTTATCGTGCGTTATCAGAAATTCCAGAAAGCCAAAGCGATTTTTATAAAAGTCTATTTTCTGTGCTAACTTCTCGTCATGATAAAACCAAACCTGGATACAAAAGGCAGTTGAGTAGTAATCTAAATGAAGCACAATTACAGAGTGTATTTGAAGAGTTTTGCTTCTTTACAGGGAATAGCAATAAATTAATTTTAGATTATCCTGAAGCTATCGAGATTATCAAGAAATGTTTACATAATCAAAAAATTTCAGATAATCCTACAAACATACTTGAAGATTTTTCAAAAGTAGTATGCTTATTATTAAAAGATGGATTGAACTATTCTTTTGTTCACAGAAGCATTCAAGAGTATTTCTATGCTAGCTTTATTTCAAAAAAATCTGAACGAGCACAACAAAAATTTTACTTAGAGTATTCAAAAAACATTCATTTATTCTTCAAGGCAAAAGGTGCAGTTCGTTTTTTAGAGGAAACGAGTAGATATAACTACTATAAATATTTTAGACTTCCTATTATTGAAGAATATGTAGGATATTATGAAATAAGTAGAAACAGTAATACACTGATTAACAACTTATTAATAAATAAGATCTCTAAGAGTGAAATAGAAGTTATTTTAGATGATAAGGGTAAAATACAGTCTGAATTTTTTTGTGCTCCTCTAGAAATTAGTAATTTTTTACAAAAATATATTTTTAGCTTTATGTTTGAAAATAACGCAAATCTTTCTAGGTTTAGCTCTGCCAAAGTTAATACTGAAGACATGGATAAACACCGCTTTAAAATTGAAGATTTTGAAAAAATCGAGTATAATCTAGGTAGTTTTGAGCTAGTAAAATTAAAGGAAGAAATACTTAAATTAAGTAATAAGATTATAAGTAATCGTGAAGAAATTATAAAATATATCAATCAACAAGACGACATTGATATAAATATAGACGTAAGTGATATTATATAAGGATAGTAGTTACTTTATAGTTAGTTCATATCAAAATATCTACAGTATAGACTGCAATAATTCTTAGCATATAATGAAATATCTAAGTTACGTTCAAGTACATAACCTTGATAGTCAAATACACCACTTTTCGATGCCATAATATTTTTAAGCGAAATAAGAGGTCACGTCATTTCTGACCCTTTTTCATTCTTAGTCAGCATTACTATAGCCGCCACTAAATAAAATGGATACACGACATTATGATGCGTGACTGGTACAAATTTTTCTTGCTTGCTTTGCCTACGCAGACAGAGGCTACAAAAAATTTATATCCGTCACGCTGTCTCTTTTTTATATTGACCTGACTATACCCTTCTACTATCAAACCTCTTAATTGGAAATAAACATGGCCGCCAAAACTGTCACGATAGAAAGTAAAGATTATGTCTTTAACACGCTAAAAGAAGCGCAGAAATACTATGATGCCATCGTAAAAGAGCTTTATGATGCCAAGCTGACCCTGACAAAGGGTCAGGACTTTGAAGATTTGAAGTGGATATACACCACTTACTGTGGTTATACCAATCATAATGTCGATCGATTAAAAAAATCTGACATCGTTGGCTTTAAAGGAATCAGCACAGTACAACAAAAAGGTGGACAATATATCCCCACAGAATGCAGTGCAATTATTTTTTCAGATGGCACCGAAGAAGAATTCTTTACCGATAAAGCCATCAAAGAGATCGCTCTCAAGCAAAATCCACGCTAATTTGGGCTTGTTAAGCAGCTAAAATCGCTTTAACCACGTTTTTTCGCATATTTATGCATTATTTTTAAAATAGTGGTTGACAAGAAGGCTGCTGTTACCTAAAATACGCACACTCTTAGCGAGGGGCTATAGCTCAGTTGGTAGAGCACTTGCATGGCATGCAAGGGGTCAACGGTTCGACTCCGTTTAGCTCCACCATACTATTTAAGACAAAGCTCAGTTTACTGACACTTTAGAATAAATACTCGCTAGTAGGACGATATCAGCACCTAGGCAAGGCTTGCTCTATTATTAATAGATAAGCGCTCTGATATTGTGAAGTACCGTTGTAACCACTGGTTATAACACTCTATGCGTCCCCATCGTCTAGAGGCCTAGGACACCGCCCTTTCACGGCGGTAACGGGGGTTCGAATCCCCCTGGGGACGCCACTATACGGCGTCACTTGTTAGCACTTTTGCTTAGCACCTTTAGGCATCAGGTTAGACTAATAAGCGAACAATGAAAAATCCCAGTCATCATACGGTGACTGGGATTTTTTATGTCTGTTATTTTTATAATGGCTTACTGCAACTCTCAATCACCGCTTAAGACTTTGTCGGACAAACTTCTAGCCTGTCCGATAAAATCGTTTACGACTTGACCAAGCCTTTTAACGACAAGTTTAATGATAGATAAGTGCCAAACAGAATCACGACTGAGCCAATGATAGCGCCGATATCCAATGCCTCGCCAAGCAACACATAACCAAAAAATATCGCAAAAATGGGAATAACCAGCGTAATACTGGTCGCGCGCATCGGGCCAATATTTTTGATCAACTGGTTCATAAAGATAAGCGCAATGGCGGTCGAAAACACCCCAATACAAATCACCGATACCCAAGCTTGCAGGCTAATGCTTGCGCCATAAGGGAATTTATATACAGCAATTGGCATCATTACCACGCTTGCGATGATTAGTGAGCCTGCCGTAATAGCAATCGGTGAGATGTCATACAGATAGTTCCTAGTGATGTTTGCCCCTATCGCATAGCCAACACAGGCAAATAGCGCATAACCCATCGGTAACAACGCTGAGCCTAAATCCGTCCCCAAGCCCTGCCCTTGCGCACCAAACAAGTTCTCACTCATCAAAATAATCACCCCAACAAGGCCAATCACCAACCCTAGCGTTTGGCGCTTAGTCAGTCTTTCCTTAAAGAACGTACTGGCAATAAAGCCGCTCATCATTGGCACAGAAGCATTAAGTACCGCCAATACTCCAGCGTTTACAGTCTGCGCTGAAAAGGAAAATAGCACAAAGGGAATCGCAGCGGAGAACAAACCAACGACGGTCAGCATTTTGTAGCTTTCTTTAATACCTTTGCGATTTTTTGCGCTGATTAACACAAAAATAAGCATGGTTAAGCCAGCAAATACCACGCGCAGGCTGGCAAATGCCAACGAGCCAAACTCAGGAACACCCACCCGATAAAATATAAATGAGAGCGACCACATAAAGGAAAGTGCAAAAAAGGTAATAAGGTCGCGTCTGGTCATGGTGTACTCAATTTGGCTGGCTATTTATTTAGCGGTGTTAAATGGGTTGGTTAAGTCATAAAAAATATTGTGATCATAACGTTTTAATGGCTTTAGAGATGCTGTTTTTATGTGTTTTTGCAGGATAGATATCAAGAAATAAGTAAGAATTCTTGAGTTTTGGCAAGACGAAAATTTGAATGTAGCGCGGGTTTGTAATGATTGAGATAACTTGGTTTGAATAAGATTGGTTTGAACGAGGTTGATTTTGCGGATATCGGGCGTGATAGGATTTGATAAAAGATGGGTGTTCTTGCTAATTCAACTTAAGCTCACTACTATCTATCCTATAAAAACTTATAAAATATATAAACACTCTATATAGTCGGTTCAGTATAATTTGGATACAAGGAAGGCGAGTGAAAGTACTACAAGTAGTAGACTAAGCAAGCTTGACACCGTATCCAATTTATAGAGGATTGACTATAACATAGGGATATCTAGAGCTATCAAAGGGAGGTGATTACGATGTTCGGTATTGAAAATTATCTAGGATTTATTTTGGCGGCTATTCTGTTAAACCTAACACCCGGCACCGATAGCATGTACATCATTACCCGTAGTATGGCGCAAGGGCAAACAGCAGGGTTTTATTCGGTGTTGGGCATCACCTCAGGTATTTTGGTGCATACGTTATTGGCGGCGCTCGGGTTATCAGTATTACTCGCCAACTCTCCTACAGCATTTATGCTCGTGAAATATATTGGTGCCAGTTACTTGTGCTATTTAGGCTTTAAGATGCTAACGAGCAAAAGCTCGAACTCAATAACGAATAGTTTGTCCAAAGATCAGCACGTTACTAGCCAAAAGGATGTCGACGGCTGGAAAATCTATAAGCAAGGTGTGTTGACCAATGTGTTTAATCCAAAAGTCGCCTTGTTCTTTTTAGCTTTTTTCCCTCAATTTATCGACGCTAGTTACGCCTATGGCATGCTGTCATTTTTAATGTTGGGACTAACCTTTGCTGTAACTGGTTTTGTTTGGTGCTTGTGTTTGGCCTTATTAGCTGCACGATTTAGTACACGCCTGCGGGAAAACCCCTCTATTGAAACGATGTTAAATAGAATCAGTGGTGTGGTGTTTATAGGACTGGGAATTAGGCTGTTGACTGAGAAAGGTTGAAGCAATGGGAATAAATGATGAGGGAAATAATAATGAACGATGACACTAAGCAGAAAATCACTTTATTACTTGAAGAGTTACTTAACGCCACATGCTCAGAAGCAAGGCAAATAGAAATAAATCTTGAAGTAAATAAATTATCACCCGATCCATTTTGGAGTGATTATATATTCTGGAGTGAGGAATATGTAAACGAAGATTTAAGTATAAATTACGAGGGATTTTTGGATAAAATTTCTGAATATCCAAATTCTTATGAGTATAGAACAAAGAGTCGCATTTTAGAGCTGGCTCAAAGACTGATTACTAGAGATTTTTCTGACATTGGCGAAGTTGACATAGTAAATGAAATCAATGAACTGTCTCCTGATATTAACTGGACGAATTATCTTTTTGTCGATAAGACTTGCTTGAACAATGACGGTAGCCTCGATAAAGAAACGTTCTTAAATAAAGTATTTAAGGAGAGCTGGAATGAGAACTTCAAATGATTCAATGAAATAGTTTCCAGATACGATAGTCAGTAAAGAGTAATATCGATACATCACGCACTGCTGATATCAATTTTTCTTGCTTGCTGTGCCTGAGCAGACAGAGGCTACAAAAAACTGATATCAGCAGTATCGTAGCGTTTCTGGAATATTTTGACTATAGTTTCCTTTTTCCTCACCCAATAAAAAAGCCCAATCTCCTATTTTAGTGGGATTGGGCTTTTTGTCATGCTCACTCTAATCAGTCACTAAGCAGCGTCTTTATTCTCAGCCGCCAATTGACGTAGCACATAGTGCAACACGCCGCCATGACGCACATATTCGCGCTCTTTTGGCGTTTGTAGACCGACATTGACCTCAAAGGTTTCTGCTGATCCATCAGCACGAGTAGCGGTGACTTTGGCGGTTTTGCTTTCACCATTATCGAGACCACTAATACTGATCACTTCTGAACCATCGAGCTTGTAAGTCTCAGCGTTTTCGCCTTCTTTAAAGGTCAATGGTAACACGCCCATGCCGACTAGGTTTGAGCGGTGAATACGTTCAAACGAGCTGGTTAGTACCGCTTTTACGCCGAGCAAAATAGTACCTTTAGCTGCCCAGTCACGGCTAGAGCCAGAACCATACTCCGCGCCGCCAAGGACGACTAACGGACGCTTGTCTTCTTTATACTTCATCGCGGCATCATAAACGGCCATTTCTTCACCGTCTTGTAGCGTGGCGCTGTCGCCTTTGAAGTAATAGGTATAGCCGCCTTCTTTACCGCCCATCATGGTGTTTTTGATACGGATATTAGCAAAAGTACCACGGGTCATGACCGCGTCATTACCACGGCGTGAGCCATAGCTGTTGAAGTCGGCTTGCATAACACCGCGCTCTTGCAAGTATTTACCTGCAGGCGAGTCAGGATCGATATTACCAGCGGGCGAGATGTGATCGGTCGTGATTGAGTCACCGAACAGACCTAAAATGCGTGCGCCTTCGATATCACGGATACCGTCTGGCTCCATGGTCATACCATCAAAAAATGGTGGGTTTTTGATATAGGTCGATTCTTCATCCCATGGATACAACTGGCTATCGGCTGAGCTAATGGCGTTCCAAGCAGCACTACCGTCAAACACTTCGCCGTAGTTTTTGCGGAACATTTCAGCATCGATATTATTGGCAATCAGCTCATTGATCTCTTCTGATGTTGGCCAGATGTCTTTTAGGAACACATCATTGCCATCTTGGTCTTGACCTAGCGGATGGGTAGTCATATCGATATCGACCGTACCAGCGAGTGCATAAGCGACGACCAATGGCGGTGACGCCAAGTAGCTTGCTTTCACATGCGAGTGGATACGACCTTCAAAGTTACGGTTACCAGACAGTACAGCCGCAGCGACCAAGTCATTTTCTTCAATACCTTTCTCGATAGATTCGAGAAGCGGGCCTGAGTTACCGATACAAGTAGTACAACCATAACCGACTAAGTAAAAGCCTGTTTTTTCTAGCTCATCCATTAGCTTGGTTTTTTCTAGGTAATCAGTGACGACTTTAGAACCAGGTGCCAACGAGGTTTTCACCCAAGGCTTAGCTTTGAGACCTTTGGCAGCAGCTTTTTTCGCTACCAACCCAGCACCAATCATCACCGCAGGGTTTGAGGTGTTGGTACAAGAGGTGATCGCTGCGATAACGACTGAGCCATCACGCAACTTATGATCACGGTCATCAATTTTTACCGTGGAGAAAACCCCATTGGCAGGCTGATAGCCATCGTCTTGATCATCATCGATTTTTGGCTGTGCGGCTAAGTGTTCAGCTTGCTCTTGCTCACCACCTTCTTGGTCGAAACGTACTTTACCTTCGACTTCCGATTTGCGGTCTTTGGTCATTTTTTCTAAGGTTTCGCCAAATTTTTCATGCATATCAGATAAGTTGATACGCTGTTGTGGCAAGTTAGGACCAGCAAGCGCAGGCTGTACTGAGGACAAGTCTAAATGCAAGTTGCTTGAATAGGTCGCTGCTGGGGTGTCGGCATCGTGCCACATACCTTGTGCTTTGGCATATTTTTCGACCAACTCAATTTGAGCTTCGTCACGACCTGATAAGCGCAGATAGTCAATCGCCATTTGGTCAATTGGGAAAATACCACAAGTCGCACCATATTCTGGCGACATATTGGCAATCGTCGCACGATCGGCGAGCGGCATACTGTGTAGGCCTTCACCGTAGAATTCGACAAACTTGCCAACCACGCCATGAGCACGCAGCATTTCAACCACACGCAATACCAAATCGGTTGCGGTGACGCCCTCGGTTAATTTACCCGCCATCTCAAAACCAACGACTTGTGGAATCAGCATCGATGATGGCTGACCAAGCATGGCAGCTTCTGCTTCGATACCGCCCACACCCCAACCAAGCACACCGATACCATTAATCATCGTAGTATGACTGTCAGTACCGAACACCGTATCAGGATAAGCGGTTAATTCTCCATCTACGTCAGCAGCCATCACCACACGTGCTAAGTACTCAAGGTTGACTTGATGGACGATACCGGTCGCTGGTGGTACGACGACAAAGTTTTCAAAGGCGTTACGACCCCAATGCAAAAACTCATAGCGCTCATTATTACGCTTAAATTCGATCTTTTCGTTCAAATCTAGCGCGTCTTCGCGACCATAAGCATCGACTTGTACGGAGTGATCGACGACCAATTCACTAGGGATAAACGGGTTAATTTGCTCGGCTTTACCGCCCAGCTCAACCACCGCATCACGCATAGCTGCCAAATCGACTACTGAAGGCACACCAGTGAAATCCTGCAAGACGACGCGAGCAGGCATAAAGGCAATTTCTTTTGAAGCTTCAGCACCTGCGTCCCAATTGGCAACCGCTTCGATGTGGTTTTTACCGACAGATTGACCGTCGTCTTCGTTACGCAATAGGTTTTCTAATACGACTTTCATGCAATATGGCAGCTTACTGATATTGCTATAGGTTTTGGTCAGCTCAGGCAGGCTGTAGTAGGCATGTTCCTTGCCATCGACCGACAGGGTGTCTTTTACGTCAAAGATATCACTCATGGTAGCTTCCTTATCTACTGGGTAGATTGTTATGAATTTATTGTTATAACTGGTGGCTAGATGGATTTGCTATAAAGGTATTCGTTTGAAAAAGGCTTAAATGAATTTTGTATTTTCATAGTTGGAATTTCGAAGAAAAATCATTAGACCTTGCATCGTTCATAACGACTCTCCTTTACCATAACAAATCTAGAGCGCTTTGTTAACGCCTAGACGTAGTCAAATCGTGGCACAATCGTAAACGCAACAGCAGCTTAGCGGTTTATAAATAAGGTGTTCAATGATTTTTCACTTTTTGCTTTTGCGACGACCATGACGGAACACACAAGGGTCATCATAAAAGCTCACATCGGCATTTTCTGCCCAAAAATACGGCACGCCCAAAATAGGCAAAGGGGCAAGCTGACGCGGTGTGACGTTATCTTGTGACAACAATTTATCCATATATTGAGCAATTTTGCTGTCCAAATAGACCATGCGTGCAGACAACGATAAACTAAAAAAATCCTGCGACACATCAATAACGATACTGTGCGCACACAAAGGTTTGCGCGGTTGTATTAATTGCTCCAGCAGTGCATGACCAAAAATATAAACCGCAGTCTGAGACTGACTATTCAGTTGCTGTGGATTGTCCCAGCTATTACGTGACTCTACCAAACTTGCTTGCCAATTAAAATCAATCAGCGCCTCGCCAATAAATGGCTCAGACGTCACTAGCACTGCCCCATTTTCATCAAATACGGTGATGGTATCGCGGACGCGTCCTCTGCTAGCGCCAATTCCCTGATGGGCAATCTCCGCCATATGATAATAATTGAGCAGTGCTTTAGTCTTCGGAAAGGTCAGCCAAATGCTACCGTTGAATAAATCATGCAAGTTGTCACGTGTCGGGATATTACCCGTCGTGGCGATAAAGCTCTCGTACGCTTCGCCTTCTGGCAATGCATGCTGTGAGACAAAGTTTAGCGTGTGTGCCTGATTATCTTGGGTAGGATTGGTGGTAGGTAATTGGCTTTGCAAATGCTCACTTTGCTGGTTTAACGCTTCGTTTAAAACCTTAGCGATCACGTCAGGCCGACTCTTTGGTTTAGCTTCATTAGAGCCCTCAGCTTTATGAGAGCCTTCAGCATTATCAAAGCCTTCAGCATTTGTCTCACTGAGCTGAGCGATGGCGTTACTGATATAATCCAATTGGTGTAAATGAGCCAACCACGGCGCTTGCCAATCGATTTCAGCAAAGCTTTTATCAAGACTACCGTCGTGTGTAGACAGGCTTTTAATAGGTACATCAGAATGGAGTGTGATGGATAAATCAATGAAGGTCATGGGGTGTATCTCTATTAGACGTAGGGCTTGTCTATGGTATCATAGAGCGCTTTTTTGCTGCGAGATAGGCAGCTTTAAGCACCCTTTTTAGCGATATTTTATGGCAAATCTTTATGGCAAATTTTAATACCCACCTAAATGTCGCATTCATGGCCAGTGGTACGCTGAGTTTGACGGTTTACAAAGCGGGATTGATTGATGATTCAGGGTTTTTGATGTGTGTAGCGCTCGGTACCATCGGTGGGCTGCTGCCTGATTTGGATTCTGATAATTCGACACCGATTAAGCTGGGTTTTAATATTACCTCGTTTATCTTTGCCTTTGGTCTGGTGATGCATTGGCGTAGTGATCTGAGCTTATTGGCGCTAATAGCATTATGGCTAGCTGGCTACGGTTTTATGCGTTACGTGGTTTTTCATATCTTTACCACCATGACCGTACATCGCGGCGTCATGCATTCTGTACCCTATATGGCGATACTGGGTCTGGGGCTAACCTACCTAAGCTACAGCGTGCTACAACTTCCACTGACGGCCAGCTGGTTTTACGGTTTGTTTTTATTCAGTGGCGCAATGGTACATTTGGCATTAGATGAGCTATATAGCGTTAATTTATCAAATATGAAAATGAAGCGCTCATCGGGTACGGCGATGAAGTTTTACCAGCATAAAGATAAATGGTGGTATCTGCTGCTGTATGTCATCCTTGCGCTCTTGATCTACTTTGCGCCACCTTTCGATGAATTTTGGCAGCAACTACGTGACCCAGCACCTTGGGCGAAACTTAAAATCGGTCTATGGCCAGAATTGATAAAAAACTGGCTGAATTAAAATTTATAAAACTGTTAAAAAATGAATAACAACTCGAGTAAATGATGTCGATTTCCCTACAAACCTGCCCTTGCCAAGTTAACCCATCATCAAACGTTATAAGCTCACCGCTACTTTATAAAGATTGCTGTCAGCCTTATCATGACAGTTTATTGAGCGAAGAAGCTGATAAGACAGATGGCGTAAAAGCGGACTCTGCTGAGCGTCTCATGCGGTCGCGTTATAGCGCCTTTGTATTGGTCAAGCCAGAATATATCGTTAAGACCTCGCTACCTGTACAGCAAAAATTGCTAGATATTCAGGCGATTGAGTCTTGGGCAAAAGAAACAGATTGGGCAGGATTAGAAATCGTAGCGCATACAGCAAAACTTGGTAAACGCCATGCGCAGGTTGAGTTTAAGGCTTATTTCAAGACAAATAAGGATTTGCAAGCACATCATGAGTTGTCTGCCTTTGTGAAGGTGACAGACAAAATCAATAATGATGAGCGTTGGTATTTTTTAGACCCGACGGTCGAGATGACTGTCAGCCAAAAGCAGCCGTGTATTTGCGGTTCTGGAGAGAAGTTTAAGAGGTGTTGTGGTGTTTATTTGGTTTAGCTTCTCTCTCATTTTTCAATATTTCTCTCTCAAATTACTAGCTTAGTTATAATTATTCATTTTATAAAAACCATATATATCAATACTTTAAAAAATTATCGCTCTTTCTCTCTCTCATTTAGGCTTTTTCTCTCTCAAACCTCTCTCAATTAAAATGCTTCTCTCACTTCATAACCCACTTAGAGTACCGACCCACTCCAACGTTTTCTATTTTTTCTGTTTTTCTAAGTTTCGTCAATAAATGACCTATTTTAGTGACTTTCTGTTTTTCATCGAGAACTTCACTAAGTGTTGGTATTAGCAAGCTATCGATATCAGGCCTTGTAGCACATTCGTATTTGTCTATATAGTCTAAAATAAGTTGCATATAAAAAGTATCATCTTGAATCCTATTACGTATGTATTTAGCTTTTTTATTAGTGGCTTCTGCCACTGATGATGATACATAGTAGTTAGGTCTTCGTCCTTCTATAAGGTTCTTCCGTTGTAACTCCTTAGCCATACTTTTAGAAATATTTTGACCCTTTTGAACTCTATCTAAAGCTATAATTTCCATTATTGATAAATCTGTATTTTTAATTAATAACTTGCTATATGCAGGGTCTACAACATCACCGTATATAATTAACTTAACAGCCTGAGGCATTGTCAAATCGTAATCAGGTAACGGCAGATAGCGCTTCGCCTGTTTCTCGTACATTTCATGGATTCCATAACCCATTGTGTCAATCATATTCAATTGAACCATAGCTTGGGCAAGCTTATAATTACGATACTTTTTTGGTCTTCTCTCTTCTGTTACATAATCCACAGGTTTACCTTCGAAAAAGCTTCCTTCACTTTCAAAAATTAAACGATCTATTTTTTCAGACACGATAATTCTAGAGTTTTTAGTGTAGTCCTGATGGGCTATACAGTTATGCAAAGCTTCTAAAACGACACGTTGATTATATTTATCGATTTCAACAGGAATGAGCTCATCATCAGGTAAAATTCGTATTTGGAAATTACGTATCTTCTGGTATAGCTGTGTTGATGTTAATAAAAAAGGTGGATAGAAGTGTTCGTAAGCTCTTTCTTCCGCTTCTAAGCTCCATACCATAGCCGCAGGGTGAGGTGAAAGAAATCTAGCTGACTCTGGTTTGCCAAGAAGTAAAAGCGTAGATCTAGTAATTTTGCCATTTTCAGTTAATCTAGCTCTGTTTAGAAAATCTAAATCATCTAGCTCAAGCACTGCTTGGCTTTCTAGCCTTTGATCCATTTTTCTAGCAAAACCTTGCTTTGCTTTATTTAATGCATCCGGATCTAGGTCATTTATAGTCGCTTCTGATACTATTTGTGCCGACCAATCTATCCATTTTTCTTGTTGATTAATCTCATTTAACTTGTCCAATCCTAGTGCTACTAAACTTTCACCAGCTCTAGCGTAGTAATGCCCGTTGTAAGATATTGGCGAACCTTTAGGTGCTGCTGGAATTTGAAACATAACAACACCCCCTTTAGGATGTTGCAATTCAAAAATATTTCTAAAGGTGATTGTTGGTTGCGTATCTTGAGAAATCTGCTGACTCACTGCTTGGATACGTTCAGAACTCTTAGCCTTGTAGTCTGTGCCAATGACTTGTCGGGTTTTATCATCAATACCAAATACTAGCCAGCCAAAACTTTGCCCTCGCAAATTAGCTTCGTTAGATATAGCTGAGAAATACTTCCCGATATCAGATAAAGAGAACTCTTTTTTACCGCGCTTAAATTCGACAACTTCATTTTCCCAACATTCAATAAGAGTATCGAGTAACTCTAAAAGCTCATCATGGTTCATATCATCCCCTAAACACTCGCTCCAACCGCTCGTGCCACCGCAATACCTTCCTCAATCGTCAAAAACTTACGCTGGCTTGGGCTGTCTTTAAACAGAATCTCGCCGTCTTGGAAGATGAGACATTCATTGACCGCCAGCTGTTGCCATTTTTCATTTTCAGTGAGTGGAACGGTCACTAAAATAGTGACTTTATCCTGATCCGTCGTCACATCACCAAAGTTAATTGCCAAGTCATCATCTGACAGTTTGGCTTCCCCAAAAGGTGCTTGGCGCGTGAGATAAAACAATAAGCTACCGGCATAAGCCAATTGCCATCGACCATTCGATATTAGACAATTAAATAGACCGTTGGCGGATAAATAACGACATTGAGTAGTCAAAAAATTAAACAGCGTTTGATCATCGGGACGCGACTTAAAGCTACTTTTTAGGCGATTAACTAAATAGCAAAATGCCATTTCAGAGTCAGTATTGCCTACTGGCTGGCAATGTGAGGCGTTACCGTTGTCTTGCAAGCGCTGACAGCGTTTGATAAATTCACTATTCATCTGTCCATTATGCGCAAACACCCACTGCTCGCCCCAAACTTCACGAACGAAAGGATGGGTATTCGCCAAGCAATTCTGCCCTTGAGTCGCTTTACGAATATGCGCAATGACGTTCATGGCTTTGATTGGATAGTTATTGACCAAATCAGCGACTGGTGACAGATGGCTTGGTCGGTTGTCATGGAACAAGCGCAGTCCCGTTGAGGCATTTGCCGACTCATCACGCTTAGAGCTGTCATCATTGGCACACTCGCTACGCTCAAAAAACGCAATGCCAAAGCCATCTTCATGACTGTCCGTCATGCCGCCGCGCTTGCGAAAACCAGCAAAGCTAAAACCAATATCCGTCGGGGTATTACAGTTCATTCCTAGGAGTTGACACATTTATGCGTTACCGCCTTTATTAAATTGGTTATCTGCTGGGCTTTGATTGACCGGACTACCTGACACAATACCAAGTTCTATATCACTCATACTAGCCAATAAATCCGCTCCAGTACTATCATCGCTTTCAACACCATCTAGGATACGCTGGGCTTGTGCCAAATCCGTGTTTTCTACCCACAGGACGACACCAGAATTCATCCCTGGAATGGCGCTTAGCGGTTGCAAGGACACGGTAATGCCATTGTTGCGCAGCAGATTGGCATGCAGCTCGCCTTGCATATTGGTGTCGTAGCGTGCCAGTTTGTGCCAGTTATCAACTTGATCGGTCATGGGGTCGCCTCTAAGGTTTTGGTACTAGAATAAATGCGTAAGCAATGTTTACGATAATTGATCTAGCGTATATTCTTTGATTGCAAACTCACTACTATTGCTCAATTTTTCACGTGCTTGCTCGGCTTGCGTGACGTTGCTAAAGACACCGACTACTTGATTGTCTACTTTATTCCCCAAAAGCACAAATACTGTATTATTTTGCGGTTTTTCTACATGAGCCCAATGATAAGCAGCAAGGCGTTTCATCAAGTCAGGATTTTTGACCATGATGTTATCGCCCGTACGCCCTTCGGTACGGTTGTAATGGATAACATTCAAACGTAACAGCCAAAAAATAACGGCCGCTTTTGCCAGCATAACCGATAACGCACGTTTTTCATCGTTGCCAAGTGGACGTTTTGACTCATAGCCTTGTAAAAATGCCGCCATCTTATTGCGGTCGAAATTCACTGACTCGCCTTGCTCGGCATCGCCCCACGTGGTACAAAAATCATTAATTGTAATGGCAATATCCATCACATAATGCTCGACGCTGACTTCGGTAAAGTCTAGCAATCCCGTTAAGCGCTCTTCACCTTTTTGGCTATTATTTAACGATAAGTTCCATAAGGTATTATCAGCAAACATGTCTAAATGACACAAGCCTTTTGGCAAAGTGGCAAGCGGCAAATCTGTATAAGATTGCCAAATATCACTCATGAGCTTAGCTTCGTCACCGGGCATAAACTGCATTTCACGGTCGCGAACTTCTGACCATGGATACAAAGGTACGCCGTATTCTTCCGCAGGTTGCAACGCCTGCAAGGTCTCGTGCAGCATCGCTAAGGCGGCACCGATTTCATGACACATCGCTTGCGTGGTTTGCTGTGGATGCGCGCCCGATAAGCACGGAACTAGGGTAATGGCTTTATCGTCATAATGGATAACATAGCGTTTATCACCACTATTTTTATCACTATCTAGTCCTTCATCATCAATCAATGCCAATGGCGCAGCGACCGGTAACTTACCGTCTAATTGATTTAAAATGACCGCCATTTTTTCGATGTCTTCTGGTGGACGCTCTTCGAATAAGGTAAATACATAAGAGTGCGCACCATCTACATCATCAGTCGTCTGAATAAACCAGTTAGAGTTTTTGATACCTTGGGTAATCGGAATGGCGCGCGCGAACGAGACGCCAAAGCGTTGACAAAAGGCGGCAAACTGATCATTGGTTAACTGGGTATAGACGGACATGACATCTCACTTTTGGCAATTAAATAAAAAGTTAAATAGGATAGATTTAAACAGCAATGGCGACAATTGTAACGCGCCTGAGCAAACGATAGCGAAAAGCGTAATAATCTTGCGAAAATCTGCCTGATATGGCGGTGATTTTGCTAGACTAGCGCATTGAGAGAATTGATTATAAGGTGAAAGACCCTATGTTAGCAAAGCGTATCATTCCTTGTTTGGACGTTGATAATGGCCGTGTGGTCAAAGGTGTGCAATTTGTCGATATCAAAGACGCAGGCGATCCTGTTGAAGTCGCCAAACGCTACAACGAACAAGGCGCAGATGAGATTACTTTTTTGGACATTACTGCCACCAACGACGAACGCGATACCACTTATCATACGGTTGAGCGTATGGCAGAAACGGTATTTGTGCCATTAACCGTTGGCGGCGGCGTGCGTAAAATCGCTGATATCCGTAACTTGCTCAATGCTGGCGCGGATAAAGTCGCGATCAACTCAGCCGCAGTGTTTACCCCAGAATTCGTTGGCGAAGCGGCACAAAAATTTGGCAATCAATGTATCGTCGTCGCTATCGATGCCAAACGCGTTGCGGATATTGAAGTTGATGGCATCATCCTGCCGCGTTGGGAGATTTTCACCCATGGTGGTCGCAAGCCAACGGGCATCGATGCGGTTGCTTGGGCAAGCAAAATGGCTGCTCTCGGCGCTGGCGAATTGCTAGTCACCTCGATGGACGGTGATGGCACCAAAAAAGGCTATGATTTGGCTTTGATGCAACAAATCACCAGCCGCGTTAACGTACCTGTTATTGCCTCAGGCGGCGTCGGCAACCTACAGCATTTAGCAGAAGGCGTGCTAGAGGGCGGCGTCGATGCGGTGCTTGCCGCCAGTATTTTTCACTTCGGTGAGTACACTGTGCAGGAAGCCAAAGAATATATGGCAGCGCAAGGGATACAGATGCGCCTGTAATACGTTTGTAAAATGCAAATAAATTAGAAAAAATGTTATCATAGCGCTAACTGCTTATTATCATTTGGTTTTCGTTCATTTAACGGTCAATTCGTTTACGTGATAACCAATCAAATAAGTTATACCATTCACAAAAATTAGAATAGCAAGGAAAACGAGTGTAAGTACTACACATTGTAGACTAAACAAGTTTGACACAGCTAATCGTACTTTTTGGGTTTGGTATTATTTGACTCTATCATTATATTTAGCTACTCCTACATTTTAATTAAAAGCCCATTAGGCGAAGGATATTTTTATGTCGAATTTACAACAGCAACGCAATGACGTGACTCATATTGATGGTAACTTACATCAGAATGAAGATGCCCGTATTGGTATCGTGGTTGGTCGTTTTAACGGTTTTGTCGTTGAATCATTGGTAGATGGTGCAATCGACGCCCTACTTCGTCATGGTGTATTGGGTAGCAACATTACCGTTATTCGCGTTCCTGGTGCTTTCGAATTGCCATTGGTTGCTCAGCGCGCTGCTGAATCAGACCGTTTTGATGCCATCATTGCGTTAGGCGCGATTATCCGTGGTAGCACGCCGCATTTCGACTTTGTCGCGAGTGAATCAGCCAAAGGCCTAAGCAGCGTTGCGATTGATTATAATATCCCAGTCGCGAATGGGGTATTGACGACCGACAGCATTGAGCAAGCGATTGAACGTTCTGGTACGAAAGCCGGTAATAAAGGCTCTGAAGCCGCTATGGTCGTGCTAGAGATGATTGCGGTGCTATCACAGCTAGACATCGATGACGATAATGATGACGCTTAATTGAACGCGTTGCTTATTCATTAGCATTTGAATATTTTTGAATCACGATTCAGCACCATTCTTTATCGATAAGTAGCATTGTTATTGATAAGTATTATTGTTGATTAAATCTGTTAGGGCTATGGTTACTGCGATAGCCCTAATTATGTCATTTAAATGTTCAACAGCAGTATCTAAAACTGTCTGGTAAATTTGCCAGCCGACTACTATTTAACATTTTATTTTAAAACTTCTTATCTTAAAACTAGGTATAGACCCTCTATGACTGACCAACTCAAGCGCGCTATTAACGCTGCGAAAACCGCCCAAACCAATGATAGTCAAGCTGAAGCCACGCGTATTGCGAGCAGCAGTGCGGGTGATCAAACCTTCGATATGAGTGAGTCTTCTTACAAGACCAGTCACACCGCTATCCGTAAAGCGCGACGCTTTGCGATGCAAGGTCTATACGAATGGCTCGTCACTGATCGTCGCTTTGATGTAGACGGCAAGCTTGGCTGGAAGGCCAATGCACCGCATGATATCGCTGCCCGTACGCGCGCGACCAATGCCATGCATACCGTACATATCGGCTATTATCATGAAATGATGCGTGATATTCCTGAGCAGATTGAGGCGCTAGATGCGCTTATTAGTCAGTATCTCGATCGTGAAATTGATAAACTCGATACCGTTGAACACGCTATTCTTTTGATTGGTTCTTACGAGCTGCAAAACCGTTTAGAAATCCCTTATAAAATCGTGCTTGACGAAGCGATGAAGCTGAATAATCACTTTGGTGCCACTGACGCCCATAAACTAATTAATGCCGTCCTTGACAAAATGGCAGTTGAGCTGCGCGCTACCGAAGTAGAAGCAGATAGTAAAGCCAATCTACGCACCTCACAAAAAGCGGCTGCTAAACCGGTAGTAGAAGCTGATACAGATAACAGTGCCGATACCCATGCTATGGAAGAAACACTCACTGCTTCAAACAAACCACGTATCAGCGCCAATAATGCTACCGTCAAACGTAGTAGCGTTAGTAAAGCCAGTGCAAATATTAGTGACTTTAAGGCGAGTAAGAAAGATGCTGCCGAAAACACGGTTGAAAACGACAGTGTTGAAACAGTTACTGCGGCAGAACCTATTGTAGAAGAGAATATTGTTGAAGAAAGCATTGTTGAAAAAGATATCGTCGTTGATGAACAGCCTGCAAAAGAAGCGGTAGCTGCTGACGCTGTCAATGACGACAGCAATGTAGAAAATACCACAGCGGATACTGGTCTAACGGACTCTAATATTCTCAATGTTGACTCAGAAGAGACCACATCAGATACTAATGTGTCAGATGTTACTGCAACAGACGACACTGATACGAAAAGCCAAGACTAACCATGAATGAATTTGAGCTGATCGAGCGCATATTTTCACAGATGCAAGCGGCACATGCACCATTAATCGGTATCGAAAAAGGTATCGGCGATGATGCAGCTGTCATAGCATTGCCTGCAGGCTCGCGCTTGGTCAGCTGTATTGATACACTGGTTCAAGGTCGTCACTTTCATGCCGACTGGCAACACATTGACGAGTTGGCATTTGCGATTGGTTATAAAGCCGTCGCGGTTAACGTCTCAGACATTGCCGCTATGGGCGCAACACCGCATAGTATACTGCTAGCATTAGCATTGCCTGAACGTTTAGTGAACGAGCAATGGCTGACTGAATTTGCCAAAGGCTTGTTTCATGCCTGCCAATTATTCGGGATTACCCTTATTGGCGGTGATACCACGCGCAGCGATAATTTAGTATTGAGTGTTAGCGCGCAAGGATTACTTGCCGCAGACACGCCAGCTGTCTACCGCTCAGGTGCGCAAGTTGGTGATAAAGTCTACGTATCAGGGTCACTCGGCGATGCCAGCTATGCCCTGCAACATCCTAACAGTGCTCAAGGCGTAGAGCTTGCCCATCGTTTGCATATGCCTACCCCGCGTATTGCCTTAGGGGCAGCACTGGCAAAAATCGGTGCAACCGCGATGATAGATATCTCTGATGGTCTTTATCAAGATCTTGGCCATATCTGCCAACAAAGCAGCGTTAGTATGCGGCTTAATCTGGAGCTTCTACCTACTAGCAAACCATTGGCAAGCGTAGATTTGTCTGAGCGCTTATTGTGTCAGCTGGCGGGTGGCGATGATTATGAATTGGCTTTTACTTTGCCTGCGCATATTGAACCACCTACGGGCAACACGCTAGTCACCTGTATCGGTGAGGTGACTGCGAGGACAAATCATAAAGACACAGACACAAACACATCGACCGCTTTACGTCCTGAGTTATTTTATCAAGGACAGCCAGTCACACCGACTCATCCCGCGCCGTTTTCTACATGGCCCACCCTTACCGGCTACCAACACTTCACAGGCTAATCCATGACTGATCACGACCTATCTAAGCCTGACATTAGCAAAGCCAATGACTGCCCTCCATTGCCCGTAAATGCTAGCCTGCTTGATCGTGTGGTTTATTGGCTCGGCATTGGTTTAGGTAGTGGCTTGCCACGCCGTGCTCCCGGCACTTGGGGTTCCGTTGGTGGCTTAATCGTCGCCATACCTCTAATGAGCTTAGGCTTTGTGCCATTTTTGATTATTACCATCTTGTCCTGCCTCATTGGCATTTGGATATGTGGTCGTACCTCCAAGCTGATGCAAGGTCATGACGATCCGCATATTGTTTGGGATGAATGGGCAGGCATTTGGATTACTTTACTACCGTTTTCTTACATGGGGGTGTCTACTGCCAGTTTTTGGCAAGACATTTCACAAAATTTATCTATCATTGCAATTATCATCGCTTTTGTACTATTTCGCTTTTTTGACATTATTAAGCCACCACCGATCGGTTGGGCAGACAAAAAAGTCGCCGGTGGTCTCGGTATTATGCTTGATGATATTATTGCTGGCGTAATGGCGGCAGCGGTATGGCTCGTTGTAATGCTCGGTATGCTGTTGTAGTCAATCCTCTATAGATCAGATACGGTGTCAGGCTCGCTTAATCCACTATTTCTAGTACTTTCACTTGCCTTTCTGGGATCTAAATTATATTGAACCGACTAGGGTCTGTTAAACATTCAAATGTGGTACTGGCAGTGGCTATTTTTTAGACAATACGCAGTGAAATTTTTGACGCCTAGTCGTTCTAGGGTAGACAATTTCGCCATGTATTGGCAAAAAATAGCCTTGCCCTGAAAGGCTGATGCTAAAATCGCACCAAACGTTGTTGTAAAACTAGCTAAGGTCTCGACATTATCGTCGGTTTACGCCTAGTTTGGTGCGATTTTAGCTATCAGCAGTCCTAATATTTGAATGTTCAACAGACCCTACATAAGCAGATACGCGGTTAGGCTTTTTTGTATGACTGACTATATAACCCTTTGTATAACCTTAAGTTACAAAGCTTGCACGGCATTGCGTTTTTTTGCATTGGCGTTTGCGCTATAATCATAAATTATATTTTGTTACATTTAACGAGCTACTATGACCTCTCCTCTTTCTGTAATTATCCTAGCTGCTGGTAAAGGCACGCGCATGCAATCGGCCAAGCCAAAAGTGCTACAGACACTGGCCGGTAAGTCTTTATTAAGTCACGTATTAGATACCTGTCACCAGCTGACTGTTGATGCAACTATCATCGTTCATGGTTTTGGTGGCGAGCAAGTAAAATCAGAAATTGCTAACCAATACACCCAATCCTCAATTACTTGGGTTGCCCAGACTGAACAGTTAGGGACAGGACATGCCGTTAAAGTGACCTTGTCTGATTTGCCAAAATCAGGGCAAAGCCTCATTCTATATGGTGATGTGCCATTGGTAAGCTGCCAGACACTAGCGGCATTAAAGGTGGCTAATACTGACGGTATGTCGATGCTGACACTTACTGTCGACAATCCGTTTGGATTGGGTCGCATCAAGCGTGACCAAGCAGGCAATATCGAAGCCATCGTCGAGCAAAAAGACGCCAGCACCGATGAGCAAAGCATCCAAGAGATTAATAGCGGTATTTATTGCGTCGACAATGCCCTATTGCATAAATATCTACCAAAGCTCTCTAACGATAATGCACAACAAGAGTATTATCTAACTGATATCGTTAAAATGGCCGTCGCTGATGGTATTACGATTGCCGCGATTGAGCCTGAGCATACGTTTGAGATTGAAGGCGTCAATAACCGTCAACAGCTGGCCAGCTTAGAGCGCACATGGCAGGGTAAACTGGTTGCCGATTTGCAAGAAGCTGGTGTGCAGTTTGCTGATCCGAGCCGCGTTGATATTCGTGGCACCTTAACAGCTGGTCAAGACGTATTCGTCGATGTCGGTGTGGTGTTCGAAGGCGACTGTACTTTGGGTGATAACGTTTATATCGAAGCGGGCTGTGTCATCAAAAATGCCCAAATTGGTAACGCCTGTCATATTAAACCGTACTGTGTGATTGATCGCGCCGAGATTGGTGCAGGTGTTGATGTAGGACCTTTTGCCCATTTGCGTCCTGAGACGGTATTGTCTGATAACAGTAAGGTCGGTAATTTTGTAGAAATTAAGAAATCGACCATCGGTCAAGGCAGTAAAGTCAATCACTTAAGCTACGTCGGTGACGCAACCGTCGGTACAGACGTCAATATCGGCGCTGGTGTCATTACCTGCAATTATGATGGTGTCAATAAATCGCAGACTATCATCGAAGACAATGCCTTTATCGGCTCTAACGCCAGCCTAGTCGCGCCAGTCACCATTGGAGATACCGCAACGGTTGCGGCAGGCTCTGTGATTACTAAAAATGTTGATAGTAAAGCATTAGCCTTTGGTCGCGCGCGTCAAGTGCAAAAAAATGACTTTCAGCGTCCAATCAAAAAATAAATTTAAGGAATACTTATGTGCGGAATAGTTGGGGCAGTCGCTGAGCGTAATATCGCCAATATCTTGCTTGAAGGTCTTAAACGTTTAGAATATCGCGGCTATGACTCAGCTGGTTTGACAGTCATTCGTGATGGTGAGCTACACCGCGAGCGCCAAGTCGGCAAAGTACAGGCATTGGTCGATGCTGTCGCGGTTAATCCAGACGCTTTTGATGGTCATATTGGTATTGCGCATACCCGCTGGGCCACGCATGGCGAACCTGCACAACGTAACGCCCATCCGCACGTATCAGGCAAGATTGCCGTGGTGCATAACGGTATCGTTGAGAACTATGCCGAGCTAAAAGAAGAATTAATGGCTAAGGGCTATGAATTCACCTCGCAAACTGATACCGAAGTCGTTGCGCATCTGATTCATGATATTTATAAAAACACGCCTGATTTATTAGAAGCGGTTCGTGCGGTTATTCCATTACTCCATGGTGCATTTGCGCTTGGTATTGTGCATATCGATTGCCCAGATGAGCTAATTACCGTACGTTTAGGCTCACCTTTGGTCATTGGTGTGGGTATCGGTGAGAACTTTATCGCCTCCGATCAGTTGGCGCTATTACCCGTCACCAACCGCTTTATGTATCTAGAAGAAGGTGACATTGCAAAGCTGACTCGCAATAGCATTAAGGTCTATGCAGAGGGTGTTGAAGTGCAACGCCAGATACATGAGATTGATGCCGCCCAACATAATGCGGATAAAGGTGAGTTTAAGCATTATATGCTCAAAGAAATTTATGAGCAGCCGGACGCAGTGGCACGTACTATCGAGATGGCCATAAATAATAGTGAAACCTCTAAATTACGCGATGACTTTTTGCAGCGTCACGAAGTGCTATTAGCAGATATTCGCCATGTGCAAATCCTCGCTTGTGGTACCAGTTATCATGCGGGCATGGTAGCCAAATACTGGTTCGAAAGTCTGATACGGGTGCCCTGCTCAGTCGAAGTAGCCAGTGAGTTCCGTTATCGTAACCCTGTCGTCGTCGATGACACACTGGTCATTTGTATTTCTCAATCTGGTGAGACGGCTGATACCTTATCAGCGCTACGTGATACTCAGAAACAAACCCCAGCAGGGCTAGTTAGCTTAGCCTTATGTAATGTACCGACCTCATCATTGGTACGTGAAACCGATATTTTCTTACCGACCCTCGCGGGACCTGAGATTGGTGTGGCGTCTACTAAAGCCTTTACCACGCAGCTGGTGGCATTAATGCTATTGGTATTAAAGGTTGGGGTGGTTCAGCAACGTATGACTGGCGAGCGATTGAGCACATTGCTCGGTGAGTTACAACAGCTACCTGGTCAGCTGCATGCCAGCTTAAACCTAGATGCGCCTATCAAAACCATGAGTGAAAGCTTTGAAGATAAGAAAAGCTGCCTGTTCCTAGGTCGTGGTCTTCAATTCCCAATCGCCTTGGAAGGCGCGTTAAAACTCAAAGAAATCTCTTATATTCATGCAGAAGGTTATGCCGCTGGTGAGCTTAAACATGGCCCATTAGCGTTGGTCGATAAGGATATGCCTATCGTGGTGCTTGCACCCAAAGACAGTATGTTCGATAAGCTTAAAGCCAATATGCAAGAAGTTCATGCGCGTCACGGTGAGCTATTCGTATTCGCCAGTGAAGCCAGTCAAATGGTCGCAGAAGATCGTTTGCATGTAGTATATGTACCCGATGTTTGCGAGACGCTTGCCCCTATCGTTTATAGCGTGCCAGTACAGCTGCTGTCGTATCATGTGGCAGTCATGCGCGGAACCGACGTCGATCAGCCGCGTAATCTTGCAAAAAGTGTTACGGTTGAATAATTTTTACGTTTAGATAGTAAAAATTGTCATTTAGTAATTACCTATCATACTGAGTAATTACCTATCATACTGATTAATAAAGTATCATCCTCTTGCTTAGATATTCACCCCTGCTATTTTCGATTCAATAGCAGGGGTTTTTTATGCGCTCAAAAAACTGACCTCTACTATAAAATCTATAAACTTGAACTTGAGAGAGTTTAGGGCGTGTTGAACATTCGACCATGGCACTGATTCGCGAATGTTCAACACGCCCTAATCAATCAGCGTTCACTATCTCGATGAGATCGAAGGCTTCTCTTCAAAAAAATGATAAATATATATATTCATTTTTATAGAAATACTTGTTACTATGACTGCCAGTCTATACAATGACCAGCAGTCACAACATGAATAGGTGTAGATTATGGGTATTCAAGAGCGCAAGATTCGCGAATTCGAACAACGCGGTCAGGAAATTCTCGATGCCGCTTTGAGTCTGTTTGGGTCAGATGACTGGGAACAAGTCACTGTTGAGCAGATTGCAAAAAAATCTGAGGTCGGTAAAGGCACTATTTATAAGCATTTTGAAAGTAAAAATGAGATTTATGTACGACTCGCCATTCGCTTTCAAAAACGCATGGCAAGTGAAATAGGTCTTCTCGATCAGTCGATGCCTGTGCTCGACCGGCTTAGCTGTTATATTCGCGCGGCATGGGAGATGCACTTATCTAGTAAAGAGCTGCATCGAGTATTCATGTTTTGCAGCCGAGCTGAATTTCGCGCGCAACTGCCTAGTAATTTACTGACCGAGATGCAAGAAGCTGAATCACGAGTCAGTATTTTTACCCACCAACTTATGGTTGAAGGTATTGAACAGGGCTTGTTTCCAAACAAACCGATCAATCTGCTAATTTTTGGCCTCCAGTCAATGTTTTGGGGCGCGATACAGCTCATATGGAGCGGTTATCTTGGCGACATTGATCATGAGCAACATTTGGAAGAAGTAACGAGTTTTATGATCGCTGGATTGGTACATCATAACCAGCCTATCCCGCAGACTAAAGACTAAGTAACACTATTAACCCCATTTTAAATTTTTAGCACGCCGACCTATACACGCTTTTTTTTACCTAACCGTGACCAACAGTCATATATAGACCAACAGTCTTAAAAGAGAAATCAATCATGAACCCGCATGCAAAAAGCTTAAAAAACTCACTGTACCCATCTGCTATTACATTACTGGTACTCGCCACTCTAGGAATGAGTACGGCGGCTATCGCTCAGTCAGAATCGAACGCCAGTAATAAAAGTGATTCGAATTTTACAGTGGGTGCTGGTTTGGCTTACTCACCAGAATATGAGGGATCAGAAGATTATAAGACCAGTGTTTTGCCACTGATTAATTATCGTAATGGTCGTTTTTTTGCGGGTGCGCTTGGCGGCATAGGCTATGACTTATCGACCAAAAAGGGTTTATCTATCGGGCCTGTTCTTTCTTACCAACCTGGGCGTGACGAGAGCGACCACGAACGCTTAAAAGGACTTGGTGACATTGATCCAAGCGCCAATTTAGGCGCTTTTGTGAAATGGGATCTAAAGCCATTTTCTGTGAATAGCACCATTAAGCAAGGCTTAGGTGGTGATGTAAGTGGCACTGAACTTAAATTAGGGGTTGGTTATGCGCTACCTTTAGGCCCTAAAGACAGCCTCAATTTTGATGCCTCTATAAATTGGGCGGATCAAGACATCATGGAGGGGTATTTTGGTGTCACACCAGAGCAATCGAATAGCTCTGGCCTTGCTACTTATGATGCCAGTGCTGGTATCAGACGTTATGGTGTGGGTGCCTCTTGGACTCATATCTATACACCGAAAGTATTTTCGACGTTAAATGCAGGGGTTTATCAGCTTGGTAGTGAAGCGGCAGATAGCCCAATTACCACATCACGTACTGGTGGTCTAGTAGGCGCTAGTGTCGGCTACAAATTCTGATAAAAAAGCTGATGATATTTTTAGCAACAACAGGCGTTAGATTTGATGTGCTACAACGCTCAGAGCAGTTACTTCAGGCACTAATAGGTGGTTGTAATAGTACATCCCAATAAGCCCTAAAACATAGCAAAACATAGAGAATTACAATGAATATTAAATACTGGGCTTTCCCACTTAGTGTCGTACTGGCTTTGACAGCGGCATGTTCAAAAGAACCTGAGGTTATCGATACCAAGTCGGAAGAATCGAGTATTCGGACGGTTAGCGTAGATACGGTCATATTACGTCCTATGACTGGAAGTGTGACTGCTTCTGGATTGCTGTTACCGCGCCAAGAAGTGGCAGTTGGTTCCGAGATATCAGGCTATCGAGTAGCCGAATTGCTGGTCGATGAAGGGTCAACCGTTAAGAAAAATCAGGTATTGGCTCGTCTTGATCCAAGTCTACTCTTAGCCAAAATCGCTCAAGCGGAAGCCAATCTGACTCAAGCTAAAACCCTTGCAAACCAGTCAAGCGCTGAAGCTGATCGCATCAAAGGCTATGAAGACATCGGTGCATTTTCAGAGGAAGAGATTGCGACCCGAGTGGCTAAAGCGAAGAATGCAGATGCTGGGGTTGAGGTGGCTCAAGCCCAATTAAATGAATTACAAACACAGCGCAACCTTATGGAAGTACGCTCTCCAGTAAATGGGTTTGTACTTGAGCGCATCGTGCGTCTTGGAGATGTCTCAGGGCAGTCGCAACCTATGTTTCGTCTTGCCAGCAATAGCTTAATTGAAATGGATGCTGAAGTACCTGAAGATGATCTTGCTACTATTACTATTGGTCAAGCTGCAACGGTCATATTACCATCGGGCGCTGAGTTACAAGGTAAAGTGAGACTACTATCACCTCGTATCGATCCAGAAACAAAACTGGGTCATGTGCGGGTACAGCTTCCAACCCACCCTGAGCTAAGAGCGGGTGGTTATGCGAAAGTTGTCTTTCAACAGGTTTCTACACCTGTCCCTGCTGTTCCTGAAAAAGCCGTACAGTTTGAGGCCAGTGGTGCGCTATTAATCGTCATTGATAAAGACAATTTAGCACGGCGTGTTATGGTAGAAACTGGCGCTCGAACCGATGGTTTTGTTGAAATTAAAAACGGACCAGCCGTCGGTACTCGTGTTGCACTTGGCGGTGGTGCTTTCTTGCTGAATGGTGATGCAGTCAATCCAATCAATAAAGCAAATGAGCCTGACGCTGTATCAGACAAGGTTGCACCAGCCACAAAGGTGACACCATGAATTTGCACATTTCGGCATGGGCAATTCGCAACCCAATCCCAGTTGTCCTCCTATTCATTGTACTCATGATTGCAGGGATGAGCGGTTACCGCGCTCTCCCTATTAAACTTTATCCAGACGTCTCATTTCCGATTGTCCAAGTCAGCGTTACCTTATCAGGTGCTGCAGCAAGCGAAGTTGAAACTCAGATTACTCGTACCGTTGAAGCTGCCGTATCCAATGTCTCTGGCGTCAAACATGTGCAATCCGTTGTCACACAGGGCTTGTCATCCAGTACGATTGAGTTCGAAATTGGTGAAGATGCACAAAAAGCAACGGACGAAGTTCGTTCAGCCATTGATCGCATCAGAAGCAGTCTGCCGTCTAGTATTGAAGAACCTATCGTACAGCGTTTTGATATAGACTCAGCACCTATCGTCACGTATGCCGTCTCTACCGAAACGATGACGGATGTCGAGCTTAGCTGGTTTGTAGAGGATACCGTCGCGCGTCAGTTAATTACGCAAGAAGGGGTCGCACAAGTCGATTTGGTTGGTGGTATCAACCGAGAGATTAATGTCACACTCGACCCCAATCGTCTGCAAGCATTAGGTTTGACAGCACCCAATATCAATGATGCATTACGAACATCAAGCACCGATGTGCCTGGTGGACGTTCTGAAATTGGTGAGCGCGAACAAACGGTGCGCGTACTTGGCGCGGCCGAATCGGTACAAGCACTAAATAACTTGGTCATTCCAAGTATCAGTGGCAATACTGTTCAGCTCTCTGATGTTGCCACTGTCTCTAGTGGTGCGGCCGAAAGACGTGGATTTGCTTCTCTAAACGGTCAATCGGTCGTTGGCTTTCAAGTCAAAAAAACCAAAGCCGCCTCTGATGTTGCGGTAGCAGATGCCATTGCTAGCGCCACTAGCCAGTTGGCAAAAGACTATCCTGATGTAAAATTTGAGCGCATTGTATCGACAGCTACTAGTACACAAAATAGTTTTACGGCTACTCTGAGCGCTTTGATAGAAGGGATGTTGCTTGCCGCCATCGTAGTATTTCTGTTTTTACGTAACTGGCGCGCGACGCTCATTGCCGCTGCAGCTATGCCGATTTCTCTCATTCCGACCTTTGCGGTGATGAGTTGGATGGGTTTTAGCTTAAACATGATTACCCTACTCGCTCTAACGTTAGTTATTGGTATTTTGGTCGACGATGCTATCGTTGAGATAGAAAATATTCAAAAGCGTATTGAAACAGGTCAAAGTCCTTATGAAGCCTCATTGGTAGGGGCAGATGAAATTGGGCTAGCAGTAGTAGCAACCACAGCAACGATTGTCGTTGTATTTTTACCAGTATCATTGATGGGTGGTTTTGCCGGTCAGTTCTTTAAAGAGTTCGGTTTCACGGTTGCTATTTCAGTATTATTTTCACTGTTAGTCGCTCGCTTGTTGACCCCTTTAATGGCTGCATATTTATTAAAGCCATCAACCAAACCACATGAACCAAAACCCTTTAAAGGTATTTACCGCACAGTGCTAGATCTTGCGCTCGTGTACCGTTGGACATCACTTGGTCTAGCTGGATTGCTACTCGGCGGCTCTGTTTTTCTAGCCACTCTGCTACCAACAGGTGTGACACCGCCACAAGATAACGGTATTGTTCAACTGTCTATTGAAGGCGCGCCTGGGGCAACCTTGGATGACATGCGCCGTAGTAATGATGTCCTAACCAAAAAATTGCTTGCTTTAGACGAGGTAAAAACAGTATTTACCTCGATCGGTTCAAACTCTAGTAATGGTGATGTGAGCTCTGGGCAAGCAACGGTAATGCTTACAGAAGAAAGATCACAATCAACACAATCTTTCCAAAGCTCACTAGGTGCTCTATTGCTGAGCGTTCCTGACGTGCGTATCGGTTTTGGTCAGGCTGGCGGCGGCGGTAGTACCACGCTGCAAATTGTTTTAGCCAGTGAAAACGCTGATGCGTTATCTGAATCGACTCTCAAGCTTGAACGCGAAATGCGTGAGCTTGCCGAGCTTAGTAACGTGCATCAAGTGACACCTAGACCCAGCTCGGAGCTGATTATAACGCCCAAACCAGCTGAAGCAGCTCGTCTGGGTATTACCTCTAGTACGCTTGGCTCAGTGATTCGTGTCGCCACCCTTGGTGATGTCGATTCCAATACTGCCAAATTCAATACAGGTGATCAGCGCCTGCCTATTCGTGTGCGCTTGCCTGATAGCGCACGTACCGATTTAAAGACCCTTGGAAACCTAGAAGTACCAACCTCTAACGGAACCTCAGTTCCTTTGTCAGCAGTGGCTGATCTCAGTTTCCAACCGGGTGCATCACGTATTGATCGCTATGATCGTAAGCGTCGTGCCACTATTGAAGCACAGCTCAATGGCGTGACCTTGGGAGAAGCAACAGCCGCCATTGATCAACTAGATACTCTCCAGAACCTACCCTCTGACGTGACTCAACCTGCCTTTGGTGATAGTGAAACCATGAATGAGCTTTTTTCTAGCTTTGGTATTGCCATATTGGCGGGTATCGGTCTCATCTACGGCGTGATGGTGCTGTTATTCAAGAGCTTCTTTAAGCCAATTACGATATTAGCGGCATTACCTTTATCACTAGCGGGTGCATTTTTGGGCTTACTGATAGCAGGCAGCTCGCTTGATTTGTCAGCACTGATTGGCTTATTGATGCTCATGGGATTGGCAGCTAAAAACTCAATTTTATTGGTTGAATTTACCATTGAAGCTGAAAATAAAGGTGCATCACAAAGAGAGGCATTACTCTCGGCTTGCCGTGAGCGTGTACGTCCAATCGTGATGACAACGATAGCCATGGCGGCGGGGATGGTTCCTACCGCGCTAGCACTGGGCGAAGGATCAGAGTTCCGTGCGCCTATGGCTATTGCCGTCATTGGAGGACTGATTAGCTCGACATTGTTATCGCTTATTTTGGTACCCGTGGTCTATGAGTTGATCGAAGACTTTGAACTATGGATAAAACCAAAGCTGGCTAAATTGGTTGAGCTGCCACCAGAGAAAAATCTGGAGCCAGTCACAACGAAAAGAGAAAATAACGAACACGATTAATCACTTACTTAATACAAGCATTCGCTCTCTCGAGCGTTTACGTGCAAAGCCTTTAGCAGCCAGCGGCTAAAAAATACCTGCTGTCTGCTGGGTTTTGCAAAATTTGAAAGTTGATAAATATAATATAAGGATAAAATTATGTTAAAACAAATAACCGCTCCAGATCATGTGATCGCCCTATCCCTCGATGGAACGCTGACTGGCGAAGGCCTACAAGAATATCGTCATATTTTGGAAAAAAAGCTACAAGAGCATGATCAAATTGGTCTCTATATTGATATCACAGAGCTCACTGACATGACCACGAATTCGATCGTAGAAGGAACTAAAGCGGACATGGAATTATTTAGTCACATGAAACAGCTGAATAGATGTGCTTTTGTGTCAGATAAAGAATGGCCGAAAGCGGCTATCTCAATCGCTGATCGACTACTGCCGATGTTAGAGATGAAAGTATTTTCTTCAAGTGAGAAAGAATACGCCTTAAGCTGGGCAGCTGAGAAATCCGAGCAGCCTATAGAAAAGCGTGGCGCCATTCGTTTCTTGCCTACGAATAAAGACAACGTGCTCGCTTTTGAGGTGGACGGTGTATTGTCCTCAAGTGAAATGCCAAGCGTCACGCAAAAGCTTGAGCAATTCCTTAATGATCATGACACGGTAAGATTGCTTGCCCGAATGAAAAACTTTGATGGTTTCGATCCCTCTATCCTTATACACAGCAGCGGTTTACTATCCATGAAAGTAGCTGCTATGAAAAAGCTAGAGCGCTACGCTATCGTCGGCGCACCGCGCTGGATGTGTACATTCATTGAAACGATGAACCCAGTTTTTCCAAAAGTGGACATCAAAACCTTTACTGCCGATCAGGAAAATGAGGCGCTTGCTTGGCTTGATGCTGAGCTGGTGAAATAGCTTTTATAGAACGATAACTGACATATTTGCTTTTACTAACAGCTCTTCAAAAAAAGGGCTGCTCTATTTGTAAGTCGAACTAATAATAATATTGGCTCAATGAGACATTTAAATGCTTACTTTAGAAGCGTCTTGATATGTTCTCAATGTTTAAAATTACTGAACTTATTTTCTATTGATATGATTTAGGACACCATCAAATGGTCAGAAAACATGCTCAAACAACATGGGCTTTACTATCGGCGATAGCAATATTGAGCATATTAGCGATACTTTTGCTGCTGACACTGTTCATCTAATGACAGTTTCGGTATATAACAGTCTCGGTATATTTTTAAGCAAATACGACTAAAGGTAGACATAACAGTCTAGAGTGAAATGGACACTATGTTTTTGAGGTTACTAGTTTTTGAGGTTACTATATGATATCTGACACGTCATTTTTATTAATAGGAACGTTGGCGATGCAAGCCAATACCACCAAAGACACTGTGCGCCATTACCATGATATGGGTTTACTAAGATCCCGTAAGCGCCAAGCAGGTTCGCGCCTATACACTGAGTTTCATCCAGAATGTGTCGAGCGTATCGACCTGATCAAAAATGCACAAGCAGTCGGTTTTAATCTCAACGAACTTAAAGTCTGGTTGAATGATTATTACGATGGCACTCTCGATATTGATAAGCAAATGGATGTGATTTCCGAAAAGATTGCTCAAGCGCAGCGTCAACAAATCAATTTAATCAATGTGATTAATCAACTTAGTGCGCGCCATACCGCTTTAAAAGAAATGAAATCAGATAATATTGGCAAAGCAAATATTCAGTAATGCATTGGCGATTGCCAACAGCAGACGCAGTGACCCTTCGTCATTCAAAGAAAAGTGGTCAAAGTGCTAAAACAGAGGCGCAGTGACACTCCATCTATAAGATGAATTGTCACCACGACAGTTGTAATTAGTGGAGATTAATTACTTTTGATCTCTTTCTAATACCACTCGATAGCGAGCGTTACCGCTTTCTAGTCTCTCAAATGCTTCATTTATCTCAGACATTTTATAAGTTTCAGTCACTGGCTGAATATTATGTCGAGCAGCAAAATCCAGCATTTTTCGCAGGGTCGACGGTGAGCCGACTGGTGAGCCTGATAGGCTGTTTTGAGCCATGATCATTGGCGCAGCCACTATCTCTAACGGCGCTTCTAATAGACCAACAAAATGCAGCTTACCTTTTGGTCTCAACGTCTTAATAACGACATCCCAATTCATATCAACGTTCACTGTTGATATGATTAAATCAAAAGAGCCCGCTGCTTTTTTGATTTCGTTCTCATCTCTTGAGTTTAAAGAGTGATGAGCACCCAACTCTTTTGCTTCTTCCATCTTTGATTCGCTGGTAAATGCTGTCACTTCACAGCCCCACGCATTAGCAAACTGAAGCGCAAGATGACCCAGACCACCGATACCGATAACCGCTACTCTAGAGGTTGGTTTGATATCGTATTGCATTAGCGGGTTAAATACCGTGATACCGCCACACAGCAGTGGCCCTACCGCATTGAAATCAAGCCCTTCAGGAATTTTGATAACGCTGGTATCTTTTGCGCGTACTTTATCTGCAAAGCCGCCATGGTTACCAATGATGGTTCCTTCCTGCTTAGCACAGAGGTTATGGTCACCGCCGATACATAGATCACAAATGTTGCAATATCCTTTATGCCAACCAAGACCGACTTTATCGCCAAGCTCAAGATGCTTTACGTGCTTGCCTTTTGCAAGGACTTTACCTGCAACTTCATGACCACCGACAAACGGATATTCGGTCATACCCCATTCGTTTTGCCACATAGAAAGATCACTGTGGCAGACACCGCAGCTATGTACTTCGATTTCTACTTCGTGATCGCCTAAGGTGCCAGGATCATATTGATAAGGCACAAACTCGCCGCCTTTCTCTTTTGCTGCATATGCACTAATCATCATTATTCCTTATTTAATAGTATTTATGGAAGAGCGCTCATAACAAATGAGCCAGTCGTTTCTAACGATTCAAATTTTTCCCATTCAAAAAGGGTTGTCGATAAGTTGAACTGGCCTGACCAAAGATTGGTTAAGTTACACCATCCAAGCCAATAGTTGTAAGACTATCATAATACAAAGCCTCGTACTTGAAAGGCGACGAATCACCAACAATATCGCTTTGCCGCCTCAATCGGAATGTTCAGCATGATTGTCGAGAGAGACATTGGATTCATAATGACATGCATGGCTTTGCGATAGTAACTAGCAGGGCAATCACATCCTTTGTGCTTATGTGCTTATGTGCTTATGTGCTTATGTGCTTGTGTGCTTGTGTGCTTGTGTGCTTATAAAATGACAACAAGCCCATATTTAATCAATAAGTATGGGCTTGTCTGTGTTAGACCTAGCATTATTACTACTAATGCTAGGTCATGTATACGATCAAATAAAGACGTTAAATCATATTTTACTGTCCGTCGTTGTCTGCTCTTTGCCACTTGGCACAAGCCATTTAGCAAACCATCCTGACAGATCATCCATCAACGTATAGACGACTGGGATGACCACCAAACTCAGTAGCGTTGAAGTCACTAGACCACCCAATACCGCTGCTGCCATCGGTCGCCTAAAGGTAGGATCTGCATCACCCCAACCAAATACCAATGGCAACATACCTGCACCCATTGCAATGGTGGTCATGATGATAGGACGCGCACGCTTATGACAGGCATCAATAATCGCCTCAAAACGTGCCAGCCCTCGGCGCTGGGCAATCAAGGCATAATCAACCAACAGAATCGAGTTTTTGGTCGCAATGCCCATGAGCATAATAAAACCAATCATCGAGGGCATCGACAGGCTACTGTTGGTAATAACCAAGCCGACGAACGCACCGCCTATCGATAGAGGCAATGCCATCAAAATGGTAAATGGCTGCAACAAACGACCAAATAGTAAGATAAGCACGCCTAATATACAAACCACACCCACTGACATCGCAATGATAAAGCCACTAAAGAGATCTGCCATATTTTCGGCTTGACCTTGATCGATGATGGTAATCGAAGGCGGCAATTGTTGCATGGTCGGCACTGATTTAACCGCTTGTACCAAATCGCCCAGCTCACCATCTGCCGGCTGCACCGTAATGCTAATAGCGCGCTCTCGATCCAACCTACTTATCTGAGCAGGACCTGTGCCAAAATCTAACGCAGCGACTTCGCCCACACGTACCCCTTGACCTGCTGGCAGTGAGTTTGGTACATACAAGCCCTCTAACTGACTGACGTTTTGCTTGGCAACATCTGGTAGGCGTACCACGATAGGAATCTGACGCGTATCAAGATTGAGCTTAGACAAACGCTGCTCATAGTCGCCGACAGTCGCCACACGTAAAGTCGTAGCGATATCTTGCGTGGTCACGCCTTTATCAGCCATCGCCAGTCTATCAGGCGTGACGGTGAGCTCTTGACGTGGCAAACTGCGATCACTAGTCACAGCACCTACGCTTGGCAAACCTCGAATTTCAGTCATAATCTGCTGAACAGTCTGCTCAAGCAGCTGTGGACTGGTACTGGTTAACGAAAAATTATAGCCACTCTCACCACCACTTGATAGTCCAACGGTAAAGCGAGCGCCAGGTACTTCTGTCATCAACTTACTGATTTTACGTTCTATTTCTTGCTTAGTGCCCCGCTCCGCACGCGGTGCAAGCACAATATCCAAACTGGCAATATTCTCCGCTTTGCTACCACCAGACTCTGAACTCAGGGATGCTTGTGCTTCTCCCACTGACGTAAAGATGTTCGTCACCTCAGGCATGGCTAAAATACGCGCACTGGCAAGCGCTGACACGCGCTCCGTATCTGCGAGCGACACATCAGGGGTTAGCTCAATAGCCACACGGGTTTGGTCAATATCGTTGTCTGGAATAAAAGAAGTCGGTAGTAGTTTCACTAATGCCAACGAGGCCACAAACAACACCAACGTTGCACCCATAGTTAGCCAACGATGATGAAGCGTCCACGAGACAATTTTGAGATACCACGTCATCAATGCACTTTGCTTTTCGACATGCTTTTTCTCGGGTCGTAAGATGTATGCAGCCATCATAGGTGTGATCAAACGCGCCACCATAAGCGATGCAAAAATCGATAACGCAGCCGTCCAACCGAATTGACGGAAAAACTGCCCAACAATACCGCCCATAAAGGCCGTCGGTAAAAACACAGCAATCAAGGTAAAGGTAGTGGCGACAACAGCCAAACCAATCTCATCAGCGGCTTCCATCGCCGCTTCATAAGGCGTCTTGCCCATCCTTAAATGCCTGATGATGTTTTCGACCTCGACGATTGCATCATCGACCAGTACTCCAATGACCAATGACAATGCCAGTAGTGAGATAATATTGAGACTAAAGCCAAATAAGTACATGCCTAAAAAGGTAGGAATTACTGACAGCGGTAACGCCACAGCGGCAACAATGGTCGCCCGAATATTGCGTAAAAACAGAAATACCACCACCACGGCAAGCAAGCCACCTTCGATCAGCATACGTAATGAAGCTTGGTAGTCTTCCGCAATAGGCGTCGCTCGATCATAGACCTTTTCGATACTGATATTGCCCACATCGGCAGTCAACTTGGCAAGCTCGTCATCGACCAGTTCCATCACCTCAACTTCACTGGCACCACGCGAGCGAGTGATATTAAATGCAACCACCGTTTGACCGTCGAGCTTAGCGATAGAGCTGGGATCAGCCGCACCATCAGTGATTTGCGCCATACGTCCAAGCGCTTGAGTGCCACCTGTAGGGACAGCCACTTGTAGGTCATTAAGCTCGCCTGCACGCTCGACCGCGCCCAAAACGCGAATGGTTTGGGTGGTTTTACCCACTTCTGCTTCACCACCTGAGCTGTCTTGTTGAATACCTGCTATTTGCTGTGACAGCTGGGTAATCGAAAACTTCAAACCACTCAAAGTGATAGGATCAGCTGCGACCGTAATCTCACGCTGAAGCCCGCCGATACGACCGACTGTACTGACACCTGGTATATCAGAGAGCCGTTTAGTGATCGTGTCATCTACGAACCAT
The DNA here is from genome assembly GCF_015351755.1 of Psychrobacter sp. N25K4-3-2. Taxonomy (NCBI): domain Bacteria; kingdom Pseudomonadati; phylum Pseudomonadota; class Gammaproteobacteria; order Moraxellales; family Moraxellaceae; genus Psychrobacter; species Psychrobacter sp. N25K4-3-2. The sequence goes on from NZ_JADKLX010000004.1 coordinate 163,591, forward strand.
GACAGATCCTCTACACTCATATTGTTAGCAGCGACAGAGTAAGTAACGACCGGAAATCCTGCGGTAGATACCTTGGTAATGATTGGATCGTTGGCGGCGGCTGGCAGATCGCCACGCACTTCGCCAACCGCCGAACGTACATCGTCGACCGCTTCTTGAATGTCTTTTTCTAACGTAAACTCGGTGGCAATGGTCGCCGCACCCGTCTGTAGGGTAGTACGAATATGACTCACACCTTCGATACTGGTTAGTTTGTTTTCAATTTTCTTTGCGATATCGTTTTCGAGCTGCGAAGGCGCAGCCCCAGGTAGGGTCACCGTGACGACCACCGCTGGCAAGTCTATATCTGGAAACTGCTGTACCTTCATTTTCATAAAGCCATAGATGCCGCCTAAGGTTAGGAGCACAAATAGCAGAATAGCCACGAGCGGATTTTTGATCGAGTAAGCGGAGACGTTTAAGCTCATGATTGTGCCTGCGTTGCTGTACTCGTTTGGCTCACACCATTAACTATACGCACTAGGTCGCCATCGTTCAAAAAACTACCGCCTTGCTTCACGATACGACTATCGCTTGGCAGAGGCTCTAGCACTGCTACGTTCTCGCCAAGTCGTGCGCCCAAAGTCACTCGTTGTTGCTTGATACGACCCATGGACTTACCGTCTTGGTTTGTAAGACTGGTCACTAACATCACATAATCATAACCGTCATTGCTGACGATGGCGCTATTAGGAATCGTTTGGGTGCTGGCACTCCCTAGTAGAAACTCACCAGTCTGATACATGCCTGCGCGTACTTTTGAGTTGGCCGCTAGACTCGCATAAATAGTGATCTGGCGGTTATTTTCCGCCGTCGGTGCGATACGGCTCACTTGTCCCATCACTGAATCACCATTTGGCAATCCTACTCGCACCGATGTGCCGACATTGATGTCACCGATAAGTTTAGGATCTATATCTGCCCGCCACTCCAAAACACCACCTTTGATAATCGTGAACAGTGGCTCACCGCCAGCCACCATCCCAACTTCCACCATTTTTTCACTGATAATACCGCTGACAGGCGCCACAACCTTTGAATTGTCTATCGTCAAGCGCTGATTATTTAAACGGGCTTTGGAGGCCTGCAAAGACGCTCTAGCACGCATCTCAGAGGTACGATAGCGATCGGCCTCTTGTTTGCTAATGGCATCAATATCTACCAATGGCAAGACACGTGCGGCATCAGCGCTGGCATTGGCAAGCGTTGCTTCAGCTTCTGCCACATCGGCCTCTGCTTGCAAAACTTGCTGCTCCATGGCATCAGTATCAAATATCGCCAATACTTGACCTGCTTTGACCCGCTCACCTTCCTCAACCAGTACACGCTCAATAGCCACACCATTGACTTTAGCGCTGACATTAGCCACATCCTTGGCATTGATGGTGCCGTCAGCACTCAACGTATTGCCAATCGTATCTTGGCTTGGCATCACCGTTTCTACCGATAATACAGATTGTTCTGTACTAGCGTCGCTAGTAAGGGGGCCATCATTTTGTGTACTGGCAGATGCTAGCGCCCCGTCATTCATCGCTTTATCACTAGCACCCCAGTATTTTCCAAGCAGAACACCCATGACCAGCACAATGCCCAATACTGGCAACAACCATAGCGGCAATTTCGACGAAGACTTATTAGCATTAGCCAGCGTGTCAGGTTGACGATATGGTGGCAACTCAGATTGAGAAGATGGTTTAGGATTGGTTTCTTCAAGATCGCTCATGATAGGTCTCTATAAATACGGGCAATAATAAAAATTAAGATAGTCGGTCATTGGAATGTGTTTTTTGATCGCACACTCTGGCAATACCGAGCCTATCCCACTAACGATGGGGTCAGTAGTAAAAGAGCAAAGGCAGATTGACTAAATGAAAATGGGATAACAGTGGCACAAGCAGGCGTAGACGTCTGTTTCATAATACATCCTTGTATAAATATTCAGACAGTTGAAAAGTAGTGGTACAAATAACACGATAATGATGCAACCTCATAAATTGCCACACTACTCGATGCATATCAATGACAATCAGCGAACACATGAGTTAGTATTAATAAATAAAAACTACCAAAGAGCTATTTTCATGAACTAAAGCGATGGCAGAAAAAATGATGCATAAATCATTGATTTCGCTCGCTCTTTATATTCATAATTTGACATAAAATAATGAGCATGACTAACAAGGATAAATAGCATCCCGAATTATTCGGTAAGAATGCAGAGAGAAAAACTCTGCTATGCATTGGTGTAACGGCTGGCTTCTGGCATCCAGCGATGGATCAGCTGGCTGACATCTGCTTTACGTGCAGGATCTGCAATTAAGTGTTTGGCGAGACGCTGGGCAATCGCAAATAATTGCTCATCACGAATCAAATCCGCCAAATAATAACCAACATTGCCCGTTTGACGTTTGCCTAACAGCTCACCTGGCCCGCGCAGTTCCAAATCTTTTTGGGCAATAACAAAGCCATCGGTGCTGTCGCGCAATACATTTAGACGTTCAGTGCCCGTCTCCGACAATGGCTTTTGGTATAGTAGAACGCAGAAGCTTTTGGTCGAACCACGCCCGACTCGTCCGCGCAACTGATGTAGTTGCGATAGACCCAAACGCTCGGCGTTCTCGATAACCATTAGCGAAGCATTCGGCACGTCGACGCCAACCTCGATGACCGTTGTGGCAATTAACAAATCAAGACTTCCGGATTTGAATGCTTGCATGATGGCTTGTTTATCAACGGATTTCATCTTGCCATGGACAAGACCAATACGAATATTTAAGCGCTCATTTAAGTCCTCGTAAGTGGCTTCAGCGGCTTGTGCATCCAGCACGCTAGACTCTTCCACCAGCGAGCAAACCCAATACGCTTGCCTGCCCGCCTCACAATTAATCGCAATACGTTCGATCACCTCATCACGGCGGTTACGATCAATCGTCACCGTCGTAATTGGCGTGCGACCCGGTGGCAGCTCATCAATGATGGAGGTATCCATATCGCCGTAGACACTCATCGCTAGCGTACGCGGAATAGGTGTTGCCGTCATTATTAGCTGATGTGGTGTGCTATTGGCTACGCCTTTACTGGTCAAAGCCATGCGCTGCTCGACACCGAAACGGTGCTGCTCATCGATAATAACCAAGCCCAATTTAGCAAACTGTACTTGCTCTTGAAATAACGCATGGGTGCCGACGACCACTTGCACGGTGTTTTCAGCCACAGCTACCAACGCTTCGCGGCGCTGCTTTGCGGTTTGTTTACCCGCCAGCCAACCGACCCCAACACCTAAGGGCTCAAACCATTGTTTAAAATTAACCAAATGCTGCTCTGCTAAAATCTCTGTGGGTGCCATAACAGCCACTTGCCAGCCACTATCAAGCGCATATCCTGCGGCACCTGCCGCCACCAACGTTTTGCCAGCGCCCACGTCCCCTTGTACCAGTCGTAGCATCGGAATAGAAGTCGCCATATCGGCCGTGATGTCTTTCATCACTCGTTGCTGCGCGCCTGTTAAATCAAACGGCAACGCGGCAAATAATTGATCAGCCAATGGGCTTTTAGTGGCACATTTAGGGGCTTTATGCTGATGCAATTGCTGACGACGATACAATAGACTGAGTTGATGCGCGGTCAACTCTTCAATGATCAAGCGCTGACAAGCAGCATGGGTGCGAGCACTTAGTTGGGTCAATAGCTGATACTGCCGCCCAGCATCGGTATAAGTTGGTGGAGTGTGCAATAGTACCAAGGCTTCAAATATCGTCAGGGTATAGACATTATTAGCGGCCATCGTATCGAGATTATGATTCATCGCGTCATACGTTGCATCATAAATAGCGGGCTGGGCTTTATTGACACTATTACTGGTAGCATTGTCGGGCACACTACGGGCGAGCGTCGAAAAAATATCTTCAGACTCATACGCCTCTATTACCGATTTTTTTGGTGGTTCAAAAGGTACCAATGGTAAATCCGCAACGACGGCAAAATCTTCATTGGTAAACAGCGTCATCGGTAGACCCTGACTACGCACCGTTTGTAGTGCCAACTTAATCAAAGTACGCAATTTATTCTGATGCAAGCCTTTGACACTGGGATAAATGGGCTGCAACCCAGTATTGGTCATCGCACTGCTATCAGTGATAATTTGATATTCGGGATGGTGCATCTGCTTGCCATAACGGCTGACTTTTACTTCGCCAAACAATTGCAATTGTGTACCCAAACTCATGGTCTGCGCCAGACCACGATAGACCTTAAAAAATCGCAATGATATCGTATCGGTGTCATCGTCTACAATCACCGTCATGCCACTACGCTTGACATCGACGTGTACCACACGCCCAGTGATTAATGCGGCTTGTCCATGCCCCACGTCTGCTATCGATACCAGTCGGCTACGGTCTTCATAATCTCGTGGCAGATGCAGCAGCAAATCAAAGATTCGTACGATACCCAACTGCGCGAGTTGCTCAGCAACTTTGGAGCCGACGCCTGCCAACGCCGTCACTGGCATATCGAGTGCCGATAGAGGTTGCTCAGATATCCCATGAGCGGTTGACTGGGCTGAGGAAGGAGCTGAAGCGTGACTGACCGACATGGGCATCAAAAATCCTAACGATATTGGTTTTAAATTCCGTAAGCGCAAAATGTCTTATTAGGACACGCCCTAAGCATTCTACTGCTAGTAACGAGCTGCAAAGGTGATAGCAATCAACCAGCTATCAAAATACTGAATCAGTCTCATTATAACTGACAACATGATTGATTATGCTAAGCTATTTAGTAATACTGCGTTTAGACACTTTGCAGAGAAATACATCCAGTCTATTTTATGGATAAGTAGCTTTGTCGATAAGTAGCTTTGTCGATTTGGCAAAATTTCTGACGATGTTTAGCAAAATTTAGCCATTTTAAGACCACTAAATATATAAATGTGCTAATTGATAACACGCCCTAATTTACGATGATTTTATAAGGTCTTTTTTATGTTTGCTCCTGCTCTATTGCCTCAATTTTATCATCATTTAATACTCCTGCGTATCAGTGTGCTTGCTGTATTGGCTCTAGGCACTAACGCTTGTAGCACACTGACACCAGCACCGGCACCATTAACGCCTATAGCAGATGAACTCAGAGTTACGTTAGTGTTGGGCGGCGGCGGTGCCAAAGGTTTTGCGCATGTTGGCGTGATTAAGGCTCTAGAGGCAAACGGTATCAAACCAACCTTGGTCGTTGGTACGAGCATCGGCAGCTTGGTTGGTAGTCTATACGCTAGCGGCTACACGCCAGCACAGCTTGAGCGCTTGGCATTGACCACCACTGACAGCGAATTGACGGACTTCACTTTATCCAACCAAGGATTTATAGAAGGTATCAAACTCAAAAACTTTATTAATGCAAAAGTTGGTGGTCGCCCTATAGAGTCATTTCCCATTCACTTCGCTGCCGTCGCGGCTGAAAAGCACACGCTAAAAAAGGCTATCTTTACCACCGGAGATGCTGGGCTTGCCGTTCAAGCATCTTGTAGCGTACCTAATATTTTTATTGCCCCGCGTATTCCTGAAAAAGTCGGCAAAAAATATATCGATGGCGGTGTGGTCAGCTTAGTGCCTGTCGATAGCGCTCGTGACTTGGGGGCAGATATCATCATCGCTGTCGATGTGACGATGCCTACCTCGAATAAAAAGAACATAACAAGCAATCTCTTACCCACTATCACCTCATTGAGTAGCTTTTGGGGCTTACTTGAAAACAATTTAACCGCCAACGCTGCTTATTCAAATACCAAGCACAGCGCATCAATGCGCAATGAACGCGCGCGTGCTGATATTGTGATTACCCCTGATGTCGGTCATATCAGCTCATTAGATACCAGTCAACGTAGCGCCCTTATTGTTGCTGGCACGCAAGCCACCACACCACAAATCAATGCGATTAAACAATTAATTAAAGAAAAATCACAGATTAAATATGCGACTTTATAACGATATAGTCAAAATATCTTAAAAACGCGACGGTGTTGCTGATATCAGCAGTGCGTGATGGTTCGATATTACTTTTCACTGACTATATATAGTAAATCCTCGACAAGCTAACCTCAAAATTAGAATCTCAGCCATTAAAAAAGCACCGCAGTCATGAACTGTGGTGCTTTTTGCCGTTAACTAAATCAATTCTGCTTAAACAGACTGTATCAATTAATAAGCAAATCTATTTAACGCGGGCGCGGTATTTCACTGCTACGGTATCATTGAGGCCAACACCTTCGATATCCCAGCGTACTGCTTTGTAGTATTTGAATGGGATTTCTTGTAATTGATTGTCCACCTTGCCACGTAGCGGCATACGGGCGAAAGTATCGCCATCGGTGCTGCCATATGGGAAGTCAGGCGAGACCGCGCGCAATAATTCTACTTGCTCAGGGATACTCATGGTGACCGTCATTTTGCGTACTCGATCAGCATTGGTATTGGTAAAATACCCTTGATACTCTAAGACGTTGCCTGCTTGCAAGCGCGTGTTGGCATTAACAGGTACCAAGACCTCCTGACCATTGGCATCAACACTGATCAACGAGGCAGTAATTTTGGTATTAACGGCTTGCACACTAGAATTACCGCTACGGGTGCTTGCTTGATTGGTACTTGACTGCATGGTAGCTAAATTATCAACTGCTTGCTCTGGGGTCGGCAGCATCGCTGAGGCTTGGGTCACAGCCATGACGCCGACGAGCGTACCAGCGATCACGTGAAACAGACGGTGTCCGCTAAAAGCGCTAAAAGGATTAGCAAAATGGTTACTTTTTTTCATGACTTTCATTATCCCTAGTTAATATATCGGTAAAACGCAGCTGGCAAAACCTGACTGTCTGGTTAATGCATTTTCAATGCTTTTAAACTCTGACATTTATCGCTTTAACTTTTTAAGTTTCTCGCGGTTTGGATAGACGAGACTTTATATGAGCAATACACTTAATGACGACATCTCAGATTATGAGTAGGCTATCATCATATACGCTCCATGCTAGTAACGTTCATTTTTATTGATTATCTGCGTTAGCTGTCTATAAAGCAATAGCGCTTAGCATAGCAAAAAGCGTTTGTAGGTACATTAACCACGTGTTGAGGTTGTGTATATTGTCAATTTACTACAAAGATTGATGAACGCTACTGAAATAAAAGATAGCTCACAACGGCGTTTTTTGCTATGGTAATTCTTTAGCGACTGGCATTTTTTGTCACGTCCTTTTTTCTTATTCTGACTACTACTGCTCCCATTATGACTACTAGCGCCATGCCACAGATTAATCCCGAATACGTTCATTGGTTCCGTAATTCTGCCCCCTACATTAATACCCATCGCGGTAAGACTTTTGTGATCATGTTTGGCGGTGAAGCGGTCAATCACCCGAATTTTAGTACGCTTATTCATGACTTCGCCTTGTTACATAGCTTGGGCATCAAGCTGGTATTGGTACATGGGGCCCGACCGCAAATCGAAAACAACCTGCAAGGCACTGATATCACCTCGCCGTTGCATGAAGACATTCGAGTGACGCCGCGTGTAGCGATGCCGTCTATCTTGCAAGCCGTTGGTGCCATTCGCTTACAGATTGAAGCACAGCTATCGATGGGACTGGCCAATTCACCCATGTACGGCTCGCGCATCGATGCCGTGTCAGGCAATTTTGTCACCGCCCGCCCTTATGGCATTCGTAATGGTGTCGATTATCAAATGACGGGTGAAGTGCGCTCTATCGACGTTGAGGCCATCAAAAACAACCTACTCCACGATCATATCGTCATTTTAGGCTCGATGGGTTATTCAGCGACTGGCGAAGTTTTCAACCTACTCGCTGAAGATGTGGCATTGAGTGCTGCCGTCGCACTTGGCGCGGATAAGCTGATATTCTTAGGTGAAGAAACGGGTATCAATGACGATGATCGCTTGCTACGCGAAATGATTCCAAACGAAGTCGATCGTTTCTTACGTGGCCGTGATCTAAATTGTGAGATCAACTACTTTTTAAATTGCGCCAGTAATGCTTGCCGTCAAGGCGTTCATCGCACCCATATTATCTCTTATGCCAAAGATGGTGCATTATTAGAAGAGCTATTCACTCGTGATGGCTCTGGTACGCTCATTAGCCACGACCCTTATGAAGAAATTCGCCGAGCAGATATCGACGATGTCGTGGGACTTATTGAACTGTTATTACCGTTAGAAGAACAAGGCATCTTGGTCAGTCGTTCGCGTGAATGCTTGGAGCAAGAGATTGATCACTATAGTGTGATTGAGCGTGATGGTATGATTCTGGGCTGTGCAGCGCTTTATCCATTAGATGCAGATGCGGCAGAAGTCGCTTGTGTCGCTGTTCATCCCGAATATCGTAGCGGCAGCCGAGGTGCGGATTTGCTAGCGTTTTTAGAGCAGCAAGCGCGCAGCCATGGTTTGCACAAATTGTTTGTGTTGACGACTCGTACCGCCCATTGGTTCGTTGAACAAGGCTTTGCAGAAGTTGAAGCAAGCGCCTTACCAGAAGCACGACAAGAAAAGTATCATAACGGACGTAACTCTAAAGTCTTCCAAAAGACACTTTAACGAGTGACTCAATTGATGAGTAAACAGTGAACTAAACCACGTCCAAACAAAAAGCCCTCATAATATTTATGAGGGCTTTTTCTGTTTTAGGACGAAACGTAGGACGGTGCAGATTATTACGTTTTATCGCAGCATTATTTTACTTTTAACAGCTCAACCGTAAAGATTAAAGTGCTATTAGGCTCGATACCTGAGTTACCTGCCTCGCCATAAGCGATGTCTGATGGGATGTAAAACTCGTATTTGCCGCCCTCTTTCATCAACTGTAGACCTTCCGTCCAGCCAGCGATAACTTGATTTAGTGGGAATTCAATCGGCTCACCACGCTCATAAGAGCTGTCAAATACCGTACCATCGATCAATTTACCTTCGTAGTTTACTTCAACCACGTCAGTCGCTTTTGGTGATTTACCAGTACCTGGAGCGATTACTTTGTATTGTAGACCAGAAGCCGTCTCTTTCACGCCTTCTTTTTTCGCATTTGCAACTAAGAATGCTTCACCAGCGGCTTTGTTGTCAGTCGCTTTGCTTTCCATATCTTTGACAAACTTCTCTTCTTGCTCTTTTTGATAGGTCATCAATACTTCTTGCATTTGCTCTTGTGTCAGTGCGGAATCAGTGCCCTCATAACCATCACGGAAGCCTTTTTCAAAGGTATCAAGGTTGAGATCACCGACCGCTTCTTTGTTACCTTCTGCCATCATATAGCCCAAGCTATAACCCACTTTTTCATTGGCTGGGCTTTTTTCAGTCACTGAAACGCTTTGACTAGAGGTTTCTTGATTACCATTATTAGTACTACAACCGGTAACTAATAACATAGCACTAACAAGTGCACTAACGCTTAAAGTAGTGATTTTTTTCATAGAGTACTCTCAAATTGTAAGTATAGTGGCGAGATGTCACATATTTCTATAATAACAAATCTTAGTTTTAGGAGCCATGTTTAGGATGAAATTATCGGGCCAATGTACAGTCTGTGTTAACATTTCTCGCAAAAATAACAAGTTATCACACAAATATAGTAACAGGTTAAGCTTTCTGTCTTTAAATCTATCAATACATCAGCTAAGCTAAATTAGTTAAGGTGATAAGTAACTGGACGTCAGTTTTACTTCTATATATTGGGATATCGGTAGCCACATTGCGTAATAGAGATGTATGGCCATCGCAGATCCACATTTTCCTATAGTAGTATTACTTTTCCAGTCACTATAATGTCCCTGTATAACTTAAACTAAAAACACTATTTATAATTACCATCTATATGATTTTGCTCAATAACTAAAGTGCTGATTACCTACTATTTGTGATGGTTACCTTTGTTATTTCACAGCTCATATATGATGATTCAAGGAGGATAAGATGAATCCAACATTTACATCTTTTAATGGTTATCTTGGTGGGCCGATCGGCTCCATTATTGGTGCTATCTTAATATTTATTATTGGCTGGCTCGTAGCCTTAGGCATCGCGGCACTGGTACGCGGTGTGCTGTCTAAAGTGAATCTTAATCAACGTATGAATTCTTCTACTGGCAAAACCTATGATCTAGAGGGTATTATCTCTAAGATTATTTTTTGGTTTATCTTTATCATTGCCATTTCAGGAGCGCTTAGTCAGTTGAACTTGAACTCTATCTCAGCACCATTTGCAAATATGGTTAACCAAGTATTGGCGTTCATTCCTAATCTGATCGGTGCTATTGCTCTTGGTGTGATTGGTTGGGTTGTGGCAACTGTTGCCCGCACAGCGATCAACGCTGCATTGGCCAAAACATCAATGGATGAGCGTTTAAGCGCTAAAGCTGGCGTAAAACCAATGAGTAGCACGATTGCTGATATGGTTTACTGGTTCATCTTATTGGTTGTTCTAACCATGGTATTGGGCCAATTAGAGCTTGATGGTTTATTTGCTCCATTGACTAATATGGTAGACAAAATCTTCAGCTTTATTCCTAACATCCTAATTGCTGGTGTGGTATTTGTCGTTGGTTATATCATTGCTAAAGTTGTACGCGGCATTGTGACCAACCTTGTTTCTACTTTTAACGTGCAAGAGTTGGCGTCAAAAGCAGGTTTGAACGAGCAAAACAGCCTACCTAATATCGCAGGTTCATTAGCGTTTTTAGTTGTGATTATCCCAACGATTATTGCCGCATTAAATGCGTTAAAAATCGAAGTGATTGCTCGTCCTGCGACGAATATGCTGAACAAAATCATGGAAGCCTTGCCAAACATCTTTATGGCAGCGGCTATCCTAGTAGTGACTTTCTACGTGGTACGTATGGTCGCTAATATTATTAAAGGCTTGATCGAAAACACTCAGATCAACCAGTTGCCTGCGAAAGTTGGCTTACAAGAAACCATGGGTGATAAAAGAGTTTCTGACCTTGTTGGTTATGCGATCATCTTTTTTGCCATGCTGTTTGCCGCTATCGCAGCCGCTGATTTATTAGGTTTTGAGCCTATCTCAGCTATTATCACGATGTTTATCGCTTTCGGTGCCAACATCATTTTGGGCGCGATCATTCTATTCATCGGTTTCTGGCTTGCCAATATCATTGCTGGTGTCGTTGAGCGCTCTGAGCAAGGCTCACAGTTCTTAGCAAACATCGTACGTGTATTAATCATGGGCTTGGTATTAGCCATGGGTCTAAAAGCGATGGGTATTGCTGACTCTATCGTTAACTTAGCATTTGGCCTAACATTAGGTGCTGTCGCCGTTGCCTTTGCTCTATCATTCGGTCTTGGCGGTCAAGAAGCAGCAGCACGTTTCCTACGCAAGATGCAGGACAAAATGGACAAAGAGCGTACTGAAGCGAAAACGAAGTCTGCTTTGACGCCTAATTCATCAACGCAAGACAAAGTTGCTGATTCAGTTCGTGAGAATACGCCGAGTGCACCAACTACCTCGACTACCAACTTACGTACAGATACGGTCGATACCACAAAACTTGGTACAGATCCTGTAGATACTACTGATGTTGGAACTACTGGAACTACGACTAATAACGATTTATTACCTGGTAGCGGTCTTATCGACGACACCAATAAATAAACCTTTATGAAAGTATAATTTCGAACAAAAAAAGACAGCTCAGGCTGTCTTTTTTTATGGGTGTTTGTATTATGGATGATTTCTTTAAGTTGAACGACGACAAATTTACCTATAGTCAAAATACCCCAAAACGCTACGATACTGCTGATGTATCGATATTACTTTTCATTGACTGATATTACTTTTCATTGACTATAGTATCGATTTATAGCTTATCTTTACGGGCTGGAATAGAAAGGTTGAGACGGATCTGAGGCAAATCATTTACTGGCTCGTTTGGCTTCTTAGCCGCTTGCTTCTTAGCCACTGGCTGCTGAATATCTTGCTGCTCAGCACCTTGCTGTTTGAGACGTTGTATTTGCTTGGTAAGTTGACGTTCGCGCTGAGTCATATTATTCACGGGTTGAATCCACAGATCGATATCTATAAAGGTTTCGCCAGCATCAGAGATAAAATCTATACCAAGTATGATGACATGGTGTAGCTCAGCCATCGGCAGACGCGTAGCGACATCTTGCGCAATTTTCTGTAAGTTTGGCTGAATAGCCGCTTTACTGTTCTGCCCCGCCAAATCTTGCCCATAAAATATCAGCACATAATGCCGACCAAGATTTTCATATGAATGCTGATGTACCACATAGCCAGTTTTTTGCAACGCCGGCTTTTGTTGTGGGTGTCTATATAAAGTTCGAATCAGTTCATGCCGCGAAAACGCGGATTCATCTAATAATTGCTGCTGCCAAAGAGAGAACTGTGGCTTTAGAGACTCGGTGTCTGCTTGAGCTGTCAGCTCTGCACTGACCGTGTCGATCATCTGCGTACTAAGTTGCGACCAGAGTGTTGCTGCTTGTTGCCTATGTTGTTGATACATCTGGGCAGTTTGGCTCTTATTTTTTTGAGCTAAGGTCATGGTTACCAAGGCAGCATTTGGTGCTTGCTGAATACCATATTTGATAAGGGCATTATCGATCGTAATAGCATGGTCAAATAAGAGCGCACTGCTTAAAAACTGCGTGACAAGCATGTCTTCAGATTCAAAACTCGCGACATGGCTGGCGACCGAGCGCTGGAGCTGGTCAAGATGATACCCTAAGAATCGCCACAGCTCGCATGGCGTCTGTAATGCGAGCGTTATCGAACCCCAATCATGCCAGCTAAATACTTGCAGTCGCTGTGCGTGGTCACTCATATCGACGACCAAATTTTCCATAAAATAGCGCGCTGCAAATTCGTGCTTTAAGCGCTTCGGTAACTGATTGCGCTGACGGTTATGTTCATTATTATTGTTGTCATTATTATTGTTGTCATTATTATTGTTGTCATTATTATTGTTGTCATTATTATTGTTGTCATTATTATTGTTGTCATTATTATTGTTGTCATTATTATTGTTGTCATTATTATTGTTGTCATTATTGTGTTCAATATTATTGTCACTGTTATTGCTATTAGCGTCCTCACTGAACTTGATGTCGACGACCAATACGTCATAGCTAAGCGCCTGGTTGTCTTTATCTTGAGAAGAGTCAGTCTTAATCTTTTGCCATGCTAGCACCGCTTTAACCGCTGCCATACGTACTGTTTCGATATTAGCCAAGCTGGTCTCAGAAGGCAGATATAAGATGAGCGCTAATAGTTGAAGCTTACCTAGTGGCAAATGATAGTGATACTGTCGAGCTGTATAATGAGCTTCATAACGAATCTCTATCGCTTGCATGTTAGGTAAAGCAATGTCTAAAGCATCTGTCTTTAGGTAGCAGGCCAACTCATTGACCAGATAACCCCCATCAGATGTGCCAGTAATCGAATTGAACACAGTCTCAACCTTTTATTATCAATGAAATATAACGTACCCTACACGGCAACTTACAAAGATCATGCCATTTTTGTGAGGATGATAGGCATAATTCAATAAAGAAAAAGTAAACTACATAAGTGCAATTATACAAAGTCGCTTTCCAAGCAATGACTTGTTATGATGACATAAAAGTAGCACAGCTGAGGCATTGATTTATAGTGCAGCCATTACGTTAGGGTCTGCTCATTCATTTTTTATGTAGTGACTATTATTATTTGCATATAAAAACAAGGACTGAATACTATGAAACGTTTTAAAGAAAAAACCGTTATCGTAACAGGGGCAGGCTCAGGTATTGGTCGTGCGACGGCCATTCGCTTTGCTCAGGAAGGTGCTAGTGTTGTTTTAGTGGGACGGACTGCCGATACGTTGGCAGAAACAGCCAAAGAATTCCCACAAGACCGTACGTGGATTCATACCGATAATTATATGACCATCACTTGTGACATTAGTGTGCAGAGCCAAGTGCAAGAAATGATTAAAAGAGCCATTGATCAGTTTGAAAAAATTGATATTTTGGTGAACAATGCAGGTAAAGCCACCCAAGGTAAAATTACTGAGCTAACGGCTGAAGACTGGAAATCAGCGATTGATGTGAATTTAAACGGTACTTTTTATGTTTGTCAGGCAGCCATGCCACATTTGATAGCGACCAAAGGTAATATCGTCAATGTCTCCTCATTATCAGGGGTCGGTGGTGATTGGAATATGGCCGCTTACAATGCTGCCAAAGCTGGCGTTAGCAATTTAACGCGTACCCTCGCCTTAGATCATGGTCCTGATGGAGTGCGTGTCAACGCGGTTAATCCAAGCGTGACTAAGACAAACATGACCAGTGCCATTCAGAATAATGATGCCAAAACTGATAAATTCTTAGATCGTTGCCCACTTGGTCGTCTGGCCACGCCAGAGGATATTGCCGCCGCGATTACTTTTTTAGCGAGTGATGATGCGTCGATGATTACCGGTGTTAATTTACCGGTGGACGGTGGGGTTAATGCTTCTAACGGTCAGCCTCAATTCTAGCCATTGCTATCTTTGTAATCAAATATGAGCGTTTTACTAACCATTCATAAGAGGTTCAAACGCTCGTATTCGCAAGATAGACCTAATCGGCTGAATTATTAACATCCTGTAGTGGTTGCGATAAGCGCTCAGGATGTCTTGGTATCACCCCTTTATATTGAGCATAGATTTTTGGCAAGTCAGCCTCGATATCTCCAGTAGGATACACAGCAGATAAAAAACGCACTTCTTTGGTATTATAATCTAACGCCACTGGTAAAATAGGGATACCAGCACCCACTGCTAGGTAATAAAATCCTGTCTTCCAGTCTTTGGTATATTCCCGCGTGCCTTCTGGAGATAATCCCAAAAACAGTGGCTCACCGGTCTTAAACTTATCAATACTCGCTTGTAGCACAGAGCCTTTATTACCACGATCGATGGGAATAATACCCATCCAACGTAATAGTTGCGCCAATACTGGGACTTTGAATAACGTATGTTTGCCCATAATGCTGATTTTTAAATCTAAGGCAAACAAGCTGGGTAATGCATAGACGCCATCAACGTTTGACGTGTGCGGTAATGCCAATACCACCGCTTGCGAGATATCTGGAATTTCACCAACGATTCGCCATCCTGAGGTTTTTAACAGGAAAGAAGCTATCACTGGAGCAATTGTGCCGCCCCGTTTGGGAATTAAATGCCCTAAATCCTTTTTGCTAAGCTTTGGCAATATTTTAGAGCGTGCAGAATTAGCAGCAGTTGGCAACTTAGAGCGATGGGTAAACTTCGATGTCATAACGGCACCAGATTATAAAAGATAGCTACATAATACCATTAAGTTTATGCCACTAAATTGCCTTTTACAGCCTTTTATTGCGCTATCTCTTACTCGACTCTACAGTGAGCAATCAGCCTATCTAGTATTCATTATTACGATACCTTATGAAATATCAGCCAAGTTGCCTTTATCCTCAAGCCAAGTTTTACGGTCAGCAGAGCGTTTTTTGGCGAGCAGCATATCCATGACGCTATTGGTGAGCACCATATCGTCCATATCTAACTGCACTAAGCGGCGGGTATCACGATTCATGGTTGTCTCGCGCAGCTGCTCTGCACTCATCTCACCCAGCCCTTTAAAGCGCGTAATTTGCGCTTTTTTATTGCCCGGTACATTGGCCAAAATGTGGGCAAGCTCAGGCTCATCCAACGCGTAATGCACGTCTTTACCGACATCCACGCGATATAACGGCGGCATGGCGACAAATAAATGTCCTGCATCGACCAAGGCAGGAAAATGCTTAACGAATAATGCGCAAATCAAGGTGGCAATATGCAGACCATCAGAATCCGCATCAGCTAAAATACATACTTTGTCATAACGTAGTTCGGACAAATCGTCTGACGCCGGATCGACACCGATAGCGATGGCAATATCATGGATCTCTTGGCTCGACAGCACGGTATCTGACGACACTTCCCATGTATTTAGAATCTTACCGCGCAGTGGCAATATGGCCTGATAATGACGATCTCGTGCCTGTTTAGCACTACCACCCGCTGAATCTCCTTCCACCAAAAACAACTCTGCGCCATCGCGTAAATCACCACGGCAATCAGCCAATTTACCCGGTAATGCAGGACCTTGAGTAATCTTTTTACGCGCGACTTTTTTGGCAGATTTTAGGCGACGTCCCGCTTTATTAATCGCTAACTCGGCAATTTGAGCACCCATATCGGCATGCTGATTTAACCACAGGCTAAAGGCATCTTTTGCTAGCGTTTGTACTGCACCCGCAGCTTCTCGACTCGATAAACGCTCTTTGGTTTGCCCTGAAAATTGTGGCTCAGAAAACTTAAGCGACAGGATATAATTGACCCCATCCCATACATCTTCTGCCGTCAACTTCACGCTACGCGGCAATAAGTTATGAATATCACAAAACTCGCGTAAGGCTTCTAGAATACCAGTGCGCAGACCATTAACGTGCGTGCCGCCTTGAGCAGTCGGGATAAGGTTGACATAGCTTTCTTGAATGGGCGTACCGCCATCTGGCAACCAAGACAGTGCAAAGGTAATGGCTGCACGTTCGCCCGCTTTCGCATCGTAATTATAGTAGAAAGGTGCTTCAGGTAAGGTCTCTAAACCATCTAACTGTTCGTTTAAATATTCAACAACCCCATCGGCAAACTGCCAAACGATTTTTTCATTATTAATATCATCGACGAACTCAATCGTCAAACCCGCGGCCAACACTGCTTTGGCTTTCAGATTATGCTTGAGTTGTTTAACATTAAACTTGGGCGTATCGAAGAAGCTACCATCCGCCCAAAAATGTACTTTCGTACCGCGTTTGCGCTTGTTTGAGCTGATCGTTTCCGTCAAAGGCGTAACTGGCGCACCATTTTCAAACGCCATTTCAAACTGTGTACTATCACGCCATACGGTGACTTCAACGCGGGTTGATAGTGCATTGACGACCGAAATACCGACACCATGCAGACCACCCGAAACTTCATAATTAGCGGTCGAAAACTTACCGCCAGCATGTAAGCGGGTCAAAATCAGCTCAATCCCTGACTGTTTAAACTCAGGATGGATATCGGTCGGCATACCGCGCCCGTCATCCTCAACTGACAGCGAGCCATCACTATGCAATTGAACTTTGATGGTCTTAGCATAACCAGCCAACGCCTCATCGACGGAGTTATCAATCACCTCTTGTGCCAAGTGGTTCGGACGGGTGGTGTCCGTATACATGCCCGGCCGACGACGTACCGGCTCAAGTCCTTCTAAAACTTCTAACGATTGCGCATTATATTCACTCACAAATGCTTCCCTTAATATTCACAGCTCATTTATTCTATTGAACCATTATAACCAAAAATAACGACGGTAACGCTAATTGTCAGTCGCTCACGTCAGATAATGTCGTCTCTTTAAGTCGATAACAAACGCTGTAGCATATCTATCACCATCGGTAGCTGTTCACCAAAATCCGTAAATCTATGATCACCACCCGCTTGCACAGCTACCGTCGCTCCCTGCGTTTGATAAAAGTCTTTTGATAGTTCAGAATTTAGCAGCTCGTCATTTTCTTTGAGTAAGACAGCAATTTTATGCGGATAATTAATGGATACCAATTGATGATCCGCAAACCATTGTAAATCCGCAGGGGTGATTTCCCAACCACCAGTGGTCGTATGCAGGACGTTACTATGAGGTAACTCGTCACTGCTTTCTTTATTTGATACTGAGGTGTCAGAAAAACGCTGTAGAGTAACATGAGGCTGAGTGCTCGGGTTTAGCAATAGTGCGGGGCAACCTGTATGATTACTCACCAAGGTAGAAAAATAGCCTCCTAACGAGCTGCCAATAAGTACGGTTTTATCCTCTCTACTGAGTTCGGTTATCAATTTAACTAATTGCTCAAATACTTGCGCAGGTGCGCTATTAAGGTCTGGGCGATATACGTTAATATCAGCATGATGCTGCTGGCAATAGCTTTCTAATAATATGCCTTTGGTCGAGTTGGCATCACTATCCAATCCATGAATATAAATAATGTTCACGTACAATCTCACTTATTAATTTTGTTATGATGACTTTATATAGACTATAAAAGCTAAGCATAGCATTGCGTCGCCAAAAACAGTAACAATAAAGCGGCACACTATTATCCGTTATTTACGACATAATAGTGTTTCAAAATAAGGTAAGACAAGTTAAGGGAATAACGATAAGTGCGATGGAGCCGCCATGAATCAACAGTTTGAGCTGTTCGAGGTTGCCAATCCGTGTATTGGTGTCTGTCAAAGCAATAAAAAAGGCTATTGCTTTGGTTGCTTGCGCAGTCGAGCCGAGCGCCAACGATGGCATCATATGACAACAGAGCAGCAACGCGAGGTGCTGAGGCTTATCGCAGGACGTAAGCTGCGTATCGAGCTCATGCGGCTACGTAAAAACGAGCAGCTAGGATTTGATTTCGAGGAAGAGTTTGAGATGGGTGAGTTGTTTTAAGTTTGTTTAACCGTCAGCATTACGCTTCGAAACAATATCTTTTACTTTTGACGTCAAAAACTCTGAAAAGTCATGGTGACTAGTTAAAGCTTCTAAGTGTCTTTTTGAAGATAGCCTTTGCATACAAGATGCATATAATTTCTCCTCATAACATCCTTCTCTTTTTAATGAACCGTTAGCGAACCCTAAAACACCATTTAATTGACGCTTAAGTAAATTTCTTTGATCTGAATCGTCTGAAATTTCTTCTAAGATTTGTTCTAAAATAATTCTCCAAGGTCGGTAATGAACCGAAGGCAAAGGTGTAGCGACAGGCATTTTAATCCAGTAATACTTTTCTGATAAAATACTAAATTCACAAACACTTTCTGCATGTGGATATTCCATTTGAATATCACAACTAGTACCAATAGCTACTGATGTAGTATATGTTCCGTTACTTCGTCCAGAGTAAGTAACTATATCGCTCATATTAACAACAATAAATATATAGTTTGGTGGAAGCTCAGATCTCAAACGGAGTGTTGCAGCAAGTGCTGATACATCTGCTAGATTTATGATTTTTGAAGTCAATCTTGCTAAATTTGTATCTTGAATTATAAGTTCTTGGAGCCAAGAAGTAGGCATCAATAACTCAGTTGCAAAAGCATTAGCTTCTTCTTCCATCTGCCAATAACTAACTGCACATGAGGAAGCGATATCAGTAATGTCGAAAATAGTTCCCATATGCCAAGGTATTATCACATGACCAATTTCATGAGCTAAAGTAAATCTTTGTCTTCTTCTAGCTTTCATAGTATTGACAATAATACTAGGTTTTACTCCTTTCTTTTTTAAATTTGCTGAAATACCATCGATTTCAAATGGAATATCAGTATACTTAAGCTGAGCATATTCTCGAGCAACTTTTTCAAGATCTACAGGTAAACTAAGTGAATGTTTTTCATGCAGTCTCTTAGCATAATTAACTACAATATGTTTTCTCAATTTAAAAGTCCTGAGTCTTTTAACCATTCCATTATAAGCTTAGCATTCTCTGGAGAATCAGCACGTGCTGCCATAGGAAGATCATAGTGATCCTTTATAACATCGTCAATTGATCTATTCTGAATTCTAGAAGTAATTATAAATGGTAAAAATTCAGGATCATGAATCCACATCTTATATTCTTGATGTGTCATTCCTAGATACTTATAAAGCTCCTTATCACTATTCGATTCATGCCATTCATCGATAAAGTCATCAATATCATCTGGCAATAGTTCACCATTAGTGCATAAGTCAATAAAGCTATTTTGGTATGAGTCAGACATCTATGGTTCTCCCCTTAACAGCATCTTTTATTATTTCACCGGAAATAGCATCAATTACTCCTAAATGTTTCCCCCTTTTTGAAAACACTTCTATTTCTCCGTGGTACTCGTCCCAAGTGTAAAGTCTTTTCTGACATAGAGACCTCCATCTACGATCTCCATGAACAAAACCTAGATTCTCCATACCATCTAGATATGATGGTTTAGGTACTGGGTTTCTAGTCAATTTTTTCTCCTAGATATATTTACTTGTCTTATTATAATAAGTGAATCATCATCTTAAAGATTCTACGATTGTGAGTCATAAGTGCTCGAAAAATTTGAAGCAAATAGCTTATAATGATCTATTCTAAAATTAGCTTACTATATTAACGTTGGTACGTGTTATCGTATTCATTTAAGTTGCTTTTGATCAGAATAATATCTAAGAAAATTATTACTTGAAAAAGTTTTCTGGCCAAAGAAACTCTGGTAAGTACTGTCTTATTAACATGCCTTGAGAGTGAAAACCTCTTCTTTCTACCTCTCTAAGAAATAATGGCCAAGGAGGTATATTACTTCGATATACATCACCAGATAATGTTGACATACCGCCTCCTTGCAAGTTTGATAATCCACCACCCTGTAAGGTGGATAACCCTCCATATTGTAAAGTTGATAGACCGCCGTATTGCAAGGTTGAAAGTCCGCCATATTGTAGAGTCGATAGTCCGCCATATTGTAGAGTCGATAGTCCGCCATATTGTAATGTAGACATCCCACCATATTGCAGAGTAGACATCCCACCATACTGTAATGTAGACATTCCACCGTATTGTAAAGTGGACATCCCACCACCTTGAAGCGTTGATAATCCACCCCCTTGCAAAGTGCTTAAATTACGAGGCCAAGTTCTCATACCCTGTATTTTTGGTCTAGACATTTCTTGATTTCCTTATAAAGTTTGGCGACTAAGCTAGAACTAACACTTTACTCTGGTACATATCATACATTATTCTACACTTGTTGATTACAGGAATCTTTATATTAAAAAAGCCCCCAGCAGATTAACGTTAGGGGCTTTAATTTTAGAATAGAGAGTCACGATGGCCTACTTTCACATTAGCAAACTACACTACCATTTGCACTACTATACTTCACTCTTAAGTTTGAGAAGAGATCAGGCACTACCATTGCAATATTGTCATAGTCGATCAAGTATTAACATTACCACCCTACGCCATCTCTATTTATAAAGGACTAGTAACTAGACTATAAAAAGTACATACGCCATTAATATAATTGCCCATGCGCATATTTTCATTCGCAGCGTGCTGGTTATTGTCCGCATTGACCAAAGGTACGATAACGAATGATACTTGCAGAGCATCTACAATCTCCGCCGTTGGCACAGTACCGCCCATCATAAGGATACGGACTGGCGCAGGTATTTTGCGAACGACTGCTTTAGTTATGAAGAGTCAACACTATAGATACATATATTATTTTTTTACGCACAAAGAAAACCCCCTTACACTTTCGCGTAAGGGGGTTTAGCTTTTAGAATAGAGAGCTGACGATGACCTACTCTCACATGGACGAATCCACACTACCATTGGCGCTACGATGTTTCACTTCTGAG
>NZ_JADKLX010000027.1:0-626 GCF_015351755.1 Psychrobacter sp. N25K4-3-2
ATTGTCGCGGCGATTAAATCTCGCGCCGATCAACTGGGTGCCAGCGTGGTGGTGTCGATGGTAGAACGAAGCGGCGTCGAAGCCTGTAAAGCGGCGGTGCACAATCTTCTCGCGCAACGCGTCAGTGGGCTGATCATTAACTATCCGCTGGATGACCAGGATGCCATTGCTGTGGAAGCTGCCTGCACTAATGTTCCGGCGTTATTTCTTGATGTCTCTGACCAGACACCCATCAACAGTATTATTTTCTCCCATGAAGACGGTACGCGACTGGGCGTGGAGCATCTGGTCGCATTGGGTCACCAGCAAATCGCGCTGTTAGCGGGCCCATTAAGTTCTGTCTCGGCGCGTCTGCGTCTGGCTGGCTGGCATAAATATCTCACTCGCAATCAAATTCAGCCGATAGCGGAACGGGAAGGCGACTGGAGTGCCATGTCCGGTTTTCAACAAACCATGCAAATGCTGAATGAGGGCATCGTTCCCACTGCGATGCTGGTTGCCAACGATCAGATGGCGCTGGGCGCAATGCGCGCCATTACCGAGTCCGGGCTGCGCGTTGGTGCGGATATCTCGGTAGTGGGATACGACGATACCGAAGACAGCTCATGTTATATCCCGCCGTTAAC
>NZ_JADKLX010000028.1:0-619 GCF_015351755.1 Psychrobacter sp. N25K4-3-2
GACAACACAATAACCAGAACCACACCAACCATTAAAGAAATACTGGCGTCAAAACGCGCTTCATCTATTTTATTACTACCGAGCGCTTTTGCTATTACTGCCGATGTACCGATCCCCAGCCCTATTGCTAAGCTAATAACGGTAAAGGTAACCGGAAATGTAAAGCTCACCGCTGCAAGCGGCTCAGTGCCTAGTAAGCTTATAAAAAATGTATCGACAATATTGAACATCATTAGCGTGATCATGCCGAATATCATCGGGATGGTCATGGTCTTTAATGTAGGCAAAATGGGATCGTTTAGTAAATCTGGGCGAGTCTGAGATTTTGAAATTGCGCGCATGGAATAAATAGGCCTCTTTTACTGAACGAATCATTTTAAAGCATCAAGGCAGTTCAAGCCACGGATTTATCACTACAATTGAAGTAATTAAAGAAGTAAAGATTCGAAAAAATAGTAAAACTTAGTTTTTGCATCTTTTTGTTAAAATAGAGCCTAAACACACCAAAAACCAATTAAAACACATTTTTATAACTTTTATTACAAACACACTGTGTTATCTGGTGCTTTTTTACACAAAGGCATGACTTGATTTATCGTTACGAAAAAATTCACTCATC
>NZ_JADKLX010000029.1:0-605 GCF_015351755.1 Psychrobacter sp. N25K4-3-2
ATACTACAGGACTCAATCGGACTTTCAGTAAAAACTTATTATCGTTTGAGTTTGCTGAGAGCTTCTGTTTTCAACTTTGAGCGTCTTGAATTATTAAGGGACTCAATTGGACATCCGAGTCAAAACTTTAGCCCGTCGGAATTCACCCGAGTCTTCCATGTTAAATTTTGAGCGTCGCGATAGGTTACTTTCCTTATTCGAAGATCCGGAGGAAAAGTTATGGCCGTTTGTATTTGCGATGGGCTTCATTTTTTTCCTAAGAGCGTCTCGATATATTATGAGCTTCAATCGGGAATCCGAGTCAAACGTTATGGCTGTCCGAATTTGCGTGGTCAGTCCATTACTACTTTCAAGGGCGATGATATATTATGGGCCTCAATCGGACATCCGAGTCAAAAGTTATTGTCGTTTGAATTTGCTCAGAGCTTCTGTTTTCAATTTCGAGCGTCTCGATATATTACGGGACTCAATCGGACATCCGAGTTAAAAGTTATTGTCATTTGAATTTTGTGAGAGCTTCTATATTCAATTCCGAGCGTCTTTAATTATTTAATGACTCAATCGGACATTTGAGTCAAAAGTTACTTTCGCTTGAATTTGCTCAG
>NZ_JADKLX010000030.1:0-497 GCF_015351755.1 Psychrobacter sp. N25K4-3-2
AAACTCAACCAGAACCGCATTAAGACAAACATACAAACAACTAGGTTATCGTACCCCGATCCCTCGTGATAATACGATAAACTAGCCCTGTCCTATCAAGTTCTAAGAATCAGACCAGTTTCCACTGTTGAATGATCCTAAAAACACATGCATCTATGTGATCAAAGCAAAAGCATGGTAGAATGAAGTTCTGATAGCACAGTGAACACACAAAACATCATTAAATAGATATACATGTATTTACATCAAGTACCTACAGGGAAGATCCAACAGAGGATTTAGCTTTCCATAACCAGGAAGCCTCCTTTACAACAAAGAGAAGAACAAGATGAAAGACTGCAAAAATACAAGTGGTGAGGATGTCTCCTTCACCTCTAGGATCTCACAATCACTCACAAACTCATCTCAAGCTCTCAGAATGGCTTCTGCTTCGATCTCTCGTCACTGCAGATCTTTACACAGCAAAATCTTGGACCTTCCTTGGCCCTTTGCCATGT
>NZ_JADKLX010000031.1:0-580 GCF_015351755.1 Psychrobacter sp. N25K4-3-2
GGGCAAATAAAAAATCGCGTTAGCATTGAAGAGCGCCCACAAATAGTTGATGAGAAAGGCCGTATCGGAGATTGGGAAATAGATACCGTCATAGCCAAAGGTCATCGAGGCGCCCTTGTTACCATTGTAGAGCGGGTCACCCTATTCACTGTATCAACTTAGGTGGCAGGCAAAACAGCGGAGGCCGTCACTGCGGCGACGATAGAACTATTAAGGCCATATAGGTCAGCGCTTCATAGCATCACGGCTGACAATGGAAAAGAGTTCGCTTATCACGAGCAAATCACAGAGGCTTTAAGTGTTCCTGTTTATTTTGCTCACCCTTATCACTCATGGGAGCGCGGAGTGAATGAAAACACGAATGGATTACTACGCCAGTATTGGCCGAAGAGCACAGATTTTAAGGCGGTAACACCAGCGCAAGTTATACCAGTACTTGAGCAACTTAATAATCGTCCAAGGAAGACACTTGGATTTGAAACGCCTGCAAAATTGATGCAGGATCACTTGGCGGCTAAAGCCGCCTAAACGTTATGCACTTCAGATGTGAATCCGCGTGTTTATATCGCGTTAATTTTTG
>NZ_JADKLX010000032.1:0-571 GCF_015351755.1 Psychrobacter sp. N25K4-3-2
CAATAAAAGAAAGCCCATTTGCCTTGATTTTTCAAGGCCTTTGCCCTTTCCTCCAAACACTTCCTTGGTACTCCGACTACTCCATTTTTGCTTTACACGGTCCAACTCTTGTGCTGAGATTTTCACTACCTTGGCAACTCTTGTCGTGGAGGGATAGAACCCAGAGAAAAGATATGGCTTCCTTCCTCCCAGTGGGCATCCCAGGATTTCTTTAAACTCTTTCACAGTCGGCACTAGCTGGAAGTCCTCGAATGTGAAGCACCTTAGGGGCTGGTCATAATACTGGGAAAGGGATGCAATCGGTTCCATGGAGACTTCTACCCTAGCTAGGTCCCAAATCTTACCATAGGCTTTGCGGAAGGCTTGCCGTTGAAGTTGACCCATTAATTGCCCCAACTTTCGTAAACTGGTGACCTCTAAGCTCTTGATTTTGACTTGATAGAACCTTTTCTTGAGCAGAGGTGTTTGATCTGATCCCATGTTCACTAGAATGAAAAGTCCTATTTGAATCAATACTCCGACATCTATCATGGGAGAAATGGATGAATGCATGAAGAGATGCTTATGCGGT
>NZ_JADKLX010000033.1:0-564 GCF_015351755.1 Psychrobacter sp. N25K4-3-2
ATGTCTAATAGGAAATGTTCGATCTGCGTCACCCGGTGAATCATGTTTTTTTGCAAAGTTTGGTTAATGTTTTCCATGCCTAGCAAATGAAAACATGCCGGTGTCGGCCGAAACACAACTTCGGTTGAGCTCGAACGAAAAAACCTAGCCGACCTACATTGTAAATTTTTACGGCAACACCACACAAAAAAGCATCCTCTACCGTAAAAAAATATTATCGGCCAGCGTTTGTAAAAAAAATTGCGCAATGTCGGCGGAAAATATCAGTCGAGGTTTTACAACGACCGATGTCGGCTATTGTATTTTCTATTCAATCCCTGAATAATATTTGGATGATGTCTATTAGGAAATGTTCGATCGGCGTCATCCGGTGATGCTTCTTTTTTAGACCTCGATCGGTCATCTTTCCTGGCCGACGTCGACTGTCATTTTTTTTTATCAATATCGGTGAATAATATTTTTTTGCCGAGGTGGGCTAATGTTTTCCTGGCCGAGTAAATGAGAACATGCCAGTGTCGGCCGAAACACAACTTCGGTTGAGCTCGCACGAAAAAACAAAGCCGA
>NZ_JADKLX010000005.1:0-109243 GCF_015351755.1 Psychrobacter sp. N25K4-3-2
GGGTTATTAATGTGTAATCTACACACTAGTTACTTCCAGCTCGTCTTGATGAGGGCGTATTATAGACGCTTTAAATCCTGTGTCAAGAGGTAATTTCTATTTAGTTTGAAGTAAATGTCTCATCACTCATTCTAAACAGCCTTCCCTTTCAACTAGGGCGCATTATACGGGGTTTTAAGACTGGGTCAAGGGGTTTGATAGACTTATCTCATCTAAATAGAATCAGTTTATATATTTTAGACTATTATTTTAAACATTTGAGCTAGCGCACTGAGAGTATTGTATGTACAAAACATTGCTATCAAATGGCTAGTAGGACGATATAAGCCTTATAGGAATTAAACAAAGCCAATTCAGAACTGGCTTTGCTTAATATTTAGATTAGAGAGGTATTGATTGATTTAGTCGTCTATTTACCAGCCAAAACCTACACCTACCCCTGCAGATGATTCATCGTCACTAAAGGCACCACTAAAGGTCAATGACGTGTTATCAGAAACTACACGCTGATAACCGATAGCTACTGCTTGCTCGCCTCCTTGAAAGCCCATACCTAGACCTATGCGATTGCGCTGATTCATTCCACTCACACTAGTGCCCATGTTTTGAATAGCAGCGCTCATCGCTCCGACTTTATCGATACGCTGATCTTGCTCTTTGAAGCGTGAATCCACATCGCCCCTAAATGAGTTTAAGTTCTGATCGATTGTTGCAAAACGCTGATTGGTATAGTCATTAGCAGTATCTAAAGTTTGACTATCGCCCGCTTGGCTCTGTGCTAGATTGACTGCGTCATGGGAGTCAACACCAGCGGCAACATTGGTAATTCGGCGCTGGTTAGCCGCGCTACCCACCGATACGGTGTTATCAGCACTGGTCTGTGATCCTGCGCCTAACGCGACAGAGTTATCATTAGTCACACTGCTATTAGCACCGATAGCCACTGCATTGGCTGCTTGGACGTTCACCGACTCACCGATAGCAACGGAGTTTGAGGCATTAGTCTCCTTCGCAAAAGTTGGTGAGCCATTGGTATCAACTGTTGCCGCTGTAGCACCCACTGTTGCGTTGCTACCTAGTACTACTGAGTTACTGGTAGTATCACCAATGATGTTGTCGTTACCAACTGCATAATTGGCGTTACCACCAACAATATTAGGATCTCCAAACGCACCTGATCGATCACCTGAAACGATGTTGCCATTACCCACGCTGGTAGATTGATCGCCAGTCACTGTATTATTAGTGCCCATAGCGATGCTGTCCTTACCTTTAGATTGAGCGTTAACCCCAATTGCTATCGCACCGTCAGCAGTAGCGCCATTACCGTTATAATTACCTGCATCTTCACTGTCACTAGAGCCATTAACGCTAAAGAATCGAGCTTGGCTGTCTTCGATTTTACTTTCTAATTCAATTTTAGCTTCTTCGCTAATACCTGAATCACCTTTGTCTCCTTTAGCGCCGTCGATACCATCCTGACCTGTTAGTCCTTGAGCACCATCAACACCGTCTTTACCGTTAGTGCCATCAGCTCCATCTTGACCATTAATGCCGTCTACGCCATTAGTACCATCCTGACCGTTGATCCCATCAACACCATTAGTGCCGTTTAAACCATCTGTTCCGTTTTGACCTGCTGGACCTTGAGCTCCATCAGCACCATCTTGACCATTAATGCCGTCTACGCCATTAGTACCATCAGCACCATTAATGCCGTCTACGCCATTAGTACCATCAACCCCATTCTGACCGTCAATACCGTTTGTTCCATTGATGCCGTCAGATCCTGCTGGACCAGTTGGACCCTGTGCGCCAATTTCACCTTGATCGCCTTTAGGTCCAGGTGTTAGCTCAATCGCATTTATCTGTGTTTGCAAATCTGTCAACTTGCCATCAACTGCGGTAAATGCTGAACCGACATCACTGTAGTCAGTGTTATTGATACGATATTTGGGTGCTTGAAATACACCCATGCTGTTAAGCTGCGCGCCCCCACCCAAAGCAGCTGCTACATTGCCGAAATAAGAGATACCTGTTGTTTCTAACCTTTTTAACTGAGCAATATTAACGGCATCAGTATCAGATGTCCCTGCCGCTACGCCAGTGATTTGGCGAGTTTGCCATTGGCTAGAGCTGGCATTGCTGGTATCACCAACACTAACGGCACCAAGAGTTGATTGCCAAATAGGGCTAGTATCGCCATTAGCTGAATAACCTGCCGCGCCAGTTACGGTAGTCGTTTTACTTTTCGATCCTAAGGCAATGCTGTCACGCTTATCAGCCACTGCGTTAGTACCGAGCGCAACTGCTCGGATACCACTCGCCGTAGCACCGATGCCTAGAGCTTCGTAGTCACTCTGTGCAAACTCAAAAATTTGACCGCCAGTACCATCATCTTTAAAACGTCGACCATCATTATTAGTCTGAATGGGGGTAGTAGCCGCAGTAAAGTCCGCTTGCACAGTAGCACCTTCAACAGCAGCTACTGCAAATGTACTGCCACTACCGAGTGCAGTAGCCCCACTAGCATCGGCTCTACTATAACCACCTAATGCTGAGCTGGCATAGCCTGACGCTATATTGCTATAACCCACTGCTGAGCTATTGTTACCTGTGGCTTGGTTAAGGTAACCTGATGCTGAACTATTAAGACCTGAGGCAAAGTTGGCACGACCCATCGCTGAGCTGTCACTGCCTAAAGATCTGTTTCCCGTACCCAACGCTGAGCTATTATTAGATGAAGATTGGTTAGCTACACCTATCGCTGTGCTAGCAATACCAGAAGCTGTGTTAATACGACCCACTGCTGCGCTTTCATTAACTGAAGCATTATTGCCACGACCTATTGCTGAACTGTCATTACCCGAAGCAGTATTATCGTTACCCAATGCTGAGCTACGTTCACCAGAGGCCTCATTGCTATAACCCACTGCTGAGCTATTCAGCTTTGAGGCTAGGTTTAGACTACCTATTGCAGTACTACGGTCCTCAACAGTCGAGTTGTCGCTACCTATTGCCAAGCTATATTGACCTCCAGAGGTATTAATATAACCTACTGCTGAGCTAAATCGACCAGAGGCTATGTTCCTATGCCCTGCTCCTAAAGCCATTTGCCCATCCACTGTGTTGCTAGAACCTACCGCCGTACTATAAGTGTTATCTACGCTGTTTAGTATACCTAATGCAGAACTTCCTAGCTTATCAGCGCTATTTTGCGATCCTATAGCAGAACTAGCAATCCCTAAAGCTCTATTACCAGAACCTATCGCTGAACTATTTTCACCAGAGGCAGTATTAGTGTTGCCTACCGCTGAGCTATATAGACTTGATGCTTCATTTCTATGGCCCATTGCTGAGCTAAAAGCATTTGAAGCGGTATTGACATAACCTATTGCTGTTGCATTAGTATTCAAAGCTCTATTTTGGAAACCTACTGCTGAGCTGGATAAACCTGAAGCGGTATTGACGTAACCTATTGCTGTTGAATTGGCATTCAAAGCTTGGTTTTGAATACCACAAGCTATAGATGTATTTTGTGGAGCGACACTTCCATTTGGTCCACTGAACTGCGTTAAGCACACTTCCGCTTGACTACTCATCGCTGTCAATCCTAGCACTGAGCCAATTGCAACAGCAATGGCATGGCGACGTAGCGATGCGCCTGTTTTGCTAGTTGGCACAGTACCAACTTGACCTGATGTGTTGCTAGATTTTCCACCCGACTTACTGATTTCACTAACGGCGGTATAGCAACCCGTAGAACGATTAAAAACAACGCGGTAAACATGGTTTAACATGAAAGTATCCTAAGTGTATGTAGCATTACTGGTAAGGTATTTGATTATATTGTCGTAAAAAAAGAGCTGTGTTTTGTTGTAGCAAATAAACAACGGATGAGCTGTTCTACTAAAATTACGTACAGCCATTTCTGTCTTACTACCTAGCAATCTTGATTTTTCAAAATGAGGATAAAAATCAGTAGTTTCAAAGAAAAATAATGTATAAATTTGTAAAATTACATTTCTAGTGTATCAAAAATATTTATAATTTGTAAATAATAAATATGATATTACGGATAAACGGCAGATAAGATGTGAACTATTAAAGAACAGCTCATAATAGATTTATAAATAGCTGAGTAGCCCGAGAGCCTGTACTCAAAAATAAGCTGTCCTAGCACCAAATAAAAGCCATAAAAAAACCGCTTATTAAAAATAAGCGGTTTTTTTATGGCTTTATCTTACACTTTTAACTATTGTGAGGAATACAGCAGAATGTTTCAGTCATATTAACGCCAAGCCTTGGCTTTCAACGTCGTGAATATACCCGACAACGCATAAATAATACCAATCGCTAAAATACCAACAGGGATGTCATAAAGCACAATACTCATGACTAGTACCCCAATGATAAGAACCACAAAAGGTACTTTCTTTTTGTCAAATTCCTTAAAACTGTAGTATTTAACATTACTGACCATCAGTAAACCGCAAATAACGACCCAAGCCGCGAACAAGAACATGACAAGTGTATCGTACTGTCCTATCCACTGGTTATGGTCTATTGCTACCATAACAGCTGCGGTGACCAAAATTGCAGCAAGTGGACTTGCTAAACCAACAAAGTATTTTTTGTCGACAGTACCAACCTGCACATTAAACCGTGCCAAGCGGAAAGCACCACAAGCCGTGAATACAAAGGCACAGCCAAGACCTATACGACCCAAGGGCTGTAGCGCAAAACTATAAATCAAGATGGCAGGTGCAACGCCAAACGCTAGCATATCGGCTAAAGAATCATACTGCTCCCCAAACGGACTTTGGGCATTGAGCATGCGTGCGACGCGACCATCAGCCCCGTCAAGAATTGCGGATAAAAAGATGGCTAAAGAGGCTTTGTAAAACTCACCTTGCGTACTCACCAAAATCGAGTAAAAGCCTGACAATAGTGACAAAGTAGTGATCAAATTGGGCGCTAAATACACACCGCGACTGACCACACGTTTCCCTTCAGCAACTTCTGCCTCAATCACCTCAAAGGTCAAGCCATCGTAGCTATCATTATCCGCTAAGCGGATATTAAACTCATGCTCATCAACAAAAGGTGGCTGGGTGGCTGCATTATCTTGCAACAAACCATCGTTTTGAGGCGCATTGTTTGGTTGGCCGGTAGGTGGTTGCACGTTTGTCATCTTAATATCCTTATTGGCCGACATTGCTATTCGTTTACTAACACCCTTATTTACTGACGTCATTATTCGCCGACGAGCCAGCGCACATTGGTCGCACTATCAGGCGTTAAGTCTGGGGCATTGGCAACTTTTAGTACTGGCTGCAAGAAACGTAGAATTTCACGCGCATGGTTATCGAACTGCCATGGCGGATTGATAATCAGCATTCCTGTGCCGTTAAGACCCACGGCGATATCGTTAGGATAAATATTTAGCTCACAAACCAACTGACGTCTCATTTCAGTACGTTTTAGCTTTTTATAGAACAGCTCTACCGCCTCAATGTTTTTGATCGGGAACCATAACGCATATGTGCCTTGTGGCCACTTATTATAAGAGTGCACCAATAGATCGATCAGGCGAGTAAAATCTTTGTGTTCTTGCTCGTAAGGAGGGTCCAAAAATATGAGACCACGACGTTCTTGTGGTGGAATAACGGCACGAATACCTTCAAACGCATCACGATGATGAATGCCGATTGGCAGTTTATGTAGCTGATAGTTAAGCGCATCGTACTCACTGGCTTTGGCTTCAAACGCTTCGCCGCGCACGCCTGCATCTGGATTTTTTTCGATATGATGCGCAATCCACCAAGGCGAACCAGGATAGACTTTTTTGTCATAAGTGAAACGGGCTTGCTTGATACCTTCTATATAGTCTTTGACAGCAGGCGGTGCTTTTTCGACATCGGCTTTTACTAAAGATTGGATACCACCTTTAGCTTCTCCTGTCTTGCGCGCCTCTTCACTGGCAAGTGAATACAATCCACGACCGCCATAAGCATCAAGCACATAAAAAGGTTTGTTTTTTTGCCCCAGCTGGTTGAGTAATTGTACCAATAAAATGTGTTTGACCACATCAGCAAAGTTACCAGCGTGGTAGGCGTGTTTATAGTTCATAAGTTCAAAAGTTTAAATAAGAAAAATTGCATCTATGGTAGCATAGGCAGAGTAAAAGATAACGATGGTTTTGGTAAAAAGGCATCGATTGGCTGTGTATTGTCAGCTAATTGAGTGTTTATTGATAACGGCGAGACGAAATGACGAAGATTACTAGCAATCTTGAGGTGACACAATTGGTTGTCGATCAGCCAATTGGTCAGGATAATCCGCCTCTGCTGTTTGTCCCAAGTGAAGACTATAGCCATGAGCCGCCAACTCAACACGTCCTGCAAACATCTGACTTTGACGTTGATTGGGAAAACAAGCTAACAGATACGCAGTTTGATAAGTTTGTAGAGGATGGCTGGCTAATCATTGATGATGTCTTTGACAGTACTGCATTATTAGCGCTACAAGCGGAAAGTGGTTTTATTGACTATCGTGATGCAGAGCTGACTGCTGGCATTCGCCTCAGTGATATCCGTGGTGATAAAATCCGCTGGATCACGGAAAATTTCTTTGCTGGTTATTATTATTTGCAAAGTATCAATACACTTGCCGCTTTGTTCAATCGCAGTTTGTTTGCTGGTATTCGTCATAGTGAAGCGCATTATGCTTGCTATCCAGTTGGTTTTGGCTATCAATGGCACAGTGACAATCCGGCTGGTCGTGACGAACGTGTTATTTCGGCCGTGTTTTATCTCAATGATGAATGGGCATCAACTGACGGCGGCGCACTAGAAATCGTCGATACACATGGCATTCATCATAACGTCATGCCTGTCGCCAACAGATTGATCATATTTGCCAGCGATCTACAGCATCAAGTACAAATCGCTCATCGCCAACGCTACTCTATTGCGACTTGGTTAAGGCGCGATGATGCTATAGTCTTGATTGCGCCACTATGAGCGTAAATTTGATACTAGCTATTATTTGAAATAAGCCTTGTTAACTAAGGATAATGACAATGCATAGGGCCTTGTTTAGAAACTTTCTCTTAATTATTATATTCCCTCTGGTTGTGAGCTGTGAGACGCTTAATCATCAAGCTCCTACTCAACAACACAATGAGTTCTTTTTTACCTATTATTTGCCGAAGTCCACTCCTGAAAAACCTATAATAATTAATCCGACCGCTATTACTACTGAATTCAAATATGAGGATGGATGTCTACTTGCATTTGATGGAAGTAAATGGATGACACCTGTATTTCCCGAAGGACATGCAGCTTTTGATAGTCATAATAAGACTTTAAAACTACTAGGAACAAGTTATAAAATGGGTGATGTCATTTCTGCGGGTGGCTATGTGAGTGCTTACAATAGTGACAAAGTTAAAAATTATAGTAATACGCTAGCCGAAAAGTGTATTACAGAGTATCTAGCAATATATTACGGTGATTATGAGAAAATTTACTTGGATAAAAATTAAAGTTATTTTGAGCATCATAATTGATAAACATCAGCATTAGATAAATCTTATAAAAATAAGCCAGATTTTATCACAAGAAATATTAAATCAACTTATCTAGGAATGTCATGAGTTCAGAAAATAATAGTAAAACCCATCAGCAAGAAACTCTAGATTTAAGTATTGCGTTATTGGAACGACCTTCCGTCACCCCAGATGATGATGGCTGCCAAGATATGTTGTCAGAACGATTAGCGCAAGCGGGGTTTGACTGCGAGTTTATGTATTTTGGCGATAGAGATAAGACTGGCGAGCATGCTGAAGTCAAAAACTTATGGGCGCGCCGTGGCACAGCCGATCCAGTTATTTGTTTTGCTGGGCATACCGATGTCGTACCAACAGGCGATGAAAACAATTGGACTTATCCACCATTTACGCCAACTATCGCTGACGGTTATCTATGGGCGCGCGGTGCTGCTGACATGAAAACAGGGATTGCCGCCTTTACTGTCGCAGCCGAGCGTTTCGTTGCTAATCATCCTAAGCATAAAGGCTCTATTGCTTTTTTAATCACCTCAGATGAAGAAGGCCCATCAATTAACGGCACCGTCAAAGTCATTGAAACCTTAGAAGCACGTCAAGAAAAAATCACCTATTGCTTGGTTGGCGAGCCATCAAGCACCGATACGTTGGGTGATATTATCAAAAACGGTCGCCGTGGCTCATTGGGTGCGGTGCTAACTGTCACTGGTAAGCAAGGTCATGTCGCTTATCCGCATCTCGCGTCCAATCCCATCCATGCCGCTATGTCAGCATTAGCAGAACTGACAAACGCCACTTGGGATAACGGCAATGACTACTTCCCTGCGACGTCTCTACAAATTTCTAATATAAATAGTGGCACAGGCGCGACTAACGTCATTCCTGAGACACTTAAAGTCGTGTTCAACTTCCGCTTTTCAACGGAAACGACCGAAGATGAGTTAAAGGCGAAAACGCACGCCATTTTTGATAAGTATTTTACGGATAGCCAGATTTTAGAGAATAAGGCCAGTTATGATATCCATTGGAAATTGTCAGGTCAGCCATTTTTGACCCCAGAAGGTAAGCTAGTGTCTGCTTGCCAGCGTGCGATTAAAGCAGTGACCGATGTTGATACTACGTTATCTACGTCTGGCGGCACATCAGATGGACGCTTCATTGCGCCAACGGGTGCACAAGTGGTTGAGCTTGGCGTGCGTAATGCCACGATTCACCAAGTTGATGAAAAAGTTGAAGTTGATGATTTAGGAAAGCTTGCGCAGATTTATGAGGGGATTTTAGAAAATTTACTACTGGACTAATTGTAGTTATTTAAAGTAAAAAAGCGCAATCTGATTTAGATTGGCGCTTTTTTATTTATGATTTTGATAGGCATTAATTCAATAACTTAAGTTAATTACTAACTGATAGCTTTTATCAATGCACTTTCATGTTTTTTGCAGCCAATTTTAGATAGAAACTGTCTTTTGGCGGCTTATAACACGAATAGCTTTATTCAATACCAATATAAAGATCTATTTGCCCAAACTCTAGATTACCACCGATATACTGCTCAAAATCGACCTGATAAGTTCTAGTATGCTCACAGCTTGGATCGTTAAAGTAAGTCCAAGCATTCTCCCAAGCGTTCATCACTGTATTAGGCATTCGACCTTGTTCAGAGAATACCAAGTATTTCCCTGCAGGAATGCTGACCGTTACTAAATTGCCAGCACTTTGCTGCTCTTGCTCACTGTCTACTTTCCAACTCGCTACGACATCAAAAGCGCCTACTAAATCATCACTCTCATAGTTATGAAAAACACCATAAATGTCTTCACCTTCAGAAAGCTGCTTCACATGGTTTTGGTAGAATTTTTGCCATAAACGACCCAATTTAGCAGTGTCATGGCTGATTTCAGCGTTATTAGTGGTACGAGCACTGATGCCTTTGCAAACTATCGCTTCAGATAGCTCTTTAATTTGTGAAGTCATGATAGCACCTGTCCTGTATATTTAGTCGATTTTTTATTTGAAATAGTACGTAGATTATAGTTAGTTGCTTATAGAGTACGTAACTTATAGTTAGTAGCAAAGTTACTCTAATCCGCTTCATCAATCCAGTTCATTTGAATGGCTTCTAAGATGCCTTCATTTGATTTTTGTGGATCATCATCAAAGCCTTCAAGCTCGGTCACCCAACGATGCAAATCTGTAAAACGTATGTACTGTGGATCGGTCTCTGGAAATTTTTCATAAAGCTCGATAGCGATATCTAAGCTGTCTGTCCATTTTAGTTTTTGTGGAATCATAATGGTACCTTCTTTTTTAATTTTAAGAAAAAATGTTATCGCTTTAATAGCCCCCATCCTACCAAAATTCGTCTTATGATTATAGGCAAGTTCGTTAAGCTGTCTCTGTTGCTTCAGCTGGCTCAGCAGATTTGGTAGACTTAACTGCTACTTGGTGTTCATTCCACGTGGTAATCGTATCCGTCATCTGCTCGCCTGTCATATCCAATACCTTTGGTGTACGCATACCGTTATCGTCTGTAAAAACAAACTTAGTCATGCCGACGCCCATTAGCTGGTTTTTTACAAAGAAGCGATGCTCAAAATATACATATTTGTGATCCCATCCTGCGACCGCACTACTGAGCGTCATTTTGTCCAAAAACTTAATTTGCTTAAGATAAATCATCTCTTGCATGGCGATGACCCAGTTTAGGGGCTTAATACCTTTTTGATGACAGTGCTTCATTACCCATCGCGTAATGTTTAGCTCAATAAAAGATAGGTAACGGTAGTTAGGTAGATGGTCGCGAAAACCCATATCATGTGGCAATATTCGATAATGGCGAACTGTCGGTGCAGTCAATGTCTCTATACTGAGCGTCTCACTCACTGATTGTTGCTTAAGTTGTTGTTTTAGCAAACTAACCATAATAAAAAAACGTATCAACATATTCATAAATAACCTTCTTAACTCTTATTTTGTATAAACTTATTTGATGTAAACAATGATTGAATATAAGCGAGGCGTACCTTAACGCAAAAAAAGCCACCTCAGTGACTTTTTTATTTAAAAGCTTATATTTAGAAGTAAATATTTAACCGCTTACTCTAAAGATTAATGAGCGCCATTGATACTACGTACCATCTCTTCTACCATCTTTTTCGCATCGCCAAAAATCATCATGGTTTTGTCCATGTAGAACAAGCTATTATCAAGTCCTGCATAACCCGTACTCATCGAACGCTTGATAACCATGACTGTTTGCGCTTTGCTGACTTCTAAGATTGGCATACCAAAGATTGGTGAAGTCGGATCATCTTTTGCAGATGGGTTGACCACGTCATTGGCACCGATCACTAAGACCACATCCGTACTAGCGAAGTCTGAGTTAATCTCATCCATCTCAAGAATATCGTCATACGGCACATCTGCTTCAGCCAATAGGACGTTCATGTGTCCAGGCATACGACCAGCAACTGGATGAATGGCAAAACGAACGTTAACGCCTTCTTCTTTTAACAGCTCATACAGCTCTTTTACTGCATTCTGCGCGCGACCTTGCGCCATACCATAACCTGGTACGATCACAACGTTGCTGGCATTGGCCATCAAGAAGCCTGCATCTTCTGCTGAACCAGCCTTGTAGTTCTTTGGCGCGCCATCGTCTCCGCCTGCTGCCACAGCTGACGTGCCCATACCACCGAACAGTACGTTGAGTAATGAGCGGTTCATAGCTTTACACATGATATAAGACAGAATCGCACCTGATGAGCCGACCAGCGAACCTGCGATAATAAGCATTGAGTTGCCGAGGGTAAAACCAATACCCGCTGCTGCCCAACCTGAGAATGAGTTCAATAGTGATACAACCACTGGCATATCGCCGCCACCGATTGGTGCAATCCACATCCAACCAAAGATGACCGCAATCACTGCCATTGCATAAAAGGCAGGTAATGAATCAGTGACGAAATACATGCCGCCAAACCCGATCATCGCAATAAACAGTAGCGCTTGGACAGGTTTGACCCATCCTCCGACCAATGTTTTGGCCCAGCTCTTCGCCGCCAATTTACCGAAAGCAAATACTGACGCTGAGAAAGTAATCGCACCGATAAAGCAACCGATGAACAATTCGACACGAGCAACCGCGCCATGCTGCTGCTCAGTATGCAATACGGTTGCCAAGGCAATCGCAACTGCTGCCAAACCGACGAAAGAATGCATCAAGGCAACGGTTTCTGGCATTTGGGTCATCGCGACCGTTTTTGCCTTCCACATACCGACGACCGCACCCAATACCATGGCACCAATAATCAACCAAAGAACAGGGCCTTCTGCTAAGAAGAAAGTGGTCACAACAGCAATCGCCATCGCCGCCATACCAAAGCGGTTGCCGCGAATAGCCGTTTTTGGACTAGATAAACCACGTAGGGTTAAAACGAAAAGAATAGCGCCGACTAGGTAAAACCAATCCGCATTTGCCGCAATCATTGTTGAAAAATCATTCATGCGTTGCCTCCATTTTCAGTCGTCCCAGTTTCAAGAGCGGGTGCTTTTTTCACTTTGGGTTTAAACATCGCAAGCATACGCTCAGTCACGGCAAAACCACCAAAGATGTTGACACTGGCTAGAAATACCGCAAAGGCACCCAGCAAGCTGGTTGGTGTAAATATAGAGCCATCAATCGTGACGGTCTGTAGCATCGCACCAACGATGACAATACTTGATAATGCGTTGGTGACGGCCATCAATGGTGTGTGTAGTGCAGGCGTAACGCCCCAAACCACGTAGTATCCGACAAAAATAGCGAGCACAAATACAGTGAAAATCGCTACAAATGGTGTACTACTCATGGCGGCACCGGCTGGCGCGGCAGCTAAAATAGTGGCAATCATCTTATCCTCCTAAAAATTTATTCGTTACTGGCAAATGTATGGTGACAACGTTAGTAGTAACAATGTTGTGATGACAGGCTGTAAAAACTTAGCCAGTCAAACTAGCGTTTGGCCAGTCGTACCTGACTGTCATGTGTCACCGCCAGTGCGCCCTGAATCTCGTCTTCCATGTCTAAGTTAAGTGCCAAGTTAGCTGATGCGTCACCTGCTGAAGCGTCATCGCCAGCAGGCGCAATTAAGGTTGTGATAAAGTTAACCAAGTTGTTGGCATACAAATCTGAAGACTGCGCCGCTAGCATCGATGGAATATTGGCGGCACCAACAATACGCACGCCATTGTCCGTAGTGATGGTTTCGTTAGGCACACTGCCTTCTACGTTGCCGCCCGTTCCAGCAGCCATATCGATCAGCACTGAGCCTGCCTTCATTTTGGCAAGCGTTGCCCCGTGCACCAAACGTGGTGCATTACGACCAGGAATCTGCGCCGTCGTAATCACGATATCGGCATTGCTTAACGCTTTGTCTACCACAGCGGCTTGGTCTTTGATATATTGCTCTGATGGTGTCCACGCATAGCCGCCTGTCGCTTTGGCTTTTTGCGCTTCTTCTTCACTCATCGGTACATCAAGCCATTTACCGCCTAGGGATTCAACTTGCTCTTTAGCAGCAGGACGTAGATCACTGGCTTCTACCACTGCGCCTAAACGCTTTGCCGTCGCAATGGCTTGTAAACCTGCAACCCCAACCCCTAAGATGACCACTTTGGCAGGCTTAACTGTACCCGCTGAGGTCATGAACATTGGAAAAGGACGTGAGTATTCATTCGCTGCCAGTAATACCGCTTTATAGCCGGCAAGGTTGGCTTGTGATGACAAGACATCCATATTCTGTGCGCGTGACAATGTGCGCGGCAATAACTCCATCGCAAAAGCAGTAGCGCCTTTGGCAGCATAAGCATCTAGCTGTGTATTACGATACGGGTCGAGCATCCCAACGACAATTTGACCTGTGGTCAAATGTTCTATCGCCGCAGCAGGTAAGTCATTGACCGTAGTAATAATTCGAGACTGTGTAATGACCTCGGCGCTACTACTGGCAATCTCGGCACCGGCAGCTTGATACATTTCATCAGCATAATATGCTGCTTGACCTGCACCTGACTGTATGACGACTTCAAACCCAAGCTTACGCAATTTTTTGACTGCGTCTGGGGTTATCGCTACGCGACTTTCGCTCGCGATATCTGCACTGATTACACCGATTTTCATACCGTCTCCTTACTTACGTCTTAATGACTACTTTTAATACCCTCAACGCACATTGAAAAAGCACAGGGGACAAAAAAACCTTTGGTCACTACTGGTTTAACATTAACGACCAAAGATTATCAATTTAATAAATGATAGCTGGTTTGCCATCATGCCTTTTTATTATAGAGATATCATCGGCTAACTTTCATTGACTAATGATGACCCACAAGTAAAATAAAAAGTTAGGCATTTACACCATCTGCATAACTTTTATTGTTATATTAAAAATTTTTATTTTTCAACTAACTTGTCAGCCCTTATGGTACATAGGCTAAGAGAATCAGTAACGACCTGTGACATAACTATAAACTACCAGTATACTGTTAAAAAATACAAAACCGCGACGAGTAAGTCAAGTTAAACCTGTGTATATCGTATAATGAGAAAGCTTGACACCTCAATAGGTCGGTCATTGATTTACTATGATAAGGAATAACGATGTATTTTGTACTCTCCCCTGCCAAATCTTTGAATGAAAAAGACACTGTGCCAGTCAATTTAGGCAACTACTATAGTCAGCCTGAGCTGATTGAGCACTCACAGGCACTGATGAAAATCCTGAAGTCAAAAGAGCCGATTGATTTGCAAGAGCTGATGAGCATCTCTGATGATTTGGCACAGCTGAATGCACAGCGTAATCAGGACTGGTCTTGGAGTGCTAATACTCACTTTACGGACAGTAATGCTAAGCCCGCAGGCTATTTGTTTGATGGAGATGTTTATACGGGTCTTGATATGTATCACATGGACAAAGACACCGCCATTTACGTCAATGAACATCTGGGTATTTTGTCCGGTCTTTATGGCGTGCTAAAGCCACTGGATTTTATTCAGCCGTATCGACTTGAGATGGGTACTAAGCTTAAAAATGAGCGTGGCGATAATTTATACGAGTTTTGGGGCGAAGAAATCACTGAGATTATTAATAAGCGCATGGCTGATAGCGATGACAAAGTTTTGGTTAACCTTGCTTCTAATGAATACTTTAAAGCGGTAAAGAAGAAAGCCTTGAATGCGGAGATTATCACGCCAAGATTTGAAGATGAAAAGAATGGCCACTATAAAGTCATTAGCTTCTATGCCAAAAAAGCGCGTGGACTAATGGTGAAATATGCGGCAGATAATAAGCTGACCAATGCTGAACAGCTAAAGCAATTTGATTTGGCTGGATACTACTATTGTGAAGATGCTTCTGATGATAAAACGTGGACGTTTAGACGGGATGAGGCGAGTCAGTAGCAGTAATACCTTCAATCAACCTCTGCCTGTGATTAATCTCTAATTGTAAGACCCTAATAAATATAAAGTCTATTAGGGTCTTATTTTATGTATATAGAGTAAGTGACTCATAAAGTATGGCTTTTAAAATTGTTGATGAGAGAACGAATAAATTATAGAGAAATCTCAACCTCTATCTTAATTGGTCTTTTTAGATGAATAGTCACTTTAATATTAATAGACGCTGCTTCTGGCGGCTCATTATCTAAAGCGCCATTGACGATATGTGCTATTTTCATCGCTTCTATATCTTTGAGCTCAAAGCCGCTCGCTTTGGCATTTTTCATAACCTTTTCGTAAATCTCCTTTTCATTGGTATTGCGTTCTTTGTTATTAAACGACAGCTGCATCACTTGTGGTCGTTCAACCCGAGACATGCTCATCGCTTTTTGAGACGTTTGCATACTATTCTGAAATTTATATTCAGCTGAACTAGGAACAGAAAATAGAGCTAACGCTGATACTGCCATCACAATCGATAGTATTTTCATCTGTTAATTCCTTATGGTTTGATTGATTGCTTGCGACTCATAGCGAATATATTCGCTATAACAACTATATCTTAATAATCAGTTAATTGAAAATTTAAATTTATATTAGAAATATTAATCAAATTTGATATAAAAAACCTCAGTAAGCTCAGCTCGCTGAGGTTTTTCTGTGTACGCTAACTATTGTATTAAACGCAAAAAAGCCCTGCTATCTTTCGATAACAGGGCTTTTATGATTAAACAGACTTTGTGACGTTGGTAATATTTCTAGCGAAAAGCGATTTGTCGAGGAAGACGAGCGAAAATAGTACCTATTGTACATTAAGCGCATCTGACGAAGAAAAATCGCTTTGTAGTAAAAGTAAAATTACATCATGCCGCCCATTCCACCCATACCGCCCATTCCACCGCCAGCACCCATGCCAGCCATACCGTCATCGCCTTGTGGCAAATCGGTAATCATAACTTCAGTGGTTAGCATTAGACCGGCAACAGAAGCAGCGTTCTCTAGCGCTGAACGAGCGACTTTAGCTGGATCAAGGATACCCATCTCTAGCATATCGCCATATTCGCCAGAAGCTGCGTTGTAACCGTAGTTACCGCTACCGCTCTTCACTTCGTTGACTACCACTGAGGCTTCTTCGCCAGAGTTGGTCACGATTTGACGTAATGGTGCTTCCATCGCGCGACGTAAAATATTGATACCCGCGTTTTGGTCGTCGTTATCACCACGTAGCTCAGACAATGCATTCATTGCACGAACTAGTGCAACACCGCCACCAGGGACAACGCCTTCTTCAACTGCGGCACGAGTGGCATGTAGCGCATCATCAACGCGATCTTTCTTCTCTTTCATTTCAGTTTCAGTCGCAGCGCCAACTTTGATAACGGCAACGCCGCCAGCCAGTTTAGCCATACGCTCTTGAAGCTTTTCTTTGTCATAGTCAGACGTTGATTCTTCAACTTGACGTTTGATAGATTCAACACGGTTTTCGATATCTGCTTTGTTACCAGCGCCATCGACGATCACAGTGTTTTCTTTACCGACAGTGACTTTCTTAGCGGTACCAAGTTGCTCTAGAGTAGCAGTCTCAAGGCTCAGACCAATCTCTTCAGAGATAACCGTACCGCCAGTTAGCGTTGCGATATCTTCTAGCATCGCTTTACGACGATCGCCAAAACCTGGTGCTTTAACGGCACAAGTTTTTAAGCCGCCACGCATGTTGTTCACAACTAGAGTTGCCAATGCTTCGTTTTCTACGTCTTCAGCAATGATTAGCAACGGCTTGCTCTGCTGCATGACTTGCTCAAGTAATGGTACGATCTCACGGATGTTGCTGATTTTTTTGTCAACCAATAAGATATATGGGTTTTCAAATTCAGCAGTCAGGCTGTCTTGCTTGTTCGCAAAGTACGGGCTGATATAACCACGGTCAAACTGCATACCTTCTACGACTTCTAAGGTATCTTCAAAGCTTGAACCTTCTTCAACCGTGATAACGCCTTGCTTACCGACTTTTTCCATCGCTTGAGCAATCAATTCACCGATTTTGGTGTCTGAGTTGGCAGAGATAGAACCAACTTGGGCAATCGCTTTTGAATCGTCTGCAGGGGTAGATAGCAAATGGATTTGCTCAACAGCTGCACGTACCGCTTTATCGATACCGCGTTTTAGATCCATTGGGTTCATGCCAGCGGCAACTGATTTCATGCCTTCTTGCAAGATTGACTGAGCCAATACCGTTGCAGTCGTTGTACCATCACCAGCGACATCGTTGGTACGGCTAGCGACTTCACGAACCAATTGAGCGCCCATGTTTTCAAATTTGTTTTCAAGCTCGATTTCTTTGGCAACCGAAACACCATCTTTAGTGATGGTAGGTGCGCCAAACGACTTATCGATTACCACGTTACGACCTTTAGGGCCTAGTGTTACTCGTACTGCATTTGCTAGAACGTTTACGCCGTCCATCATTTGTTTACGGGCATCTATGCCGAATTTTACGTCTTTTGCCATGTTAAATTACTCCACTATTATAAGTATGAGAATGCAATTAAATGTTTCAATGATATTGTCAAAAATGCGCTGAGTATAAAAACACTCAAAAAGGACTAGCCTTCTAACACACCCAATACATCAGATTCTTTCATGATAAGTAGTTCTTCGCCGTCAACCTTGACAGTTTGACCAGCATATTGACCGAACAAGACTTTGTCGCCAGCTTTTACATCTAACGCGCGAGTTTCACCGTTGTCACGAATCTGACCGTTACCAGTTGCTAGTACTTCACCTTGTGAAGGCTTTTCTTGAGCAGAACCAGGAAGCAAGATACCACCAGCCGTTTTTGTTTCTTCTTCTATGCGGCGGACAACAATACGATCATGTAAAGGACGAATATTCATCAATATGTCTCCAATAATTTAGTTATTTACAATAAGGGTTTATTTGAATTAATGGTCTCAATACCAATATCTATAAGCATTACCGCTTAAAAGCAGCATTCTAAAGATAAGCTTTGAGCTTGTATCA
The DNA here is from genome assembly GCF_015351755.1 of Psychrobacter sp. N25K4-3-2. Taxonomy (NCBI): domain Bacteria; kingdom Pseudomonadati; phylum Pseudomonadota; class Gammaproteobacteria; order Moraxellales; family Moraxellaceae; genus Psychrobacter; species Psychrobacter sp. N25K4-3-2. The sequence continues at coordinate 18,072 of NZ_JADKLX010000005.1, forward strand.
AAAAGTGGGGGCAAGATGGGCTAGCTTCAAGTGTAAACGCCAAAAATTTACAAGATTATTCTAGGGTCTGTTGAACATTCAAATATTAGGACTGCTGATCGATAACATCGCATCAAACTAGGCGTAAACCGACGATAATGTCGAGACCTTAGCTAGGTTTATAACAACGTTTGGGGCAATTTTAGCATCAGCCTTTCAGGGCAGGGATATTTTTTGCCAATACATGGCGAAATTGTCTACCCTAGAATGACTAGGCGTCAAAAATTTCACTGCGTATTGTCTAAAAAATAGCCACTGCCAGTGCCATATTTGAATGTTCAATAGACCCTAATGATAAGTCAGTATTCAGTGTTTTCTATCATTTAATATTATTTAGCAAATGCAATGTACGAACTTTGGAAAAATGAGAAGTGAATATATTGAGGAATGTTGGCTGGATAAAAGGCTGAATGAAAGACTGAATGAAAGGCTGCTAAATCGCGGTACTTAATATAAAACCTATGTTTTATTTGTCTCTTATTTCTGACTTTACAGCAAGTTACCTCTAACCGTTGTATTAAGCTTTATAGCAACATTTGCTACAAGCACTACACGTGCCAGTCTGCTGTTGCTCTTGAAAATGTAACAGAGTATGACCATTATAGGGGCTAGAAATATAAGCTATCAACATAATAAGAACTATCGATAAAAGCTGCTATATCAGCATCATATTAACTAAGGAACATCCATGAGTTTTTTATCAAAAAATAAAAAGTCATCAATAGCCGATTCTAACAACACCACACGTAGCAAGTCCAAACTCTTAACTGCCTTGACCTCGGGCGTTAGTATTGCTGCTATCGGAGCTTTAAGTATGACCGCACCTACCCTTGCCAGAGCAAAAACCATTCAACCATCGAACGCCAATTATAGCTTTACCGTTGAAGACAAATATAAAGGCACGGCTACCCGTACGCTCAACAAATCGGGCAATACATGGAAGTACAATGTCAATGCACGGGTGGCTGGCGTCGCAAGTGCGGCACAAAATAGTACGTTTACCATCAATGGTAACAATGTGATCCCAACTCAGGCCAGTACCACCTATAAGCTCCTAGGTATTGGACGTACACATAAATTAGACTTTAACCCAAGTAGCAAAAAGGTCACCAGTAACTATAGAGGTAAAACCTCAACCATGAGTATGGCGCAGCAAGCCTTTGATGATTTGAGCCTTGAGGTGCAAATTCGCCAAGATTTACTGAACGGTAAATTCTCAGGTAATTACTATATGGCGAAGAAAGATAAAATTGAGAAAACACCCTTTAAAAAATCTGGCAATACCAAAATCACCGTGCCAGCCGGTACCTTTGATACCGTGCGTGTCGATCGTATCCATGATGACGACAGCCGCTCTACCAGTTTTTGGTTAGCGCCAAGCTTAGATTATTTACCGGTAAAAGTAAGTCAGATTAACGATGGCAAAAAGATGGACTTAGAATTAACCAAAGTCAATTAAGGCTTTTATCATACCAGTAAAAAGACGAAAAAAAGCGGCGCTCTAATGCAGAGCGCCGCTTTTTTATGCTGGTAAATCAAGAATAAACGACTAGCGAGAACGAGGCTGCTTAACGACATTATTCATCGATGGTAGACGCTTTAGTAAAATAAATAACCAAACATTGATTGCAAATAGTAAGACAAAATCAAGCAAATAGACCAGAATTTCAATCACGCTGCTGCCATAAAAACGAGTAAACAGCACGACCCCACTAGCCCCTAAGTACACCAAGGTCAGCATACTGCCAATCAATAGCATATAGGGCGAGCGGCCGCGTAATATCACTGGTGTCAAGATAAAAGCCGGAATCAACCACAGCGTTTGCCAAGCGATGCCACCAATGATATCAGGGCTAGTCGGATTAAAAACACTGATCATAATCGGCAAGGCCAGTAACCGGTATGCCATCCAAACCAACCACGTGAGCAGCAAGCGTTGACGCATCGGTGCAATAGGCTTGCCAGCGTCAGTAGCTTTTTCTATTGGGGCATTAGCCTCGTTATCAGAACGGTTAATAGCCATTAGAAGTATCTTTTCCTTATAAGCAATATATCAGTGCGGCTTAGCGACCAAAGTTAGCCTGTGCTAAAGCCGTCGCCGTAATGGCAAGTCTACGACCTTGCGCAATTGCCAGTTCACGCTCATCAGCAGATACCGGTTGATCATGCAACGCGCCGCTAACATGACTCACGCCATAAGGCGTACCACCACGATTGGTACGATTGAGGGCGGATTCTGCATACGGTATACCCACGATCATCATGCCATGGTGCATCAACGGTAACATCATGGTCAGCAGTGTCGTCTCTTGACCACCGTGCATCGAGCCGGTCGCTGTAAATACCGAAGCTGGCTTGTTTTGTAGATTGCCTGCCAACCAAAGGGTGACAGTATTGTCCCAAAAGTATTTCATGGGCGCGGCCATATTGCCAAAGTGCGTCGGACTACCAAGCGCCAGACCGCTGCAACCTTTGAGATCATCCATCGTGCAATACAAATCACCTTCGTCCGGTATCGCAGGCTTGCTTGCCGTGGTTTCGGGTGCAACGGTAGGCACAGTACGGATACGTGCGGTCATGCCAGCATCCTCAATCCCTTGTGCAATCGCATATGCTAATGTCTTAGTCGTACCATAACTCGAATAATAAAGCACCAAAACATAAGGGGTGGTCTGACTCATTAGCAAAACTTCCTCATAAAATCGTCGACGTTATTGTCTTTATCAGTATTCGCAGTGTACCAGCGTTTTACGCTGCCATTAGGCAGTCAGTTTTTGCACAGCCACTTCTATGCCTGTGTATCGTCCAAAGTTAAACACTAAAATATATGTGCACATTATGCCCCAGTCATTGACTGACATGCAAACAAACGCTGCTCGACATTGTAGCGAGCCAAACCCGTTAACGGTGGCTACCGTGCATTTTGACACAATTATTTGGCAGATGCGGGCGGTACATTTTTGTTACACTATTGTCACTCTTATCGCTGCTAAATGGTCGACATGGAAAACTTATTAAAAAAACTCCCATTTTTACACCAACGATGGTTTCAGTTCTTACGATTTTTGATTCGGCACTTTTTTGAAGACAACTGCCAACAAAAAGCGGCGTCACTTACCTATACGACCATGCTATCTATTGTACCGATACTAACAGTACTACTGATGATTTTATCCTCAGTACCAGCATTGGCTTCGGTCAGAGCACAGATTTATGAGGTGATTTATAGCAACTTGCTGCCACAATCAAGCATGCAGGTCAGCGAGTATATCAATAGCTTTGCGGAAAAATCATCAAACCTCACCATCATTGGTGCGATGGTGTTATTTTTTACGACCATCATGACTTTGACGACCATTGAGCGCGCTTTTAACCAAATCTGGCGCGTAGAAAATCGTTCAGGTGGCATCAAAAGCATGCTGCGCTATTGGACCATCGTTACCCTAGGGCCGCTTGTGTTGGGTACGGCATTTATCGCCTCAAGTACCGTGCAAAGCCTGAGTTTTTTAAACCGCCAAATTGCGGGTTATGGTATTGATTGGTCTTTTTGGGTACAAGCCGTCTCAATTGGCATCACCATCGCTGGTTTTATCGGGATGTATTGGTTTATCCCAAAAGCTCGCGTGCCAGCAAAAAATGCAGCGATTGCCGGTATCTTTGTTGCCATCGTCTTTGAGTTGATGAAGCATCTTTTTGGTACTGTGATGGCAAACTTTACCAGTTACGAGGCGATTTATGGTGCTTTTGCCGCGCTACCTATCTTTTTATTATGGATATATTTGTCTTGGAATTTAATTTTATTAGGGGTTGAGATTAGTTATACCTTGACGATTTTTGAAACTGAGGAAGTCTACCCGCGCCATCCGCTGCTTAGCTTGTTAGACATGCTAAATCTCGTGTATACCCATCACTTAGAGGGTGAAGCGGTTAGCGAGCAAGCACTACGTAATGTGCTGGGCCGCAAAGAGTTACCAAAGTGGTATACCTATATTAACTATCTGCAAGATAGCAATCTCATTACCATGACCGAAGACGATGACTATGTGCTCAAAAAGGACTTGCGCAACATGACGTTATGGGACTTTTATCGTACATTGCCTTATCCGCTACCTATCAAGGATGAGCTGGACGAGATGAATCAAGAAGATCAGAAACCTTGGTTAAGCCTGTTGGTCGCTCGATTTGAGAATACTGAGGCATTTGCCAAAGCACAGCTAAACTTACCATTGGGCACTATCTTCACAAACAGTGAGCCTCGCAAAAAATCAGCAAATGACGACGCTGACTCTCATCCGCATAAGAGGGACAAACTGTTTAGAAAAACGATGACTACCCCAACTCAGCAATTAGCCAAAGATACTTCAGATGTTCATAATGATGTCCCGCATTTTGACCCTGTGGCGTATGATAAAGACAGCGATGTAGACTGCGACAATCATGACCATGAAATTGTTATTCCTAAAGACACTGGCGAACAACCAGTAAAAACCGATGCTGGTAGACGCGAAGGTAAAAACACTATCATTACTGAAGCAGACAATCCAAAAGCAATATGAGTAAAATCAGTAATTGAGCGGTAATAGTACGGTTAGCAAGGGAAACCCACCCCGGTTGGATGTCATGCTTGCCGTACTTTCTTGTATTGAACTGATGATGAATTTAACCAACAAAGCAATATAACTGTCAAATAACTATTATTTTGGATACCTCAATACCTATGGCAGCCAATGACCATGCTAAAAACAGCCTCTTTACCCGCGCTGTCAATAAAGGACAAAACGGACTAAAAAATCTCGCACAGTTATGGTCGCTAAAGACGCTAACCGACTTGCCTGATCGCTTTAGAAACCTTTGGGAGCATTTGATTGGCTCTTATTGGTTTATCCCGACTGCTTGTGTACTCGTGGGTATAATACTCGCGCCTATCTTAGTCACGATTGATGAGCACTTTGACCGTGAAACCGTCAGGGAGCTCAGTTTTGCCTTTACGGGCGATGATGATGCGGCACGCGCAATTATGACCGCGATTGCAGGGGCGGTACTTGGCGTCGCAGGCACCACGTTTTCGATAACTATTGCCGTATTATCAATGGCCTCCTCGCAATTTGGGCCGCGATTGTTACGTAATTTTTTGACAGATACGCCAAACCAATTTGTCTTAGGTGCGTTTATCGGTACCTTTAGTTATAGTTTATTGGTCTTAAAGTCGATTCATAAGTATGACGTTGCATTTGGTGTGCCGCAGTTAGCAGTAACCTTTGCCATTATCATGGCGATTATCTGTGCCTTGTTATTAGTATATTTTGTCCAACATATGGTACATGCCATTCAAGCATCGCATGTCATTCAAAATGCCAGCAACGATGCGATTAAAAGTATTTACCATTGGTATAGTGACCAGTGTGATATCACACATCAGCGTGATGTTGAAGACAATGACGTTGAGCAGTTTTACGCTTGGCCGAAGACGACCATCTATTCGCCAAGCTGTGGTTACTTACAACAAATTTATCTAGAATCGTTAATCACATTGACACAAGACTACGGTGGCGTGGTGCAACTCCATGCCAATCTTGGCGATTTTGTCACTGACAAAAACGTTATTGGCTATTTTTATCAACGCCCCGCTGATCATCCAAACAACCTAAAGAGGACGAAGACAGCACACTTGGCTGTTATTCCGCGTACACCCGATGGCATGTTTTGGCAGCGCTTTGCCACCTGCATACGTATTGAGCAGCGCGTAACACACTCTAATGATATCGCTTATAGTCTAGGACAAATGACCGAGATAGCCGTGCGTGCCCTGTCTCCTGGTATCAATGATCCCAAAACGGCGGTCAATTGTGTACAGTCACTGACCACTTGCTTGAGTATTATCATGCGTCGTCAACCACCAAGTCCTTATCACTTTTATACGCCACCAACGCAAAACGACGACGCTGATACTAGCAAAGAGCAACGATTTACAATGCTAGCTGTCGTCACTCATACACCAAGAATATCAGACTTTATTGATACTTCACTTGGTGAGATACGCCGTTACGCAACTGCCGATTTGATGGTGCTAAAAGCCCTCTGTCAGGCAATGGTCGATCTGAACTACGCTCGAGTAAATACAGCACAACAGCAAACCCTGCTGCACGAACTGAAATTGGTTGCGCGCGCAGGCGAGGAAAATCTGAGCTATATCGAATTAATCGATGATCTAAAAGCCATGTGCCAACAGGCAACGCAATTTATCCTTGACGACGACTCTGCTCATCAATATTTTGCATATGTTGGTGAGTTTGCTGCCCACATTGATAAGGCGTTACAGACAGAATCAAGCTAATGATCTGAGTTATTGGCACATCAAATGCCAGCAGATAAGAACAAACACTCTATTGACGCAACACTCATAAGCTTTTGGCTTAGAGATATCTTTACATTCACCCTGAGACTTCTTTCATGGCATCTACCACCAGTCTGACCATCCTTGAAATCAGCGCGATTTTTTTATCTATTACCGCTTTATTGACCTATGTTAATCATCGTTTTATTGGTTTGCCCACCACCATTGGTGTCATGGTCATCTCCATTCTCTTATCTATCGGCGCGATTTTTTTGGGCTTTTTAGGCTTTGACCAGCTCATTGATTATGAGGTCAGCTTATTAGAGCAGCTTGATTTTACTGAAGTACTACTCGACGGCATGCTTTCTATGCTGTTATTTGCAGCAGCGTTGCACGTCAATATTAGTGATTTAAAACGTTATAAATTACCCATTGGTATTCTTGCAGGTATCGGCACCATAGTGTCATCGTTACTCATTGCCACTGCCCTGTATTTTATGCTGCCCCTATTTGACTTTGGCCTACCCTTTCTGTGGTGCTTATTGTTTGGTGCTTTAATATCACCGACTGATCCGATTGCAGTCATGGGTATTTTGGCATCGGCTGGTGCGCCAAAAAGCATCGAAACGGTCATTGCTGGCGAGTCCTTATTCAATGATGGCATCGGCGTCGTTATTTTTGTCTTGCTGCTTGGTATTTTGTCTAGCGGTGATATTCCAACCGCTAATTATGTAGCACATACCTTGGCTGTCGAGGCTGGTGGCGGTGTTGTCTTTGGCTTAGTGCTCGGTGCGATTTTGTATTATTTAATAAAGAGCATTGATAGTTATCAAGAAGAGGTGCTATTAACCTTAGCAGGTGTCATAGGTGGCTACGCGCTGGCCAGTCATTGGCATTTATCAGGGCCACTGGCCATGGTAATGATGGGATTAATGGTCGGCAACCGCGGTCGCGAGCTGGCAATGAGTGATAAGACTCGCCACTATATTGATTTGTTTTGGGAGTTAATAGACGAGATTCTCAACGCTATTTTGTTTGTTTTGATTGGTCTTGAAGTTGTGATAATCGCCTATTCGGGTAACTTATTTATCGCAGGTGGTCTGACCATTATCATCGCTCTATTAGCAAGGCTGATCGTGGTTGGCATGACTACTAAGACCTTTAGTCGTCAACTTAACTTGCCAGCTGGTGCATGGAAAGTGCTGACATGGGGCGGATTGCGCGGTGGTATCTCGGTTGCCCTAGTACTGCAATTGCCTATGGGCACAGAGCGCGATATCTTATTGGCACTCACTTATGCCGTCGTCATTTTCTCCATCTTGGTGCAAGGGTTGAGCGTCGGCAAAGTCGCCAAGAGCATTCGTACGGATGAGAAAACCGTTGAGCTATAGTCAAAGAACTCTAAAACGCTACGATACTGCTGATATTACTTTTCACTGACTATGTAAACAATAAAAATACCAATCATAAAAGCTTGCAGATAATAAAAACCCAGTATAAAGCCATTAACTTTATGCTGGGTTTTTTAATCAGTATCTATAGTCAAGGAATGTTAGAATCGCTACAAGGCAACCGAGTATAGATGTATATTTAATACCTCAAGCGAGGTTAACGCTGTAACGCTTTTATAGTGGATTGACTATAGTACACTGAGTCCATCTAGGGCAGGTAACACCGTAGCGGTTTAAAAGTGCTCTGACTATAAAACTTTATATTAGACCTTTTTGCTTCATATTACGATACACCACAATAACGATGACAATGTTTAAAATAAAAATAGCCAGCTTAAACCAGTCAAAGGGACGGGCAATCAAATAATACAGTTCTATAGGAATAAATATTCCGTAGCCGATGACGCTGAACCAATAGGCCCATGTCTTATCTTGCCACAAGCCATAAGCTTCAATGAAACGTATCGCTGCATAGACAAATATAAATAATAGAAATAAAGGCCAATTTTTACTTGCCTGCTGGGCAATCCGCACGATGCTGTCGATTTGCGGTGCAAGAAAATGACCAAAGTTCTGCTGCCAAGTTTCTGTGGCAGTGGCGAGCCAACGCTCAAGGTCAGTATGCCATAACCATAACGCGACTGCCCCGAGTAGCGCGCTGACCCCTTTAGCCACTTCATAGACGGCTACCGCTTTAATCGACTCACTAGATTCACCGCGTAACCTATCATCATGACTTGACCGGTCATGGCGATTAGCCCTCGAAGATGTCTGTAAATCCTCGTCCCGTTGGGGAAAATTAGCCAAAGAACGTCTCCACGACGCGCCCTTGCAATTTCTGATTAAAGAACGGCGTGTTTTTACCATTTGACAGCATCGATTGCGCAGTGACTTGCCACTCGATATTCGGATCGACCAATACGGCACCGCCAATGTGTTCATATTGCGTGCTAATGCCAGCGATTTTTGCAGGATTTAGACAGATTTTATCGACCAACTGCTCTAGCGTTAATACGTCATCATTGACCAGTTGACATGCCAGCGCCATAAAGGTATCGAAGTTTGAAATACCGGGTGTACAATCGGCAAAGGGCGCTTTTTTGGCAGTACTGTTCAATGGCTCATGATGACTACAAATCGCATCAATGGTGCCATCTTTTAATCCACGACGGATGGCTTGCTGATCTGTATTACTGCGCAGTGGCGGTAACACGTAAGCTTGGGCATTAAAACCCTCTAAATTATCATCGGTTAAATACAACTGATGCATGGCCACATCACAAGTAACCGGCAAACCTTTATCCTTCGCCCAGCGCATTAGCTCAATGGAAGACTTACATGACAATTGGCTAAAATGAGCAGCAATTCCCGTTTCTTCGACCATCAATAGCTGAGTAGACAAGGCCACAGTCTCTGCAATCCATGGAATACCTTTTAGTCCATGATATGAGGCAATATAGCCCTCATGTGCCACCCCATCTCCTGACAGACTGGACTCGTCAGGATAAAAGAATACTTTCATCCCAAAGGTTGCAGCATATTCTAAAGTACGCAGCAATACCAAATCATTGGCAAAAGGTCTACGCGCATTAGACACAGCAATACAGCCCCCTTTTTTGAGTCCTGCGATATTAGATGGACGCTCACCTTCCAAACCTGCCGTTAGTGCACCCAAGATATGCAAATAAATACCGCCATCTTCAAGCGCGCGCTCACGCAAACCTTTTAACAGCGAGCCGTTTTCTAAGATAGGATTGGTATCGGGTGGCGTCACTACATGCAAAAAACCATTGGCTCGAGCAGCGCAACCTTCTGACTTTAGCGTACCGTGTTGTTGTTGGCCTGGTTCACGTAGACGGGCACACAAATCAACCAACGGTGGCAGCAACCACATCTCGCGTCCAGCCTCAAGGCTAGCCAGCTTATCTCTCGCAGTATCTGAAAGTGATGCTTTAAAAGTATCAGGGAGATGGTCAATGAGCGGTGCATCAGTATTGAGCATAGTAGACATGAGCGTTATTACCGTATCAATAAAATAAGTGAGAATAAAACAGCGCGGCAGCGATTACTTACCAGCTGCTTGATGAGCGCGTTGACCTTCCATCGCAAGCGACAATACCGCCATACGAATAGCAATACCGTTATTCACCTGCTTTAAAATCACAGATTGTGCCCCATCGGCAACGCTAGAGGCAATCTCCACCCCACGATTCATAGGTCCTGGGTGCATCACCAACGCATCAGGTTTAGCAAGTGCGACCCGCTCTGGAGTGATGCCATAGTGCTTATAGTATTCATTTGATGACGCCAGTAATGGCGAGCCAATACGCTCGTTTTGAATTCTCAAGCCCATAATCACATCGCAGTCTGTCACGCACTCATCCATATTTTCATAAACTTGTACACCAAAACGCTCAATGCCTTTGGGCAACAATGTACGTGGTGCGCAGACACGAATATCTGTAACGCCTAGCGTTTGCAAGGCGCTGATGTCCGAGCGCGCGACGCGTGAATGCTTTATATCCCCAACGATTGCCACCGATAATTCTTCAAAAGGACGCGGCGCTTCACGGTGAATGGTGAGCATATCCAGCATGCCTTGGGTCGGATGGGCATGCCAGCCATCACCGCCATTGATGATAGCAATGTCTGGTGTGACTTCGGTCGCCATAAAGTGGGCAGCGCCTGAAGCAGAATGGCGTACGACAAAAATATCCGCCGTCATGGCTTGTAGGTTCCACAAGGTATCTCGCAGGCTTTCGCCTTTTTTAGTGCTAGATCGTTCAATATCGATATTGAGCACATTAGCACCCAGACGTTTTTCTGCCACTTCAAAGGTCGTGCGCGTACGCGTTGATGGCTCAAAAAACAGATTCATCACCGTGTAGCCTTCCAGCTCAGGACGATTGATTAATTGTCCATTATCATCAAAAAATGTCTCAGCTTTAGCAATAATCGCCTGCAATTGGGCTTTATTTAACCCTTCTACGCCCAAAAAATGCCGGATGCCGCCATCTATATTAAGCTGTGGACGACTTAACGAGGTATTTAGTTTTTGATGAATGGTATCGGGGTCGAATTTGGCATAATCTGTCGGTGAGATGCTGTGTGTTGCGCTACTATCAATAGAATTTGACATAATGACAAGTCTTTATCGTTGGTTTATATGAGTCAATAATAACGGATTATTCATCTTTGTTTGTTCATTTATAACGGATACGCACAGATACAGGGACATTTAGGCGCTTATTTGCTACAATTTACCCTAATAGTATAAGCGATGTAAAACAAGTTCGGCAGCGCTATTAGATATCGGCAGTGCTATTAGATAATAGTCATAGACCTATACCCACCACAATAAAAAACCAGTACTCTAAAACTATCAATGAATAATAACAGAGATAGTGTAGCTGATTTTGTGTGTGGGACAAAGACGCCGTACCACCTATTTAAATATTTACCTGCTCCAAGAGTGGTTAATGCTACCTGCAAACTGCTTTAGCGCTTATCTTTTTTCAAATTTCTAGGCCATTTATTAGGAAGCCTCATGACGACCTTAGCACACTATTTAAACGCCAATGCGACCAGCCCTGCACTGAATGACGTCATTACGACGGTCACAGACGTTGGCAAAACTATTTCGCAGTTGCTTAGAAAAGGGGCGTTGGCAGATATCTTGGGTGAAGCCGGCAATCAAAACGTCCAAGGCGAAGAGCAAAAAAAACTAGACGTACTGGCAAATGATTTATTGCTTGATGCGTTGGAAAAAAATACCCATTGCGCAGGTGTTGCCTCAGAAGAGCTTGATGATGCTACCGCCGCCAATGCTGATGGCAGTCTTTTGGTATTGTTCGACCCCCTTGATGGCTCATCAAATATCGACATCAATATGGCAGTGGGCACTATTTTCTCTATTTTACCGTATGAGCGTCAAGGTCAGACAAGTGAAAATAGCGATTATTTGCAAGCGGGTAATAAGCAGCTAGCAGCTGGCTATTTATTATACGGCACTTCTACCGTCCTAGCATTGACCATAGCAGATAAGGTTGTCATGTTTAGCTTAGATCCAGACACCAATGACTATGTACTCATTGAAGACCATGTCCAAATCGATGCTGATACAAGCGAGTATGCGATCAACAGCTCAAATTATCGCTACTGGCGCGCACCCATGCAACAGTATATCGATGAATTGATTGCTGGCGAAGCTGGTGTGCGTGGTCGCGATTTTAACACCCGCTGGGTTGCCGCCATGGTTGGTGATGTGCACCGTATCTTATGCCGCGGTGGTCTCTTCACTTATCCGTTTGATACCAAATACGCTCACAAAGCAGGGAAATTGCGCTTGATGTATGAGGCCAACCCAATGAGCTTATTAATCGAGCGTGCTGGTGGCGGTGCTACTGATGCTGTCCATCGTATCCTAGATATCGAACCGACGGATATTCATCAGCGCGTCCCAGTGGTACTCGGTAGCAAGAATGAAGTCAATTATATTAAAGACTTACATGTAAAGCACACTGATAAATAAGTCAGCTGAACCAGTCCGGTAACACTCATTATAATGTCCATTATTGATGTGGATTTATAATGAGTGTCCAAATTCTCTATCTTTTTTTCTAAGCGATCCATTATGGTAGCAAATCCCACCGAGCTGATTACCTCAGATAAAAATACGACGGTCAAACTGGTCAAGGCACTATTGGCGCAAGCTCGACAGCGTAAAAAACAAGGTCAAACTGTCATCGAAGGGATTCATCTCATCGATGCAGCTCTACGTAGCGACTACCCGTTTACCCAAATATTGCTAGCAGAATCCGCCCATAACCATTCTGAGGTGCAGCAGGTTTTAACTCGTCTGCCGACTTATACGCCTATTCTAACGCTATCAGACTCGCTATATGAGAGTATTCGTAGCTTGGGTACGGGTATCGATATCATGGCGCTTATCAATATACCGACGCCTAGCTTAGCGATAATTAATGATGACTGCCTGATTCTGAATGATGTCCAAGACAGTGGTAATGTTGGTACATTACTACGCACCGCAGCAGCAATTGGCATCAAGAACATACTCTGTACCGATGCCACAGCACAAGCATGGTCTCCTAAGACGCTAAGATCAGGTATGGGTGCGCAGTTTGCCCTAACTATCTATGAAGGTCTAAGTGTGCAAGACATCTTAGATTATGTCCAAGTACCACTTTTAGCGACCAGTTCACATACCGATACGATTATTTATCAACATGACTTAAAAGAACCAATCGCTTGGATTATGGGACATGAAGGTCAAGGCGTTTGCGATGAATTGATGCAGTGTGCCACCCCTATCGCTCTACCACAGCCCAATGGTCAAGAAAGCCTCAATGTCGCCATTGCAGGCTCATTATGCTTATATGAAACGCTACGTCAAAGAAGCTACTCTTAAAGCGCACTGTCATTTATGTAGTAAAGATAAAAGATTGATAAAAAAATGACTGAATAAATATATTTATTCAGTCATTTTTTTATTTAGATCTGATTCGTTCAACTCTACATACACATTAGTTTTGTGCTTCCATAAAGCTCGCGGAATAGTTGTTCGGTGCATTAAAGTTAGTAAAACTAATACTAATAGATTTTTCCAGTCCATTCACACAATGCCACCACCCGATAGGAATGAATAATGCATCGCCAGCTTCAATAGTGATTTCAACTGGGGTCACATGCCGCATCAAAGGATGGTTCTTCAGATCGAAAGTAGGAAAATCCACTTCACTGTATACGTGCAAATCATTGTATAACCAAGGTACTTGCCATGCTGGAATCAATGTTACTTTCTTAGCACCATATACTTGAACCAGCATATTATTGGTCAAATCGTGGTGTAGCGGTGTAAAGGTTCCTTTGGGTCCCATCCAAAAATACGTACTAAAGGCCGCATCATTGTCCAAAAGCTGTCGATAACCTTTACCAAAATCACCGATGTCATCAAGTGCCGGTTTAATGGTTTCAACGTTTTGTTGCGTGTTATTAGCAGTCATATAATAGTTGTTACTTTCACCGTCATTTTCTATCATATTGACAAATTCAGACATCAGCATTGATTTACGATACTTATCAGAATGACGTTCAAAAAGCGCATCATTCTCGCGGTTGAACTGCACCTGAATTTCTGCATCTCCCAACGTATCTGCAAAATACTGTGGGCTCCATTTTTTTAGTGCTGGCCAATGGTCAATACCTTTTTTCAGTACCACAGGCTTATGTTTACTATAGTAATCTTTAATAAACACCTCAAACGGTGGCGTATCGATCACATCAATTTTCTGATTATAACCAGGATCTAACTTGGCCAAGTCATCGCAGGTGCTAAGCAGCCATTCTCGTTTTTTTAGGAGCTTAGCGGCTTTAATGCCTGCTTGTAGGTAAGGACTTTTAGAAGCCGTCTCTATTTCTAGTAATATCTCCGCATGACTAAACCCTTGCTGCGTCAATACGTTCGCAATACTGTTTTTACTCGTGCCTTCAAGCAAATTGGTAGCGACCCATTCTTTCCAGTTATTTGGTAGCCTACGAATCGGTTGTTTACTGTCGTTTGCTGCTACCTTAAAATCATCACTCAGTGCGACTTTTATTTGAGCATCTGAAAAGCGATTATCCTTTAGTGTTTGAACGATTGTCTCTGTTTGAACACCGCGCATCATATTCGTTGCTACCCAATCATTCCATTCCTGAGGTAAGCGTTCTGACATGTTTAATCCTGCCTCCATTAGTATCTCCTAATCCCTTAACGTACTAATTAATTGGTCTATCATTTAGTCATCTATAGTCAGATCAATCTAAAAAAATACAAATCAAATGATAGTATCAGTATATTAGCTGACATTTATCCATTTGACTAGCGTGTGCCCTCATTTTGATAGGTCTTATAAAATCGAGATAAATTCTAAGGCGTATTACCATTTTGAAAATAGTAATAAAAACAAGCTAAATTACAGCGATATAAAAAGTGGCATAGAAAATATCAGCATCTAAAATATCCCATAAAAAAGCCCCCGATTCATTGAATCGGAGGCTTTACGATTTATCATAGATTAAGCGATATCAGATGCTTAATCGTTCAAGCTTAAACCTTGCTGGTTAGCTCAGGCAATGCTTCAAACAAATCAGCTTCTAAGAAGTAATCCGCAACGCTAGCGATAGGCGCTTCTGGGTCATTGTTGATAGCAACGATGACTTTAGAGTCTTTCATACCAGCTAGATGCTGAATAGCACCTGAGATACCAGCAGCGATATATAGATCCGGTGCAACGATTTTACCCGTTTGACCGACCTGCATATCGTTTGGTACATAGCCTGCATCAACAGCAGCACGTGATGCACCAACCGCTGCGCCTAATTTGTCGGCTAATGGCTCGATGTACTTAGTGAAGTTCTCACCATTGGCCAATGCACGACCACCAGAGACAACAATACCAGCTGAGGTCAATTCAGGACGGTCAGATTTCGCCATCTCTTCGTTAACAAAGCTTGATTTACCTGTTTCTTGTACGTTATCGATTGCTTCAACTGTGGCTGAACCACCTTCGCTCGCGACTGGATCAAATGCGGTCGTACGTACAGTCAATACCACTTTATCTTCTGATGTTTTAACAGTCGCTGTTGCGTTGCCTGCATAGATAGGACGCTCAAAAGTTTGCGCATCTACGACAGCAGAGATTTCTGACAACATGCTCACATCAAGTAATGCCGCAACACGTGGCATGAAGTTTTTGCCAGTCGTTGTAGCAGGTGCAATGATATGGCTGTAATCACCAGCAATATCAGCAACCAATAGCGCTATGTTACCAGCCAATTGATGCTCATAAGCTGCATTGTCAGCCAATAGTACTTTAGCCACGCCTTCAGCTTTTGCTGCTTCATCAGCCACTGCTTGCGCGCCGCTACCAGCGACCAATACATGGACATCACTACCCATTTGTTTAGCAGCAGCGATAGTGTTTAAAGTTGCCTTTTTTAGACTGGCATTGTCATGTTCTGCATATACCAAAATTGCCATTGTTTTTATCCTTTATTTGTTCGTATCATCTATTCATGTGGTCATCTGTTCATAAAATTATTCGTACGCTTAGCTTTAAAATACACGAGCAGCGTCATGATAATTTTACACAGAATACGCTATAACAAAGTACTAGATTACTTTTGCTTCGTTTCTTAGCTTATCGACCAATTCATCAACTGACTTCACTGTAATACCAGCTTTACGTTCAGCAGGTGGCACAACTTTAATAATCTCTTGCTTAGAAGCCATATCAACACCAAAATCAGCTGGCGTTTTTTCATCAAGTGGCTTTTTCTTCGCTTTCATGATGTTAGGCAGTTTGGCATAACGTGGCTCATTCAAGCGCAAATCAGTTGTAATCACCGCTGGCAAGTCAAGCGCAAGCGTTTGTAAACCACCATCGATTTCACGTGTGACGTTGACTTTATCGCCTTCAACTTTCACTTCTGAGGCAAACGTACCCTGACCAATGCCCATCAATGCGGCTAGCATCTGACCAGTTTGGTTGTTGTCGTCATCAATCGCTTGCTTACCCAATAGGATAATATCTGTAGATTCAGACTCAGCAATGCTTTTCAGAATCTTAGCGATTTGCAGTGGATAAGGCTTGGCGTCAGTCAATACTAAAACACCACGATCAGCACCCAATGCTAGCGCTGCACGGATTTGCTCTTGTGACTCTTTTGGACCAATAGACGCAACAATGATTTCATCAATCACACCCGCTTCTTTTAGACGAACGGCTTCTTCTACTGCAATTTCATCAAAAGGGTTGATTGACATCTTAGTGTTAGATAGATCCACGCCAGAGTTATCAGCTTTTACACGAACTTTTACGTTATAATCAATGACACGCTTGACCGCTACTAATGCTTTCATACGTTCCTCGTTTATTAATGTTATGAATTAAAAAATTGTCAGTTAAGAACCAAAGGTTCATCTTTTAAACTGTCGTTCAAAGTGCTACTTAAGGTCGTTACTGCCTCAACAGCAAATTAATAGTCAGAAATGCCAAAACAATACCAAAGGGTATCGGTCTACTATTCCCTACTCATCAAATCTGTTAAAGCTAAGCCAACCGTTATTATCAGACCTATCTATCTTGCGCGAGCAGCGCCTTAAGGTCAAGGCAGTGCCGTGAATAATGCGTCATAAATTTGTCACTATTCTTAAAAAAATAGTTTATAGACCTATTATTTACGGTTTCATTCTAATAAGGGGCTTAACCTTTTGCCCTTTATAGCATTATCATCGCATTACTTACTTAACGTTTTGTTATTATTTATCACCTCAATGCTTTTTATGCCCTTAAAACAATTTATAAAGTGCTTTTATCAGGCTTAATCAACAAATCACTATCACGAATATCATCAAACAACGACCAATCGGGAATGGTGTTATCATTTTTAATGACACTCATGTCCCCTGTGGTTTCCATAATAACTGCAAAGACTTCGCTCTTGGATTTGAGCCCATTTTTGCGTAGTACTTCTTGCACATCACTGGTACTCAAATTCGCTTCTTTTAGGTTATCCAAAAAATATTCACCATGCGCCATCAGTATGATGGCCTGATTATCAATCAAGGATTTCAAGGGTTTGACTTTACGTCTGATAACTGAGATAACCCCTTGAATCATAAATAGCACAGCAACGGCGAATAAGCCTTGTAACAAAGACGGGCTATCGGACAACACTGTTGAGGCCAGTATGCTACCAATACCAACTGTCATGGCAAAATCATGGCTCGAGAGCTTAGAAAAACTTCGTAGCCCCATCAATCGCGTAAATAACATGAGTCCTAAATAAAACCCAAGCGCTGATAATGAAATACCCAATACTTGCTGCCATTCAATTGAAAACCATGTATGCCACTTCATAAAACACCCTCTTTCCTGCATTTTTATTACGTAAATACGTTACATTATCTGGAATCATCGACCGTTCAAACCGCTAGTATTTAACGACAGTTATTTTCAATGTGAAATAAATGGCACAAAAAAAGCAACCTGATGAGAGGTTGCTTTTCTTTAAAGTCTAAACAGTATTTTTATTGTTTTAACAAACAAAGAAATCTATACATCTTATTAAAATTAACATTGCTGAGAATACTGTTAACAGTGATACTCAACAGCCGTTAAAATTAGATGGCTTCGATTTGCTCAGCTTGTGGGCCTTTTTTGCCATCACCTAAGATGAAAGATACTTTTTGGCCTTCAGCTAGGGTTTTGAAACCGCCACCTTGGATAGCGCTGTAGTGAGCGAATACGTCTTGTCCGCCATTGTCTTGAGCGATAAAACCAAAACCTTTAGCTTCATTAAACCACTTTACAGTGCCTTCAACTTTATCTGACATAAATTTTCCTGACTCTTTAACTGTTGGCGAGACGTGTGTCATCACCGATTAATTGATATATACCCTAGATTCTTTGCTGAATGCGACGGCTCAAACTCATAATATATCAAAGAGATAACTTATGGTTTTCGCCTCAAATCCATTGAGTACAGCTTGATTATAACAGTTTTTTTTGACTGCAACATATTAAATTACAGAGTTTTGTAAACAATATAAGAAGCCTTTAATCACCATTTAGCACCGTACTTTAATGGCTCGTTATCTCTTCTAGACCCTGTTTATTACTTTCAATTTCAATATTCTTGTTATATATATTCAATAATAAAAATTAGATCCTATCACTTTTTGCATACATTTACTGTGCTATAGGTAGCCATGGTGAGGTCAACACCAGTAAGCAAAGGGCAAAAAATATCAAAGAAAACGATTGGCTATAAGCAATATACTTAGCTGGTATGATCAAATCTTTGGGTGAATCTGGGATACCTTTACGCTTTAACAATTTGGTGCCGTAAACCCAACCAAACACCGTATAAATCCCGTATGCCGCAGGTACTGCAACCGCTAACGGCGTTAGATCGATCACGTATAACATCACCACAGAGATAAAAAACCATGAAGTGTCTAGCAGCGAGCTGATTTGAAAAAACTTAGATTGTGGCAGCTTGCCATCGGTGCCTTTGAGCATCTCACCTTCGATCCAAATCAAAACAGCCACGACAGCACTAAGAGTAATATACACGAATTGCGGCGTTAGCCAGTCTGGAAAAGATATTTGCACAACATACAACCTGTAATCTATGGAAAAAATAAGAAGAGAAACAACCATCGACATAGTCATCTAACTGAACCGACGACGCTTGCTTATATTGGGTGCTATTGCTAGTTTTCAACCGTTACTATTGAGACATTTTCAAAAATATCTTTGTATTGATAGCAATAAAAAACCCGTGCTATCACTTGATAACACGGGTTTTTTTAAGGCTTCTTAAGCCTTATTATCATAAAATATTGACTTAGTTTTTGTCTTTATCAATGATTTTATTACCACCAATCCATGGCATCATACCGCGTAGCTTAGCACCAGTGATTTCAATTGGATGCTCAGCATTGTTACGACGACGAGCCGTCATTGATGGATAGTTGGTAGCACCTTCACTGATGAACATTTTTGCGTATTCGCCAGACTGGATGCGTTTTAGCGCGTTACGCATGGCTTCGCGTGATTGCTCATTGATAACTTCATTACCAGTGACATATTCGCCGTATTCAGCGTTATTACTGATTGAGTAGTTCATGTCAGCGATACCGCCTTCATACATGAGGTCAACGATAAGCTTAAGCTCATGCAAACACTCAAAGTAAGCCATTTCTGGCGCATAGCCCGCTTCTGTTAGCGTTTCAAAACCCATTTTTACTAGCTCAACAGCACCGCCACAAAGTACGGCCTGCTCGCCAAATAGATCAGTTTCAGTTTCATCTTTGAACGTGGTTTCGATGATGCCTGAACGACCACCACCAACACCAGCTGCGTAAGACAAAGCTAATTGCTTGGCTTGACCTGAGGCGTCTTGATAGATAGCGATCAAATCTGGAATACCGCCACCTTTGGTGAATTCGTTACGAACTGTGTGACCAGGTGCTTTCGGGGCAACCATGATGACATTAAGATCGCTGCGAGGAACGACTTGGTTATAATGAATCGCGAAACCATGAGCGAAAGCTAACGTAGCCCCTTCTTTGATGTTAGGCTCAATCTCATTGTTATAAAGCTCTTTTTGGAACTCATCAGGGGTCAAAATCATAACCACGTCAGCAGCTTTAACTGCATCAGCAACTTCAGCAACCTTTAGACCAGCGTTTTCCGCTTTTTTCCATGAGCTTGAGTTTGCACGTAGACCAACAGTCACATCGACGTCTGAATCTTGTAGGTTAAGTGCGTGTGCATGGCCTTGTGAACCGTAACCAATAATCGCAACTTTTTTGCCTTGGATAATCGATAGATCGCAATCTTTATCATAATAAACGTTCATAAATAGAGTCCTTTTCCTCAATCATGGCGTGCCATGGATAGTAAACGCCTATGCAGTAGCCATTATCGTAAAATGGTCACTAACATAAGCGTTATGTTAATGGTAAATAGATAGATTATAACTAAAATGATTTTGATTAACTATTCAGTTGCTCAGCCACTAAGCGTATTAAATACTCAGTGTTTTTTCTCCACGTGCAATACCAATCACACCCGAACGTACCACTTCTAAGACACGTTCTCGACCGATAGTATCGATAAAACCATCTAGCTTAGCCGTATCACCAACGATCTGAATCGTATAGAGGTTGGCATTGACGTCAACAATTTGTGCACGGAAAATATCTGCGCTGCGTTTGATCTCTTCACGTACGCTACCCGTTGCGCGAACTTTGACTAGCATTAACTCGCGCTCAACGTGAACGGTGTCTGATAGATTAAGCACTTTAACCACTTCAATCAATTTATGCAATTGCTTGGTGATCTGCTCAATTCTTTCAGGAGAAGTAATCGTCGTCACTGTCAGACGCGAAATACTCGGATCTTCCGTTGGGGCGACGTTTAAGGTTTCGATATTATAACCACGTTGTGAGAACAAGCCGACTAACCGCGACAACGAACCCGCTTCGTTTTCCATCAATACCGAAATCAGATGTTGTTGTTGCATTAGGTACGCTCCCCTTTGGTTAACCACATATCACGCATCGTCTGTCCAGCGATTTGCATTGGATACACATGCTCATTACGATCGACATAAACGTCAATAAATACCAGCTTGTCTTTCATTGCCATGGCTTCTGCAATCTGTGCTTCCATGGTGGCAGGATCAGTAATCTTGATACCGACATGACCATAACTTTCAGCTAGCTTTACAAAGTCTGGTAATGAATTCATATAAGATGACGCATGACGACCCTCATACAGCATATCTTGCCACTGTTTTACCATACCCAACTGCGCGTTGTTTAGGTTCAAGATTTTGACCGGTAGATTATATTGCAGGCATGTCGATAGCTCTTGAATATTCATCTGAATAGAGCCTTCGCCAGTAATACAGACCACATCACGATCTGGATTAGCAAGCTTGGCTGCCATTGCATATGGTAAGCCAACGCCCATCGTACCTAAACCACCCGAATTGAGCCATTGACCTGGCTCTAGATAAGTATAGTAAAGCGCGGCAAACATCTGATGCTGACCGACGTCACTGGTGATAATGGCGTTGCTGTTGGTCACTCTGTCTAGTGCTTGTACGACACTTTGTGGCTTGATGCCGTTTTCGGTACTGGTGTCATAACGCAGACCATGACGCTTACGCCATTCATTAATCTGTGACCACCAATCTAGTAGGGCATGCTGCTCCAATTCTTTATCTTCACCGATAATCTCTAACATATCCGTAAGAACCGATTTTACGTCACCAACGATAGGAATGTGGGCAAGAATAGTCTTGGAGATAGAAGCTGGATCGATATCGATATGAATAATAGTCGCATTCGGGCAGAATTTTTTGACATTATTAGTGACACGGTCATCAAAACGCGCACCAACCGCCAAAATAACATCTGCATGATGCATGCTCATGTTGGCCTCATAAGTGCCATGCATACCGAGCATGCCCAAGAACTGACGATCAGAGCCAGGGAACGTTCCCAAACCCATTAGCGTATTGGTCACTGGCAAGTTTAGACGATGTGCAAGTTCGGTCAGCTCTTTATGGGCTTTACTCCAAATCACGCCACCACCAGCATAGATAACAGGACGCTGCGCTGATAATAAGGTCTCAACCGCTTTTTTGATTTGGCCGCCATGCCCCTTCACTGAAGGCTGATACGAGCGTATAAACACCTCTTCTGGGTATTCGTAGGCATATTTTTCGCTAGGCGCGGTCATATCTTTTGGTACGTCAATTACGACAGGACCTGGACGACCAGACTGCGCAATAAAAAAGGCTTTTTTGACAATCATTGGAATTTCGCTAGCATGGCGTACTTGAAAGCTATGCTTAACGATAGGACGAGAGACCCCGATCATATCGGTTTCTTGGAACGCATCTTCACCGATTAGGCTGCTTGGTACTTGACCTGAAATCACGACCATCGGAACTGAGTCCATGAAGGCGGTGGCAATAGCTGTTACTGTATTGGTAGCACCAGGACCTGACGTGGCCAGCACGACACCTGTGTTACCAGTCACTCGCGAATAAGCATCTGCCATGTGGCCAGCTGCTTGCTCATGACGCACTAAAATATGTTCGATGTTTTCTTGCTGAAACAACGCGTCATAAATGTGCAGCACTGCGCCGCCTGGATAGCCAAAAATATATTTGACACCCTCATCCGTCAGCGATTGCACCAGCATCTCAGCACCAGATAGCATCACAGGCTGCTTGCTACCTTCAGCAAGACGTTGTTGCTTTTCTTCAAAATTTTTGGCGGCATTACCTGTTTGGGTATGTCCCGTCATATTCGGACTTTGCGTGGTTTGCGTGGTTTGCGTGGTTTGCGTCACTGTCATCACCTTTTTTTGCGGCGAGAATTTGCATTATTTTATAAAAGAAAACAACCACGTTTGGGCGTTATTTTAAATCTTATAAAAATGATTGCCAATCCTTGTCCATATCAAGAATGTCTGCCCACTATATTTAAGCAATCGCGTCGTACAACGCAAGATAATACTCAAACACAGCAATGTATTTGGGGTCAGTTTTGTGACAGGAGTTTATCGATATACCATGACAAGATACGAATGCATCTATAAAAGAGGCTTATTACTTATGAGCGATAGTGTTTGTAGAAGAGGCGCTGCTATAGCTAAAGTCATAAAATAATTCTAATAGCCAATACTACGTCATAAGATCATCTGATCTTATAATAGGCTAATAAAAAACATCATAACCAAATATTGTTTTGCATTTAATGCAAGCAATACAACCGCAAAAATCCACACTTAGCGTATTTCAAATAATAAGTTTATCTTAGTCATTGTAGACAGATAAGTCCGGAGACAACATATACAGTCATTAATAATAATCGCTATGATCATCATTTTTGCCATATCATTATCACAAAGAAAATAAAACGACGTAAGCTACCGATAAGTAACCCGCAGTTCTCATTCTCAAGTGCCACGGCAATATCATAAAAGCCGCTCACTGACCAATCAACTGCTATTATATTCAATGGTTTGAGTCCTATTGTCAAGAAAAACTTCTAAAACCCACCCCTAACTATTAGTTATTAAATAATGTACATTCATAAGCATTATTTGCTAAAATCAAACGCTACTGTATTCATATTGTTATTTATCGATGTAAATACTGCCTTTAAATAAATATCTACCTTCATTTTTTACCCCCTTAAGAGGACCGCTACTATGGCATACACGTCTACCATACATACCCCTGCCAAGCTGCTCATCAGTATCAGTACTGCGTGTATGATAATGCTGTCAATGAATGCCAGTCATGCTATCCAAGTGTATAAATCGATTGGTACGCATGGTGAAGTGAAGTACAGCCAGCATGCGCCGCAAGAGGGTAGAAATATTGAAGTGATCGAATTTCGTAGCGATGGTAGACAGAACAACGCAGGTCAGCTAGCGGGTAAAACAGAAGCTAACCAAAATACACCTACTCAAAGTGCAGAAGAACAGCGCGTTGCCCAGCTAGAAGCACGTATTAAGGATCAAGAAGCGCAGGCTAATGCACAGCGCTGCCAATCACTGCGTAATAACCTAACCAATCTAAACGTTGGCGGGCGCATCTATGAGATGGATAGTGATGGCAAACGTGAATACTTAGATGGTCGCGAAATCGAGCTTAAGCGTGAGCGCGTGCAGCAGGCCATCACTCAGTATTGTAATGGCTCTACGACCTAATCTTGATGTAATACGGCATACTGCTCTACTTAATTTTGATTGGTAATCAGTTGCATCACATGACGAATGGCTGCTGGCATATCTTGCGCTTGTAGCCCGCGCTGTCCAATCAGTAGCGAGCTATTATGTTGGTAATGGTCAGTATCATTCACCAAGGCGTCTCCTGCTAGCGCATGCAGCAGAACCGCTTGGTGTAAGCAGCGCGCTTCGTCTTCTAGATCTTTTTGTGCCAACAGCCCAGCAATCACCCCAGATAATACATCGCCCATGCCAGCGGTGGCCATGCCAGCATTACCTACGCCGCAAACATAAATATACGCTTGCGAACCCTTGTGTTCTAATACCCTTAGCTCCAGTACCAATGAACCAGCGCCTTTTAACACCCAATCACCGCCATAAGTTTTAGCACACTGTTTTATAGCTGCTAATCGATCATTTTCTACTACACTAATTTTCTTATCAAGCAATCTAGCCGCTTCACCACTATGCGGCGTCAAACAAACCTGATGATCCATGCTGTGTTGTCGCAGCTGAGCGATGAGTTCGTGTTTATGAGGATGCTCACGACTCTCCATCTGCAATGATGCCAAATGATAAAGACCATCTGCATCAATGACCAGTGGCTTCCCCTCTGCTATAGCAGCCTGAACATAACTGATGAATAATGCTTGTGCCTTTTTATCACGCCCCAATCCCATGCCAATGGTAACGACGCTAGCGTCCTTAATTAATGTTTTCACCCCCTCTTTATCATGCAAATCAATCGTCATCGCATCGGGTAATGACGTTAATAAGGCGCCATGAAAGGCATCGTGACAAGCCACGGTAATTTTGCCCGCACCTGTCGCCATGACGCTACTGGCAGATAGTATGGCTGCCCCGCCCATACCTTGCGAGCCATCAATGCGATTACCACCAATGACCAAGACGTGACCATAGCTGCCTTTATAACTGTTCTGTCGACGAGCATTTAAAGCGTGCGCTACAGTCACTAAAGTGGCGGCTGAGTTGTTTGACTGAGTCGGTATTAACGGTATATCAATCACGCTCCCGCTATAGTCCATGCCATCTTTGGTATGTAAGCCGAATTTACGGGCAATCAAACACAGCGTCACGTCAGCTTTTATGGCAATGCGCTCAAATACTTGACCAGTAGAAGCCACTAAGCCACTCGGGATATCAACGGCAATTGCCAAATCATCATTTGATTGCGCTACTTTGTTAAAGGTGCTAATAGCCTGCTCGTAAACACCTTCAGGTGCACGGTCCAGTCCGATACCAAATAATGCATCGATATAAATATCAGCTTGCCAGTCCGCTCCTTTTAGCTCACTTTGATTGGTACCACTATCCTCAAAGCGTTGATAATTCACCTTAGCAGAGAGCGCTATTTGTTGCGCTTGCTTAGCATCGGATACAACGTCGTGTTTGTCTACTTTGTTAGCAATTTCTACTTGATAATCTGTATCTAGATCCTCGGCAGCATAGCCGACTGCGATTACTTTTACCTCCCAGCCTGCCTGCTGCAAATAGTAAGCTATAAGCCAACCGTCACCGCCATTGTTCCCCTTTCCTACCCAGATACTCGCTCGTTGCTGACAACTATTACGTCGATAGACTTTATGATCAGCTGAGGCACCAGCTTTCAGATATTTTTTCTCATAGAGCTGTTCTATATGCTGCGCCATTTGCCAAGCAGCTTGCTTCATTAATCCAAAGCTGTCATAACCTTCTGCAAACCATGCTTGCTCCATAGCGTAGACTTGCTCGCTGCTATATAGGGCTATCGGTCTCGTTGTGTCTGATGAAAATACATTGGATTGAGTTTGCATACCGTTCCTCGATTATTTTTATTGGTTTTTTATCATATCAAAACTTGCTGGTTACTCGCTTGTCTAAGCTTAGCAAAAGCTCACTTTGACTTATGTATCAATATGAAATGTGAGATTATTTGCTTTTATACTTGCGCTCTTAGCTCACTGGCTTATCATATCGGTATTCACTCTATTGCCTGCTATCACACATGAATAATCCTTCTAAAGTAAACTTGCCTGTCCCTTTAAGTCAGCAGAAAACGTCTCCTGAGCCTAACCCTGCGCCCGAAAAAAAGATTACTGTGAGTAATAGCCCAACGTTTGCTACCACCGCAGAGGTAAAGCAATGGATCAAGGCTCAAGCACAGTCTTTAGGGTTTGCCGACTGTGGTTTCTTATCCGTGCATCATCCTTTATTTACTCAACAAATTGAACAATTGCAACGGTGGCTGGATAAAGGCTATGAAGGCCAATTGCAGTTTATGCATAACAATCACCACCTACGTGCGCATCCTGCCCAACTGGTAGAAGGGGCAAAAACCATCATCAGCGTGCGTATGGATTACCTCACTCAGACACCTACCCCGCGTGCGGTCACTGATGATGATCATCCCAATCAAGGTATCATTGCGCGTTATGCCAGAGGCCGTGATTATCATAAGACGATGCGCAGCCGCTTAAAACAATTAGCCTTAAAGATAGAAGCGATGCTTGCTGAATGGCAGCATCTAGATATTGGAGCTGATGCAGAATTTATTTTTAGACCTTTTAGTGACTCTGCCCCTATCTTTGAGCGTCCTATTGCAGATGCAGCAGGACTTGGCTGGACGGGCAAGCATACGCTATTGCTAAACAAACAAGCGGGCTCATTCTTTGTGCTGGGTGAGTTGTTTATGAGTCTTGAGTTACCGGATGATGAACCAGTAAAAGAGCACTGCGGCAGTTGCAGCGCCTGTATTGATATCTGCCCAACCCAAGCGATTGTCGCACCCTATGAGCTCAATGCTTCTGCCTGTATTTCTTATTTAACGATTGAGCATGATGGCATCATTGATACCAAATATCGACGCGCAATTGGCAATCGCGTCTTCGGTTGTGACGACTGTCAGCTCATTTGTCCGTGGAATCGCTACGCCAACCTTACAACCGTAGAAGATTTCACGCCACGGCATCAGCTTGATAACAGCAGTTTGCTTGAGCTGTGGCAATGGCAAGAAGCAGAGTTTATGAAAAAAACTGAAGGCAGTCCGCTCAGGCGCACAGGGTATGTGAACTTTTTGCGCAATATCGCCATTGGACTTGGCAATGCTAATCCCAGTATAGAAATCGTCACTCATCTACGATCTAAGTTAGGCCTGCATAACGACATGCTGGACGAACATATTCATTGGGCGCTTACCGAACAAACTGAGAAATTAAATATCAGTAATCGGTAAACCTATGCCTTTTAGATACAAAAATGCCTCTTATTAAAGAGGCGTTTTTTACTGTATTAAACATGCTGATGCTAATTAAGCTTAGGATTTATGGACTAGGGATTAAGGCTTAGGAATGCGTAATACTTGACCAGGATAAATTTTGTCTGGATCAGACAACATAGGCTTATTGGCTTCAAAGATTTTTGTATAATCACCAGATGAACCATAAACATCTTTAGCAATCTTAGATAGGCTGTCACCAGACTTTACGGTATACATCGTAGATTCAGGCGCATCTTCTTCGATATCAATGTTATCAATGACTTTAGCGACGTTTTGGACATTACCAATAGCGATAATGGCTTTTTCACGGTCGGCCTGTGTTTTGGCGTTACCGCTGATTTCAGCAGTATCCGTCGAACCGTTATATTTAATTTTTAGGTTACTGATATTGAGGTTCTGCTGCTGGATGCGACGTAGCAAAATGTTGGCAACCGATTGTGCTGAAGGCTCACCGCTGGCGACAGGCGTACTAGCGTCTGCTTTGGTTTCTGATTTAGCGTCATGCTTTTCGTCGTCACGGTTAAAAATCTTATCACCGATGTCTTTTGCAAAACTAAACATACCCATATAACTGCTCCTTGAAATACTATTATTTATTATTAATCGTTATTCTTTTAATGGTAATTATATCTAGTAATTACTATTATTTCTTGTTTACCATTATTAGTATAGGCAAAGACATATATGATGAATAGTAATAGTATGTTGAGTAATGTTGATTTGGCGTAGCTTATGTTAATGAAATGAATCACTAGATGAGCATAAATGACTGGGATAGACTCTTAGAATAAATAACGAACATAAAAAAACCGCTTATCTATGCTGTATAGATAAGCGGCATTGTAAGACTTGCTAAGCAAATAGCGAGTTATAGCTGGGCTTGTACGTAGTCGATTGCTTTTTGAACCGTCGTCAATTCAGCTGAATCTTCATCAGGAATAGTGATGCCAAAATCGCTTTCGAATGACATAACCAATTCGACTAGATCCAATGAATCAGCGCCTAAATCTTCCATAAATGAAGCATCATTGTTGATGTCTTCAACGTTCATACCTAATTGCTCAGCTACTGCCGCCTTTACTCTTAGCTCGGTATCATTACTCATGTAGATTGCTCCTTTATCATCTATTATTTTTAATAAACTGCGATAGCGCGATAGTTAAACGTTATCGCCTAGTATATAAAATGGAATTTGCCAGATCAGCATTGCCGTCTGAGTACTCTATGACACGTTATACGTTCTGTCTAATGTCTAGTAAAGCCCTGCTATCATACAGGGCTTTGACGTAAAAGTATTCGTCATTATAGCACCCTTTATTATAGTTTACACTCGTTCACACAGTTTTTTATTATAAGTATGTAACACTTGTGCGTCACTTACATATACATGCCACCATTGACAGGAATAACAGCACCTGTGATGTAGCTGGCTTCGTCACTAGCTAAGAAATGTACGGCAGCTGCAATGTCTTCTGGCTGCCCAAGACGACTAATAGGCACGGCATCTAGCATCGAATTTAGTAGGCGCTCGTCAAGCTCATCCGTCATATCCGTCTCAATTAAACCGGGTGCCACACAGTTGATCGTGACTTGGCGTGAGCCGATTTCACGTGCGAGTGTACGGCTAAAACCTTCTACGCCCGCTTTAGTCGCCGCGTAATTAGACTGACCAGCATTGCCCATTTGAGCAACGACAGAGGTAATATTAATGATACGACCACGACGCGCCTTCATCATACCGCGTACCGCACGTTTACTCATGCGATAAACCGATGTCAAATTGGTATCAACCACGTTCTCCCAATCTTCATCTTTCATGCGCATCAATAGACCGTCTTGGGTAATACCAGCATTGTTAACCAGCACTTGCACCGCGCCATAGACGCTTTCAATCTCTTCAAATAACTTATCGATTTGTGCCGTATCGCGTACGTCTAATACACGGCCAATACCACCACTATCATGTAAATAACCATCAACAAGTTCAGCACCTTTTTCTGTGGTGGCTGTCCCAATCACGAAATGTCCTTCCTTTGCAAAACGTTTGGCGACTGCCTTGCCAATACCGCGACTGGCACCAGTCACTAGGGTAATCGTACGGCTCATGATAATACCTCCATTAATTTATCAAGACGGGTGGGCTTGTCAGTAGGATAGCTGGCAATTGGTTGCGCTTGACGCTTGGCCAAATTACTCAATACATTGCCACTGCCACACTCGATTAAAATATTAATTTGCTTATCAGCCAGCTCTTGCATGGTCTTTGACCATAGTACTGGCTCACTTAGCTGCTCGGTTAATGCTTGCTTAATACCTGCCGCACTACTCTCAACACGCGCATGACGGTTTTGAATAACCGGAATGGTTGCTTGATCAAACTTAATAGCTGCTAAGGCTTCCGCTAAAGCACTACTTGCTGGCGCCATAAGCGCACAATGTGATGGCACGCTCACCTTTAGTGGGATGGCTTTTTTGCCAGTATTTTTTACTTTATCGATGACAGCTGTGACGCCTGCCGCATTTCCTGAGACCACAACTTGTCCTGGACTATTGAAATTTGCTGCTCCGACAATCGCGCCATCAACATGCTCGGTTGCCTGCTCGCACAAGTTTTCCACACGATGATCTTCGAGCCCTAGCACTGCTGCCATCGCTGTATCGATACCTACTACCGCCTCCTGCATCAACTGACCGCGCGTATGTACTAATCTAACCGCATCAGCAAGCGATATCACTCCAGCGGCACAAAGGGCACTGTACTCACCTAGAGAATGACCCGCTAAATAGCACGGCGGTTTTTTGAATTTTGGTTGTAAAATACGCCAAATGGCAATACTAGCCGTCAATAAGGCTGGCTGAGTATATTGCGTTTGATTGAGCTTTTCTTCATCCTGACAAATTGCCCATAAGTCTTCACCCAGTGCTTCGCTTGCTTCAGCAAAAGTATCACGAATCTCTGGATAAGCTTCAGCGAGCTCGCTGGTCATACCGACAATTTGTGAGCCTTGACCAGGGAAAAGCACCGCAATGCGGGTTGGCTGTTTTTTTATCATATCGGGTACAGAGGCCATAACCAATATTCCTTATGTAATTGAAAACATCCCTAAAGATAATCGGGAGTATTGTAAAATTAGGGGCGGTCTAGAGTTATATTTTTAACTGATCACTCAGACAGCTGATTATAAGTAAACTATACACTGACAGATACTATTATCATAGCTGATGCAAAAATGAGGCGTTAAGGTAAGATAATATTTAGCTTTTGACAGTTTTTTAGGCACCGCATTTGATAAAAAATTACGTGATAAAACCCAATGATAGGGAGCTACGTCATAAAAAATTCATAGCAAAAAGCCAAGTTATCCCACCACATAATATATGGTAGCGAAATAACTTGGCTTTCTTTAGCTCAAAACTTATTGCCTAATAATAGCGGTACAAAAAGCCGTAAAGTGCCATCAGCACCATCGTATTGTTGCATCACTGATTAAATAGTCAATTAAGCGTCTTGACTGACCTTGAACAACTGACGACCACGATAAAAACCATCTTTAGTCATGTGATGACGACGATGTTTTTCACCAGTGGTAGCATCTACGCTTAGCTCAGCCACTTCCATACGATGGTGTGAACGGCGCATGTCACGACGAGAACGGCTTTTACGACTTTTTTGAACAGCCATGATATAGCTCCTATACTTAAAAGGGATAAGCTTAAAATTCAGCTTTAGTCGATACTGACAGAGGCTATATAATCACAACAACCTAAGTCTTACGCATCATTAGTTAAATAGATTGCCACGTGCATTAAAATGCTAACTACGTCTAAAATCTATAGTCAATTTGCCTAGTCAGTTTTTATATGCAAGTAACCTGTTGCTAGAATGCAATAAACGGGACATTATACGCATGTTTCATCGATTAATAAAGCCCTGCGTACGACTCTTCTGCACAAAGCCGATAAAAGGCATTCTAAATCAATTGAATACAGCATTTTTTCTTTTATAACTTGCCTTTCAACGATGCTAAAGCGGCAAAAGGATTTTCATTTTCTTCTTCTTCAGGTATCTCACCAAATTGCTCAACCGTCATTTCACAGTCATCGTGCTTCGGTGCCATCGGTGTTTTAAGCAATATTTCATCTTCAACCAATTTTTTCAAAGGCAATAAGCGCTCTGGCGACTGCTCAGTAATGACTTCATCAAGCAATAAATAGTCCTGCTCTTCATTGACTAGGCGCACTTGGCTCTCGTCATCGAGTAGTGCAATATCATAATCATCAGTTAAGTCAGTGGCTACGGGCTGCAAGCAGCGCTGGCAAGTTAGCCATACATCACCCGCCAATTTAAATGACAGATGTAAGACATTATTACGACGATAAAGATTGGCAGTGAGCTGGATTTTTTCTTGTTCATGCTCGGTCGTCAGTATAGCGGAAAGACGCTCAAAAGAAGTAGGCTCTATCTCTCCTGCCCACTCAAAGCCAGTATCTTCCCATTTATTTAAGGAAAGGTGTTCGGGCATATTACTCGATATAGGATTCTGCATATTATCAGCTTGAGCCGCTGAAGGCTTGCTTACTGGAGTGCTTGACATACGCGGCCTCATTCATCAAAAACGGTGTATAATATTGCCTGCCATACTATCGGAAAGCGCTGAGTAGCGCTAGCGCTAGTATGTTAAGATTTTTTGACCTTTGGGTTGCCTCACATTTTTATTTACTCATTTCATGTATAGAGTACCAACAGTCTCTTATTTTTTATTCGGTCAATCTTCTATCTATGATATCGCCTACCGCCAACCCTGATTTTTCTGCATTGTGGTCTTCTATTGATACGACTCTTTTGCTTCAACATCTCACTGACTTAGAAGATACAGCTATAGAATGCCCTATGAGCACTCTAAAGACTTGCATACCCGATTCTAAAATAAGTACAAACCTAAAAGATTTAGCAGATCAATGGCAAAAACTGTCTAAGGAAAGTGCGTCTATAGCAGATACTGAAAAATCAGCAACCAATTGGCTTATTTGTTTGTTTAATACCGTGTTTGCCAAGCATCAAGTGATATTAGCATTTGGTAATGGTGAACCAGAATATTTCCCTGCTCAGAACAATCAGCCAGCACGAATCGAGTTTGCCAACGGATTTTTTGCCAGTGCGCTGCATGAAATGAGCCATTGGTGTGTCGCTGGTAAAGAACGTAGAGGCCTACCCGACTTTGGCTACTGGTATGCACCAGATGGGCGTTCAGCCGCTCAGCAGCAAGCATTTGAGCGCGTAGAGATTAAACCGCAGGCGCTTGAGTGTTTGTTTACTCTTGCCTGTGGATATCACTTTCGAGTCTCACAGGACAATCTGTTTGCCGACTTCGATACCAGTGGTAGCACTTTTGCTCAGGACGTTTATTTACAAGTTGAAGCTTATATTACCAAGCCAGTAACGCTGCCACGTGATGCCAAAACTTTGCTACGGGTATTATTAAGTGTTTGTAACGATAAGTTAACTAACAGCGAGCCACGATAAATCTCTATAAGGTTCATGACAGCGAAGCTCGTAAGATGTTAACGATTTCCTACCAACCGTAACGCCTTGCCAATAAACTTATATTTGCTTTAAGCTATACTGATATATAAGTAGATTTTGTGGTGCAGCTAAGATAAAGCGAAGCTAGCAAAAGATTGACTCATTATTACTCTTATTTCTTTCTAGCATTATTTCTTTGATAACAACTCATCCACCATCTCAAAAGTATATAACCTATAATTATAAAACAAGGAACTATTATGCAAGTGCTCTATATTCATCCCGAAAATCCGCAACCGCGTCTTATTGAGCAAGCCGCTGATCTATTACGCAAGGATCAATTAATCATTTATCCTACCGATACCAGTTATGCCTTTGGTTGTCGTTTAGGTGCAAAAGACGCCCTCGAAAAATTAAAGCAAATCCGTGAGCTTGATGATAAGCATCAATTTACGTTATTGTGCCGAGATTTAAGTGAAATTGCTAATTATGCAGCAGTAGATAATGTGCAATTTAAGCAGCTTAAGGCTCATACGCCAGCTCCTATTACCTTTATTCTTAATGCCACAAAAGACGTACCAAAGAAACTGGCACATGCGAAGAAAAAAACCATTGGTATTCGTGTGCCAAGTAATCCTATTGCCCAAGCACTCTTGGCAGCCATGGACGAGCCTATCTTAACCAGCTCATTAATATTACCAAATCGCGATGATATACTTGATGATCCATTTGAAATAGAAGATCTGTTAAGCAACCAAATAGACGGTCTCATCAACGCAGGTATAAAAACCACTAAGCTAACCACTATCGTTGATATGACCAGTAGCCAGCCTGAAATCATCAGACAAGGTGCTGCTGACGTTAGTTCTTTGTTATTATAACTACTTATTTAAACGCATAAAAAAAAGCTCCAATCGATTGGAGCTTTTTTATGAATCATATATTCAGTACAAAATTAGTCACGATCAACTAATTCTACATATGCCATTGGCGCATTGTCACCATCACGATGACCGCATTTTACGATACGCAAATAACCACCTGGACGCGTCTGGTAACGAGGACCTAACGTGCCAAATAATTTGCCTACCATAGCTTTGCTACGCATACGGCTGAATGCTAAACGACGATTAGCAACGCTGTCTTCTTTAGCCATAGTGATCAATGGCTCGGCAACGCGACGTAGTTCTTTAGCTTTTGGTAAAGTTGTTTTGATCAGTTCATGCTCAAATAATGAGTTAGTCATGTTCTGAAACATTGCCTTACGATGACTGCCGGTACGACCCAGCTTGACTCCACTCTTACGATGGCGCATAGTCAAAAATCCTTAAAGTTTAACGGCTACGATAAGAAAAGCGATCATCAACACGTAAATCAGCTGGTGGCCAGTTATCTAGGCGCATACCGAGCTCTAAATCTTTAGACGCTAAAACGTCTTTGATTTCCGTTAATGATTTCTTACCAAGATTTGGGGTTTTTAGAAGTTCAGTCTCTGAACGTTGTACCAAATCACCGATATAGTAAATGTTTTCAGCTTTCAAGCAGTTGGCTGAGCGAACCGTTAGTTCAAGATCGTCCACAGGGCGTAATAGCACCGGATCAACCTCTTCTTTCTCTTTCACAGGCTCAGGCGCTTCTTCAGCTTCTAGGTCAACAAAGATAGAAATCTGTTGTTGTAAAATAGTGGCTGCTTTACGAATTGCTTCTTCTGGATCTATAGTGCCATTAGTTTCAAGCTCAATGATAAGACGATCAAGATCAGTACGCTGCTCTACACGAGCGTTCTCAACCTGATAGGCAACACGAAGCACAGGACTAAAACTTGCATCAAGCTTTAAGCGTCCAATTGCCTTAGTATCACCATCTTCACGGCGCTGGTTTGCTGGCTCATATCCACGACCCATTACTACGCGCAAACGCATCTTAAGATGACCACGATCACTCAATGTACCCAATACCAATTCTGGATTGATGATGTCAACATTGTGTGGTAGCGCGATATCTGCAGCAGTAATAGTGCCTGGACCTTGTTTATCCAAGGTCAAAAATACTTCATTTTGGTCATGAAGCGTAATTGCCAAGCCTTTTAAGTTCAAAAGCAAGTCAAGTACATCTTCTTGTAGCCCTTCAAGCGTAGAGTATTCATGGTCAACGCCATCAATCTCAGCTTCAATGACTGCAGCACCAGGTAATGAAGATAACAAGATACGACGTAAGGCATTACCTAGGGTATGCCCAAAGCCGCGTTCTAACGGTTCGAGCGTGACTTTCGCAATCGTTTCATTAACCGTATCCACGTTAATGGCATTCGGCGTTAGAAACTCAGTTGCATTTAGCATCATGATGTCACCTCGATTTATTAAACTGGTTTAATTAACGTTAATTGCTCAATGCCATTTTCATGACATCGAGCAGTACGTCATTTACTTAGAGTATAGCTCAACGATCAAGCTTTCGTTGATTTCAGCAGGTAGATCAATACGATCAGGCGCTTGTTTAAACGTGCCTTGTAGTTTGCTGTGATCAACATCTAGCCATTCTGGAATACCACGTTGTGTCGCTAATTCGATAGCGTTTTTAATACGTAGTTGTTCGCGAGACTTCTCTTGGATAGCGATGACATCACCATCTTGAAGCTGAATTGATGGAATGTTCACACGAACAAACTCATCACGGCCAGCTTTTTTTACCATAACAGTACGATGACTGACTAGCTGACGTGCTTCTGCGCGAGTTGAGCCAAAGCCCATGCGATATACAACGTTATCTAGACGGCTCTCAAGCATGGCTAGTAGGTTTTCACCGGTAGCACCGCGCTTACGAGCAGCTTCTTTATAGTAGTTAGCGAATTGACGCTCTAGTACACCATAAATACGCTTAACTTTCTGCTTTTCACGCAGCTGTAGAGCATATTCTGAGGTCTTATTACGGCTAACGCCATGTTGACCTGGTGGACGACCAGCTTTTTTCGTTTTAACATCGTATGGTTTAACACCAGACTTAAGGCCTAAGTCTGTACCTTCACGACGTGATAATTTGAGTTTTGGTCCAATATAGCGGGCCATTGTTATGTCTCCTATAAGCTTTTGGGATAAAAAGCTTCGTCTTTAATATTAGACGCGGCGCTTTTTCGGCGCACGGCAACCATTGTGTGGGATTGGGGTTACATCAGAGATGCTGTTAACTTTATAACCCAATGCACCTAGTGCTCTTACCGCAGACTCACGACCCGGTCCTGGTCCTTTGACCAAAACGTCGATATTCTTAACACCATATTCTTGAGCCGCTTTACCAGCGACTTCAGCTGCAACCTGAGCTGCAAATGGTGTAGATTTACGTGAACCACGGAAGCCTTGTCCACCTGAAGTGGCCCAAGCCAATGCATTACCCTGACGATCGGTAATCGTAACAATGGTGTTATTAAAAGACGCATGGATATGGGCTATGCCCTCCGATACTGAACGACGAGCCACCTTTTTGCGACTGCGAGTGTCTTTTGCCATCTTTTAGCTTCCTAAGTTAATTATCTTTTGAGAGGGCGTGTCGGACCCTTACGAGTACGAGCGTTGTTCTTGGTGTTCTGACCTCTAACTGGTAGGTTACGACGATGGCGTATGCCACGGTAACAACCAAGATCAACTAAACGCTTGATATTCATTGAAACTTCACGACGAAGATCACCTTCAGTCATGTAATTTGCAATTTGTGCACGGATAGCATCTAACTGTGTATCATCTAACTGACTAACTTTAGTAGTAGGGGCAATGCCAACTGCTTCTAATATTTTCTGAGCAGTGGTACGACCTACACCAAAGATGTAAGTTAGTGAAATAACAGCATGCTTATTATCCGGAATGTTTACGCCGGCAATACGAGCCATTGATTTCTCTCCATTAAAGAAAAATAAGCGTTATTTATCAATAAGGCATTATTCTTCAGAATTGTTGCTGTTAATACTAAATATATTATGGTCACTGTCGCTGTTTTGGCTTAGTTAAAAGCCTAACCATTGACAGCATTACAAAATATTCTGCATAAACACGGCAAGTGGCGGATGATATCCCATCCGCCGTTATTTTTCAAGTATTAATTTAGATAGTAACAAAAGTTTAAAACTTTATGATACTAAATATTAACCTTGACGTTGCTTGTGGCGCGGTTCTGCTGTACAGATGATATGTACACGGCCTTTACGACGCACAACTTTACAGCTACCACAAATCTTCTTAACTGATGCTTGAACTTTCATAGCATACTCCTTGAAATATCGTACCGCTCATTTAAGGTTGAGTGGGCGATTGAATTAACGTCTGATCATGATATTGATGGGTCATCAAATGCGCTTGAATCTGCGAGATGAAGTCCATTACCACAACCACCATAATCAGTAAAGATGTACCACCGAGTTGAAACGGCACACCAAACGATGACTGGACGACCATCGGCATTAAACAAATAACCGTCATATACATCGCGCCAATAAAGGTCAGTCGGTTTAATACATGATCGAGGTAACGCTGAGTTTGTTGTCCAGGGCGAATACCAGGGATATACGCACCACTACGCTTAAGGTTTTCTGCTACTTCACGCGGGCTAAATACCAATGCCGTATAAAAATAACAGAAGAAAATAATCATCGCGCCAAATAGTACTAAATATAGCGGTTGCCCTGGGGACAACACCAATGCCATATTTTGCAATATTTTTTGTACAAAAGTAGGATCAGTTGATTGACCAACCCACTGCCCTAAACTTGCAGGGAACAGTAACAAAGAACTGGCAAAAATAGCTGGGATAACCCCTGCCATGTTCAGCTTCAACGGCAAATGTGATTGCTGTTGAGCGTATATCTTGCGACCTTGCTGCTGTTTTTGTGCATAGTTGACAGGGACACGGCGCTGAGCACGTTCAATATAAACAATACCTGCAGTAACCGCGATGCCTAATAGTACAAAAATGAACAGTACAATCAGGTTCATCTGACCTTGATTGACCTGTTCGATAGACTGCGAAATCATACCTGGCGTACCAGCCACAATGCTCGCAAAAATAAGCATTGAGATACCATTACCAACGCCGCGTTCTGTAATCTGCTCACCAAGCCACATTAAGAACATCGCGCCCGCTACTAATGAAGTAACGGCTGGAATATAAAAAGTCAAACCAGAGGATAAGGTAAGATTTTGGCTGATTAAGCCAGCACACATTCCTAATGACTGTACTAGAGCTAAAGCAAGTGTCCCTTGACGGGTGTACTTGTTTAGCTTGCGTCGTCCCGCTTCACCTTCTTTTTTGAGGGCTTCAAGCGATGGCAGTACTGCAGACATCATCTGTACAATAATCGATGCTGAAATATATGGCATAATGCCAAGCGCCATAATAGACATACGCTCTAGCGCACCACCTGAGAACATATTAAACATGCTCAGAATGGTGTTTTCGTTGCGCGAAAACAGATCAGCCAAGTTAACTGGGTTGATACCCGGAACTGGAATATGTGACCCTAAACGATAAACAATCAATGCGCCGATTAAGAATAATAAACGCGTCCATAATTCATCATACTTGCGTATGAAGGCAAATGGATTAAGCGGTATACCAGCCGATGACATTGATTGTTTTGACACGTTACTACTCCTCGATGCTACCACCAGCAGCTTCGATTGCTTGCTTAGCGCCTTTAGTCACTTTAATACCTTTAAAGGTATAAGCTTTAGTCACTTCGCCTGACAACATTACACGAGCACGCTTCATATCATGACGGATAAGATTAGCAGCTTTAAGTGTTTCAATGCTGACCACATCGCCTTCAATTTTATTCAATTCAGACAGACGGACTTCAGCAGTCGTCATTGCCATTCTACTGGTAAAACCAAATTTTGGTAGACGGCGATATAAAGGCATTTGACCACCTTCAAATCCTGAGCGTATGCTAGAACCTGAACGAGATTTCTGACCTTTTACACCACGACCACCAGTCTTACCAAGACCTGAACCGATACCACGACCACGACGTTGGGCAGTTTTCTTTGCGCCAACACCTGGTGATAATTCATTTAATCTAAGACCCATTACGCTTCCTCCACTTTTACCATGTAGTTGACGCGATTGACCATACCACGGGTTGAAGGAGTATCTTCTACTTCAACAGTATGATTAATACGGCGTAAACCCAATCCTTTCAAGCTCGCTTTGTGGCTCTTTAGGCGATGGGCACCCGATTTAAATTGAGTGACTTTCATTTTTTTCATCGTAACTCACCTAGTCTAAGTTAACCCAAGATTTCGTCTACAGATTTACCACGTTTTGCTGCCATCTTCTCTGGAGTTGACATATCACGTAAACCGTTAAACGTAGCGCGAACCACGTTAGCAGTATTGGTAGAACCATAACATTTAGTCAAAACATCTTTGACACCAGCAACTTCTAACACAGCACGCATTGCGCCACCAGCGATTACGCCAGTACCTTCAGATGCAGGCTGCATGTAGACTTTACTAGCACCATGACGTGCTTTGATCGGATGATACAAAGTTGCATCGTTTAGCTCAACAGTAATCATATTGCGTTTGGCAGCTTCTAGCGCTTTTTGAATAGCAGCTGGCACTTCACGTGCTTTACCACGACCAAAACCAACACGACCATTGCCATCACCAACAACAGTTAATGCGGTGAAAGAGAAAATACGACCACCTTTAACTACTTTTGCGACGCGGTCAACGGTAACTAAGCGTTCTACTAAACCGTCTGTTTGCTCATTTTTATCATTTTTATCATTTCTAGCCATGATTAAAACTCCAATCCGTTTTCGCGAGCTGCTTCAGCTAAAGCTTTAACTCGACCATGATATTTAAAACCACTACGGTCAAAGGCAACTTTAGTAACCCCAGCTGCTTTTGCGCGTTCTGCGATCATTTGGCCTACAGACGTCGCTGCATCAGCGTTGCCAGTCGCGCCTGAGCGCAAGCTGCCGTCTAAGGTAGATGCCTGAGCAATCACTTCACCACCGTTCGGAGAGATAATCTGGGCATAGATGTGCTTTGGCGTGCGATTAACCGTTAAGCGATGTACGCCTAAATGACGGATATGCGCGCGGGTTTTCTTAGCTCGACGCAGACGAGCTGCTTTTTTATCAAACATTTCAACTCACCTTATTTTTTCTTAGCTTCTTTGCGAACCACATGTTCGTCGCTATAACGAATACCTTTGCCTTTATAAGGCTCTGGTGGGCGGAAACCACGGATATTAGCCGCTGCTTGACCAAGCTGCTGCTTATTGTTTGATTTCAAAACAATTTCAGTTTGCGTTGGGGTTTCAGCTGACACACCTTCAGGTAGCGTATATTCTACTGGATGAGAGTAACCAACGTTTAGCGTTACTTTATTACCAGTAGCTTGCGCGCGATAACCAACACCAATTAATTGAAGACGTCTTTCAAAGCCTTCATTCACGCCAGTAACATAATTGTTAAGCAGGGCGCGCATGGTGCCAGTGTGCATCATGGCTTCTTTTGAATCGACTGTAGGTGAGAAAATGATCGCATCATCTTCCTGTTTCAGCTCGACCAATTCATGCAGGCGTAAAGACAAATTGCCGTTCTTGCCTTTCACTTCGACCTGCCGATCGTTCAAAGTAACGCTTACGCCGTTTGGCAGCGTCACTGGGGCTTTAGCCACACGAGACATAGGAATATTCCTTAAAAAATTAACTTCTTTATATTAGCGAAAAAACTAACAGGCTAAAAAGCCTGCTAGTTTAGCATAGTTGTTCCCATTAAGCACCATTCAATTTTATCAACTTCAAATGCTTAGCTTTCTTCAAGCTCATTGCAAATCATTATGGACTTACAAAAGCTAAAAGGGGTTCAAGTAGACTTTGTCGTCTCATCACCAATAGCATAAATGCTAATTAGGCAACGAATGCAACGATTTCACCACCGATACCAGCAGCGCGTGCAGCACGATCGCTCATGATACCTTGGCTAGTCGATACGATAGCAACACCCATACCTTGCTTAACAGTAGGGATAGCGTCTTTACCGCGATGCTGGCGTAAACCAGGACGGCTAAAACGTTGGATAGTTTCGATGACAGCTTTGCCTTCGAAGTATTTCAGTTCAATAGTCAATGTGGCTTTATTGTTGTCTTGTTCAGTAACAACAGCGTTCGCTACATAACCTTCGCTAACCAGTAAATCAGCAATTGATTTACGTAATTTAGAGCTCGGCATTGCTACCGATACTTTGTTAGCCATTTGTGCGTTACGAATACGGGTTAGCATATCCCCAACGGTATCTTGCATACTCATATAGTTACTCCTTACCAGCTTGCTTTACGAACACCAGGCACATCGCCTTGCATGACACGCTCACGCAGCATATTGCGTGATAAGCCAAACTTGCGGAAGTAACCGTGAGGACGACCGGTGATAGCACAACGATTGCGCAGACGTACTGGTGATGAATTGCGTGGAAGAGCTTGTAGCTCTAGCATCGCTTCCATACGAGTTTCGTCACTTGCAGTCATATCACTGATAGTTTCTTTTAGCTTGATACGCTTTTCAGCATATTTAGCAACCATTTTTTCGCGCTTTAATTCGCGGTTAATCATGCTCTTCTTTGCCATAACGTCTTTACCTTATTTAAATGGGAAGCCGAATGCTTTGAGTAACGCACGACCTTCTTCATCATTACCAGCTGACGTGGTGATTGTCACATCCATACCGCGGATACGATCAATTTTGTCAAAGTCTACTTCTGGGAATACGATTTGTTCTTTGATACCCAATGAGTAGTTACCACGTCCGTCAAAGGCTTTAGGTGAAAAACCGCGGAAATCTCGAATACGAGGAATTGCAATGGCAATGAGACGATCTAAAAATTCGTACATTTGCTCACCGCGTAGCGTTACTTTACAGCCAATTGGCCATTCTTCACGAATCTTAAAGCCAGCAACTGATTTACGCGCTTTAGTGACCACAGGTTTTTGACCAGCAATCGCGGTCATATCAGCTACCGCACCTTCAAGCAATTTCTTGTCTTGAGACGCGCCGCCTACACCCATGTTAAGTGTGATTTTAGTGATTTTAGGCACTTGCATCACATTCGCTAAACCAAGGTCTTCTTTGATTTGCTGCTTTAGTTCATCGTTATATAAAGATTTTAATCTTGCCATTACCATTACACCCTTAGTGTCTTACGCAGTCGCCACTACTTCACCGTTCGAACGATAGACGCGTTGTTTGTTGCCGTCTTCGCCGAATTGATAAGTAATACGATCAGCTTTTTGGGTTTGCGCATTTAATATTGCGACATTTGAGATATGCAGAAAAGCTTCTTGCTTAAGAATGCCACCTTCAACGCCAGTTGCCTGATTTGGCTTCTGATGTTTAGTAACAATATTAATGCCTTCAACTTTAATACGATCGTTTTTTACAGCTTGTACAGTACCTTGTTTGCCTTTATCTTTACCAGCAATCACGATAACTGTATCGCCTTTACGTAATTTTGACATGGATTACCTCACAATACTTCTGGTGCTAGGGATACAATTTTCATAAACTGATCACCACGTAGTTCACGAGTTACCGGTCCAAAAATACGAGTTGCAATCGGTGCTTTGTTTTGGTTCAACAATACCGCAGCATTGTCATCAAAACGCAGAACAGAACCATCAGGACGACGAACGCCTTTTTTGGTACGTACAACTACCGCATTCATCACGTCGCCTTTTTTAACACGACCGCGAGGAATGGCTTCTTTAACCGTTACTTTAATAATGTCGCCAACTGATGCATAACGACGATGAGAGCCACCCAGTACTTTAATGCACTGAACTCGCCTTGCACCGCTATTGTCTGCAACTTCCAGCATTGACTCAACCTGAATCATAGCGTTACTCCACACGTATGAGCAATAAAAACCAGTTGCTGCCGCTAGCACAGTATGAGTAGTCGGCATTTTAATATAAATAACCGCTGCTACTCTTAATGTGAGTGATATACGCTCGGCGCAATCAGCATCCTTAAAAAGGCGGCTATTTTAACAGCTTCTGGCTTTTAATGCAATTTACTTAGATTTTTTCTACTTTTTCAACCACATCAACCAAAGTCCAAGACTTGGTTTTTGAGATTGGACGCGTTTCTTTGATGCGGACAAGGTCGCCTTGTTGGCAAACGTTATTCTCATCATGAGCTTTGATTTTTGTAGAACGACGAAGCTGCTTGCCATACAAAGGATGACGTACAAGACGTTCAATCAAAACTGTGATGGACTTGTCCATCTTGTCGCTGACAACTCTTCCTGTCAATACGCTAGCATTAGCTGTTTGATTGTTATCGCTCATGAGTCGCCTCGTTGTTTCTCGTTAATCAAAGTCTGAATCTGAGCAATCGTGCGACGATTGCCTCTGACTTCATGGGTATTACCCAACTGACCAGTTGCTTTAGCCATACGAATACGGAAAGCATCAAGTTGCTTTTCATCAAGTAACTGGGTCAGTTCTTCTAATGATTTATCACGTAATTCACTGATCTTCATTACATTATCGTCCGCTTAACAATGGTAGTTTTAAAGGGCAGTTTTGCTGCAGCAAGCGTGAAAGCTTCACGTGCAAGCTCTTCTGGTACCCCTTCAATTTCATATAGCACTTTACCAGGTTTGATTTCGCATACCCAATATTCAACAGGACCTTTACCTTTACCCATACGTACTTCTAATGGCTTGTTGGTAATAGGCTTGTCTGGGAATACACGAATCCAAATCTTACCGCCACGCTTAATTTTACGAGTGATGGTACGACGTGCTGCTTCGATTTGACGGGCTGTCATACGACCGCGCGTCAATGATTTTAGACCAATTTGTCCGAATGCAACGGTGCTTCCACGATGAGCTAGCCCAGTGTTACGACCTTTATGCATTTTACGAAACTTGGTACGTTTTGGCTGTAACATAGTTTAACCTCTGTCTGAGTTTCGACGGTTTCCGTTTCCGCGACCACGGCGTTTTGGCGCACGAGTCTGCTCTTCTTTGACGGGATTATAAACACTGTTCATACCGTCAAGGATCTCTCCGCGGAAGATCCAAACTTTTACACCGATGGTGCCGTAAGTTGTCTCTGCACGTACTGACGCATAGTCAATATCAGCGCGAAGTGTATGTAATGGCACACGGCCTTCACGATACCACTCACTACGAGCAATCTCAGCACCGCCAAGACGACCAGACAGCTCAACTTTAATACCTTTAGCACCAGAACGCATGCTGTTCTGAACCGCGCGTTTCATCGCACGACGGAACATAACACGACGCTCAAGCTGGCTTCCGATACCGTCTGCTACCAAACGTGCATCAAGATCAGGTGACGTGATTTCTTCAATGTTGACCTGAGCAGGTACGCCCATAATTTTGGTCAATTCTTTTTGAAGTCTTTCGATATCTTCGCCTTTCTTACCGATAACAATACCAGGACG
The DNA here is from genome assembly GCF_015351755.1 of Psychrobacter sp. N25K4-3-2. NCBI lineage: Bacteria > Pseudomonadati > Pseudomonadota > Gammaproteobacteria > Moraxellales > Moraxellaceae > Psychrobacter > Psychrobacter sp. N25K4-3-2. The sequence goes on from NZ_JADKLX010000005.1 coordinate 62,494, forward strand.
CGCAGTGGCGATGGTAATCTTAGCGGCGCCAGTAGGACGCTCGATCATGATGTTGCTGATCATAGCGTTATCTAGCTTTTTGCGTAGATACTCACGAACTTGAATGTCGTTAATGAGGTATTCTGAGTATTGTTTAGGGTTAGCATACCAATTTGCATTATGCTTTTTTACAACACCAAGACGAATTCCGATTGGATGTACTTTTTGACCCATAACTTATTCTCCTACCTTTATAGTGATGTGACAGGTACGCTTACTGATACGATCAGCGCGACCTTTGGCACGTGGTAGGATACGTTTTAGCGTAATGCCTTCATCAACGTAGATGGTTGATACTTTAAGGGTATCAATGTCTAAACCGTTGTTGTTTTCGGCATTGGCGATGGCTGAGTTAAGACATTTCTTAACAAACACAGCGCCTTTTTTATTACTATACGTTAGGATATCCAAAGCACGCTCGATAGATTTGCCACGAACTTCATCAGCAACGAGTCTAACTTTTTGTGCCGATATGGCGGCACCGCGTAATTTTGCAGTTACTTCCATGGTAAGCACCTTATCTCTTAGCTTTTTTGTCAATGCCGTGACCACGATACGTACGAGTCGGGGCAAATTCACCTAGTTTATGACCAACCATCTGCTCACTTACAATAACCGGTACGTGAGTACGGCCGTTGTGAACAGATAAAGTTAGGCCAACCATTTGTGGCAGAATCATCGAGCGGCGCGACCAAGTCTTAATTGGTTTGCGTGAGTTGGTGTCTAATGCATTTTCAACTTTAGCAAATAAGTGCGCGTCTATGAATGGACCTTTTTTCAATGAACGAGGCATGAAATTCTTCCTTTATTTCTTCTTGGCGCGGCGGCGGATGATCATGTTGTCAGTACGCTTATTGTGACGCGTTTTAAGTCCTTTAGACTTCTGACCCCAAGGGCTAGTTGGATGGCGACCTTTATTACGACCTTCACCACCACCGTGTGGGTGATCAACCGGGTTCATAGCGACACCACGAACAGAAGGACGAACACCACGCCAACGTGAAGCACCAGCTTTACCAAGTGATTTCAAGTTGTTTTCAGTGTTAGAAACTTCACCAATAACAGCACGGCAATTCACGTGTACACGGCGTGTTTCGCCAGAGCGCATACGTAGAATAGCATAAATACCGTCACGACCTAGCAACTGAACACTAGCACCCGCAGAACGAGCCATCTGTGCACCTTTACCGATTTTAAGTTCGATATTATGGATCACAGTACCTAGTGGTATGTTTTTTAGCGGTAAACAGTTACCTGGACGAATTGGTGATAATTCACCTGACATTACAGTATCGCCAACTACTTGTTTCTTAGCAGCGATAATATAACGACGTTCGCCGTCAGCGTACTTAAGTAAAGCAATATGCGCAGTACGGTTAGGATCGTATTCAATACGCTCTACTGTAGCTGGGATATTGTCTTTAGTACGTTTAAAATCAATAATACGATAATGTTGCTTATGACCACCGCCGATGTGACGAGTAGTGATACGGCCATTATTGTTACGACCACCGGTCTTGCTTTTTGATTCTAGAAGCGCTGCAAACGGACGACCTTTATAAAGGTGTGGATGCACTACTTTTTCAACAAAACGACGGCCTGGTGATGTTGGCTTTGCTCTTACGATAGGCATGAGTGTAATCCTTATTCGTTATTCGCTGTTTCACTAGTAGAAGCAGTCGTATTCGCGACCTCTTCACCAGCATCAGCCATTTGTACATCTTGACCAGCTTTTAAGGTAACATAGGCTTTTTTATAGTCATTACGACGGCCGATACTTTTACCAAAACGCTTTGTCTTACCTTTAACGTTCAATGTGTTTACTTTTAAAACTTCAACACCTTCAAACATCATCTCAACTGCTTTTTTAACTTCTAACTTAGTAGCGTTAGAGTCAATTTTAAATACCTGCACACCAAGTGAGTCGCCAAGCATTTGAGATTTCTCTGAGAATACAGGTCCTCTTAGGATCTGATAAAGTCTTGCGTTATTCATGCTAGTGCTTCCTCAAATTGTTTCGCAGCTTCGACTGTCATGATCACTTTATCAAAAGCGATCAAGCTCACTGGATCCACTTCACTTGTATCAAGTACATTGACATGTGGGATGTTTCGAGCAGCTAAGTATAAGTTTTCGTCAACTTCTTTGGTGACGATTAATGCACGTGATGCATTTAACTCACCTAACTTTGCGATAAGCTCTTTAGTCTTAGGTCCAGAAACGCTCAACTCTTCAACCAAGATCAAACGCTCTTGGCGAATCAATTCGGCTAGGATACACTGCATAGCACCGCGATACATTTTACGGTTGACTTTCTGTGACCAATCTTGTGGTTTGGCCGCAAATGTGCGTCCGCCCCCACGCCAGATAGGACTACGAATAGAGCCTGCACGAGCACGACCAGTACCTTTTTGGCGCCATGGCTTAATGCCACCGCCAGAAACTTCGGCACGGGTCTTTTGAGCGCGTGTACCTTGGCGAGCACCAGCAAGATATGCGGTGACGACTTGATGCACTAGTGCTTCGTTGAATTCACGACCGAAAGCCGTATCAGAAAGCTCAACTGCCGCCCCTGTAACTGTTTTTAAATCCACGTTAATCCCCTTGCTTAGGCTTTGACTGACGGACGTACGATGACATCGCCACCGGTGGCACCTGGGATAGCACCCTTGATGACAAGTAACCCATTTTCAACATCAACCGATATCACTTCTAGGCCTTGAACGGTAACGCGTTTGTTACCCATCTGACCTGGCATTTTTTTGCCTTTGAAGACTTTACCTGGTGACTGGTTTTGACCAGTTGAACCAATGGCACGGTGAGATACTGAGTTACCATGAGTGGCATCTTGCATGCTGAAGTTGTGACGCTTCACGCCGCCTTGAAAGCCTTTACCTTTACTGTTTCCTGTGACATCAACCATCTGACCTTGTTCAAACAAGTCAGCTAGGATCTCACCACCAATCTCACGACCTTCAAGATCGCTGTCATTGGCACGAAATTCCCAAACACCACGACCAGCGGCAACGCCGGCTTTAGCGAAGTGACCTTTTTGAGCTGCTGTTACGCGGCTGTCACGACGGGTGCCTGTGGTGATTTGGATGGCTTGATAGCCATCTACATCAGTATTTTTTACTTGAGTAATGCGGTTAGCACTGATCTCAACCACTGTTACAGGGATAGATGCGCCTGCTTCAGTGAAGACACGGGTCATGCCGCATTTTTTACCGACTAAACCGATCGCCATTTTAGACCTCTTTATATCTTATATTAATGGGTTGGGTGTTTATGTGCATTAACCCAAAGCAATTTGAACGTCAACACCCGCCGCTAAGTCAAGCTTCATTAGCGCATCCACAGTTTTATCGGTAGGTTGAACAATGTCAACCATACGCTTATGAGTACGGATTTCGTACTGATCACGAGCGTCTTTGTTTACGTGTGGTGAAGTTAGAACGTTGAAGCGCTCAATGCGAGTCGGCAACGGTACAGGACCACAAACTTGCGCACCGGTGCGCTTTGCAGTATCAACAATCTCTTGTGCAGATTGATCAATCAGACGATGATCAAAAGACTTAAGACGGATACGGATTCTCTGGTTAGCCATGCCAGCAAGCTCCTAATATGTGCTTTCGTCATTCTTGCTTTGCAAAGATATGACCAAAAGCCGTTTGGTTAAATATTTACTTAAAGCTGCCTTCTGTTCTTAACCAGAATGAGTTCTTTATCCGAACTTGTAGCGTGCCAAAAGCAAAATAGTTTAAAGCCCCGCCGACCCTTCCATAATAGGATGTCAGCAAAGGCATAATGAAATAGTGCTAGAAACGATGCTCTAGCTGTCATAGCGCCAGCTGTTTGATTGGCTGCGCATATATAATTCAGTGGTATATATTATACATAGTATTTCAGTCATTGCAAGAGCAATATCTATGGCATTTCAAGATATTAGGCTTTATAAACAATGTCACTTGTAGTCGATAATTCGCGTTAAATATCTTAGTGATGGGCAAACCATTAGTCTAGAACAATATCATACTGCTCTTGGGTATAGAGATTTTCGACATCAAAAGTAATCACCCTACCCAGCAGATACTCTAAATCTGCTACCGTATCCGACTCTGAGGTGAGTAATAAATCAATGACTGCGGCATGGGCAACCACCGTAAACTTCTTAGGAGAATTATAGGTACGAGCACAGCGCATGATTTCACGGAATATCTCAAAGCAAACGGTTTCAGCGGTTTTGACAAAGCCGCGGCCTTGACAAGTTGAACACGGCTCACACAACTGCTGCCCTAGCGATTCACGAGTACGTTTACGAGTCATCTCTACCAAACCAAGTTCACTGACTTGGGTAATCTTCGTCTTGGCATAGTCTTGTGCCAGTTGCGACTGTAAACTCTCCAGCACGTCATCTTTATGCTGCTGCTCCAACATATCAATGAAGTCTAGGATAATAATACCGCCAAGATTGCGCAAACGCAGCTGTCGAGCGATGGCATGAGTGGCTTCTAAGTTGGTTTTGTAAACCGTATCTTCTAATGAACGTCCACCAACAAAAGAACCTGTGTTGACATCAATCGTGGTCATCGCTTCGGTCTGGTCAATAATTAAGTAGCCACCTGACTTTAAGTCAACGCGACGTTTTAAAGCATCACGTAAATCGTCTTCAACCCGATGAACGTCAAATAAAGATTGCTCCGCGGTATAATGCACAATTCGATCATAGACGAAAGGCACGAACTCTTTAGCGAAATGCCTGACTTGCTCGTAGATTTGTGCATTATCAATGACGACTTTTGCGGTATCGGTATGTACTAGGTCACGAATCGAGCGTAGTGGCAGAGCCAACTCTTGGTAAATAAGCTCTGAGCTTTGATGATGATTGATTTCCTGACGACGCGCGCAGATAGTCCGCCAAAGCTGTAACAAATAATAAATGTCTTCTTCTAGTTTATCAACAGGCACACGCTCGGCAGCTGTACGAGCAATCAGCCCACCTTTTAGGTTGACGGTTTGCATCAAACTATTTAGCTCAGTCTTGAGACGGTTACGCTCTTCTTCGCCATCGATACGCTGTGATATGCCGATATGATCACTCGATGGCAAATATACCAGATAGCGCGACGGCAGAGAGACGTTGGTGGTAAGGCGAGCGCCTTTACTGCCCAATTGGTCTTTTGTCACTTGGACAAGAATACGTTGGCTTTCATGCAAGCGGTGCTGGATAAGGGTTTTAGAAACAGGAACGACATCGGTACTTTGCGCACTGACCACTGGCGGGCTGACGTCTAAACTATCAACACCGTTTTCCACCACAGTGTTGTCTGTATTCGTATTTGCCTCCTTCTTACTCTCCTCAGGTGCTTTATTTTTTCTTTCTACTATTGGGCGAGGCTCGCGCTGCATATCATTGACATGTAAAAACGCTGTCCGTGACTGACCGATATCAACAAAGGCCGCTTGCATACCCGGAAGGACACGCACAACAGTACCCAGATAGATATTACCAACCAAACCCAGTTTGTGATGTCGCTCAATATAGATCTCGCCCAAAATGCCGTTGTCTAGCACGGCGACACGCGACTCCATTGGACTAATATTAATCAGCAGCTCTTCGGACATAATGTTTTCTCTTATCTTTCAGCTTTCTTGTTAGACAGTCATCGTCTATTAGATTTACAGTGTAACAAATGCAACTTGCTCTTGCCCATTACCCTAGCGTGTCGTTATGTGCAGACAATGAACGGCGGGCTTTTAGCGCATTGACCAGGGCTGCTCTACCATTGTGGCTTTTTAACGAGTGCCAGTATTTAGAATATCTTTAAGCAATGCCAGCGTTTGCGAAAGCGGCAAGCCGACGACATTGGTATAGCTACCATTGATACGGCTAACCCAGGCAGCACCCAAACCTTGAATACCGTAGCCACCTGCTTTATCAGCAGGTTCGCCACTCTCCCAATAACAGCTCATCATCTCCGTCGTCAGAGGTATAAAGGTGACTGCCGTACGTTCGGTGAGTTGTTGTTGCTTGACGACTTGGAATACTGGCTCATGGTTTTCTGTATGAGTGTGCGTAGAAACTAAGGATACATGGGTAGCTTGTACTGCCGTCCATACTTCATGGGTATTATCTGACATTTGCTGCCACATACGATAAGCGTGCTCGCGATCGGCTGGTTTTACCAGTACCGTCTGACCATCTGGTAGCACACCAATGGTATCAGAGGTCAAAATAATAAGCTGCTCAGCGAGATTGTCTTTGTTTTTTTCAACGGTGTCATTTAGCTGTTGTACTGCGGCAGCCGCTTTGGCAGCGACCATACGCTCAATATAGTTTTTTGGTAGCTCATTATCTTGTGGTGTTTCATCGATATCGACGCTCATGACCGTAAAATCCAACTGCGCTCTAGCGAGCAACTCCCGACGACGCGGTGAACCAGAGGCTAAAATAATATCCATCGCTATTCTCTTATTTTATGATCATATTAATTATCAAAGGCACAGAGACTTTCAGGATTGGCAGCTTTCATGTTGAGCATAAATTCTACTGCCAATCACATTAACACTACTAATAACAGAAAGGCTCTCAAAAGAAATTATTGAGGTAGTAACTGAATTGATTAACGCGCAAATTTTCGTAACACTAAGAGCACTAGAGGCCAGCTGACTATACTCATCAATAAGGAAAAGGCAGACTGCGCGACAAAAATGTTTTGGATAAACATCTGTAGCATCCACAAACTCAGTTGAAACAGCAGCAAGCCTAATGAAGCGATAAGCCAAGCATTGACAGTATTTAACTTTCTGACATAAATGCTACTGATCTTGATAACAAGTGCCACCATCACAGCAGCAAAAGCTTGCTGACCTAAATGGGTGTCCATCAAAAGGTCTGCCGCTAAACCAATGGTAAACGCGGTAAAGATACCAACGTAACGTGGCTGAAACAGCAGCCAAAAAATCAGCACCATGATCATAATCATGGGACGCAAGGTAGCCATACTAGGACTTAATGGATAGACATTGAGCGATGAGGCAACGACAAAGCTGGTAACAATCGCAATGAGCAAGATCCCGATTGGGTGCCTAGAGTCAGAATACGTCATGAATACCTACCTTAGCGAGTGTTTGGTGGCGGCCATTTGAACGTCTATTTAGCTGAAAAAACATCACTAAAAAGGTATGGGTGAAGACACTATAGAGCGAGCCCGGCAAAGTGGTTAGCGATGTATAAATTGAATATCAGCCGCCATTACTATCGAAACCCACATTACTTTTATCTATCAGCTTGTCTTGAAGCACTAATACATAGGCATTATCGATAAAATTTGCCGCTGGCGTGACTTCAATACTTCTGAAGTTATCTGCTTGCGTGTCTTTGACATGAGCGATCCGACCGACTCGATAGCCTGCTGGAATGCGGCCACCTAAACCTGAAGAAACCAGCTCGTCACCCACGCGCACGTCTGAGGTTTTGAAGACATAATTGAGGCTTAAAGAAGTGGGTATTCCTTGACCCGTCACAATCGCCCGCTGACCCGTACGTTTAACCGTTACTGCTACCGACTGCTGCTCATCAGTAATGAGCAGTAAGCGACTGGTATTGGGATAAACATTGATAATCTGACCCAATATGCCATCTTCGTCGATGACCGTTTGACCGACTTGCACGCCATCTTGCGCGCCTTTATTAAGCACGACGATTTGGCGAAGTAAATTGGTGTCTGTACCGATAACCTGTGCCAAATTTAGCTCAAACTGTTCAGGTTTGGTAGTCGACAAGATGCCTTGCAAGCGCGCATTTTGTGCCAAAATATAATCTTGCTGCTGGAGCTTGGCCTGCGCGTGAATCAACTGCGATTTTAATTGCATGTTTTCGCGGCGTAGCGCTTCTTTTGATTGTAAGCTGCCACTTGCCCAATGCTTAGCATAGCTTGGCAATAGTGACAATTCATAGATAGGCTGCATAGCGGCATGGCTGGTATTGCGTACAGGACTGAACCATTCCGGATTTTTGCTATCGAACCACATCATTATCAACGCTACTATCAATACAATAGCAGCCTTACGAAGTGCTAATGGCTGGCGTGCAAAAATACTTGGCGTCATAAGTCATCTAATTAAGGTTTTCTAATGTGAGCAATACCTAGCGCTAGTTATAACAATGTTTAATGATCTCATCGTTATCAGCATTTAGTGGCGATGCTTGTAGCTGGCAATTAGTAATATGATTAAAGGCAGCGCAACTGGCTACCTTTATCGTTATTTACTTTTATCGTTAAATCGAATGTTTGACAATCGTGTTAACCGTCACTGAAGCATGCTTGTAAAAAATCACGGTTAACAGCAACTGATGTTCATTTAAATAAAAAGCTACTTAAACAAATGGTCACTTAAACAAAAATCATATTTAAGCTTTTATTATTGATAAAGTCGAGGGCGATACCGCCACCACGACTGACGCAAGTCAATGGATCGTCAGCGACTGTCACTGGCAAACCCGTCTCTCTTGAAATCAGCTTGTCTAAATCACGCAACAATGCACCGCCACCGGTCAAGACAATACCACGCTCGGCAATATCTGATGACAGCTCAGGTGGAGTTTGCTCAAGTGCTGCTTTTACCGCACTGACAATACCGCTTAGTGGGTCGCTTAACGCTTTTTGCACTTCTTCTGAATTGACCGTAAAGGTCTTTGGCACGCCTTCTGCCATGCTACGACCACGAACTTCGACTTCTAATTGACTGTCTTCATTCAGGGCCGAGCCTACTTCTTTTTTGATACGCTCAGCAGTGGTTTCACCAATCACACAACCGTGGGTACGGCGTACATGGGTGATGATGGCTTCATCAAATATGTCGCCACCGATACGAATCGACTCGGCATACACGCAACCTGATAGAGCAATAACCGCAATCTCAGTTGTACCACCACCGATATCGACCACCATTGAGCCACTCGCTTCATGCACTGGCATGCCAGCACCAATAGCAGCGGCCATCGGCTCTTCTAGCAATAGCACTTTGCTTGCGCCCGCTGATGATACGGCTTCACGGATGGCTTTGCGTTCAACGAGAGTTGATTTGCATGGCACACAAACGACCACGTTGGGCTGTGCCATAAAACGCTTCGCCTTTACCTTGCCGATAAAGTGCTTAAGCATTTTTTGGGTCACTTCAAAGTCAGCAATCACGCCGTCTTTTAGGGGACGAATCGCCGTGATATTGGCAGGCGTACGACCAAGCATCTGCTTGGCATCGATGCCAACCGCAGCAACGGTAGGGTTATGGGTACGATTGCTTCGTAGCGCGACCACCGTAGGCTCATCGAGCACCACGCCTTTATTAGGAATAAAAATTAAAGTGTTCGCAGTACCAAGGTCGATAGCGATATTATTTGATAAAAATCCAAACAGGTTCATGACTAATATATCCAGCGTCTTACGAATGAGGCGAATGAGAGTGACTGAGAGGGTTACTCGTCAGTGTTGAGCAGGTCGTCGTTAGACATCAACTGTGGCGAAATTGGTGCATCGCAACAAGTCAAACCTAAGCAATAATGATGAAATGACAAAACTGAGCTAAATTATACCGATTTAGCTCAAAAAAAACACAGGTATTTGCATCAGTAAGGCAGGATTTTGATCTTAAACGCTAAAAGTTGTTACAAAGTTTGAAATGGCAGTGAATACCATTCGATCTAATGAAACATCATTTAATTCAATAACTAACAAGGCTCTACAGGCAAATGATAGTTTTGCCTAGCATCACAGGTGCATACTGTAACGTATTTCAGAACGTAATGGGTAAGCAATTGAGAATCATGCGGTCAATTTTGCAAATCTTTGTGAATCATGGTGGCTTGGTTGAGATTGTGCAGCAATCAAGCGTCAGGCTCTGTAAACTTGGGTCAGATGCTTTATAATAAGCCTATGCTATCTCACTTTTATTTTAGTAGCCAATTATAGTGGTTGCTTTTAACAGCGATTTAATTTTAATAACTGGTTTTAACAGCGGCTTTTTAAGTATTTGTTTTAAGCGCTATTTTTAAACCTACTTACTCTAACGAAAACTGTCCTTCACTGGAGAAACTATGTCACAGCAACCAGCAACGTCTGACAGCAATGTCAGCCGTGAAGAAATCCTAGAAGTTGCCAGCCTTGCGCGCTTGGGTGTCGATGAAACGACCGCCAACAGCTATGCCAACGAAATCAGCAAAGTATTAAAACTGATGCATACGCTTGGTAATGTGGACACGACTGATGTTAAACCACTATCGAATATCCATGAGGCTTGCCAAGACTTGCGTGCCGACGTCGCCAAACACGATATCAACCGCGCGCGCAACCAATCGGTTGCGCCAGCAGTTGAAGACGGTTTGTATCTGGTACCACAAGTGATTGAATAATTGGTCGGCTCTATTTCTGCCTTTATCTCATTTTATTTTATGCTATTAACATTTTGACGGACGACACCCTATGTCTGAACTTCATTTATTAAGTACTCAGCAGTTGATTACTGGCTTACAAGACAAACAATTTAGTAGCCTTGAGCTGACAGAACACTATATCAAGCGTATCGATGCGCTAGACAGCAAGATTAATAGCTTTATCACTCATACCTCTGAGACAGCACGCGCACAAGCGCAAGCAGCGGACGAGATGCGGGCGCAAGGCGATCAACGCCCATTACTTGGTGTACCGATGGCGCACAAAGATATTTTTTGTACCCAAGGCGTACTGACGACTTGTGGCTCAAAGATGCTACATAACTTTGTGTCACCTTATAATGCTACTATCGTGTCAAACATCGACAAAGCAGGCATGATTAGCTTAGGTAAGCTCAACATGGATGAGTTTGCGATGGGCTCAGACAATAGCAGCTCATACTACGGTACGGTGCAAAACCCTTGGAATCTAGAGCGCGTCCCTGGTGGTTCATCAGGTGGCAGTGCTGCCGCGGTTGCCGCAGGTTTTGTGCCAGTCGCAACCGGTAGTGACACCGGCGGCTCTATTCGTCAGCCTGCGTCATTTTGTGGTCTAACTGGTATCAAGCCCACTTATGGTCGCGTCTCTCGCTTCGGTATGATTGCCTATGCCTCAAGTCTGGATCAAGCTGGTAGTATGGGTCGTAGTGCCAAAGATTGCGCTTATCTATTGCAACCAATGATCGGGCACGATCCACGCGATGCAACGTCTATCAAGTATGACATGCCTGACTACGTACAAGACCTCAACGATGCAGAAGCAGCCGCTGGTGATAAACCCTTTGCTGGTCTACGTATCGGTGTCGCTAAAGAATACTTCACTAAAGGGCTTGATGCTGAAGTAGAAACAGCCGTACGTGCTGCTTTGACAAAATACGAAGAGTTGGGCGCAACCATCGTAGAAGTGAACATTACTGATCCTGAAATCACGCTGGCGACTTACTACATGCTGGCTCCTGCCGAAGCATCATCTAACCTGTCACGCTTCGATGGCGTGCGCTTTGGCTATCGCTGTGAAAACCCAACCGATCTTATCGATCTATATACGCGCTCACGTTCTGAAGGTTTTGGTCCTGAAGTACAGCGCCGTATCTTGACGGGCACTTACGCATTATCTGCTGGTTATTTCGATGCTTATTATACTAAAGCACAAAAAATACGCCGCTTAATCGTTAAAGATTTCGAAGGCGCTTTTGCCAACTGTGATGTCATCGCCAGCCCAACGGCACCAACGGCTGCTTACAAGCTTGCTGAAGACCTCGATCCTGCTACCATGTATTTGGGCGATGTTTATACCATCGGTGTTAACTTAGCCGGTCTGCCTGCGCTCAGCCAACCAGTCGGTTTGACCTCAGACGGTCTACCAATTGGCTTACAATTAATCGGTAAGCATTGGCAAGAGAGTCAACTGCTCACGACTGCGCATCTATTCCAGCAGCATACAGATCATCATCTACAGCACTCTGCCATCGCAAAGGAGACGGTATAATGAACACAGCAACTACTGATAACAATGCCGTTCGCGAGCACGCTGTTCGTAAAGAGCTGTTCGTTGATGGTTACGAAGTCGTCATCGGTATCGAGATTCACTGCCAGCTAAATACGGAAAGTAAGATTTTCTCAAGTGCGCCCACTGACTTCGGTCACGAGCCAAACACACAAGCCAGTATTGTAGATTTGGGTCTGCCTGGTGTCTTGCCAGTGCTAAATGCTGGCGTAGTCGATCGTGCGCTAAAATTCGGCATTGGCGTCAATGCTGAGCTGGGTCTATTTAATACCTTTGACCGTAAAAACTACTTTTATCCTGATTTGCCTAAAGGCTATCAAATTACTCAGATGGCCAACCCGATCGTTGGCGAAGGGTATATCGATGTCGTGGTTAATGAAGGCGAAAAGAACGAATATCCGAAACGTATGGGTATCACCCGCGCGCATTTAGAAGAAGACGCTGGTAAATCTGTCCATGATGCTGTCGATGGTATGACTGGTGTCGATCTCAACCGTGCTGGTACACCATTAATCGAAATCGTCTCTGAGCCTGATATGCGCTCTGCTCACGAAGCACTGGCCTATATTAAAGCCATTCATCAGCTGGTCACGTGGTTGGGTATCTCAGATGCGGTCATGGCAGAAGGCTCGTTCCGCTGCGACTGTAACGTTTCTGTGCGTAAGCCGGGTGCAGAATTGGGCACGCGTACTGAGCTAAAGAACTTAAACTCGTTCCGCTTTATCGAACGCGCCATCAATCGTGAAATCGAGCGTCAAATCGACATCGTTGAAGACGGCGGTAAAGTCGTGCAAGCGACGATGCTATATGACCCAGAGCGCGACGAAACTCGTACGATGCGTACCAAAGAAGACGCCAACGACTATCGCTACTTCCCTGATCCTGACCTACTGCCTGTCCGCATCGAGCAGCATACGGTTGATGCGATCAAAGCGGCGATGCCTGAGCTACCAGTGGCTCGTCGTGCTCGCTTTGAAGAAGCACTTGGTCTGTCAGAGTATGACGCTCGTATCTTAACTGGTAGCCGTCAAATTGCCGATTACTTCGAAGCAGTCGTCGCTGAAGTAGGACAATCAGATGCCAAAATGGCAGGCAACTGGGTCATGGGCGATCTACTCGGCGCACTGAACAAAGATGACAAAGATATCATCGACTCCCCTATCAGCGCCAAGCAATTGGCTGGCATGCTAGCGCGTATCAAAGACGATACCCTATCTGGCAAGTTGGCTAAGAAAGTCTTTAGTGCCCTGTATGAACGCGCGGGCGGTGATGCTGATGATGCCGCTGACAAAATCATCGAAGAAAAAGGTCTCAAGCAAGAAACCGATACGGGCGCTATCAAAGCCATCGTTGAAGAAGTCATTGCTAAAAACGAAGCGATGGTGGATGAGTATCGTGGCGGTAAAGAAAAAGCCTTTAACGGTCTGGTCGGTCAAGTCATGAAAGCCAGTCGCGGTAGTGCCAACCCGCAGCAAGTCAACCAAATTCTAAAAGAGCTACTGGGTTAAGGTTAATTGCTGATTGGTTATGCTGACTGTGATACGTAAATTAAGGTTATAGATTTTGGCTAAAATAAATAGCCCTTGCAATATGCCTAATTTTGCGTAAAATAGTCAGTCATTCGGGGCGTAGCGCAGTCTGGTAGCGCACTACACTGGGGGTGTAGTGGTCGCAGGTTCAAATCCTGCCGTTCCGACCAAACATAGTAGTAAAGAGAAAAGCCAATCATTGTTTTCAATGGTTGGCTTTTTTTTGTGCTAAATTTGATTGGTAATTGTATGATGTCTTGAATGAATAAATAATAGCCTTGCAAGGTACAATCAGTTGCTGAAAATCAGCTGTAATATGGCTTTAAATTGGTATTTACTTGTAATTATTTTTATTTAAGGATATGAATTGTGTTCAACCTAAATATTGGACAATTTAGCTATTATAAACTTCAAGAAGCTTCTGATTTTTTGAATGTTAAGCATGCCACTCAAAATACTACTCCTATTAAGCTACTTAAAAAAGCAATTGAATATAAAGTACGTTTATTTATATATGGAAAAAACTTTAGTATTGATGGAGACTATGTATTTGAATCATTTTTATCAAAAGAAAATCAAAAATACTCAGATATGAGTGAAGCTGAAAAGCTAGAACGGAGAGAATACAATAAGAAAATAAATGGCGTAATTGATGATATGTTGTCAGAATTACTAAATGATAGAGGTGCTTTTCTTCAAATAAAGAATGAAGCGATTGAAACACTACCTTTAATACATAAAATAGATACTCAAAATATTGGAGAAGGAGATTTATTTGAAGGGTTATTGCCGATAGATAATTTAAAGGCAGAATCGAATAATCTAGAGTTTATAAAGCCTTACTTATTGAATAAGTTCAACAATAGCGTGGGTTTTACGCTGGCACATTATCCGAAAATTGAAATTTATTATGATTTGGAAGAAGAACTAGATGCAGCTTTGAATAATGCTATTGAAAAATGTTCCTTGAAAATAATTGACTACTTTTGCGTACACAAAGAGGAGAACAAATTATTAATTATAGAGCCTTATTTCGAAATAACTTTGGACGATTTGATAATACTTGATGATGATTTAGTTAAGCTTGAACAACTTATACTAGGTAATGATATAACAGAAAATATTCAAACTAACTTCAGTCCCATTACTCTAGGTAGAAAAGGATTAAGTCAAGGCAAAGCACTGGCTCAGCATATTGCTAGACATATCGCTGAAAAAGAATGGCAAGCAGATAAAGGTCAAGAAGTAAGAATGAGTGATATGACTAACATCGTATGGGCTAAATTACATAAGTTAGGATTTAGCAATGAACTACCAGATCAAGCAAGAAGCCTTAAACCTTGGATTAGAGATATAGCTCCTGATTATGCTAGTGAAGCAGGCAGACCGCAATCATAGCTTAAATGTACTTCAACCTAGCTTAACCTATATAAACGTAGGTTAAGGGAATTTTCTTAATCGACTCTATTTCATAGAATAAATCCATGAAACGTCACACATCGTAGTGTAACGACATAACATGGAGCTAGATAATGACTCAGCAAGACTATACCCCGCCTAATCTAGAGAAAAAACCACCGCATAACGCGCCCAGCAACTTATCAAAATGGCTACTGCCAATATTAAAAATGGTACTCAGTATTCTATTACCTTACTTGCTATCACCACCTGATATCAGTATTCATATCCATCACATTAACATCATGTTTTAAAGTAAAAAAACTGAGCACTACCCTAGCCGATACTCGTGTCCTATAGACTTTTATAGAGCGAGCCGTTAGGGTAAATGCTACACCTTTACACTGGTTCACCTTATGTCAGAGCCTATCGCTCAGCCCACCTCTACCCGCCTGATAGCTGATGCCTCTTGGGAGCGTTACCGCCGACCTTATGTGCGTGATTTGGCGTATGCGCTTGCTTGTCCTAACGTCTTAACACAGTGGATAGACTTTGCACCGCATGAAAATACACATGCTATTTCAGTTCATAGCGTTAGCTTTTGGCAAGCACAGTTTGAGGCGTACGAGCAACGATTAACAGAGCTAGACACCACTGCCACCTATCAAGATCTGACGCGTTATTTACTCAAGCGCCCAAGTCCCAATCGATTAGGATTTCACTTTGAAGGGTTACTGTCATTTTGGTTAGAGGATGGGTTTGCGCGCAAGCTGCATCCGTACGAGACGCTCGCTAATAACGTACAGTTATTTAACGGCAAGCAAACGACTGGCGAAATAGATCTAATTTTGTATAACCATCGAGACAAGCTGGTTGAGCATTGGGAGCTGGCCATCAAGTTTTTTATGGGGTCAGCACCGTTTGAACCTGTTAATTGGGTTGGGATTAATGCCAATGACAATTTGCAGCGCAAGATGACACATATGCAGACCAAGCAGTTTCGGGCGGTGTGGGTAGATACAGAAAATCATGGGCAAGTTAAAATTGATAAACGTTATGGCATTATAAAAGGACGATTCTTTTTACCAATGGATACCAGTAACTTTAGCTACCCTGCTTGGCTAGCACCGAGCTTTCCCATGCACGAATGGTGCGATAAGTACGACACGAGCACTCTCGCGATGCTTGATATCAGAGCCTTGCGCGCTGCTCATTATATTGAATGGTTTAGCAAACGCGACTTTTATGATGAACGTCCGTCGGCACTTATCCATTCTGAAAACGGTATCTTAAAAACAGGATTATACTTTGAGGGTGATAGACCCATCGTCATTTACCCGAAACAGCATGATGAGAAAAGCAACTGATTAAGCATTATTCCTAAAGGTTTTATCTACTAACGCTCAATAACTCTCAATCACCT
Organism: Psychrobacter sp. N25K4-3-2; assembly: GCF_015351755.1. NCBI lineage: Bacteria > Pseudomonadati > Pseudomonadota > Gammaproteobacteria > Moraxellales > Moraxellaceae > Psychrobacter > Psychrobacter sp. N25K4-3-2. The sequence continues at coordinate 78,879 of NZ_JADKLX010000005.1, forward strand.
GCATCAGCTCATATCTGAGCATATCAGCACTGGGCATGCGCTCAGCGTGAAAGCGAACCATGGCAATACCTGCACTGGCTAGAGCTTTGTCTTTTTTATCGTCTGCTTTTTGACGTGCTTTGCTACTATGCGTCCAATCATCAAGCTCTATAGCGACTAATGTAGTCTGAGCATCGACATCCACGATCACATAATCCACGCTTTGACGGCAGATACGATTGAACCAAAAGCTACGCTCAGAGGTCTCATCACTATTGGCTTCGATGATGCGTGACAGCTGAACTTGGACAAATATATGATATTCCGGCAATGCATTTTTTAACTTATTAAAAAATATTACCTCGGTATCGGTCATGATGGGCATCGGTGCAAATGGCCAAATAGCCAGCTCATCGCCGCGTACTGGCTTTGGATCAGGCTCAACGACTGGGGGTTTTTTCAATAGCTTTGGTACGGTAATCAGCCCTAAAAACCCAACAGCCAATATTAAAAATATAACGCCAAATGACATGGTTTTACCTTATACAATATGAAAGTGATTGGCTGAGTGTCATCATTCGCACTGAATCCATGACGGGCCGATCACAGCAGGGCAACCTTTATAGGCTGACAGGTTATACAAAAAGAGATAATAAAAATGGCGCTCATCTTAACTAAGGATGCGCCACTCGGCAATCTATAAAGCAAAAAAACACGACAGCATATGTCGTGTTTTGATAGAAAGCGAATAAAGACCCAACCAATATCTTGAAAAATGTCTCTTCTATTCAGATGTAATCATTTAATGATAGTAGACGAGCCTCTATCTTAACGCCAATAAAGCACCCAAGCGCTCGTCGTATTTACTTTGGGATCGCTATTGATTTTGTCTTTTAATGCCAAGGCCGCGACTTTGCCACGCTCAGGACCGACGACGACTCGGACGCCGCGACTGGTAGCACTGGTCTTCACTTGATAACCTGCTGATTTGAATTTTTTGGCCAATTCATCGGCTTTGGCTTGGTCATTCGCCAAGGCAACCTGCACCCCAAAGCTGCCTTTGGCATCGGTTTCTTTGACTTCTTTACGGGCTTCACTGAGTTTTTGCTGAGCGTCGCGTTTGGCATCAGTCGATTTTTTTGCGAGCGCATCTTCTTTTTTGCGTTTTTCTTCACGAGCCTGTTCAGCTGCTACTGCTTCACGTGCTAAACGATCCACCTGCTTGCGCGATGGAATGGTAATACTCTGACCCAGTTGTAGCGATGTCGATGGCGAAAGGTTATTCGCTTGTGCCAATACTTCTACGGGCATGTTGTATTGCCGCGCCAGTTTTATCAGCCCATCACCTCTTTTTACTTGATAGTCAGAAGGCGATTTTGGTGGCTCATTTTTGGCGGCTTCTGCTGCTTGTTCCACTGCTTGTTTCTTTTTCTCAGCCATGGTCTGAGCATCAGCTTGCTTTTTCGCTTCCGCTTGGCGCTTGGCTTCCGCTTCTTTTTTGGCGGCAGCTTGTTCTTTTAGTACGGCCTGTTTTTTGGCTTCTTGTTGCTGGGCTTGAGCGGCCTTTTGCTTATCGCTATCGCTCGTGTTGGTCGCCGCGGCAGTTGCTTCATCATTAGTACTAGGCTGTGCGCTTGATGTTTGAACCACATTTTGAGCAGCTTCTGAACTGTCGTCATCGTCGGCAGTTGGTGCACTATTGGCTATATACTGCTGATTTTCCGCACGCGATTTTGCCAAGGCTTGCGCCTCCGCAGTCTCTTGCTCCGTCAAAAACTGTTGCGCCCGTTTTTCTTGCTCAGCTACCCGCGCAGCACGTTCTTTTTGCTTTTGCGCCAGGATACGCTTTTCAGTGTCGATGTCAGTGGTCAGTGGCTGCGGCGCCTCTTGCTCGGCACTTGGCTTATCGACCATTGCCGTCGCTGGCTCGGATGTATTACCATCACCAATTTGTTGCACCATGGCATATAGCATTACGCTACCGCCGATAATCATCCCAATGCCCAATAAGGCTTGTCTCGAAAAGTTCATCCGTTTACGTCTCTTAGTTGGTAATAAGGTTGATTGGTCAGCGCGGTTATTGTTAAAACCCTATCAGATAATATCCTACCAGTCGTCTTGATAAATAGCCACTGCCGCCAGTTACTGCCATCCTCTCTCAAAGATTATGTCATATTTATAACAGCACTTTTTTATGAAAGCTATTCTTTATGAAAGTACTTTTTATAAAGCACTCTATAAAATACCTTATAAAAAGCCTCTTTGTTTGCAAAAGCTCTTTGATTATAAAGTATATTTTTTATGCTGTCTGCTCTCACGCTGCTGTTAAGATTAACATTAAACCCGTCATATTTTCACTTAATTTCTCATTTTTCAAGTGCTGCCAATGCCTCACCAATAGTATGAAAGGAGCCACAAACGACAATGAGATCTTGTGGTTGACTGCCATTGATAACGGCCTGCGTCGCTTCTGATAAACGTTTAAACTCATGTATTTGCGTACTATCCACATAGTTACTTAAGATATTTTGCAACTGCTGAGTACTTGCCGCGCGTGGATAATCAATTTCAGCGATGAACCAATCACTAATCGGCAAGCCTGATTCGGTCAAACGCTGCACGACCTTGTCGATATCTTTATCCGCCAACATGGAAAATAGCATTTTAATGGTTGCAGGTGTGCTATCAGTTTGTTCATCATTATTTTGCTTCGCCACATGCTGCTGCCAGAGCGGTGATAATTGCGCTAATAAAAACTCAACCCCTTGCTCGTTATGTGCCACATCAAATAGCCAGTGCCGATTCTCTAACCCTCTATAATCAAAGCGACCTGCCAATTTAACGGTCTGTAGCGCCTGCTCAATAGCAGCAATATCGATTTCTAATGAACTGGCTAACACTGCTGATAAGGCATTGGCAGTATTGGTCAATGACAGTGCTGGTCGTGGCAATTGTAGAGTAACAGCAGCATTACTATATTGCCAAGTAATTGCATCAATCTCGCGATAATGAAAATCTTGCCCTACTTGATAACAAGTTGCTTGATTCTTATCGATAGCCTGTTGCACACTGGTTGGCATATCGGTAGCGCCATAAATTAGGGGAATACCATTGCGTAAGATTCCTGCTTTTTCGCGACCAATATCTTCGACATTGTCACCGAGCCAATCGACATGATCGATACCAATATTGGTAATCACCGCCATGTCAGGGTCGATAATATTGACGACATCTAAGCGCCCACCGAGTCCCACTTCTAATACCCATACATCACAATCGGCTTCGGCAAATATCAATAAAGCAGCCAATGTCGTCATCTCAAAAAACGACAACGTCAAAGCGCACTGTAACCGTGCTGCTTCTACTTTGTTAAAAGCGTTGATTAATGTCTCATCGCTGACCATTTCGCCATTAATGCGTACCCGCTCGTTAAAGGCGCTGAGATGCGGTGATTGATAGAGAGCAGTTTTATAACCTGCTGCTTGGCACATCTGTGCAATCACTGCCGTCGTTGAGCCTTTACCATTGGTGCCTGCCACGGTAAATACATAAGCATCATCTTTCGCTGACTGTACCACACCCAGTGCTTCAGCGACTGGCAACACGCGCGACAAGCCCATATCTATCGCTGAGACGTGTATCTGCTGCATATAATCAAGCCATTCCGTTAAATCGGCTTTATCATTGGGGCTAGCGGGATTAGAAGCTTGAGAATCAGACATGGCGCAAACCTATATATAATTTTATGAAAATAAAAACCGTGTATCTGCTAACTAAAACCAAAAATAGCATTTACCGTTATATGACGATAAATGCTATTAAGGAGTTTTGCATATTTTAGAGATATTAACACGCTGCTAAGCAGTTATAAAACTTATAAACTTAATCCGCTGTTTATTTGGTGCTAAGCATTGACATTAGGAACGCCACATAACTTCGCCAGCAAGCGATAAATGGTATCGATAAGCTGATGACGATGTACCACTTCATCGACCACGCCATGCTCTAACAAGAACTCGGCACGCTGGAATGGTTCTTCTAATGTCTCACGGACGGTTTGCTCAATCACACGCTTGCCAGCAAAGCCAATCATGGCTTTTGGTTCTGCCAGATGGATATCACCGAGCATAGCGAGCGATGCAGTCACACCGCCATAAACAGGATTGGTCAACACGACGATATACGGCACGCCAGCAATTCTTAAGCGTTCAATTGCCGCTGCGGTACGAGCCATCTGCATCAAAGACAACAGCCCCTCTTGCATACGCGCACCGCCTGAGGCTGCAAAGCAAACTAGAGGTACTTTATCTTCAAGCGCTTTTTCAGCCGCTTGGACAAATCGATCGCCGACGACTGACCCCATCGAGCCGCCCATAAAGCGGAAATCAAAAGCACAAGCGACGACGTCAAGATTGCGCAGCTTACCATACATGACAATCAGCGCTTCAGATTCGCCCGTTTTTTCTTGTGCTTCACTCATACGCTTTGGATATGGCTTACTATCGACGAATCTTAGCGGATCTTTTGCCGTAAATTCTTGCCCAAGCTCACCATCTACTTGATCCAATATCCAATGCAGACGCTCGCGAGCACTCATCGGTAAATGATGATCGCAATGCGGGCATACATAGCAGTTAAAAATAAGCGCAGTGTTGGTAATCATCGAATGGCAATTACTGCACTTGGTTGACGGTTCAGTCTCTACTGCTGTCAAAGGCGCTGTCAATTGCTGCTTGATACCTGGTACTGAGCGATTAAACCACGATTGCCCAGCGGTGTTGCCGTTCGGCTCGACGTTGTTTTTTTCAGTATTATTAGGATTAGTCATATCAGGTTTTGTTATTGTATCAGTCATATTATTTGCCATCATCAAAGGCTTATCGACAAGTTGGCTCATTCCCTTGTCCTTGAGAGTTTAATGGTTGTCTAAACAAAGTGTCAAATACCAGCATAACATGAGCAGTTATGGGACACGTTTACATATCCATATCACAGTCTATCGTACTTATGGATAAAGATCAGCGATAGGATTATCAACAAATGCTATTTTAAAAACCACTATCATAATTATATTAGTTTACACTCGTAAACTAAATTTAGCAAAGTCATTTGATCTTGTGTTTATAAATACTAAGTACTTATAAATATTAAGTCTTTATAAGCCGTAAATCAACGTGGCTACGCTATGGACTATTTCTCAGGTTCATACAGTGGAACTTATATAATGTCGATGATGAATGCCAGTGAGTCGCCTGCCATCAGCAAACGCGACCCATTCTGCGCTACCGATGATTTCTATAGGCGATCGCCATATAAGGCAATGACCATATAGATCTAAGCGCTCAAGCTATCCAACGCGCCGCGTAGCTCGTCCATCTTAGCCATGATCTTTTGCTGAGCAGCCGCAACAGCCGTCGCATCGCTCGCATCTATATTAGCAAAATTCTGTACCAACGCACTGCCAACGATGACACCATCCGCATAAGTACCAATCGCTTTTGCAGAAGCCCCATCACGGATACCAAACCCGACACATACTGGAAGGTCTGTCGCGGCTTTAATGGCTTGTACTTGGGTCGCCACAGCAGCTGTATCTAGCGTTGCTGAACCTGTCACGCCTTTCAATGACACATAATAGATATAACCGCCACAATGGGTTAATACTTGCTTACGGCGCTCAGGCAAAGTGGTTGGGGATAGTAAGAAAATCTCATTTATCGAGTTGTCAGTTAAGTGCTGGGTAAAGCTACCCGCCTCTGCTGGTGGCAAATCAACCATCAAGATACCATCTACGCCAGACTGCTCACACAGCGCAACAAAGTTATCATAACCAATGATTTCAACTGGGTTGAGATAACCCATCAAAATGATTGGCGTTTGCGTATCTTGCTGACGAAACTCAGCGACCATTTTTAATGCATCACGCGTACTGGTACCTGCGGCTAATGCACGCTCACCTGCCAAGGCCACGACTGGGCCATCTGCCATTGGATCAGAGAATGGTAAGCCCAATTCGATCATATCTGCACCATGCTTGACTAAGTCATGAAGCAAGCCTACTGTCGTCTCTGGATTGGGATCGCCTGCCATTACATAAGGAATAAGGGCTTTTTTATTTTGTGATTTTAACGTTTTAAAAGTGCTTTCAATACGGGTCATAGTGTTCTCTTATAATTTTGTTAAATAAATTTTTAGCTTATCTGAATGTGTTTTTACCAGCCAATATCCATTAAATTATCAGGATTATCCTGCGATAAATATTCGATACTATTAGCTTTTTGCTTATGAAAGGTATTCATAATATTCAATATTTCACGTAGATCAATATAATGTTGACCATTCAAAATATTGTAATGCTCATATAATGTAAATTTTTTGTGAGCTAACAAGCCGTCAATCCGTCTGCCTTCATTTTTCATAGCTTCCACATGTTCTTTTTTATATATTATCGAAAAACCAATACCAGAATGACTGCTTTGATTTAGAGAAAACTTTTCAACATCATCGAAGCTTACTGTTTGATCATGATGTAGATTATCAATAAATATAAAGAAATGAGATAGAAAGATAATGCTATTTTCTTTAATAACCATAATTGGCACATGCTTCCAAGTCAACCGCTTTGCGACCCATGGATTTGGAACGACAAAACTGTTATAGGCACGATGCACCCAATACGTCATCATAACGAAAAACAACATGGGTATAGTTAAAAGAGACCAAAGCCCAAGAATACTTCTTACAATTTCATCAATTGTTGTAACCGTATAACTTGTCGAAAACTCCCAAACGGCCATCAAGACATACATCACTACCCATACAGTGGCAACTACAAATAAACCATAACTCTGCCAAAAACTGACTCTTTCAGTAGGCACACCCACACTTATTGTGACTGGCGCTGTTAGCACCGCTTGATCTGGATACTTGCTCAACTGGCTAGGCTTACTCGGTATTAAGCGGTTCAAATTCATCAAGGTATACTATCGATAATAAAAACATAACCAGCAACATTGGTAATTACTTTGCTCTATAGAGCAAAGTAATTACCGTATTGAGATATAGAAAATTTATTCAACTTAATAAGCTGCTAAACCTTCTTGTACAATAATCTGAACTCTTCTATTTTTACTACAACTCAATCCCTTCTGCTTTCATTACTGAATGCAAATCTTTATCACCGCGACCTGACATATTGACGATAATCGTTTGATCAGGCGTCATCGTCTTAGCTAGCTTCAATGCATAAGCAACGGCATGCGCAGATTCGAGCGCAGGGATAATACCTTCTTTGCGCGTGACTTCATGAAAGCCTTCTAACGACTCTTTATCAGTACAGCCCACGTATTCAACGCGCTTCATGTCTTTTAAGAAGCTGTGCTCAGGGCCAACGCCTGGATAATCAAGACCCGCAGAGATAGAATGCGTCTCTTGAATCTGTCCGTCATCATCTGCCATTAGGTAAGTACGATTGCCGTGCAATACACCAATACGACCAGCTGCTAGTGGCGCTGAATGACGACCTGTTTCGATACCATCACCTGTCGCTTCGACGCCATACATTTTGACATCAGTATCATTCAGGAAGTCAAAGAACAGACCAATCGCATTTGAGCCACCACCGACACAAGCGACTAGGGCATCTGGTAATTTGCCAGTCATTTGCAAATGCTGAATGCGCGCTTCTTTACCGATAATCGCTTGGAAATCACGCACGAGTAGCGGATAAGGATGCGGGCCAGCGACCGTACCAATAATGTAATAAGTGCTATCGACATTGGTAACCCAGTCGCGCATCGCTTCGTTCATCGCATCTTTAAGGGTACGTGAGCCAGAAGTGACCGGCACAACCGTCGCACCAAGCAAACGCATACGGTAAACGTTCATCTTTTGGCGTTCGACATCATCGGCACCCATATAGACGATACATTCTAACCCTAAACGTGCGGCAATCGTCGCCGTCGCTACGCCATGTTGCCCTGCGCCCGTCTCAGCGATGATACGTTGCTTGCCGCTCATTTTGGCAAGCAAGGCTTGTCCGATGGTATTATTTACCTTATGCGCACCAGTATGGTTAAGGTCTTCACGCTTAAAGTAAATTTGCGCGCCGCCAATCTCGTCACTGAGACGCTTAGCATGATAAAGCGGTGTTGGACGACCGACATAATTGACCAAATCGTTGTGATACTCTTCCCAAAATGCAGGATCGGCTTTGACTTTGGTATATAACGCTTCTAGCTCTTCTAGCGCTGCCATCAAGGTTTCAGAGACAAAACGACCGCCATGCACACCAAAGTGCCCACGGGCATCGGGATACTGATTGAAGTCTTGCACATCAGTTGGATTGGTAAAAGTATTGACGGCTTGTGCCGTGGCTGATAAATCTTTGTTAGCGACATGACTCATGATAATTCCTACTGTAATAAGTGGTATTTTTTAATATAAATAGTGGAGAACGAAAAAATAAGATTTGAGCAGAAAATCGGAATAACGACCAAATAAGGATAAAGGTGCTTTATGAATCGCTTAGATGGCGTCAGTGACCGTCACGCTTTGCCATCGATCGCGTTTGACCGCTTTCATAAAGGCGCGCATTTTGGCAGCATCTTTTTTACCTTTAGCTGCCTCGATGCCACCGCTGACATCAACGGCATAAATGGGTAGCGCTGTCGTCGCAGCGACGTTTTGGGCATCAAGACCGCCCGCTAAGACAATCGGTAACGAGCTATTATGTGGGATAAGGCTCCAATCAAAGCGCGCACCTGTACCGCCATATTTATGCTGATGATAGGCATCGAGCAAAATACTACTCGCCCCTGCCGCTGCAAAGCTATCAATACACGCGCTCACGCTAGCAAGGGTGTCTTGCTCCGCATTGATACGTAAGGCTTTTATCCAGCGTTTATTGACCGCGTTTGCCAATTGTTGGCACTGCTCAGGGCTTTCATCACCGTGGAATTGAATGATATCAAATGCGACATTATCCGCCAGTTCAACCAGCGCTTCGTGTGACATATTAACCACCAAGGCGACGACGCTGACAAAGGCAGGAACGGCGGTGCTTAAGGTTTTGGCTTGTTCAATGGTCACAGCACGCGGACTGGGCGGATAGAATACCAAGCCGACCGCATCTACACCCAATTGGGTGGCGGTATGAATATCAGCTACGTCGGTAAACCCGCAAAACTTCACGTGCATGGTGTGACCTTAAAGTACAGCAGCCAGTGATTGGCTGTCATAGCGATTAAGCATAAAATGATGAGGATTTGTTACTCAATGAGTAAATCAATTGCATCCAAAAACTTATCCTAGCATACTTTTATTCATAGTTTTGTTTATGATTGCGATTGATTAATATGAGGATACTTAATGTCTAACACTGCGTCGGCAACTACCAATACCATTGATAACAACGATGACAATAACAATGATAATACCAGCACTAGCCCCGCCCATTATTTGATGTGGTTTCGCCGTGATCTACGCCTACATGACAACACTGCTTTAGCAGCGCTTTGTGAGCGTGCCCATGATAATGACGCATCAGTAAGCGCTGTATTTTTCCTCACGCCTGAGCAATGGCAAACGCACGATATGTCATTGGTTCAACTCGATCATATCGCCCGTACCTTGCCTATATTGGCAAATGACTTGCACAAACAATTAAATATCACCTTGCATGTACAGATTTGCGATAGTTTCTCTGATTGTGCGGATTCATTAAACGCCTTATGTGCAGCCAATAATATTAGCGGCGTCATGGCCAATCATGAATACGAGGGCAATGAGATTGAGCGCGATGCACAAGCGAACAAGCTGCTAGCAAAAAATGACATCGAGTTTATACGCTGGCATGATCAATGCATTTTACCACCGAAAAGCATCACCACCAATGACGATAGTATGTATCAGGTATTTACCCCATTTTATAAAAAGTGGCGGCATACCTTGGAAGTTAGCAACATACAAATGCATAAAGCTTTAGCAATCGATAGTGATATCGATAGCAACAAGGCTACTTTGGAAATATCAAAACAGGCCGTCAATACTGTCGACGCGATAGAAGCGTTAAGCCAAAAAGTGGTTGAAGACTACCAACAGTCATTAGCAGATAATACCCAGCTCAGTCATATTGATAGTGAGGCACAGCTTACTAACGCACGTGACGCCTATCCTGCTGGAGAAGTGGCGGCTTGTCACCGCTTAGATCAATTCGTTGCGGATGACATTCATAACTACGATGTCAGCCGTGATGTGCCAAGCTTGCACGCCACCAGTCAGTTGTCAGCGTATCTGACGATTGGGGTCATCAGTCCCAGACTTTGCTACTTGCAAGCGGCTAAAGCACAAGAACAACTGCATGGTAATGATGGCGACAATGAAGATATTAACCGCTGGATCAGTGAGCTGGCGTGGCGAGACTTTTATCGTCATGTATTAGCGGATAAACCAAAGCTTATTCAGCATCAGGCTTATAAACATGAGACTGATATTAAGATTAATTGGTCGTATCATCAAGAAGATTTTGATGCGTGGTGTACGGGCAGGACTGGTGTGCCCTTAGTCGATGCCGCGATGCGTTGCTTAAATGCCACAGGGTTTATGCACAATCGCTTGCGCATGGTCACCGCGATGTTTTTGACCAAAGACTTATTGATTGATTGGCGGTGGGGCGAGCGTTATTTTATGCAGCAGCTGATAGACGGCGACTTTGCCTCAAATAATGGCGGCTGGCAGTGGAGCGCTTCGACCGGTACGGACTCTGCGCCCTACTTCCGTATTATGAATCCCTTTAGCCAAGCCAAAACGCATGACCCTGATGGGGAATTTATAAAGGAATGGTTACTTGAATTAAAGGATATGCCTGCCAGCACCTTGCATAGCGAAGACAAAATACGTAAAGCTATCAACACCGACGATATGTTTGGGAAGGTAGATTACCCCGCACCAATGGTCGAACACAAAGCGGTACGGCAACTGGCGATTGCTGAATTTAAAAAATAATGAAGCACGGCATCATAGGGAGACGAATATTCATAGAATAAGGTCTATTGGCTAAAAAACACGTGACTGACTAACCGCTTCGCTACTTAACTTCCGTCATAGTGCTTTCGGGAACATCAACATTGTGAGTGTTATTTGGCGTCTCTAATGTTTTTATTAGAATGCTATATAAAGCAAATGCTAATAAGGTGAAGCTGATAATTAACAATATCCATGTCGCAAACGGAAGTCTTTCTGTCAGCTTGAGGTTTTTATTCGATTTATCGCGCTTATCATTAGCAGCAGGTTGATTATTGAAAATTGTCATATGCATCACCTCTTATATTATATGAGTTTTCTTATCATCAATATTTATAAGACTGGTATAAATTTTTCTAGGACTTGTCATCATTTAGACGTAGCCTTTGAAAAATCAATTTCAGTAGTACTTTATTCTTTTTTTAGAATAAATTCATTATATACCACTATGATAGCGTGGTTATCGATAATTTTAAACTAAAAATATTAGGGCGTGTCCTCAATCTGAATGGAAACAACTAAGTGGGCTACAAATGAAGAGATGCCTTGACTAGAGCCCTCAATAAGCATTTAGGTCTCAAAATCTACGACGTACTTACTGGCAATTGACACGCGCCTGCCCCTTGAGTGGTAACCGTCACAATTGCACCTGTCAACGCAAACAGTTGCTGCAACTGCGTTTGGGCGTTCTGTAGTGCCATATTCATGACATCACCACGGCAGGCACGCTCTAACACTTCTTTTTTTGCCATGCTTTGAGCTTGGTCAAATATTTTAGGATCAACTTGCATCATGCCAAAAGCCCCTGTCTGCCAATCATAAATCTCGATATCATCCAAATAGACTGAAAATATCTCTGAAGGTGGCAAAGTAATATTAATCTGCGGCATTATAGAAGCTGGAGTAGCTGATGTATTATTATCGCCTTCCTGCGCTTCCTCTAGTGTGGCATTAATTTGTGCTGTAGTAGGTGGTATCACTTGCACCATTCCAGGCGTCAATGCACTCAGATCAATCCCTGCCTCTACGCGACCACGGGCGATAAACAAGCCCTTTTGCTCATCTTGCCATAACTTCATCCAGCTCCCTGGACGCTGGCTTGTGATGACAGTATCTACGCTAAAGGCGACCGTTTGTAGGCGATTGAGCTGCTGAATCTTCGTGACCACACCCTCACGAGTGATGGTCTCTATCGGCGCTTCTTCAGTTATATTTTGCGCAGTATAAATAGCAAAAACGATAGCGACCAACCCAATAAGTAACACCAGCCACGACATCAAAGCAATGGGTTTTTTCGCTTGTGTGTTAGTCGAACGGTTATCAACAGGAGAGCGATTATCAGGACGGTTCATATAAGCACCTTTAAAGTTTCATCGTTTATTTTTATAACTACACACAGTTAGGACTACACATTTAGGACTATACAAAAGATCACGTCCTAAATGATAAATGCTATTTTTGAGCAACGACTTCAAGTAATAACTACCAATCCTCTACATAATTTTTAATGAATACCTCTATGTAAAGCACGATATCTTTCCGCACATTTCCACACAAATGCCTTTAAAATCAGTAAATCATCGGGTTACTGTGGTGATATTTACCTGTTTACGTCACGTTCGGCCTGAAAAAACAAAAAGTCATTGCGTCTTAGGCAAACTTTACCTAACATAGTCAGATTGCATGAACAAAAATGTCAGCATATATTTATTTTTCGGGCTTCTAACCTGAAAATTGGTGTTTGAATAGCCCGATATATTGATGCATAAATTAAAAACTTCCCCTGCTGTATGCAGGAAGTAGTTACTGAAGTATTTTTTGTGAAATCATCCTTTAGCTAGGCGATGTCCTAGCCTATTACCAAGTAATAAAGGTAAGCTTGCGGCGGTTCTGAAACTCTCAGCCACACGCTCAACATCCTACTATTTCTTATTTTTTTTATCGTTGATAAGGTTACGCTTTATTTATGAAAGCCAGTCAATTTTTGTTTGCCACTCTAAAAGAAACCCCTAGTGATGCTGATATCGCCTCTAGCCAGTTGATGGTGCGCGCCGGTCTTATTCGCAAAATCGCTTCTGGACTGTATATTTGGTTGCCCATGGGGCTGCGCATCTTACAAAAAGTCGAACGTATTGTTCGTGAAGAGATGCAAAATGTCGGTGCACAAGAAGTGCTCATGCCAATGACTCAGCCAGCAGAACTCTGGCAAACGACCGGACGTTTTGATGATTACGGTCTTGAGCTGTTGCGCTTTAAAGACCGCCATGATCGCGATTTTGTGCTTGGTCCAACCCATGAAGAAGTCATCACCAATCTTGCTCAGGGCGAGCTACGTAGTTATAAACAGCTACCGATTACCTTCTTTCAGATTCAAGGTAAATTTCGTGATGAGATTCGTCCACGTTTTGGCGTGATGCGTGCGCGTGAGTTCACCATGAAAGATGCTTATTCATTTCATGTTGATCAGGCCTCACTGGCTAAAACTTATCATGATATGTATGACGCTTATACGCGTATCTTTACCCGCTTGGGCTTAGATTTCCGTGCAGTACAAGCGGACACAGGCTCTATCGGTGGTTTTGCCTCGCATGAATTCCATGTCTTGGCAGACAGTGGCGAAGATGATATTGCATTCTCAGACTCATCTGACTATGCAGCCAACGTTGAACTAGCAGAATCTGTCAGCACTGCTGAGCGTCAGCCGCCTAAGATGGCACGTGAAGACGTCTTAACCGAAGATATGACCAGCTGTAAAATGGTTGCAGAACACTTAGACATCCCATTATCAACCACGGTTAAAACCTTAATCGTCCATGGTCATACCGAAGACGATGAGCCACAGCTGATTGCGATTGTGCTGCGCGGTGATCATCAATTAAACACCATCAAAGCAGAAAAAATCGAAGAAGCCAACGTGCCGTTGACGCTAGCTTCTGATGAAGAACTGAAAGCAGCTGGTCTGCATAAAGGTTATATCGGTGTTGACTTAGATATGCCTGTGTTTGTCGATCGCTCGGCAGCAGCCTTATCAGACTTTGTCACTGGTGCGAATGAAGTTAACAAGCACACTATTGGCATGAACTGGGCAAGAGATACCCGTCTCACCCGCATCGTCGATGTTCGAAATGTGCAAGAGGGCGATCCTTCTCCTGACGGTAAAGGTAGCCTAAAAATCAAACGCGGTATCGAAGTGGGTCATATCTTCCAACTGGGTGATAAGTATTCACAAGCGATGAACTGTAAGGTTTCAGGTGAAGATGGCAAGCCAGTTACCCTAATGATGGGTTGCTATGGTATTGGTGTTAGTCGCATCATCGCCGCTGCAATCGAACAGAACAACGATGAAAACGGTATCATGTGGCCAAAAACGCCGACTGTTTCTGACTCGATTGCACCGTTCGAAGTGGCTATCATACCGATGAAGTCGAAAGAAGAGACCGTCATGCAAACCGCTACTGCGCTGTATGAAGAGCTAAAGTCTCAAGGTGTCAATGTGTTGCTCGACGATCGTAACGAGCGTCCAGGCGTTAAGTTTGCTGATCTTGAATTGATTGGTATTCCGCATCGTATCGTGGTCTCTGACCGCAATCTTGCTGAAGACAAATACGAGTACGTCAATCGCCGTGAAACAGAAAAGCAAATGCTTAGCCGTGAAGAAGTCATAGCAAAAGTAAGCGGCAAATAGTCTGATTAGCACAGACTGTGCCATAAAAAGCGCCTATCTCGATTAATGAGATAGGCGCTTTTTTTACTTATAAAAAAATGAAAATTGTTATTTGATATTATATTTTTTAGCAATCGCCTTACTACGTTTCTGACTCTCATTAGCAGTACAGACATTAGCGTAAATCTGGGCGTACACCACAGAATTATTCATTGGACCTTCGTATTCAAAGTCACACTTATCATTACGATCCTTTAACCATATACGCTGCTCTTTATCCAACTGCTCTTTTTGTGTCGTATTCAAAGTACGATAAGCACTCATATAAACTTTATTAAGACGATTTTTTTCGACTATAATCGCATCGTTACCACAATCATAAGCCACTTCCATATAAGCGTCTTCACAGTTATATTGATTTTCGATAAACTCCGCTTGTGCCGATTGCATGAGAGAAACAGACAAAGCAGCTACTGCTAGCGCCGTCAAAAAACCAGTTGCATCTTTCATCTCGACCTCCCAAGCAAAGCAAAATAACATTTGCCTATATAAGTATATAAACGGATTTGATGAATATTAGCAAGCACTCTTAGTCTACTGACGAATTAAGCGGCTTGGCTTCGGCAATAAGCTTATATCACTCACGCGACAAGGGTTGATATCGATACCGCCTCGGCGCGTATACCACGCACGAACCATCAGCTCGCTTGGCTCATAGTACTGACTCAAATCAGCGAATATTTGCTCCACACACTGTTCATGAAAGCCATTGTGCTGACGGAAACTTAAAATATAACGCAGCATTGCAGCTTCGTCGAATGTCTTATCACTGATAATCGAAACCGCAAGCGTGCCCCAATCGGGCTGATTGGTCACCGGACAATTACTACGCAATAGATTTGAATAAAAATTATAATGCTGAGTGCTGTCTATCTCAAAATTAGCATGCGCTTTGGCCTCACTCAATAACGATGCATCAGGATGCTCGCATAATGCGATTTTATCATTGCTACCTGCTAAGGCATCATCGATACAGACACCCTCAGGCTGAGCAATCAATAAGCCTGTTGCTTTATCATTCAGGTCATCATTTAGACCAAACAACTCAACTTGTACGTCTGCTTGCACGCAGGCGGATAAATCTTTGGCAATCAGCGTCTGCACTTCTACCCAATTAGTAAATTCAGTAAAGTTGATACTGTTTAGATATAGCTTGAGTGATTTTGACTCGACGATAAATGGAGAACTAGCGGGTATACTAAAGCGCGCGATGGCAACCTGTGAAATACCTTGCTGGTTAAGCCAAGACATCTCGAATGCCTGCCACCAATCGACGCCAACCATCAACTTATCGTCTTGCCAGCCAATAGCAGCGCGCCCCATACTGCGGGCAATAGGATACAAGGTTTCTGGACTATACTCAGTTGGATAGTCGGTGGTTTGCTCACCCAAGATGCCGTGAATACTCATCTGTCTTCCTAATATTGAACAGTTAAAAATTGATTCTAAAAATACTAATCAGACAGTGCATGCGCTGTCTTTTAAATCATAGACATCATAAGTTAAATCATAGACATTATAAACGCACACGCGAACCATCACTGAGCAGACGATAAGAGATGATATAAAACACCACACAGAATACAAAAATCGCTGCCATTGAATACCAGACATTGACATCAGAATACCCTAAAATCCCGTAGCGAAACGAGTTTACCATATAGACAATGGGATTGAGTAAGGAGACAGTTTGCCAAAATGTTGATAACCCTTCCATTGAGTAAAATACCCCACCCAAAAAAGTTAAAGGGGTTAATACAAAGCTTGGAATAATAGAAATATCATCAAATGAGCGAGCAAAGACGGCGTTAATAAAGCCGCCAAGCGAAAAGAGTATCGAAGTGCCAAGCACAGTAAATACCGTCACAAATAAATGCTCAATGCCAAGATCTGTAAAAAATAGCGCGACGATGGAGACGATAATAGCGATGGCCAAGCCGCGGAAGATACCACCGCTGACATAACCCATCAAGATAGCGTGCTTAGAGACAGGAGAAACCAACAGCTCCTCAATACTCGAAGTAAACTTGGCGCTAAAAAAGCTGGAGACCACATTAGAGTAACTATTGGTAATCACCGCCATCATAATAAGACCAGGAACGATGAATTGCATATAAGGCACACCGCCCATCTCACCCACTCTATCGCCTATCATCCTACCGAAGATAACGAAGTATAGCGTCATAGTAATTACGGGTGGCAATAAAGTCTGTGGCCAAATACGTAAAATACGGCGCACTTCTTTTAGCAAAATCGTCTGAAAAGCAATCCATTTTTTGGACCATGACATGCTGTCACTAGGGTCTACTACTATTTTCTGATTCATAGTCCTGACTCCTTCATACTGTCTCCATTCTGGATATTTTTGTCGACAAGGCGCATAAACAATTCTTCTAACCGATTGGATTTATTACGCATACTAGCAATCGTAATACCTTGCTCAGACAATTGCGCAAACACGCCATTCAATGACTCACCTTCTGTTAAGGTCACTTCAAGCGTAAAATCGTCTGGCTGCGTCACTTCGGTGACACCTGTTAATTGTAACGGATGCTCAAGCGGAGTAGAGATATCAAAGACAAAGGTCTCAACCGATAACTGTGCGAGCAAATCCTTCATATCTGTATTAATTCGAATCTCACCATGGTCTAAAATAGCGATACGCTTACAGAGTTGCTCTGCCTCTTCAAGATAATGAGTGGTCAGAATAATCGTGGTGTTCTCTTCGATATTAATCTGCTGCATGAATTCCCACATAGAACGGCGCAGCTCAATGTCTACCCCTGCGGTTGGTTCATCGAGAATCAATAATTTGGGCTTGTGGATCAATGCGCGGGCAATCATCAAACGACGTTTCATACCACCTGATAACTCGCGTGACATACTGTCGCGCTTGTCCCATAAACCAAGCGCGGTCAATAGCCTCTCGGCCCGAGGTTTTGCTTCTTTGGCAGAAATACCAAAATAGCCTGCTTGTGTAATCAGAATATCTTCGACTTTTTCGAACATATTAAAGTTAAACTCTTGCGGTACTACGCCAAGATATTGCTTAGCAACCGAAGGGTTCTCTAACAAGTCATTGCCAAAAATATGCACACTGCCTGTTGTGGGCTTAAAAAGTGAGCTGATGATGCCAATCATTGTTGATTTACCCGCCCCATTGGGACCAAGTAACGCAAAGAATCCCCCTTGTGGTACTGTGAGATCTACTCCCTTCAATGCCGAAAAGCCATTGTCATAAGTCTTGGATAAATTTTTTATCGTAAGCGCTGGTGCCTCAGACATGCAAACCTCTTTATTTGTTATAAATTTATGTGAAAATTGACTATTAAAATACTAGGGCGTGGCATCACTTAGATCGTGCGGCTTAAAATGAGAAGTACTGCTGCTAAATAAGGAGGAAATCGCTGTAGATATAAATATATTGACAAGATTTCTGACAGAATTTAACAGGCTTTAGTTATTTTAAGACCAGCAAATGTATAAATACGCTAATTGATGACAGGCCCTAATATTTGGCAGAGACAATCTAATGTCTTAAGGTGAGGCTATTAGCAACGAATTTCAACTGTGTTCTATTAGAAGCACCATATTAATAATACTCATCATTAAAAAAGCGCCTACCTCATTAAATGAAATAAGCGCTTAGTCAATGCGTATCTTAAAAGCTTAGTAAGCTATTCATCACGGTCAGTAATGGCTGAGCAACAATTAGCTGGCTTCACCAACCATATAATCTACTGCATTTTGAACTTCTTCATCAGGGATATCCGCACCACCTTTAGCAGGCATCGCGTTGAAGCCATTGATCGCATGGGTGTATAGAGTATCTTTACCTTTTGCTATACGTGGTCCCCAAGCCCCTGCATCCCCTAACATAGGTGAACCAAGCAAACCTGAAGCATGACAAGTCTGACACACGGCATTGTATACTGCTTTGCCATCGCGAGGGCCATCACCTGCCGAAGGACCTGATGAGCGTGCCGTTACATCACAAACCTCATCGTCTTCGAAACATACTGTAGCGACAGGCTGAATACGAGCAATCAAGTTAGGATACAAAGCAATGAGCTTTTGTACTTGCGGCGTATCTTGTGGAATGGGTTCTTCATCCGCCGCAGGCGCTGCTGCTGCTACTTCTTCCGTTGCCGCAGCGTCATCTGTAGTACCGTCTGCTTGCCCGCTCGCATCGACCGCAGCAGTGTCATCTGTAGTATCGGCGGCAGCTTGGGTATCATCACCTAACTGTTGTGGCGCGTTTTCGACCACATCTTGCGCTTCTGCTACATCAGAGACAGTTACAGGTGTGCCTGCAACATCTTCCGCTTGGCTCACCGCGATACTAGCAATTCCTAGAATGGCAGCTGCCGATAACATCACTACTTTTCTCATTCGTCACGTTCTCTTATTACAGATACAAGGGCTCGCATGATTTGGACATTCTGTTTATCCTCCTTCGACGACAAACATTTCGTCATCAATAGCAAACAGCCATCCCGTCAGCGCGCGCACTTGTAATCGGTGATTATAAATATGAATTTTCCCTGACATTATAAGGGAAAAGACGGGCAAATTGCCATGCTTGTTTACTGACTATCCTGTTTTTTCTTAAAAAACGTCAATAGCGGGCTTCGCTCATTGGCTTTCTGGCTTTTATTTGTTAGACTAGGCGGTCTTTATTTTTCGACAGACTGCCCTGCCAAGAATACTCAATTAAACGCAGTATTGAGCAACCTAGCAGTCAACTCGTATTATGCGCTCGTAGCTCAGTTGGATAGAGTATCGGTCTCCGAAGCCGAGGGTCGTGGGTTCGATTCCCGCCGAGCGCACCACTATTTATAGCTTAAGTTTTGTTCAAATTTCGCCTCAAGCATTATATTGTTTGAGGTTTTTTTGTGTTTGAATTTTAGATTAAGCCTTTTATTTATAAGGGCTGGCTATTTTATACATATAAAAACATAAGAGACAGTCTACTCTTTAACAATGAATGAGCTATGAGTTTGTGTGCATGCCTTCCACCTGTCAATCGATTTGCCAGCAGTTAAACTATAGGTAGCTTATTTCCCTTATCTTGATCAGTGTAGATAACAACGCAACTAACAACCTTTGATGACTGCTCCTCTACCGTATGGTAGCCTAGCTTATCCAGTATACCCACGTCTCTTGCATAACCACTTATCTGTCTAATATCATCAATGATATAGCTTAAATTCCTTTTTTGTTGATAAAGAGACTATATTTTATTAAATAACGTCGCCGATCTGCTTGATACAACACGTGGCACATTGAATAGTCATACTAAACTGAAGAAGTAGCGGTTAGTTCTTTCCGCTATGCCTGATTAGAAACAGAGCTATCTCACTAAGCTTAGAGTAACAAGCTAGACAAACTTAATCCTCGAATTGGAACACAAGCGGTCTAATGCGAGGACTTATTCAGGATTGGATAGCGATATATCTACTTCTAGGAGTCATTAAAGAGATGATTTATGAGAGAGATACAAAGGGATGTAATCACAACCGTATTAAAACTTAATAGCTCTACCTAACCACGCTACCAACTCACGGGCAGGAGCCTGACTCAAACACTGTGGACAATCAATATAGGTCATTATACAGTCATTTAAATCAGTCAACATATGCAGTAATAACCCTAAACCAATTATCTTATAGGGCTTTGGTAAAAACAACATGCCCGCATATACTGCCATCGCATAATAAGTATGTAGCGGATGGAAATTAATACTACAGCGATTGGGCGAAAAGATAGGTGTCGCTAGCAGATGATCTAAATCAACTAGCATTGTTGCTAACAGAATCAAATAAACTCGCTTATAGTCACTACGAAAAAACATATAGGCGATGATCAACGGCATGCCAAAATGTAGAAAATAATGGATAACGGTTTGACTCATCGCTTTTTCCGAACTAAGAAGGTGTTTTAAAAAGTGTTCTAAGAGTATCATACACGATCTGAGGTATACCTTCACACCTGAAAGACAAGTGCGAATCCACCACCTGGTGTACGCAAGTTAGTCACCTGACCTTGATAAACACGTGCAGCAGGCAACATACTAATCTGCCGTCGGGAGACCCCAGTAAACGGCGTTTCGGTCTGATAATAACGAACGAGTAAACATGGAACTGTATTTATTGCTATGGCTATTTTTGGAGGAATGATGACTCTTGTAAGCCAATCCCGCCGAGCAGCAACATCAGCAGTGCTTGCCCTGATGGTATGGAGCGTAAGTTTCTTTCTCCATTTTTTTTGGGAGATGGCACAGGTACCGTTCTTCTCCGGCATGGCCGAAGCGAGACACTGGGACGTGGTCTGGCTTTGTACACGTGCGACCGTCGGTGATGCCAATATTGCTTTTGGCGCTTACGTGCTTGCGGCATTGTTTGTAAAAGATTGGCTCTGGATTGCAAAGCCGTGGCGTCTGTCGACTTTATCGATATACCTTGCCGTTGGCCTGACCATAACAATACTCTTTGAATACTGGGCAACTGGCGCTGGCCAAAGGTGGAATTATAGTGGGCTGATGCCTGATGTTCCGTTACTAAGCATAGGTGCGTTGCCGCTCGTTCAGTGGGTGGTCATTCCGATACTGTTAATCTACACTGTCAAATGGATGTTCTTAGGTTGGCAGATATCCAAGTAATAGAGGTTAGCATTAAAGGCAGTTGGTGCTATTTAGTTCACTACACCATTACACTTGGAAAACAGGCGCAAATCCACCCCCTGGTGTACGAAAATTAGTCACCTGACCTTGATAGATACGCCCAGCAGTTAGTAACAGCTGTCCTGCATAGGTATAGAGACGTATATCTACCTTTTTGGTCGTCACAACATCATCGATTTTTATTGATCGCTCTCCTGCAGGAACAAAGGTCTGTGCGATATAATCCTCATCCAGAATGTTCTCAAAAACGCGTCGAGTCAGCTTGCTACCGCGATAGACCCCTTTGCTTCCATGACCAGCAACTGGCTTAAAAAACAGCTGTCGCCGAGTACGCCACAACTCTGCTGCCTCGTCTTTTGATACAAGCTTAGTCTTTGGTACAGACTTTTCAAGGTACCTCGCTGCAGCCTCATCTAGTCCCCAAGCGCGCAATGTCTGCGGATCGGATAGTAAGGCTAAGTTACGCTTATTCGCAAATATAGCATGCACATGGGGATTGGGTGTCACCACCACAGCATCCTCTAGATAGGCACTTTTAAGCACGGCGTGATTAGGGTTTTCAAATGCAAAGTCGACCAACCGATTATAGATCATATCAATGGGCTTACCATGCGCTGTCAGCTTGCCATCAACATAGTTAAGTTCAGACGGATCAAGTATAACAGTATCAATGCCCTTAGCTTGAAGTAGTCGGCAAGCCAGCTGAAACTCTAAATACATGAACTGGCTTTTGGGATCATTATCGATAATAGCTATGCGATTAGGCATGGCAGTAGCCGATTGTCGCTGCCACTCTTGTATGAACATGTTAGTGACGGCTTCTTCAAACCCATCAAGCATTTTAGTAGTCTCAGCACTTTGCTCGGAAGGGTGGCAGCATTGTTTTTGTGCGCGGGCAAGTGCTACGTTTAAAAATGCGCCTCCAGCGTTAGTATTGATCTCAATAAGTTGAGGGCCATCGCTACCTAAGTGAAAGTCATAACCCATAAAGGCTCCTATTGGCCCTGGATCGAAAGCAGCAATTTTGGGTGCCCATGACAATACTTGCTGTTGGTAAGATGGAAGTTTAGCAGCCGACTCAATAGCTGCGACGATTCGCACCATTGTCTCTATCTCTGTTTTAGGGACAAACACCGGTGTTGCTGAAAAAATCTTATTAAGCTCATTAGCTCCTATTGGGTTGTCTCTAGTGTCTGACAATTGATTTTGAAGGATAATATTAAGTACTTTACGATCTAAAGTACGGCAATAGCACTCTTTATTAAGTTGATCTGCAAGATTGTCATTCACTTTATCTTGGTTATTGCTTAGGTGTTCCATTTAAATCTCATTACTAAGTTTAGTGGGTATGCTGATAAGGTTTAGAAAACAGCCAAAGTAAAAAAGGTATTTGAAATGTTTAAGATAAGGTTGTTTTTATAGTTGTTTTATAAAATAGTCATTGTGCGCTATAGCTATTTTGCGAGGTTAGACAGTTTTATGTTCTTCTTTGATTAACATTTTTGCTAAAAACAAACCTAACTCGAACAGTAGCCACATCGGAATCGCTAGCAATAGCATAGATATGCCGTCAGGCGGTGTTACTACCGCTGCAACCGCAAAGCAGCCGACAATAATATAACGACGCTTGTCTGCTAAATTCTGAGTAGAAACGATTCCAACCATTATCAGTAGTAAGGTAACCACTGGAATCTCAAAAGTCAGTCCAAACACCATAAACAACTTGAGGGCAAAGCTCAGATAACTATCAATATCGGTCATCGGTATAACGTTCTGCGGCGCGAATAGGATAAAAAATTTCAATACACCTTTGAGCACGACAAAGTAGGCAAAAGCAACCCCCGTATAAAATAGAAATATCGAAGACAACAGCACAGGAATAGCAATTTTCTTCTCTTTTTTATATAAGCCAGAAGCTATAAATGACCAAATTTGATACAAGATATAAGGCATTGCTAAAAATGCGGCGACGAATATCGTTAAGCGAATGGGAGCCATAAAGTTTGACGTTATATCAGTGGCAATCATGGTCGAATTGATGGGTAACTGAGCCACTAATGGGTCTGATAAAAGATTATAAAGCTCGCGTGAAAATCCTACCAATACTAAGAATATAATTAAGACGGCCACGCATATTTTGATGAGATGCTTGCGCAGCTCTATTAAATGTTCGGTAATAGGCATATCACTGAGCGTACCTAACCTATCTCCAGACTCATTATTCTGTGTTGTATCTGTTGGCGCCTCAAGTTCCGTAGCAGCGATTTTTTCTTGTCGACTTTTTCGCTTTTCAAATAGGCTCAC
The DNA here is from genome assembly GCF_015351755.1 of Psychrobacter sp. N25K4-3-2. Classification (NCBI taxonomy): domain Bacteria; kingdom Pseudomonadati; phylum Pseudomonadota; class Gammaproteobacteria; order Moraxellales; family Moraxellaceae; genus Psychrobacter; species Psychrobacter sp. N25K4-3-2. The sequence continues at coordinate 102,590 of NZ_JADKLX010000005.1, forward strand.
TGATCCGCCTCCTGTTTAATGAACGAGGAGGAAGTATTCGGTTGATGCTCTTTATCATAAGAGGTGATTGGTTGATGTGAAGCATCTAAGCTTTGGTTCTGCGAGTCTTCAAACTTTTGCATACTACCGCGCATCTCTGCTAGTTCACGCTTCATATCTGACTCAGTCTGACGAATTTTTGCAAGCTCATTTTGCATTTGTTGGCGCGTTTCAGCCAGATCAAGCTCAGCTTCTATTTCAGACTGTAGAGTGGATACTGTACGGCGCAGTTTGGCATACCATTGCCCAGCCGTACGCGCGGCCTGCGGCAGTTTTTCTGGGCCCAATACGATTAAGGCTATGACGCCAAACAAGAGTAACTCGGAAAATCCGATATCAAACATAACAGTCACATATATTAAAAGACTATTTAGTGCCGCTAATTATAAGCGGCTCGCTTCATACTTTGTGCTGATCATCAGTGGTGACAGGGCTGATTTCTGTACCATCAGCCTGAGCCCCTACCTGCGTATTTAAATCATTACTTGTAGCTGGCGTACTATTTTCATGGTCAAGTGAACGATTATTGCGAGCACGCTCGGTTTCTTCATCTTTGACTGCTTCTTTAAAACCCTTTACTGCACCGCCTAAATCTTTACCAGCATTTTTAAGCTTAGCGGTGCCAAATACGACCACCACCACAACCAATAAAATCAGCCAATGTGTAATAGAAAAACTACCCATAACGATATCCTTATTTTTAAATTCTAATAAAACCCGTATTGGGCATTACGTTTTGACAATTTTTCCTAACATTCATATCACAAGTCTAACCTACGTAGTCTAAGCGCGTTAACAATCACCGAGAATGACGACAAGCTCATAGCTGCCGCTGCTATCATTGGACTAAGTAGAAGCCCAAATACGGGATAGAGCACACCTGCGGCAATTGGGACACCAAGTGCATTGTAAATAAAGGCAAAAAACAGGTTCTGTCTGATATTGCGCATGGTGGCGTGGCTAAGCTTATAAGCTTTAGCAATACCCATTAAATCACCTTTTAGCAGGGTAATACCCGCACTCTCCATCGCCACATCTGTTCCTGTACCCATAGCGATACCAACATTCGCCTGCGCTAGTGCGGGCGCATCGTTGATACCGTCACCTGCCATTGCTACCAATTTACCGCTATCTTGCATCTCTTTGACGATACGGTTTTTGTCCTCTGGTGAGACGTCGGCATGGACTTCATCGATACCTAATTTATTGGCGACTGCCTGCGCGGTTTTTTCGTTATCACCCGTTAGCATGACGACTTTTAGTCCCGCGTCATGAAGCAGTGAAATAGCCTCTTTGGTGCTTGGTTTAATAGGGTCAGCAACTGAAATAATACCAGCAGCTTTACCATCTATAGCCACAAACATTACCGTTTCACCGTCTTTTCTACGGACATCAGCTTTAATGGACAGCTCATTATCAAAACTATTTAGGCTTTCCATAAGCTTAGAGTTACCAATAGCGACGTTCTTACCATCGACCACGGCTTGTACGCCTTCGCCAGTAGTCGAATTAAAGTCAGTAGCTTTAGGAATAATGAGTGATCTTTCTTGAGCCGCTCTAACGATAGCTTCTGCCAAAGGATGCTCGCTGGCACTTTCTACTGCGGCTACCAATGCGAGGAACTCGTCTTCATCTTGACCTACCTGCGCGTCAATTGCAGTAAGCTCGGGCTTACCAGCGGTCAATGTTCCGGTCTTGTCGACGACAATAGTATCGACTTTTTCCATACTCTCTAACGCTTCAGCATTTTTGATGAGGACGCCGTTTTGTGCGCCTTTGCCAGTACCAACCATGATTGACATCGGCGTCGCCAGACCAAGGGCACAAGGACAAGCAATAATCAGTACCGCAATCGCATTAACCAAAGCATAAGCCATAGCGGGCTCAGGGCCGAATATCGCCCAGACAATAAAGGTAATGACGGAGCAGATAAGCACAATCGGTACGAACCACCCAGCTACCTTATCTACCAATTTCTGTATAGGTGCGCGGCTACGCTGAGCTTCAGCAACCATTTGTACAATTTTGGATAATACCGAATCTGCTCCAACATTGACCGCTTCGATCAATAGTGTTCCGGTGCCATTCACCGTACCGCCAGTGACTGTATCTCCTTGTGCTTTTGATACAGGGATTGGCTCACCCGTTACCATTGATTCATCAACATTACTATTGCCATCGATCACTGTACCATCTACGGGTAGTTTCTCACCCGGTTTAACCCGTAGCTTATCGCCAGTGACGACCTCATCAAGCGAGACTTCGACTTCGTTGCCATTTTCATCGACACGTCTTGCAGTCGGCGGTGCGAGCTCAAGCAATGCTCGAATCGCGCCTGAAGTTTGACTTCTGGCTTTGAGCTCTAATACTTGACCCAAAAGTACTAAGGTTACAATGACAGCTGCCGCTTCGTAATACACACCGACTTGACCATTAGCGTCTCTGAAACTGTCTGGGAAAATATTGGGAAAAAAAGTCGCGACAATACTAAAAATATAAGCAGCGCCTACGCCTATCGCAATCAAAGTAAACATATTGAGATTGCGACTTTTTATAGACTGCCAACCACGGACAAAAAACGGGGCGGCGCCCCAAAGCACGACAGGGGTCGCAAGCACTAACTCAGCCCATTGTAAGATCTGTGATGAGATACCATACTGACTGAAATTAACTACGTTTACGTCAAACATACCGCTCATCACATATATTAATAGCGGTACAGTCAGTACTGTACAAACCCAGAATCGACGAGTCATATCATCGAGCTCTGAGGTATCTTCTTCACCGATAGTAAGCGTTTCAGGCTCAAGTGCCATGCCGCATATTGGACAGCCACTATTCTCAACATCTCTGACTTCAGGGTGCATAGGACAGGTGTAGACCGTGCCATCATAATCAGCAGGAACTTTGTCGTATTTACCGCCTTTGATAGATTTTACATCAGTGCTGTTAGAAGTATCCGCTCCATGACCATGACAACTTGCATGACTGTCTTCATCAACAACCTCGTCTTCAGGTTTAAGGAACATGCCGCATATCGGACAATCGCTCTTTTCAGTATCCCTGACCTCAGGATGCATCGGGCAGGTATAAACGGTTCCGCTATAATTTTCTGGTACTTTATCGTACTTACTATCTTCAGTAGAATGGGCATCGGTATTTGACGGGCTATGGCAGCTTGTATGGTCATCTTTCATTGCTACCATCTCGGTAACAGTGTCTTCAGGTTTAAGAGACATTTTGCATATGGGACAGCCGCTATCTGTAACGTCTCTCACTTCGGGATGCATAGGACAGGTATAAACGGTTCCGCTATAGCCAGTTGGCACCTTATCGTAAGTGATATCTTTATTAGGTTCTATGCCTGTATTCACTGTACCGTCACAGCAATCATGGTCTTCGCTGTTCGAAGTATTTTTTGTCGTATCGTGTTTCATGACTATGTTCCCGTTATTGATTGCAATGATAGTTTAGGGCTAAGTCGCCAGCTTTTGATCCCATCCAAGATTAGGGCACTGTTCGTCGTTCTAAGCATAGCTGACCTATCTGAGCCGAAGATTCAATGGCTACGCTAGACTCATCCTGCTTTGGCAAACCAGCGATATAGCGGTACAAACACAATCGCAAAATACCAACCATAAAGATAGGATTCGACAAATCCAATTAGGAAACCTGACCATGTCAGCCATTCAAAACCAGGTAGCAGCGGTGCCCAAGCCTCATGCATACTTATCTGCTCAGGTGCGAGTAGGCCAAAGCCTATGCACAAGAGATAGCTGATGAGCAGAAACAGAGACACACTGTTGCCCACAGAGCCAATTCCTAAAGTATTCGCTTTTGAATTCACTTCGTTCATCTTGACTCTCCTTAGTTTTACAAAACACATTCCATGCTAGCTCACCGACCGTTTGATTATCTATTTCAACTATAAACACTTGGTGTGAGTTAAATTTTCATGCTGAATTGACATCACTTTTTAACTTGTGAGGCGGCAGCCAGCTGGCGCCAACGTCCCCAACGGGGGATGAACATCGGCACTTGCCGTTTATAGGCAAGGTAGTCTTCACCAAATGTTTCGAGCATATGTTGTTCCTCACGTCGAGCGAGCCATGTATACACTAGTATGATCACTGGAAATAGAACGATTGAGAATAGCGTTGGCCAATGCACTACGCCTTCCCCGAATAGCGCAATAAACAGCCCAGTGTACTGGGGATGTCGCACGTAGGCATAAAGTCCTTCAGTCATTAGGCGATTTTCGACCCGTGCTTTATGGACTTGGCGCCAACCTTGAGCAAAAAGACCAACTCCTAAAAATGCAATAGCATAGCCAAGTAGCATTGAGATCATCATGCCCGTCTCACCTAGACCAACAAGAGTTGACCATAAACTGGCACTGACATATTCGCTATCCAAACCAAAGAAACGGATCAATAAATAAATGGTGAGCGGAAAGCCATACATCTCTGCGTAGAGCGCGATAATAAAAGCCTGAACTACGCCGGCTCCAGCCCATTCACGCCAGTTCTTCGGTGCGAAATAACGGTAAAAGAACCAAGAAATCAAAACAATAACAATTAGCGCGATGCCCCAAGCGCCAGCGTGTTCAAATAGTTCATTCACAACGCTTTTTCCCTGCTTTCTTTGCGCAAATATTTCAGAATTGCCATAATAGCCAACACGAGCACGGTGAGAAACAGTACAGCAAATAGCATACAGATAATCACACCGCCCCAGCCCATGCCTTGCATCATTGTTTCATTCATCATAGCATATCCCTACAGCTAGTAATGTTATTGTCAATGCTGGTGTGCAAGCGCATCATTTTCTATAGCCTTTTTCCTTGCTGACGACTTGAGGTAAATCTGCTCAGCCACAGCAATCACTATAATAGTGACAATTGCCACGCCAATCACAAATGGATCTGAATTCAGTTTAATCCAGACAAAGCCCCCGAGAACCAAAAGATCAAGAAGTATGGCCACTGCCGGTACCCATATCACAGCTTTCACGTCTTGCCGAAGGTATCGCAGAACACCCCAATGAATGGCAATATCCATGATTAGATAAAAAACAATCCCAAGCGCTGCAATCCGTGACAAATCAAACAATGTCGTGAAAGCCAATCCTAGAACTACGGTATAGACGAGCGTGTGTTTTTGAACGCTTCCTGGCATCCCTAAATGACGATGGGGTACTAGCTTCATTTCGGTCAACATAGCAAGCATCCGCGAGACTGCAAAGATACTAGCAAGGAGACCGCCAGCGGTAGCTACCATTGCGATTGCCACTGTGAACCACAGACCATAATCGCCAAGCGCTGGCCGTGCTGCAGCAGCCAAGGAATAGTCTTTGGTTTCAATAATTTCGGCAAGAGATAGATTGCTTGCTACAGCGAAACCCACAAGTGTATAAATCACTACGCAGATTGCAATCGAAATAACGATAGCCCGACCAACATTACGATGTGGATCTTTTACCTCTGAGCCACTATTAGCTATTGTGGTAAAGCCCTTAAATGCCAGTATACCTAGCGCCGTTGCGCCAAGAAAATTACCAACGGTACTCGCATCGCCTAAAGTAGAAGAGTCAACTGCAAGACTATCGGCCAGCCATACACCTACCAATCCAAAAACGAGAATACCGACAATCTTTAGGATACCGATAAAGGAGGCGACCCCTTGGATCCAACGATTACTGAGTAGGTTAATTAGAAATGCGGCAAGAATAAGTGCTGCGCCAAGGACGGACACCATACGGCCACTATCATCACCACCGAACAGCTGCATCGTATATGACCCGAACGTCCGAGCCAGAAAGCTCTGTGCAATAACCATAGAAAAATACATCAGTAAGGCGTTAAACCCGGTTGGCAAACGATCTCCGTATGCCTGATGCAAGTACATCGCAACACCACCAGCTGACGGATAGGCGTTAGATATTTTGATATAGGAATAGGCACTAAAAGAAACAACGATTGCAGCAGCCAAAAAAGCCAATGGGAAAAGCGAACCTGTCATCTGAGCCATCTGCCCAGTCAATGCAAAAATACCGGCGCCAATCATGACACCGGTACCTAGCATAACTGTGCCTGATAAGGTTAGGCTATCTTGCTGATAACGAGTCGTTCTGTTTTGTTCCATGCCTATTAATCCTTTCACTACCTTTTTGACTAGTAGGATTTTGAATCTGCGGTGGATGAGAACTTTGAGTGAAGGGACCTACATGAGTACTGTAACCATTCGATAGATTACTATTTCCTTAGTTTAAAACACTCTTATAATCTTTTACTCTAGATCTGTGATAAGCGCTTGCATCTCAGCGATTTCACGCTTTTGCGCTTTTATAATATCGTCAGCAAGCTGTTGTACACGCGGATCTTCAATATCAGCACGACTACTGGTTAAAATAGCAATCGAGTGATGCGGTATCATCGCTTGCATCCAATCGACTTGATCGACAGTCGCTTGAGATCTAACGCCCCAAATACCAACAGCAAACATCAATACGCTCAGACCATAGATCATCAAATTGACCCTGGTCTTCTTATACATATTGGTCATAAATGCCAACATGACCACTGCCATACCGGCACCCATGTAGAGCGCCATATAA
>NZ_JADKLX010000034.1:0-562 GCF_015351755.1 Psychrobacter sp. N25K4-3-2
TCAACGTAAGGATGCACATGTCAAAGTTGAGTATGTGAAAAGATTGTATGACCAAGTGAAGGTGCAAATTGCAAAGAAGAATGAAAGATATGCTAAGCAAGCCAACAAGAAAAGGAAGGAAGTGGTACTTGAACCCGATGATGATCCTGGACATTTGAGGAAAAATGTTTTCCAAGAAGGAGGGAATGATGAGAAACATGAAACTGGCCAAATACAGGCTAAAGGCCCAAGTGGAGAAGGACGAAGGCCCAAGTGGAGAAGGATGAAGGCCCAGAAGCAGAGGCACTACTAAGAATATTAATTGTTGTTGAAGGCCCAAGTTAAATATTTTTTTTAGTTATAATTTTTTTATTGTAATTTTGGCCCAAACTATTTAGAAGGCCCATGTCTATTTTTATCTTTTTGTTCAGATACACTATAAGTATTGGTTTTTGTTTTCAATAAAAAAAAACTTTTGGCATTTTCATAAAATTTGGTGAGAGCTTCTCTCGGAAGCAACATGATCAAGCCAAAATCAAAATTGTTATTAGTTATTATTATTATTACCTTTGCAGTTTTGGGG
>NZ_JADKLX010000035.1:0-555 GCF_015351755.1 Psychrobacter sp. N25K4-3-2
GCATACGCTTTAAAAATAATACACGACCAAAAAAGCCAGCAACATGCTGGCTTTTAAGTCACTGCAAATAAATTAGCGAGGTAAGCTTGGGAATGACACTTCGGCCATATCGCGCATACAACGAACTACTTGGCAGCTGTAACCAAACTCATTGTCGTACCATACATATAAAACAATACGGTTATCTTCAACAATCGTTGCTTGTGAATCAACAACACCTGCGTAACGGCTACCGACTAAATCGGTAGAAACAATTTCCGTTGATGCTGTGTAATCAATTTGGTCACGTAAGTCTGAATGAAGTGCAGTATCGCGTAAAAATGCGTTTAGCTCTTCAACTGATGTGCTTGTTGCTAAGTTAAGGTTCAAAATAGCTAGCGACACATTAGGTGTAGGTACGCGGATTGCGTTACCTGTTAATTTGCCTTCAAGCTCTGGTAATGCTTTTGAAACCGCTTTTGCAGCCCCTGTCTCAGTAATTACCATGTTAAGTGCTGCGGCACGGCCACGGCGCTCTGCTTTGTGGTAGTTATCAATAAGGTTTTGATCGTTCGT
>NZ_JADKLX010000036.1:0-552 GCF_015351755.1 Psychrobacter sp. N25K4-3-2
CAGCCACTAAATCATCCAATGAAGCACCTAATTGTGTTTTCACTAAACGTGGGTTTTTAACGCGAGGACCTGCAAGCGAAATAACACGATCTGTGTAAATTTCACCAGTAAGGAATAGGTGACCATACGCAATAACGTCTTGGTAACCAATATGCCAAACTTGTTTGCTAACAGAAACTGCATCAAGATGATGGATATGAGTGCCAACGAGGCCAGCCGGATGCACACCACCAAACTCATGTACTTCTACTTGAGCTATAGATGAGCTAGGAACTTGGCTACCTGCTTTTTTACACACAAATACTTTGCCATCGGTCAAACGCGAAATAACAGCAAGACCCGCTTCAAATGCTTGCGCATTTTCGGCAATAATTACCGCAGGATCTGCAGCAAGAGGATTTGTGTCGGTTGCGGTCACAAAAATAGAACTAGGATTTGCATCCACAGCCGCTACTTTGCTGAATGGGCGAACACGAAGTGCTGTCCACTGACCAGACTGGATAAGTACTTCTTTGGCTTTTTCGCGCTCTAAGCTCGGAAGCTCGTCTGCTT
>NZ_JADKLX010000037.1:0-545 GCF_015351755.1 Psychrobacter sp. N25K4-3-2
ACAATGATGCCGTTTTAGAAATAACCGTTGGTTTGTGCGAACTTGAATTCACCTGCGATACAGTCATTGCACTTCATGGTGCCGATTTGCAAGCAACCCTTGATTTCGTGGCAGTGTGGTTGAGTCTATTAACACAAAACGCTTCTCTACACAGGTTGTAGAATCTATTTCTGCAGAAGATATAGGTAAGCTGCCAGACTCTTCAATTGCTGAATCGATTGCGCGTTTACCCGGTTTAACCGCACAGCGCTTAGACGGCCGAGCAAGTCGTGTCTCTATTCGTGGTTTTGGCGAGAATGAAAGTGGCACAACGTTTAACGGTCGTGAGCAGGTATCGATTGGTGATAACCGTGGTGTAGAGTTTGACCTTTATCCATCAGAAATAATGAGCGGTGTAACCGTTTATAAAACGCCAAATGCAAGTATTGATGCTGAAGGTATTGCCGGTGTTATTAATATGCAAACCGTGCGCCCTTTAAGTAAAGGCGAACGTGTTGTGCAAGTAAATGGGCAGTATGAGCAAACCAGCTTTGGTAAATTAAATC
>NZ_JADKLX010000038.1:0-540 GCF_015351755.1 Psychrobacter sp. N25K4-3-2
TCACTCCAACACCAATGTGAGTTCCTAATGACTATTCTTTTGTGTGGAAGCAATATCTTCCAAGGTTATTTTGATGATGCCAAAGAATCAAAAGTTAAGCAAAGTTTCAAGCAAAGATTCAAGAATCAAGTTTCATGAATCAAGATTCAAGAAAATCAAGATCAAGATTCAAGACTCAAGATTCAAGAATCAAGAGAAGACTCAATCAAGATAAGTATTAAAAAGTTTTTTCAAAAACTGAGTAGCACATGAATTTTTCTCAAAACCTTTTACCAAAGAGTTTTTACTCTCTGGTAATCGATTACCAGATTATTGTAATCGATTACCAGTAGCAAAATGGATTTGAAAAAGTTTTCAAACTGAATTTACAACGTTCCAATTAATTTCAAAAAGTTGTAATCGATTACAATGTTTTGGTAATCGATTACCAGTGTCCTTGAACGTTGAAATTCAAATTTAAATGTGAAGAGTCACATCCTTTCACTCAAAAGCTTTGTGTAATAGATTACACTTATTTGGTAATCGATTACCAATGTCTGT
>NZ_JADKLX010000039.1:0-532 GCF_015351755.1 Psychrobacter sp. N25K4-3-2
ATAGCGGGTTTTGTGGCTAAAATGCATGAACAGATTGAGCCGCTTTTTACGCAAGTGCTGATGATATGTGATGAAGAAGGCTTGATAGGCCGCAACATGGTTGCCATTGATGGGTGTAAATTAAAGTCCAATGCGAGTAAAGAGTGGAGCGGCACATTCGATGAGTTAAGCCGCAAAAAAGCAAAACTAGAACGCGCAAGCAAACGTATTATTGAACGCCACCAATCACAAGATGGACTGGGCGAAGAGTTGATAACTCAGGACTTAAAACAAAAAGAAAAGCTGGATAGAAATGCAGATAAAATCACCGAGTTCTTAGCCACTCAAAAAGAAAAAACAGGCAGTAAAGGCAAGCCAGTTAAAAGTAATATCACTGACCCTGATAGCGCGAAGATGACGACCTCAAAAGGGACAATTCAAGGCTACAACGGCATCGCGATAAACGATGATAAACACCAAATTATCCTGCAAGCTCAAGCGTGGGGTTCAGTGGGTGAACAACAAACCTTACAGCCAGCCATTACACAATTAA
>NZ_JADKLX010000040.1:0-527 GCF_015351755.1 Psychrobacter sp. N25K4-3-2
CTGCTGTTGCTGCCATTGTTGGTGGCAACCAATAATCGACCTCCCGGTCTGAATTAGCCAACGGCGCAGTATTTCTACTATAGCCGTTGTCAATCCTTTCATTTCATCGTATATTCGTAGCTTACCTAATTTGCTTCACTAGGGCTGTTTATCTTTCGAGGTTAAATTTGCAGCAGTGTGTTTGGTATTTAGGCAAGGCAGAGCCTATGTAGTGTGGTTATTCCCCATAAATAGGCGATAACGCAGCATAAATGCCAAACATGCGCTGCCCAAAGGGTTCTTCCTAGGGGCTATTTACTCTTTGTTGCTCGGTTTTTACTTAGCCCACTAGGTTACAAACCTCGCGCCGCGATTAAATAGCCCCTAGATTGAACAAATTTTAATCCGCAAAGATCAACAGACCCTAGTTATTTACATAACGTTAATTGACTTAGCTATCAGTAATTACAGCTTCGATACGTCGATTCGCAGCATTTGCTCTTACTGATATTTCGTTTACTCGAGGTTGATCAATACCGTACCCGAAC
>NZ_JADKLX010000006.1:0-89772 GCF_015351755.1 Psychrobacter sp. N25K4-3-2
CCGATGGTACCGACGTTGACGTGTGGCTTGCTGCGTTCAAACTTGGCCTTTGCCATGGGTATTTCCTCTTTTTTTGGGGGCAGTGCTCAACTAGTATAAATACAATAATTGAGACAATCCTGACCACATTAAGATAATTGTTAAAAGGTCGCACATACTAATGTGCAGATATTATAAGAAAATCACGGCCAATAACAAGTCTTTTAACCAATTATTGACGTATTATTCAATGACAATATAGAGACCTGCCCTATATTGTCACCATTAAATAGACTTTACTTACTCGTCGCCATCTTTAGAGTTGAACTTAGAGATGATGTCAGCGGCTACTGATTTTGGAATCTCAGCGTACTTTTGGAATTCCATTGAGTACGTTGCACGGCCTTGAGACATTGAGCGCATTTGGGTAGCATAGCCAAACATTTCGGCTAATGGTACTTCTGCACGGATTTGCTTAGTGCCACCAGGCAGATCTTCCATACCTTGAACCATACCACGACGACGGTTTAAATCGCCCATGATGTCGCCCATGTAATCTTCAGGTGTCTCAACTTCAACTTTCATGACTGGCTCAAGTAGTGCAGGGTTTGCTGCCATGAAGCCTTTTTTGAAAGCGATAGAACCAGCCATTTTGAATGACAATTCATCAGAATCGACATCATGGTAAGAACCGTCATACAATGTCGCTTTTACGCCAACGATTGGATAGCCAGCAAGTACGCCATTTTTCATGCGCTCTTGAATACCTTTATCAACCGCACCGTGGAACTCTTTTGGTACCGTACCACCAACAACTTCTTCAGAGAATTCATAAAGAACGTCGCCAGCTGGATCCATAGGCTCAAGACGTAACCAAACGTGACCAAACTTACCACGACCACCCGTTTGACGTACGAATTTGCCTTCTTGTTCAACCGTCTCACGAATCGTCTCACGATAAGCAACCTGCGGCGCACCGATGTTGGCTTCAACGTTGAATTCACGCTTCATACGATCTACAAGAATCTCTAGATGCAGCTCACCCATACCACTGATGATAGTCTGACCAGATTCTTCGTCAGTGTGTACACGGAACGATGGATCTTCTTTAGCCAAACGGCCTAAAGCGATTGACATTCTTTCTTGATCAGCTTTGGTCTTAGGTTCAACTGCTAGGCTGATAACTGGATCTGGGAATTCCATGCGCTCAAGCGTGATAACATTGCTTTCGTCACATAGCGTATCACCAGTCGTTACATCTTTCATACCAACCAATGCAGCGATATCACCAGTACGGATTTCTTCAAGCTCTTCTTGCGTGTTTGCCATCATCTGTACGATACGGCCAACGCGCTCACGCTTCATTTTAACTGGGTTATAAACGCTTCCGCCCTGCTTGATAACACCTGAATAAACACGAACGAAGGTTAAGTTACCGACGAACTTATCATTCATGATTTTGAAAGCAAGTGCTGAGAATGGTGCGTCGTCTGATGCTTCACGAGTACCTTCGCTTTCTTCTTTGTCATCAAGAATACCGCGAATAGCTGGTACATCTATTGGTGCAGGCAGATACTGAATAACCGCATCCAACATCTTCTGTACACCTTTGTTTTTAAAGGCAGTACCACAAAGTAGTGGAATGATTTCGTTATCGATAGTCAATTGACGGATAGCAGCGTTGATTTGATCTACTGTCAATTCGCCATTCTCAAGATACTCATTCATGAGTTCTTCAGAAGCTTCAGCAGCGTTTTCTACCAAATACTCACGATATTCTTCTGCTTTTTCTTGAAGTTCTGTTGGGATTTCGCGCTCGTCATATTCCATACCTTGAGACGCTTCGTCCCAATAGATGGCTTTCATAGTCACAAGATCCACTACGCCTTCAAAAGCATCTTCTTTACCAATTGGAATAACCAATGGTACTGGCTTGCCGCCTAAGCGAGTTTTGATCTGATCGATAACACGGTAAAAATCAGCACCAACGCGATCCATTTTGTTTACAAATGCAAGACGTGGAACTTTATATTTGTTAGCCTGACGCCATACGGTCTCAGACTGTGGCTGAACGCCGCCTACTGCACAGTAAACCATGCAAGCGCCATCAAGTACACGCATAGAACGTTCAACTTCAATCGTGAAATCAACGTGACCTGGGGTGTCAATAATGTTGATACGATGTTCATCAAACTGCTTAGCCATACCTGACCAGAAGCAAGTCGTCGCCGCTGAAGTAATAGTAATACCGCGCTCTTGTTCTTGCTCCATCCAATCCATGGTGGCTGCGCCATCATGAACTTCACCAATTTTATGACTAACACCGGTATAGAATAAGACACGCTCTGTCGTGGTCGTCTTACCAGCATCAATGTGCGCAGAAATGCCAATATTGCGATAGCGTTTTAGGGGAGTTTTACGAGCCATAGTGTTTTCCTAGGGAAATTCGTGTATATATTAATGTGTTGTATCTCTACCTCATACTCTATGACAAAGCAGTCAGCTTCGTAATATTACTTACTGATTATTGGGCCTAATACGGACAAAAAAAGAGCAAATACTTAGAATATAGCGGCATCAAATTGGGGATGCTGTCTATGAAGAACAGTATCCTTTTCAGGACAGCATCTTGACAGATGTCCGCCATCCAGATTATGTGAGTATTTTATTATCTTACGATGAAAAAATGTCAATAACCTGATGAGGATGGCGGCAATCAATAGAATAAATAATTAACTAGCATAAACTATTGCTTTAAAACCACTCTTAACAAGTGGTATAAAAAATAGTCTAGAAACGGTAATGAGAGAACGCTTTGTTAGCATCTGCCATACGGTGAACTTCGTCACGCTTCTTCATAGCGTTGCCTTTGCCGTCAGCGGCATCATTCAATTCGCCAGCCAAACGCAAAGCCATTGATTTTTCAGAACGCTTAGCAGCAGCTTCAGCTAACCAACGCATAGCCAAGGCAGTACGACGGGAGGGGCGTACTTCCATTGGTACTTGATAGGTAGCACCACCAACACGGCGAGCTTTTACTTCTACCATTGGGCGTACATTCTCTAAAACTTCTTCAAAGAAAGATACTGGATCTTCGATTTTACGTTTTTCACTGACTGTCTCAAGTGCACCGTAAACGATACGCTCAGCAGTAGATTTTTTACCATGACTCATTACATGGTTGATGAATTTTGCAACAGTTTGGCTACCAAACTTAGGATCCGGTAGGATCTCACGGGTAGCAACGACGCGACGTCTTGGCATAATAAATTTCCTTGTCTTCAGGAGTGTCCAACATTCACAACATCATACTCGTCATCATAGGACATAGTAATGAGTTGTCAGTTAGCCTTACTGCATGGTGGTATGTTTAGGTGTAGCTAGCCAATATAAAGTAATTTATATTAACCAATACTACTGTTGACACCAAACCCATGCACAGTTATTGGGTGATGCAAATAAGCTAAGCTAATATTAAGCTTTAGGCTTCTTGGCACCATACTTAGAACGACCTTGTCTACGGTCTTTAACGCCTGCGCAATCTAGTGCACCGCGAACAGTGTGATAACGTACACCTGGTAGATCTTTTACACGACCACCGCGGATAAGAACAACACTGTGCTCTTGTAGGTTATGACCTTCGCCGCCGATGTAGCTTGATACTTCATAGCCTGAAGTCAAACGTACACGACATACTTTACGCATGGCTGAGTTAGGTTTTTTAGGCGTGGTAGTATATACACGAGTACATACACCGCGACGTTGTGGGCACGCTTGCAACGCAGGAACTTTTGACTTTTCCTTGATGGTTTTGCGACCCTTGCGAATCAATTGGTTAGTTGTTGCCATAAGGCATCCTTCTCCCGTTTGGTATAAAACAAAAAAATGGGGAAATGCACCATCGATCTGACGCAATTCGCAGATTTCGGCACACCCATTTTTAGGACAGTATATTATAAAGAGTTGTTGCTGCTAATTCAACCACTTATGAGTTGTTTTACTTTACAACATTCGATATATATGCATTAAGCCTACCACTATAACACTTTATCTGTTCTGCACTGAAAAATAGCTGAAAAACAAGACGTTAAATACGGTGGTGTTGGCAGACTTACATACTATGAACACAAGCATTATCAATAAAAGGTGTTTAGAGATAAATACCTGGCAGTTCGTGACGATTAAATGGCGATATTATCTTACTTTTCAAGACAGCTAAGACAATATCGCTACATTTAAATATGGACGGTTGTTTCAATTTACTTATTTTGCTTATCTGCTGCTTTGTCTGTGCTTTTTGATTTACTGTCTGACGATTTGTTTGAGTTGTCTTTTTTGCTCTCTTTGTCTTCTGGGTCTTTACGCTCATCGTTGCTCTTATCATCAGCATTTTTGCTATCAGTACTTTTATCAGCGCCTTTCTCATCATTGCTGGCGGTTTTGCTCACCTCTTCCTCGCTACCGCTATCATCGGTAATCGCACGATTGGCAAGTTTGGCTTCTGGGGCAAAAGTCGCTTGCGCCACACCGATCACTTCGTCAATGAGTTGGCTGTTATAACGCATGCCTACCACTACCGCAGTGCCTGGTAAAAAACGACGTATCCATGATAAATTAATCTGATCAAGATCGATACCTACCTGACTGGCAATATTGTCTACTTGTTCAGCATAGAAATTCACATTTTTGTTTTTAAGGCCTAGGTTTTTAAGCTCACTATGCAGACCATTACTTTGCGCGTTGTCCAGCAAGCCTTTACCGATGCCAATACCAGCAAGCAGCGCTTGTTTTTCTTGCATCTTACTTAGGTCAGCATTGGCAAGCAGCTCATACGCCATCTTGACGCCTTGCTTACCTGTCAACGGCTTATTATAAACCGCAGCCAATTGATAAACAGTACGCAAAGACACTAGCAATAACCATAAAGTATCAGCCAGCAAACCTGGTAATCCAGCCAAGCCCGTTAAGCCACCAATCGTAGCAAGCGCACGGTTTTGATTGGCAATATCAGTCGCCAGTGCATAACGCTCTTCATCGTCTAGACTTGCAACGCTAGCAAAACGATGCTCATTGGGCAGGTCAATTTGACTCCAAGTAGCGGCGAGCTTAGCAATTTGCGCAAAAGCGCCATCAACTGTCGATTGAAATAAGCTATTCGGCACTACTTTTTTGGCATACTTACCATAGGTAGCAAAACGAGTGCCTAATAATTGCTGAGTCGCCTTTAGGGTTTGTTCACGAAATAAATCTTGTTGATAGTCTTCATCACCTAGATCTACCGCTTTATAGTGACTCGGTTTACCCGTCTTTGCATTCATGCTATCAATCGCTGCACCCATACGTTCTAGGTTGTTGCGAGCAAAATAGCCAATAGTATTGATACCCTTAGAGAGAGTGCTACGCTTTGCCATCGTTATGTCCTTAATATGATGATTGGTCATTTTTATAGTAGTAATGAATGGGTCATTTTAGCCAATGAGGCAAACAGCTGTCAGTGCGAACAATGTTATCGCGCTCACAAATTTTGTATCTAAAAGTACAGCTTATTCGTAGTTATCGACCTTTTTCTGCGTCTCTGCTCTACTTTTATCTGTATAAAAATAGCGGTATCTTAACGGCTAAAACCACGATTATCATATCGCAAAAAAGTCTGTCATGGCTACTTTTAACCGCAATCAATGTTTTGTGGTTATTTTGCACTTATCCAAAGATTTTGAACCCTTGATACGTTATCATATGACATAGGCTAAGGCATTAGCTGGCGATCATGTATTTGGTTCTATGATGATAAAAACAATCACTTTAGAGAAACCTTTAGAAGTTAAGTAGCCTTTAAAAGTTAAAAAACTTCTTAGAGATGCCATTATTTAATTGTCTAGACTACCTTTAACCAGCTACTGCTATCACAAAACAGCCATACCAACCGCTACATAATAGAATGATGGACTCAAAAGCGATTATTAAAGGTAATTATCAAAAATCGTTATTAATAAGGAATAGAATATGCGCCGCGTTGTTATCACTGGAGCAGGGATTGTCTCTTGTATCGGACATGACTTAGCCACGGTTACTGCCGCTCTTAAGCAAGGGCAGTCTGGCATTACATTTAATGACTCTTATGCTGAACATGAATTTAAATCACACATTAGTGGCAGTATCGATAAAGCAGAACTCGACACCTCCGCTATAGATCGTAAGTTAAAGCGCTTTTTTAGTGATGCCAGCCTTTATGCATATGTCAGCGCCCTAAATGCGATTGAGCACGCTGGCTTATCGCTTGAGACTATCAATAGCAATCCACGAGTGGGCGTCGTAGCCAGCTCAGGTGGCGCATCGACAGAAAATATCGTCAATGCGATAGATGCGATGCGTGAAAAAGGTCTACGCGGTGTCGGTGCGATGGCAGTACCAAAAACCATGGGCAGCTCGGTATCCGCCGCATTAGCCACCGGTCTAAAAATTCAAGGAGTGTCCTACTCTCTTGCCTCTGCTTGTGCAACCTCAACACATTGTATCGGTCATGCCGCTGAGCTTATTCAATTAGGCAAAGCCGATATCGTCCTCGCTGGTGGTAGTGAAGCTGAACACTGGACGCAGTCTTGTATGTTTGATGCGATGGGCGCAGTGAGTACACAGTATAATGACACGCCAGAACTTGCCTCAAGAGCTTATGACAAAGACCGTGATGGTTTTGTGATTGCTGCTGGTGGCGCGATGGTTGTTGTAGAAAGCCTAGAACATGCTCAAGCACGCGGTGCCAATATATTGGCTGAAATCGTCGGCTACGGTGCCAGCTCTGATGGTGCAGAAATGGTCGCACCAAGCGGTGAAGGCGCAGTACGCTGTATGCAGCAAGCACTAGCCGAAGCTGGTCTAGAAAGCGTCGATTATATCAACAGCCATGGTACGAGTACGCCACTAGGTGATATCACTGAGCTTAAAGCGATTGCTAAAGTATTCGGTAATGATGTCAGCAAAGTACCGCCTATCAGCTCGACCAAATCGATGACCGGTCACAGCTTAGGTGCCGTTGGTGCTCAAGAATTAATCTATTGCCTATTGATGCTACAAGAAGGCTTTATCGCGCCAAGTATTAATGTTGAAAATTTAGACCCTGCGGCTGAAGGCTTTGATATCGTCACCGAAAAACGTGATGCCAATCTCAAAACCTTGATGAGTAATAGCTTTGGCTTTGGTGGTACGAATGCTACCTTAATTATCAAAAAGTTTGACGCGTAAACTATGCCCGTAGAAAATCATAAGAATACTGAGCAGACAGTTTCTGCCCTATCGCCAGCTACTCAACCTAGCTGGCGTTTTGGTGAGCTAACGGCTGCCGAATTAATACCACAACTGCAAAGTCATCTAATAGCAAAAGATACTGAAGCCAACTGGCAATTGGTTTGGTTAAGTAATGACGACCGACCAGTGATTGGTTTGCTCCCTAAAGTAAGCTGGTCCGTCCACTATGATGCTGCCAATAATAAGCCAACTGACGATCCGTCAGGCGCTTATAAAGTTATTAAAAATTGTCGTGGTTCTTGTCTTGATGATAGCCCTACGTCAACAACGACATATATGAGCTATGCTAAATGGCAGGATGAATTAATTGCTTATAGCCAAGCTTGTGAGGATGCTAATAAAGACTCAAAGCCAGCAAGCGATGTAAATGAGAAGCCAAGTTATCATCATGGTATGATAGGCTTTATCGGTTATGATATTGCTGCTCATGAGCTCAGCCCAGCTGCAAATATCAAGCTGGCAGCGCAGCCTTGTGCGGTATTAGGTCATTACGATATCTACCTAACCCCGTCTGATAAAGAAAATAGCTGGAGACTAAATACACTAGGTTTAAATACTGATAGCGAGGCAACAGACGCAACACTATCAGCGCTTATATCGTATTTAGACATGCTAGACCATGAATTATTCAATAGAAAAAAACCCTCTAATGACAGTGCATCATCGTTAGCGCCCTTAATATTGAACGAGCGCTGGCATAAAAATGATTATCAAAGGGCTTTTGCAAAAACCCAAGAGTATCTACAGCAGGGTGACTGCTATCAAATCAATCTGACCCAAGAGTGGAAAGGTTCTTTTTATAACAACCTCAACGATGATGGCATTTTACCGATGCTTATTGATTATTTACCTGCCCTACATCGGAATACAAAAGCTCCCTTTGCAGGGTATTTGGCCGCCAATCATTTTAACCATGAAATTAAAGACCTTACGTCACTGCATCCTTTCGAATTATTAAGCTGCTCACCTGAGTTATTTTTTACTTTTACAAAAGACACTAACACCGGCAAACATCATATTCGCACCAAACCGATCAAAGGAACGATGCCGCGCGGATTGAATACTGCACAAGATAATGCTTATAAACAGCAACTGATCGATAGTGAAAAAGATCGTGCCGAAAACGTCATGATCGTTGATTTACTGCGCAATGATTTGGGTAAATATGCCAAGACTGGTAGCGTAAAAGTGCCGCAGTTATTTGCGATTGAGACCTTTAGCAATGTGCATCATATGGTTAGTACCATCACGGCCGAGTTAAAGCCAGATACTCATCCATTAGCCGTATTATTTGGCAGTTTGCCTGCTGGCTCTATTACCGGCACACCAAAAAAGCGGGCGGTTGAGATTATATCTGAACTGGAAACTGCACCGCGTGGTGCTTATTGCGGCACCATGGGCTATATGAACTTTGATGGTAGTGGTCAATGGAATGTGCTCATTCGCACGTTGCAAGCAAATGAATCGTTGAGCGGCGCTAGAGAAGTCAGTTTATGGGCAGGTGGTGGTATCACTGTCGCTTCTGATTGTGATGCTGAATATCAAGAATGTCTCGATAAGGTAGGTAATCTGTTAAGTGTCTTAAGTCAAGAACATCTCTATAAACACACTTAAGCGTCACTCAAAAAGACGACTAAAAAAATCCTGCTAACGTCATGTTGAGCAGGATTTTTTATTAATACAATTTCAAACCATCAAAACCGTGAACGAGATATTAATCAGCAACGATTTCAGCCTTTTTCTGCAATGCTTGCAAAGCCTCGATTAAACGGTTGTTTTGCTCAGCTGTACCGGTCGTAATACGCAAGTACTCACTGATGCGCGGTTTGTCAAAATGACGGACGATGATGCCTTGCTCTCGTAACGCATTCGCTACCGCACTCGCATTACCCTCTTTTGGACGCACAAATACAAAGTTGGCATGTGACGGCAGCACTTGATAATCCAATGCCACTAAGTCCGCTGTTAGTGACTCACGCAGGTCAATAACCTGCTGACGCGTTTGCTCAAAATATTCAGTATCTAAGACACTGGCCGTCGCCCCAGCTTGCGCCAGTTTATCGAGTGGATAGCTATTAAAGCTATTCTTCATGCGTGTCAGTGCTTCGATTAATGAGATATTTCCAAAGGCCATACCGACGCGTAAACCAGCAAGTGAGCGTGATTTCGAAAAGGTTTGCGTCACAAGAATGTTGTCAAACTCATTGATTAAGCTCACTGCTGAAACTTCTGAATCTGAGCTGCCATCAGCTGCCCCAGCAAAATCAATATACGCCTCATCGATCACAATCACTGCATTAGTATGCTCGCCCGCCAGCTTACGAATGTCATCAAGCGATAATAATAAACCGGTTGGCGCATTAGGATTGGCAATGATGATACCACTGCAAGGCTGACGATATGCATCAGGGTCGATACTGAAATCCTCTTCTAGTGCAATTTGTATCAAATCGATACCAAAAGTCTGCGCATATACAGGGTAAAAACTATAGCTGATATCAGGGGCTAATACAGGGCGCTCTTTTAGGAAAAAACTGGCAAAAACGAGTGCCAACACTTCGTCTGAGCCATTACCGACAAAGACTTGGTTTGCTTCAATACTATAAAGCTGTGCCAATGCGGCACGCAAATCATCAGATTCGGGCGCAGGATACAAGCGTAAATCATCCGCTTGCTGCTCTAAAACTTTTGCGATTGCCTCCCCTACTTTCGGGGAAGGTGGGAATGGGTTTTCATTGGTATTTAATTTACATAAATTGTCGTGTTGCGGCTGCTCACCAGGGACATAAGGTGACAAGTTACGCGCTTTAGATGACCAAAGTCTGGTATCTATCTTTGACTCACTCATAAATTATCCTAAAATTAGCCACGAAGACTATTAAAAGTAAATGTCTAAAAAAATGTCTAAAACAACTCTTAAACCATCCAAGCTATCTTACTGATAACGATAACGAGCTGAACGTGCATGGGCTTCTAAGTCCTCACGCTGCGCTAAGATATCTGCCGTTTCAGCCAATGGCTTGCTGCCTGCTTCACTACAATAAATAATCGAAGACTTCTTTTGGAAATCATAAACGCCGAGTGGCGAAGAAAAACGTGCGGTGCCAGATGTTGGCAACACATGATTGGGCCCTGCGCAATAGTCACCAATCGCTTCAGGCGTGTGACGTCCCATGAAAATAGCACCAGCATGACGAATGTCACTTAATAGCGCATCAGGATTATCAACAGACAACTCTAAATGCTCAGGGGCAATACGATTAATGAGCGCCAACCCTTCAGCTCTATCTTTTACTAGTATCAACGCACCACGATTTTTTAGCGAATCACGAGCGATATCAGCCTTTGGTAATTCTGCCAGTGCTTTTTCAATTTCAGCGGCCACTTCTGCGAGCTGCTGTTCACTGGTCGTGACAAAGATGGCTTGGGCGATACGGTCATGCTCAGCTTGTGACAATAAATCCATCGCTAGCCAATCAGCGCGATCTTGCGCCTCACCTTCTGCATAGACCAATACTTCAGAAGGGCCAGCAATCATATCGATACCAACTTGCCCAAATACCGCACGCTTCGCCGCTGCCACGTACTTGTTACCAGGTCCAGTGATTTTATCTACCGCTGGAATCGTTTCAGTACCATAAGCCAGTGCCGCCACTGCTTGCGCACCGCCGATGGTAAAGACACGGTCAACTTGTGCCAAATGGGCTGCTGCCAATACCAATGGATTGAGTATGCCTTTAGGCGCTGGCACCACCATGATCACTTCATTAACACCAGCTACTTTGGCAGGAATAGCATTCATCAATACAGAGGATGGGTAAGACGCCAGACCACCGGGTACATAGATACCGACGCGATCAAGTGGCGTGACTTTTTGACCTAAACGATTGCCAAGCTCATCTTCGTATTGCCAAGTCTCTTGTACTTGGCGCTCATGGAAGGTCTGTACCCGTGTCGCTGCCGTCGTCAATGCTGTTTTTACTTTTTCGTCAAGGTTAGCAAACGCCTCAGCAAGTGATTCTTTAGAGAGCTCCAGCTCTTGCATTGTCGTCGCTGGATGCTGGTCAAACTGCTGGGTTAACGCCAATACGACGCTATCGCCATCGTGGCGCACTCGGGCGATGATATCATCAACGGTTTTTAGTAAATCGGCATCATTGACCGTTTCAAAAGCAAGCAACTGTGTCAATTCACTATCAAAACTGGCATCTTGGGTACTTAACTGGCGCATGACCTCATCCTATGTCTGGGCATAAAATACTGCTAAAAAATAAACGATGGAAAAATAAAGCCAATAGTATAAATGTGGCAAAAGCTTTCGTCAGCTTATCTATAATTATTTTATTCAGATTACACTGAACACTTACTATTTGACAAGCCAACACAATAAAACCAGTCTAGCATGCTATGTCTATCATAGAGCGCTAAACTGGTTTAAAAATCTGCATGACCATGCTTTATATTATCAATACATACTTCATATTATCGATGATAGGCATCTTTATACATTTCTGTTTTATGAGTTGCTAGCAACACTGTCTTTAAAGCTATCCAAGATCGGCTCAAGTAGTGCAAATTTGCGCTTGTAGCTAACCTGATTGACAATCAAACGTGATGACACATCACAAATATGATCGAGAGCTTCTAGACCATTGGCGCGCAACGTATTACCTGTATCAACCACATCGACAATCAAATCACCCAAACCGACTAATGGGGCAAGCTCCATCGAACCGTATAGCTTAATGACATCGACTTGCTGACCTTGACTGGCAAAGTAAGCACGGGCAACATTGACATACTTGGTGGCAATACGTAGGCGACGATTGGGCAGTGGCGCATCTTTTACGCCAGCGGTCATCAGCTTGCATTGAGCAATTTTCAAATCAAGCAACTCATAGACATGATTGGCACCATGCTCTAGCAACACATCCTTGCCCGCTACCCCAAAGTCAGCAGCGCCATGTTCAACGTAGGTTGGTACATCGCTGGCACGCAGAATCAAAACGCGCACATTAGGATTTGAGGTCGGGAAAATAAGTTTGCGTGAGGCTTCAGGATCTTCTAAAAGCTCAACACCAGCTGCGCGTAGCAATGGCATGGTTTCTTCTAGAATACGGCCTTTTGACAAGGCGAGTGTTAAGCCTGAAAACTCATCATTTACTTCGTTTAATAAACCATTACTCGGTAGATTGTTGCTTGCTTCAGTCATAATGACATCGTGTCCATGTACAGTGAGTATCCCCACTAAAGAGGATTTTTTAAATTTATAACGCCAAACGTTCAATTTTATAACGCCAATCCTAACAATAGTTGGCGCTACAAAATCTCATCAGCCAATCAAGCTTAATCGCTGATTTAATCGTTGGTATTGATACGTTCGATATTGACCCCAAGCGCACGCAGTTTTTCTTCAACATGCTCATAGCCACGATCGATATGATAAATACGGTCGATTAAGCTTTTGCCTTCAGCAGTCGCCGCCGCCATCACCAATGACATAGACGCACGTAAATCAGTCGCCATGACAGGGGCGGCTGTGAAGTTTTCGACGCCTTTAACCACAGCCGTATGACCATCTACTTGAATAGATGCGCCTAAACGATTGAGCTCAGGTACATGCATATAGCGGTTTTCAAAGATATTTTCGATAAAAGTACTGGTGCCATTCGCCAAGCAAGCAATCGCCATGACTTGCGCTTGCATGTCAGTGGGAAAGCCAGGGTGTGGCTGGGTACGGATATCAACAGGCAGTGGACGACCTTTCATTTGGGCGCGAATCCAATCATCGCCACTGGTAATCACGGCACCCATGTCTTCGAATTTTTCTAACACAGGCGTTAATAATAGTGCAGAAGTGTTTTTGGTCAATACATCGCCGCGAGTCATCAACGCGCCAGCAAGGTAAGAGCCAGTTTCGATACGATCTGGCACCACTGAATACTCACAACCGTGCAAGCGTTCAACGCCTTCGATAGTCATGATAGAAGTACCAATACCGCTTATTTTGGCACCCATCGCGACCAACATATTGGCCAAATCAACCACTTCTGGCTCAAGCGCACAGTTACCCAAAACAGTCGTGCCCTTGGCTAAAGCCGCTGCCATAATGACGTTTTCAGTACCGCCAACGGTCACCATGTCAAAAGAGTAGTTACAGCCAATCAGCTTGCCACCTTTTGGCGCTTGTGCTTTTACATAGCCATTCTCGACACTAATCTCAGCACCCATCGCCTCAAAGGCTTTTAGATGTTGGTCGACAGGGCGCGACCCAATCGCACAGCCACCGGGCAATGAGACTTCTGCCTCGCCAAAACGTGCCAGCAATGGCCCAAGGACTAAAATCGAGGCACGCATGGTCTTTACCAAATCATACGGTGCATAGAAGTTATCGATATTCTTGGTATCACAAGTGACAGTATCGTCCTGCTTTTGGATTTTGATACCCATGCCACCGATCAATTCAATCAACGTCCGCACATCTTGTAATGAGGGCACATTGTGCAATGTCGTTGGGGTCTCGGCCAATATCATAGCTGCCAATAATGGCAAAGCAGCATTTTTGGCGCCTGAGATAGTGACTTCCCCTGCGATACGACTACTACCAGTGATTAAAAATTGATCCATAGAAGTGACAACCTAGCGATGAGTATTAAAAATAGTGAAAATCAGACTTATCGAACCAATCATTGTAATAATTGTTAAAACAATCAGTTCTGTACAAGCCAATCGTATATAAAAAATTTAACCTTTTGACTGAACATACCATTCAGCAGGTGTCAGCGCTTGAATATTGAGTGCGTGAATATCACCACTGGCAATCTTGTCATTGACTAACGCATAGATCGCTTGCTGACGTTGCACGGCGCGTTTGCCCTCAAAACTGGCATCAACCACGCGTACATCAAACTTATTACCTTGATTGGCAGCTTGAATAAAAGCGTCTGGGAAGTGAGTCTGTAAAAATGCAATCAAATCGTCAGCGTTCATGCTCATAAAATATTCTGCCTTAAAGTTTCAGATAGGGTATAGAGGTAAAGTGACGACATTATAACAAGAGTTGAAGCATCTTACAGTACTGTCTTACGCAACTGCGCCTAAGCAATCCAGCCAGCACTAACAACACGGTTAAATGCCAAATATTTAAATAGGCGCAGTATGAGCAGACCTGACTATTTAAGCTTTTTATCCAAGTACGTTAATACTTGCGCACGCACATCATTGACCCACCGTAGCGGCGGTGCCATGGCACCGATACTGGTGGCATGGCTAGCCCCTTTGATTTCACCGTTTTCCACAGTAACACCCGCCTCTTGCAGCGCTTTGGTCATTTTAATCGTATTGGTTGCATACACCACTTTGTCTTTTTCGGCAGTCAGCAATAAATATGGCGGCTGCTCACCTTTGATTTGACGATCTGGCATTACCTCGTCTGGTGTGGCATCAGCAGCAAAGGCTGTTGCGCTGTCAAATTTACGAAAGTCATAACTATAAGGACCAGCAATACCGACAACCGCTTTAATGTCTTTTGGCTTAACACCATAAGGCGCTAAAAAATCCTCATTGGCAACAGCAGCAACCGCATTGAATGCACCTGCAGAGTGTCCAACCACCGCCAAGCGCTTTGGATCGGCATGCAGACTGGTTGCATTGTCGATGCTCCAAGCAATCGCTTGTGCCGCATCTTCGACATAATCAGGATAAACATGTTCAGGTGCTTTACGATAATTAATCACGGCGGTGACATAGCCTGCCTGCGCCAAGCTTTGACCGACAAAGGCATACTGTTCTTTATTACCACTCTCCCACGAACCACCATGGACGAAAACCACCATTGGATAACTGTCGTTGATAGCGCTTTGGGCTTTCATCGCTTGTGCCAATGGCTTGGGATAATAAATATCTAAGTCTTGCGATGGCTCATCACCATATAGAATGTTTTTACTGACCCCAACGCCGCCACTTGACGTAATACCATTGACCACAGCAAGTGGTGACAAAGCTTGTGCATTTTGGGCAGCGAGTACAATGCCGCCTATCGCCAATGCAGCAGTAACGCCTGCCCCTGAGAGTTTGAGCGTGCGGGCTTTAATATTTGGTTGTTCGGTATTGCATGAATCAATAGCTGGAGCGAGCGTGCTTGAATCCTTCATAGCCAGTATTCCTATTATATTTATTTTCAATCAACAGTGGATTGCCTTATAACAGCCGTATGGGTTCTGTACTTGATTCACCATAAAACATAATGACGTTTTATGATGAATGAGCCTCACGCTGTCACAGTTGTTTTTTACTTTTTATATCTTACTGGCTGGCCGAAGCATTATCGTGCTTTTACTGTTGCCACTGTTTAGGATTATTGTGATTACTTAACAGTGCGCTTATTGATTAAATACTTATTGACCCTGATAAAGATCAATATAAGGGCTGGATGACGGCTGATTAACCGACTCCCCTTCCTCTGTTATGACAATAGGTGTCGCAGTACTAGTAGCATTAGGCGTCACAGCGTTGTTTACATTAGGGTTAACGTTAGACGCTACATTAGAGTCAATAGCAGGCACCATCGTAGGATTGGCCAAATTATTTTCATACATAATATCGTCTTCAGCCAACTTCACCCCTCTATCATCGACGACGGTGGTCAGCAATACCAGCTCTGTAATACCGATTGTGTCGTTAGCGATATCAATCAGATGGCTTTGTTGGGTAGGCGTCATGCGCCCCATAATATAGACCACACCATTATCAGTCACCGCTTTGATTTGTGAGGCTTTTACGCCGTCATTCGCTGCGACTTTTGCCAATAGCTTTGAGGTGATATAACCATCGTGAACGGTTGAGCTATAACCCTTAGAGGCACTAACATTCAGCTCGTTGTAGACACGGCGCACATCTGGCATAGAGCTGACGACTTTTTCGACTTCTGCTTTGATTGCCTCAGTTGGTACTTCGCCTGTCAATAACACTTCACTGTTAAAGCTATCAATACCCATACGGCTGATTTGCTGTAGATCTTCTTTGAGCCCATAGACATTGATTTTGACCGTATGCTCAATACTGCGATCGAGCAGACGCTGTGGAATCGTACGCTCAGTCATTGGCACGCCATAGGTGCCCTCAGTACTATTGGTCAGATAATTGGTGCTACAACCTGTACTGACGAGAACGAGACCAGTCATTAGCATAACGCCTATCGCTGTGCGACGTGATGAACCAAAAATAGCAGTGCGCAAATGCATCCGTGTCATTATTTACCTCTTAAAGCATGATGGTGACGATTGTATGAGATCAATTGGTTTAGCCGTTTTAACTGAGTAACTATCAAATATCAAATATCAAATATCAAATATCAAATATCAAAATAAGAATTATCGACTGAGTAATCGCTAACGTCGTCGTTTCTACGACTAGCCATTTTCTTTCAATCACTTTACTTAATTTTTACGGCGGGCGGTTAGGTTTTTGGTAACGATAACATAGGGTCGTACTTTCTTTGCCTGTTTGGTAACACAGTCAAAACGCACTATTACCATGCGCTGGCTATAAAAGCGCCTTTTAACCATTCTGTCTGACTCTTCGATTTATTCGTAAAATCCCTGTTATTTTTATCCGTATTATTTGCAGCAATGCTGTGAGTATTAACCTTATTCGTATCATAAGCAATCACATCAAAGCGGCACTCATAATGACTATACTCAGGGTGCGCTTGTAAAAAATAACGAGCCGTCTTTATAATTTTACGTTGTTTGCTTGCCGTGACGCTAAGCGCAGCATCACCAAAACCTGAATGCTGGCGCTGACGTACTTCAATAAATACCAGCGTCGACCACGCCTGCCCCGTCTCTAGCATTATTAAATCTAACTCACCAACTTTAGGCTGCTGCCAGTTTTGTGCAATCAGCTGTAATCCTTGCGCTTGTAAAAACTCACACGCTCGTTGTTCAAAGCGGCTGCCTTGGCGCTGTTTTGGTGAAGTAAGGGTCAAAGGTTTATGATCTGCCATAGCATCCATGGGTCTGGTCAACATTTCATAATTATCATAGCACAACATGCTAAACTAACCACTTTTGCGCCCTTTTGTCATTATTGATTGTTCGCTATTTACCTGAACGATATATGATAAATGTCAGCGCCACCTTATTTTTTAATTCCAGTTTTTAATACTTCGAGGTTTTATGTCTACCCCTACTGCGATGCCAGCTTGCCTATATATCGTTGCCACGCCGATTGGCAATCTTACCGATATGACACCGCATGCGGTTGATATCTTAAAGCAAGTCGCTATCATTGCCTGCGAAGACACCCGCACTTCGGGTAAGCTGTTGTCGCATTTTGGCATCGACACTAAAGATAAAAAAAGCAGTAAAACGGACGATACCAAAGCGCCAGCCACTCATAATAACTTGGATGATTCTGAGGCTGTAGGTAAGCAAAAAGGACACAATAAGCTTTGGGCATACCATGAGCACAATAGCGCCATTCAAACGCCTAAAATTATTGAGATGATTCAGCAAGGTCATTCGGTCGCCTTAATCAGTGATGCCGGTACGCCGCTGGTCAGTGACCCTGGTTATCAATTGGTGCAAGCTGCCCATGCTGCTGGGGTTATTGTGTCGCCTATCGTTGGTGCTTCTGCGGCGATTGCGGCATTGTCTGTAGCGGGATTACCGTCAGACCGTTTTAGCTTTATTGGTTTTTTACCAGCGAAAACCCATGGTCGCCAAAAACAACTGAGTGCCCTCACCTCGCGTACCGAAACATTGATATTTTATGAAGCACCGCATCGTATTATTACCAGCTTAGAAGATATGGCGACGATATTTGGCGCAGATCGCGACGTGGCTTTTTGCCGCGAATTGACCAAAACCTTTGAGACCGTCCGTAAGAGTACGCTAGGCGATTTGGTTGAGTTTGTCAAAGCAGATGATAATCAGCAGCGTGGCGAAATAGTCGTGGTGGTCGCTGGCGTTGATGCGGCACAAGATACTGACGATATCAGCATCCATGACAAATTATTGCAAAGATTGTTAGAGGATTTATCGGTCAAAAAAGCCGCTGCATTGGCGTCCGATATTACGGGTGTCAAAAAGAATGCCCTCTATCAGCGTTTGCTTGATCTACAAGCTGAATGACTTTCGAATATAAAAGATAAGCGTTTATAATTTAATTGAGGAGAAGTGAGCAATGTACGATGTAATGGCGATAGGGAATGCCTTGGTTGACCACGAATATGTGCTATCTGATGCAGCGTTGGAAGAGACAGAGTTGACCAAAGGCAATATGACCTTGGCAGGTATCGAAGAGCAGCAGCAACTGTTGGCCTACTTCCAACTTGCACAAATTGCGCCATCAAAACAAGCGGGTGGTGGCTCAGCAGCCAATACCATGTATGCCTTTGCCAGTTTAGGTGGCAAGCCGTTTTATGCTTGCCGTGTGGGCGATGATGATCAAGGCGCCTTTTACCTCAGGGACTTGCACGAAGCAGGCGTCGCCACCTCAGACAAATCTATCCATGAAGGCGGTGTAACTGGATCTTGTGTGGTTGCTGTTACAGAAGATGGTGAACGCACCATGCAGACTTATCTAGGCACCTCAAGCGATATTGTCGCTGATAACGTCGATTTTGATGCGCTAACGCAAGCAGATTGGTTATACCTAGAAGGCTATTTAGCCATGTCCGAGGGCATCCAGCCAGCCATGACTCAGTTACGTCAGCAAGCTGGCATTCATAATGCAAAGATTGCGGTGAGCTTCGCCGATCCAGCGGTGGTTAAATTTGCCAAAGACGGTTTGCTCAATATGCTGGGCAACAAAGTAGCAGTGATATTTTGTAATAGTGAAGAAGCCAAGCTCTTTACGGATAAAAAACAAGTCAAAGCAGCCGCGCGTGCCTTACTTGAGCATTGCCAAATTGCGGTAGTGACGGATGGCGAAAAAGGGGCGGTTATCGCTCATAAACCTGATGCCGAGTCAGAGATTGTGGTATATGATATTGCTACGCCAGTCGTTGCCAATGTCATCGATACCAATGGGGCTGGCGACAACTATGCGGGGGCGTTCTTATACGCGTTATCGCAGCAGTACACCTTACCAGAATGTGGTCATCTTGCCAGCGAAGTGTCAGCACAAGTTATTCAACAATTTGGCCCACGACTCATGCCGCAGGATTATAAAGAGATTGCCAAACGGGTACTGTCCGCTTAATCTCTAAACATATTTTAGGACGGCACAGCCCTAATAAAAAAGCCCATATCAAATCGACATGGGCTTTTTCTTTTGCAAATTATTTTATTGTTAAGAAAATAATTAAGAAATAAGAAACTTGCAGATTAAGCCGAGGCTAATGCCTGTTCTAAATCGGCTTTGATATCGTCGATATGTTCAATACCAATCGACAATCGCACCATATCAGTACTCACACCAGCATTCTCTAACTCTTGCTCGTTCAACTGACGATGTGTGGTCGTCGCTGGATGACACGCCAATGATTTAGCATCACCGATGTTAACCAAACGCGTAATCAGCTGCAACGCATCAATAAAACGCGCCCCAGCTTCAAGGCCACCTTTTACCCCAAAAGTCAAAATAGCTGAGGGCGTACCCTTCATGTATTTCTTTGCAAGATCGTGCTCAGGATGATCTGGCAGACCCGCATACTTTACCCAAGCAACTTTATCATGGTCACGCAGATACTCAGCCACTGCTTGCGCGTTCTGTACATGACGCTCCATACGCAAGCTCAGCGTCTCCATACCCTGCAAGATACCAAAAGCATTTAATGGGCTAAGTGCCGCGCCAGTATTACGCAGCGGTGCCACGCGAGCACGAGCGATAAAGGCCGCTGCACCAACGTCCTTGACGAAGTTCACACCGTGATAACTGTGATCTGGCGTGTTCAGCAATGGGAAACGCTCAGGGTAATCACCCCAAGGGAACGTACCACTATCGACAATCGCACCACCAATAGAGGTGCCCGTACCACTCATATATTTGGTCAATGAATGAATGACAATATCCGCGCCAAACTCAAACGGACGGCAAATCGCTGGCGTGGCAACCGTACTATCAATCACCACCGGCACACCATATTCGTGCGCGATGTCACTGAGTGCTTGAATATCAATAATGTTACCCAGTGGATTACCGATACTTTCAGCAAAGACCATCTTGGTTTTATCATCGATTAAATCACGAATCGCCTCAGGATTTTTGTGGTCAAAGAAGCGGACTTCGATACCTTGACGCGGCAAAGCATGGGCAAATAAGTTGTAAGTACCACCATACAAGGTCGACACAGCAACGATGTTGTCACCCGCTTCACAGATGGTTTGAATCGCATAAGTGATGGCTGCCATACCAGATGCTACTGCAAGTGCGCCAATACCGCCTTCAAGCGCCGCAACGCGCTCTTCTAATACCGCATTGGTTGGGTTCATAATGCGCGTATAAATATTACCCGCGACTTTTAAATCAAACAAATCTGCGCCATGCTGGGTATTATCAAACGCATACGAGCTGGTGTGATAAATAGGCACAGCGACGGCTTTGGTCGTTGGCTCAACACTATAACCCGCATGAATCGCTAAGGTCTCTAAGCGCTGCATTGGTTTTGTGCCGTTCTCTGAATTGGTCTCTGGTTGTCCATCACTCATAACAAACTCCTTGGTAGTCACTAAAAAAAGCATCAATCAAAATAGATCATTTAAAGGTATCAATTGACCAATAATCTCTAAAAAAGCCATCTTATAAATGATAGCCATAAAAAAAAGCTGAGTTAATCATAACCCAGCTTCTTTATGAAAAGAATAGCCAATGTTGGGTTTATTAATAACCACCCAGCATAAGTAACCCTATTTCAATCTACTTCTGATTGTATTGATACTTACCACTTATTTGTAATAAGCATTTTCAGTACGAGTATGATCCGTCTCATCGATGACTTGTGTCAGCTCTGGTATTTGCTGCTTTAGCTGTACTTCAACGCCTTGACGCAAGGTCATATCAACGGCTGAACAGCCTTGGCAACCACCACCGAATTTCAATACAGCAGTGAGACCAACGCCTTCTTCATCAATCAACTCAAGCAACTGTACGTCACCACCATGCGCCGCTAAGCCTGGGTTAATCTCAGACTGTAATACGTAGTTGATACGCTCTTCTACGCTGGCATCAGCACCCACTTTTGGCATTTTAGAGTTTGGCGCGCGGAAAGTTAGCTGACCACCGAAACGATCTTTATTGTAGTCAATGACCGCATCTTCTAAATAAGGGACTGACGACGCTTCAATAAAAGCAGAGAAATCATCGTAGGTAAAACGTAGATCAGCACTGTCTTCTTCGCCCGGTTGGTTATAAGCCATACAGCACTCGGCACGCGGCGTACCAGGATGCTCGACGAAGATACGCACACCGATGCCGTCGGTATCTTGCTTGGACAGTAAATCGGCCAAATACCCTTGGGCTGACTCGGTAATGGTAATATTACTTTTCGTTTCTGTTTGCTCAGTATCTAGCGCTGATTCATAGTCTGCAGATTGATCTGATTGGCTGGCTTGATTGTGCTCACTCATAATTTTTCCTATGCGTTATGACACAAACGCGACTGCTGTCATAGCTGCTGTGTCGTGAATTTGGGCAATTTGGTTTAACAGTTATCAAGCATAACGGTTGATATTATAGTGCTCTAACGGCAATCTTGATAAAGGTTTGATGATTTTATAACCACTATTATAGCGCATTCAGTCGATAATTCCGACTGCGCTACTGCGAATTAAAGCGTGACCGTTATAAATAGTCACTATTGGTTTTTTTAATGGTGACATAAAAGATATAAAGAGGTGATGCTAAAAATGCGACGCAAAATTATTTAACTACCCACACCGCGTCTGCTATTGTTTATATTAAGGCTGCTTGATTGATTATCAAGGATGAAAGTGTATTAGGGATTGCCGAGTAGACATATCGTGCTACTCAGTATTAACCATACAATAAATGATGTCATAAACGATGCCATAACAAAACAATCTAGACGAGACCGCTTTATGATGACAGAAACCCTAAAACTGGTAAGCACCAAAGACGGCGAAAAAATAGCAATTTGGAAGATTGTGGATACTGCAAAAGATGAAAAGAAGACTGATATTCTTACCACCAATGCGCCTAGGGTAAAAGCACAAAATATTCTGTTGACCCACGGTACCTTTTCGGACAAACAGACTTGTTTAAGAATCGCCCACTATCTGGCGCAGCTTGGTCATCATTGCTACATTATGGAATGGCGCGGTCATGGTGCGAGCTCGATACCAACAGACAAATTCAACTTCGAAACCGTCGCAACTTATGATTTTGAGGCCACCTTTCGTTACTTATTTGCTGAGTTAAAACTGGATAATCTACACTGCGTCACCCACAGTGGCGGCGGTGCCTGCCTAACCATGTTTTTAATCCAAAACCCCCAGTATATTGACCACATCAACAGCATCAGTATGTTTGCCTGTCAAGTTTATGGCGCAGTATCGAACCCGATTAGCTACACTAAAATTCTCGCAGCCAAAGTATTTACGAGACTACTAGGCTTTATCCCAGCTAAGAAGCTTAAAATGGGTCCTTTTAACGAAAGCTATTATACGATGAACCAGTGGTACGACTGGAACCTGAACAAAGACTTTAAAAGCAGCTTTATACAACAAAGTAAATTTGAAACAACGACAATTGATGAAAATACGCCCTCTAACATCGCATCTGAAAACTCTGCATCTCATATTGCATCTCATAACAGCCACTTCGATTATCGTCAGCATATGCCAACTATTACCACGCCTATCTATGCGATCAGTGCCAAAGGTGACCATTTTATTTCGCCAACCCGTGGCTGTCAGTTGTTTTTTGACAAGTTCGCTAACCCCAACAACGTCTTTCGAGAGTATTCCCTTGACCATGGAGACTTGGATGATTACACACACAGCCGTGTCATGGTCAGCCGTAATGCTGCTACAGAGATTTGGCCAACGGTGACCGCATGGATAGAGAAGCATGCAAGGTAACGATGACACACCCCTACACATCTTTATACTTGTCAGAAAGTCATAGGCTGTGTCAGTATTAGCGTCATCAATTTTTAACCAATAAAAAATAAGTCGTAGGAAAGTGGCGTCTATGAGTGGATTATCAGAGCAAAATCTAGATACACAAAACCCAGATAAGCAGGACAAAAAACACTATCGTTATTTGGTGTTTATTGGGCGCTTTCAGCCGTTTCATTGCGGGCACAAAGCGGTCGTGGATGAAGCATTGAAGCGTACCGACAATGTCATCATGCTCATCGGCTCCGCAAACTTACCACGTAGCTTACGCAACCCCTTTAGCGTGGCTGAGCGCGCCGCGATGATTAAAGACGCGTATTCAACAGCAGATGCCGCGCGTATTCACTGCGTTGGACTCGATGATGCGCTTTACAATGACACACGCTGGCTGCAATACGTGCAAGCAGGTGTCAAATCTGTCACTGGCGACTTGCAGACCGATATTGGCCTGATTGGTCATTCAAAAGACAGCTCATCGTATTATTTATCGCTATTCCCCAACTGGGCGTCGGTCTCTGTACCCAATTATCATAATCTATCGGCGACCCCTATTCGGGACAGCTATCTCATGGGTGCCACACCAACCCCTGAGCGCACTCCTGAATCAACCCGCAACGTCCTAAATGACTTCAAAAAAACCGAGGATTATCAACAGTTACATGAAGAAGCTGACTTCGTTGATAAGTATAAAAGACAGTGGGAGTCTGCGCCTTACCCGCCTACCTTTATGACGGCAGATGCCTTGGTCGTCCAGTCGGGTCATATCCTACTGGTAGAACGTCGCAGCATGCCAGGGCGCGGGCTATGGGCGTTGCCGGGTGGGTTTTTGAATCCAAAAGAGACCCTATTTGATGCCTGTATCCGTGAGCTACGCGAAGAGACGCGCCTTAAAGTCCCAGAGCCAGTATTACGCGGCTCTTGTCATAGTCAGCATACCTTTGACGACCCTTACCGCTCAGCGCGTGGTCGCACGATTACCCAAGCCTTTTACTTTCAGCTAAAAAACGATCCAAAAGGTCTGCCCAAAGTAAAAGGCGGTGATGACGCGGCCAAAGCGTTTTGGTTACCGCTTGCCGAGTTGGATGCCACCATGATGTTCGAAGATCACTATGCGATTATTACTAAAATGGTAGGTTTGTAAGACGTTGTGTCATTGACTGTTTAGTGCATTAATGACTCATTTTCAATCAATGACACTCTATATAATTTATCTTATAAGTTTGGTTTTATCAGTGCCACTTATATTTTCACCGCCCAAGCCGATAGACGGTAAGGGTTACTAAGCAGCATTTAGTTATCCTCACTAGATGCTGTCAATGGATGAACCGTTAGACTGTTGAACAATAAATTGATGCTAATGTACATAAAATACTTTTAGTCCATTTAAGGCTCAACAATGATGCGAGTCGTCCATTTCACTCAAAGCAGAGGAGTTCTGTGATGTATACCAGTAATTTAAATAATTTAATCTTAAATAGCGACAGCTATAAAACCTCACATTGGGTGCAATATCCCAAAGGTAGTGAGTATCTATCCAGCTATATTGAAGCGCGTAAAGGCGATTACGATGTGGTGTTTTTTGGTCTGCAAGCCTTTATCAAAGAATACCTGAGTACCCCTATTACCCACCAAGATATTGATGAAGCCGAAATACTCATTCAAGCGCATGGCTTGACCTTTAATCGTGCAGGTTGGGAACGCTTAGTTGATAAACATGGTGGTTATTTGCCACTACGTATCGAAGCCATAGCAGAAGGCAGCATCGTTCCAGTATCCAATGTGGTCTGTCAGATTATCAATACTGATCCTGAGTTTTATTGGCTACCAAGCTATATCGAAACGGCATTACTCCGTGCTATCTGGTATCCGTCAACGGTCGCCAGCGTCTCGCACTATTGCAAAGGTATCATTCGTCAAGCGCTAGAAAAATCAGCGGATAATACTGAGTCATTAACCTTTCGCTTGCATGACTTTGGTTCGCGTGGTGCGTCTAGTCAGGAGTCCGTGGCACTTGGTAGTCTTGCTCATTTGGTAAATTTTGCCGGTACAGATTCCATGACCGCTTTGGTGGCTGCCAGTCGCTGGTATCAAATGGATAAAGACATGCCTGCCTTTTCTATCCCTGCCGCTGAGCATAGCACCATGACTGCATGGGGTCGTGATGGCGAAACTGCTGCTTTTGCCAATATGATTGAGCAGTTTGGTGGGGCGGGTAAGAGCTTTTCAGTGGTCTCTGACAGCTATGACTTATGGAACGCCATTGACAATATTTGGGGTGGCAGCTTGAAGGACGACGTAAAAAACATGGGCGGTACTTTAGTCATCAGACCTGATAGTGGTGAGCCTGCTAAAGTAGTCCGCGAGGCACTGGAGCGCTTGGCAGTGAAGTTTGGTACGACAATTAATAGCAAAGGCTACAAAGTTTTGCCAGATTATGTACGTGTTATCCAAGGGGATGGCATTAGTCCGCAAAGCTTGAGCAAAATTATCGACGTGGTCATGAAGGCAGGATTTAGCGCTGAAAACGTGACCTTTGGTATGGGTGGTGGATTACTCCAACAAGTCAATCGCGATACCATGAGCTGGGCGATGAAAGCCAGTGCCATCTCTATCGATGGCGCATGGAAAGACATTTACAAAGACCCTATCACTAGCCGCTCAAAACGCTCAAAAAAAGGTCGCTTGGCGTTGGTCGAAGACAGCAAAGGACAGCCAACAACCATCAAAGCAGATGATCTACCCGCTGATGCAGACAACCTATTACGTGACGTGTATGTCGATGGCAAATTACTCGTCGAAGACAGCCTCACTACAATTCGGGAGCGTGCAGGATGGTAGCAATATGATAAATAGCAATAAAATGGCGTCGGTTGCACGCGACGTCCTACTCGCCCCTGTTTATCTTTATCAAGGCCGCAAAATCAAGCGTGATACGGTGCGTTTGCCTGAGCCAAACGGAGAGCGACACGGACATATTCAATTAGGCAAATCGACTGATACCATTGCTAATACTGAAGATAAGACCAAGCACACGCTAAACCTCATGATCGTTGGCGATTCAGCAGCAGCGGGTGTTGGTAGTCAGACACAGCATGAGGCACTCGTCGGTAATTTGATGCCAATCTTAGCGCAGCAATCTGTGATTAATACTCAGTTTGCTAACTTGGTCTGGTCGTTGCAAGCGACCACCGGACATACCAGCTTTGATATCTTGCGCAGGCTGTATGTGCTGCCCGCGCCTAGCCACCCTATCGATGTAATGGTGCTGAGTGTTGGCGTCAATGACACCACCTCGAACGTTTCTGTAGGTAAATGGCAGCAGCAAATCGAAGATATTGTTGCGATCGCTCAGCGTAAATTTGGTGTACGGCAATTGATTTTTTTGAGTCTACCGCCTATGGCGAAAATGCCTGCGATACCGGCCCCTTTGAATAACTTCGTCGGTGCTAAAGCTTCAATGCTTGATAAAACATTACAACAAGTATGTGCAAGTAATGAAGGCGTGACTTATATGGCCACTGATTTTCCACGGATGATAGAAGAGCACTCTAAGGGTATGCCAATTGATATCAAGGTGATGTTTGCCAGTGATGGCTTCCACCCTAGTAGTTTAATGTATGGCTACTGGGCGCAGCAGTTGGCAGAGCTCATTGTCAAGTTGCTTAATTCATCAGCTGCCAAATTGAGCCGCCCTGCTTTCTAAAAGCTAATATCTCAAAAACTGACAGCTCAAGATTTAATAACCTAAAACTTACCGTTGAATTTTAAACAAAAAAAACCGCTGAATAATCAGCGGTTTTTTATGGCTTAGCAAAATAAATTGACGCGATAAGCGTAATTTATTCAGCAGAATCAGCAGCTTGTTCAGTAGAATCAGCAGCTTTCTTGTTACGGCCACCAAACGCACCAAAGCGTTTGTTAAAGCTAGCAACACGACCTTCGGTAGAAGTTTTACGTTGCTCACCAGTATAGAATGGATGCGACGCACTTGAGATATCAAGTGGGTAGTATGGGTATTCTTTACCTTCGTATTCACGAGTGGCTTTTGTTTTAGCAGTTGAACGAGTCAAAAAGAACACGTCAGCGTTAGTGTCGTGGAACAAAACTTCTTGGTAATCAGGATGGATATCTTTACGCATAATAAACTCTCTATGTCCGATGTATTTACAGTCTTATTGACAATGTGTCGAAGCTTTTATAAAGAAATTCTTATAAAAAAGCACTTATAAAACTGAGCATACGTAACTGAGGCACTAAGGACATTTGCAAGGCTGGCAGCTGCGTCACTGGCTTATTCCAGCACCCAACACCATACCTCTGCTTACCTAGCCTTCCCCAGCGGGAAAATTAAACCGCGATTTTAACGGTTTTTGGCGTTTGATGCAAGCAGCAGTTGCGATCATCATAGAGGATAAAGCACCAGCAAACCGACAATGTTATTGAGATAAGTATTTTATGCTATTATAATATTTGATTAGATAAACCACTTAATAAAGACGGAATTTGTAGATTATTTAAATAATACCTACTTTTTAGGGCGTGTCCTCATTTTAAAAATGGTGATAAAAATGAGATAAATTGCAGTCAAACGAGGAAAATAGCGCAGATAATATCAGGATATTAACCAGCTATTTAACGATGCTTGGCAAAATTTAGCCATTTTTAGCCCGTTTAGATATGATCAATTGAATTGAGGACACGCCCTAGTATTGAGTTTTTAGTATTAAGATTCATAAAATATTAGCCCTGTTGCTCATAGCCTGCTTTTATAAATACTTACTGCTATTATGACAAACGTCACCTCAGTGACCATTCAATACTCGTAAATTAATAATCGTTAAATTAATCATCGTTAAATTAACGGTTATTAAATGAAGTACTCCTCATTAACAGTCACTAAATAAGGATAATAAACAATGATAAATACTGCCCTAAAAACTACCACGAAAGCTCTACTCATCAGCTCAGCACTTGCGGTCACCACCATGGCAAGCGCGGCATTACCTAGCCAATGGCAATTAGATGACTCACATACCCGTGTTGGCTTTTCTGTCAATCACTTAGGGTTTTCAACGACCATGGGTCGCTTTAATGATGTGCAAGGTGTGGTCAATTACGATATCAAAGCCCCTAGCAAAACCAATATGAGTTTTACAATTGCAACCGATAGTATCGATACCAATTGGGATGCCCGTGATAAGCATCTAAAAACGGATGAGTTTTTTAATGTGGCTAAATACCCAGCGATGACTTTTAAATCTACCCAAGTCACTTTTAGCAACCCGCAACAAGCCAAAGTAACGGGTGATTTCACAATGCTTGGTCAAACCAAGCCCCTCACACTAGACGTAACGTTAAATAAAATCGCCAACAGCCCTCTTACGAAAGAGCCAGTCATCGGTTTTCGTGCTACCGGTATCATTGATCGCGCAGCCTATGGTATGACGGCGTTTGCTGCTGGCATTACTACCGATGTTCCCATTCAAATCGATGGTGAATTGGTACAGAAAACAACAAAATAGCGCTGAAATATTTTTTAAAAAACCTTTACCTAAAAAAGCAGCCACTATGATGGCTGCTTTTTTTAGACTTGAAACCTACTTGTTTTACTTAGTTTTAACGATATGCCAAACGCCAAGCTTGTTATCACCGTCGGTATCGCCAACTTTTGTATCATTGGCATAAAAGTACAAAGGCTTACCATTGACAGCCCATTGATACTTACCATCTTCCCGTTGGAAAGCGGCAAACTGACCAGAAGCTTGGGTATTGCTAGGAGCCATAAACGCCGGCCAAGCTAATAGACATGCCGAGCCACACTCTGATTTGTTCATGGAGTCTTTGTCAAAGGTATATAGCGTCATTTTGTTGGTGGCATCGACTAGCATCCCATTCATGCTGGCAACCGGCGCCTTATTGCTCATGGTAGCTTGTACATCATGCATGCCTGAATCGTCGTTGCCAAACACATTGTTTAGCGTCGAACAACCCGTTACGGTCAACACACTGGCTAAGGCAGATAACATCAGAATACGTTTCATAATCACTTCCTTGTATTTAAAAGTATTTAAAAAAACATCTCATTAATCTAAATTTTTATTGAACTAAATTTTTATTGAACATGGTGTTCATTAATTATCAATATTGCAATCTGCTGATTTGTGCGATAGTTAAGTCATACGCTCAGACAGTTGCTTTACTTTCATACGCTTTACTCTCACAGAGGATTTCAAGTCGTTTTACTATAGCATATGCTATAAAACGGTCGTTTTTGTCAGAATATAAACTTACAAAAACCTGCGAATATTACAAATTAATAAACCATCACATGAATCTTATGAGCAAAGGTATTTCATGTTGATGGACGTTTAAAGGATTGTTGATACTTAAATGATGCTAGGCGTCTCATTTCTATTTTTGTTTTTCATGGTCAAGACAGTCCATGGCAATTTGTTGACAAAACTAATGCATCTACTTACGTATTTGTCATCATATGCACAGTAGGTTTTCGTAAAATAGCGCTATAAATGATAAGCAGTATATGAGAAGAGCCATATAATCAAAAGTATGACTATAGCGGTCTCATATGAATGTTGAACTTGACTGTATCCGCACGCATATCAATAGCTACAACAAGATTCAAGACACTGACATGATCAGACACTTATATGCCCAAACAATTATATGAATAAGCAGAGCATGTCCCGACGCTGATGCTATCAAGGATATAACAACGACAATGACCGATAATTTTAGCAAAAACGCCTCTCAAGCCATCCTGCACGATGCTGAATCGCAGAATACTGATGCTCAAGATATTGATCTCAAAGATATCGAATTTTTAGAGACTAAACTTGATACAGCAGCGGCTGCCACAAAGGACGAGCTATCTAAAAAACGCGTCGGCATTCTAGGCGGCGGTACTGCAGGGGCAACGATTGCTATTCGCCTCGCTGCATTAGGGCTTGAGACCTACGTCTTTGAAAAAAAGAAGTCGCTTATCGATGGTCCACCAATGTGCCATTTGCACGCGGGTGGTAATCTATACCGTGAAATCCCTGACGAAGACTGCGTTGCTTTGCTTAAGCAGTGTATCGATATTCTGCGCCTTTATCCTTATACCATCGATGTACGTCCAACCGTATTTGCTGTCCCAACGCGCGACGAAGGCTTGCCCGAAGATTTGCTCCCGCGTCTCGATATCTTGACCGATGCTTATCGCGAGCTCATCGCACAAGACAGCAATAACAAAGTACTGGGCGAACCGGAAAACTACTATCAGCTCTATAGTCATGAGCAACTGATTGCGCTGTCTGAACGTGAGCAAGTTGCGATACCGAGCACGGTTGACGAATGGATGATACCGGTTGCCAAATATCTGGACTTGAACAAAGTGAAGTTTCCGCTTATCGTCGTGCAAGAGTACGGCTGGAATATTTTTCGTTTAGCCGCTTCTGCTCAACTCGCCTTAGAAGGCTATGAGCATGCGCACGTCTTTACCAATACGGAAATTAAGCAAGTCATGCCTGTGGATTGTGAGAACTGTACCAATGCTGATCACCATGTCACAAAATGGCGAGTCGATTACCAGCAAGCGAGCCAGTCTCAACCTGAGTCTATCGAAGTCGATTACTTGGTCAATGCTTGCGGTTTTCGCACTGGTGTTATCGACGATATGGTCGGTGTCAAAGTCGAACGTATGGTTGAGTTCAAATCTTCTTATATCACGCACTGGGGTGACGCTGGTGGACAAATACCCGAGATTATCGTGTATGGCAGTCGCGGTACGCCAGAAGGTATGGCGCAGCTAACCCCTTATCCAGGCGGTTACTTTCAAATCCACGGTATGAGTAAAGCCATCACCCTATTTACTGATGGCTTGGTCGCTTCTGATAAAGCCAGTGCACAACCTCAATTACCGCCTCAGTATGTACATTATATCGAAGATGGCTGGGACAAAGCACCGCTACAAGCCCGTAGCCAGCAAGCGATTGAGTACGTAGCAGAGTTTGTACCGACCTTTAACAGTGCACGCACCGTCGGTAATGCCTTATACGGCGGGCAGCAAATCCCGGGGCAGGACGATACCTTGCGGGTAGCAGATGTGAGTTTATACTCTAATATACGCTACGCCCGCGCAGAAAATGTCAAAGCGTCGTCCACCTTAATCGCTGCTGATCAAATCGTTAATGAATTGACGACTCTTGGCTTAATTGACAATGACACAGCAGAAAATCGTAGTCGCTATGCGCATGAATGGGCCTATCTAGCCAACAACGATAGCTTAACGATTGATAAAGTGGCACGCGTCTTGGCTGAAGATCGTGGTTTCCCAGCGGCGATGGCTGATGTCAATCATAGCATTCGCGAGATGGCGTTAGAGAATTTAACACCAGCTCAGCCTTAGGCGTTTGCCGTCTGTTAATACGTTCGATAAATCTGGTAGAAACCAACGCTAAAGAGTATAGAAAAAAGGAGGTCGTCGCTAGTGATTAGCGACGACCTCCTTTTTTCTTATATACAATGAGACCATTTAACAGCTTATATTCCGATAGACATATATTTAATTGCCTGCCATTTTTTCAGTATCGACCGCATCATCTATCGTCACGATTGTCCGTAACAAATCAATCGCTTCAGCGATGGTATTACAAACCACCAAACGCTCAAGATCTTGCTGCTTCATAAAGCCTTGTTCCGTGGTATATTTTAAGTGCTCAATCATGCGATCATAAAAGCCATTAATGTTCAGAATAATCATCGGCTTTTCATGTTGATACAGCTGACGCCATGTGGCGATTTCCATAATCTCTTCGAGTGTACCAAGGCCACCGGGTAAAGTAATAAAAGCATCCGCGTACTCTGCCATGACCGTCTTGCGCGTGTGCATGGTATCGGTCAGATGCAGACGAGTCAGACCCTCATGGGCGATTTCGTGTTTGAGCATAAAGGTGGGAATCACACCAACAGCTTGCGCGCCGCCTTTGATAACGTCGTCAGCCACTGCACCCATTAGACCAATACTGGCACCGCCATAAACCAAACCCAACCCATTTTCTGCTAGAGCACGACCAAGCTCACGGGCTGCTTGCTCATAAACCTCACTATTACCCAGTCGTGACCCACAATAAACAGCCACCAGCGGCATCGCTAATGTTGATTTATCCACGGCTTTTTCGATATGAGTGATATCTTGGCTGGTAATAACTTCATAATTTTCATTATTAATTTTCATTTGCATATAACGCTCCTAAGTTTGCTTAGATTATTGTATTGAATGGTTCTTTAAAGGGGTTTATCGTTTGTTAGAATGACACAATATGACGTTTATCACTAGGCTCTAAAGTGTTGTCAGCAGTCTATTAATTACGCATAATAAGCATCCGTCAAACTCACACCTATTTGTGATTTTTATATTTATTTTTATAAGTGGTCAGTAAAAATAGCATAAATCTGGTTGCTGACAGAGAAAATCAAATAACGCTCATTATCCTGCTATTTGCTAGCGTTTATCTTAACATAAGCCGTGCTATCACGCGGTAGCAACGATTTATCGCTACGCAATGACTACATTTTTTAGCACTGACCTGACATAAAACGTTGCAGGTCAATACTTATCATCCTTAATAAAAACGACAAAACTCATCAAGGTATTTTTATGCATAATAACCATGCGCCATCTTCTAGAACGCAACAAGGTGACACAATCGACGCTAATAATGACCATGAAAGCAACGACGATAACGGCAGCTACTCACTAAGTATCATGACTGAGCGTAATCAAGCGTTGGCAGCAACGGTTTATCGCCCTACAGAATCCGTCAAAGCCGTCGTCATGATAGCGCCTGCCACTGGTATCAAGCGTCAGTTTTATCATAACTTTGCGAGCCATCTAGCAGCGCAGGGCTTCGGTGTCCTGACCTTTGACAACGAAGGTATCGGCGAGTCACTAGCAACCGATTTGGCCAAATGTGATGCCTCACTGATAAGCTGGGGTCGTCATGACATGCCAGCCGTCCTGGATGCGTTGCAAGATGAGTTTCCTGATGCGTCTTACCATCTCATCGGTCATAGCGCAGGCGGTCAGCTGATTGGTCTGATGCGCAATTATAACGCTATCGCCTCGGTGTTCAATGTCGCTTGCTCGTCAGGTTGTATCAAGAACATGGACATGCCGTATAAAATTAAAGCGATGGGTTTTATGGATGCGTTCATTCCTGTCACGAATTTTGCATTAGGTTACACCCCATCAGATAAAATCGGCATGGGTGAGCCGCTACCACGCGGCGTGGCTCGTCAGTGGCGCGAATGGTGCAATGGCTCAGGTTATATAAAGACTGCCTTTGGCAAAAGTATTCACACGCATTTTTATGATGACATTCGCATGCCAGCACTGTGGTTAGGCTTTAGCGATGACGAAATTGCGAATAGCAAAAACATCGACGACATGATTCGCGTCTATACAAAGATGCCGGTCGAAAAACGCTTTTTTGAGCCGAAAGATTTTGGATTAAGCAGCATCGGTCATATGCGCTATTTTAGTGGTCGAACCAATGCCAAGGCACCTGAGTTATGGCAAATGGCGGTAGATTGGTTAAATCAGCAACAATAACTTCCAAAACTACAGCTTCGAGCATGAATAAAAATAGAACAGATGATAATGCGCTTTACTGTTTTGCATTTTCTACGTCTGCTGCCTTAATACGCTTCGTCAATGCTGAATAAAGCGACGGCTGCATATTATGGATGTTACCGAGCATCCATTTCACGTAGTTGATGGGCACGTCTTTAATCAGCTTACCTTTATACTTACCAAAGGGCATCTTGCTCACGGGATTGGCTTTGTTAGAGATAGCATGTGCCGCCGCAAAATCAGTCGGCGCAATCTCTAGACGCTCACAGCAAGCTTGATAAAGTAAGTAGCACATACGGGCGTCACCTAGCGCGTCATGAGCGGCTATCGTCATTCTGCTCGCCTCAGACTTGCCCAATAATTGCTCGATACACT
Organism: Psychrobacter sp. N25K4-3-2; assembly: GCF_015351755.1. Taxonomy (NCBI): domain Bacteria; kingdom Pseudomonadati; phylum Pseudomonadota; class Gammaproteobacteria; order Moraxellales; family Moraxellaceae; genus Psychrobacter; species Psychrobacter sp. N25K4-3-2. The sequence goes on from NZ_JADKLX010000006.1 coordinate 34,375, forward strand.
TAGATTGACTGTAAGCGCTCCATTCTGGGAAGGCCACGCGCGCCAGCCTCACGGTACAAATCAGCTTGGAAGAAGGGCTACCAATTACCCGCCAATCAAAACGTACGTTGTGACCAATTAAGTACTTGGGCAATTCAAATTGATCCAAATCAAAGCGCTCAAGCCCAGCCACATCTTCATCCGTAATACCATGCACTTTGATAACAACGGGTGATATCGAGCGACCACTGTTGAAATATTTCATCCATTCAAATCCGCTGGCCACATTGATAGTCGCCACCTGAATCGGTCGTGGATCACGGCCTTGATCGGTTTCGGTATCGATAACCAGCGCCGTATCAGCCATGGTAGAAATGTCAGTAGGATTAAAAGTATCAGTCATAAAAATTTAACCATCAATAGCACCATCGTGGCTGAATAGGAACAATAAATAGATAAAACTCTATTTATTGTACTTGTATTTATGGGGGTAAAAACCATAGATAACAATGCTATACACACCTTGTAAGATAGGGGTTTTATAATACTAACTTAAACTACATCAGATATATAAGAGACATCAATGCTAGCAGATGGCAATAATCGACCACCAAAGCCAACACTATTCAGCCGTTTGCTAAGCCTAATAATAAGGGCTACGGTGTTACTAGCGCTGTTATTTGTATTTGATAAATTACTACCTAGCATTAGCCAACAGACACAGTCGTTTGTCGTGGCAAAATGGCAGCAACTGAGTTTATTGCAGCAAGCATTGCCCATAGAAAACAGCCTTCCCAGTCCACTACCAGAGCAGCATCTAACCGACACTTGGGGCGCAGCACGTAGCCAAGGGCGCTCCCATGAAGGCATCGATATTTTTGCAGCGCGGGGCACACCGATACAAGCTACGACGCAAGGCATCGTCAGCAAAGTTGGCGAAAATACATTAGGGGGACGCGTGGTAGTGGTGGTCGGACCGGGCGGCGCAGGACATTATTACGCCCATCTAGAGGATTATGCCGACATCGTGCCCAATGACTGGGTCAATGCTGGTGATATCATTGGCTATGTTGGCGACAGCGGTAATGCTAAAGGAACGCCAACCCATGTTCATTATGGTATTTATATCAATGGCAGCGCAGTGAACCCCTACCCACTTTTACAAAAAGATTAAGGGGCATGGGCAGAACGTACATAAGCGCTAGGAAATACTGCACTAAAGGTCGAGCCTTTGCCTTCTACCGACTCTATGGTTAGTTGCGCCTCATGTTGATATAAGACATGTTTTACAATTGCCAACCCTAAGCCCGTACCACCCGTAGCACGGCTGCGTCCGCTATCGATGCGATAGAAGCGTTCCGTCAAGCGCTCGATATGTTGGGGCGCGATACCTAGACCATCATCTTCGACGGCAAAGCGGCAGCCTTCCGATGTTTTTGTCCAGCTGATAGCGATGTTGCCACCCTTTGGCGTGTATTTGATAGCATTAATCACCAAATTGGATAAGGCGCTCGTTAAGTACATCTCTGAGCCATACAGTCCATCGTAAGTGTCTATCTGCAAATGAATAGTATGACCATATTCTTGGTTATACGCCTGCGCATCATCATAGATATGCGTCAGTAACTTGGTCATATCAATATCATTTAGCTCATGCGTCTCTTCTATTTCGATGCGAGACAACAGCAGTAAGTCATTCACAATCCTATTCATACGGGCAGTCTGCTGAGTCATTAGCTCAAAACCACGCCGCCACTGCGGGGGCATATCCTCTTGATCGGAGAAGTTTTCTAGATAGCCCATCAGTACGGTCAATGGCGTACGCAGCTCATGCGAGACATTGGCCACAAAGTCACGGCGCATTTGCTCCAAATGCTGCAAGCGTGTCACATCATAAATTATCAGTAGTTTTTCATCACCGAAAGGCGTCAGTTCACACTTTAGATAACGTTTAGGATCTCGCCATGACACCATGTGCACACCATCGCTCGGTGGCGTGATAGCCTGATAATACTGGCGAAATTCAGGCACGGTGATAAAGTCAAAAATGCTTTGACCTTTATTGCTTGACTGCAATAACAATAAATCTTCCGCTGCCTGATTCCACCATTCCAAACCATCATCATCATTGAGCAAAATGACCGCATCCCGTAGAGCTAGTAAGGCACTGCGGATTTTTTTGAGTTGATTTGTTGTATTGTGCTGGGCAACCTGCTCTTGCTCATTTTTTATCGGCATTATCGTCATCGTTATCCTTACTACTGTCTTCTACGTTGTTTTACGCTTGCCACAACTTGTTCTGTCTTGGTCTAATTGGATTCAATCAAGCTGGAAAACCGATACCCAGTACCGCGCACCGTTTGTATCAGCGTAGCACAGTCATAAGGCTGTAGTAATTTACGTAAACGCCGAATATGCACATCAATCGTTCGATCTTCAATATAGACATTGCCGCCCCAAACCTGATCTAGCAGCTGTGTCCTTGTATACGCACGCTCTGGATGACTCATAAAAAATGCCAACAACCGATACTCTGTCGGGCCGATATCAATGAGCTGACCTGCCGCCGTTACGCGCTGGCTTTTGGGATCTAAGCTAAGCTTGCCGATTTCGATAGGCTTATCGGCGCTCAATGTACTACTACGACGTAGCACTGCCTTGATTCTTGAGATCAATTCCCGTGTCGAAAAAGGCTTGGTCATATAGTCATCAGCACCTGCATCAAGACCATGAACCTTACTGTCTTCCTCACTTTTGGCGGTTAGCATAATAACCGGTATCTCAGCGAGCAAATCGTCGTTTTTGAGCATACGACAAAAATCAATACCACTTTTTTCGCCGGTCAGCATCCAATCCAATAATATGAGCGCCGGACGGTGATCAACCACTTGCTGATGCGCCTCTGATGCATCGGCAGCCTGCAAGCTATCAAATCCAGCCATCTCTAACGTCATCACAATCATTTCACGAATCGCAGGCTCATCCTCGACGATCAAAATTTGCTCATTGTACATACGGCAACCTTATTATTATAGTCAAAATATCAGCGTTCAAAAAGTTAGCATTCAAAAAATCAAGATACAGAAAGAGGCGATAAACACTCGCCCGTTTCTACTTATTAAACGGACTAATTATGACAGCTTGATGACAGATAATTTTTATACTTCTAATAAAAAGTTTAAGGGCCCATCATTGACGCTGGCAACTTGCATATCAGCGCCAAACTGACCAGTGGCAATATTGTGATGCTGAGTGTTGGCATAATCAACCAGTTGTGCAAACAGCACTTGAGCAGCATCAGGTGCCATCGCGCCACCAAAGTCAGGGCGACGACCCTTGTCTGTTTTTGCCATCAAAGTAAATTGCGACACCAACAACAGTCCGCCACAGACCTGTTGCACATTTTTATCCAGTTTACCGACCTTGGCAGGATCTTCATTGTTTTCAAAAATACGATAGGCCAAGATTTTGTCGATCATGCGTTGGGCAGTTTGCAGGCTATCTTCATGCCCCAAGCCAATATATGCCAATATCCCATGATCGATTTTGCCAATACAATGCTGATCGACGACGACGTTGGCATGGCTCACCCGTTGTATAAGTGCTTTCATTTACTGATTCCTTAACAGATTATGCTCAGACAATAATATGCTGTCCATGATAAAATACAGCTATTAACTTGCCTAATTTTTATTCTTATTTCCAATCCTATTTTGGTAGCCTTATTATGAATGTATTTACCACCTTACAACAGCTTGTCCCGCAGCAGCAGCTGAGTAAAGTCGCTGGGCGTCTAGCCGCCAGCCGTCATCCGTACGTCAAACGTGCCTTTATTCGTGGCTTTGCCAAAGCTTACGGCGTCAGCTTAGGTGAGTATGAGCGTCAGAGCTTTAATGCTTATGAGAGCTTTAATGACTTTTTTACCCGTGAGCTCAAAGAAAATGCACGTACTATCGACAGCAGCGCCAACGGTATTGTCAGTCCTGCTGACGGTATCATCTCGCAGCTAGGTCAAATTGAAGACCATAAACTACTACAGGCCAAAGGTCGTCATTATGATGTTGGCCAATTACTTGCTGACAGCGAAGATGGTAGCTACTTCGCTGATGGTAGCTTTGCGACTGTTTATCTCGCGCCTAGTAATTACCACCGTGTGCATATGCCATTTGCGGGTACATTAACTAAGACCCGCTATGTGCCAGGCACACTGTTCTCTGTCAATAATACCACGGCCGAGAACGTGCCTGATTTATTTGCTCGTAATGAGCGTTTGGTCTGTTTATTTGATACAGAATACGGCAAAGCTGCCGTGGTAATGGTCGGCGCTATGATCGTCGCTGGTATCGAAACCGTCGCCACTGGCAAAATCAGCCGCACTGAGGACATCCAAGAAGCAGATCACGACATGAGCTTTGAAAAAGGCGCTGAGCTTGGACGCTTTTATTTGGGTTCAACGGCGATTGTCGTTTTGCCAAAAGCCGCAAAAGCAGATTGGCAGGACAGCATGAAAGCCAATAGCGTGGTAAAAATGGGACAGTTATTGGGTCAAGCAAAAGCTCAGCAAGCTTAATTTGTAAGAAACTCATAATACTGAAAAGCCCAGTTAAACGTAGATAATGACGTTTGACTGGGCTTTTTATTCATTGCTTTCTACTGAAAATAACGACTCATAGTGAAAGCACTCTAATATCGAAAGTGCTTATGAATAGGATAAGCAAATAGGATGTTTTCCTCCTGCGCACCACTTCCGATATTATGAATAATCAGCGGCGTACCATCGGCGGATATTTTGTCCGAGACAATACCGATATGCGGCAAGTTACCCTTTGGCAAGCGCCACGTTACAATATCACCAGCTTGAAAACTGCCTTTATCGGTCGTAGATAACGTCTGTCCATGACGCGCAAAAAACGTTTCAAGGTTGGGCACGCGTCGATGATCGATATTTTTGTCCGTTGACTTTAAGCCCCAAATCTTTGGGTAGCCCGACCAATTTGATTTCATATCATGGTTGATCAATTGCTGCAAATCCACATTTTGCAAACGATAAGCACGGACAATCACATCGGTACAGACGCCAGTCTCTATTGGTACATCGCCACGCGGAAAGTCCAGCTTACGGTAAGTAGGATCATAACTCACCGTGACACCAATCTGTTTTTTAGCATCGTGCGCCAATTTATCGCCATCACTGATAGGAGCAAGCGCTTGCGCCATTTGCGCTAGTCCCAGCATGCTGACAAAGGCTAGCGATTTGCACCATGTTTTATAGTTTTTAAATAAGTGCATGGAACCTCTCTATTATTATTAACACTATTCAATATAAAGATTTTAAACAGCGTCAAACGTTGCGAGTCAGTAACAAGGTGACGCTATCAATTTACTTATCAACCAACCACCCTTGCTGGGTCGCGTATTCAATGTTTTGTGATAACCAATCATGGATGGGAGGAAAGCTGTCTTTGATAAATTCATGCGCCCCTGCCACTTGCGAGCGTGTAACACCAAGCTTAATCCACGTTTTGCCCTCAGTATTTAAATTAAGCAAAAATGGCAGCAAACGATCGACCACTCTAAGTAGATCAGCCTCTTTGCTATTACCTGTCTCCTGCTCCTCCCAGATCTCACTTAAATCAACAATCCCGTTACCGCGTTCGCGTTGTAATCGAGCAATACCCTCGCGCTCTTCGAAGTGCGCATCACGACGGGTATCAGCATATAAAAAAGTATCGCCCGCATCAATCTCACCCAAATCATGCACCAGTGCCATCTTAAGCAATTTTTCATGATTGACGTCTAACTCAAACAATTCAGCGATTGACCAGCATGCCATTGCTAAATGCCATGAGTGCTCAGCAGAGTTTTCCAAGCGAGTCGTCCCCGTCACATAGCTGCGTCGATTGACACGTTTTAGGGCATCAAGCTCTAATAAAAAATGCGTGACGTCATCTATCTTAATATTTGCATCGCGCGTTGGATCGGTCAATGTTATAGGTATGTTTGAGGACATATTTCTCTCTGATTAAATGCAATACAGCGCCTGTCTTATCAAGCGCTGTTTTCACGAAAATAATTTACAATGATTGAAACAACAACGCTAAGAGTTTGTCATTCTCGACCCTTTATCGCATCCGCTACTTAATCAAATTACTAATAGTCTTAAAGGCAGGGTCTTGGCTACTGCGGCATAATTCAAACAGAATGGATTCTACTGTTGTAATCACGCCGCCAGCGCGTCGAATACGGCGAATGGCTTGTTTTTTGTCATAAGGAAAGCGCGACCCAACGGCATCGCCAATAATAACTGGCTGCATCCCATTATCCAATAAATCCAGCGCCGTTTGCATGACGCAAACATGGGCTTCGACACCAAATAATAGGACAATGCTTCGATTTTGCTGCGCTAGATAATGCCATGAATCATTATTATCACAAGCGCTAAAGGTAACTTTTTCAAAGCTTTTGGCATTATCACCTTCTAATACTTCACGTATCTCAGGTAGCGTATCGCCCAAACCTTTTTTGTACTGCTCGTTGAGCATAATTGGGATGTTAAGGGCTTGTAGACCTTTGATCAAAGTGACTGTCTTTTTGACGATATTTTCATGGTCATAAATATGCGGCGTTAAGCGTTCTTGAACATCGATTATCATCGCTTGGGTATTTTCGCGAGCGATTCGATAGGTACGGTCGGTAATCATAGTAGACATGGCACACTCCTTGTACGGCTGACTTTATTGTTAAAGGCTATGTTAGTTTTATCATTGATATTGTCTTTATTAGCCTTATGCTCATTTAGTCATAGTTTGCTGAGTGCGTCAATGGAGATAATTTTTAATCACAATACACAATCTGTTTTACAACATCGAAATTCCTTAGTTTAGCCCATAAAAAAACCTCCAGCCATAATGACTAGAGGTTTTATTTATTGGCACGTCGTTACTATCTAAGTATTCGTATAATCTTATTCATATGATGCCACCATCAACGACTGATGCTGATACGATGGCATACCGTATAAGTCAGACTAAAATTACACACGCTCAATGATAGTAGCAATACCTTGGCCAAGACCGATACACATCGTCGCTAGACCGATTTCAGTATCTGACTGCTCCATCGCGTTTAGCAAGGTAACCGTGATACGAGCACCAGAACACCCTAGTGGATGACCTAGCGCAATCGCGCCACCGTTGATGTTGACGATGTCTTGCTTGTCGGTCAAGTTCAACGCTTTTAGTACTGACAAGCCTTGAGCAGCAAATGCTTCGTTTAGCTCGATGGTTTGCATATCGCTGATGCTCATGCCAGCACGCTTAAGTGCTTTTTGAGTCGCAGGAACAGGACCGTAACCCATGATAGCGGCATCACAACCGGCCACAGCCATGCTGCGAATACGAGCACGTGGCTTAAGACCTAGCTCTTTGGCTTTCTGTGCGCTCATCACTAGCATTGCAGACGCACCGTCAGATAATGCAGATGAGGTAGCAGCCGTTACCGTACCACCTTTAGGATCAAAGGCTGGACGTAGATTTTGCATTTGCTCCATCGTAGCATCAGGGCGAATCACTTCATCAACGGTACATAGTTGCAAGCGACCAGCAGCATCATGACCTTCGATACCGATGATTTCATTGTCAAAACGACCTTCAGTGGTCGCAGCCCATGCACGGCGATGTGACTCAAGACCAAAGGCATCTTGCTCTTCACGGGTGATGCCATTCATACGGCCCAGCATCTCAGCGGTCAAGCCCATCATGTTTGAAGCTTTTGCATAATGCTTTGATGCTTCAGGGTTGAGATCAACGCCATGCATCATGCCGACGTGACCCATGTGCTCTACACCACCGATGATGAACACATCACCTTGATTGGTCATTATTTGGGCAGCGGCAGTGTGTAGCGCCTGCATAGAAGAACCACATAGACGGTTAACGGTTTGACCGCCAGCAGTCTTTGGAATACCAGCCAGCAGACCGATGTTACGACCGATGTTTAGACCTTGCTCTAGCGTTTGGTTGACACAACCCCAGATGATGTCTTCAACGTCGCGTGGATCGAAATCGTTACGTTCAACCAATGCACGTACCAATTCAGCAGACATGCTATCAGCGCGAACGTGACGGAACATGCCGTTTTTGGTTTTACCCATCGCTGAGCGTACGCCATCTACGATGACCACGTCTTTTGGACTTAAAATTGTCATACTATCTTCCTTTTCAATTTTTATTGTCAGTGTAGTCAGTCCACTTTAGTGCTATTACCTCGTCAATCTCGCCTAAAGTACAATAGGTACATTAGCGATTGAGTTCCTTGTGCTAGCTCTAAATTGAATTAACTATAATCGTACGTTCACTATTGGAGACGATTCATGTCTCAATTGCTCTTAGCCTAAATAGCAAACGTACGGCACTTCATCCTAGTAGTGACTGCCTATTACGCTGTGGCGTAAAAGGTCTCGCCTGCTGCTGCCATGTCGCGAATCTTTTGCGGCGCTTCATAGGCTTTGCCAAGATGGGCGTATTTTTCACACAATGCCAAGTAGTTATCTAGACCCATTTGGTCGACATAACGGCAAGGACCACCGCGGAATGGCGGGAAACCAACGCCCATAATCATCGCCATATCAGCTTCAGATGGCGTGCTAACGATATTGTCTTCTAGGCAACGTACAGTCTCATTACAGAAAGCCAGCATAGTGCGGTCGATAATCGCTTGATCGTCAAAGGTTTGCTTGTCGCTATCTGTCGTGGTTTTGAGTAGCTCATAAGTGGCTTCGTCAGCAACTTTCTTTGGCTTGCCGCGCTTGTCCATTTCGTACTTATAGAAACCAACGCCGTTTTTCTGACCTAAGCGTTTGTTTTCATATAAAAGCTCAATCGCACCTTTATAATCAGGCTTCATACGGTCAGGGAAACCTTCTGCCATGACTTCTGCGCCATGTACACCCGTATCTAGACCAACGACGTCGATTAGGTAAGCAGGACCCATCGGCCAGCCGAATTTTTCCATGACTTTATCAACATGGACGAAATCAGCGCCTTGCTTAAGCAGCAAATCAAAGGCGCCAAAGTATGGGAACAATACGCGGTTCACAAGGAAACCTGGGCAATCGTTAACCACAACAGGCACTTTGCCCATTTTTGTGGCCAAAGCAACGGTCGTTGAAATCGCTTCTTCAGATGACTTCTCACCGCGAATAACTTCTACTAGCGGCATACGGTTTACTGGGTTAAAGAAGTGCATACCGACGAAGTTTTCTGGACGCTCAAGTGCTTCAGCTAAGAAAGTAATAGAAATCGTTGAGGTGTTTGACGCTAGGATGCAATCGTCTTTTACTAGACCTTCTACTTCTTTTAGTACCGCACGCTTCACGTTTGGATTTTCTACCACTGCTTCGATGACGATATCAGTCTCAGCAAAGTCACCATAATTAAGCGTTGGACGGATACGGCTTAAGGTTTCGCCCATTTTTGCTGGGGTCATTTTGCCGCGATCGACCATTTTGCCAAGTAGCTTGCTGGCTTCGCCCATACCAAGGTCTAATTGCTCAGACTTGATGTCTTTCATAATGATTGGCAAGCCTTTGCTGGCTGCTTGATAGGCAATACCGCCACCCATGATACCAGCGCCTAGTACAGCCGCTTCATTGATTTCATGTGCTTGCTTGCTGTGCTGTTTCGCTAATTTCTTAACCAATTGATCGTTTAAGAATAGACCAACCAAGCTTTCTGCTTGTGGGGTTTTCGCCGCTTTTGCAAAATAGGTCGCTTCAACGTCGATCGCTTTGTCACGTGATAAATTCACATGCTTTTCGATTGCTTCGATCGCTAGCGCTGGTGCTGGATATTGCTTAGGATTTGCTTTGGCAAAGATCATACCTTTGGCACTGTTGAATGCCATGGCTTGCTCAAGCTGATTTAGCTTAACAGGCACCAATTTCTCTTCACGTTTTGCTTTCCAATCAAGCTCACCTGAGATACATTTTTTGACCAAGTCAATCGCTGCATCTTGCAAGTCATCAGCAGGAACCGTCGCGTCAACCAAGCCTAGCTTTAGTGCTGCCAATGCTTTCTTTGGGCTACCAGTCGCGATAAGCTCAAGCGCATTGTCGATACCAATGATACGCGTACTACGAACCGTACCACCAAAACCTGGGAAGATACCTAGCTGAGTTTCTGGTAGACCGATAATCGCTTTGTCACTCATGACACGGTATTCACAAACCAATGTCATCTCACAACCGCCGCCCATTGCCGCACCATTAATGGCAGCAACTTTTGGAAACGGCAAGTCTTCAAAACGATTGAAAGCGTCATTAACATGAACGACCCAATCTTTGATCTCGCTTTCTGACTTTTTGAAAGAACCGACGAATTCTGTGATGTCAGCACCAGCGATAAATACGCCTTTCGCCGAAGTTACGATAAGACCTTTTACGTCATCAGCTTTTTCTAAAGCGGTAACGGCTTCACCAAACTGCTTGTTGGTTTCGGCATCAAACTTGTTCACGCTCTCATTTTCGGCGTTGTACTGCATATTGGCGATGCCATCCTCTAGCATTGTCACCGTGATGCGATTTCCTTGGTATACCATCTGAAACTCCTTTCTATATAACGAAAGCTACGTTTTGAATTAAAATAAATAGCCAGTTACTGTTAGTAAAATGGGTAATAGCACTGTGCGCCTGTTGTGTCATAAAAACCAACACAGAGTCTACGCACGAGTGAAGATGTCTTTATTATCTAGCGCTCATGATGATGCACTTATTTTGCGTTTCTTACATGACATCATATGACACTTCATTTATATAATTTCTTTCAAGGTGCTGCTGTTGCAAGTGTTGATGTTATAAATATTGACTGAGATATGGTGCGATATGAGGCATCGACGACCAAATAACCTGAGTAAAAACCTATTGCCATCGTCACCAGATCATTTTCACGTCAATTAGTGTAGGGGATTATGCCCCTCACTGTCACAAGCTAATGCCATACTCGCAAGTCACTCTTAAATCGCTTGCAGGCATTTACCTTACGCTAAAAGTTATTTAGTGAACAACTGTATACTTAGTTATCGAATTGAATCACTAACTTAGATAAACAATGAACCTAATCTTGAATGAGTACCATCTCAAAGATGGTAGACCGTTGGTGCTATCCGATTAATTGTACCTCGCTTAGCTTGCTCTTTTATCAGAACATATTCAACCAATGAGTGAAATCATCTATGCGTAACGAAATCTTGTTGTTATCTTTCGGCTTAAGTGAGCCTTGTCCCAAACAGACCGCAACAGAAAAATGTCAAAAACAATCGATTGATACTCTGTCTCACACAAGCAATATAATCGTTCATGCTACACTAACGATAATTTTATTACTCCTCTGATAAATGGTTGGATTATGACTGTTTCTTCTACGCCAAGCGTTATGCCTACTAGCTTTAAGTCTTTTAATCGCTCTGACAGCAGCACCGATAGCAATGCCAATAATAGCACCAAGCAATTCCATAGTGCTGTGCGCGAGCAATTGGCGCAAGACATCGACGTGCTGTTTGCTTATGCCCAGTTACCAAGCCCACTGTTGGATGCTTGCCGTTATGTGATGACGGGTCAAGGTAAATTGGTGCGTCCACTGCTGGTCGCCAGCGCCTTTGCCAACGTGAATGATCACAGTGATAAGAGTATTGATAAAGACAATGCAGTCAGCGATGAATTAGCCTCGTTATTAGAAAACGACTCAGATTATGATATGGCGCGCCGTGCAGCATTGGCGGTAGAGCTATTGCATACCTATTCGTTGGTGCATGATGACTTGCCCTGTATGGACGATGATGACCTGCGCCGCGGTCAGCCAACGGCTCATATCGTATTTGAAGAATCGACCGCCCTACTCGCCGGTGACGTATTACAGACGCTAGCTTTTGAAGTATTGACCGCAGAGCTGCCTACCTTTGCGCCTTATGACTCAGATATCGCCAGCCAGCTACTCGCTATATTTGCGCCGCGTGCCAGACGTATGGTCTCCGGTCAAATGCTAGATCTCAATGCAGAAGCCAGTGATAGCATTTCACAAAGCGACTTGGAAGCCATTCACCGTGATAAAACGGGCGCATTGATTGAAGCAGCCATGCTTATGGGTGGTATATGTGCTGGGGCGACGGCTCCGCAGCGTATGGCACTACAAGAGTGCGCCCAACACATTGGTCTGGCCTTTCAAGTTCAAGACGATATTTTAGATGTGACGACTAGCACCGATACGCTGGGCAAACCTGCCGGCAGCGATGAAAAACTGGACAAGTCTACCTATGTGAAATTCATGGGCGTGGATCAGGCGACCGACTATGCACAATCGCTATTTAATGATGGACGCGCAGCGATTATGCGTGAGCTAAGTAGTGATGATTTGAGCAGTTATGAGCAAACGAATAGCACAGACAATAATCCTAATACAGACAACGATGCCCTATTGGCATTGATTGAATGGCTATGGTCGCGTAAGAAATAGTTTAGCGAATTACAAACGATAAAAGATATCGTAGCAAATTTTATTACCCAAAACGGCAGTGAGTGGTCAACATGGACAGTTCCCCTACCCCGCGTATTTATCTTGGCACTGGTGGCTATAGCGATACTGACATGCTCGGTACGCTGTATCCAGCGGGCACCAAAAAAACCGACTTTTTATGTGAGTACGCCAAGCAATATGGCGCAGTTGAGATTAACAGCAGCTTCTATGCGCCTATTGGACAAAAAGCCTTTTCTGGGATGGTCAATAAAGCTTATGTACAAGCCGACAGTCAGTTAAAGTTTGCCGTCAAACTGCATCAAGATTTTACTCATGCCCGCAAAGGTACTGCCGAGCATGCACAGGCATTTTTAAACGCCTTATCGCCACTTATCGAAGCAAATGCTTTAGCCCCATTATTACTCCAGTTCCCGCACGGCTTTGATCGCACTCGCGAGCATCGCTTGTATCTAGCAGAGCTTGTCAGTTGGTTTCAAGATTATCCATTAACGATTGAGTTTCGTCATAACGCTTGGCATACGCCGCAAGTGGTCGATAGCTTTCGGCAGCAAGGTCTGATTTGGTGTAGCGTTGATTACCCAAAGGTGAGCGGATTGCCACCGTCACGGTTGATATTTACCGAACGCACTGGCTATCTGCGCATGCATGGCAATAACCTAAACTGGTGGGATGCGATGAGCGCAGCTGACCGTCATGATTATCGCTATAGCGAGGCGGAGATGCAGGACTGGGCGCAAGCGATTGCCAATCAGCGTCAGCACTTTGATACGCTCTATATCTTCTTTCAAAACACCACTAAAGCACATGCCTATTATAATATTACGATGTTACGTGAGGCATTATCCCCTCACCATTTTGAGGTTCTTTAAACCAAAAACTATCTTGTGTGACAGTCAATCATTGCTCACACTCACACAAGAAAGCAAATAAGACATCAAACAAGAAACCAAATAAAAAACCATACAAGTAGACAACCATGGATTCACTCAGTCAGATTGTCTTAGGCGCTAGTGTACAAGGTGCGATACTGGGTAAATACCAAGGACGCAAAGCCTATCTATACGGGGCAATGCTGGGCACTTTGCCCGATTTGGATGTCTTAATAAATTATCCTGATCCCATCAGTAATATGACGTATCACCGTGGTTTTAGTCATTCGCTAATTGTCCTGACGGCAGTCGGCATCGTAGGCGCTTTGCTGATTAGCCGCTATCATGCATGGCGCAACATGCCTCTGCCTTACTCTACGATGCGCTTGGCAACGGCCATGACGCTGGCGCTCACGACCCATCCAATTTTAGACAGCTTCACGGTCTATGGCACACAATTACTGTGGCCGCTACAAGAGTCTTTATCGCTCACGCCTTTTAGTATTGCGTCGATGTTTATCATCGATCCGCTATATACGTTGCCATTGCTCATCGCCATGATTATAGGGCTGATAAAAGGCAGCAAGCTTGGTATTTTTAAAACTGGTGTATTAGTCCACTGTCAACGGTTTGCCATTTGGATGTTGGTTATCAGTAGTGGTTATTTGATGCTTTCGTTAGGGCTAAAATATTACGCGCAAGACAAAGCTGAGCAAACCTTAGCAGCTGCCAAAATAGACAATATAGCCCGTATCAAGACCATGCCTGTCCTACCGACTATCCTAATGTGGCGTACGGTCGTTGAAGACGATCAAAATAGACTGATTGAAATACGCGGTAGCGTTTTAGACAGTCGCTTGCCTGAGTATCGCTATCTGACGCAGTATGACAACTCGCAGACGCTACGTGCAAATTTACCAATAGCGAGCCAGCCTTATGCACACAGGCTGGATTGGTTCTCTGGTGATTGGACAGGCTACCGAACTCAAACGATGCTTGATGACGCTGTTGAACCAAACAAACAAGATATCCAGTTGGTCGTTGATGACCTGCGCATGATGGCAGGCGACACGGCATTCTTTAGTTTTGTATTGGCTAATAAAACAGGACAAGAGTCGCCATGGCAATCTATTACACCTATAGACGCACCTATTATCAAAGTTGATGGTGAACCTGAGGTATCGCGTATTGAGTTGGTGAAACAGGGGTTTGTGAGAGTATTTGACGAGTCGGTTGTGGATAACGACTCTGGTTGGGTTTTGGTTGATGAGGATTAGTGCTTAATAAGGCTAAAAGGTGTCTATAGCGTGTAAGATGCAAGCAATTATCAATCAGCGTCAGCACTTTGATACGCTGTATATTTTCTTTCATCTATTGCAGTCGTTGTTCATAATTGCATTTATTTTTTAAAATCTAGCAGTCTTATTTAGGAAATTTTATATACTTATCTGGTTTGTAGTTGGAGCAATAGTCTTATCTGTAATAGCATTCAAATATTATGGAAGCAACAGAGGGTCTGATAGTTTTAAACTTATGAAAAGATTAGCTAGCCAAGGTGATGCGCGAGCTCAAATAAATCTTGCAATGATGTATTACGGTGGTACAGACGTACGTCAAGATCTTGCTAAAGCCATTGAATGGGCAGAAAAGCCAGCTCGACAAGGTAATGCTGAGGCTCTATTTGTTATGGGTGTAATGCATACTCAAAAAAATGATGCTAAGGCGTTTGAGTTTTACCTACAATCAGCTAATCAGAGCTATCCTAGCGCTCAGAACATGGTTGGCCTTGCATACAAGGAAGGAAGAGGTGTACAACAAGACTATGCCAAGGCACTTGAATGGGTACAAAAAGCAGCTAATCAGGGTTATCCTAGTGCTCAGTACGAACTTAGTCTGATGCATGCGAAAGGCATAGGCGTACAACAGGATAACGCTAAAGCATTTGAGTGGTATCTAAAATCAGCTAACCAAGGTAATGTGCAAGCTCAAAGCAACCTTGGTGCTATGTATGATCAAGGCATAGGCACACAACAAAACTATGCCAAGGCATTTGAATGGTACACAAGATCAGCTAACCAAGGTAATGCGCAAGCTCAATTTAATCTTGGTAGGATGTATCATTTTGGCAAAGGTGTGCAACAAGATGATACTAAGGCACGTGATTGGTTAGGCAAGTCTTGCAAAAATGGTTTTCAAGATGCTTGCACCGTTTATCGATTATTACCTAAAAAATAGTTCTCTGTATGCATAGTTAAATTGCATAAACTTAATCCCATGGCTGTTGTTCTTTATCATTAGCATACCTAGCCATAGCTATTAAAGAGTCTTTACCCTTATAAATACTGCTTTCAGAATAAAAACCCTCAAAATACAACCTACAAAAACAGTTATAAAAGTAAATTCTAGCCTGTTTTGATTCGTTCAAGGGAAACTCGCTAGACTCTGAGAAATGATCCTGAATATGAGTCGTGATCAAGGTTAGTATTATAACGTCTGAAGCATAAATACTAGAGCCTGAGAATATTTTCTCGAACTCTCTCTGTGAAATTATATTTGCTTTCTCTAACAAACTTCCAGTTTCAAGTAAGATGGTATGACTCATTACTTCTCGTTCTTTTTTATTTTTCCCTTTAGCTAGAGCTATCCATTCATTAAAAGGCCTAAGGGTTAACTGGGTAGCATTTTTAAAAGAAAAAAGCCCTTTCATAAAGAGAAACAAAACTACCGTTATCACAGCAACTATTAAGAACGTTTCCACTATTACCCCTGAAATCAATATATTAAAAAACATAAGTATAGCAGTTATCATTTCGACATTAGCATAACCTACCTATAGTTATAAAATCACAAAAAAAGGACGCTTCGATACTTAATAGCTAAAGAATACTTTTCAACGCCAACATCCTCATCTTTATACTTTACATCTGCGTAGACACAATGGATAAGCTTATCCTAAAATAATTATACGTAACCGCTCTACTCATTGTCTTTGCACACTGGTAATGTCTGTATCGTTAATTAAAAATCATCAGTCAAAACGCCATATAGGCGTGCTGATATCTATTTATAATATTGGGGAAAATATCGATGACAACACTAAAAAATAAAATCGCGATTGTAACCGGTTCATCAAAAGGTATCGGCGCACAGATAGCCCTATTACTCGCAGAATCAGGAGCTAAAACCGTCATTAATTATGCAAATGATGATTCAGCAGCGAATGATATCGTAAGCCAGATTAAATCAGCAGGTGGTGAAGCCATTGCCGTGCAAGCAGATGTCAGTAGTGCCAAACAAGTCGAAGCGATGTTTGATACCACTATTGATGCATTTGGTAAGCCAGATATCTTGGTAAACAGCGCAGGCGTGATTATCTGCAAACCCATCGCAGAGACCACCGATGAAGACTTTGACCGTATTTTCTCTATCAATGTAAAAGGCACGTTTAATACATTGCGTGAAGCAGCGACTAAACTTAATGATGGCGGTCGTATCGTCAACCTCTCAAGCACGACTACTCGCATGATGCTGCCCACTTATAGCACCTATTGCGCGACCAAAGGTGCAGTTGATCAGCTGACCAGAATCTTCTCTAAAGAAGTTGGCACGCGAGGAATTACGGTCAATGCAGTCTCTCCCGGCCCTACCGATACCGAGCTGTTCCACGAAGGCAAAGCAGATGATACGGTAGAAAGCCTCGCTAGCATGTCACCGTTTAATCGTATCGGTGAGCCAGTCGATATCGCCCGTGTGGTGGCGTTTTTGGTCAGTGAAGAAGCAGCTTGGGTTACTGGACAAAATATCGGCGCAAATGGCGGTATCGCCTAATAGCGCTACTCTATTAAAGATATATGTTGATCGGATATCGAAATAGAGAGCTATAATGCTATATAGAAAGCTAGCACATAAAAAAAGGACACCTCGCGGCGTCCTTTTTTATCAATCAAATACTTAGTCGTTAAAGCTTATGCCTCAACGCCAGCATCTTGACCTTTATATTTTGCATTTGCGTAGTCCCAGTTCACTAGCTTGTCTAGGAACGTATCTACGTAGTCAGGACGACGGTTACGATAGTCGATATAGTACGCATGTTCCCACACATCACAAGTCAATACAGCGATTTGGTCATGTGCAAGTGGGGTATCAGCATTAGCAGTTTTAGCGATAGACAGTTTGCCACCGACTTTATCAGCGACTAACCATGCCCAACCTGAACCGAATTGAGTCAATGCTGCGTTTTTGAACTCTTCACGGAACTTGTCGTAGCTACCGAAATCTTCTTCGATTTTCGCTTTTAGATCGCCAGTAGGTTCGCCACCACCGTTTGTAGGCGTCATGCAGTTCCAGTAGAACGTGTGGTTCCATACTTGGGCTGCTTGGTTGAACATACCTTGCTTGCTGTCATCTTTAGCAGTTGCTACGATGATTTCTGGCAATGTTTTGTCTTCTAGACCAGAACCTGGTAACAAGTCTTTTAGCTTGTTTACATAAGCGGCATGATGCTTGTCATGATGATACTCTAACGTCTCGGCACTGATATGTGGCTCTAGCGCGTCTTTTGCATATGGTAGGTCTGGCAATGTAATATTTGACATAATTATTTTATCCTTGCTGTTTAGCCGTTAGTTTATAAAAACGTATTATAGAGATTGAATTTTACGCTATTTTTACACCGCAAAAAACACTATAAAATAGCGGACTAAATTGGCTGAGTTTATTGTTAGAAATGAATGGTATTGCTTGATACAGGGTACTGCTCAATACAATATCACGTATTATTATGAATCCAAAATGAACCTAGCGGTTACTGCTTGCTATTATTCTTTGCTTAAAAGCCAAGTGTTTGACTTCATGAGCATTTATTAATTAAGTATTCAAAAGTTACAGGATATAACTCGCTGTAGCTTGGCGAGTATTATAGCAACAATGACCAAAAGTATCAGTTACCAAATGTTATAGACCGTACAATAAGTATAGCGATTGGCTATGTATCAGCAGATAGCCTAACCTATCTCAAAAAGATAAATGATAGGTCAAATATGACTATTGAACAGGTTTATAACAATACTAAAAGAACGCCAAAAGGCAAAATTCAGAGTAGTCAAACTTTATATCGACACTTAACGGAAAGACACTATGACCAACACGAGCACCATCGATACTCCCCTACAGACGACACAATCAGCACCAATTGCCCAATGGGTGCTCGCCAGTAATAACAAAGGCAAGTTGGCTGAGTTTAAACGGTTATTCGCTGAGGCCAATCTAGAGGTGACGATCATCCCGCAAGGTCAGCTCGATATCGAAGATGCCATCGAGGATGGCTTGAGCTTTGTAGAAAATGCCATTATTAAAGCCCGTCATGCTAGTCGTATCAGTGGATTGCCTGCTATCGCTGATGACTCAGGACTGTGTGTGCCTGCACTCGGTAACGCACCGGGGATTTACTCTGCTCGCTATGCTGGTGAGCATGGTAACGATAGTAAAAATAACGCTAAGCTCATTGCTGACTTGCAGCCTATTCGTACTGAGCACGCTAACGAGCCTATCAAAGGGTTATTTGTTTGCGTACTGGCGATGGTGCGCCATTCTGACGATCCATTGCCGATTATCGCCCAAGGATTATGGCATGGCGAGATTTCAGAGACAGCGCATGGTGACGGTGGCTTTGGCTATGATCCATTGTTTTGGTTACCTGACTTGCAAACCAGTGCAGCCAGTCTGAGCGCTGCTGATAAAAACAGTATCAGTCATCGCGGTCAGGCCATTCAGCAGCTATTGGCGCAACTGCCTTTATAAGTGTCCTTAATAAGTGCGCTTATAAAGGTGAGCAACATAAGGAAACATGACACCAAACAGATAATTTTTACTTTAATAAACAGATAGATTATACTGTTCTACTTTTAAAAATTTTGTCGAAAACCGTTATATGTCTGTATAATTCACCAAAAAGCGTTATTATGCGGTGCATTAACGGTTTATTATTGATATTTAATAGCATTTACAACCTCAGCAGTTTTATATTTTGTGCTGGCAGCGATTGCTACTGACACTGATATGGACGTTGCGGGCTATCATTGTCCCCTATTTATTCCAACGGCAATCCGTTGTACACGCCCGTATTTTGAGGCTCGGTTTGTCTATTACCATTTAATCCTAAGTACTGCTTAATTTTAAGTACTATCTAATCCTAAAGGTGTAATTAACATGGCTACAGATTTACAAGTCACAACCAACAAGCTATCTAACAAAGAAACCCAATTGACAGTTAAAGTACCTGTCGAAAAAATTCAAAACAAAGTTGAAGGCCGTATTCGCCAAGTTGCGAAAACTGCCAAGATTGACGGTTTCCGTAAAGGTAACGTCCCTATGTCACACATCCGCTCTCAGTACGGTGCTGGCATTCAACAAGAAGTTATCAACGATGTGATCCGTGATACTGTTTTTGAAGCGATCAAATCTGAAGACATCCGCGCTGTTGGCATGCCTAACATCGACGACGTAAAACTTGAAGATGATTTCTTGGTTTATCAAGCGACTGTTGAAATCTTCCCAGAAGTAGACGTACAAGGTATTGATGAGATCGAAGTTGAGCGTCATACTGCCAAGGTTGATGAAGCTGACGTTGACACCATGATCGAAAACCTACAAAAGCAACGTGAAGAATTCGTTGAGAAAAAAGGCATGGCTGCGAAAGACAACCAAGTGACTTTTGACTTTGAAGGTTCTATCGACGGCGAAAAATTCGAAGGCGGCTCTGCTGAAGACTTCAAATTGGTTATCGGTAGCAACCAAATGATTCCTGGCTTTGAAGCGGGTATCAAAGGCATGAAAGCTGGCGAAGAAAAAATCATCGAAGTGACTTTCCCAGAAGATTACCAAGCTGAAAACCTAGCGGGTAAAGAAGCTCAGTTCAAAATCAACGTAAAACTGGTTGAAAAATCTAAGCTACCTGAAATCGACGATGCGTTCCTAGAGCTATTCGGCGTAAAAGAAGGCGGCGTTGAAAAACTAAAAGACGACGTACGCAAAAATATGGAACGCGAAATCAAAAACGCTGCGCGTAGCCAAGTTAAGCAAGCGACTTTTGACGCATTGCTAGAAAAGAATGAGTTTGACGTACCAAACGCTATGCTAGAGCAAGAAATCGAGCGTCAACGCAACATGATGATGCAACGTTTTTCTCAGCAGTTCGGCTCTAATGCTGAAAGCTTCGATAAAGACATGCTACCAAATGAGCTATTTGAAGAGCAAGCGCTACGTGCTGCCCGTCTTGGCATCATCGTTGCTCGTGTTATCGATACCAAAGGCTTAGAAGTAGATCAAGCACGCGTTGAGACATTCATCAAAGAAGCGGCTGAAAACTACGAAGATCCAAGCGAGGTAATCGAGTATTACACCACTGATAAGCAGCAGCGCGCTAACATTGAGTCTGTGGTACTAGAAGACCAAGTGGTTGATTATCTAATCGAGCAAGGTAAAGTAACTGATAAAGAAGTGAGCTACCAAGACTTGCTAGCTGCTCAGCAACAACAGCAGCAAGCGATGTAAGATGATGCTCTGATTATTCATCAGTGTCGTCACATCAGCGCTAATCGGTAACCATGCTTGAACGATGCCCCAACACTTTGTTGGGGCATTTTTATTGGTGGCTTATATGCTATCTTTATCCATACTTTATAGCAGCTCCCCTTGATAAATCCATATAGACACCTTATTAATAGGGAGTCATTTATCGTTTGTCACATTAAAACGTTACTATTGCCCCCATAAAAAAGTTACCATTGGCTCAATTATTTTTAGCGACATCTGGCGCTTATTATTTTAGCCAGTTAGTATTATTAAAAGATGGCAACATTTACAATGATAAGCATTAATAAAAGCTTGGCTGTTCGCTAATCCATATTTCTTTATTCTCTTTATTTTATGTACTTATAAACAGGACATCTTTATGACAGATTATGATCGTATTACTGCTAACCCGCATTTTGATATGCTGATGAGTGCGCACAATACTGCCCAAAGCGCGCAACACACTCAAAGCGCCCCTCAGGCTGCATTAGTGCCTATGGTTGTAGAACAATCAGCGCGCGGTGAACGCTCGTTCGATATTTTCTCACGCCTATTACGTGAGCGCGTTATCTTTTTGACCGGTCAAGTCGAAGACCATATGGCCAACTTGATCGTCGCACAGCTATTGTTTTTAGAAGCTGAAAATCCTGATAAAGATATTCACTTGTATATCAACTCACCAGGCGGCTCAGTAAGTGCTGGTTTGGCTATTTTTGATACCATGAACTTTATCAAGCCTGAAGTATCGACCATTTGCATGGGCGGCGCGTATAGCATGGGTTCATTCCTATTGGCAGCTGGAGAGAAAGGCAAGCGTTATGCCCTAGCCAATGCTCGAGTGATGATTCACCAACCATCAGGTGGCGCACAAGGTCAAGCAACTGATATCGAAATTAATGCGCGCGAAATTCTAAAAACTCGTGCACGTTTGAATAAGATATTAGCTGAGCGTACGGGTCAGCCAGTAGAAAAAATTGAAAAAGACGTCGAGCGTGATTATTGGTTGGATGCCGAAGAAGCCAAAGAATACGGTTTGGTCGATGCAGTATTAGAGCGTCGCCCTGCTTCTTTATAATTACTGCATAAGAGCACAAGCTTTGATGAGCATCAAAAGCCTGAACGTTATGCGTTTTGGCTTTGATGTCAAAAATCAAAATATTTGTAAGTTTTAAATTTTAGGAGCGCCTTTATATGGCAAAAGATAAAACACCGCATTGCTCTTTTTGTGGCAAAGAAAAAAGCGAAGTAAAACAGCTGATCGCCGCTGATGATGCCAATATCTGTAATGAGTGCATCGAATTGTGTACCGATCTGATTGCAGATACCGACAATGACAATGACGATGCTGATAGCGAGATTGATACCTCTTGGGTCAATAAAAAGCTACCAACGCCAAAAGAGTTGCGTGCCAAGCTCGATGAATATGTCATCGGACAAGACGCTGCTAAGAAAGCACTGGCGGTCGCTGTTTATAACCATTATAAGCGTCTCAAAGTCAGCCAGACTTTAGCCAATGACAGCAAAAAATCTAAGATTGGCGCTGACGATGCTATGGTTGAATTGGCTAAGAGTAACATCTTGCTAATTGGTCCGACAGGCTCTGGTAAAACGCTACTGGCACAAACCTTGGCTCGTCTACTTGATGTACCTTTTGCAATGGCAGATGCGACTACCTTGACTGAAGCAGGTTATGTGGGTGAAGACGTTGAAAACATCGTACAAAAACTGCTACAAGCGTCAGATTACGATGTAGCTAAAGCTGAGCAAGGCATTATCTATATTGATGAGATTGATAAAATCAGTAAGAAAGGCGACAACCCTTCTATCACGCGTGATGTATCAGGTGAAGGCGTACAGCAAGCCTTGCTAAAGCTTATTGAAGGTACGGTTGCTGCTATCCCGCCGCACGGTGGTCGTAAGCATCCACAACAAGAGCTGATTCAAGTCGATACCAGTAACATCCTTATCATCGTTGGTGGTGCTTTTGCCGGTCTTGATGCGGTGATTCAGCAGCGTACAGAAAAAACCGGTATTGGCTTCAATGCTGATGTCAGCTCAAAAGACGATAGTAAACGTAGCTCAGATTTGCTACAGCAAGTCGAGCCAGAAGATTTAATCAAGTTCGGTTTGATTCCTGAGCTGATTGGTCGTTTGCCAGTGCTCGCTGCCCTAAAAGAGCTTGATGAAGAAGCGTTGGTGCAGATATTGACGGAGCCAAAGAACGCCTTGGTTAAGCAATATAAGTACTTGTTCGATATGGAAGGCGCTGATATTAGCTTTACCAAAGAAGCGCTTGATGCGATTGCCAAAAAAGCAATGGCGCGCAAAACGGGTGCTCGCGGTTTACGCTCTATCGTAGAAAATGCTTTGCTTGATACTATGTATGAGCTGCCATCTATGAAAGATGCGAAGACCGTGCTCGTCGATGAGGAAGTGATTAATGACGGCAAAACCCCTGAAATTGCTTAATTTGAAATGGCTTAATTTATAGTTCAATGATGACAGCTAATTACTTAATTGGCTGTCATCAAAAAAAGCGTCTGGCATTATGCTAAGACGCTTTTTTTATGTCTGTTTTTTGTCGCCTCTGTCTGCGCAGGCACAGCAAGCAAGAAAAATGGATATCAGCAGTGCTTCATGGTTCGATATTACTTTTCACTGACTATAAGTGGCTCAAAAAATGACAGCTGCGTTTATCAATCGCAGGCAGCTAACCTTATAAACCATGCTAAGGTAGAGGTTCTATTTATGCTTTACTCTCAGAGTTTATGCCCAGTAGAGCTAAGGCCAAATGCACTATCCAGACTCCATCACAGATGATACAAAGGACTGTTTATCATGCTTAACAACGTTACTTCTATAGCAACCTCCCTGCGTCAGCACCTACCTTTTTCTGCCAATAAAAACCATGATATTGCCCCTTATTATCGCAATCATGTTGCCGCCATTACCGGTGCAGGATCTGGTATGGGTCGTGAGCTTGCCGTGCATTTAGCACAAATGGGTTGTCATGTCGCGCTATCCGATATCAATCCCGAGCAGTTAGCCCAAACCAAAGAACTGCTCGTCGGTTATGATGTCAAAGTCACCATGACCGTACTCGATGTCTCAGACAATAAAGCGGTGCAAGCATGGGCAGACGACGTCATGAGAGATCACGGCAAAGTAAACTTTATCTTTAACAATGCAGGCGTAGCGCTATACTCGACCGTAGAAGGTAGCAGTATCGATGAGCTGGAATGGGTCATGGATATCAATTTTTGGGGCGTGGTCTATGGCACCAAGGCATTTTTACCTTTAATCAAAAATAGCGTCAAAGAAAGCGAATCGACTAAAAATGGTAAAGACAGCAAAGCACGCCAATTTACTGAGCACGGTCATATCATTAATATCTCAAGTCTCTTTGGTTTGACCGCTCAGCCTTCGCAATCTGCCTATAACTCTAGCAAATTTGCGGTACGTGGCTTTACCGAAAGCCTGCGTCAAGAGCTGAATATTCAGCGCTGCGGCGTCTCAGCCACTTGCATCCATCCAGGTGGCATCAAAACCAATATCGCCAATAGTGCGCGTGGTAATGACAGCATCAGTGACCTTGGCATGCGGGGTGGCAGCAAAGCGATCAGTAGTTTTAATAAATTTTTAAAGTTTGATGCCAGTGAAGCGGCTTGGATTATTCTGCAAGCCGCCGCGACCAATCAGCCACGCTGCTTGATCGGTAACGATGCCAAAATAATCGACGCCGTACAGCGCGTGTTTCCATCAAGCTATAGCAAGATACTGAATGACGTCCATAAGCTGTCACGCAAATTCAAAGGCAAGAAACCTGCCAGAACTGGTGCTCGTAAATCGGCCTAGTCGCTATAAGATTCAGATAAAGATAAAGACGGTCAAAAAAGCCCTGCTACATTATCAGGGCTTTTTTGATTTTTAGCCTTATCGAAATATCGAAAAGGTCAAATAGTCCTTGAGGATTAAGGCAGTTTCATATCACCATCAACTAACCAGCCCAGACGACGCATCATATAAGCGACGACCCCAGCAATCAGCGCAGGCAATACGAACATCAATAAAATAATCGCTGTCCATAACTGAGCGCTACTCATAATCTCTTGTGACGCTTCAATGACCCCAAACACCCCGACCAGTCCAGCAGTGCCCATACCCGCGCCTGTCGCCGTACATGCCAAGCCAAAGCCCACCGTGGCGATAGGACCGACGATGGCACTAGCGACAACGGCAGGCAATAAGACCACAGGTTTTTTTAGCACATTGGGAATCTGTAGCATACTCGTGCCTAGACCCTGAGATATCACACCGCTAACCCCATTGTCTTTAAAACTGGCAACGGCAAAACCAATCATATGCGCCGCACAACCAACCACAGCAGCGCCACCTGCTACACCACCAAGTCCAATAGCGATACAAATGGCAGCGCTTGAAGTGGGCATTGTCAGCAAAATACCGACCACGACTGCGATAACAATACCCATTAGTAATGGCTGTAGCTCAGTAGCCGCTTGAATACCTTGACCAATAGCAGCGACAGCCGCAACGATAGGCGGATTAAGCAAGGCGCAAACTGCCAATGCGACGGCACAGACCAATAAAGGAATTAACAAAATATCAAGTTTGGTCTTGCCAGCGACCCAAGTACCAGCGCGATAAGCAAATACTGAGGTCAAATATGCGCCAATAGGATTGCCGGGCAAAGCCACGAATGTCGCCGGTCCACCCACTTGCGGGGTAAAAAGCGTACCTGCCATCAACGCTTCAGAGTGCGCACCAAGCATCCCTGCGACCAAGCAGCTGAGCATAACCAAAGTCGGTGCTTTGAGATAATACGCAATGCCCACACCGATACCAGCCCCCATTAATATAGAGGCCAATTTCCCGACCGCAATGAGTGCTGGCATGTCTAACCAACCACCGATTTGTGAAATAATCAAACCAGCAATCAATGTGACAAATAGCCCTAAAGCCATACCAGTAAATGCATCGATGAAATACTTTTGGAAAAATGCTTTTATCAAGCCGTTAGGCGGTGTTGCTGAATCAGAGACAGTCATAGCCACGCTCTTTATGAAATTTTTGATGAGAGATAATAAACCAACAGAAAAAATAACTTTGCCAAAAAACAGAGATAAAAAAAACGCCATTGCGACGCTTTTTTTATTATTAATAAATGAGTATGGCAGCTATTAGGCGCAACTTAGCGGCGCTGCTCAACAATAATAGAATCAATGCCATTATTTTGTAGGCGCTGCTGAGCAGTAGTGACTGCTTGACGGTTATTCATTGGGCGCGAAATAACCTGATAGATAGGCAAGCCATTGCCCGTGGTGTTTTTGACCACTCTAGCGTCTACACCTGCCATCAACACTTGGGCACGGCGACGATCGGCTTCATCAGCATCACCGAAGCTATTAATCTGCAAGATATAAGTCGCTGCAGGCTTCGCAGGTTGAATACTAGCCGTATTCGCCCCTGCATTATTGGTACGGTTTGCTGTATTGCCATTAGCCGGCGCACTGTCATAGGTAGCGTCTTCTTCAACGATAACAATATCATCGCTATTATTACTCGTGCCAGCATTGCTACCACGGCTCGGCTCGATAGAGGTGCTTTCAGAAATACCGAAGTTACCCGTATCATCGTTGCGACTGGCTGAGTTGTTCTCTGGTTGAGTGACGACGACGTCCGGTTCAAAAGCACCGATACTACCCAAGCCATCATTACCTGTCTCACTGATATTTTCATCAGGAATAGTGGCCATTTCTTGATTGGGCAATATATCGTAGAACTCGTAATCGCTATTATCAGTATCAGTATCGATGCGAGGCTCTACCTGACGATCAGGATCATTGCCGGCAGTGCTATCAGCGGGGCTGAAATCGAACAATGGCGAAAGGTACAAAAACACGCCAATCATTAAGGTCAATACTGCCCCGACAAACATCCATAATAAACCTGATACGCTACTTGATTTGCGCTTTTCGGTCGCGCCTTTAGGTTTTTTGGCTAGCATGGATCTCTTTCTCCCTACTGAATCTATCATTATCGAATTATTGCTATCGGTCGCCTATACTCATTCTACATGTTAGAAAGACACTACATGTTAGAAAGACACTACATGTTAGAAAGACACTACATGTTAGAAAGACACTACATGTTAGAAAGTTATTACATGCTAGACGGTGCGGATAGCCCTAATAAACTAAGCCCATTGGCCAATACTTGACGTACTGCTTTAGACAAACGCAGACGTGCTTGCATCAATTCAATCTCTTCCTGACTTGGTGTTTCGCCTGAAGTTAAGCTCACCGGTAAAATACGATTGGTATCGTACCAGCCATGGAATAGCGCTGCCAACTCTTTTAGATAGTTGGTCAGTACATGCGGCTCATAGCCAGTCGCTGCTCGTAACAGTGTCGCTGGATAGGCCGCTAAGAGTTTGATGAGCTCATCTTCGCTAGGCGCTGTCAGCAAGTTTTGATGCTGTGCCCCTATCAAATCGTCTACCACTAGACCACTGACTTCTAGCTTTTCTAATACGCGGCAAACCCGTGCATGCGCATATTGAATGTAGTAAACCAAGTTGTCTTTGCTTTGTGATTTGGCAAGCTCTAAATCAAAGTCAATATGCACTTCAGGCTTACGTGCCACATAATAGAATCTCGCAGCGTCATTACCGACTTCTGCACGCAGCTCGCGCAGAGTCACAAACTGACCAGAACGCGATGACATTTGTACTTTTTCACTACCGCGCCATAGCGCCACGAACTGTACCAACACCACATCGAGGCGTTCTGCATCAATTCCCAAAGCTAATAAAGCCGCTTTTACCCGTGGCACATAACCATGGTGATCCGCGCCCCAAACGTTGACGACTTTATCAAAACCACGATCAAACTTATTCTTATGATAAGCGATATCAGAAGCAAAGTAGGTAGATTGACCATTAGCACGGCGTACCACACGGTCTTTTTCATCACCAAAGTCGGTCGATTTAAACCAAATATTACCGTCTTTTTCGTACAGATAACCTTTGTCATCTAAAACTTGTAGTACTGGCTCAATCTCGCTATCGATCGATCTTTCGCTAAACCAACACTCGTAACGCACACCAAAGTCATTTAAGTCGTCTTTAATATCAGCCAAAATACTGCTCAATGCGGCATTTAAAAACAGCTCATAGCCCTCACCAAGCAATGCTTTACTATTGGCAATCAAACCATCGATATGGGCTTCTTTATCACCTGATAGCAAAACTTTTTCGCCATCGGCATTGATTTCAAACTGTGCATCTTCTGGCGCATCTTTAGCAACGTCTGCAAAACTATGCACGTAGCTCGTGCCATGTTGTGCTTTTAGCGTTTCTGCGATATCACTGACATAGTCGCCTTGATAACCATTAACGGGAAACTGTATTTCCTCGCCGTTAGCTTCTAGATAACGCAGATACGTACTGGTCGCTAAGATGTCCATTTGACGGCCAGCGTCATTGACATAATATTCGCGGGTGACGTCATAGCCAATCGCTTCTAGCAGGTTTGACACGCTCATGCCAAATGCAGCACCACGCCCGTGACCGACATGCAAACTAGACGTTGGATTGGCAGAGACAAACTCAACTTGAATTTTTTGCCCTTCAAACTGATCACTTAAGCCAAAACGATCTTGTAACGCAAAGATATCGTCTAGTACCGAAAACTTAGCCTCGGCATTTAAAAAGACATTAATAAAGCCTGGACCAGCGATTTCTACTTGGCGAATGTCTTGATTTTCAGGCAAGGCATTGACGATTTTTTCGGCAAGCTGGCGTGGATTGGCCTTGGCAGCTTTGGCAGCAGTAAGCGCGATATTACTGGCAAAATCACCATGGCTCAAGTCTTTCGTACGGGTGATTTGGCTGTTGTTTTGCCAGTCAGCAGGTAGTGTGCCATCGGCTTGTAAGGTATGAATAGCATCGTTGAATAGTGATGCAAGTGTATCAATTTGGGCTTGTGACATAAGGATTTGAACTCAGTTAAATAAACAACAAAAACGGTGTAAAAATGTGGCGAATGCGAGCAGTCGATAACTGCCCATTATAATAGCGACCGACATTGCAAGGGATAAAATAGTACAAAAGGATAAGTAACCTGTAAATATAACAATCTTTGCGCTTTATTGCACCATTTGCACCAAAATTAGCACTAAAATCTTACGGTTATAACAGTTAACGCGAGTAATTTATGCAGCTAAAAGGCCTAGCTATGCTATCGTTCATTATAAATCCCAAAGAGACGGTATAAATAGGCTGCGATTTAGGATGGGCAATGAACAGTTAGCCCTACTAATTGTAGCGTTACTGTTGTCGACTCATTAGCATCAGTTTATACCCACTTGCTTCCGCGTTATAATGATACTTTGTATTTTTCCCTTCTATTTAATTTTCATTTATTGTTTTATTTATTACTGCTCATTATTTGAGGGTGATACGCTTTTCTTAGGGCGATTTCTATCAAAGAAACCATAGAATGATAGCGTTAAATAGACGGTATGTTACTACTTTATAGGATTATGCCATGTTTGCCATTGCCGCCAGTACCGTCACCAGTTGGGGACTATACGTATTATTACCTATATTCATTGCGTTTTTATTCTTTATTGTTTGGGATATCTCTAAAAAATCTGAAGCTGGGCGAGCAGGTACTTTTTGGATTTTCTTGGCGCTGGGTGCGGGCTTTGTAGGATTTTTACTCAAGATATTATTAGAAGTTGCTTTTAAGAAGTGGCTCATTTAATTCGGGTATATTTTCACCTTCCAATGACGGGTCATAAACACCTAGCTTGTTACTAGGGTTAGCAATGACTTGTGCAAGAAGTCTATTTATTCATGGCAGATACTAATAGCGCTCTACCTCTTGGCAATCAAGGTCGCGCGCATTGGTGCTGGATAGCCTTCCATGGTCTTAGTCGAATCATTGGGATCTAGGAAGTCTGCTAGCGAATGATAGGTCATCCACTCTGTTTTACGCTGCTCTTCCGTCGAAGTCACTGCCACATCCACGCAGCGCACGTCTGAGAATCCTGCTTTTTCTAGCCAGCCTATTAATGCTGCAATTGACGGTAAGAAATACACGTTATTCATTTGCGCATACCTATCGTGCGGTACGAGTACGGTATTGGCATCGCCTTCGATGACCAACGTCTCAAGCACCAACTCACCGCCTTTAACGAGCTGACCACGTAGCTGCTGCAAATGCTCAAATGGCGACTGACGATGATAAAGCACGCCCATGCTAAATACGGTATCAAACAACTGGCTATGCGCAGGCAACGCTTCAAGCGGTACGGGAATATAGTGCGTCCTATAATTATCGGCATTACCCACAAAGTGCCGAATCGCCATAAACTGATGATAAAACAAGCATGACGGATCAATGATAATGACCGTCTCTGCTCCTGCCCCTGCCATGCGCCAACCATGATAACCAGAACCGCCACCTACATCTAATACACGACGGCCTTCTAACCTACCTAAATGCGGCGCCACTCGTTGCCACTTCCAGTCACTATGCCACTCAGTATCAATTTTTATAGATGATTCATCATTACCGATCTGACTGCCAATTTGACTACCAATTTGACCACCAATCTGAAAAGGCCCTTTACGCCACGGCATCAATTGCTTTAGTAGTGCCATTGCCTGTTTACGCTCAGACTCATTGAGACTGGCATCAATCGTCAATGTATCACTGTTTAGATCGACATTATTGACGGTTAGTATTGGCAAACGAGCGACTGATGCTTGGTAGGCAGGCGCATGCGCATAGTTAGCTTTGTCTTTGATAGCATTTAGCCAAGTTGGTAATTGCTTGAGCCACTCATAAGCGCTCGGCTGCTGTTGCGCCAGCTCTAGCAAGGTTAAATACAGTTCGCGTTCGGCGTTGATGATAGTGTCGTTGAGCATAAAAGCAGATTACCGTATTGATTGAAAAATAACTGTATTAAAGATAAGGATTATTTAAACGCCACCACAGAGACAAAGTTTAAAAACTGAAACCACGTCAGATGACGCTCAAATCCAACATCACTCAAGCGTGCATGATGCTCATCTAAGGTATCCGTAATGAGGACATTTTCTAGCGCATTACGCTTGCCGCTGATTTCCATTTCGGTATAGCCATTGGCACGTTTAAAGTCGTAATAGCGCTCAACCAACCATGCATCGTACTGCTCATCAAACGCATGGGTCTTTTCAGTTAGCACTAATATGCCGCCTTCGCTAAGCGCATTATAGATATTCTCTAATACCGCTACCCGATCTGCTGCTGGTAAAAACTGTAGCGTTAAATTCAAAATCACCATATCGCATGGCTCAAGCTTGACGTCGCGAATGTCAGCAGTGATGACTTCGATGTCATGCTCAGGATAATTTTCACTCAGTAGCGTGGTCGCCTCTGTCGTCATCGCTGGTGAGATATCAATCGCTTTGATCTGCAAGTCTTGCGGCTCAAACTCGCCTGCCAAGGTCATACTTGCGGCACCAAGTGAGCAGCCCAAATCATAGATGCGACTGACACGTTGACCATTATCATCCTGCTGGCGATATTTGCAATGACGACGAGCAAAGATAGGCAGCATCGCGAGCACTTGACCATAACCAGGCACACTGCGACGAATCATATCAGGGAAACAAGCCACCACTTGCTCATCGAAAGAAAAGCGCGCTGCTTTATCGAGTGGCGTGGTGAACGGTTTGTCAAATAGGGTGTCATGTTTGATAGCAGACTTGGATTGGCTCATGGTGCGACTCATTTTTGGATAATAGAACTTAAAGTAGGAAATAATTACTTTCATGCTTGTCATTATTTAGTTAAAAGCTGCTCAACGTAGCAAAAGCCCATTATAACATTACTGTTTGTTACTTATCGCGGTCAGATGCCCTGCTAAGCTGATTAGGTAGCGCTAAGGGTAATAAATTCTTCAAAGCAATAAGTCATTGAAAAATGACGCCATTGCATCCAAATAAAGACCTTAGCCCATCTCTATAACAACATCTATAATAATAGGAAAAATTATGCAAACCATTATATTAGGCGGTGGCTGTTTTTGGTGCACCGAATCAGTATTTTTATCTGTAAAAGGCGTGCAATCTGTCGTGTCAGGCTACATGGGCGGTGACGCGGTATCTGCCAACTATGAGGCAGTCTGTAGTGGTACGACAGGACACGTTGAAGTCATCAAGGTTGAGTTTGATGACTCTATCGTCCCGCTAGAAGTCATCCTAGATGTTTTCTTTGCCACTCATGATCCCACCACCATGGATCGTCAAGGTAATGATGTCGGTAGCCAATATCGCAGTGTGGTGTTTTACACCGAAGAAGATCAAAAACCAACCGTCGACCGTACCATTAATAAATTGCGTGATATGGGTGTCAATGTGGTCACAGAAATACATCCTGCTGTTGAGTTTTATCAAGCAGAAGAAACCCATCAAGACTTCTTTAATAGAAACCCAGGACAAGCTTATTGCAACTTTGCGATACCGCCAAAGCTTGCCAAATTGCGTAAAGAGTTCAGTAAATACATGGTGAGCTAAGCAAAATATTAAATAAGAAACTACTGAAAAGGCATAGTTCTTAGAGCGACTTTTAATCATAGCCAAATGCTTATTATATAAGTGTTTGGCTTTTTAATATCTTTAGCATCATCACCCAAAAGATTATTATAAAAATAACTAATAATATGAACCTTAACCAATAAAGGCTAACGTATGAACCCTGAATTTTGGCAAACGCGCTGGCAAGAGAAACGCATTGGTTTTAATCAGTCTGAAGTGAATCCGTTATTAATGAAGTGCTTTAGCCATTTAAACGTGCCCGCTGGTGGTCGAGTATTTGTGCCTCTATGTGGTAAGTCGATTGATATGGCATGGCTAGCAGCACAGGGCTATAATGTCGTTGGCATTGAATTGGTTGAGACAGCCGTGCAAGAATTCTTTACTGAGCAAAATATCGTGCCTACTGTATATCAGCATGCGGATAATCCAGCTATCAAATATTATCAAGGTCAGCTGGCAGGACGAACCATCACGCTATGGGTCGCTGATATTTTTGCGCTAACGGCTGAGGATATTGGCTTTGTCGATGCGATATATGATAAAGCGGCATTGATTGCCTTACCAGCCAATATGCATATGAAATATAGCGAGCAAGTGCGACAGCTTAGCGATACTGCTGATAAAAAATTTGCACCGCAATTATTAATCACGCTCAATTATGATCAAAGCAAAAAGAATGGACCGCCCTTCTCCATCAGTAGCGAACAAATACAGCAATACTATGGCGAGCACTATCAAATTAACGAACTGATAAATGAACCTGCTACAATCGGCTCCGCACCTGAGCTAACAGTCACTGAGCATGTTTGGCTGTTGAATTAAACATAAGCTTAATTATCGCAGTGATTCGATAGTGATTCGATAGTGATTAAGCGACGATTAAATCATAACGGAGAAACCTAATGAAAGTTCTAGTTAGTCTCGTAAGCTTAATCGCTTTTTTACTGGTGGCGTTACCCGGTCCGCTTTATAAATATGGCATCGTCGATTTGGGTACCGCCTTTACAGGATTTAAATTCGGTGTGTTTGCCGGAATTGCCGCCCTTATCTTGCTCGTTTTACAAATGATATTTAAACGCAAAACAGTGACGCTTGGCAGCACGGTAATAGCGCTGCTACTGTCTGCTATTGCCATAGCTATGCCGCTTAGCATGATGAATAAAGGCAAAAGTGTACCGCCTATTCACGATATATCGACCGACTTGATCAATCCACCTAAGTTTGAGGCCATTGCCCCACTACGCGCTGATGCGCCAAATCCCGTTGAGTACGCAGGGGAAGCAACTGCAAAACAACAGCGTGACGCCTATCCGGATCTGCAAACCTTAACCTATACGCAATCACAATCTGAATTGGTCAAGGCAACTGAACAAGCCGTCAATAATTTAGGCTGGGAATTGGTAAATAGCGATGCGGATAAAGGCATCATTGAAGCGACAGATAGTACGATGTGGTTCAGCTTTAAAGACGACGTTGTCGTACGTGTAACGGATAACGGCAGTGAGCGTTTGCTTGATATTCGCAGTAAGTCACGGGTTGGCGGTAGTGATTTGGGCAAAAATTCTGAGCGTATTCATGACTTTATTAATGAGTTGGATGGGGTTTTGGAGGAGTAGTTGGGTTTGGTTAACTATAAGAATCAGCGATGCTTGCTACATAAAAGGCAGCAAGCATCGGTTTCAAATGGCAGTATTATGCCAATTTATTCACGATATACTCAAGTTCCCTATACTGTGGGAAATCTTTAACCAATGCTAGAAAACTATCTTTGAAAGTGCTATTTTCTTGCAATTGATAGATATCATCACACACATTAAATAATGGTAGATATGTTTGAACCAACTTAATTAAATCAGCTCGGTGATTAATCAACTCATTATGGTTTAATTTTAATATATCTATTGATTCATCGGCATCTTTTTTATGTTTATCACCGAACAACTGAGCGGATAAGGGATTCATTTTAACGCTATCGTCACAGTCAGTATGCAGCGGATGAACTTTTATCTCCTTACTTTGCTTTGCTATGTTGCAATGCTTGTTCGAAACACAGCTTAACAGTAAGTTATCATAACTAAACTGGAGTTTTCGATGTTGATGCTTATCTTGCAAATGTTCTACGCTCGCGCTTTTGGTAGATATTTTTTTGCAACAGTAACAGCACAGTCCATGCTGCTCAGTATGTAAATGCTCTCTTAAAATCTCTTTTTCATCGAAAGGTAAATCGTTCCAATTGAGCGTATTATGTTTCTTAATCCACTTAGCAGTTATATCGGGCATAGAGCCTGTTTTATTAATCTTCTGCATAACTTTCTAGCCCTCTTTTTTTGCTGCAAGTTGGGCTTGAGTGAGATGCAATCGACAGCGCAGTAATTCTAAATTCTCTGGCATCTGTTTTTCTAATTTTATAATGTAATTCTCTGCACTCTCAAAATTTTTCTGATAAATAAGTTCTGCAACATTATCGAAGTCTGCTTGTGCTTCTGGATCTCTAATTGGCACATCAAATACTTTAGTTAGAACCGTATTGACATCTTCACCATAAATATTTGGTACTTGAGTTAGCTCACCATCATCAAGGGCATAAACCAAAATATCAGGCCGATCACTGATAACATGTGGCGAATGTGTAGTTAAAATAAATTGTACATTGGGGAAAGTTTTGACGAATTTATCAATTAAGTCATGCTGCCACTTTGGATGAAGATGCAAATCCACTTCATCAATCATAACCACGCCTTCACCTTCTAGCGGATTATCAAGGCTAGGATTAAGCAATGCTAAACGGCGAGCAATATCTCCAACTAAAGCTAATAAAGACTTTTCGCCTTGAGAGAGTTGTTTAACGTCTAGTTCCTCTCCGTCTTTTTCAACAATCATAGTGGGTGTGCCTTGACGACGTATACGAGGATTAGTTAAGTCCGTAAACTCTTCAATTGCTATTCTCACTACTGTTAACTGTTTATCACTAAATAATCGACGTGAAAGAAGTTCCTCAAAATTTGTCTCAAAATTTCGTATAGCTTCACGTAGTTTCTGCACCTCTTTACTCGAAAACTCTTCTAGCTTACCTTTTTCAATATAGGTTTCCTTTAAAGACCTCATGAAAATATCAGCAACATCTTCCTCTTTATCCTTCACCTTAGCTTTAGAAGAAGCGAAACTTTCATTCTCTATATCTTCACGCTCTCGAAACCATGAAAAGAAAGTTTCAAAACTGACCGAACTTTTTAATGCATCTTCATAAGCTGTTAATTGATTTGTAGTCGAGTCTTTGTTTATATCCATGGGTGTTGAGATTACGCCCCTATTTACTGGATAGTAAGCTACTATAGGTAAACTTATATCTTTGCTTTTCTGAAAGTTTTTTGAATATACTTTAATCAGTTCATCAAAACCAGTTCTTTGTACACCATATGATGCAGGTACTAGAATCTCTTTTCTAGTTGAGTTTGTATTTAAAATCTCCATTCCTATACTTTCATCATAGAAAGACAACTCTAGTTCTGAATAATCCTTATTATTCATAATCTGGTATTGTTCAATATATTGACCTTCGTCGGATTCTAGGAAACCATGCTCCTCAAATTTTATAACTGATATCTCTTTGTCATAATTAGATAATCCGTTCACAAACCAACTCAAACTCGTCGCCAAAGCCTGCAAAATTTGCGACTTACCCGCGCCATTATTACCCACGATAACAGTGACATTACCCGCCTTTTCAGAAGTTGGCGCAAAGTCTATTTTTAAGTCTTCAAAGCGACCATAGTTTTGTAGGTGTAAGTGTTTGACTTTCATTGTTTACCTTATTTTTATAGGTAGTAAATATTTAGGTATTTTATCAATTTCTGTGGTAATTCTTACCTATCAGTATAACAACTTAAAAGACAAGTAAGGAATGCTATTGTTTTGGGAAAAAAGCCTCAACGTACCTAAAACCCTCTCCTAACCTCACGCCAACGTCCATTTATAGTAACTGAGTGCTTCGATACCTTTTCTTTACTATTTAGATTGGTTACTCTAAGTCCATACTGCCTTAACCAGTTCTGCATCCTTTCTTAATGACCACTTTGACGTTTATAGGATATTTTCATGCGTTTGACTCCAGTTTCTACTTTATCGCTACTTAGCCTTGCTGTTGGTTTGAGTTTTGCTAGCACTGCCCAAGCCGCCCGACCAGAAGCACCAAACTTGTCTAATGCCGAGCTACAACAATGTCTAGATGGATTAAAAAACTCTAGTAAGTTTAGCGGAGTTGATGGTTATACCTTTAACAACTATCGCCCAAGCCAGCCTGATCCTAGCGTCATTCAATCGTTGAACTATCAACCAGAGTTTCAAAAAGACGTTTGGGATTATCTCTCATCGCTGGTCGATAGCGAGCGCGTAGAGGACGGTATTCGTGCCAAGCGCCAGTGGGCAGATACTTTGCGTAAAATCGAATCACGCTATGGGGTCAAAGCCGAGCACGTATTAGGCGTCTGGGGTGTTGAGTCAAACTTCGGTCAGACATTGGGCAA
Organism: Psychrobacter sp. N25K4-3-2; assembly: GCF_015351755.1. Taxonomy (NCBI): domain Bacteria; kingdom Pseudomonadati; phylum Pseudomonadota; class Gammaproteobacteria; order Moraxellales; family Moraxellaceae; genus Psychrobacter; species Psychrobacter sp. N25K4-3-2. Next base: position 71,453 of record NZ_JADKLX010000006.1, read on the forward strand.
AAAGCCGTTGTTTGAATCCTTAGCGACGCTGTCTTGTTTTGATCGTCGTCAGAGCTACTTCCAAGGTGAATATGCCAATGCGCTAAAAATCGTCCAAAATGGTGATATCGCGCCAAGTGATATGACTGGCTCATGGGCAGGTGCTTTTGGGCAAACGCAGTTTATGCCGAGCACTTTTTTAGAATTGGCCGTTGATTTTGATGGCGATGGTCGTCGCGACTTAGTTAATAGTGTCCCTGATGCGCTAGCCTCTACCGCTAACTTCTTGGACAATCGTGGTTATCGTACTGGCGAGCCGTGGGGTTATGAAGTCAAATTGCCCAGTGGTTATTGGGCCGCGTCTGACCGAAAGAACAAAAAGTCTATCAGCCACTGGCGCGATCAAGGTCTAACGCTCGCCAATGGCAGTCCATTGCCTTACGACTTGAATAGTGCAGGATTACTATTACCTGCAGGCGCTGAAGGTCCTGCTTTCTTAGTGGGTAAAAACTTCGATACGTTTTATTCGTACAATGCGTCAGAGAATTACGCTTTAGCCATCGCACATTTATCAGACCTAATCACTAAAGAAGACAGCAGCAAAACTGACTTCGTCACTGCTTGGCCTACCGACGATCCGGGTATCAGTCGCCAGCAAGCAAAAGACATTCAGCAAGCGCTGTTAAATGCTGGTTATGATATTGGTGAAGTCGATGGCATTATTGGAGACAATACTCGCACTGCGATTCAGCAGTACCAAACCAGTAAGGGCATCTTCCCCGCTGATGGACGCGCAGGACAGAAATTTTACCGTTCAATCATTGGAAACGCAGGAAACATAGCTCCAAGAAGTACACAATATGGCAATCAATATGGTCAACCAGCGAACAGTCAGCCTTTACAGCCTGCCTCTGCTGATCGCATGGGACAGTTGATTCAACGACAGACGAGCACTCCCAACACTTACTCACCTCAGTCATCGGTTCAACCATCGAGTTCTGGCAATACGCGTTATCGTCGCGTGACGAGTGCTGATGGTAGCGTGAAGCTCGTACGTGTTGACGAAGGTTCATAGCACGACGGCATGTCCTCATTTTTATTACTATTTTTAAAATGAGAACATGCGCTAAGTTTCTGATAAACCTAATTGTTATGGATTAAAAAAAGCCACGCTAATATGATTAGCGTGGCTTTTTTTTGATCAATCGGCTATCTATAGATATCGATTACCTATTGAGATCATTTATACGATCGGTGGTGGATTGGGTTTACCATTATCACCATCCCAATTTTCACGGGCTTTATCATCCAGATCCGCAGGCGTCTTCGGCTCCCATTTACCATTTTCTTTCCAAGTATCGTCGCCCCAATCTTCGTCTTCCTGTTTTTTGTCCCAATCTTTATAGGCTTTACTAGGGTCGATGCCACGGCGCTTCATGTCTGCCACTTGCTCTTCTAGTGTGTGATACTGTTCAGCATCGTGCATGGTTTTCTCTAAACCATCAATCTCTTTTCTTAACTCGTCATGTTTATCATTACTCATGATAGTGCTCCTTAATCAGTCAATATTATTATGCGCTTTTATGTTTGTCGTTTTTACGGTAGATAAGTTTATATAGGCTAGTACACCATTTGAACCGTTTTTATCTCAATAACTATTGTTCCAATAACCAATATCATAAAATATTTTTTACGTTAATGAGCTTTATTATCAAGAGTCTTGGCTAAATTCACAACCGTTACCGCGTATGCTTTGTATTACAAAACGTAGTAGGAAGCACAGGAAATCTGTTGACAATCCTTACCATGCCATTGATTAAAGCTTATGATGACCATCACTGAGTCCGAATGGCCGGTTGTTTATTTTTTAATAGGTTTTGAGCATAGAAAGTTAATTTCCACAATTCTTGCGAGACCCGCGTACCATAAGTCGTTAACTGTATCCAGTTAGCCGCGACCAGCTGGCGTTGCAAATGGTTCAGGTCCTTTTGGGAGATTTGACAGCGTGCTACGGCGTGTACATTGGGCATCTCTTGTTTGATGTCATGCTCAGCCTTGGAGGCGATGAGACGATTCATGGCACTTTGTAAACCGTAACTTGAGAAAGTCGCAGGTATCTTCATCAGCGTGCACAATACTTCCTGCCAACTTAATGTCATCGATCTAGTGACATCTGTCAAGTTGCCACCAGCATAGGCTTGCGCGCTATACTGAATAGAAAAAGTATCTGTTAAGACAATCGGCTTGCTAACACTATCCGCAACACCTCCGTCGACAACACCGCTATTTTGTTTCAGCGGCGTATTCATAGGAGGCCGAGAGATTATCGAATCAGGTGAAGCTTGTTTGATTAATCTTATCGATTCTTCGCTGACCTTTAACCACACGTCTTTTACATTATAGTGAATCACCATATTATGGTAGGCCTGGATAAGCAGTTGCTCGATATCTGTATCCGCATCATAATAATGAACATGCTTGGCTTGCTGGGTGACTGTGTTGATAAACTCTTGCAACTGCCGACTGATATCTGCACCCTGGTGATGCTTTTTGACTAATATTAGTAAGGGCTTGAGTTTGGCTTTGGCATTCAAATAGCTTAAATGCATTTGACTGACACCAGTATTTTGTACTGTGCCGTAGCTATCCCCGACGACCATTAGCGCATAATCGCACGCATCGATACATTGGCGGCCATACAACGAGGCTTTTGGCAATTTGCTGGAAACATCGTAGGTTAGAAATGCGCGCGCCTGAAAAAAAACCGCCAAACTGTCCAGCATTAGCAACTGATCGTTGTCAGCGCATATGACATGAATGTGATAACGACGGTTTGGCAAAATAACCTCTGCGCTTGGGTGATGACAGGAATAAATATGAACGTAAAAATAGCACAAATATCATGTCTTGCACAGCCCAGCATAATCCTATGGAGGTACGCTCAGCTTATTTTATAATCAGGTCTATGCTGTCTAATACAGATATAGCGAGATGGTTATAAACAGTTTTTTCTTCGCCTATCAATGTCAACGCTTACTAGGCCGTATCTTCATTTTGAAAATAGTAATAAAGATAAGAAAAACAGCACAGATAATATCAATCTATTGACCAGCTATTTAACGCCATTTGGCAAGATTTAGCTATTTTGGCTCATCTGGTTGCTTCCGTTTAGATATGATCAATTGAATTTAGGACACGCCCTGAGTATAGTACTGTAAGCACGTCTCTTTACCCAGTAAGCGCTGTATTAGCATAACCAACTTATCATCATATTTGGTCGCATAAAAAGTCAACGGAGGTCGATTTTTTTTACCCGTCTCCCTACCTTCTATACCATCATTTTTCGCACGACTATCAAGTAAGGCAGACAACTGGTTTGCAACCAAGAGTTGCTTGACCCGCTCAGCGATCGCTTGTCCTGAATCCACCACTTGTATCGATAGTTGCTGCTGCGCAATCCCATCCAACAAAAATGCTTTAAAAAATGGATAATGGGTACAGCCTAGTACCAACTGATCCACTCCATCTTGTGCAAATATCTGTAGCTGCTGCCGTAACCGCTTCGCAGTCTCACAATTCTCTGGCATACCTGCCTCTACCCAAGGTACCAACTGTGGATCGAAATATTTGGTCACTAGTGTGCGATTAGGACTGGCAATAGCAGTAATGACTTCATTCAGTAACATGCCATTCAAAGTTGCTTTGGTAGCCAATACAGCAACGTGTTTGCTCTTACTGGCCAACACTGCTGGCTTGAGCGCTGGTACCAAACCGACGATAGGCAACTGCGGATAACATCGTCTAGCTGTCTCTAAAGCATAGGCAGAAGCACTGTTGCAGGCAATCACAATGAGCTTGCAGCCCTGCTGATACAGCCACTCTACTGCTGTCAGGGTCAAGGCTTCGATATCTTCACTATCACGATTGCCATACGGCACATGCAAGGTATCTGCATAATAAATATAACGCTCGGCAGGCAGTTGCTGGGCTAAATGCAGATAGACAGACAGACCGCCTATACCAGAATCAAATAAGCCAATCGGGGCGTTGCGCTCTTGATTAATCATAGCTTGGCTAACCGAAGTGGCATTTTTAGCGGTATCAATAACAGATTTTTTAGAATCTCGCTTTTTAACAGAAATAGATGACCTCTCAACCATGTTTAATAGATTGGTTGCAGCAATATTCATCGGTACGCTACCGCTGTCTTCATATCGATACCTTCATTTTGATAGCAATTTTCAAATGTTACTCTTAATATAGAGCTTTACTCTTAATGTAGAATACTACTCTTAATGTAGAATACTACTCTTAATGTAGAATATTACTCTTAATATAAATAGAAAGGCAGCTTATCGCAATAATAAATAAGACTTAGTAATAATTAGCCAGTTGGCATAGAAAGCTCGTAAGATCGACCACCACTTTGCAAGGTTAGTATCGTCTCACCTTTTTGCTCTGTCAGTTCGCCGATTTCAGTCAAATGATAAAAAACATTACGACCAATTAATGCAGTCAAGCCATTTCTGACTGGCATATAAGGTCTTACTTGCACGTCAGATTGGTCGTCAGTAGTACCATCAAGGCTATAAGCCCGTAAAGTAATTGGATGCTCGTCATCTAAACGTACCACATCACCAGTCGTTGTGGTAAATTCTAACCAGCTATTATTAGCTTCATCGACGATACCGACATCATTAATCAATAATGGTGCATCTTCTACCTGAATGCGAAGTTTTTGTACGGGTGTCTTTAAAAAATACTCTGCTACGCCATTATTTTCTTCTTTCCATAAGATAGTGGCAAATAAGCTCACCAATGACTCTCTGGTCATTTGTCCGCCTTCATGCCACCACTCACCGTTGGCTTTAATCACCAAATCCATATCATCCACTTGTTCAGGGTGCCATTTTTCCAGTGGTGGTATCGCTCTTCCCTCGCGTGTGCCTGCGGCAGACTTTAGATATTGGTTAAGTGCTTTCATTGGATTTTGGTTGGATGCCACGTTCTGTGGGCTATTAGCGCTGCTTTGTATATTATTATCCATCTTACTATTATCATTACTCATCAGTTGATCCTTTACCTAGTAATTAAAGTTTGGCAAATCTGTTATTACTATAAATTTTAGTTTCGGGTATGATGAGACCATATCAACATTATACCTTTACTACATGAATTTCACCTTAACACTGATACTCGTAAATGCGTATCGTGTTTATAGGACTTTTCTTTTATAATGAGTAACGATTTTTTATTGAAACAGTCAAGTGAGCGTTGTATTAACGACACATTTTAGCTGATGTGTTAATAGTTTTTCATTAACTGGGTTTAACTACTAGGTTTAGTTTAATAGCAACGTTGTCAATTGATGCCGCAAAGACAGTTTCTGTCGAGCAGCCATATGTCTGAGTGAAATTAGCGCCGCAAGCCTTATTATGCAATTGTTAAGCTAATGATGCCCTGAGATAAGCCACTAAAAGTTTAGGAGTAGGTATGCAAGAGCAAGACAATCAAAAGCCAGTCGTCGACGGTGATAGCGTTCACACTGATGCACCAGTCGCGACAGATACGGCCAAGCCAGACACAACAACACCAGAGTCAACGACGCTGACCAAAGAAGTGCCAGCTGAAGAAGTTGCTGTCGAAACAGCCGACCTTGATAAAGCAGAGACCAATGAAACTGCTACTACAGAAACCATTGAAACGGTCGCCGTGGATAAAGAGCCTGCTGAGAAAGTAGCGGTCGAAAAAACACCTGAGCCAGTAGTAGAACCTGTCGCGGCAGAGCCTGAGATTGAGCGCGAATCCATGGAATTTGACGTTATTATCGTTGGCGGCGGACCTGCTGGTCTATCTGCTGCGATTCGTCTGCGTCAGCTCGCTATTAAAGCTGGCAACGATGAATTTATGGTTTGTGTGGTCGAAAAAGGCTCTGAATTCGGTGCTCATACCTTATCTGGCGCTGTTATCGAGCCGCGTGCTTTAAATGAGCTGATACCAGACTGGAAAGAAAAAGGCGCACCGCTAAACGTACCAGCCACCGAAGATCGCTTCTACTACTTAAATTCAGCCACGCGCTCTACTAAAGTGCCAGATCCGTTGATTCCAGCACCGATGCACAATGACGGTAACTATATTGTCTCGCTAGGTAATGTCGTTCGTTGGTTGGCAGTACAAGCTGAAGAGCTAGAAGTCATGATGTTCCCAGGCTTCCCAGCTGATGATATTTTGTATAACGACGATGGTTCGGTACGCGGTATCTTAACTGGTGATATGGGTGTCGCCGCCAATGGCGAAGCCAAGCCAAGCTTTGAGCCAGGTTATGAGCTGCTTGCCAAATACACTATTTTTGCCGAAGGCAGCCGTGGTCATCTAGGCAAACGCTTAATCAGCCGTTTTGATCTTGATAAAGACTCAGATCCTCAGCATTACGGTATTGGTCTAAAAGAATTGTGGGAAGTTGTCCCAGAGAAACACGAGCAAGGCGTGGTCATGCACGGACTTGGCTGGCCATTGACCGAAACGGGTTCTACTGGTGGGTGGTGGTTATACTTCGATGAAAACAACCAAGTCAGTTTTGGTCTCGTCGCAGATCTGTCCTATCACAACCCGTACATGTCACCATTTGATGAAATGCAGCGCCTAAAGACGCATCCTGTCATTAAGAATGTATTAGAAGGTGGTAAGCGCATTTCTTACGGTGCTCGTGCTTTGACTAAAGGTGGCTTAAACTCACTACCAAAATTCACCTTCCCAGGTGGTGTATTGGTCGGTGATGATGCTGGATTCTTGAACCCAGCAAAAATCAAAGGTACGCATACGTCGATGAAGTCAGGCATGCTGGCAGCCGAAGCTATTTTTGAAGCATTACAAGCAGATCGTCAGCATGATGAAGTGATTGCTTATACCACCATGTATAAAGAGTCATGGTTGTATAAAGATAACTACGAGTCGCGCAACTTCTCACCTGCGATACATCGTATGGGTCTGTTTATGGGTGGAGCGTTTACCTTTATCGAGCACAATTTATTGAAAGGTAAAATGCCATTTACCTTGCACGATAACCTTCCAGATTACGATCAGTTAGAGCGTGCCAACCACGCTTATCAGCCCACCTACCTCAAGCCTGATGGCAAGCTGATATTTGACAAGTTGTCGTCGGTATTTATCTCTAACACCAACCATACCGAAGATCAACCAACGCATTTGAAACTCACCGATCAAACGGTGCCTATTTCAATCAACTTACCCCTATATGCTGAGCCAGCACGTTTGTACTGCCCAGCGGGTGTATACGAAGTGGTCAAAGATGCGGAAGGTGCTAAGTTTGTTATCAATGCGCAAAACTGTGTGCATTGTAAAACCTGTGACATCAAAGATCCTTCGCAGAACATTACTTGGGTAACGCCAGAAGGTGGCGGCGGTCCTAACTATCCAAACATGTAAGTCATGATTGAGATAAATAGAAATCAATAAAAAACCGCTCTTAATAATAAGGGCGGTTTTTTTGTACTTATACATTTTATTTAACAATCGCAACTAATCTGTCAACTTAATCCGTCCAGGCATCACGATTGGCTTCGTCTTTTAACTTCACAAAGTCATCAGGATTGAACTTAATCTGATCTCCTGTTTTGCCTTCTTTCACTTGGCGCTCGTAGTCACGCAAAATTCTAAGTGCTACTGGAGACAAAAGCAAAATCGCCACTAAGTTGACCAAGGCCATCAGACCCATCGACAAATCAGCGAAGTTCCAGATGGCAGGCAAACTAGCAATCGCACCGACAAAGACCATACCCAACACCATAAAACGGAAAATCATAATCATCACTTTGGCGTTTTTGGCACCAGAGATAAACTCAAGATTTGATTCACCGTAGCTGTAATTGGCAATAATGGACGTAAATGAGAAAAAGAAAATAGCAATTGCAACGAAGACCACACCCAAATCGCCAACATACTGGGACAAGGCCAACTGCGTAAGCTGAATACCTTCTTGCTCAACGTTCGGGTCAACCACACCCGATAAGATAATAATCGATGCGGTGGCAGTACAAATAATCAGCGTGTCCATAAAGACGCCCAGCATTTGCATAAATCCTTGCACTGCTGGATGGTCAGGATGACTTTTTGCTGTTGCCGCCGCATTCGGGGCTGACCCCATACCTGCTTCGTTAGAAAACAAACCACGCTTGATACCGTTAATCATCGCCTGAGCAATACCATAACCGATGACCCCGCCCGCTGCCTGCTCAAAACCAAAGGCGGATTTTACAATTAACGCAATCGCTGCGGGGAATTGGCTAAAGTTCGTGACGATAATGAATAGTGCCAATAAGATATATAAAATCGCCATCACCGGCACAATTTTACCCGCGATACGAGCCACTGAGCGTAAACCACCAAACACCACTGGCGCCACCAGTACTACTAATATTAAGCCTGTCATCCATGTTGGAATACCAAAGGCTTCATTGGTTGCTTGAGCAATGGTATTTGATTGCACGCCATTGAACGCCAAACCAAAAGCCACCAGCAAACATAACGAGAAAAATATTGCTAGCCAGCGTTTACCCAGACCTTTTTCAATATAGTAAGCTGGTCCACCGCGGTAAACGTTATCGTTATGCGGCACCTTGTATGCTTGCGCCAAAGTAGACTCAATAAAGCTGGTCGACATGCCGACTATCGCTGTCATCCACATCCAAAAAACAGCACCCGGACCACCGAGATAAATAGCAATTGCGACCCCTGCCAAGTTACCCGTACCAACGCGCGCCGCGAGTGAGGTCATCAAGGCTTCAAACGAGCTGATACCACCATCTTTGCGCCCTTGGTTTGAGACACGTAACAGCTGCCACATATGACCAAAGTGGCGAAACTGTATAAAACGTGTGGCCACGGTAAAATAAAGACCTGCGCCAATCAGCACGAACATCAGTAATCCATACCAAGGATTGCTCGCAATTAACCAATCATTGTTACCCCAGATGATACTGACACCATAATTTACGATGTTATTAAACCAACTTACTATCCCTTCGTTCATATGGACTCTCTACTCATTCTTTATATACGTTACTTAAATTTTATATTAATATCATATTTTAACGATTCAAAACCTCACAAGGTTATGGACAAAATGTCTGATACTAAAACATCCTGTGCATGATATAGATATTAAATGACTTGCGAGTATCACGTTTGGTTATCCGTTTTATATATTTATTTCTAAAATAAATAATGCTTGTATCTCATATTATATAGAATATATATAAACAATAATTTAGCTGCATACACTGAACATTTTTCGTACAATTTCAGTAATATCGTTTTTATAATAGTAACCAAACTAATTATCAATATATTCCCCATAATTTATGCTCAGTTGTTTGCAATGATATTTATTGAATCGTGCTAAGATGAATTTCATATCTATTTGTGCTGCTTTTATAATTACCAGTCAGCACAAAGAGTTAGAGTGCTCAAAACATTAAAACTCTTGTCAGGAAGACGAGATTGCAAAAAAGACACTGGATAGTCCACCCTTTCTGCCTTCCTCAAGAAATGCTGTTTTTACCATTCGATGGTTTAGATCAATGGTTTCAATCAATGTGATGCCTACAAGAGTAGTTGCTTTTATTTTAAGTAAAAAACCACCAATAAATAAACATACTATTGCGCGTCATCGTTTTCATTATATAAAGCAGTACGTGTCTATTTTTTATATTGATTTTTTTGATAAGAAATAACCACTGTCTTTTTTATATTGTTGGTATTTTTTAGGTAAGACAAAAGGAGTTGTCCTATGAAAAATCATAACGATCCATCCGGTTATTGGCGTGCCAATATCCGTCTCATCATAGGTAGCCTAGTTATTTGGGCACTATGCTCGTACGGCTTTGCTATCTTATTACGTCCCCTCTTAGCTGGTATCAAGATCGGTGGTACTGACTTGGGCTTTTGGTTTGCCCAACAAGGATCCATCGGGGTGTTTATTATTCTGATTTTCTTTTACGCATGGCGTATGAATAAGTTAGATAAACAATATGGCGTAGACGAGGAATAGCCCCATGAGTCAATTTGTAGTTAATCTTATATTTGTGGGTCTATCCTTCGCTCTGTATTTCGGTATCGCGATTTGGGCCCGTGCTGGTTCGACCAGTGAATTTTATGTTGCAGGCGGCGGTGTCCATCCAGTCGTTAACGGTATGGCAACCGCTGCTGACTGGATGAGTGCAGCGTCATTTATCTCAATGGCAGGTCTTATTGCTGCTGGTGGTTATGGCGCTTCCACCTATTTGATGGGTTGGACAGGCGGTTATGTTCTACTCGCGATGCTCTTAGCCCCTTACTTACGTAAATTTGGTAAGTTCACCGTTCCTGATTTCATTGGTGATCGCTTTTATTCCAAGACGGCAGCTATGATTGCTGTGGTGTGTTTGATTACCGCATCGACCACTTACGTTATCGGTCAGATGACCGGTGCTGGTGTTGCATTCTCGCGCTTCTTAGAAGTTGAAAGTACCACTGGTCTGATTATCGCAGCAGTCGTTGTATTCTTTTACGCGGTATTAGGCGGTATGAAAGGGATTACTTACACGCAGGTTGCACAGTATGTCGTTCTAATGATTGCTTATACCATTCCTGCGGTTTTCATCTCACTTGAATTAACGGGTAACCCTATTCCAGGTCTTGGTTTGTTCTCAAATCATGTTGAATCAGGTGTTCCTATTTTGACCAAGCTGAATCAAGTGGTTACTGACTTAGGTTTTGCATCGTATACTGCTGATGTGCCTAACAAGCTAAACATGGTGCTATTTACCTTGACGCTTATGATCGGTACTGCAGGTTTACCACACGTTATCATTCGCTTTTTTACGGTTCCTAAAGTGGCTGATGCGCGTTGGACCGCAGGCTGGACATTGGTATTCATCTCGCTACTGTACTTCACAGCGCCTGCAGTTGGTGCGATGGCGCGCTTAAACTTAGTAGATACTATCTATCCACAAGGTGTCGAAAATCAACCTATTCTCAATAATGAGCGTCCTGACTGGATGAAAACATGGGAAGAGACCGGTCTCATTAAGTATAACGATCTAAATAATGATGGTCGTATCCAGTTATATAACGACAGTGGACTTGGTGCCGCTCAAATAGCCCTTAATACGGCTCAAGCTGATGGTGGCGACGTTACTACCGCAACGGCAGCGGTAGAAAAAGCTCGCATTGCACATGATGCAGAACTTGATGGTCGTTTTGCTGATGCCGGATGGGCAGGTAACGAGCTTGATGTAAACGCTGATATCTTAGTACTTGCTAACCCAGAAATCGCGAATCTGCCATCATGGGTAATTGGTCTTATCGCTGCAGGTGGTTTGGCAGCAGCCCTATCAACAGCAGCTGGACTACTCCTTGCGATTTCATCAGCGATTAGTCATGACTTAATTAAACGTAACCTAAACCCAAATATCACTGATAAACAAGAGCTAAAATATGCTCGTATTACGATGGGTGTGGCGATTGTTGTTGCGACCTACTTAGGTATTAACCCACCAGGGTTTGCTGCGCAGGTTGTCGCCTTAGCATTTGGTATTGCGGCATCCTCATTGTTCCCTGTGTTGATGATGGGTATTTTCTCTAAACGCATTAACAATCTTGGCGCTATTGCAGGTATGTTGACTGGTTTAATCGTCGTTCTTGTCTATATCTTTATGTTCAAAGGTTGGTTCTTTATCAGTGGTACTGCTAACTTCCCTGATACTGAAGAGTACTGGTTATTTGGTATCTCACCATTATCATTTGGTGCAGTTGGTGCGCTGCTTAACTTTATCGTAGCATTCGCCGTATCTTATGCTACTGCGCCACCACCAGCACATATCCAAGAGTTGGTTGAGAGCGTACGTTCTCCACGTGGCGCTGGCGGTGCAGTCGACCACTAAGCTTGCAACTGAGGATATATCTTCTGTTAAGATATCACTCACAGGCAGTCACTGCTTGTGAGTGATTTTTTTATCTGATCGCCATAATAACGATACTTTATATTCTTCCTTTATCCAATAAGTTCAATTAAACATATCTCACGCATTAAGGAATATTTTATGCTTTTTGAGTTTATCGCTACCATCGCTGCCGCATTTGGCATGGCTGGACTAGCACTTATCATAACTCACCTCAGCAAACTGGCAGGCAAACGTGCCCCTAAATGGCTGATTCCCTTATTTGCTGCTATTGGTATGTTTGCATTTCAGATAAATCAGGAGTACAGCTGGTATGGTCAACAAGTGGAGAAGCTACCAAAAGGTGTAGAAGTCGTCAAAACAGCGAAAAGCACTGAGTGGTTCCGCCCATGGTCTTATGCTAAGCCGCAAATATTACGGTTTATCGCTGCCGATATTGGAAATGCGAGTGTACAAGTAGATAACCCAGATATACATTTATTCAATTTATATTTATTTGAAAGACGAAGAGCCGTAGAGACAGTCCCTCAAGTTATTGATTGTAGTATTCCTGCACGTGCAGACTACGTGATACCTGAAAAAGGCAATACGCTATCAATTGATAAACATGTAAAGCAAACGACTGCATGGCGAGACCTAGCAACAGATGATCCGCTATTCATCAGTATTTGCACTGATAAACAAAGCTAACGAATTGAGAGAGATTTAGAACAGTACATCCATCAACAGGGAAGTCTTCAAAGAGACATGTGATGATAAGGCAATATTTTAGACGAATAAAAAATCTGAAAATACTGCCTTATTTACTTTGCTTTTCAATGATGAGACGTTGTCGTATAAGTGTGCTTAGAATTGGCACCTAGCAGCAGCCCCGCACATAAACCACCAAAATGCGCCGCGAATGATATACCTTCTTGCGGCATTAAGCCTTCTTTGATAGTGAGCCAATACCCTGCCCCCATAACGATACAAGCGATTAAATAACCCCAACGCCGAGCGAACACGGCTCCCCCTATCATATAACCAAGCATCGCGAAGCATAACCCTGATGCCCCGATATGAATTGATAGCGGCGAGCCAATGACCCAAGTGACCAAACCGGAAGCGATAATGAGCTTAACAATCGTACGATAAGCATTGTTCTCAAAAAGCCCAAATAAAAATAAAATTTGTAATAAAGTTACACTATTGCCAAGCAAATGTGAAAAATTGCCATGCATCGTCCATGAAGCAAACACCCCAATCATGCTACCGATATCAAGAGCACGCGGCACGATGCCAAAGATATTCCACAGTCCAAACAGCGCAAACTTATTGAGAAAAAACATACCCCACATCGGCACTAAGACAAAAGCATATAAGCCGATAACTTGCTTGATTCGTACCAATATCAACGTGAGTAATTGCCGCCACTTCATATAATCTTTTATCCTATTGATTTTATTTTATTCAACAGACCCTAATGGTTCACTGAAAACAGTGGTTGCTGTATCGGCTTGAATGATAATAATGAAGCATCTTTGTCCGCTGTTAAATAACTATTGGCATGCAGTAACGACGTTGAATGATAAGGCACTAAGGCGGTAGGAACAAAACTGCGCGCGGCATCGATATGTTTAATAGAGTCATCAAAAAAGATATGTGGCGCAAACGTTCTAAGTACAGCCGTTTTTTCCAGACCTCCTAAGAAAAACGCCATATCAACATTGACGCCCCACTCTCGCAATGTCTTAATCGCACGCAGGTCAGCGGGTGCATTGCGAGCCGTCACCAACGCAATCTTTATGGGAGAATATTGAAGGCCTGCTGGTAGACGCTCTTGCAAGTTCGATAGCTTAATTAATAATTCAGCATAAGGCCCTTTCTCAATTGGCAAGTCACGCATTTGTGCTTCACGATCATGAAAGGCACGTAATCCTTTTTGCTTATAGAGCAGCTCACCTGAATCATCAAACAGCACGGCATCACCATCAAAAGCGATACGCAGCTGATTGGTATCCAATTTATAAGTATTAACAGGGGTCGCATCCAATATCGCACAAGCGCAGATATTGGTATCAGCAACTTGCTGCGCATCCTCACGATTGGTGGTCAAAAACAGATCAATATTAAAATCTCTGATATAAGGCGAAACAGGACTACCCGATATGAATGCTGATCGAGAAATATTGAGTCCATGTTCACGAATGGCATTGAGTACTTGAATACCCGTATCTGGACTGCTTTTCGAGACAATCACTACTTCGACCAAAGGCGCTTCAATATCAGGGAGCTGTACAGTATCGTCTTCACAATAATGATTCAAATTTAGCAGTGCTTTGATAAGCGGATAGCCCGCGCCAATATTTAACGGCTCGTTTTCACGCGCTGCCATATAGTCACGAAACTCTTTTATAGCACTTTCAGGCCGGTGTTCTAATAGCTGTAATAGATAATTTTCTGATTCTGCTAAATCAAACAGCGCGGTTGCAGAAATCGCGACTATGAGCGTGTTACTAAAATCGACAGCCATAAATGTTTACTTCTATTCTAAATATTCAAAATGATAGCGTTTTATTTTACTACATATATAGGCAAGCTGTGTGGCTACTCCTGCTAATCACAACAATCCTCAATATATATTTTTTACGACAAAAAAAAGACTGCAATCGCAGTCTTTTTTAGGTTTCAAGGAACACTTAGCTAATATCAGCACCATCATTAATGACAAAACTTACAATCATAATGACATGATATTTAGTGATTTTTCCATCAGTAACCCCTACTTTTTGCTCTTTTATCCAAGCGCCTTCAACATTATTAACGGTCTTAGAAATCCGTTCAATACCTTGTTGAATAGCATCTTCAAAACTGGTTTCAGAGGTACTACTGATCTCGATATTCTTGGCAATTGTCATAATATTTCTCGCATCCATGTGATTCTAAAATGAGTGTTTTAAGACAAGCTTATCGTAGAGATAATATTTCAAAGCGATGTCTCTCATTTATTCTAGCGTTATACATAGTACGCAACAATGCTTCAGTGTTATTTTATGTAGGAATTAACTTAATAGCACTAAAGATATCGCTGGAAACGCGACCAGAATAACCAATCGAATCACATCAGAAACAATGAATGGGGCTACCCCGCGGAACATATCGGACAGTTTGATATGCGGAGCCATTGCCTTAATCACGAAAATATTCATTCCCATCGGCGGCGTTATCAATCCAAGCTCTACCGTCAATACGGCAATAATACCAAACCATACTGGATCGAAGCCTAAAGCAACAATGATTGGATACACCACTGGAATGGTAATAACCAGCATCGCTAAAGCATCCATGAACAACCCTAGGAGGAAGTACATGATCAAGATACAGATCAGTACGACCATTGGACTCACTGCTAACGTACCAATCCATGTCGCTAATGTATAAGACAAGCGTGACACTGAGATAAAATAGCCCAAAGCTTCTGCACCCAGTAGCATAAAGAAGACCACTGCTGATAATGCGAGCGTCTCAATCAGCGATTGCTTAAGGCCTTTCATACGCATGCCTTTAACAAAAGCGTAAGCCCAAGAGACAAATGCACCGACTGCTGCGCCTTCTGTGGGAGTGAATAGCCCAAAGAAAATACCCGCAATAATCACGATAAAAATGAAGCTAAACGGTATCAAACCGGTTAACGATATGAGCTTCTCTTTCCAAGTAGTCGACTCGCCACGACGCGCTAAATGCGGTTTCCAGCGTACCATAATCATGACAGTGATTGAGTACATCACCATCCCTAACATACCAGGCAAAAAGCCTGCAATAAACATGTCACCAACGGACTGCTGAGTTAGGATGGCATAAACCAGTAGAGCAATACTAGGCGGAATCATAATACCTAATGTGCCACCTGCTGCTAAAATACCACAAGCAAAACCAGGTTGATAACCATACTTCTCCATCTGTGGCAACGCAACTTTCGTCATAGTAGAGGCAGTAGCTAATGATGAGCCTGAAATAGAAGCAAAAATACCAGATGATCCGATACCCGCGATACCAAGACTCCCTCGTACTCCACCAAAAATGGTTCGGGTAGCTTCAAACAACTTTCCTGCCATACCTGAATGTGTGGCAAAGACTCCCATTAAAATAAACAACGGAATAGCACTAAAGTCATATTTTGCCAAGACATCTACCGGAATGTCTTTGAGCATCTGTAAAGCACCGCTTGGCGCAGTCACTGCCCCAAAACCAACCAATCCCACACCCAACATGGCAAGTGCCACTGGCACTCGCAGGACAACAAGCAGGATCATGATGACTAAGCCAATGGCTCCAATAATTTCTGGACTCATGCGCCTGTCTCCTCGGCGTCAAAGAACTCGCCCGTTTTAAAGATATTAATGGATTCGATTAGCGAGCGAATAGCGAGTAAAAGACTTAAGAATGCACTAAATGCATAGATGGGCATCATTGATAGTCGAAGATCTTGGGTAACTTTACCGTATTCTATGGCATCAATGGCGCTCTCATAGAGACCCCATGAGAACACAATACCAATGACAAAAAAGCCCATCATAAAGATGCCCATCATGTAGCCTTTAACGGCTTGAGGCATCTTTTGAGTAAAGACATCAACGATGATTTGTGAGCGTTCGACGAAAGCGGCAAAGGCGGCAAGCAAGGAAAATAGCATGAAATAAGACACAATTTCCACGCTACCCTTGACCGTAAATCCAAACTCACCACCAGTGAGCTTGAATATATAACGAGCCGTCACATCCAACATGGTGGTTAGAACAATAATAATAAGACTGACACCACCAAAAAATTGGCATAATCTAGAAATAAAGGTACTGATTTTGACTAAAAATGCCATGTGACACCTCCAATAGGTTATACCTTACAGGCAGCACTGGCAGCTTTGGCCTTTTCATAGACACTATCAGCATCCAAACCTAAAGCATTAACGTCTTTTAGATATTTTTGCGTTCCTCTTTCGAGCGGACCTTTCCAATCTGGATCATTTAGTGGATCAGGAATTTCGATAATTTCGTCACCCTTATCTTTGGCAGCTTGAATTGCCATCTGGTCATGCTTATCAAACACTTCACCGACCTTATTAGCCAATGCCATCCCTGAGTTTTTATCCAAGACTTGTTTTAGATCATCAGGCAAATTATCATATTTATCTTTGTTCATCGTCACCATAAGCGCTGAACTATAAAAAGGAATATTGGTATGATATTTCGTAATCTCATCGATTTTGAAAGCGGTTACTGCTTCCCAAGGGAAACTCAAGCCATCCACAACTCCGCGCTGTAAAGAGGTATACATGTCATTAGCAGGTAGACCTACCGGTGAAGCGCCAGCACTTTCGATGATATCACCAGCCACGGCTGAAGGACGACGGATACGCATACCTTTCATATCTTCAGGCGTTCGAATTAGCTTGTCAGTGGTATGAAGTGCACCAGGACCAGCACCGTACATAAACAGGAGATGAGAATCTTCATACTCACTAGCAAGTGTGCCATCATCATAAAGGGTCTGGAGCATACAACCCATTTGAGTGGCTGAATTTGATAGTCCGGGGAGCTCAGTAATTTGAGTTAAAGGGAATCGACCATTAGTGTAGCCATGAGCCTGTGAGCCGATATCGATCGTACCTTTCGCAGCAGATTCATAGGTAACATCTGCTTTAGCAAGACCTGCTGAGGGATACAATTCTACTTTCAAGCGACCATTAGAATCTGTCTCTATTTGTTTAGCCCAAGGTTCAAAAACCTCCGTACTAATAGATGATGTTGCTGGCCAAAAGTGAGAAAAGCGTAAAACGGTGGTTTCTTGAGAAGTTGCTGATGAGCCATCAGTAGTATCAGCGGATTGGTTAGAACAGCCTAAAAGACTAATCGCTGCCAAGGCACCAATTGAAAAAAGAGGAGCTAGCTTCATTATCAATTCCTTTTGATAATTATGAGATGAGGAGTAGAGCTTACGTTTAGCACTCTAAGTCGATGAAATAATTAATCATTTACAAAGTAAAAACGTCTTTCTAATAAATCTGCAATAAATATACTATATAAAATTAGCAGCTATAATGATATAAGTCAAATCATTTTGAGCATATAAGGTAATAATCCATTCAAAAATAAGCATAGATTAACGAAACTCAATGGACAAATCTAATAGTACTCTCAGATACTAAATTTCGACGGATTACCGACTGCAAGCAAAATATTTTAAACAACGAATGTTTGTAAAGAAGTAAACCGCACCCAAAGCTAAACCCCCTTACACTTTCGCGTAAGGGGGTTTAGCTTTTAGAATAGAGAGCTGACGATGACCTACTCTCACATGGACGAATCCACACTACCATTGGCGCTACGATGTTTCACTTCTGAG
>NZ_JADKLX010000041.1:0-522 GCF_015351755.1 Psychrobacter sp. N25K4-3-2
AATACCATTTGAGAAATGATTAAACCTCCTAGATTCAAATTGTAAGTGCATAACTTGTTTTGGCTAGATTAAATGGTCAGTTGCTCATAAGCTAACTGCTTTTTCTCCGGCAAGAGATTTTACAATGAGACATTACAAACAACTGACCTATGCGCAAAGATGCCAGATCGCCGTTCTAAAGAAAAGTGGTTTTACGCAACAAAGTATTGCTGAGCTAACTGATTTATCGCAATCTACGATTTCAAGAGAGCTTTCTAGAAATACAGGTAAGCGAGGTTACAGACATAAACAAGCTCATGAGCGGGCTTTGTTTCGCCGAAGAAATGTAAGAAAACCGCTTAAGATGACACCTGAAATGATGGCTTTAATTACCCAGAAGCTTAATGAGAAGTGGAGTCCTGAACAAATAACGGGATGGTTGCGCAAAGAAAGTGAACGGTCTGTCAGCCATGAATGCATTTATCTGTATATCTGGGAAGATAAAAAAGCAGGTGGTGAGTTATACCTACATCTGCGCCGACA
>NZ_JADKLX010000042.1:0-513 GCF_015351755.1 Psychrobacter sp. N25K4-3-2
GATGGCCCTAGGCCTATAATGCATTTTGGAACAATGGGACATGCCACATTGTCCCCGTTCTCTTGCTATTGACGCCTAGACGCGCGCCCACCAAGTGTTCGGTGAAATGCCTCAATGGCATTAACGTGTGACTTTTGTAAGGAGACAACCCATGGGGTATTTTGGTTTGTGCATATTTTCTATTTTTTTGGAATATGTATTCATTCCCGAAAAAGGCTAGAGTAATTGCCCCGCATATATCCTAGGCCTAGGAACTAAAATTTTATGCAAAAAGAACACAAGAGGAGGTGCATATTGGGTAAAGTTACCTTTTTTGGCAAGCAGCTATGGGCCACGCTACAATAATTTCCCTACGCCTAGATGTTTAGGAATTTTGCTCATCATAAATGTGTAGGTTTAGAATAGGTAGCAAAATACCTTTGGCAATTTACACTTTGGGTATGGTAGCAAAATACTTGGATGTATGTACATATAATTTTTGGTAGTCAAAATGTCTCACAAAAATCTATAAAT
>NZ_JADKLX010000043.1:0-503 GCF_015351755.1 Psychrobacter sp. N25K4-3-2
TTCGGCTCTGATTTCTCAGATGCAACCTTTAACGGTAAAGGCATTCACTTTTATAAGTATGGTTTTAGCATTGGCAACAACGATGCCAAGCTCGGCACAATAGCAATAGGTGGTCAAAACAATACGGTACTAATCATGATAACTGGTACTGGCTGCCAATATGCCGATAACTATTGGGAGCATAACCTATACAACTTTTTAAAGTGTGACGCTACTAATCCAAAGCTCACACGCATTGACCTAGCACATGACGACTTTGAAGGCATTTACTCGTCACCTGAAATTGCCGATGAGGCTGACAGTCAAGGTATGTTTGCCCTAACTAATCGTATGCCTACAGTCCAGCATCTAGGCGACTGGAAACGTCCCACTGGTGCGGGTCGTACTCTCCAAGTAGGTAAACGCGAAAACGGCAAGCTATATCGAGGTTATGAGAAAGGCAAAAAGTTTGGTGATGTTGACAGTCTTTGGTTTCGTAGTGAAGTCGAGTTTGGTACTGCGGG
>NZ_JADKLX010000007.1:0-83930 GCF_015351755.1 Psychrobacter sp. N25K4-3-2
AGCTCTTCTGCCTGCGCGAGGCTTTGACTCATCACCCCATCGACGACCCAACCTTGCTCCATACAATGCTCAAATATTGCCATCGCCTTATCCATGATCGGCTCATATGGCGCTTCAAACTCTAGCAATGTATAAAACTTGGTACGCGACTCAAATGGCTCTTGTACTTGACCATGTGCCATCAGCTTATCAATCGCCACGTCATCAAAGAACTCAAATGCCGTTAAGTCAATCTGCGCTTGAAAGGCCGATAGTACATTCATCACATCATTAAAGCTGTCCATACCGAGCACCATGACGTTTAAGTCTTGCGGCTGACGCTCAAGCTTGATTTGTGCATGGGTGACAAACCCTAGTGTGCCTTCGCTACCGATAAATAATTGGCGCAGGTCATAACCTGTGGCATTCTTTACCATGCCGCGATTCAGTTGCAAGATATCACCTTTACCAGTGACCACAGTCAGCCCCATAATCCATTGACGGGTCATGCCATAACGGATAACTTTAATACCACCTGCATTAGTGCCGATATTGCCACCGATTTGACTTGAGCCTGCTGAGGCAAAATCGACAGGGTAATATAAGTCTTTAGACTCTGCGAACTGTTGCAACTGCTGAGTGACCACACCTGCTTCAATCTCGACCATGCGATCGGCAGGGTAGAATTGTCCGATACGGTTCATTTTATCCATACTAACGACGATTTCACCATTGGCAGCCACCGCGCCAGCAGACAGTCCAGTACGACCGCCACTTGGAGTCAGAACAACGTTGTGCTCGTTGGCAAGGAGTACGATGGATTGCACTTGCTCGGTGGTTTTTGGAAAGACGATGGCGGCAGCGGCAGGCGCAAAATGCTTGGTCCAGTCCTTGCCCCAATGTTCTAAGCTCTCAGCGTCGGTTTTGATTTGGATGAGGTCGTAACCATGATCTTGTTGCAACTTTTGTATGATAATATCAACCACCCCTTGTGAGAGGTCTGAAAAATTATTCACCAGATATGTTCCCTACGATAGTAAATAAAAACGCATTAATAGCTGCCGCTATTTTTATCAATAGTGACACAGATATTTTGCTATTTTGAGCCGACTATATGTGTTTAACGCTTATGCTGTCTTTTGCAAGGCAATAAAACAATCTTGTAGACTCTGAGCTTGGGTCGTCTCATACAAAGCCAATTCATCTTGAACGTGAGTACCCAGTGCTTTTTCAAACGCCTGTTGATTTGAATTTCCCTCATAGCTACTTTGTTTATCATCACGTAGATTCGACTGAAAAATTCCTGCCGCACTCACAGGTAAAAAATCTTCGTAAACAATAGGCTCAATACGTATCACGTTTTTTTCGATCAGCTCGACAAGCGCGTATTTGGACTCAGCCATCTCCAAGCTCGTGAGCTGCAAGTCATCATTACTGTTATCCACGGGTTGATAATAAAAATACGCCAAGCCTTCGCTATGCAGCGTTTGATAATCATCAGGAAATGCGGCAAATGTCGCCTCTAAAATCTGATAATACTGTGAGGCATTGACTTCATTTGGGGTCACACCTAGCTGGTTACGAGCGTCACTCAGCAGTTTGTCATATAGTGCTCGACCCTTTGACGTCAATGCCACGCCGCGCTGCTCAATCTCACCAAAGCGTGCCGTATGTTGGCCTTGCTCATAGCTATTTTGTCCTGCATCAGCCAACGTATTCTTAAAGCGAACTGCTTCTTCTAGTGCCTTAAAGCTCGTTTGTCTTAATAAAATCGGGCAATTTCGTTTTGGTGGCCCTTCGATGATCGCTTTTGGCGGTATCCCTCTCGCTTGCATTCTGTGCTGTACAGTATCAATATCCAACGTTCGAGGCGTCAGATGATTGATATGTGGGCCTTTGAACCCGACCACATCAGCGATGAGGCCATGTTGCTGCAACAGTTTTTCATACAGCGCCTTTGACACAGGAGTACTATCATGCCAGCGAAACGTTTCTAGTGCCTCAACGACGAACTGCTGGCCTGCTTGCTCACTCAACCCACCTTGCTCTTCAAAAGACTCAATAAGCTCGATGACAGTATCAGTAAAGATGTTGCGGCGTGCTAATGCTGCTACGGCCTCTTCTTTGAGCGCTTCATCACCAATGAGATCTAAACGCAATAATGACGTAAACACTCGAAAGGGGCTCTTGCTTAATGACTCTGCATCAGTCGCTCGAAATGCGGTGGAATGTACAGGCACACCAGCTGGGGCCAAATCATAGTAGCCAACAGGGTGCATACCCATCACCGCAAACAATCGACGCATCATACTAAGCTCAGCGGCAGTACCCACTCTAATGGCGCCGTGGCGCTCCATACTTAGCCTATCCATTTCCCCAGTATGCTCAAGCTGTGCTTTGATATCAGATTGAGCAGCTAAAACCTCGGTGTTCACGTCAGTGACCAAATCAATAAGATCGCCATATAACGGAACTTCTGCTTGATACATCGCTGACATGGCCACAGAAAACTGATGGCGAATATCATCGCTACTCATAAAATCACTACTCATAAAACTGTTATTATTCATAGATATTTATCCTTTTTATAGCTATTGAGAAAGCCTATTGCTGGTAACTCATTTATTAATAATTTGTGCTTAAGACCAGTCAGCTGGATCTTGATCAGGAATCGTATTTAAGACGTCTCTTAAAATATCAAGGCCAGCTTGTAGCGTTTCAGGCTCAATGGTCAGTGGCGGTAACAATCGAATGATATGACGGTATTTACCACTTGGCATGAGCAGTAAGCCTCGCTTTCGTGCTTGGGTTAGTACGTGAGTCATCACACTAGGATGAGAGCCATACTCCGCATGACGCAGCTCAATACCGCGCATCGCCCCAATACCCGTGAGGCCATATAGCCAAGGAGAAACACCTTCCACCTGCCATTGCGCGATACTTGTTTCAATCATTTGCGCGTAGTGCTTAGCAGACGTCCATATCTCATCCTCTTGCATGATGTCTATCGTGGCATTTGCCGCTGCACACGCCACTGGATTACCAGAGTACGTACCGCCCAAACTGCCTTTAGGCAAGCCATTTATCACACTGGCCTTCCCTACGACTGCACCTAAGGGCAAGCCGCCTGCGATGCTTTTACCAAGTAGTATCATATCTGGCTCAATGCCCAAATGTGAAAAGGCAAAAGGTGAACCAGTACGTCCATAGCCTGATTGGATCTCATCCATAATTAGCAAGATACCGTGCTCATCACAAAAGGCGCGCAGGTACTGAGCAAAAGAGGGTGACATTAACTGAAACCCGCCTTCCCCTTGTATGGGCTCTGCGATAATCGCACCAATATTATTGATATCAGTTTCTACTTCAAACAAACGATTTAGCGCATCGATTGCCTGTTGGTCACTCACCTCATTGTCTGGACTGGGGAAAGGAATGTGATAGACACTGCCGGCTAACGGTCCCAACCCTCGCTTGTAAGGGGCAACCTTGCCATTTAGATTAACAGCAGCCAACGTACGACCATGGAACCCGCCATCAAAAGCAATAACCCCGGTACGCTTGGTCTTGAGACGCGCAATTTTTATGGCATTTTCAGTAGCCTCTGCACCAGAGTTGGTGAGCATGCCTGATAGCTCGCCACTAATAGGAATGAGCTCGCACAATCGCGGCATGAAGGTTTGATAGGGGATGTGCGCAGCTGCATTGTAAGCATAATGAATGAGCGATTGGGTTTGATTGATAATGGCCGTCACGATGTGAGGGTGGCAATGTCCGAAATTCAAGACCCCAATGCCACCCACAAAATCGATGTAGGATTGGTCGTTATTGTCCCAAACTTTTGCATTTTTACCTTTGGTTAAGGTGATGGGATGCACCATCGTAAAAGCATCAGTGACGTTGTATAGCTTATCCATTAAGAGTCTCTTATCTTCCTTAAATGTGACCCTCATTTCAGCAAAACCTGATGCACTCAGCAAACGAATAATAGTTGTGCTTTCATTCCTTTTCGTTATTGTGAGAAAAAACCAAGGCCAAGATAGAAAAAACCCAAGCATAAATACATGTTCAATCAAAGTCTTATGAAGCCTTTCAATAGTTTTTATTGCGTTGGACGCTTGCGCTGACCGCTATCGATTAGCGGTAAATATTTATCTAACCAATCATCACGACTCGTTTTTTAACGGTTCAACCTGCCCTAGGTTTCAAGGTAAGCAGATATCCAATTTATAATGACTTTTATTCTGTGTGACTCACCAAGTGATAATGGATAAGTCATATAATAAGATCCTCTGCCTTTTGCAGCATAATCCCATGCGGTGACCAGCGCACCTGACTGCAACTCACGTTCTACCAAGCGTAGCGGTACAAGCGCGATGCCATATCCCACTAATGCCGCTGATATACATGCCTGAAACGTATCGAAACGCGGGCCTATGAATGTACTATCAACACTGACCTCTTGTTGTTCAAAGTATTCGTACCATGCATTTAAGCGCGAATTGAGATGCAATAAGGTACAACTAGCGACATTGCTCGTGAAAGGTTTTTCGTCTTTTAAATAATCAGGATGGCAGACGGCCACACTGTATTCATCAAACAGCTTAATCGCCTCCATTCCACCCCAAATACCAGTACCATACAAAAACGCGATATCGACATTTTGGTCTTCAGAAAAAAATGGTCCAACCTGTTCTTTGATCTCTAAATTAATTAGGGGATGTGCTTCATTAAATCCACTCAACGCAGGTATCAACCAACGTGAACAAAACGTTGGGTGCGAGACAATTCTCAATACCTCGGTATTATCACTGTGCGACACTAAATTGGTCGTTGCCATCTCGATATGTTTTAGTATATCGAGCACATCCAAATAATACGTCTTGCCAGCAGGTGTCAACGAGATTTTCTGCGGTGTTCGATAAAACAGAGCAATATTTAGCACTTCCTCTAGCTGCGCTACCTGCTTACTGATGGCGCTTTGAGTCATGTGCATCTCTTGCGCCGCATTGGTAAAACTTAAGTGTCTAGCCGCTGTCTCA
This sequence comes from Psychrobacter sp. N25K4-3-2, assembly GCF_015351755.1. Taxonomy (NCBI): domain Bacteria; kingdom Pseudomonadati; phylum Pseudomonadota; class Gammaproteobacteria; order Moraxellales; family Moraxellaceae; genus Psychrobacter; species Psychrobacter sp. N25K4-3-2. Next base: position 5,022 of record NZ_JADKLX010000007.1, read on the forward strand.
AAACATTGTAAAGCTTTGGTTGAAGGATATTTTCTAAAATCTAGCGAACTGTTAGTATCCGTTTTCATAACTTATTTTTAAATCCAAAATAGTAATTGTGGTTATATATATCCAATTTGAAACACGGTCAATTCAAAATGACGGTGGCACAAATGGTAATCCTGTTTTCTGCTGGTATAATCCTGCCTCGCTTGCTGTGCGCCAAACATTCCAAAGGCTGTAAAACCTATCCCAACCGTCCTGTATCTGCTTTAAATTGATCGACTATATATCGAGTAAACCGCCTAAGCATTCGTTAAAAATAAGCGTGAACTCCTCCACTAGTAAGAAAAAAAGGAATGCTCGCCATAAATTAATTCGCTTGTTTCAGTGATTGTTGGTGTTTAGTATCCTTACCTTAAGGAAAAATTCTAATATCACATGTCTGAAAACTGACAGCATCCGTATCAAGCCAAAGCGTTTGAATCATACAGGACTGGACAATGGAATGTCTAAAATCAAAATATTCTCTTGCCCATCTCCACATATCCTTTTAAAAGTCAGTAACAGATATTGTAAATAACAGGAGATAGTAATGGGAATAATTTGGCGTTGGTATACCAGCATGTCATTCATGGTAAAAATGACGGGCGGCTTTTTAATAGGTATTTTTTTGGCACTGGTACTGGGCGAGCACAGTAGTTTTCTGTCACCGCTTGGAACCCTGTTTTTAAACTTATTGAAAATGGTCGTGATACCTCTTGTCCTTTTCTCTTTGATGGTCGCCGTCAATCACTCCAACCCTAAAGAGCTTGGTCGTATAGGGCTAAAAATATTCCCCTTTTATATCGTCTCGACTGGTATTGCGGTGGTCGTTGGTATTGTTTTGGCAAAGATGACCAATCCTGGTGCAGGATTTTCGTTGCCCACCACCGTCACTATGGATGCCCCTGCCCGCCCGTCTTTCATTGATACCTTACTGAATATGGTACCCAGCAATATCTTCAATGCTTTTGCTCAAGGTGATATTCTCGCGGTCGTATTTGTCGCGGTTATCTCTGGATTGGCTATTTTGTTCATGCGCCATTCAGCAGACGAAAAGCAACAAGAAATGGGTGATTTTTTATTCAGACTGCTCGAAGCTTGTAACGAAGTCGTCTCCAAAATACTAAGCGGCATTCTATTATATGCACCGATTGGCGTATTGGGCATCACTGCCAATACCTTTGGTACGCAAGGATTGGATGTCGTTATTGCGCTGGGTAAATTTATTGGTACGTCATACCTTGGTGTTATCATATTGGTGGGGGTTGTGTTCCCGATTATGTTGAAGCTCTTTGGCGTAAAAGTCATTCAATTCTATAAAAATATCAAAGAAGCGGCTTTTACCTCATTTGTGACCAGCAGTAGCCTGAGCACGCTACCGATTACCATTAAATGCGCAGAAAAAGCAGGTATTGGTGAGCGTGTTGCCAAACTGACATTGCCTATTGGCGCAACTGTAAACATGAATGGTACGGCATTACGTTTTGGTGTCGCTGTCATCTTTGCAGCAGAAATCATGGGCATGTCACTGTCGGTACCTGAACTGGCCACCATTGTCATCATTGGAACTATGGCCGCGATTGGTACGGCTGGTGTCCCAGGTGCTGGATTGATCGGTATGTCTATCGTCTTTACCCAAGCAGGATTGCCCATCGAAATCGTTGCACTCACTGCAGGTATCAATATCTTGGTCGATATGATCTTCACCTTTGGCAACGTCGTTGGTGACTTAGTGGGTGCCAAAATAGTAGACCAGACCGAAAAAAGAAGTAACTCTAGAGACTTAACCGATGCTAATTTGGGACATCAAAATGAGATGCAAAAAGTCATCCCTATTGAATAGGTTTTAACTAGAAAAATTAATAATATCTGGGTATATTCTAGGATTACTCACATGAGTATTATGTACATCACATAATACTCATATCGATATTGCTGTTTGTCTATAACGCTGCTTAGAGTGTATCAAGTTTGCAATATATCAAAGCACCTTAAATCAAAGGGGCAATCGCGATAGAACTGTAAACTCAAGGCTGTATATATAATGTATTTGAAAAGCACTAACAGTACTTCGTAAAGATACTATAATATCGCAATCCAAACAGATATAGCGATATTCGTATGTTGTTAAATTTGTTGTTAAAAATAATATATATAACCATAAAACCCTTATTAAAAAAGGCTTTCACTAAGTTAGTCGTTGCGTGGTGGTGGCGCACCAATTATTGTATTAACAGTCCTGAGTAATCCTTAAAAAACCCTTGCAAGCCTTACGCTTCAAGGGATTTTTATTATGTAGCCCTTAATAACCCTTAATAATAAGGGTATTTATCTCCCTATTTTGACGGTATCGAAAAGCCTATAGATTGAACCACTCTTACTTCAGTGCAAGCTCAAAGTCAGAAGCAGCGGTGATGGTCAATTTTATTGATGTTAACAAGCAGGCACATGGGATCGAGCCAATCTGTAGAGTACTACCAATTGCCCCTAATCGTATGAATACCGATATGATGATGAAAACATCGAAACCATACCTCTAAAATCAGATAAAGCGTTGTTCGCATACTTATTGAAGTATTAAATGACGCCACCATCACAGGGGTAGCTATTCAAGCCACTGTTCCTATGTATTGGCATAATAAAATGGAGCACGGTATACAACTTCTTTAAGCCTTATTAATTTATTACACAGCTAACTCATGCTCGTACTACATTCCAAAGATTCAGATTTTTTCAGTATCCTCTTATAAGTGAGTATAACCTCTCATAAGCTATCTGAATTTACGATGCCTCCGCAGTGACATCCTCTCCCCATCCTCCTCCTAGTGATTTATAAAGGTTCAGTAGCATTTGTGCTCGAGCAAGCTGCGAGTAAATCAAGTTTTCTTGTATTTGTTCCGAGTCGAGCTGCGCTGTCAGAGCTTCATCTAACGTTTGATAGCCATAACGAAACAGCTTTTCGGCATCGCTGGCACGCTTGGCAGACTGCTGATAGGCCGTATTCAGCAATTTTTGTTGCTGCTGTAGAGCCTGATGTGCCTGATAGGTATTATCCACCTCACCAAGCGCACGCAGTAGCCTTCGATCATACTGTAGCAGCGCCGTTTGCAATCGAGCGTCTGCGCTGTCAATATTGGCCTTAATCCGACCGTTCGTAAAAATGGGAACTTGTATACCCACACTCAATATACTGCCCCAACCTTTCAAATCTGGCACATCACTGTCAACGTCAATGCGTCCGCCTTGACCTAAAAAACGAATGGAGAAACGTGGCAGCAGATCGGCTTTGGCACTTGCCAGTTTGGCAGAATAGGCATTGACTTGTGCACCATAGGCACGCAGATCTGGACGACGTTCTAGCAACCCTTGAGGCGTTTGGCCACTGGGCGCACTCGGTTGATAATTGAGAATGTCCACAGTCGTAGAAGGCAGCTCAAAACCTTGCGGTACTTGCCCGATAAGTACGGCTATGCTACGTACGTGCATTGCATACTCTGCATTGATTGTGCTTTTTTTCGCACGCATGGCATTGAGTTTACTTTGGACATTATTAACTTCATACATGGTGACTTGACCCGCTTGAAAACGCCCTTTTATATATCGCTCAAAGCGCGTCAATATCTCTACATTGCGGGCGGTAATGACTTCACGCTGCTGGGCGGCACGGGCTTGAAAATAGTGATCAGCAATTTGATCTGCCAGTAGCATTTGCGCGCCATATACTTTTTCTTGTACACCCAACGCCGCATAACGGGCGGCATCAGCATCACTTTGTTTTCTGCCAAATATATCAGGCTCCCACGCAGCAGAAAATCCCGCATTAGCATGACTGCTGTCTATATCTTGGTGCGTCTCTAGCAGCGCTGTACTAGCACCCAATAGACGACTGAGGTTGTCATTTGCAGACAGATGAGCCGAACCATTTATAATGCCCGCTGAAGCATTGACGCCAGCTTGTGGCCCAAGATCAGCGTTGGCAAGACGACTGATTGCCACTGCTTCTGTAAAACGACTTTTAGCGATACGGATATCGGGGCTGTCTTGTAAGCCTTGCTTTATCAGGCGACTTAATAGCGGATCTTGCCATTGTCGCCACCAGTGGCTAATTTCTGGACTGCCCTTCGCCGCTTTGTTTTCGTCAAATGTTGTCGGAATAGAAATGTCACTTTGGCGTACAACCTGTGTGCTTTGGCAGGCGCTTAAGATCAAGACCAATGCTCCCAAACTCACAATTTTGGATAATGGAAACATGCGCTTCTCCTCCTTATATTCTCTATCATTATTTTTAATTCAGTGCCATGGTCGAATATCAAACACGCCCTAGGACGTCTCTTAGGATATCGGTATACATATGACTGGCTTTTATTGAGCCAAATTGGGCCAGCCTGTTTTGCACATTATCCTAGCTTTTCAAGCATCGCTTTAAATCGTACTAAAGCAAAAATAAGAAACACGACGCCGATACCTGTCATGACTAATAGCTCAGGCCAAACAATGTCCAAGCCAGCATTACGGAATAAAACATTTTGAGTAAAGCTGACAAACTGAGTCGTGGGCCAATACTCGCTTATCATTTGTGCCGCTTCGGGCATATTGCTGCGCGGTGCTATAGAGCCAGATAAGAGTAATGATACGACTAAGACAGGCAACATCAATAAGGCAAACTGCGGCATACTCGGTGCCATGGTTGATAGCATAATGCCGAGAGAAGATATGGAGAACAGATACACGACCACACCACTACCGAATAAAAGCAGCGACCCGTTAATGGGAATGCCAAGCAGATACTGGACCACAAAAACCATCGATAACATGGAGGCACATAAAATCACCAAGCTATTGGCAAGTATTTTTGAAATCACGATTTCTGTTGTATTGACTGGCATCACCAACAGATGCTCGATGGTGCCACGTTCGCGTTCACGGATAACGGCAGCACCGGACAACCCTATTGCCAAGAGCGCAATCATATTGCAGACTTCCATAACTGGTGTGTACCAGTAGCTGTCTCCGTTTGGGTTAAATATCATGTTCAGTACTGGCTTGACCAATAACGGTGGATCGGCTTGTTTTAAAAAATCACTCACTTCCTGATTAAATATTTGGAGAATATAGGCTTGCCCAATACCTGCTTGAGTCATGGTGGTGGCATCAATTAACAGCTGAACTTGCGGTTTTCGTCCAGCCAGCACATCTCGTTCAAACCCAGGTGGAAATTCCAGCACAAAAATAAGCTTGCTTTTGTCCATCAACTCATCGACATCTTCGCGTTTCACATCGACAGGAGGCAGAAAGTAAGGTTGTTGTAGAGCATCTCGAATTTGTCTGGTCAGGGCTGTGCGGTCTAAATCTATAATACCTACAGGCGCATTACGTACATCCGTATTGATGCCTTCTGCCACAGTATAAATAGTGACAGAGAACACGAAGCCAATCATGAGAAACAGTATCTTGTCTCCAAACAGACTGCGCAATTCTTTGATGGTCAACGTCCAGATATTTTTAAAAGTCTGCACTTATACCTCCTGCTTTTTCAGGAAAATAGAGGCAAATGTGATAAATGCCAAGCCAAAAGCGGTCAAAACCATGTACTCCGTCAAAAAACTGGACCAACTCAGTCCTTTAGTAAAGCCGCCAATACTGATACGCTGATACCAAGATGCGGGGAACCCGACCCCAATGGCATAAGCGATGCCGTCCATACTAGAGAGCGGGTACAACAACCCAGAGTAGTTAATGGTGGGTATCAGAGTGACGATGGCTGTGACAAACAAGGCGGCAACCTGTGTGCGAACCAAACTAGACACTAAAAGCCCCAGTCCTGTAGACACATAGACCAACAGCAATGCGCCAAAAGACATCGCCAAAAAAGAGCCTTTTATGGGCACTTTGAACCAAAATATGGCCATGAGCACAAGTATGAGATAATTGATCAGTCCCAGAACGACATAAGGTAGCTGTTTTCCAAGTAGGTATTGAGGCACACTGGCTGGTGATGTGTAGAGGTTTGATATCGAGCCAACTTCACGCTCACGTACCACACCCAGCGTGGTCATCATTGCCGGAATCAACATGAGTATCATCATTAGCACACTGGGAATGACCGCGTTCACACTTTTGAAATCTTGGTTATACATAAAGCGTGGAACCACTTCAGCGGCAGGGTCTAAGTCGATAGGCAAGCCAGTATCTTGAAGAAGGTCTTTGATATATATCCTCATAATCCCTCCTACATAGCCCTCAATATTGGCCGCATTGAATGGCACTGTCCCATCAATATAAAAGCTCGCTTCTGGTTGTCTATTGGCCAATAAATCACGTCCATAATCCACTGGAATATCAATAACCAATTGCGTCTCAGAGCTTCTAAGCGCGTATTCAGCGGCCTTTATAGAGTCTACGGGTGACGTAGATGTAAAATATTCTGAGCCCGAAAAGTACTCCGTCAACTGTCGACTTTGTGCAGAGTAATCTTGATCCAGTAGCGTATAAGGTAAATCGTGCACATCAAAAGAGATACTCCAACCGGTCATGACCATCAAAATAATGGGCCCAACGATAGCAAAGAACAGCCTGATTTTATCGCGTAATAGCTCTTTAAATTCGCGCGTGGCAAATGTCCACACAGTGGTAAACCAATACTTAAGCGTGTCGGTTTTGTCGGTTTGACTATCAGGTTCAGACGCTATGATCGCTGATTCTGCTGACGTATTTTCAGTCGTGTCGTTTTGGCTGGTGGGTTCAGTGTCATTTTTTTCATCTTCGAGCAGATACTCTACAAAAGCTTCTTCGAGATCCTCCGCTTGTTTATTATGTGTCAGCTCTGTCGGTGTACCAACGACCAGCACGCGACCACGGTGCATAAAAGAGATACGATCGCATCGACTGGCTTCATTCATAAAATGAGTAGAGATAAATATCGTGATTTTATCTTCTCGTGAAAGCGTCAATAGCTGTCGCCAAAACATATCACGAGCACCAGGATCGACGCCTGAGGTTGGCTCATCCAAAATCAATACTTCGGGATGATGTAGACAAGCCGCTGCCAGCTGTAATCGTTGGCGGATACCCAGTGACAACGAGGCTGGCGCTGTATCCGCCACGGCACTGAGGTCAAATTTATCTAATGCATCCTTTACAGCTTGCTGTCCACGCTCCCCTTCTATTTGATAAAGGGTTGCATGCAGCTCTAAGTTTTGACGTACGCTCAACTCTTCATAAAGCGAGAAAGACTGCGACATATAGCCGACGCGCATTTTTGTCGCTATGTCATTTGCATCGATAGATTGACCCAGCAGTTTGGCTGAACCCTCTGTTTTATCAATCAACCCAGTCAGCATTTTCATCGTGGTCGATTTGCCACAACCATTAGAGCCCAAAAAACCAAAAATCTCACCTTTCTCAATACAAAAGCTGACATTATCAACCGCCGTAAAATCTCCAAAACGTTTGGTTAGGTTTTTTGCCTCAATAGCGGGCGGTGCATCAGGATCAGGGGAAAATGGCGTGATAACCAACGCGCCTGCATTCGTTTGTTTCTCTGGTGGCAATAGCTTGATGTAGGCTTCTTCAAGTGATGTGACATTCAGCTCTGTCATGACGGTTTGCGTCCGCTGGTTGGCTAAGAGCTTGCCATCATCCATCGCTAGCAGGTATTCAAAATTTTTGGCTTCATCAATATAGGCTGTCGACACGATGACCGTCATCTCTTGACGTTCAGCTTGTAGCGAGGCCACTAATGACCAGAATTGACGGCGTGATAAAGGGTCTACCCCTGTGGTTGGCTCATCCAGAATCAGTAAGTCAGGATTGTGCACCAATGCACAGCATAAGCTTAGTTTTTGCTTCATTCCGCCTGATAGCTTGCCAGCCGCACGATCAGGAAACGGTGCTAACCCAGTTGCCTCAAGCAAACGGGCTATTCGTACATGGCGCTCATGCGTATTCAATCCAAACAGTCGCGCATGAAATTCCACATTCTCATATACCGACAGGGTTGGATAAAGATTATGCCCTAAGCCTTGTGGCATAAAGGCGATATGTTTTGACAGCGCCTCACGTGCAGATTTTTCTGCCATATCCTTACCGAATACTTGCACGGAGCCATTTTGAATGACCTTGACCCCTGCAATAAGAGACAACAACGTTGATTTTCCGACACCATCAGGACCAATTAGCCCAACGGTGCTCCCTTGTAAAATATTTAGGGAAATATTATCAAGAGCAACCGTCTTGCCATATGTATGCGAAACAGTGTTAATTTCAACGGCGGTATGTTGGCTATCCATACGTTATCTCACAGTTTGTATCGTTAATTTATTCATAAAGATAACTCTTCGGTTGTAAAACCCTCTGAATAATTTATGACCTCATTTTCTGCTGTCATACTCGAACGTGAGAAACTAGGATTGGCCTTTTTTAGGAAGGTTTATAGCAAGGTTACTCGGCCATACTACGTCGGTATTGCTACGCACATAACCATTACCTGTCATGCCGCCTTTGAGTAGGCCTTTGTATTCTTTGGCTATTGCCACAGGTAACTTGATACGCACTTTAAACATGAGCTTTTCGCGCTCGTTCTGTGTTTCCACTGACTTGGGCGTAAACTGTGCTTGTGATGCAATAAACGAAACTTTTGCGGGCCACACACTATCCAGACCATCCAGCACGACTCTCGCGTCATTACCGACTTGTAAGCCACTCATCTGCCCGTTAGGTAAAAAAAGAGTCATAGACACATCCTCTGTATCTAGAAGGCTGACCATTTTGCTGCCTGCTGCAATCACACTACCAACCTCGGCAATTCGGTATTCCACACGGCCCGCTTTAGGACTGCGTATCAACATATCGTCATTCATCGAAGCGGCAGATTTTTCTTGAGCTTTGGCCTGATTGACGCCAGCATTTGCTTCCGCTACTTGAGCATCGATTTGTTGAACGGCTGCCTGCGCTTCTGCGTACGCTGCTCTAGCCGCTTGCACGACCGCAACCGCGCCATTGTATGCCGCTTGGCGTTTGGTCACCTCTGAGTCTGACACCAAATCTTCGCGGCGCATCTTGCGGGCATTATCCAACTCCATTTTGGCTATTTTTTGCTGTTCAATCTGCGCATCGATTTGGGCGTTGGCACGCGCCATTGCCTGCTCTCCTTGCTTACGACCCGCCCGTGCCTGCGACACCATTTCATGTGCGCGCTGCTCGGTTGCCTGTGCCGCCACTAACTGACTTTCGCTTTGTGAAGAAGACAGCTTCACAAGCAGCTGATCGACTTCGACATCCTCTCCTTCCGCCACCAGCATTTGCTCGACTCTACCTGGATAAAGGCTAGCAATATCAAACCGCTCAAGCTCCAATCTACCATTTGAGCTGACTATTCCTAGCGGTAGGGCTTGTGCAAGCTGCTGCTGTTGCCAGTAATACCAACCGGCAGCAGCGGCCACGACAAGCAATAGAATCAAAACCCATGCTTTTTTCATAACGGTTCCTATATATTATTTATATGCGGAAATAAAACAGAAAATAACCAATCCATACGTCTTTTAACCGTATTAGGACATGTCCTCAATTTAAAAATTTTAATGATTTTTTAGTATAGGGCGTGTTGAGTGTAGGAAATCAGATCAAGCACACCTCGTGTCGATCACGATAACTGACAATATTGGCGCTGTGTGGGCACAAGACAATTTCTACGCCAAGGCGGGATGGTAAGTGATTTATATAAGATGTTCGACATACAGTTGAATCATCGGATATTGGGCCGATTAGGACACGACCTAGTCAGAAATACCAATAAATCCATAATTATATTGTGGTTATGGTACTCGATACCACCTCAATAAACCATCGGAAACTGAATTTATTTTGAGTGTTGTATGATGTATCCAATATAGCCCTGCAAGTTTTTTGACCAACTCAGGATACTAGTTGTACAAAAACTGCTGCCATAGCAAACATTTTTGTCATGAGTTATCACGGTTATTTAATTGGTATAGATACATAAATATTTTTAATGATGGCCATTGAGCTAACAAAACCATGATAATCCATGCTAATATTGTGGAGTTTTCATATATTAAATACTGTTTTTAAATATTCTTCAAGACCAAATCTATTTTGTTGCTTTCATATATTTCTCAATCAGAGAATAAAAGGTCTTCACCATGTCTGAAACAACGCATAATCCATCCGAGAAAAATCTAAACTTTACTGCACTCATTGCCCTTGTCGTAGGCTCTATGATAGGCGGCGGTATATTCTCATTGCCGCAAAACATCGCTGAAACTGCAAGCCCTGGTGCCTCATTGATTGGCTGGGTCATCACTGGCGTTGGCATGCTGATGCTTGCCTTCGTGTTCCAAAATTTAGCACATCGCAAGCCTGAACTTGACAGTGGGGTCTATGCCTATGCACAGGCAGGTTTTGGTAATTATATGGGCTTCAACTCTGCATGGGGCTACTGGCTCTCTGCTTGGTTGGGCAACGTCAGTTACTACGTGCTGATATTTAGTACGCTGGGTTATTTTTTTAATGTGTTTGGAGATGGCAATACCCTGACTGCATTGGTGGGTGCCTCTGTATTATTGTGGGCATACAACTTCATGATTACTAAAGGTATCCAGACGGCTACCTCAGTCAATACGTTGATCACCATCGCCAAAGTGATACCGCTGTTCACCTTTATTGTCATTATTTTTACGGTCTTTAATATGGATCTTTTTAATAGCGACTTTTGGGGCAGAGAGACGGATCTAGGGTCAGTCCCTGATCAAGTTAAAAACATGATGATGGTAACGGTATGGGTATTTATTGGTATTGAAGGGGCCAGTGTGTATTCTGCACGTGCCAAAAAACGCTCTGATATTGGCAAAGCCACCGTATTGGGGTTCATTTTTACGTTAGTACTATTAATGATGGTTAACTTTTTAGCGATGGGTGTTAGATCACTCCCTGAGCTTGCAGCGATGAAAAACCCGTCGATGGCTTATTTGCTAGAGTATGCCGTTGGCCCGTGGGGCGCGACCTTTATCTCAGTCGGTTTGGTCGTCTCGCTGCTCGGTGGTTTATTGGCTTGGACGCTATTCTGCGCCGAAGTTTTGTTCGTTGCCGCCAAAGACAAAACCATGCCGAGGTTCTTTTATAAAACAAATGCCGTTGATGTGCCGGTAAATGCACTATTGGTGTCTTCTGCAGCGACACAGTTATTTTTAGTCATCACCTACTTTAGTAAAAGCACGTATAACAATATCTTTTATCTGTCCACTTCCATGATTTTGATTCCCTATTTCTTTTCTGCCGCTTATGGATTTTTGGTGGCCTATCGCAAAGAAGGTTACAAAGCATCCGAGAGCGCCACAAAAGATATTATTATTGGGGTAACCGCGCTGTTTTATAGTATTTGGCTGTTGTATGCAGCCGGTATTCAGTACTTTTTGCTATCCGCTTTATTGTATCTTCCTGGCGTGGTTCTCTATATAAAAGCACGCAGAGAGCACAGCTATCAGCTGTTCAATACAGCCGAAAAAGTGGTGCTTGCAGTCATTACTGTCAGTGCCATCTATGCAGCCTATGGCCTGTACAGCGGTACGTTAAGCTTGTAGCGACCCTATTAAATAAAATGCCTTCATTTGTAATCACAAAAAACCGTTCGTCGTAATTTTCACATCAGTTGCTTTTTTAGATTGTTCGTCCTCTAAACAGTGGTGAGATACTTGCACCCAAACCGCATAAGGATAAAAAAATGTCTGACAAGTCTTTAGGTGTTCATTCAGAAGTCGGTAAATTACACAAAGTTATGGTGTGTTCTCCAGGTCTCGCCCATCAAAGACTGACACCGCAAAACTGTGATGATTTATTGTTTGATGATGTCATGTGGGTGAGCAAAGCCAAAAGTGATCATTATGATATGGTCACAAAGATGCGAGATCGCGATATTGAGGTGGTTGAGATGCATCAACTGCTCGCACAAACCCTTGATAATAACGATGCCATGCAGTGGATTATGGATCACAAAATCACTGATAATCACGTCGGTACTTTATTGGCTGGCGAAGTGAGAGATTGGTTAACCAAACTTGAGCACAAGAAACTGTCTTCATTTTTAATTGGCGGCGTCACCACTGAAGAGTTACCGAATGATATTGGGGCGTCACTCAAAAAATTATCCGCACTGTCAGGTACGACTGAGTTTGTATTGCCACCACTGCCAAACACTCAGTTCCCTCGCGATTCTTCAAATTGGATATATGGCGGTGTGACGCTTAACCCGATGTATTGGCCCGCTCGCCAGCAAGAAACGCTCCTTATTTCTGCTATTTATAAATTTCATCCAGACTTTAAAGGTGCTGATTTCAAAATTTGGATGGATGATACTGAAGAAGATCTCAGTGGCTGTAGTTTAGAAGGCGGTGATGTCATGCCTATTGGCAACAAAACCGTGCTGATTGGTATGGGTGAGCGAACGTCACAACAAGCGATTACCAGACTGGCCAAGACTTTATTCATCGATGGTTCTGTTGACCATGTCATCGTAGCGGCCCTACCTAAGCAACGTTCTGCAATGCATTTGGACACCGTGTTTACGTTTTGCGACATTGATTTGGTCAACGTGTTTCCGGCAGTGACAGATCATATTACGACCTTTCATATTCGTCCTGACGAAAGCAAGCCACACGGTATAGATGTGCGCGAAGATGACAGACACTTTTTGAAAGTGGTAGAAGAAGCATCAAAGGTCGATAAATTGAGAGTGGTCGAGACAGGTGGCAATAGCTACGAGGTTGAGCGTGAGCAATGGGATGATGGTAATAATGTCCTTGCCCTTGAGCCAGGCGTTGTCATCTCTTATGACCGCAACACTTATACCAACACGTTACTGCGCAAACAAGGTATTGAAGTGATTACGATTCCAAGCTCCGAGCTGGGCCGTGGCCGCGGTGGTGGTCACTGCATGACCTGTCCTATCATTCGCGATCCAACGGATTAGGGCGTGTTGAACCCTACCTGCTCATAGCGTAGATAAATACAGTGATAGTCCATCCAAAATAAACACATACTAAAAATTAAGGAATTATCATGAGTTTCAATCTTCACAACCGTGATCTGCTGAGTCTTATGCATCATAGTGAACGCGAGCTTACCTATCTTTTGGATATGGCTCGTGACCTAAAAAGAGCAAAATACTCGGGCACAGAACAAAAGCATCTTTTGGGCAAAAATATTGCTCTGATCTTTGAGAAAACCTCAACCCGCACTCGTTGCGCTTTTGAAGTAGCGGCATATGATCAGGGTGCCAATGTGACGTTTATTGGCCCAAACTCATCACAGATCGGCTACAAAGAGAGCATGAAAGACACTGCCCGTGTGTTGAGCCGTATGTATGATGCCATCGAGTATCGCGGGTTCGGTCAAGAGATTGTAAATGAGTTAGCAGAATATGCGGATATTCCTGTCTTTAATGGCCTAACGAATGAATTTCATCCCACACAAATGCTAGCAGACGTAATGACCATGCGTGAGCATACCGACAAATCAACCCATCAGATTAAGTATGCTTATTTTGGTGACGCGCGTAATAACATGGGCCGCTCATTATATTTAATGGGCGCTAAGATGGGTATGGACGTACGCCTTTGTGCCCCTAAAGACTTATGGCCTGAAGCAGACTTTTTGGCCACTTGTGCAGACTTTGCCAAAGAGTCAGGTGCCCGGCTTACTATCACTGATGATGTAAAAACGGCGGCAAAAGACGTTGATTTTGTTCATACCGACGTATGGGTATCGATGGGTGAGCCTATTGAGAGCTGGGCTGAGCGAATCGATGCGCTAATGGCTTATCAAGTCAATATGGATCTGATAAAAGCCACTGGCAATCCAAGAGTGAAGTTTATGCATTGTTTGCCCGCTTTTCATAATTCAGATACCGAGGTTGGTAAAAAAATCACTGAAAAACACCCACAGCTCGCAGACGGTATCGAAGTGACCGAAGAGGTATTTGAATCCCCTTACAACATCGCATTTGAGCAAGCCGAAAACCGTATGCATACGATTAAAGCTGTTTTGGTCTCTGCGCTTGGTAATATCTAATGTATGACATTAGCAACGCGTGCTACCGGGGCGTGCCCTCAATTCAATCGATAGTCATCTAAATAGGTTAAAAGTGGCTAAATCTTGCCAAACGGCGTCAAATAGCCGACTAATATCTCGATATTATCTGCGCTATTTTTCTTTTTTGACTGCCATTTATCTAATTTTTATCACTATTTTTGAAATGAAGACACGCCCTGATATGACGTTAACTGAAGACAATGCGTAGGGAAATATCATGAGGTTACTAATTGCCTTAGGTGGTAATGCTTTATTAAAACGTGGAGAGCCGCTATCTGCTCACAACCAACGCCAAAACATCAAGACGGCTGTTGAACAAATCAGCAAGGTCACGGAGGGTAACGAGTTAGTTATTGCTCACGGTAATGGCCCTCAAGTCGGGTTGCTTGCGTTGCAAGGCGCGGCTTACACTGAAGTCGATACTTATCCATTAGACGTTTTGGGCGCAGAAACAGAAGGTATGATTGGCTACATTATCGAGCAAGAGCTTGGGAATGTCTTGCCGAGAGACACATCTATTGCCACCCTACTCACTCAAGTAGAAGTCGACCGTAAAGACCCTGCTTTTAACAATCCAACCAAGCCTATTGGCCCTGTATACTCAAAAGAGGAAGCAGAAAAGCTAAGTGCGCAAAAAGGCTGGGTTGTTAAAGCCGATGGGAAATACTTTAGGCGAGTGGTTGCAAGCCCTAAGCCCAAAAAGATATTTGAGCTAAAACCCATACAGTGGCTGCTTGAAAAAGGTGTGATTGTGATTTGTGCAGGTGGTGGTGGTATCCCAACGGCATTTGATGAAGACGGCTGTTTGCAAGGGGTCGAGGCAGTAATCGATAAAGATTTGTGCGCATCGTTACTTGCCCATAGCCTTGAATGTAAGTTATTGGTGATTGCCACGGATGTGGCGTATGTCTATACAGACTTTGGGACTGACAAACAACGAGGCATCTTGCAGGCGCATCCAGATGCTTTAAGTGAGCTTGATCTTCCTGCAGGCTCTATGGGACCAAAGGTTGCAGCGGCTTGCGAGTTTGCGCGTGCGACTGGAAACACCGCCATCATCGGCTCACTGACCAATATTGCTCAGACACTTGAGGGAGGGGGCGGTACTCGTGTTTCAACGGAGTACGAAGGCCTCACATATGCCGCTGTATCTCCGAAAAACACATAGTAATTCCTCGATTGCATCTGTCGTTTTACGATATAAAATATTTGTTGAGTCGCTCCTGAAATAATCGGTTTAGCGGCTCTGCAGGATATCTATCGGTCTGCCTTGCAGTAGATGGTGGCAACAATAACAGCACTTACCCTCCACGTTACATGAAGAGTGGGTCTGTCGATTCAAGCTTGGCTTTTACCATGACATTGCCAGGAAATACTACTTGGGGTACTCGCAATTCTAATAGTCCTGAATTCTGACCTATGCTGTTAATCCCGTAGACATTAACTTTGAGAGAATGCTTATCCTGCCAAGCTGCAACTATAAATATAGCTTGTAGATAACCACTTATGAATCACCAAGCACTGCTATTCACTTTTATCTCACCATGTACTTGATAGAAAATCACTAACACATAGGTTACCGCCTATACCTCCTCTATCTTCCCCTCTTTTATAACCTCCTCGATAATATTTTGACATCTAATAGTCGGCAGAGATGCCATTTTGATATTAGACCAGCCTTCAACCACCACAGGATGGTTAAGCATGAAGCCAATAATATTAATAACAATCTGTTTAATATCTTGATAAAAAAAGGAATTAATCGGCATTTGAGCTATGCTGACAAAACTTGTAGCTGCGTAACTAAAACCTCCCAAGCTTGTTTCTACGGCTTTGACATTGACAGTATAAGTCACTTTTTAACCAGACACAGATGGTGCATAGAAAATCATAAAAACCATCATGGTGCGAAAAAAGTGCAATATCTCTTAAAAAGACCGATATTGGTGCGTTTATTTTGTATTTTGGAATGGCATAAATATTGAAGTATTAATAGCAGTTAGGAATGGTTTGTTAACTCGGCCTGCCAAGCTGCTACTTTATCTTTTTGGAGAAATACATGTTTTTATTGCCAACGCTTATCACTGCTACTCCTATAAGTACAAATTATCGTATCGACTCAAAACTCACATCACGTTTGTCTCTACTAGCAGTAGCCGTCGTAGGTAGCTTAAGCCTTATAGGTTGTCAAAAACCTGCGGAAACTAGCGCGGAAACCAATTCTACAGCCACAAAAACAGAAACAGCTGAGACGACTACTACCCCTGCGGCAGATGGTGACACCATCAAAGTTGGCATCTTGCATTCTTTATCTGGAACGATGGCCATCTCTGAAACCTCATTAAAAGATACTGCCCTCATGACCATTGATGAAATTAATGCCAATGGCGGTGTGTTGGGTAAGCAGCTAGAGCCAATCGTCGTAGACCCCGCTTCTGATTGGCCGTTATTCGCTGAAAAAGCTCGTCAGCTATTAACTCAAGACAAAGTGGATGTCATATTTGGTGGTTGGACATCGGTGTCACGTAAGTCCGTGCTACCTGTCGTTGAAGAATTAAATGGTCTCATGTTTTACCCCGTGCAGTACGAGGGTCAAGAGCAGTCAGAAAACATTTTCTACACTGGGGCAGCTCCCAATCAGCAAGCTATTCCTGCTGTTGAATACTTAATGAGTCCAGAGGGTGGTAGTGCAGAACGCTTTGTCTTACTTGGCACAGATTATGTCTATCCTCGGACTACTAACCAGATACTGCGTGCTTTTTTGAAGTCTAAAGGCGTCGCTGAAACAGACATCATGGAAGAGTACACCCCTTTCGGTTTTAGCAACTATCAGACCATCGTGGGTAATATTAAAAGCTTCTCGACCGGTAAAAAGACGGCAGTTATCTCTACCATCAATGGGGACTCAAATGTACCCTTTTATCGCGAGCTTGCCAACCAAGGTATTAAAGCCTCTGATATCCCAGTCATGGCGTTCTCAGTAGGAGAAGAAGAACTTCGTGGTATCGATACCAGCTTATTGCAAGGGCATTTGGCATCATGGAACTACTTTATGTCGGTTAAAAATCCTGTCAATAGCGGCTTCACCAAAAAGTATAAGAAATATGCGCTAGATCATAAGCTACCGAATGCTGAAAAGGTCGTGACCAATGATCCTATGGAAGCCACCTACGTGGGTATCAATATGTGGAAACAAGCAGTCGAAAAAGCAGGTACCACTAATGTCGATAAAGTGCGTATTAGTATGGGAGGTCAGACTTTTGACGCGCCATCAGGGTATACATTAAAAATGGATGAGGAAAACCATCACTTATGGAAGCCTGTCATGATCGGTCAAATCCGTGCCGATGGTCAGTTCGATGTGATCAGCAAAACGCCAAAAGTCATTCGTGCTGAGCCATGGAGTCAGTACATTCCTAAATAAGGTTATGGTCACCCAAGCCTTAGTCCCTACTCCTTAGCCCCTTAATGGTATCAATACCAGCAACCCTTTAGCTCCTCTACTGATAAAACAGTTTTCAGTAGAGGTTAGAGGAGTGTTGACTGCAAAAAAGGAACCATCATGTCACATTCTCCTTCCTATTATAAAAGTGACGCGCAAGCCAATTATTCTAATAAGACTTTTGTCATCGCCTTACTATCTTTACTCCTTCTCATTGCTATCACATCGCCTGCTCATGCTCACGAGACACCAGCAGTACACAACCACGGCGAGAAACTATCTACTAATACTGTGGCAGCGACATCCAATGCTGTAAGTGAAGAGACCTTACTTGCTCAAGACGACACCTTACTTGCTCAAAACAAGCAGTCTCTGACTACGCCTGCTAATCTTGCGGTAAGTAAAGGAGATGCTATCGAGCAGTTCGTTGCTGCTGACTTCACCAAGCGCCAAACCATGCTCAATCAGTGGCCGGGGTCAGTTGAGAGTTTGGATACTTTAGTTGAGCTGATAAAAAACGATGAGCTCTACCAAGGTAATGGTGGGCAAACTTATCTACTTAACAGCGAAGATGAGCTATTTACTTATCCTGCTAAGCAGCTGACCACCGAGTGGCCGAGTGACTTGGCGCAAGTGACTTTGACCAATACGCTACGCTCAGCCTTAGTCTTTGGACAAGCCAAGGTTAAGCTTGAGTCAAACGATCCTACACAACGTGTGCAGGCAGTCGCCATCTTAGCGGACAATATCGAACAGCTAGATCCAGCACTCATAAGTACTGCTGCCACTAATGAGGAAGACGACGACGTCAAAACGGCGTTGAGTACTTTACAAGCGAGGATTGATTTTAGAGATGGCGACGTCACTACCCAAATTGCCGCGCTTACCGTGCTTGCTGATAGCGATAGTCCACAAGTCTTAGTTGATGTCAAAAAAGCATTGGCGGCAGATAATATCGATCCTGTGCTCAAATCTGCGCTGTTAGACGCTGAGGATAGTATTGAGCAGCGCATTACCATCAGTACTTGGATAGGTCATCTATTCACGGGGCTTAGTACGGCAAGTATCTTACTACTCGCGGCATTAGGGCTGGCCATTACTTTTGGGCTACTGGGTGTCATCAATATGGCTCACGGTGAGCTCATTATGATTGGCGCTTACGCCACTTATATGGTGCAAAATCTCTTTCAAGCGTATTTCCCTAGTATGACTGGATGGTATCTAGTTGCTGCTATACCCGTCGCTTTCTTAGTCAGTGCCATTATCGGCATGATTATCGAACGAATCATTATTCGCCCGCTTTATGGTCGTGAGCTTGAAACCTTACTGGCAACTTTCGGTGTCAGTCTGATTCTTATGCAGTTGGTTCGGATGATATTTGGCGCGCAAAACGTCGAAGTCAGCAATGTCGACTGGTTGAGCGGTGCTTATCAAGTGTCCTCTAGCCTTGTACTTCCCTTCAACCGTATCGCTATTATCGGCTTTACCATCATTATTCTTATGCTACTGGTGTACTTACTGAACAAGACTCGCTTCGGGCTATTTGTGCGCGCTGTGACTCAAAATCGGCAAATGGCCCGTGCGGTTGGTATTTCATCTGCCCGTATCGATATGTTGGCTTTTGGACTTGGCTCGGGTCTCGCAGGTCTCGCTGGCTGTGCTTTGGCGCAAGTAGGCAACGTCGGACCTGACTTAGGTCAAACTTATATTATTGATGCGTTCTTAGTCGTCGTGGTTGGCGGTGTTGGGCAAGTATGGGGCGCGGTCTTGGCATCTTTAGGTCTTGGTGTCAGTGGTACGGTGCTTGAAATCGGCATTGGTGCTGTGATGGCTAAGATTGTATTACTGGTTCTTGTGATTTTGTTTATTCAAAAACGTCCACAAGGTTTATTCGCCCTCAAAGGCCGTTTTGTGGATTAAGGAGAACCTCATGCGTTTGACTCAATTATTATCTGATTCCCCACGTAATGCCATTTTGATTGGTTTGTGTTTTTTAGTGCTACTGATATTACCTTGGCTCCATTTACTACCTGAAACCTCTAGTTTTCACCTGTCTGCTTACTGGATAACTTTGATTGGCAAAATAATGGCGCTCGCCATGGTAGCACTGGCTTTAGACTTGGTATGGGGCTATGCCGGCATCCTAAGCTTAGGTCATGGTCTTTATTTTGCGCTAGGAGGTTATGCCTTTGGCATGTACTTGACGCGAGAAACTGCTGGCACAGGCTTGCCAGACTTTATGCGTTTTTTGAGTTGGACCGAGCTGCCGTGGTATTGGGCAGGCACTCAATATTTCTGGTGGGCAATGGCTCTAGTGGTGCTAGTTCCCGGTCTGGTCGCTTTTATCTTTGGCTATTTTGCTTTTCGCTCAAAGATTAAAGGGGTTTATTTTTCGATTATTACTCAGGCCATGACCTACGCTGCCGCCTTATTATTCTTCCGTAACGAAACAGGCTTTGGTGGTAATAATGGCTTCACAGGTTTTACCACCCTATTAGGCTATGACATCACCGCCTCTTCTACGAGAGCTGTGCTGTGTTTTACGACCGCTTTGGCGCTGCTACTGTCCTATCTTGGACTACGCTATCTGATGAGCCAGCCTTATGGGCGCGTGCTCGGTGCCATTCGTGATAGTGAAAATCGATTGCAGTATTTAGGCTATCGCACGCTTTGGTACAAGCTTTCTGCTTGGGTATTGTCTGCAGTCATTGCTGGTATCGCTGGTGCTCTATATGTACCGCAAGTTGGCATCATTAATCCGGGCGAGATGAACCCCGTCAACTCTATCGAGATGGCAGTATGGGTGGCTGCGGGAGGAAGAGGTTCACTCATTGGTGCTATCGTAGGCGCAGGTGCAATCAATGCGATTAAGACTTATTTTACTGTCGCCTACCCTGAGTTTTGGTTGCTTATCCTAGGTGGATTATTTGTGGTGGTTACTTTATTTCTCCCTAACGGCATCATTGGCGTACTTGATCGTTTTAAAAAGGAAAAAGAATAATGTTAATAACTAATGCTGCTACTTCTAATGTTGCTACTTCCAAAAAAGTTACTAACGATGCGCTTGTTAAAAACAATCCTAGTATCAATAATCCAATGAAAAACTCTAAAAATACACCACACATAACGGTCTCAGAAAACACGCCTACCCGACCAGTCACTACTTTGGCTGAAGATTACGGAGATAATGGTGGTTTGGCGCATCCTGTTCCCAAATCAGGGCCAGATATGAGACATGGCATTGCGCTGTATTTAGAAGACGTTAGCGTGTGGTTTGACTCGTTCCGTGCACTCAATGATTTATCTTTATATATTGAGGCAGGCGAGCTACGCTGCATCATCGGCCCTAATGGCGCAGGTAAGACGACTTTAATGGATGTTATTACGGGTAAAACGCGGCCTACAAAAGGCAGTGCATTTTTCGGTCAAGTACATAATTTAGCCAAACTATCTACCGAAGAAATCGCGGAAGCAGGCATTGGCCGTAAGTTTCAAAAACCTACCGTATTTGAGAAATTTACTGTACTTGATAACTTAATGCTGGCCGCGCCAAAGGATAAGCGAGTGTCAAAAAGCTGGTTTACTCGTATTGATGCCGAAATCCAAGATACCCTTGACTCAACGCTTGATCAAATACGCCTAAAAGAGCTGATTAACAAGCCAGCAGGACTGTTGTCTCATGGTCAAAAGCAATGGCTAGAGATTGGGATGTTGTTGATGCAAAGACCAAAACTTATCTTACTTGATGAGCCAGTAGCAGGCATGACAGATGCCGAAACTGAACATACTGCTGAGTTATGTCTGCGCCTCAAAAAGAATCATACTTTAATCGTGGTTGAGCATGATATGACTTTCATTGACGCCATAAGTGAGAAAGTGACTGTTTTAGCAAATGGCGCTATTTTGGCTGAAGGCACGTTGAATGAAGTACAGAATAATGAGGCCGTTATTGAGACTTACTTGGGTCGATAATTGATAGTAGTGCTTAGAAATAGACCTAAAAAATAGAGGTGCTTATATGTTAGAAATTAATGCCATAAATCAATATTACGGTGGCAGTCACATTTTACGTGATGTCACCCTCGCCGCTCCTGTAGGAGAATGTAGCGTGGTACTGGGTCGTAATGGCGTCGGTAAAACCACTTTGCTTAAATGCTTGATGGGCATCCTACCAATAAAATCAGGTGAAATTTTATTAGACGGTAAGGACATTAGTCAGATGACGCCTGAGCAGCGTGTGCGCGCAGGACTCGCTTATGTACCGCAAGGACGTGATATTTTTTCCACCTTGACCGTTGAAGAAAACATTCTGATTGGCATGGCGAAATTTTCTCAACGAAAAGCAAGTAAAGTACCCAAACACTTGTATGATATATTTCCAGTGCTGGACGAGATGAAGCATCGGCGCGGTGGCGATCTATCTGGCGGTCAGCAGCAGCAACTCGCTATTGCTCGTGCGCTTGCCTCCGAGCCGTCTGTACTGGTACTTGATGAGCCGACTGAAGGTATTCAGCCCTCTATCATTAAGGACATCGGGCGGGTCATTAGGGATTTGGGTTATCAAGGTGAAATGGCCATTGTACTGGTCGAGCAGTTTTATGAGTTTGCAGAAGAGCTTGCCGATAACTATACCGTGCTCTCTAGAGGACAAGTGGTAGCTCAAGGGGCTGGATGTGACATGGCAAAAAACAACATTCAAGAGTTGGTGGCAATCTAAAAGGACACTTTATAAAAAGACACTTTCTAAAAGGAAATACAATTTTGACTTGGCAATCCTCACTACAGCTTCATTTCGACTGCGCCTCTAATACTGCAAAAACTCGGCTGTATCATCGTGCCCATACTGGCGCACTAATGGTGCAGCGTGCGCTGTATCCTGAGCCTGATAGTACTGATAACAGCCAAGCAGGGATTTGCCATATTTATGTATTGTATCCTCCTGCTGGTATCGCCGATGATGACCGTTTAACATTGGAATTTAACCTACAATCTGACAGCCATGCGGTGATTACCACCCCTGGAGCCGGTAAATGGTACGGGCAACGTAAATCATTACGATCCTCTAGACCCAGCGACTCATCAAAACCTGCCGAGGGTACTCAAGAGACAACTAGCAACGACTCTGACCATCCTCTCAATAATAGCTCCTGTTCCCATATTATCGACAATACCGTCAGCGCAGAACAGCATATCGACGCCCGCCTCGATGACCACGCTGTCCTTGAATGGCTACCACAAGAAAGCATCTACTACGATTATTCCAACTCTAATGCGAATAACCGCTTTTATTTAGCTAAGACAGCAAGTTTGTTGACTTGGGATATTGCGGTGTTCGGACGTCAAGCGTATCAAGAGACGTTTGCTAATGGTCATTATGCCAACCGCTTAGAGGTATGGCGTGAGGGTGATTTATTGGTCAGTGAATGCACCTCCCAACAAGCCAATACGCGCTGGTTTACCTCACCATTAGGACTGAATAATCAACATGTGCATGGCTCTTTTTGGGCAATACCTAGCACAGAGGTCATTGCGCCTGAGTTACAGAATAATCCGCTCAAGCTTGGTCAGTATTTAGATGCCACTATTACCGAGATACGCAATCTCATTGATACGCAGTCACTACCCATTCACTGTACTCACAATTTTCAAGGTATTAATTGCCGTTATTTAGGGGCAGATGTGCGTGCCTGCTTTGAGGCCTTTTACCAAGTCCGCGAGCTTATCAGGTCTAAATGGTACAAGCTTGAGCCTCATCGACCGAGAATTTGGGACACTTAATATCTTGTGCTCCCACTTAATCGCATTCTTAAACAATGCTTAATCAAACCAAAATGACTCTACTTAGTACATTTAACTTAGTACATTTACTTTATAAAGATTAAAAACGGTTAATAGCCTTTAAAGCACAATAATTATTAAGGAAGCTTTATGCAATTAAATCCTACAGAGAAAGATAAACTCTTACTATTTACAGCCGGTATGGTAGCGGAACGTCGTAAAAACCGCGGTGTAAAGCTCAATTATCCTGAGTCTATCGCTTACATTAGCATGTTACTAATGGAAGGCGCGCGTGATGGCAAAACCGTGGCGCAACTGATGAGTGAAGGAGCCACTTATCTCTCTGCCAATGACGTCATGGAAGGCATCGCAGAGATGATACATGATGTCCAAGTTGAAGCCACTTTCCCTGATGGCACTAAGCTGGTGACGGTACATAACCCCATCGTATAGCTTGCTTGTGTATGGTGATGTCTCTGCTCTAGTAATAAATCGCACTAAGAAACGATGTAACCTACTAGTAAAACGGTATAAAACGAAAAACGCTTTAAAATTAAATTGTAGCTAATGCGATAAGACGATTAAGGATAATAAAAATGACGATGAAAGTAGGCGAATATAAGATTAAAGCAGGCGATATAGCATTGAATGCTGGTCGCTGCGTTCAAACCATAGAAGTAATCAATACCGGCGACCGCCCTATTCAAATCGGTTCTCATTATCACTTCTATGAAGTCAATGCAGCACTGAGCTTTGATCGAGAGTCGACGCTTGGCTATCGACTCAATATCCTATCTGGTACTGCGGTACGCTTTGAGCCGGGACAAGCACGAGAAGTGGAATTGGTTGCCATCGCAGGTAATCAACACATATATGGTTTTTCCGGCAAAGTCATGGGCGTTGTAGACCCTAAAACCTCTCAAAACACCTCGAAAAAACGCATTGACCGACGTATTTATGCCGAACATTTTGGCCCTACCACAGGAGATAAGGTACGCTTAGCAGATACTAATTTATGGCTTGAGGTTGAGTATGATTTGACCAGTCATATTGATCACCAGCCTGATATTGATAGTGTTAGCATTGGTGAAGAGGTTAAATTTGGCGGCGGTAAGGTTATCCGCGATGGCATGGGTCAGTCACAGCTAATAGGTGAGCAAGTTGCCGATACTATTATTACCAATGCTCTGATTGTGGACTACAGCGGCATATATAAGGCAGATGTGGCTATCAAAGAGGGTCGTATCAGTGGCATCGGTAAAGCTGGCAATCCTGATATTCAGCCTAACGTGACGTTACCTATTGGCGCGGCTACCGAAATTATCGCAGGAGAAGGTAAAATCTTGACTGCTGGCGGTATCGATAGTCATATTCACTTCATTGCACCGCAGCAGTGTGAGACGGCATTGATGTCTGGTGTAACCACGATGTTAGGCGGTGGTACGGGACCTGCTGAAGGTACTCTTGCCACTACTTGTACGCCTGGTGCCTATCATATTCACAGCATGCTAAAAGCCACTGATGCTATTCCGATGAATATCGGATTCTTGGGTAAAGGCAATGTTAGTTTACCAGCGCCCATTGTAGAGCAAATCGAAGCAGGAGCTATCGGGCTTAAGCTTCATGAAGACTGGGGCTCCACGCCCAAAGCCATTGATAACTGCCTTAGCGTGGCTGAAGAATATGATGTGCAAGTGGCTATTCATACTGATACGTTAAATGAAAGCGGCTATTTAGATAGCACTCTAGGTGCGTTTAAAGACCGCTGTATTCACACCTTCCATACCGAAGGCGCTGGCGGTGGTCATGCTCCAGATATCTTAAAAGCTATTGGCGAAACCAATGTTTTACCCTCATCAACCAATCCAACGCGCCCTTTCACCATTAATACTATTGACGAGCATCTCGACATGCTCATGGTTTGTCACCACTTAAGCCCAGCTATTGCTGAAGATGTCGCTTTTGCAGAAAGCCGTATTCGTAAAGAAACCATTGCCGCTGAAGATATTTTACAAGATATGGGCGCTATCTCCATGATGAGTAGTGATTCGCAAGCGATGGGACGCGTGGGAGAAGTCATTATTCGCACGTGGCAAACGGCTGATAAGATGAAAGCCCAGCGTGGTCACCTTGCTCCTGATCAATCAGCTAAAACTGAGCAATCCTTAGACAATATCATGCTAAGTCCTACGGATTCTGATAGCGGCAATGACAACTTTCGTATCAAACGCTACCTCGCAAAATACACCATCAATCCCGCTATTACCCATGGCATTAGTGATGAAGTAGGATCACTTGAGTTGGGAAAATGGGCAGATTTAGTGTTGTGGTCGCCTGCATTTTTTGGTGTAAAGCCTGATTTAATTATAAAAGGCGGCTTGATTGCAGCGGCACCTATGGGTGACCCCAATGCTTCTATCTCTACCCCACAGCCTGTGCACTATCGCAGCATGTTTGGCAGCTTCCCCAAGACAGTAGCGCAGACTTGCATCACCTTTATGTCAAGTGCGGCTATTGATAAGGGTGTTGATAGGCAATTAGGATTAGAAAAGGTAATTAAAGCGGTACACAACATCCGTCAGGTACGTAAACAAGACATGAAGTTTAACAGCTACTGTCCTCAGATGGAGGTCAACCCTGAAACCTATGAAGTGTATGCCGATGGTGAGCTGCTGACCTGTGAGCCTGCCGACTACCTACCGATGGCACAGCGCTACTTTTTATTCTAGCTGCTTTTTATTGTCGTGCTGATAATTCCCCATCAGCTGTGAATAATCTACTTTAACGGACTATAAATATAATTATGAACATTTATACGCAACGCCTTGATCCATCAACCCTCAACTCTGAACAACAGGCGATTATTGATAGGCAAAAACAGGCAGAAAACTTTTTATATTTAGATTTCGATACCCGTCAGCGTAGCCGTTTTAAAGCAGAAACCCAGCATCAAGAATCCATTGGTGTTGATTTGCCACGTACGGAAACCATTAAGAATGGCAGTGTGCTAGCAGACTATCAAGGTAATTTAATACAGATTATGGCTGCCAAGCAAGCTTTAATCGAAGTGACTGCCGATAATGATTTTGACCTTATGAAAGGCGCTTACCATTTAGGCAACCGCCATGTGCCTTTAATGCTGACCCCTACTGCCCTCTACTTTGAGCCTGACCATGTTTTAGAAGCGATGTTACATCAACTTGGCCTACATACCCAAACCGTACAAGCGCCATTTGAGCCAGAGACGGGTGCCTATAAAGGCAATCAAGGCGGACTCTCTCACTCCCATGGTCATAATCATAGTCATCACAATCAAAACCATGACCATTCACACACCCACGGCAACTCTCATGACTAATCATGCCACGCACTCCCAGCATCCTGCTAGTACACCACAAGGTATGAATTATTTGAATCATGCAGATGTGACCGGACGTTTGCTCATGCTGGCGTCAAGCAACTTACCTATTGGCAGTTATACCTACTCGCAAGGCATAGAACCTGCTATTGAGTCAGGGCTTATTCATGATGAAAGCAGTAGCATGGATTTTATGAGTGATTATCTAGAGCTGGCATTATGTCGTTATGAGCTACCGCTACTAGCGCTCATTATTGAAGCCCTTATGATTGAGGACGTCGCACTTGCTGATGCTTTAGGTGCAGATTACCACGCTAGCCGCGAAACCAAAGAATTCGTCTATGAGTCAAGTCAATTGGCTCTGTCTTTATCCGCATGGCTTGATAATGTCCTTGAGCTCAATGTACCTGATAGCTTACTCGCCCATGGGTTTTTGCCACTATTTGCCCATATTAGCTCGCACTGGCAATTTAACCCTGTACAAGCCATGACCACTTACGCTTTTGGTCAAATCGAAAATATGGTGCTGGCTGCGGTCAAGACTGTACCGCTTGGACAAATGGCAGGACAGCGAATCATTTGGCAGCTGCAACAGCTACTAAGCCAACAAGTACAGCCACTGGCTGCTCGCGTCGAGCAAAGCTTTTTGTACGCTCAAAGGCTGCCGTTAATGGCAGATAGCTCTGACATAGCGATATCAAGGCTAAATCTACTTTATAAACAGTTACAAATATCCGCTAACCTACCAAATTTAGCGCTCCTGTCTTGCCAGCATGAAAGGCAATATAGCCGCCTATTTCGCTCTTAATCGCTGATAACCCAAACACTTATTGAGGATATTTATTTATGGCACTGACACCCAAAGTCGAAAACAAACATTCAGACACGACGCTCTCTCCTCTACGCTTAGGTATTGGTGGCCCTGTAGGCTCAGGAAAAACGGCATTAACGCTGAGATTGTGTCAACGCCTACGCGATAACGTCAATATGGCAGTAGTGACCAATGATATATATACCAAAGAAGACTCTGAATTTTTAACGCGTCATGAGGCCATGCCAGCTGAGCGCATTCGCGGTGTCGAAACGGGCGGCTGCCCGCATACTGCCATCCGTGAAGATGCCTCGATTAACCTATCTGCCATCGCCGAATTACAGCAGCAGTTTGCAGGTCTTGAGCTTATTATCATCGAGTCTGGTGGCGATAATTTGGCAGCAACTTTTAGCCCTGAATTGTCCGACTTGACGCTATATGTCATTGATGTCTCGGCAGGCGATAAAATCCCTCGTAAAGGCGGCCCTGGTATCATGAAATCGGACTTGCTCATTATCAATAAAACCGACCTTGCCCCTTACGTAGGCGCGTCACTTGAGGTGATGGCACGTGATGCCAAAAAAATGCGCGGCGATAAGCCTGTGGTTTTTAGCAACATGAAAACGGGTGAAGGCGTTGATGACATCGTTGCTTTTATCCTTGATAAAGGCATGATAAACATAGCGTAAGACCATGCCTGTAATGCCACATGCTATGGCATAAATAGAGGTTCTGCAAACTACTGAATGATAAGCAGATTATCAGACAGTGATCATATCGATTAGCTTACACATTAAGGATTTATCATGACCATAAAAACCTCACAATCCATGACACGTAAAAACCTGACTAACAAAACGGCAATGGTCAGTGGCTTAGCACTGCTAACATGGTTGGCAACGCTACCGACACTGGCATTTGCTCACCCAGGCCATGGCTTGATAGTAGCAGAGGGCTCATTTAGCAACTCAATGTTGTCTGGTATGTTGCACCCTTTGACTGGGTTCGACCATCTGATGCTAGCACTGGGCATGGGCTTGCTATTTACCCAAATGCACAGCTTCAAAAAAGGCTTTACCTCATTAGCCATTGGTTTGGTAGCAGGGTTTGCGTTGAGTTTAAGTGTGAGCCTTAACAGCACGTTTATTGAATTCGGTATCCTACTGTCTATCGTATTATTAACCCTAGCACTTATGAGCCGCTACTTTAACCATGCACCGAATCAAAGCAACGAGGCAGCAGTGAACACATGGCATAATTTAGCCATCGTTGGCTTTGGTGCACTCGCTATGTTCCATGGTGCGGCACATGCCATTGAAGTTCCTGCCAACAGTAATACTGCTGGCTTCTTTATCGGTATGATTGTTGCCATGCTAAGTCTATATACTGTCGGCAAAGGGTTTGCTACCTATCTAAACACTCATCTGCAAGACAGCTTGATTGTTCAACGTGTTATAGCTGTTGTCGGTTTATGCGGTGTGCTGTTGAGTTAGTGCTAGCAGAATATCAGCAGCTTTATTAAACATCGCTTATCCATGCTAATGAACTATTATAAGAGTCTTCGATAGTACTGACCTATGATTTCAAATCCGTAGACATTAACTTGGGAGATTCGCGTATTGTAGTTTCACAAAAACTTCCTCTATGATGGTAGGATAAAATTAGTTGAATTTTCTTCTCTATAATTGTAATGATGAGCGGTTACTTATCTAATCAAGCACGCCGCTAATATTAGGGTCTGTTGAACATTCAAATGTGGAACAGACCCTATATTTTTTAATTATTCAACGTATCACTATCAATACGACCATCAACCAAATTAATCGTTCGATCACAGGATGCTGACAAGCGCGGATCATGAGTAACCAGCAATACTGCGCAATCACGTTCCTGATGGACTTTTCGGAATAGCTCAAACACTTCTCCGGCCGTAACGGTATCCAGATTACCCGTAGGCTCATCGGCTAATAATAATGCAGGCTCAGTTATAAGCGCTCTAGCAATGGCGATACGCTGTTGCTGTCCACCTGAGAGCTCGTTAGGTTTGCTGTCAGCAAAGCGCTCTAGACCAACCGCTGCTAGCAGCTCGCGCGCTTTTTGAATAGCGAACTTATCTGCACGACCCTGTGTTAGCGTTAGAGGCATCAAGATATTATCTAAGGCACTGAAAGCTTGAATTAAATGATGAAACTGAAACACGAAGCCGATACTACTGCCGCGCAAAGCGGTGCGACCGGCATCATTCATAGCACTGGTTGCTTGACCCAACAGATACAGCTCACCGCTAGTTGGCTGATCCAATAACCCTAGCACATTTAACAAAGTACTTTTACCTGAGCCTGAAGGACCAATCAGGGCTGCAAAATCATCAGTACCAATAGTTAAGTCAATACCGTGAAGCACCTCAATCTCATTAGGCTGACCGATGTTATAAGACTTTTTGAGCGCCTCTAAACGCAAGACTTCGTGAGATTGTCTGGACATAAGGGTTGACGTCTTATTAAGAAAATTAGTAGAACGGCTGTTAAGAGTGTCTGTGGAATCATTATTAGACATAGCGAATAGCCACCACGGGATCAAGTGCCGCTGCTCGCCGCGCTGGAATAGCGGCGGCTATCACACCGGTTAGCGTTGCTAACGACATGGTCACTAAGATCAAGTTTATCGATATTGGAATCGTAAATATATTGGGTCCAAAGGTATTAAAAGACCATACCAATACATAGCTGACGCCACTACCGACAATCGAGCCTAACAAACCAAATACAGCCCCTTGAATCAAGAATATTCGCAAAATTTGCTGTCGGGTCGCGCCCATTGCTCGTAGGATACCAATCTCTCGCGTACGCTGAACCACACTGACCGACAACACACTGGCAATGCCAAAAGCCACCGAAATCGCTACAAAACCTACGATCATATTGCTAGATAGGCTTTGAGCAGTCAGACCGCTCAGCAGTTGGGCATTGGTCTTTATCCAGCTTTCTGCTTGTAGCGAGGTCAAACGTCCAACTTGCGCAGCGATCTCCTCCGCTTCAAAAATGTCTTCAACAGTCAGATCAATAACGGTGATACCACCCGGCAAGTTTAGTAAGGACTGCGCTTGTTTTAGGTCTAGATAAACGTAGCGTGCATCGAGCTCTCGTACGCCAAGCTCGAATATACCAGCGATATTGACTACAGCGCTGTTGTTATTGAGATTATTATTGAAATTATTATCGCGACTACTATCATCATCTTGACCGCTATCTAAGCGCAGCTTGCTACCGACTTCTACACCCAAGTTTTTGGCCAACTCACTGCCAATCAATACATTATCTGCGCTCACTCGTAGCTCGCCACTGATTAAATACTCACTGAGTGGTATGATTTTTTGATAGCGCTCCAGATCAGTACCGACTAGTATCACTGACTCTAATGCCTCACCACGCCGTACGAAACCAGGCCCAGATACGTTTGGTGACACTGCTGTTAAGAGAGGCAGCTGATCTAAAGTATCAGTGATTTGCTGCCAATTATTGATTGAACGCAGGCGCTGCGGACGCTTGTCCTCTTGTATCAGTTGTAGCGTATCATCAACAGGCGGCGCTATTAGGTTGACTTCATCTGGCGATACTAAGCGAATATGTGCCTGACTACCAAGGGTGCTATCAATAAGGTTGGTCTGCAATCCTTGAATCAATGCGGTGATAAATATAATAACCGCAACACCTATTGCCACTCCCAACGTAATCATCAGTGACTGTATTCGTCCCTCGCGCAAAAAACTGATGGCAATGTTTGCATCAATCCAAAATCTACCAAAAAAAGCCGTCAATTGACTGTCTCCACTGATTGGCTCTTATCATTTGCCGTCGTTATCTTGTCAGTATCAGTATTAGCAAAAGGGGCTGCTTGCTGAACGGTTCTAACTCGTGCGCCATCAGCTAGTGAGGCAGTGGCATCAACCAAAATCTCATCGCCTGCGCTTAAACCTGAGAGCACCTCTGATGCTGACAACCCACGCAATCCTAATCTCACTTGCTGGCGTTGTACTTGACCATTGCGTAATAGCAGAACGTCAGCATTGTCTTTTTTGACATTGGCTAACGCATCATTAGGAACCACCACCGCTTTTGCACGTCGATCCGTTTCGATATTTACTGATACCGTCATATCTTGACGCAAAAACTCAGGTATAGGATCGACAGCCAATCTCACTTCTACCGTACCACGCTGTGGATCTATGCTTGGCGCAATAAAGCTGATATGTACTGGGAATGGCTTATCAGGATAAGCATCAGCAATAGCGACCGCTTGTTGCTCAACTTCTAGGCTTGATAAATTACGCTCATCAAGCGGTACTCGTATCTCAGTATTACCATCGAGAGCGATAGTGAATAAGCTCTGACCCGGCTGTACTAACTCCCCTATCTCAACATTACGAGTCAAGATAGTGCCGGATACTTTGCTACGTACTTGCGTTTTATTGAGCTGCGCCTGCAATGCTGCGATACGGGCACGTAATAAGTCCTCCTCTACACCACCAGTGGATAATGCCTTTGCTTTGAGGCGGGCGTTTTCAAGGTCATTACGGGCTTGTTTTTGCACTTGGATTGCCTGCTCCATTTCTTCATCAGAAATGGCCGAGATGGCTGCTAACTCACGCCTCCGCTCGACATTACGGCTAGCTTGCGCCAATGCGACTTCGGCATTGGCCAAATCCACTGCTGCCTGTGGACGGTTACTACTGACCAGCTCTGCCAGTTCTGCTTCTGCTTGACGCACTTGAGCAGTAATTTCATCGGCGCTAAGAACTAGCAATAAATCACCAGCTGCTACTTGCTGACCTTCCTGTACCAGTCGTTCTAATACCACACCAGCCACTTCACTACCAATCTCAGTACGTGAGACTGCAACGATACGTCCAGTCGCTACTACCGTCTGTACCAAAGGCATAGAAGATAACTTATAGCTTGGTAACAGCGGTCCTTGCCACCAGCGAAACACTAAGAAACCTGCGACAGCTATGAGTAATAGTGCGCTAACAATAGATTTATAAGGAATAGCGCGCAATGAGTTTCTCCAGTTCATAGTAAAGAGCTATCTAAGTGTAGCACCTGCTAAATTTGATTATTATCAAATATTACCGGAAAGAATTAATTATCATAAATAAACTCAACCATCACCAAGATGTAATGGTCAACTAATTGAGGACCGACCCTAATATTTTTATAGAAATGAAGGTTGAATAATAAAGTAAATTGACTTAATAATAGGTCTATAAGTTTTAGACATTTATCTAGCGACTTATATCCACTACTTTTAGGAAATGAATACAATGACGTATAAAAATGTAACGGTCGCTGGAAGCGGCATCCTAGGCTATCAAATTGCTTTTCAAGCCGCATTCCATGGCTTTAATGTCAGTGTCTATGACATTAATGATGAGGTTTTGGAAAAAGCAAAGTCAAAATTTCCATTGATGAGCAAGGCTTTTCGAAAAGATTTGGGAGCAACGCAAGAGCAGTTGGACAAGACCTTTGAAAATCTTAGCTATACCTCAGACTTAGCAGAAGCGGTCAAAGATGCCGATCTAATGATTGAAGCTATTCCCGAAATTCCTAAAATTAAAATCGAATTCTATGAAAAGCTTGCCAAACTAGCGCCAGAGAAAACCATATTTGCCACCAATACCTCAACCTTACTTCCTAGCCAGTTTGCCGAATCAACGGGAAGACCTGCTCAGTTTTTAGCGCTACATTTTGCCAATAAAATTTGGATGCATAATGTCGCTGAAATCATGGGACATCCTGGCACAGATCCTAAAGTGTTTGATGATGTTGTTGCTTTTGCTACCGCCATTGGCATGGTGGCTCTACCGCTGGATAAGGAGCAACCCGGCTACATAATGAACAGTTTATTAGCGCCTTTCATAGACGCAGGCCTGCAATTACTAGCCAAAGAAGTTGCCGATCCGCATACGATAGATAAGACGTGGATGATAGTGACTGGCGCGCCTGTAGGGCCATTTGGCATATTGGATACGATAGGTATCAATACGGCCTACAACATCACTAAGCTAGCCGCTGAAACGACTCAAAACCCGGTCAGATTCAAGGCCGCTAAGTATCTAAAAGAGCAGTTGATCGATCAAAACAAACTGGGTGCTGCGACTGGCGAAGGATTTTACACTTATCCAAACCCTGCCTTTATGAGTCCTGACTTTTTAAAATGACAAATAGACTATAAAGTCGGCTTTTACTCACCAGTTTGTCTTGCTCTGCAAGCTGGCTTATCAGTAATAGCTTTCTTCTCTCTCCGCAGCATAGTTTTTGATATATCATCAAAAATAAATGATTTAGTTTACTAGGGTGTGTCTTCATTTTGAAAATGGTGATAAAAATGAGATAAATTGCAGCCAAGCAAGAAAAATAGTGCAGATAATATTGAGATGTTATCTGCACTATTTGATGCAGCTTGGCAAGACTTAGCCCATTTAGTCGCTTTCGTTCAGATTGAGGACACTCCCCAAACAAGATAACCTGTATTTACATTACCGACCTACCCACACTCTGTAGATATAGTAAGGTGGCTGGCCTTGATCGACAGTGCCAGTGAACTGTGGTGTTTTGTGTAATTGATTGACTGCAACATATAACCATCCATTTGCATCTAAAGACACATTGTCAGGCCAATCGAATCGACTGTCTCGTACCAACGAGGTTAGCTGTCCTTTATTATCAAGCACATCTACGCCATTATCGTTTAAGTTGGTAAAGTAGTGGTTTCCGTGACTGTCTGTAGTAGCACCATCAGATACGGGCTTGTCACCAACACGGGTAATGCTCTTACCAATCTGCTCATCGCTGGCATTTGCTCTAAATAAGGTCGCGTCTAAGCTGTACCAAGACTTACCATTCATCGCGCCAAAATAAATCGTATTGTTATCGGCGGACATCGTGATTGGGTTGATACCATTATTTGTCGGCTGACCACCTAGCATGATATCTACGCCATTGATCACCATTTTTGCGTCAGCTTCAGGTTGTAAAGCGACGTGATTGCCAAAACGACGTATTTCATTGGTATTCATATCAATCGCAATAATAGCTGGATTGGGAATATCAGCCAAATAAATCCATCCGTTCTTTCTATCAACCACTAAATCTTGCACAAAGCTATTCTTTGGTGCGATGTCTGTAGGTATATCGATTTTGCTAATTAATGCACCGGTTTTAATATCAAAGCCCCAAACACGAGTTTTACCGATGTGCTGACCCATATCAACAATCCATAACCCACCTGCATCATCTTTGGTGATACCTAGTGGCGTATCAATGGTCGCTTCACCATACTGCCCTTTAGGTGACTGAAATTTACTTGAAGGCCAAGGCTGATAACTGTTAGTGCCAGTAACTTCAAACAGCTGCACTCCCTGTTCACCATCGTTCGGATGCACGGTAGAAAAGACCCGACCATCAGCCGTAGCCATGACATTTCCTGGCCGAATAGGTAAAGCAATAACTGTTTCTATCTGTCCCGATGTCGCCACTTCATTTTTTACTTGAGGAGCAGATATAGCTTCGCTCTTTAATAGACTACATCCTGCTAGGGCTATAGTGGCCAACCCAATAATAAAAATGTTTTTCATCGTTGATTCCCAAATATTTAAAGAGCCCTATGATAGCCTTTTTATCTATTAAACAATACGGGCTGATTGGCTGTGACTGATTACCCATTAGCTATTACCCCATTGCTCTTTATTTCAATGACAAATAAAGCGCTGGTACGTGTCAACATTGAGATTCAAAAAGCACAATTTTTCGCAGGTTTTATCTTCGATCGTTATTTAACCGACCCTATTTTCTCTGATAATGCTTTATCCAGACTAAGAGAACCGCCACCTTGTACGGCTAAAGCAAGCAAAGCGACCATCAAGACTAAGGCGTATTCGTAACCACCATCAGCGGCAAATAAACCATTACTGATATGTACAGAGAAGATCGCAACTAACATCGTAAATGCAGCAACCAGTGCGGCAGGTCGTGTGAGTAAGCCCAAGACTAAGGCAAGACCACCAAAGAACTCAGCGCCGCCTGCCAATATCGCCATTAGCAAACCAGGCTCCATACCCATACTACTCAGCCATTGCGCAGTGCCTGCTAGCCCATTGCCACCGAACCAACCAAATAGCTTTTGCGCACCATGGGCGGCCAAAATCAAACCTATTGGTATACGTAATATTAGAGCAGCTGCACCAGCATTCGATAGTAAAGCTTTATGTATTATTGACGTTTTCACTAATGATTACTCCATCATGTTTATTATTTAAAGTTATTCGATCTATTGGAATGAACACACTTTACTATCAATAAATCAAAAGAGTAAGATAGATAATATTGAATAATTAACAACAAAACGTTTATAATTTATTTGACGACTAACTAGTAATAGGAAGTAATATGGACAGAATCGATGCGATGCGTACCTTTGTAGCGGTGGTGAACGAGGGCAGCTTTAGTAAGGCGGCAACTACTACACAGCTCTCACCACAACTGGTCAGCAAATATATTGCGAAACTAGAGGAGCAGCTACATACTCGCCTGCTCAATCGTACGACTCGTAAAGTAAGCGTGACTGAAGCTGGCAGCCAGTATTTTATCCATGCGCAGCAGATTTTATTGAGTATTGATGAAATGGAGGCGCAATTGGGCGGTTTACAGCAGCTCCCTAAAGGTATCTTACGAATCAGTGCGCCCGTCTCGTTCGCCTTAAAGCATATGGCAAAATTGGTCACTGACTTTCAAGCACGTTACCCTTCAGTCACTGTTGATCTACAGCTAAGCGACCGAAAAGTCGATATTGTTGAAGAAGGGTTTGATGTTGCACTGCGTATTGGACAGCTTGAAAGCTCATCACTTATTGCTAAGAAAATCGCACCTATTCGTGTGGTTTTATGCGCATCGCCCGACTATCTTAATATTCACGGTACGCCTAAACGACTTGAGGATTTAGAAGCGCATCGCTATTTGCATTATAGCTATATGAATATAGAAACTAAGGGACAAGTTTTCAAATACCTAAAAGCCAAACAACTCAAGGAAAGTAGTGTTTTTCGGAGTAACAATGGCGACGTATTGGTAGAGGCAGCCATTGAAGGCGCTGGATTGGTGTTGCAACCGACCTTTATTGCTAGCAAAGCATTAAATGCTGGCAAGCTAGTCATAGTGCTACCTGAATATGAACCGACCCCTATCGGATTATATGCCATCTATGCCCATAGAAAACTGCTACCTCACAAGATCAGGTGTTTTATTGATTTTATGGCAGACTATTATGGTACACCGCCATATTGGGATGAATGTATCAGCAGGAAATGATTACAAACTTCAATGCTCAACCACTGATCTATTAATACTTACGGTTGCCTTGAAAATTTGAACGCGAATAAGCAACTGAGAGATCTATATATCAAAGAAAAATACTACTGTAATAGCAGAAAGACATCCGTATGAAGACTATACCGTAGAAGTAGTAATCAAAATGCCAGTCCCTCAAATGTTCTGGCATTTTTTATGTCATTCATGAAGTATTTAGCTTCTTATGTAAAACCCTATTGAACGAACGTTCAGGCAAAGTTATACTCGTTTGTATTGTGCATGATGATGATCAGAGAGATCTAGTTGATATCCGTCGCTAAGGAAGCAGCAAAAGCTGCTTATATTACGATCATGCCACAGTCGCTTGGAAATTCTACGAGACCTAAACACAAAAGGATGTGTGTAAAATGGGTAATACTTTAAGCCAGATAACCGCTTTATTCGACCTATCTAACATGAGCACTATGATCGCAAAATTTGCTTTTCTCCACTTATCGGAGAATCACAATGCATGATGGGATCATTCAACAAGACGACCAAGATCGCACGCCTCCCATTAGATTAGGTGGACTACACTATGCTTGGATCGTTGCTGCGACAGGTGCTGTGGCAATGTTTTGCGGACTTGGCTTAGGACGATTTGCCTTTGGAATGCTATTGCCATCTATGTCGGCTTCTTTGGAATTAAATTATACTCAAAGCGGCATATTGGGGTTTACTAACCTCATAGGCTATCTCGTAGCCGTTATTTTAAGTCCGCTCATCCTACCTCGATTTGGTACTCGAGCTACTGGGACGGCCAGCCTTCTCTTAATTGCTGCCTCTATGCTTGGTATGGCCTTTACCACAAGCTTCCCTCTACTATGCACACTTTATGTGCTCACTGGTATTGGTAGCGGCGGCGTGGTTTTGCCGATGATGAGCGTCATGTCGCATTGGTTTTTTCCTTCGCACCGTGGTCTTGCCTTAGGACTGGTCATGGCTGGTCCTGGGTTTGGTATTATTTTGTCTGGCTTTGTCGTCCCAAAACTCCTACCTGTTTCCACACTACTGTCTTGGCAGACAGGCTGGCTAATTTTTGCGGTTATCAATGTTGTAGTGGCTTGTCTTACTTTCGCTTTGATTCGCAATCACCCAAACGATGTCAATCAAAGTCCCTTTGGGCGCACCCCAACCTTACCTGTAAAAAATAAGAAAAAACTAGAGCGTAGCAATATCAAGCTGCTTGTGCATTTGGGCATTATATTTGCTATTTATGGCGCCACTTATATGGTTTACGTGACTTTTATCGTGACTAGCATGGTTGGCTCATATCAACTGAGCGAAGCAACTGCAGGTGGCATTTGGGCATGGATTGGGCTGCTTAGTGTCTTTTCAGGTATGCTCTTTGGCTGGATTTCTGACCACATTGGCAGACGTCTTGGGCTCGCTCTGGCTTTTTTCTTTCTGGGCATCGCTTATCTGCTGGTCGGATTGACCGATTGGACTTTAGGACTGTATATGTCCATCATTCTGTTTGGCTTGGTGGTCTGGAGCGTGCCTGTCATTATGGCAGCCTCCGCTGGCGATTATTTCGGACCTGCCGCGGCAGCAAGTGCTCTTGCGGCACTGACTTTTGCTTTTTCGGGTGGGCAGGCGCTCGGACCAGTGGCAGCAGGTTATCTCGCAGAGCTTACTGGCGACTTTAGTATCAGTTATATGATGTCTGGCATTGCCGCCTTTGTCGCGATTGGACTCGCCTTATTATTACGACCACAAAAATCTGTTTAATAAAAATTATCGCTACAGTTGACCTTAATAAAACAAATAATTAGTCAAAATACACTTGAACGGTCGTTCATTTATGTTTATTGTAGCTACGCGACGGACATCTAAATTCTTTTCACCCTTTAAGGATAGTATTATGATTAAATTTTATTTTCACCAAACGCCTAATCCAATGAAAGTGGCTTTGTATCTTATGGAGACAGGCCTCGCTTACGAGCTGATGCCGGTAGATACTTTGAAAGGTGAGCAACACACGCCTGAGTATCGCGCGATTAACCCAAACGGTAAAGCGCCCGCTATCGAGGACGATGGCCACCGAGTTTTTGATTCGACAGCTATTTTGATGTACTTGGCTGAAAAAACAGGCAAGCTTGCTGGAAAGCCAGAAGACCGAGGCGAGATGCTGTCATGGCTAATGTTTGTCGCGACAGGCCTAGGTCCATTTTCTGGTCAATCAGTGCACTTTAGACATAAAGCGCCTGAAAAAAACGCTTATGCGATCAATCGTTATCTTCGTGAAGCAGAGCGTCATTACGAAGTGCTAGATAAGCACATGGAAGGCCGTGACTACTTGGTTGGAGACACCTACTCTATTGCGGATATCTCTGCTTGGGGATGGGTTGACAAGGCCGCCTTTGTATTGGGCGAAGCAGGGTTAGACAATTACCCGAATCTCAAACGCTGGTTTGACAGTATAAACACTCGTCCTGCGGTTGATAAAGCTCGCAATATCGCCAAAGACATTGAGTTCAAATCAGATTTTGATGACGTAGCTGCACGCGCCTTATATCCACAAAACTTTGCCAAAGATATTAAATAACCTCGAATATAAAAACAGGAATAATAAAAATGGAAAACCAATACGTACCTCCCAAAATCTGGACGCATGACGCAGAGAGTGGCGGTAAATGGGCCAGTGTGAATCGCCCCGTTTCCGGTGCTACCCATGAGAAAGAATTACCAGTAGGCAAGCATGATTTGCAGCTGTATTCGATGGGCACGCCCAACGGTCAAAAAGTCACTATTATGCTAGAGGAGCTATTAGCACTGGGCAAAGACGCAGAATACGACGCCCATATGATTAATATTGGCGACGGCGATCAGTTTTCATCAGGCTTTGTCGATATCAACCCCAACTCAAAAATCCCAGCGTTCGTTGATCGCTCTGTCTCAGAGACTGAGATGGTATTTGAATCGGCATCTATTTTGCTTTACCTTGCGGAAAAGTTTGATACATTACTACCTAAAGCAGGCAGCAAACGCACCCAAGTCTTTAACTGGCTATTTTGGTTACATGGTTCTGCCCCGTATTTGGGCGGCGGTTTTGGGCATTTTTATGCTTATGCACCCGAAAAATTTGAATATGCCATCAATCGCTTTACCATGGAAACCAAGCGCCAGTTGGACGTGCTTGATAAGCAATTGGCGAAAAATGAATTTATTGCCGGTGATGAGTATAGTATCGCCGATATTGCTACTTGGCCTTGGTATGGCAACTTGGTGTTGGGCAATCAGTATGAGGCAAAAGACTTTTTGCAAGTCGATGATTACACCCATGTGCAGCGTTGGGCAAAAGCTATCTTAGCGCGTCCCGCAGTACAACGTGGTCGTATCGTCAACCGTACGTGGGGCGAAGCATGGGAACAACTGGAAAACCGTCACAGTGCGACAGATATCGATAAAGTGTTGGCACTAAAACCGGAGTAACTGGTTAGCACCAACACAGTGCTGCTAGGATAATTTTTTATCGCCTCTATCGGCGTAGGCACATAGGCACATAGGCACATAGGCACAGCACGCAAGAAACAGTTATCCTAGTAAAACGTTATAATGGTTATGCTTTTGTAGTTTGAGATTAACTCTACCAATAAGACTAGTGTGACTTGGTTTTCCAGAATTTAAGATGGCAGTTTTATAAAACAATAGCTTTTAAGGTGAACATGATGAGTGAACAAGCGAAGTTTAATCGTGATGACGTAATCGAAAAAGCCAAAAATCTTTATTGGGAAAAAGGCTACCACGCCACCTCCATGAGAAACTTACAGGAGGTCATGGACATGCGCCCTGGCAGCCTTTATGCCGCTTTTGGTAACAAGGACAATTTGTTTAAAGAAGCCTTAAACCGCTATGCTGAGCAAGGGGCGGTCAATCTTACCAATGGCATTGCGCAAGAAAAAACCGTCCTAGCTGGCCTCAAGCGGTTTGTCCGAAGTGTGACTGTCTGTAGCAAAGGCACTGCACCCAGCGGCATGTGCATGGTGGTCAAAACCATCGCGGAGCTCACACAAAACGACAGCCCAGAGTTACTGGCTTATGCGACAAGCATTTTAGAACGTGTGGAGACCTCTTTTGTTAGAGCCTTTGAGCAAGCCATCGATAACTGTGAAATAAGCAGTGATAAAGATCCAAACGAACTGGCGCGCTACTTCCAAATTCAACTCATCGGTTTGAGGACTTATGCGCAGGTAAGTAATGATAAAGCAGCGGTAGACAGATATATTGACGATATATTCGAGCAGTTTTTATAAGATGATTTTTGTTAGGTATCATTCAAATCTACATGGATGTTATCTGTGAAAAGAAATCAGCACACCTTTGATTTAAACATACGCCTCTTTGAAGTCTGAATGCGTAAGCCATATTTAGCTGCCATTATCTCAGATAAAATATAGGCTGAGGATGTGGCAGGTCAAGTGGCAAATGGTTTTTTGCTCAATACCGTTAAAATATTCGCTAATCCCACTCAGTTTGAGATGGCAATATCGCCTCGCCTTATGCTAATAGATTACTCTCCAAAAAAGACAGCCTAGGCTGTCTTTTTTATGGCGTATTATTCTATAGTCAAGGAGTTTTAGAATCGCTACAAGGCGACTGACCGCAAATAGTACATTGAGTACATCTAGCACGGATAAAACCGTAGCGGTTTAAAAGTGCTCTGACTATATAAGTGAGAATAAGCAAAATACTGCTTTGGTCGAGTGCCATCCGCAGGGCTGTGCGCGCCGTGGGCATAGAATTTAAAAAAATTTAGGCCATAAATCGCCAAAAAAAAATAGTTTGATTATCATCGTCAGGGTACATAACTAAAACATCACTGTTTGTTTATAAAACTTGATAGCAAGCATCAGCTGTAAAATTAGCGCGAATGGCTTTACTGTCTTAAGAGTAAAATTATTTAATATTCAGTGAGTTATGATTTAGCGTACTTTATACCTATTATTTTTTATTTATTACTTAAATTTAACACAATGTAATAATTATGTGATATAAAAAATCTTACATACGGAAATGTTGCCGGTCTAGCCGGAAATGGAGATTTAAATGCGACTGAATAAGCTTTCGATTGCCGTTCATGCGGCTACTATTTTTGCAGCTAGCATTGCGTTGGCAGGATGTTTTTCTGATGATGACAACGACAATAATATTACTAGCACACCTTCGGTAATTGAGCCTTGTTCCTCGGTACTTAATGCTATCCAAGTAAATGATATGTGTGTATCGACCACGACTGTATCGAGTCCTGCTAAAGCAGCACAAACCCCTGGTACCGAAGGCGTGATGGTCAGTAATCCCAAACTCATCACTCATTTAGGTGCAAACGCTGATCTGAACCAAGCACGTTATACGCGTTACGCACTCGCTGATCAAGACAATCAACAGCCCGACGCTATTCTAGTTGCCATACCCGGCACACTAGGCTCAGCGCACAATTATTTCCGGCTGGCTGAAAACCTTATGATAAAGGCGAAGGCTGCTGGAATGACAGTCGAGGTATGGGGTTTTGATCGTCGCTCTACATTACTTGAGGACACAGCTGGTCTGGATATTGCTGAAAAAAATAGAGATGTTAAGATCGCTTTAGACTCTCTTTTTGGTGGTGAGCTGGATCTAGATCTGAGTCCTGAGTTGAATCGTCGTGCTGAATTTTATGAGCAAAGTGACGTTCCTTTTATGGTGAATTGGACGCCTCAAGTTCATTCACAAGATATTAATGAGGTAGTCGAATTGGCACGAGAAGCGGCGCGTAATGGCAACGTCTTTTTAGCAGGTCATTCTGCTGGTACGGGATTTGTAGCACGTTATGCGGCGACTGATTTTAATTTTAGTGGCATGGGTGCTGAAGAGCCTGGTTACGCTAAGCTGCGAGGACTGGTACTACTGGAAGGTTCAGGTGGCGCGCTAGCAGGTGAGCCTCCTTCTGATACCCAGTTAGATGCTGTGGAAGCTGCCGCTGATGGTGGACTTTATGCAGCAGCGCAAGCAGGTCGAATAAGCTCATATATTGCTTTACCAGGCCTAAGTCCGCGGCTAGTGGCATCGACTGAAGTACTGGGTATGCAAATGGTATTTGAGGATACGATTAATGGCACCCAGAATATACTACAACAAGGTTTCGGTGCAGATCGCAATGGCAAAACAAATAGCGTCTATCAGCAGGTAGAAGGCCTTGTCGATCGTCCTGTGCCAGTGACCGCTGGCGCTGCTGTAGGTACTTTTCAGGATGATGATAATATCC
This sequence comes from Psychrobacter sp. N25K4-3-2, assembly GCF_015351755.1. Lineage (NCBI taxonomy): Bacteria > Pseudomonadati > Pseudomonadota > Gammaproteobacteria > Moraxellales > Moraxellaceae > Psychrobacter > Psychrobacter sp. N25K4-3-2. The sequence goes on from NZ_JADKLX010000007.1 coordinate 48,183, forward strand.
TCACACCAGCATTCATTCAACTATCAATGGGTATCATTGGCAATTCAAATGCTGATGGCGTGTTTACATGGTTAGATAATGATCAGCCCTTGCCAAGTTCAGTCTTTGTTGACAATGGGCCTGCGCCGACCATGCTATCGAATCAGCCTTTGATTTGGGGTGTTGAGGCAGAGCCAACCAATCTGAAGCGCATCGCACCATCGTTCTTTGTCGGTGGTACTAACTACAGTGATTGGTATTATCCTAGTACTGGTTTGCTACTTGCTAACAACGCGGCGGCAGGTGGTGCAAATTTGGGGCTCGATACCAGTAAACTATCATTACCAATAGCCCAAGGTGGACGGGGCCGATCAGATATTGTCAATCAAACTCAAGCCCGTAAGATTGATGTGCCGGTGATTGGTTTTGGTGGTACTAACGGTCTGACACCTGTATCGGGGCTCTGGCGTAGCTTTGCCAATGCAATCGCGCCTTGTGTCACAATGACGTGTAATGGGACACCAAGAATGTTGTCTGGCGCGGCAGATTTAAGCGCATTTCCAACTTATGGTGGGTCAGAAGGTGGCTTTGAAGTATATATGAGTGAAGGCTATGCACATAACGATATACTTTCCGCTGACGACGATGCCAACAACAATGTGATTGATCCGTTGCTCGCGTTTATCAAACGCAATGCTCAGTAATTGATTCACTACAACAGTAGAAAGGCCACCTTCGAGTGGCCTTTCTTAGTTCTTTCTGTGGTTCAAGCTCGCTTAACAAAAGCTGTTTTTGCTACCGAAATAGTTATAGCTTAAATTCTCTTTGCAACAGCAGGCTAACTAACAGAGTCAAAACTCCAGTTTAAAGGCTATAGTCAGGTCAATGTAAAACAGAGACAGCGTGACATCATAGGTCAATAAAAAATCAATGTCAGCTATCGAAACCGCCTTAGGTAATACCACCTACACCCACCTATACGAATATTAAATACCTACCTGTCTAAATAGGAGCGCCCGATAGGTCGAAAATAGGCTGTCCGTATTCAACGTTCTGGCCACTTTCAACCAAAACTGCCGTGACAACACCTTCTTTATTACTAATTACTGGCTGCAAACGGGTCAACTCATCAATGAAGCAAATGGTTTGACCTTTTTGAATATGATCGCCTTCTTTGATCAAGTTGTCTGTTGCATCGTCTTCACTTAAGTAGACCTTCCCCACGTAAGTGGCACCTACTTGCAAGACATCACTGCCCTGCTGTTCAGGCTCATGCGTAGGCGTGGCCTCTATAGGATTCGCGCTCACATTATTCTGCGCACCTAGATTATTAATGACCGTAATAGACTGCCCATTGTCTGCAATCGTGACTTCGTGCAGCTGACTGCTTTCAACCAGTTTGACCACACGTTCTATTTGCTCTATATCCATAATACATTCCTTATCTTAATTTTTTAACTCATGCCCAGATATTTAGCAATGGTCATGACACTTAGGATGCTCATCACGATGGCGATTAACCAACCAAATACCGCAATCCAAATAGGATGCTTATAATTGCCAACGATATTTTTTCTGTAGGCAGCAATCAGGATGATGACCATAGCGATAGGCAATACCAAACCATTTAACGTACCGACCAATACCAGTACTTGGGCTGGTTTACCGATAGTGGCAAACACCATTGTCGAGATCACGATGAAACCAATAATGAAGTAGCGTTTGTGCTTTTCAATGAATGGATGGAAGTTGGTCATAAAAGACACAGAGGTATAAGCAGCACCAATCACCGAGGTCACAGAAGCCGCCCAAATCACCATACCAAAAATAACTTTACCCGCATTTCCTAAAATGTACTGAAACGGCGACATGGCTGGGTTTGCTGGGTCTAATGCAAAGCCTTGAGATACCACGCCTAATACGGCAAGGAATAAAAATACGCGAATCACAGAGGCAATTAAAATACCAGAGACAGAGCTTCTGGTCACTGATTTTAAATTCTCTTCTCCGCTGACGCCTGCTTCTAATAAGCGATGCGCCCCTGAAAAGGTAATATAACCACCAACCGTACCGCCGACTAGCGTCACGATAGCCACTGCATCAATTTTGTCAGGCATGATGGTTTTGCTGACGGCTTCTGCTAATGGCGGATCAGATTTAAAGACCACATAAATGACCAATACAATCAGGATAAAGCCCATTAACTGAGCGAACTTATCCATCATAGGACCCGTTTCTCGGCCTAAAAATATCGCTACGGCAATCACACCACTGATCAGGGCGCCTGTAATGGGTGACATATTGAACATGGACTGCATGCCAAGTCCGGCACCGCCAATATTACCAATATTGAAAGCCAGACCACCCGCAATGATTAAGAACGCGAGCAAGTAACCGACACCAGGAAACACCAAGTTGGCGATTTCCTGTGCACGTTTTTTGGAGACAGCGACTACTCGCCAAACGTTAAGCTGGACGCCGATGTCCATAACAATAGATATTAAGATAACAAAGCCGAAACTCGCCATTAGGCTTTCGGTGAATGTGGCCGTTTGGGTCAAAAACCCTGGCCCTACTGCTGATGTAGCCATCAGGAAGGCCGCGCCTAAAATGGCGGTATTGTGTTTTTTTATGGTGCTCATAAACATCCTTGTGCTATATGGGATTATTTAATCAAATGATTAGGAAACGGATATTTAGTGGGCAGATATAGTGATACCTTTTAGCTCTAGTTGTTTCTTTATTTCTTGTGCAAATAAAATGGCGTGTTCACCATCCCCATGTAGGCAGATGCTTTGCGCTTCTACTGGTACGGTCTGACCACAAACACTGGTAACCGTCCCTTCAGTAATCATCTGCAACACATGCTTAACCGCTTCGTCTGTGTCGGTTATCAGGGCATTGTCTTTGCTACGAAAGACCAGCGAGCCGTCTTTTTCATAGTTTCTATCGGCAAATACTTCTGATATGGCTTCTAAACCATGCTTCTTAGCGGATTTAACCAAGTAGCCACCGGACAAACCCATGACCTTTAGGCTTGGATCAAATCGTTTGATTTCGCTCACCAAGATATCTGATAAGTCTTTATCAATAGCGGCTTGGTTGTACAATGCACCATGCGGTTTTACGTAGTCTAATGACACACCAACCAAGTCACAGAGCGCTTTGGTTGCACCCAACTGATATGCCAATAAAGCACGGTAATCGGCTTCACTTAACGACTGATGAATACGGCCAAAGTTTTCTCTGTCATTTAGACCAGGATGTGCGCCTACGCTCACGTTGTTTGCTTTTGCCAATTGCAACGTTGCTAGCATCTCGCTGTAAGAACCAGCATGAAGACCGCAGCAGACATTCGCTGAGCTGACTATCGTTAGTAATTTATCGTCTTGCCCGCAGCCTTCCGCCACATCAGCATTTAAATCAATTTTCATTGGCATACTCCTTTATTTGATCGATGTAATGTTGTCTTTTTTGTTGTTCACGCAATGCCTGCTCTAATGACACAACGACGAACTGACAGGTTTTGCCAAATCTAATCTGTGCCATCAGACCTATGTCTGCTTGAATCACGGTTGCGATTTTAGGATAGCCACCCGTTGTTTGCCCATCCGCCATGAGTACAATCGGTTGGCCTTGTGGTGGTACTTGAATCATACCGATATCAACGCCATGTGAGCTCATTTCTACTGGCTTACTAAATTCAAGCGCTGTAGCTCCCTCTAAGCGGTAACCCATACGGTTGCTACTGCTTTGTAGTTTCCACGGCTGGGTCTCAAACGCTTGTTGAGACGACTCAGTGAAACAGTCGTATTCACTGCTTTTTATCACTCGAATAACCTCGGTTGGCGCAAGACGGGCCACCCCAATGACAGGCAGGTTTGATTCGGTTTTTACCGTTAATCTATCATCGGCTTTTAGGTATCTACCTTCAAATCCGCCAAATCCTGCTTTGAGATTGGTGCTGACTGACTGCAATACTGGCCCGATGTCAAAGCCACCATGCACACATAAATAGGTATACATGCCTTGTAGCGGACGCAAAAGCTTAAGCGTCTGTCCAGCTGTTGCATTGATACGCCAATAGCAAGGAACGCGTTTGTCATCTAGATACGCCTCGTATAAAGCACCCGTTAAGCAAAAACTGATGCTTTCTTCAAACTGTATGGTTAGCTCACCGAGCGCTATTTCAATAGCAGGTTCGTTGGCTTCGTTTTTCATCAAAGCGTTGCCGGCTTGTAGCGCCCAGCTGTCCATCACACCATTTCTACCCACGCCCATGCTTCGGTAACCCAGTCGTCCCGAATCTTGAATACTAGCAAGGGCACTCGCAGTTAAAATTTTCATTGATACCACCTGTTTATTTGTCTATTTGATTCATGCATCTTTTATTTATCGCTTATTGATGAATATCAATCGCTTTAAATGTCAAAGTATCGCCTGCGTTAAGCAACGTCGGAGAAGACTTGGTTAAATCAAATAAAGCAGTATCCGTCTGGCCGAGTAACTGCCAGCCACCTGGAGACTCAAAAGGATACACCCCTGTCTGCTCGCCGCCGATACCCACTGAACCTGCGGGTACTTGAGTTCTAGGGATGGCGTGTCTTGGGAAATACAGCGACTCAGACAAGCCGCCAAGATAAGGAAATCCTGGCTGAAAACCGATAAAGTAAACCGTATAAGTGGCTTTGGTATGTAGCTCAACAACAGCTTCAACCGAGAGATTTAGCTCATTCGCCATGGCCGCTAGATCAGGGCCATATTGCCCACCGTAATGTACTGGTATCTCGACGTGCTTGCCATGGATGGTTTTTGAAGGGATGTCATTGAGCAAATCTGACAGCTTATCTTTAAAGGTAGTAAGCTCAGCCCATGTTAATGGTACGATGAATACACTGAGCGTATTCATACCAATCACCACTTCGATGACTTCTGGCATTTTCTGGATACTGTCTGACAAAGCCCAGCATTTTTGTTGTTTTTCTAAGGTGATCGGTTTAGGGAAAAACAACGCTAGATTGGTTTCACTGCATAGTTGCCATTGTAGTTCCATCAGCACGCACTCCATTACTTTTTATTTGCTATAGTCAAATCCTCTATAAATTGGATACGGTGTCAGGCTCGCTTAGTCTACGACTTGTAGTACTTTCACTCGCCTTCCTTGTATCCAAATTATATTGAACCGACTATATATCTTTATTCTGACGCTAATGTCAGATTTGGTTTTCGCTTTTGCGGGCAAGACCTGATTTATATATTGTCTTGTATCCACTCTTCTAGATAATGAATACTCATTTGACCCTGACAAAACACCTCATCTTCAAACAGACGTTGATGCAAACCAATATTGGTATCAATACCCGTAATTTGCGCCTCCGATAGAGCCGCACGCATTTTTTCTATCGCTTTTTCTCTTGAACGATCTTGTACACATATCTTGGCAATCAAGCTGTCATAAGATGGTGGCACGGTGTAGTTCGACTCAGCATGGCTATCCACTCTGATACCAAACCCTGCTGGCATGTGGCAGTAGTCTATGCGCCCCGCATTTGGTAAAAATGTCTGCGCGTTTTCAGCATTGATACGGCACTCAAAAGCGTGTCCGGTAATGGCGATATCACTTTGCTTGTATGCCAGTGGAAGCCCTGCAGCTACTCTTATTTGCTCCTGTACAATATCGACGCCCGTCACCATCTCAGTGATGGTGTGCTCAACTTGCACACGAGTATTCATCTCGATAAAGAAGAACTCGCCGTTTTCGTATAAAAACTCAAACGTGCCTGCGCCTCTATACTGCATTTGCTCACAAGCTGTGACACATGCTTGACCGATTTTCTGACGCTGCTCTTCGGTGATACCAGGTGCTGGCGCTTCTTCAATGACTTTTTGATGACGACGCTGCATAGAGCAATCACGCTCGCCTAAATAAATAGCATTGCCGTGAGTATCAGACATGACTTGCACTTCGATATGACGAGGTGCTTGTAAGTATTTTTCAAGATAGACGATAGCGCTACCAAAATTGGCTTTGGCTTCTGTTTGCGTCATAGAGATAGCAGAGAGTAAGTCGGCTTCTTTTTCGACCACGCGCATACCACGCCCGCCGCCGCCGCTTGCTGCCTTGATGATGACTGGATAGCCAACGTCACTGGCAATCTTGATAACTTGCTCTGAATCAGCAGGCAATGCGCCATCAGAACCAGGCACACAGGGCACGCCAGCCATTGTCATTTGTTTTTTGGCTTCAACCTTGTCGCCCATATTTCTGATATTGTCAGCCGTTGGGCCAATAAACGTGAGGCCTGAGTCTTCAATCAAGGCAGCAAAGTCTGCGTTTTCAGACAAAAAGCCATAGCCTGGATGGATGGCTTGTGCGTTGGTGATTTTTGCAGCAGAAACCAGCGCTCTTTGATTGAGGTAGCTGTGCGTGGCATTGGCAGGCCCGATACAGATTTTTTCATCGGCTAGGCGTACAGGCAATGAGTCTTTGTCTGATTCAGAATAGGCAATGACAGATTTAATACCCAGCTGCTTACAAGCTCGGATAATACGTAGAGCAATCTCGCCACGGTTGGCAATTAAGATTTTTGTGAACATATTTATTCCCTTAAAAATATAGTGTCAAATACAGTGTATGTGTAGCGTCTATACAATATTGAGTGGCTATTGATTGACTTTAACTGTCTGGCGCTATAATAAATAAAGGCTGTGCATATTCTACGACATCACCTTCATCGATCAGAATCTCTTGAATCGTACCGTCAGCTTCTGCTTTTACTTCATGCATCATTTTCATGGCTTCAATGATACATAGGGTCTGCCCTGCTACTACCTGATCGCCTACTTTAAAGAACGCCTCAGCGGTCGGCTCAGAGCGAAGATAGAAAGTACCGAGCATAGGTGCCAATACTTGAGATGAAGATGAAGAGGCAGATGAATTGGCAACCTCAGTAGTCACCGTTTCATCCATAGAACTGTTGTCTGCACTGGTATTATTAGAAGTGTTATTGTGGGAGGTTACTGTACGTGATTCTGAATGAGCAGTTTTTGAGTGAGGGGTATTGCCATTAGCCTGACAAATGATAGAGATGCGTGCATCACCATCGGTCACTTCTAATGATTGTATGTCAGCGCTTTCTGCGATTTTGATCAGCTTTTCTAGATCTATAAAGTTAATATTCATATTGTTAGCTATTCCATTAGAGTAAAAGTGAATAATTATTTTTTATAAAAAATTTGTGCGATGTAACTGATGTGAATAGGGCCTTAATGTTAAACACTACGTTTTTATTTATTGAAAGCTTTGTGGACAAACAAGATTGGATGCCATTACATTTTAAAATGGCCTTTTAAAATAGCGTTGTCATCCAAAATTACAGAACTGCCAAGTCTTCATCTTTTGGGTCGCAGATAAACATATGTCCCGGCGCGTGCGTTATCATCAGTTCAGGTTTACTGGTCATTGCGATGCTTTGAGGCGTTACACCACAAGCCCAAAACACAGGCACTTCACCTTCCTTTATGAGTGATGCATCACCAAAATCGGGAGAATGGATGTCTGTTATACCGATGACACTAGGGTCTCCAATATGGATAGGCGCGCCATGTACTTGCGGAAACCGAGAGGTGGCTTGTACGGCTCTGGTGATTAATGGATAAGGTATCGGTCGCATGCTGACCACCATTTTTCCATAAAACTGTCCTGCAGGCTCAGTTTCTATATTCGTGATATACATCGGCACATTGTGATTGTCTTCGATGTGTCTGACAGGAATGGATGCATTGAGCATGGCAGACTCAAAGGAGAAGCTACATCCTAAAAGAAAGCAGACCAAGTCGTCTCTCCAATAGTCTGTTAGGTCTGACACCTCAGCTACTAGCTCGCCAAACTCATATATTCGATACTTTGGGACATCAGACTTCAAGTCTGCGCCCTTCGCCATCAGCCGCGGTTCCGAACTACCAACATCTGTTACGTCTAAAATAGGACAAGATTTTGGGTTTCTTTGTGCAAACAATAAAAAATCATAGGCCAATTTTTTGGGTACTATGACTAAGTTTGCTTGTATGTGACCTTTGCACATGCCAGAAGTCGGCTTGTTGATTTCGTTCTTACCAATTAGTGCTCTGACCTCTTGTGGCGTCATATTTGCTAAATCTAACATGATTACAACCTCTTACGTTTTGACATTTCTGGCAGATAAAAAATCATCTAATAAAAACTGTATGAAGTTGGCGCTTTGTAACAGTATTTTATATATAGATAACTATATTATCGTTATGTAACCTAGCAGAACATTTTTAAAATGACAAGACGTAAGCGTTGTAAATAAACGCATGTGATACATAAATGAGGATAGACAAGGAGGGGTTAGTTATATAAATGAAACTATGAGTCAGATCGAAAAGAGGTTCAAACGTTGGTAGAAGTGTTGGTACCATTTTGCAAAATTTAGCCGTGGTATATGTCGATTAAATAATATCTGACTGCTCACGTCGAATATGTTTAACAGTTGCTACTCATATAACCTAAAATAAATGTTTTTATTCTTTATACGCCTCCTGCGCCGCGACTTGACTCCTCGCTGTTTTCGACCAATATGGCAGCGGCTGTTTTTTTGAGTGTTTCCCATTGCATATCATCGACATAGATGCCTTCTTTCCATGCGCGCTGATGCGTTTCAAACAATGCATCTGTCGATATTTTACGATCGAAATGCTGGATATCATGTTCGATATCGAAGTTTTGCGTGGCAATTTCAATGACCATATCATTGGTATTGTAGTTGGACTGTGCCTTATCAAAAAAGTAAAGGTCAGGATAGACAAAGTCTTTATTTAACGTAAACAATGTATGTTTGGGCACGGAGCCATTATCCCACTTGGCCAAACAAGCATAGCCTTTGGCAGCCAGTCCCACTAACTCGCTATAAGCCAACCAGCGATTATGACAGTTCTGCAAATAAATATAAAAATGCGCTGAGTCGCCCATTTTTTCAAGCGCATAGTCAATGATAGTCGGTAAATGACAGGCTAAGCTACTACCATGCAGATCTAAACGGATAGCACCTTCTTCTTGATGAACGATATCGATTGGCGTATCAATCTCGTTCAAGATATAAGGAGTGGCATTATTAAAATGTTTGATACCATCCAATCCTGCCATCTGTAGTTCGGCGACCATAGTGGCTATCACATCAGCTTCTCCCACCTCTCGGTGCAGCCCAGTAAAAGCTTTGTATACCATCGTGACGATTTCATTGTGCGATACCATCATAAGTCAGAGCCTCCTTGCTCTATTGATACATCAGGCAATAAAGGAAACAACCATTCATCACTATGCACTTCTGCAAATAATGGCGCGCCTTGAAACAAAGTAATCCTGACCCAGCGATCGGATCTGGGATCAAACTTGGTTGCCCCAAACATTGATAATTTACACCGTAATAGATGCATGGGTAATGCGTATTTGTGCAAGACATTCATCTGAATATCACCCAGATGCTTATGCCCCATTGTCCAAACGCGGCGCGCAATTGAGCGATATTTGGGCTTATTCAAGATGAACTCTGATAGTAGCTGCTGCGAATTGGCTTGTTTTAAAGCCAAATATAAATGATTGGCTTGGCGAGCGATATCCAAGGACAGCTCACGATCAGCACCCGGCTCCTGACCACGTATACCCATACGTGGCTCTTCCTTATCGATGGAACGATACCAAAACCAATGGCTATTCTCAGGCTGAGTAAAGTCGATATCAATGGCCCAGCGATAATGCTGCTCTAAGACGTCAATTAGATCCTGAATGACTTTGCCTTTTGGTAACGATAATGCTTCATCAGCATTGACGCTTTCGAGCAGTGCATCGACACGTTCAGGATACAGCTCTATTAAGCAAGAAATGATGACTTCTTGGCTCTCAAAGCTCAAATGGTCATGTACCTGTAAAAAATCCACCCATGTCGCATGATTATTAATGGTTGTCATCAAGTTGTTTTGTAAAATAATTAATTCTCTAACAACCGTTTCATTGCGTTTGATTTGCTGCTCATTAATAGTGACAATCTCGCCAAAATGCTGAATAGCACGTTTAATTAGACTGGCAAAATGTGCGGTTTCTTTAGGCTCAATCTGACAAACCAATGTCGCTTGCAACGCCTCTTCACGGGTGGTCAGCCATTGGTCAACCACGCATGGATGATTGATTAAATAAGGCGCCATACCCAGACCGGTGGCATTACCAATCCCCAAGTAGCGCTTGATTTCTGGATGCAGCTTGACTGCGTTGCTGCCACCTTTTTGCTGTGCCAAATAATCGACCCAGTCTAAGCTAAACTCGCGCAGCAAGTACACAGCACACATCTGCGCTCGGAACGACTGATTAAAGTCCTCGCTATGATCTAACGGCTTAAAATCATAAATACCGAACTTACCATTGCCATAGACCGCCGTGGTACGCAGGATGTAGCCGACTTGTGCGAGTACATCAATATCAGGCTGCTTACCAGCCGCAAGTGAGCTGACGATATGATCAAAGACTCGGACGCTCTTGTTTGCTCGTGCCAGCACCATCATCATGTTGGAGTTACGACCAGCTTCTTGTAGCGGTACGTTGGCTTGTAGATTACTCAGTAACTCTTCGCTTATCTCACCAAACACCAGACCAAAGGTGACATCCCATTTTTGGGCAATCACTCTATCATTACGCTCGTCATCAGCCAGCTCATTACAAAACACCACCAGATGATACAGATGCTCTGGGGTATGTAAACGATAGATAACCTTGCCATAGCCTTGCCCATCCAAATCCCACAGATGAGTGTTGAGCGTCCATTTTTCTCTATCAATTTTACGCAGTAACGTACGCACAAAGCTAACGCGGGTTTGATGCATAGCGCCCAATCTTTGCGCATCCATAATCACATCACGAGTACGGAAACCTGTACTAAGTAAAGGCGATTTGACGTCGATACTTTTATCATTTGCATAAACCATATTCATAATGTCACTACCTTACCTAATATGCTGAGCCAGCAGCTTTGTTAACAGGGCGTGTTTGATATTCGACCATGGCACTGACAGAGACTATTTTTTAGACAGTTCGACGTTGAAAATAGTAAGCTTAATCATTCTAAGCATTTATTTTTAACAATGAAGTGGCAAAAAAGAGTCCTGTCTCTTCGAGCTGATGCTAAAATACCCCATACTGCGTTGTAAATCTCGTTAAGGCACGAGCATTACCATCGTTTTACGCCTTGTCTGGAACAGTTTTAGCAATCAGCAGTGCCTATTTGTGAATGTCAAACACACCCTAGTCTCAATGATAATATCTATCGGTAAATAAGAAGTCAGCGGTATAGATGAGGGCTAGTTTCTTATTTACCGTTCAGTGATTTAGTGCTTCAATTAACTTTTTCAGCCAATTTTTTCTTAGCCTGTTTCTCTTCACTGATTTTGTGTCTCACCTCTACCTGATTAGGGCGATACAGATCTTGCTCTCTCGCCATTTGTTGCGCGATTTGCGGGCCATTCCATAACGATGGCAACAGCACAAAAGAGACGGGCACGGCGGTAATCACAATAAAGGACTGTAATGCGGTCACGCCACCCGAGCCAAGCGAGATTAAAACAATCGCTGTCACCCCCATCATGATGCCCCAAAAGGTACGAATCATGGCGTTCGGCTCACGCTCGCCACTGATGACCACACTGATGGTATAAGTCATCGAGTCGCCAGTGGTCACGATAAATACCGTCGTCAAAATCAAGAACAATATCGAGGTAATCAAAGGAAATGGGAGTTGCTGCGTGACGGCTAATAATGCACCGGGTAGATTGAAGCCTTCAAATGCACTACTGACACTACCAGGGTTGGCAATCTCGAATGCTAAACCAGAACCACCAACGACGGTGAACCAAAAGCACGTCACGAGCGGTGCAATAATACAAACGGTGGTAATCAATTGGCGAATCGTACGACCACGTGAGATGCGAGCGATAAAGATGGCCATCATGGGGCCGTAACCCAAGAACCAACCCCAAAAGAATACCGTCCACCAGCTCAGCCATCCTTCATCACCGCGAAAGGTCGCCATTGGAACGAAGTTGTCAATCATAGTGCCGACACCCTGAATGTAGCCGTTGACAATAAAATTGGTCGGTCCAAATATCAAAATAAAGACCATCAGCGCAAAAGCTAAAATGACGTTAAAGCGGCTGAGTAGCTGCATACCACGAGTCAGACCACTGATCGCAGACAACGTATAGAGTACGATGGCAAAGACAATAATGATTAGCTGAGTCGTGAACGTATCAGGAATACCGAACAATTCATTGAGTGCATAGCTGGTTTGCAAGCCCAAGAAACCAATAGGACCGATCGTGCCCGCAGCAACCGCCACGATACAGCAAGCATCAATAATTGCGCCAGTTTGGCCTGTGAGTACACGCTCACCAAACATAGGATAGAGTAAGGTGCGAGGCTTTAATGGTAGGCCTTTGTCATAATGCAAATGCATGATCACAATCGCAGTCAAACTACCAACAATCGCCCACGCCAAAAACCCCCAATGCATAAATGATTGAGACAATGCGTTAAAAGCGCGCTGTTGTAGATCGGCTGATTCACCGTATAAAGGAGGTGCTGAAACGAAATGCGCGATTGGCTCGGCGGCGGCCCAAAAAACCCCGCCCCCAGCCAATAGTGTGCAGAAAAGAATGGCCATCCACTTAAAACTGTCTATCTCAGGAACAGGTAAATTTCCCAATATCACGCGGCCTGTGCGACCAGCACCGACAGCCAAAGCAATAACAAAGGTCGCTAATAACAATATCTGCCAAAAAGGTCCAAATATCTTGACGGACCACGCGAAGCCCACTTCAACTATTTTTGCTAAGCGTGCTTCTGCAAAAATCGCCATCAAAACAAAGGCTACAATGAATCCGCCACTGTACCAAAATGCGGGGTTTTTGAGACCTAATGTATCGGTAGAAATAGCGGCGGCTTCGGACTCACTTGTTCCTTGATTAACAGGAGTTGAGCGTCCTTGCTCATTTTGATTAAATCCCTTTAAATCGGCCATGATGTGGCTCCATATGCTATGCTAACGTTGCGTTTCAGATCAGAGTGGTAGCAATGAGGATGTGATCAAACGACCTCACTATACATCCCTATCTAATTTAAAATTACCTACTTCAAATGGATATGCGCTATAACACGACTATCGTCTTATAGCGATTTCACACAATAACTGGCTAAAAAACCTTTAGAAGTGGCTGTTCAAGCCATAGGCTTTAATCCTTGCTCTAAAAAATCGAACCAGTTTTGACCGATGACTTTTCCAGCATCGCTTTCATTAAAACCGTGCTTTAGCAGACCGTTATAGATGTTTTCCATACCGTCCTTACCTGCAAACCATGGCAAAGTATCTGGCCAACCTGAATTACTGGCATTGCCTTCGCCATAGTCCATCGCTTTTGACCAACGTCCATTACGCATCCACTCAAGCACGGCTTGCGGTTGATTGAGACATAAGTCACTACCAATCGCTAAATGTTCGACGCCATATTTATCAGCGCAATTAGCAATCATGGTACAGAAATCATCAAGCGTACAGTCACTACCATTTGGCAAATGGAACGGGTATAAGCTGAAACCTAACAACCCGCCTGCTTGGGTCAAGGCACTGATGACCGTGTCCGATTTATTACGCAGGGCCTCATGAGCCGTGGTTGGATTGGCATGACTGATACATATCGGACGCGATGAGACTTCTATCGCCTCAAGCGTTGAACGCTCAGCGCTGTGTGACATGTCAATAATCATACCGACACGATTCATCTCAGCGATGGCTTGCTGACCAAAACGAGTAATACCGCTATCATTCTGCTCATAACAGCCTGTTGCTAGTAAGCTCTGGTTGTTATAAGTCAGCTGCATGATCAATAGACCCAGACGACGCATCACGCTAATCAAACCAATTTCATCATCGATTGGTGAGCAGTTTTGCGCGCCAAAGAAGATGCCGACTTTACCCTGCTCTTTTGCCATTTTAATATCAGCCACTGAGTACACGGGCAAGATAAGATCTGAGTTTTGCTCAAAGCGTGCATGCCATTCAGCAAAGCGGGTCATGGTTTGGCGAGCGTCTTCGTGATAGACCAAGGTGGCATGTACCGCATTGATACCACTGGCTTGCAGCATCTTAAAATAATCGCGATCCCAATGGCTATACTGTAATCCGTCAATGACGATATGATCTTGGTACATATCAATTCCCTTTAATACTTTTATAAGTGACCGCTATCATTTGCTATTCAGTGCGTGTTTACACCCTGTCGCGTCGATAGCGGCTAACATGCTTGTCAAACAGGTTTCTAATACGCTTTTTGATAAGCGGTCTTGACGATGGTATAGAACTCTTTGGCATATTGACCTTGCTCGCGCGGGCCAAAGCTTGACTGTTTACGACCACCAAATGGCACGTGATAATCAGTACCTGCAGTTGCTAGATTGACCATGACACAGCCAGCTTGTACTTGCTCTTTGAACATCGCACTGCTGCGTAAGCTTTGGGTAATGATACCGCCCGTCAGACCAAAACGCGTGTCATTGGTCATGGCAATCGCTTCGTCCAAATCCTTGACACGCATGACACAAGCCAGCGGAGCAAACACCTCTTCTTGGTTGATATCCCAGCTGTTGTCCGTCTCGGTAAATAACGTCGGCGACATATAGTAGCCGTCATGCGGCATCTCTAAACGCTCACCACCAAAGGCTAAATTTGCACCAGACTGTTTGGCCTTTTCGATCCAGTCCATGTTTGATGCCAGCTGCTTGTCATCGACAACAGGACCCATAAAGATACCTTCATCAAGCGCATGGCCGACTTTTAAGGTTTTCATTTTTGCGACCACACCTTCGACAAAGGCATCATGAATACTGTCCATTACGATGAGGCGTGACGAAGCGGTACATTTTTGTCCCGAACCACCAAACGCACCAGCCACTGCCGCATCGATAGCGACTTGTAAATCGGCATCGTCAGCGATAACCAAGGCATTTTTGCTGCCCATCTCAAGCTGACAACGAATAAAGTTTGGTGCAGTCGCAGCAGCGACCTTGCGACCTGTTGGTACAGAACCCGTAAAGCTAACGGCATCGATATCTGTAGAATTGATGAGCGCATCACCGACTGACGAGCCGCCACCCAATAGTAAGTTAAATGTGCCTTCTGGCAGGCCTTGACGATGGATAATTTCAGCCAATGCCACTGCGCTGGCTGGTGTTAAATTCGCAGGCTTCCAAATGACTGTGTTACCAAACGCTAGCGCTGGCGCGATCTTCCACACAGCGGTGGCCGTTGGAAAATTCCAAGGTGAGATAATGGCGACTACTCCGACTGCTTCACGGGTGACTTCGACTTTAACCCCAGGGCGCACTGAATCAGCCGTATCACCCATTTGACGCAATACTTCCGCCGCATAGTAATGGAAGAACTGACCTGCGCGATAAATTTCACCGCGACCTTCGGCAAACGGCTTACCTTCTTCAAGAGACAACAGCGTACCTAGCTCATCACAGCGAGCAATCATTTCATCGCCAATCGCTTGTAGGATAGACTGCTTTTTTTCTAAAGGAGTCGCTTCCCACTTTGGCTGGGCTTGACGCGCCGCCGCGATGGCATCTTTGACTTGATCGCCACTGGCTTGTGCGAACTCGCCGATAGTTTCAGTGATATCAGATGGGTTAATATTGGCAATGGTATTTACGCCTGCCTGCCATTCACCATTGATATAAAGTGATTTGGTTGGGTCTTGCTGCAATATCTGTTGGGCGGTGTGAGCTGACATAAGAGCTTCCTTGATAAAGTATTAACTATTTGATTTATTAACTAGATTACATTCAAAATTTAAGGCACAGCGGCATATACGACCAACTCAACCAGCATCTCTTCACGAGCCAATCCGGATATCACCAGCGCCGCACGATTTGGATAGGGTGCTTCAAAGTATTCAGCATAGACTTGATTGACTGTTCTTAGATAGTCGCGATCAGTCACATAGATCATTACTTGTAGAACTGCATCCATGCCAACATTGGCACATTCTAGCGTGTGCTTAAGATTGTCTAGCGTTTGGCGAGTTTGCGCTTCAATACCACCTGCAACGACATCACCATTTTCATCAATAGGAATTTGGGCGGTGTATAAGGTTCCGTTATTAGTGATGGCCCACTCCAAAGGTGCTTTAGACGCATAAAGCGAGGTTTTAACGGCCTGTTTGTTTGAGTGAGTCGTCATATTGTCATGTCCTTTGATAAGTGGTTTCAGCAGTAAGCGATCTGAGATTTATTTAATCACTGCCAATTGCTATATGACTTATCCTACTCAATTCATAACGATAAATCTAACTAATTAAATTTGAATTTTGATAGATTTAATCTATCATTTAAGATAAATTATTAGAGAATAGTATTGGATGGTCTGAATATGAAGCTACAGCAATTACGCCATTTCTTATTTGTCGTGGAAGAAGGAGGGTTTC
This sequence comes from Psychrobacter sp. N25K4-3-2, assembly GCF_015351755.1. Lineage (NCBI taxonomy): Bacteria > Pseudomonadati > Pseudomonadota > Gammaproteobacteria > Moraxellales > Moraxellaceae > Psychrobacter > Psychrobacter sp. N25K4-3-2. The sequence continues at coordinate 64,707 of NZ_JADKLX010000007.1, forward strand.
GGGCGGCGGCGGATCGCGCCAACCGTTCGCAAGCTGCTTTGTCAGCCTCGATAAAGGAATTGGAAAAAACCTTAGGGCAGCGCTTATTTGAAGTGGGAAACAAAGCGATACTGACGCCCTTTGGTGAAACCTGCTTACCAAAAATCGAGCAGTTCCTTGGCGTGTATCAAGCGCTAGAAGATGACTTAAGAGCATCCGCAGCTGGTGATAAAGGTAAAATTAGAATTGCAAGCGTGCCGTCGCTAGTGACTAAGCTACTACCTAGCGTATTGGTCGAATACTCAAAAAAGTATCCTGATATTGAGATTGTATTGATAGATGACAATTCTATTGGTGTAGCCAATCGATTGTTGGCAGGTGAGATAGATTTGGCACTAGGCAATTGCACCAGTATTGATCAAACGAATATAGATTTCACCCTACTCATATCAGACCCGATTGGAGTAGTCTGTCTTAAAAGCAATGCGCTGAACAACGAGTTAAATCAGTCCCAAGGGCTAACATGGCAGCAACTTATGTCGCAGCCATTTATTTATAACGGTACTTGCAGGTTGCTCGAAAACACACCAGCTGAGGCGCTCAATCGCAGGGCTAGATACACAGTCGAAAACATTACATCGCTATTTTCTTTATTGCGTAATGATCTGGGTATCACCACGTTACCTAAGCTTGCCTTCCCTGCTAATGAACCCGAGCTGGTTTGGATAGATTTAGTTGACCCTTCTTTAAACCGACAGATCGGTATCTTTAAACTCGCTGATAAATCGATCTCTCCGCCCGCCCAAGCGTTTTATGATCTGTGTGTGACGTATGTTCAAGAGCACTATTTATTGTAATTGGGTTATTATCACTGGGATATCTATTATTTTCTCTCTCCTATTGAATCACTACCTACCGTAAATCATCGACGACAGCAAGCATTGCAATTAGTGATGCTTCCCCTAATTTGATAGAACGCTCTGGTGACCAACCCATCTCTTCGTCAGGCAGATTATTATTATCTTTAAATGGCATCTCTAACGTATTAGCAAGGCAATCAAAACGTTCTGCTACCCAATTGGTGGCAACGGTCATATTGGCAGCACTCGGTGCATCAATTTCATAGCCAAATTCGGACTGAAAATCGGCACTGGCTAATTTTAATACGTCTGAAAATCTATCGCGTAGCTGTGCGAGACGGTCACTATAACTTGGTGTCCCTTGAGAGCCAGCAAGGAATACGTACGGCAATGCTTCATCGCCATGCACATCATAAAATAGGTCTACGCCTGTCGCTTCCATTTTATTAATCATATGAAATACTTCAGGGCTTTTGTCTAAGCTTGGACTTTGCCATTCACGGTTTAAGTTAGTGCCGACAGCATTAGTACGCAAGTGACCACGCACACTACCATCGGGATTCATATTGGGCACAATATAAAAGTTGGCTTTATCTAATAACTGTTTTGCGGTCGCGTTATCGCTATCTAGCAAGCTATACAATAAGCCCTCGATGAGCCATTCAGCCATCGTTTCACCTGGATGCTGACGGGCAGTAATCCATATATTGCGCTTGTGGGCAGCACCATCGCCAATCTTAACCAAAGTTAAATCGCGCTTATCAAGCGTTTCGCCTAGATGCTCTAACGTTACTAACGGGTGCATCTGCACGGCCGCCAATAAATCTTGATGACGCTCATAGCTGTAAGGCGCAAAATAAGCAATTTGCATGGTTTCGCATTCTAACTCTGCCACGATGGTTAATTTGCCCTCTTTATAAGTCGTCGGCAGACGGAACCAATGCTGGCGATCGTACGAAGCAACCGCTTGGTAATCCTCCCATCCTTCCAGATAAGACGCTTCCCCTGCATTCATAATATTGAGAACATACTGCTCTCCAACCTCACCAAATAGGCGAAAGTTAAACCATTGAAAAAACTCTTCGCCAACGTCTGGACGAATGGCTAATTGAATGTCGTTTTTGTCTTCTGCATTGATAACGTCAATATTTCCTGCGTCAAAATTCGCTGTGATATGCATAATCGCTCCTTAATTGTTTTTTATAGTTGTGTTTTAAAATAGTTGTGTTTTAAAACATATGGTGAAATATAAGAAAAATGGTAGATATGCATTTACTTGGTCATAGTAAATTTCTTTTCAAGTCATTGGCTGACCAAGTTTTTACGCATACCTTTTAAAGTTTATCATTGCCCCAACCCCTACTTATCAAGACTGTATAGCTATCAAGCAAGAACTTTCAACACCCAAAGCTCTTAATTAAACTTGTCTATCTTTGTTTTTTCAAATCCTCTAAATATATTCACGCTTATAAATAAACCCTTCTTCATCATAAATTTGATAAGTGACATCTAATAGCGTTTCTAATAGTTCGGACTTATCGAAATGCCTGATACTCATCACAATTGGCGAAGTTAGTATCCCCTCTTCAAATGGTATATAGGTTATCTCTTGACCGCGTAAGTGCTCAAGTGTCTTTGGTACGATAGTCAACCCTTCTCCTGCTGCTACCAACCCTAAGGCAATATGCAACTCACGCACTTCTATAAAATAGTTCGCTTTCAAGTTGCGAGTTTCAAATAAGTCCAATACGTAATCGATAAAACTTGGCCTCGGTGCTGTTGGATAGAGTAATAAATTTTCATTCGTTAAATCAATAAGGCTCAAACTTTTGCATTTTTCTTTTGATAAAGGATGCTCAATAGGAACAGCAACTACTAAGTCTTCCTCTCTAAGCACCATTCGCCTAATAGAAGCATCCTCAAATAACAACCTGCCAAAACCTACATCTATCTTGCCCTCTGTCAATGCCTGCGTTTGCTGCCAAGAATTCAACTCATACAGTTTAATCTCAATATTCGGATGAACCTCTCTAAAACGCGCTATCACTCTCGGTAATATGCCATACAATATAGACGACACAAAGCCTATCGAAAGCGAATTATCAAAATTTCCCTTACGGATAGTCATGGTACGTAGGTCGTCTGATTTTTTTAAAATTTGAATGGCATGATCATAGAAAAACTCGCCAGCCTCAGTGAGTTTCAAGGGACGGTTCTCCCTATCAATAAGCGTAACGCCAATCTCTTCTTCCAATTGTTTTATCTGCCGGCTAAGTGGTGGCTGTGAAATATACAAACGAGCAGCTGCCTTATTAAAGCTTTTTTCTTCTGCCACGGCTACGAAATAGCGTAAATGCCTGAGTTCCATTCTTCTTCCTTGATTGACTTTCTGTTGCTTCTATCCTAAGTCGTTCTATTTCCTTCTTCTCTACAATCTACTTCATATACAGAATATTCATACCTAAAGAACATAACATGTTATATACCTTTCAATAAAATACCTAAAAGGTATCAAAATAAGACTAAATAGGTCTTAGACATATCAATACTTAGCACCTATAGTTCTTATTAAGCATAAGGAAGCCAAAATTTTATACTAAGGACAGATATGATTCGTTCAATTAATACTTTACTAGTACCAATACCTACTATTCGAGCGCATAAATTGGCTTGTACCGTAATGAATGAACAGGTATTGGTTCTAGTACATATCCAAACCGAAGATGGCTACGAAGGTTGGGGCGAAGCAACGACGATTGGCGGTTTAAGTTATGCTGAAGAAAGTCCTCATAGTATCAAAACCAATATCGATACTTACTTTACCCCACTTTTAATGAAAGAGAAGCCCACAAGCACTGCAAAAGCAATGCAGCTATTGAACACCCACATTAGTGGTAATCGCTTTGCAAAATGCGCGATTGAAACTGCTCTACTCGATATCGAAGGCAAAAGACTCAACCTGCCTATCAGCGAGCTGATTGGTGGTCGCGTCCGTGATCGTATCGAAGTGGCATGGACACTTGCTAGCGGAAATACTGATACCGACATCGCCGAAGCTCATCAAATGATTGAGAAAAGAAGACATCGGATTTTCAAATTGAAAATAGGCAGTAACCCTATTCTTGATGATGTTGCCCACGTGTTGGCTATTAAACAAGCTTTACCCGATTGCCGCATCACCGTTGATGTTAATCAAGCATGGACAGAGCTTGAAGCTATGAAAGGTATTAGTCTGTTGCAGGACGGCGGCGTTGATTTGATCGAGCAACCAGTATCGATGCGTAATAAATCAGCGCTAAAGCGTTTAGCTGAACACTTCGACGTGGCTATTATGGCTGATGAAGTCGTGCAAGATCCATATAATGCGTTTCAATTGGCAGCGGATCACTGTGCCGATGTTTTTGCTGTAAAAATCAATCAAGCCGGCGGATTGAAGGCTGCCTGTCTCATTGGACAAATGGCACATCTAGCGGGTATCGAGCTTTATGGCGGGACGATGCTAGAAGGACCCATTGGTACTGCTGCATCAGCGCATGTGTTCTCTACTTATCCTAGTCTGAACTTTGACACGGAGCTGTTTGGTCCGTTGCTATTAATAGAGGATATCCTAGCTCAGCCGCTTGATTATCAAAATTTTGGTTTAACTATTCCAACTGGCGCTGGTCTAGGTATAGAAGTAGATAATGACAAAGTCTATCACTATGCCAGACAAGCAAATTTATCATCCTCAAATCCTATATCGTTAGGAACTTACGTAAGCGACTCTCACGCTGGGGTCTGATAGTGCTCTGCCAAAAGATCCGTAAAATAAATGCTGATATAGACCAAATATCAGCCATATGACTAACCATAAAATATAAGGACATAATTATGTTATATCACGTCAGAATGGATGTGTTGTTACCGACAGATATGAATGCTGATAAGGTCAGTGAACTTAAACAAGCTGAAAAAGCGCTATCACACAAACTGCAGGAACAAGGTAAGTGGCGTCATATTTGGCGCTTAGCGGGAGAGTATTCTAACTTTAGTATTTTCGATGTCGAAAGTAATGAAGAACTACATGACATTATGATGTCGCTACCACTTTACCCTTATATGAAAGTCGAGGTCACCCCTCTACTTCGTCATCCTTCTTCTATTCGCGATGATGATAGTTAGTGCCTTATAACGCTATTACTAGATTTCATTATTACCTTTGATGTTAATCAAATAATAGCGCCTTAACCCATTTTTTAATAATTATTGGTTTATACCAGATCAACGGACACCTGTTGCCAAAAATAAGCAATGAATGAATAAAGTTTGAGTAAGAGTACTCGATATAACTACCTTTTAAATAGTCCTCAACAAGGAGAGAGACATGGAACGCAGCCAAATTGAAGCATTAGCCACTCAGTTCATCAAAGGTAAAATTGACTTTCCTGAACAAGTTAACCCACGTATACAAGCCATTGTCTTACGTATCGTAACCGACCTCATGCAAACCATCAATGATTTGAAAATCACGGCCGATGAATACTGGTCTGGGGTTGAGTTCATTGGAGATTTAGGCAAAGAGGCAGGATTACTCTCCCCTGGTCTTGGTTTTGATCACTTTATGGATTTAATGATTGAAGAAGACTTAAAAGCGGCGGGTCTTGACGGTGGCACTGTACGTACCATCGAGGGCCCACTATATGTCGCTGGTGCGCCAGAAGAAAAAGGCTTTGCGCGTTTAGATGATAGCACTGATATTGAGAATGGCACCGTTTTATTTATGCAAGGATGCGTTTATGGCGAAGATGACCAGCCACTGCCAAACGCCAAGGTTGAAGTCTGGCATGCCAACAGCTTAGGTAACTATTCTTTCTTTGATGAGTCGCAGTCTCACTTTAACCTACGTCGTAGCATTATCACTGATGAAAACGGACTTTATGCTTTCCGCAGTATCGTCCCATTAGGTTATTCAGTACCGCCAGAAGGTATGACGCAAAAGGTATTGGGCGCGCTAGGACGTCATGGTCATCGTCCAGCACACATTCATTTCTTCGCGAGTGCTGACAGTCATCGCAAATTGACGACCCAAATTAACATCGATGGTGATGAGTACCTATGGGATGACTTTGCCTTTGCTAGTCGTGAAGGATTAGTCCCTAAAGTAAATATGGTAGAAGATGCTGACAAGTTAAAAGAGCACGGTCTGGACAAGCCTTATGCCAGTATCGACTTTGACTTTCACTTAGTAAAAGACATCGATAAGCCAGTACAAGGCAGTGAAGTTGAACGCCGTCGTGCGCAAGCTTAGTTGTTGAATATCCCTAGCTACTGTTAGCAACTACTAAATATTATAGATTTTCGCTTGATATGCATGCAGTTGGCGTATCAAGCGTCATACCCCAACATCGTTTAACACCGTTATTTACAAGGAAGACAGCCATGAGCGAGCGTATTAATCTAATACCTGAAGGATCAGATATCGCTATCGATGATTTTTTAGAAGAAAATGCAGAAAAAGGGATTTATCGCCTACATCGCAGTGCCTTTACCAATGAAGAGCTGTTTGAGCTTGAAATGAAACATATCTTTGAAAGCAATTGGGTCTATCTGGCTCATGAGACTCAAATCCCTGATAACAACGATTATTATACAACATACATCGGCCGCCAGCCGGTCATCGTTGCGCGTAATAAAGAAGGTGAACTGCATTGTATGATCAATGCCTGCTCTCATCGAGGCGCTCAATTATGCCGTCATAAGAAAGGCAATAAGGCAACTTATACGTGCCCCTTTCACGGTTGGACTTATAACAACTCTGGCAAGCTACTTAAAGTTAAAGATCCACGCGGCGCAGGTTACCCTGACGCTTTTAATAAAGACGGCTCTCATGACCTAAAGCAAGTCAAACTTGCCAATTACAAAGGCTTCTTGTTTGCTAGTCTTAAAGATGACGTCGAACCGATTGAAGACTGGCTTGGCGGTTCAACCAAAATTCTTGACATGATTGTCAATCAATCACCAGAAGGCCTAGAAGTACTACGCGGCACCTCAACCTATACCTTTGATGGTAACTGGAAACTACAAGCTGAAAATGGTGCTGATGGCTACCATGTTTCAGCTGTCCACTGGAACTATGCTGCGACAACAGCACGTCGCAAAGAGCACGAAGCAAAAAAAGAAGACAATATTAAAGCCATGAACGCTGGTAAATGGGGTCGTCAAGGTGGCGGATTCTATTCTTTTGAGAACGGTCATTTACTACTCTGGACTCAATGGGAAAACCCGCAGGATCGTCCTAATTTTGCGTATCGCGATGACTATGTTGCCCAGTATGGTGAAGCAATGGCCGACTGGATGATTGGACGCTCTCGTAACTTATGCTTATATCCAAACGTCTATATCATGGATCAATTTAGCTCGCAAATCCGTATGCTGCGTCCAATAGCCGTTGATAAAACTGAGGTCACTATCTGGTGTATCGCACCGAAAGGCGAAAGCGATGAAGCACGTACTCGTCGTATCCGTCAGTACGAAGACTTCTTTAACGTAACTGGTATGGCAACACCAGATGACTTAGAAGAATTCCGCTCATGCCAGCAAGGCTATAACGGCATTAAGCTCGAATGGAACGACATGTGTCGTGGTTCCGAGCACTGGATAGAAGGCGCTGACGAAGGTGCAAAAGCCATCGACTTGAAGCCTTTGTTAAGCGGAGCTAAGACTGAAGATGAAGGGTTGTATACCGTGCAACATCGATACTGGCATGAAGAGATGAAAAAAGCCCTAGAGCAAGAACAGCAGCTACATGGCGCAGGCTAATATTAGCTACCTACTTAGACCAGTAACTTGCTAGTTATTGCAGGACGAACAAATATAAAAGGATATCGCTAATGAAAAATGCAACGGTTAATATCGAAGATGTGCGTCAGTTTCTGTACCGTGAAGCACGATTGCTTGATGAAAAAAAATGGGAAGAATGGCTGGCTTGTTATGACGAAGAATGTCCGTTTTGGATGCCTAGTTGGGATGATGATGGCGAGCTAATAAACAACCCGCAACGCGAAATATCTCTGATTTATTACCCTGATCGTCGCGGGCTTGAAGATCGAATTTTCCGTATCGAGACTGAGCGTTCTTCTGCAACCATTCCTGATACTCGCACCACGCATAACTTATCTAATATCGAATTACTTGAAGATAATGACGGCATTGTTAGCGTCCGATTTAACTGGATCAATAAGTCTTATCGTTATCATGAGACTAACACTTATTGGGGATTCTCTAAATACAAGATAGACATGAATCAAGCTAGCCCAAAGATCTTGGACAAATACATCGTATTAAAAGATGATTACGTACATCAAATTATGGATGTATATCACGTCTAGAGTTCGCATGATTTTATTTATGCTTGCCAGCTAGTACAAATAATCAAATTTAAAAATAGCTTGTTGGTAATTTATGAAGTATCAACGAGCCAACCAAAAATATAGTGATGTTAGTCAGTAGCCATATATTGAAAAAGGATGTTTCTCATGGAATACAACATAGCTCTACAGTTTGAAGATGGTGTCACGGGATTTATCAAATGCGAAGAGGATGAAACCGTCGCCGAAGCCGCTTATCGTCAAAAATATAATATCCCTGTGGACTGTCTTGATGGCGCCTGCGGTACCTGCCGTTGTCATTGTGAGTCGGGCAGCTATGACATGCATCCTGATATGTATATTGAAGAGGCGCTGACCGAAACCGAAGCTAATGATGGCTACGTCTTGACCTGTCAAATGATTCCTGAGAGCGACTGCGTCATTAAAGTGCCAACCTCATCAGAAGCCTGCAAAGTCAGCAAATCTGTGTTCAAAGGTAAGCTACAGCAGCTAAATATATTGTCAGAATCCACCATTCACTTCGGCGTTGAAGTTGATAACCCAGATGCCTTAGTATTTTTACCTGGGCAGTACGTCAATATCACCATCCCTGACTCTGATGAGACACGTTCCTACTCTTTTAGCTCAATGCCTAGTACCAATCAGGCTGAATTTGTCGTCCGTAATATTCCAAATGGCAAGATGAGTACCTTTTTATCTGATATTGCCAAGCTAGGTCAAGATATTGACTTTGAAGGACCATTCGGTAGTTTCTATTTACGTCCTATCGTACGCCCTACTGTATTTTTAGCTGGGGGTACAGGTATCGCACCCTTTTTATCGATGCTAAAAAGCTTAGAAATATCGGGTGCTCATCATCCTGTCAAGATGGTCTATGGTGTTACTAATGATGCTGATTTGATAGAGATTGAAAAACTGGAAGAAGTGAAGAAAAACCACGATTGGTTTGACTATTATACCTGTGTAGCAAGCGAAGAAAGCGACCATGAGCGCAAAGGCTATGTGACCAGCCATGTTGAAGCTGATTGGCTAAATGATGGCGATGTTGATGTCTATCTGTGTGGTCCTCTGGCGATGGTCGATGCCGTTAGTAATTGGTTAGATACAAGTAGCCTCAAACCTAGCAATTTTTATTATGAAAAGTTCACACCTAGTGAGCAGTAATATAGCTCAAACAATACAGCGAGATAATACTTTTCTCTAGGAGACAGCAATGAGTAAGCGCTTTGATAATAAAGTATGTGTCGTAACGGGTGCCGCACAAGGTATCGGTCGCGGGGTCGCATTACGCTTAGCAAATGAGGGTGGCAAGATAGTTATGGCAGACTTTTCACCTTTGGTAGAAGACGTATTAGCAGAAATCACTGCAAATGGCGGGCATGCGACGACTATCCAAGCTGATCTTGAGACTTATCAAGGGGCACAGGATGTTATCGATAAAGCACTTGATACCTACGGTCGTATTGACATATTGGTCAATAATGTAGGCGGTGCAATATGGATGAAACCATTCATCAGTTTCTCTGAGATAGAGATTGAAAAAGAAATTAGTCGCTCACTATTTCCAACATTATGGTGTTGCCATGCAGTATTACCATCGATGATCAAACAACAATCTGGCACTATTGTTAATATTTCCTCCATCGCGACGCGTGGTATCAACCGTATACCCTACTCAACTGCAAAAGGCGGTGTAAACGCCATGACTGCATCACTTGCTTTTGAACATGCAAGTGATGGAATTCGCGTTAATGCAGTGGCAACGGGTGGTACTGAAGCCCCGCCTAGAAAGATTCCACGTAATACAAAACCTTTAACTGATGAGGAGAAAGGCTGGATGAACGCAGTTGTTGATCAAACCATCGACAGCACATTTATGAAACGTTACGGCACAATAGATGAACAAGTCAATGCCATCACATTTTTGGCTTCTGATGAATCTTCTTATATCACTGGAAGCACTATCCCTGTAGGCGGTGGTGACGCAGGCTGATCTCTCTCGTCAGATTATTAAGTAGCATAGCATTGAACAGAGAACTATCTACTCGCTGCTGATTTGCAAGGAAGCAATATGGCAAACGTAATACACACATTGAAAGACGACTGGTCAATCTCTGCCACCGTGGCAGGATTTTTGGCCGTACTAATCTCTTATGCTGGCCCATTGATTATCTTTTTTCAGGCAGCACAAGCAGCGCAGGTATCAGAAACGATGATGGCATCGTGGATCTGGGGAGTATCTATAGGTGCCGCCGTCTCAGGTATCTATTTATCCATTAAGTATAAAACCCCTATTATTACTGCTTGGTCAGCGCCTGGTACCGCACTATTGGTAACCGTCTTTCCGAATATGAGTATTAATGAAGCGATAGCCGCTTATATCGTATCAGCGATTGTGATTTTTTTAGTAGGCGCAACTGGATCTTTTGACAAAATTTTAAGATGGATTCCTAATGGTATCGCTGCCGGCATGATGGCAGGCATCCTATTTCAATTTGGTTTAGAGTTATTTGTAGCAACCAATACGATGCCATTTATCGTGTTTAGCATGCTTGGCTGTTACTTAGTAGCCAAACGTTTTTCACCACGTTATACCATGATTTGGGTACTGCTATGCGGTGTCATTTTAAGTGTTCTATTGGGGAAAATGAACCCTGTCGATATAGATTTGGCCATTACCATACCTACTGTGATATGGCCTGAGTGGACGTGGAATGCCGTATTCAACCTTGCGATTCCACTCATTCTTGTCAGCTTAACTGGACAGTTTTTACCTGGCATGGCGATTCTTAATCTTAATGGTTACGACACACCAGCCAAGCCTATCGTCAGTATTACAAGTCTCGCTTCGTTAGCAGTCGCCTGTGTAGGAGGTATTACGATTGTCCTAGCAGCAATCACCGCAGCACTTTGTACTGGTAAGGATGCTCATGAATTAAAGGAGAAACGCTACATAGCAGGTGTAGCAAACGGTATTTTTTATCTATTAGGGGGACTACTTGCCGGTAGCATCGTGATGATATTTAGCTTGCTTCCCAAAGAGCTAGTTGCAGCATTAGCCGGTCTTGCACTTATCGGTGCTATTTCTACCAACATTACTATAGCAATGAAAGATGACTCTCAAAGAGATGCAGCGCTAATCACTTTTTTAGCAACAGCATCTGGTATGAGTTTTCTTGGATTAAGCTCTGTTTTTTGGGGTATTCTTATCGGCATGATTGCTTACTATGTTTTAAGCAAAAAACGATTATTACCTCTATTTTCATAAGCAAAAATATACGTCACTTTTATTAATAGAACAGCCAAAACAACAAGACTGTCTCGAAGATGCATAAAACTTAAGTCTCGCAATACCTAATATTACTTTTGTATAGGACATAAACATGATTAATAAAGCTGAAAAAAATATCACGGATGTACTTAGCCAAATTAAAGATGGCGCCACTATTATGATTGGTGGTTTTGGAACTGCAGGGCAGCCAGCTGAACTCATTGATGGCCTTATAAATTTAGGTATTAAAGACCTTGTCATTATTAATAATAATGCTGGAAACGGTGATCATGGTCTTGCCAGATTATTAAAAACGGGCGCGGTACGTAAAATCATTTGCTCTTTCCCTCGTCAATCAGACTCATGGGTATTCGATGAGCTTTATCATGCAGGAAAAATTGATCTGGAATTAGTACCACAAGGTAATTTGGCTTGCCGTATTCAAGCGGCAGGCATGGGGCTTGGAGCCGTATATACCCCAACAGGGTTCAGTACTCTACTCGCAGAAGGCAAAGAAACTCGTCATATCGATGGCAAAGACTATGTCTTGGAATATCCAATTAAAGCTGATTTCGCCTTAATAAAAGCAAACAAGGGTGATCGTTGGGGTAACTTAGTTTACCGAAAATCTGCACGTAACTTTGGTCCAATTATGGCAATGGCAGCTGACGTGACTATCGCTCAAGTCTCTCAAACAGTTGATCTTGGTGAGCTTGATCCTGAGCACGTTATTACACCAGGCATTTTTGTGCAGCACGTGGTGCAAGTCCAACCTGCTAGCACTAGTACTGAACTTTCTGATACTGCAGCGTAGCCACCGCTAAATACTGCCAATTATAAGGAGCGTCATCATGAGCCATACCTCTTACACCGTTTTGACCCGTGACCAAATAGCCGAACGAGCTGCACAAGACATTCCAGATGGAGCCTATGTCAACTTAGGCATCGGCCTACCGACCAAAATCGCACAATACTTATCTAATGATAAAGACGTATTTTTGCATTCAGAAAATGGGCTATTAGCTTTTGGTCCATCACCTGCCAAAGGTGAAGAAGATCCCGAACTGATTAATGCTGGAAAGGAATACGTTACTATGCTCGATGGCGGTAGCTACTTTCATCATGGTGACTCTTTTGCCATGATGCGCGGTGGTCATATCGACATTTGCGTGTTGGGTGCGTTTCAAGTAGCCGCTAATGGTGATTTAGCCAATTGGAGTACTGGTGCAGAGGATGCGATACCCGCTGTTGGAGGTGCTATGGACTTAGCCGTCGGTGCTAAAAAAGTCTTTGTGATGACCAATCATACAACTAAGACTGGGGATCCTAAAATCGTCAGCGAGCTTACCTACCCTGTGACTGGGAAAAATTGTGTAGATCGGATTTATACCGACCTATGCGTCATTGATGTCACTGATAAAGGACTGCTAGTCACTGAAATGGTCGATGATATGAGCTTTTTGGACTTGCAAGAATTAACTGGTGCAATGTTAATTGACGCTACTCAATAAAAAAACCTCTTAGTAAAAGCCTAGAACAATTAAAACTCAGGATAATTGCCATGACTGATTCAATCACTCGTTTAAATAATGCTTATATTATCGATGCCATTCGTACCCCTTTTGGTCGTTACGGCGGCAGTCTAGCACCAGTACGTGCAGACGACTTAGGTGCTATCCCTATCAAGGCGTTAATGGAACGTAATGCTAATGTCGATTGGGTACGAGTAGATGACGTCATCTATGGCTGTGCTAACCAAAGCGGTGAAGACAACCGTAACGTCGGACGTATGTCTTCATTGCTAGCTGGCCTATCTTATCAAGTGCCTGCAACTACTGTTAACCGATTGTGCGGCTCGTCGATGGATGCGTTAGCGATAGCTGCGCGTGCGATTAAAGCCGATGAAGCTCATTTAATTATCGCAGGTGGTGTTGAGAGCATGAGCCGTGCGCCATTTGTGATAGGTAAGGCAGAAAAATCCTTTGGTCGTAGCCAAAAGCTTGAAGATACCACTATGGGCTGGCGCTTTATCAATCCAAAACTTGATGAGTTATATGGCACAGAAACCATGCCTCAAACGGCTGAAAACGTTGCAGAGCAATTCAATATCAATCGTGCTGACCAAGATGCATTTGCATTACGTAGCCAACAACGTACCGCAGCGGCGCAAGAGTCAGGATTTTTCAAGGATGAGATTACTCCTGTTATCATCGCACAACGTAAAGGCGAGCCTGTCACCATCGATACTGATGAACATCCTCGTGCTGATACTACACTTGAAAAGTTGACTAAACTGCGTCCTATTGTCACCACATACGGCACAGTGACAGCTGGTAACGCTTCTGGTATTAATGATGGCGCGGCAGCCTTCCTAGTAGCGTCAGGGCAAGCAGTTAAAGAATTCAATTTGAAGCCGCGTGCACGTATCGTGGCCTCAACTACGGTAGGCGTTGAGCCGCGTATTATGGGCTTTGCCCCAGCACCCGCAATGAAAAAACTGCTTAAGCAAACAGGACTAACGCTTGATGATATGGATGTCATTGAGTTAAACGAAGCCTTTGCATCGCAATCATTAGCCTGTACTCGTGATTTAGGTCTGCCTGACGATAGCGCACGTGTCAATCCGAATGGCGGTGCGATTGCCCTTGGTCATCCACTTGGCGCATCAGGTGCACGTTTGATCTTAACCGCTCTCAACCAGCTTGAAAAAACGAGTAAGCGTTATGCAATCTGCTCAATGTGTATCGGTGTTGGACAAGGCATCGCAATGATTATTGAACGTGTTGAGAGCTGATTAATCGTTCAAAATAAAATAGACACCCAGCTTAATAAATCAAAAAGAAGACCTCAATCACCCGACAGTTAACACAAGGACGTTCATCATGCCTGTATTTGAAAATAAAGGTGTCACGCAAAACTATGCCACCTTTGGCGATAGCAGCAACCCTGCCCTAATATTCTCCAACTCTTTAGGTACTAGCTATCATATGTGGCAACCACAAATCGATACCTTACAAGCCGATTACTTTATCATCTGCTATGACACTCGTGGCCATGGTAAGTCATCAGCACCCAAAGGTCCTTATACTTTAAACCAGCTTGGGCAAGATGTGATTGATTTGTTAGATCACCTGCATCTTGATAAGGTATTTTTTTGTGGCATTTCTATGGGCGGTATGACTGGTCAATGGTTGGCTATCAATCACCCTGACCGCTTCCATCACTTGATGTTATGCAATACCGCTGCGAAGATTGGTAATGAGGCGGCATGGAGAGATCGTGCGCAATTGGTACGTGAGCAAGGTCTCGATCCTATCGCGGCCACAGCTTCTCCGCGTTGGTTCACAGCAGATTTTATCGATCATTACCCAGATGTAGTCGCGGCATTGTCTAGCGCTCTTGCGGCTGGCAGTAGCGAGGGTTACGCAAGCTGCTGCGAGGCTTTATCTATCGCTGATACTCGTGAGCAGTTAAAAGAGATTCGTGTGCCAATTACAGTGTTAGCAGGCGTTGAAGACCCGGTGACGACCGTTGCCGATGGCCAATATATGGTCGATCATATACCTAACGCTAAGCTCGCCACTATCGATGCCTCGCATATCTCAAATATTGAACAACCTGAAGCGTTTAGTGATTATGTTAGATATTACCTACAATAACGCCAGTAAATGCTTTTAAAAAACACATTTATTAGCGTTGATTAATTAGGCTAATTTAATCTATCTATCTTATATTTTTAATCATCTATATATTTTTTTAGTATATGGATGATTTTCTGCGCATCCAGTATTTTTATAATAGAAATTAATGAAACTTTTTGGTGTTAGTTGTCTTACATACGCTCACTGCAAGCATCATTCTTCGTATCTAATACTTTATGAGAGTACTCACTCCTCTCATAAAGATGGAAGCCGACATTTTTTCAACAGCATGTTATATAGAGAGCTATACCTTTTAGGTATCAATTAATACCTAGATAGTTTTTGACTTAGCCCCTGTAAAACCCTAACTTGTAAAGCACGTATAAGGATATCATCAACGGAGAACATGAATGGAATCTCAAACCTTAAACATCAATAAAGTTATTGATGAAGCCAAATTTTCACCTTTTCATTGGAAAGTCTTGTTTTGGTGCTTACTGATTATTATCTTTGACGGCTACGACCTCATTATTTATGGCGTGGCCCTGCCATTGCTTATGGAAGAGTGGTCGTTAACTTCGGTACAAGCAGGTTTTCTTGCTAGCGCAGCATTATTCGGTATGATGTTTGGTGCCATGATTTTTGGTACTTTATCTGACAAAATCGGTCGTAAAAAAACAATTATGATCTGTGTCGCTTTATTTAGTAGCTTTACTTTCTTTGGTGCTTTCGCTAATGGACCTATGCAGTTTGCAGCTTTACGCTTTATTGCAGGTTTAGGTATTGGCGGCGTGATGCCAATCTGCGTGGCACTAACATCTGAATACGCACCGAAACGTATGCGTAGTACATTAGTCGCTATTATGTTCAGTGGTTACGCAATTGGTGGTATGACTTCAGCACTACTAGGATCTTTCTTGGTTCTAGATTTTGGCTGGGAAATTATGTTTTATATTGCGGGTATCCCTACTTTGCTATTACCAATCATCTGGAAGATGCTACCTGAATCCCTGATGTATTTGGTCAAAGAAAAGCGAGAAGATGAAGCTAAAAATATCGTCCAAAAATTGGCTCCTCAAGAAAAAGTTACGCCATCTACCACTTTAGTATTAGATGAACCTACCAAAGGTGATGACGCGCCAATTAAAGCATTGTTTCTGAACAGACGTGGATTCACTACTATTATGTTCTGGGTAGCATTTTTTATGTGTTTGCTGATGGTTTACGCTTTAGCAAGCTGGTTACCAAAGCTAATGATTCAAGCTGGTTACTCGCTAGGTGCTAGTATGTTGTTTCTATTTGCACTTAATATTGGTGGGATGATTGGGGCTATTGGTGGTGGTGTCCTAGCTGATAAATTCCATTTAAAACCTGTACTAACTATTATGTTTGTCGCTGGTGCCGTGGCATTAATTTTGCTTGGCTACAACAGTCCTCAAATTGTACTCTATACGCTCATTGCGATTGCAGGTGCTACAACCATCGGCTCACAAATCCTACTTTATACTTTTGTGGCTCAATATTATCCTACCGCTGTACGTACGACTGCTATGGGTTGGGCGTCAGGGATTGGACGTATTGGTGCTATCGTAGGTCCTATTCTAACTGGTGCGCTACTCACCTTAGAACTGACTCATCAGATGAATTTTTTGTTTATCGCTATACCAGGCATTATCGCAGCCATTGCTATTTTCTTAGTAAATCTTACTGCAGCAGTGGACAGCAAGGAAAGTAAAATGCAACCCGCAAGGTTAGACACTTCGGCAGCGTAAAAATAATAGTAAGCTTGAAAATTTGGTAGTGTTCTAAAAAGTATACTGGCATCAAACATAGAATAAAAGAACATCAACTCAAATACGCCAGAATGATTGTCGAGCTTCTTAGAAAAACAACTCGTTCTTCTAGTAGTTCGTTTTAATCGGTGTCTAAGATGAAAATCATTGACGTATCCTCCCAGGATATTGAGTCTCCGACAATACTGGGACGGTTCAATGGGAAGATGCACCTGTACGTATTTTCCAGAGAATGGTTTTTATTATCTTTCAACCTCTTCAACATCGCTTAGCACTATAGTCAGTTCAATATAAAAAGATATGGAAAATAAAGCACTCAGCTGGTATAAAATTTTTTCGCTTGCTGCGTGTTTTGCACTCTAGAGGCGTCGAAAAATTTATCCCAGCAGTACTGCATTCTTTTTAAAGTGAATCTGCTATATCTATTCAGATCAAATTTATATGCTCAACTATCGAAGGTTTAGATTAAGGTCTGTTGAGCATTCAAATGTGGTACTGGCAGTGGTTATTTTTTGCCAATACGCAGTGAAATTTTTGACGCCTAGTCATTCTAGGGTAGACAATTTCGCCAGATATTGGCAAAAAATAGCCCTGCCCTGAAAGGCTGATGCTAAAATCAGCAGTCCTAATATTTGAATGCTCCACAGACCTCAACCCTCAGTCAATAATTCTACACTGACTTGAAAATAATAGTCATCCTTAATCGTGATGCCAACCTTGCCTTTATGAGCATTAGCGATAGCCTGAACAATAGATAGCCCTAGTCCTGTACCTGAGTGCTGATGGCTGGTCTTATCATGACGATAGAATCGCTCAAACAATTTATCAGCTTCACTCTGATTGAGCATCTTGTCTAAGCGATTGGTCACTGTTATTGATAACGACTGTTTTGAGGATAGAGCCTCTTCTTTTGCCGTATCAAGGGTGCTGCCTGAGGTAATAATGGTAGCTGATATTGTGATAATACTGTCACTAGCGGCATAATAAATGGCATTTGACATCAGGTTGGCAAACAGCCGCTGCAGTAAACCTTCATCACCTAATACTGTCTTAAATTCTCCCATTTTTTCAAAAGTTATCCCTCGATCCTCTGCAATCATTTCATAGTAATCAACGAGCTTGGTGATTAGGTTTTCAGTATCTACGTGACTAATTTGCGAGTCACTTAATCCTTTTTGAGTTTTTGCCAGCAGCAACATATTATTAATCAGAACCGATAACTGCTCTAACGTGTCATGCTGATGATGCAATTGTTCTATGTATTCAGTACCCTCACGCGGTTTGCTAAGCATGACTTGCGTTTGTGTACTAAGCGTCGCTATTGGGGTGCGGAGCTCATGGGCGATATTGTCTGAAAATCGTGACAAAGATTCAAAATTGCTTTCAAGCTTGACCATCATTGAGTTGTAAGATTCTGCTAGCGGTCGCAGCTCTAATGGCATGTCACTGACGGTTACTCTTTCATCCAACCTTTCAGGATTGATTCTTTTCATTTTTTGTACGATAGTGGCCAAAGGCGCAAAACCCCAATACACACTCAATGCGGCGATTGAGACGAGTAATAGTGTAATGGCGAATAAAATCATACTAAGCTGACGATTGAACTGTAATAAATACTGATGATGTACATCTATAGGTAACGCGATAAGCGCGAGCATTTTATCGTCTTCAATGACCATCGCTCGATAATATCTGCTGTTAATACTCATCACAAACTGTTGCTTATCGTTATCTTGTCGCAGTGACAACAGATTAAACGCTTCCCCTAGCTCTTGAGTAAAGTTGTTGGGGGTACTAGACAGTATCTGTCCCTCTTTGTTAGCAATGACCGTTTTTAGATCGTAGTCTAACCAAGAAGAATGCAGATGGTCGGCCTCCTCTGATGCTTCTGCAGAAAATGACGTTGTATCAGATGACAAGCTTAACGGTGGCTGGTTATTTAATAGACCTTGAGAATTTGTTAGCATTTGAGAGGTTATATGGCTGTTAGGTTCTGCCACTTGCTTACGTAAGTTAAACGCGGCATGAGTCATAATCTCTGAGTCCATTTGCTCAAAATGACCCTTAACAGAGTGCTGTACCCAAATATAAATAATAATCTGTGACATAACGACAAATATCGTGAGCAACAACACAGTACGCCACAATAGTGGCAAGCGCCGATTATCCAACCTGTGTTTCATATTAGATATTGCCAGCTTCGTAAGACGGATTATTATCAAGCACTGTATCGACAGCCTCCAATCGGTAGCCCATACCACGCACAGTATGAATCAGCTTTGCCTCATGCTCATCATCTATTTTTATGCGAAG
>NZ_JADKLX010000008.1:0-79264 GCF_015351755.1 Psychrobacter sp. N25K4-3-2
CTTCGCATAAAAATAGATGATGAGCATGAGGCAAAGCTGATTCATACTGTGCGTGGTATGGGCTACCGATTGGAGGCGCTAGCTACTGAAGTCCAAAGTGGTGCGGACGGAGACTATTCTAAATAGCATGAACTATAAACTCAAAAATCGGCGCTGGTCATTGCTATGGCGAACTATTTTCTTATTGACAGTCTTCGTTATTATCTCTCAGGTCATCATCTATGCGTGGGTGCAGCGCTCTGTGAGTGGACACTTTGAGCAAATGGACTCAGAGATTATCACCCATGCGGCTTTTAACCTGCGTAAACGCATGGGTGATGTTAACGATCACATAGAACCATTCACAGTGTCAAAGTCCCAATCACTCATTAATGACAATCACTTGCATTCCTCTTGGCTAGATTATGATTTAAAAACCTTAGTAGCAGATAAAAAAGGCAAATTATTATCCAGTGACCCTAGTAATTTCATTCATAATTTACCGCCCGATTTTAGCTTGTTATCACTATGGCAGGATCATCACGATCAGCAGTTTATGCTCAAGATAAATAATAGGCATTACCGAGCAATTATTATTCGAAATCAAGAGGTTTTGGCGTTTATTGCATTACCTATCGATGTGCATCATCAATATCTTATCCAGTTTAATCGCCAGCTGACCTTGATACTTACTGCCATCACCTTATTATTGGTTTCAGTAGCGGCATTAAGTGTGTATTGGGGTTTTGCTCCTCTGGCCACTATCGTACAAAAAATGCAAGGCATAAACCTCCAAAGGTTAGACGAAAGAGTTGGGGTTGACGATATGCCGTTAGAACTGCGGCCACTAGCAGAGTCTTATAATTCGATGATGGTCAAGCTTGAAAGCAATTTTGAATCTTTGTCACGATTTTCAGACAATATCGCCCACGAGCTCCGCACCCCAATAGCGACACTGAGTACACAAACGCAGGTCATGCTAACTAAGCCAAGAGAAGGCAACGAATACATCGAGCAACTGCATCATCAGCATGATACGTTAGAGCAGCTGTCAGCCATGATAAACAATATGTTGCTACTGGCAAAAACTCAGAAAGGATTAAGTGACTCGCAAATTAATCACGTAGATACTGAAAACCTAATCACCAAGCTCGTTGATTACTATGAAATGATTGCAGAGGATCGAGGGATAACTTTTGAAAGATCAGGCGAATTTAAGACAGTATTAGGTGATGAAGGCCTATTGCAGCGGCTGTTTGCTAATCTGATGTCAAATGCCATTTATTACGCAGCTAGTGATAGTACTATCATGATATCCGCTACCGTCATCACCTCAGGCAGCATCATAGATATCGCAAAGGAAGATGCGCTATCTTCAAAAGAGTCGTTATTAATAACAGTGACCAATCGCTTAGATAAACCGCTAAACCAGAGTGAAGCTGATAAGTTATTTGAGCGATTCTATCGTCATGATAAGACTAGTCATCAGCATTCAGGCACAGGATTGGGGTTGTCTATCGTTCAGGCTATCGCTAATGCTCATAAAGGCAAGGTTGGCATCATGATTAAGGATGACTATTATTTTCAAGTCAGTGTAGAATTGTTGATGGCTTAACAAGGTAAATCAAAAGAAGGTAATCTAAAAACGTTGTTGTCAAGAACTCAATATCAGAGTATTTGCAAGTGTAGTCCAGAACAGTTTCTTCAACGCATTCGAAAACTCGTTAAGATCTAAACTACGGCTGAAATGCCTGACTATTTTTTCGAAATTATAGCAACCCATTTCTACAGTAATTTATTCCGATATTACTTTGATGAGTTAATAATTCGCTTAATCAGTAATTTATGAAAAATTTAAGTATAAAATACATACATTAAAACCATAAATAATGATTAAACTTTATACTTAACTAGTGACCAAAATTGATATTTATATTGCTATAAACTCCTTTAAAATACGCTAAACGTCATGGCATAAAATCCTTCCTATCCCTTTATTTATAATAATATATCAGGTTTATATACATTAAAGTTATTTAAAGAAATATGGTGGTTCTAACCCCCGAAGCCGAGGGTAACTAAATAACGTCGCCGATTGTCTTGATAAGACACGTGACACATTGAATAGTCAAGCCAAATCAAATCTATAGTATCAGTGCTGAATAATCGTTTAAAATAATGTCAACTTTAATAAAGTTGTCGAATGAATTTAGCGATCACGATCGGAAATGATTTGCCGTTTGAATAATATTTCCTTGTGGCCTTAGTAGATATAATAGTTAACCATTATAGTGATAAATACTGTTCTGGTCTTACACTCAAGTAGAATCCTGCCTCATTCCTCATGCCATCTTGACTCATATAAAAACTCATTTTATCCATATCAATTGAATTATAACGACATTAAAGTGTTTCATACCACTTATCTACAAGATAGCTCCTTAACGCAACCGTATGCTCTTCTTTCACTCATACATGGTGATAACACACAAATATGCCCAAGCTATGTCATCGCCGCTGAATTAGATATTTTACGTGATGAAGCCTTAGTTTATGCCAAGCAGCTACGAGATAATGGTATCAATGTACAGACTCATACTGTACTTGGTGCACCGCATAGTTTTACAGATTTAATGAGTGTGCATCGAAGTGTTGGGCGAGAAACATATAATATCATTGACAAGTTCGCCATATTTGTACGTCAGATAATCAATACAGAAACAAAGGTCATGAGATCGAAATAACAGCATAAGAGTGAATATCTAAACTATTATTAAATAAGTGACTAGTTGTTTCATTATATTCAATAACAATTTAATGATTCTTATCTTGCCCATCTTAACCTCTTCTTAACATCTCCCTTGCTACGCTACCTTTTCCAACTATACGCTCAGCGAGATTTTCAATGAACCAGATTAGTGAATGGGTGCTTGCAGTCATGGCAAAATTCGGCTACTTAGGTATTGTCTTTGCTATGTTTGCCGAAAACGTTTTTCCGCCGATCCCTTCAGAAGTCATCATGCCAGCGGCAGGCTTTGCGGTAGCACGAGGTGATTTTAATTTAATACTAGTCATACTAGCAGGTACGTTAGGATGCGTACTTGGCGCACTACCTCTATATTATCTTGGCAGTCTATTTAATAAAGAGCGCTTAGTGGCTTTTACTGACAAGTACGGTAAATACGTGTTTGTTAAACCTGAAGATATATTATCGTCTAGCGATTGGTTCGATAAGCATGGTAAAAAAGCGGTGTTTTTTGGGCGTATGGTTCCTGGTATTCGCTCACTTATCTCTGTTCCTGCTGGCATGAACAAAATGCCCATCTTATCGTTTATAGCATTAACTGCTTTAGGTTCTAGTGTATGGACAACCGTGCTGACGCTTGCAGGTTATCACTTTGGCAAAAACTATGAGGTTATAGAAACGGCATTATCACCCTATTCAAAGATTTTTCTACTGCTTACTATAATCATTATTATTGGTTGGTTTATTAGGCGTCGATTAGCCAGCTATAAAAAAGGTAATATCTCACCTTAACGTCTTCTTAACAGAGCACTTGTTATGGTAGGAAATCAAATTCCTTATCATCCTGTTGAGAAGCCTGTTTATGTCAACCTCTCAAGCACTTAGCACTGAAATTACCAAAACCAGCACTAAATCAAGATATCTTAGTAAAATCTTTGATCGTGAGATTAATCTTAGCTTTTTAATTATCATCGTTGCGCTCTATTTAGTCGCTACTGCGAATTTTGGCTTTTTCTCACAAGTACTAAGCATTTATCCTCTTGGCGATAATATTGGCTTCATGATTTCGATCACAGGCTTATTGTTCGGCTTAATGTGGCTACTCATTCAATTGTTATGCTACAGACCCATTGCCAAGCCCGTACTAATCGCTCTAGTTACGATAGCTGCCATATGTTCCTATTTTACTGATGCCTATGGCACTATATTTGATACTAATATGCTTATCAATAGCATGCAAACTGATCAAGGCGAAGCGATGGGATTGATGTCGCTAAGTTTCTTTGTACGAGTGTTTGTATTAGGCGTTATACCCTCTGTTGTTATTGCTAAACTAAATATCAAGCGCATACCTTTGCGTAGGGCATTGTGGCAAAAGGCAGTCACTTTAATTCTATCTTTCGCCGTAATAGCTGCTTGCCTATTACCATTCGGTGATCAGTACGCTACTTTTTTTCGTCAACATAAAATAGTGCGTAATTACACTAACCCTATTACTCCTATCTATTCTGTCATCAAGTTGGGTAGCGATTACGTTGATGAATTGCGCCGTCCTGATACTTTGACATTGCACGCAACAGATGCAAAACGAATAACTCCTACAGTCAGTACTAAAGCTGTAAAACCTAAACTTATGGTATTCGTCGTTGGTGAAACAGTTCGTGCTGATCACATCGGCTTAAATGGCTATAAGCGCGAGAATATGCCCCTACTTGCCAGCCAGCCAGATGTCTATAGCTTTAAAAAGGCCACCTCTTGCGGAACCTCTACTGCCTATTCTGTACCTTGCATGTTTAGCTATTCTAATAGAGAAGATTACGATTCTAAAAGTGCAGACTATAATGAAAACGTACTAGATACCTTAAATAAGCAAGGCGTCAGTGTGGTTTGGCGAGATAATAATTCGAGCTCTAAAGGGGTCGCGGATCGAGTGACCTTTGAGGATTTTAAAACCGCTAATGTCAACCCAAATTGTGATGAGGAGTGTCGTGACATCGGTATGCTTGATGGTTTTAGTACTTTAGTTAAGTCAGATGCAGAGGTAAAATCAGAAGGACCTGCTAAAGATACGCTTATTTTATTACATCAAATGGGCAATCATGGTCCTGCTTACTACAAACGCTATCCAAAAGAGTTTGAAGAGTATAAGCCAGTATGTATGACCAATGAGCTCTCTAAATGTGATGATCAATCTGTTATCAACGCTTATGACAACGCTATTCGTTATACCGACTATTTCTTAAATAATGTTATTGATACGCTAAAACCCTACGAGCAAAATTATGATGTGGTGATGGTATACATCAGCGACCATGGAGAGAGCTTAGGCGAGAACAATATCTACTTGCATGGTATGCCCTACGCTATAGCACCCGACGCCCAAAAGCAGGTGCCCGTCATTATTTGGTCGCCTACTAGTAATAATATTGATAAAAGTAGCCTCGTTGGTATGATTGATCAGCCCGTATCACACGACTTTATTACGCCGACTCTGCTTAACTTTTTCGGTATTACTACTGAGGAAGTAAAAGGAGCGCCGACCTTTTTTAAATCTGTTTATTAAAGTTTGAAAACTAAGTACTGCTATAGTCAGTTCAATATGAAAACGCTACAGCGTGATTGGGATAAATATTTCGCAGCCTCTGTCTGCGTAGGCACAGCACGCTAGAAAAATTTATCCCAGTCACGCGCCATAAAGTAACATATCTATTTTATTTAGTATCAACTATGGCATTTATACACGAGACCCCTATGTACAAGATACTTGTTGTTGAAGATAACCCTGACATCGTTGCCAATATTTATGCCTTTTTTGAACCCAAAGGTTTTGAGTTAGACAATGCTCATAATGGCATTAGTGGCCTAACGTTGGCTGCGAACAATCGTTATGACGTTATCTTGTTAGATGTCATGTTACCGGGTATGGATGGTACAAAACTATGTAAAAAGCTCAGAGAAGACTTGCATAATAAAACTCCCGTATTGATGCTAACCGCACGCGATACGGTCTTAGACAAAGTTGCAGGTTTTGATAGTGGTGCTGATGATTATCTAGTCAAACCCTTCTCACTCGTTGAGTTAGAGGCACGTATCAAGGCGCTTATACGTCGAAATCAAGATGATCTTTTTGAGCATAGTATAATTATTGGCGACTTGTCCTTAAATGCTAATGAGCATACTATCGCACGCGAAAATCAGCCGTTAAAACTGACACCTACAGGGTTTAAAATATTAGAAGCTTTAATGAGTGCATCGCCCCGAGTCGTTAGCAAGAATGAGCTTGAAGAAAAGGTGTGGGGTGAAGATATTCCTAGCAGTGATGCGTTGCGGACTCACTTGCACAGTGTACGTGTACAAGTCGATAAGCCATTTGCTAAACCTATGATAATCACAATGCCTGGAGTAGGTTATCAAATTATTGATCCAAATAGAGCATAAAGTATCTCAATAAAATTTTCGACACTTCTTTCATTAAGTCACCTTAACTATATCTACTCTTCTCTATTTGCTGTTTCTCATCACTAAGAAATTACTATGTTCTATATTGAATCAATCGCCAATAAATTTCGACTATCATACTTAGTTTTTGCCCTAATGCTTTGCTCTGTATTTATTAGCATTTATGTATATGCTGAGACTAGAATGGAACAAGAACTAGTTAAAGCGGGTTTGTTACAACAATTAGAGCTTAGTCAAGAAAAACGGGGCGAGCAACCTATTTACACTGTAGATCCAGGTATTAAAATCTATAGTTACGATTACGCCCCTGATGATTTAAAAACTTTGGCGACTGAGACCGTTAAAGATATAAATGTAACTGTAGCTACAGATGATGGATACACTGAGTCTGAAATGTTCTTTTTTAATTATAAGCAAGGTAAGCAGAATTATATTTTGACCTATTTAGAAGATGACGAGATGGTAATGGAAAACTATCCTGTTTTGGCAATTTTTGAACAACTAGAGGATACGTTCTCTAACGCATTGAACGCGGCTATTATTCTAAGTTTACTTATTGCTGTTATATTCTCTCAACTATCCTCTAGGCAGATTACTAAGCCTTTATTAGACTTAAAAAGTGCGGTAGAAAACGACCATCAGAATTTAACTGAGTTGACTCATTTACCATCGGAAGTCGGTGTGTTAGCCCGTGCTATTGACGATAAAAACCATAAGCTTGAGCAGTATCTTAAACGTGAGCAGTTATTTACGGGTGATGTCAGTCACGAACTACGTACTCCTTTAACAATCATTATGGGCGCGTCAGAAGTACTAGCTTCTCAATTAGAAAGCGATAATCGTTTGAGCGAGTTCACCGACCGTATTAGCACTACGGCCAAGGAAACTTCTGAAATTATTAGTGCGCTATTATTACTTTCGCGTGCTCCTGAAAAACTAGATGCTCCGAGAACTTCTATCAACAGCATTGCTTTAAGTGAAGTAGACCGCTTAAAGTACTTACTACGTTATAAAACGGTGAACTATACCGTAGCCGCTGAACAAGAGCATTTCGCATACGTGCGACCTGAACTACTAAAAATGGCGTTAGGCAATCTAATTAAAAATGCCTTTCAATATACAGATGATGGTGAAGTAAGAGTCACTATTGATGATGAAAAGGTAACCGTTACAGATACCGGTTTAGGTATTCCTGAAGCTATGATGCCTCTGCTCTATGAAAGGTTTGAGCGTCTGGAACAAAAGAGCAATAATAAGCCTTGGGCTACTGCATCTGCCTCAAAGGAATAGGCAAGCTATAAGGTTGAGGGTACTGGGTTGGGCCTTAGCATCGTACAACGCATAATGACGCACATGGGCTGGCAACTTACTCATCATAACAATCCTACTGGTGGCAGTACCTTTAGTATTTATTATAAATAAAGTTGATAGTGCTGCAATTACGCTCAAACGCTATTAATAAATAGTGCTGTACGATGATATTAATTAACTTCAATTCCTTACCAAACTACTAAGACCACCTGATATGATTAAGGTTGTATCTGTTAAGCCTTTAATCGGTTTCATACCCGCTCTAAGTCCCGTTTCGATGCCTATATAGCGTGGCTCCCAATCAGGATTGAATTTTTCTTTAAAATGACGCAGTCCCGTAAAATTATAATAAGTTTTACCATACTTGGTAACAGTATTAGTAACATAGCGCCATTTTGGTCCGATAACGTCAGCTTCTACTGCAGTCTCTACGTGTTGGCCATCTACTCTAGATTGGTTCATAGCTTCTAGAACTTTACCTTTTGAGTGATTATCTTTTAAATCATTACTGTCTGTCACAGATTCAGTCGTTGCTTCAAGTCCAGTAAAGGGTGCCATACCCAAACTAAATTGTTAACTTATTAGTTCCTACCTATCCTTCTGCTTTTTTTATATGTCTCATAACCTACCAGACCCACAATCATTAGTAAAAATACAACGCTTATGCTAGTGACGCCTAGATCCAGCCCTCCATTCTTGATCGGTTGTGATAACCAATCACCAAGTGCAGCTCCCAAGGGGCGTGTCAAAATGTAAGCCAACCAAAAGCATAATACGGCGTTTAACTTAAGCACGTAAAACCCTCCGGTAATGAGTGCTATTCCTATCGCAAATATCAATGTAGAGTTTTGATAGCCAATGCTAAGCCCTTCTGCAAACCAATCTCCTGCGGCAGTTCCGAGCGCAAAAGTAGCCAAAATAGCTGTCCAATAGAATAATTCACGAGCAAAGGTATCGATATGATGAATGGATAGAGTTTTTTCTCGTGCGTACCAAATAGCGAAGACTACCGCCAGTATTATGCTAAAACCTATTGTGGAATAAGATAATGGAATGCCAAGGTTGTCTGTCATATTATCGGTAATCAGTGTCCCTAAGATACTTACAAACACTACCGTTAGCCAGTATTTCCACGGTATATAGTCTTTGGCTTTTAGCTGTATCACTAATACGATTGAAAACAGTACGGTCATGATAAGAGAAGTGACTGGCAAGCCTAGCTTAAAGTTAAAGATCATAAAGTCGGCAGCTGTTTCACCTACTGTGGTTGACATCATTTTTATCAGCCAAAACACTAAAGTGATTTGTGGCACTTTATTGAACATGTTGGCATACTTTGATGACTTGGATAGGCTGTTTTCTGATACGAGTAGTTGAGGAGAGATAGACATGAGTGCTTTCCTTTTTAGAGTAGTTGGGAGATAGCACTGTATTTGCTACATCCTTAACCTATAGTAATTACCCAGCTATTAAGAAAGTGTTAAGACCTCATCAGTTACCTCTTAATTTAAATATATCTTCGTTAATTAAATTATTACCTCTTATTAAGCCTTCCCTACGTCATATTTGCATATCTCAAAATATAAAAAGCTAGACTACGACTGATTTAAAACCATTTCTTACGTTTAAAATACACAACGATGGCCATAATCAATATTGCCATTACACCCCATAAGGCAAAGTAACCCTCCTTCCATTTTAACTCAGGCATGTACTCAAAATTCATGCCATAAACGCCTACCAAAAAGGTTAATGGTATAAATACCACTGACATTAAGGTCAAGGTACGCATGATTTCATTCAAACGATGGCCCTGAATTGAGAATATCAGATTGGTTTTACTATCAAGCTCAAACAACTCAAAATCAATTTCATCAATCAAATTGTTGGCTTGCTCTTTTAGCTCTGTAAAATACTTGCTGTCCATAGGAATGATATTAATCGTTTTCAGTTTTACAATAGTATTACGCAAGCTTAGCGTCGCTTTCTTAAAATTCAACATGCGACGTTTTTGCTCCTCAACCTTTTCAGTGAAATAAGGTGTTGGATTAATATTCGTCACCTTTATAGAGTCACTGTCAGCATTCAATAATTTTTCAAACGTTTCCTCATAGTTTGCTATCAGTGATTCAATCAAAAGAAAAATTAAGTAATCAACTCTTTTGCTTCGAACTTGCCCTTTACCTTGAATCAAGCGATCACGAATCCACTGGAAATGGTCGTCAATACTCTCTTGCAAACTCCATAACATATTTGACGATACAACAAAAATCAGTTGTTCATTATTTAGATTTTTATCGTCAGTTTTCAGCACCTTCAAGGCGATAAATAATACGTTATCGAGTTCAATAACCTTATTGGCATGCTCATCATCTTGCAGTAATTTAATTAAGAAGTCATCAAACTGGTTTTGGATAACTACTTGTTCCATCTCATCTAATTCACTCAATCCATAGGTATTGAGCCAAAAAACTTCATCTCCATGAGGCTCAAAGTTCAAAATCAAGATATCTTCGCAAGGTACTATTGACACTTTTGAAGGTGAATAAGTAATAAGTGTGGTGTTTCGTAAGAACTTTTCTGACATCCTTTCCTCCTATAGACACTCCTTTAATCAAAACTTAGCAAGCCTAGTATCTAGAACGAATATTAGCTGTGTTAAACGTTTAATAGTCTTTTAACAATGATTTAACTCAAAAAACTAAGCTATAGTTATTATATTTCACTTGCTAATTAAACTCTTATTTCCCGCTAAGTTTCTCCTATGTCATCTCTTGTATCATAGACTCATACCCAAAAGGTAGCTGTCAAAACCACTTATGATTTTATCAGAAATTAATTGAATACAAAGGATAACTATTATGAAAAACTTATCAACGCTAACCAAATCAGCAATCATCGCCCTTACTATTGCAAGCGTAGGTGCAACCGCTATAGCCGCCCCTGCTACCAATACCAAAGCCGTAACTGGATCAAGTGAAGCCGTCCGTGCTATGCAAAGTAAGATCAGCTTAACGCAAGCAATCGATATAGCTAAACAAAATGCTAAAGGTGATCTGGTCAGCGCAGAGTTTGATTACGACGATGAAGATGGCAATGGTGCTGCAACTAGTGAATACGAAGTTGAATTCATCTCTAACGGTACGGCTTACGAGATCAAAATTGATGCCAATACTGGTAAAGTCATCGAGACTGATGAAGAAAAGTTAGACAAAAAGGACATGGCTGAATACAGCGCGCTGATGCAGGCCAAAGTGACGCTAACTAGTGCTATGCAAAAAGCCACTCAAAGCGTAAATGGTCAAGTGATCGGTGTTGAGTTCGAGCTTGAAAAAGGCCAAGCTCTATATGACATCGAAGTTGTCAAAGACAATCAGATATATGATGTGAGTATAGACGCCAATACTGGCAAGGTTTTAATCAGCCAAGTTGATATGGAGGATGATGATTAATAGTTTATCGAACTAGTTTTAGACCAATACGCATTTAACAAGATGTAAATTAGCCGACACCTTAGATCGTTAAGGAGTCAGCTTTTTTAATGACAAGCATCTCATTATTACGAAAGTTACCAAAATTTTATAATATCTCAGCTAATTATAAATTTTGAAAAGTGTTGCTCTTAACGTTTTCTTAACAACCATAAGCTCATACTGATACCCAAGTGCTAACCAGTGCCCTTCTCCTACACTGGGATCATTACAATAATAATTAAATCGATGATTGCACTTTTTATTCGCATCTCAATTTTGACAAGCAGCAGTAGCTGATACCGCAGTAAAACTAGGTATCAGCTACTGCTTTTTAGTTTGTGAAATTTACCTTAACGCGATCTTAACATGCACTGTCATATCATTAAGACCTGCCAGCTATTCTAATCTTAATAAACACTAAGCTATCGATATGAATAATTCCAAGACTACTGCTCTGAGCCACGAACATAAAAATCTTGATTATAAAAATCAGCCCGTATCTGATGATACTTTTATAGCGGATAGTTTTGCAAATGAGGTTAAAGGTAAAAAAGGGTTAGCTCGTATTGTAAAAGCTACGGGGTATTCTATAGATGGTTTTAAAGCGGCTTATAAGTATGAGGCCGCATTTCGACAAGTTATATGGCTTAATCTTGTACTTTTCACTGTCATCGTATTTATGCCTTTTGGAGTTATTCTAAAAATGGTGCTTGTGGTTGCTTCATTCTTATCCCTGATTGTGGAGCTTATTAATACGGGAATAGAGGCAAGTATCGATCATACCTCAACCAAACAGCATCCATTAGCGAAGATAGCCAAAGATGTCGGTTCTGCTGCGCAATTTTTAGCACTGTTGCTACTTTTTGTTTTATGGTTGATGGCGTTATCCAGTCTTTCATACTGAATAGTGCTTATGTTTTTTGCGATTTGATCAATAAGGCGTTTCGATGACTCTAGACAATAACTTCTCTCATTGGATGTGGCTCAAGCTATTTTGCTTAACAATCATTACGACTTTGACATTTGAGCATAGCCAATTTGATATTCGTATCAGTGAGTTTTTTTATAATAATGGTCAGTGGCTTATAGAAAAAGGCGCTCAGCCTTATGCTTTTATCTTTTACGACGGCCCTAAAGCGCTATTAATTTTATCAGCTATCTATCTATTAACCATATTACTTGTCAAATATAAACGTCTTGCAAAGAGACCCTTTATCACCAATTATAGTAATCTGAATAAATATATTGTACCTTTCTCAATTCGTGAGATAAGTTACTTACTGATTATTCTTATTGCAGTACCTAGTACTATCGCACTATTAAAAGGGGTCACACATGTTAGTTGCCCTAATCATTTAACCTTGTTCGGTGGGGATCTACCCTATCTTAATCTTTGGCAAAGCATGCTCGCTAAAACCGATGCAAAATGCTTCCCAGCGGCTCATGCTAGCGCAGGATTTTCTTTATATGGTTTAGTATTTATACCTGCTCTTTATAAGTATCGCTACAGAATATTTGAAACCGTAACCGTATTAGGTTGGTCAATGGGACTCTACAAAATGATGTTTGGTGATCATTTCTTTAGTCATACTTTAGTATCAATGCTGCTCTCACTAACGATAGTTTGTGCGCTTGCTAGCGTGTTTTTCAAAAGAACAACTAATGTCAAATAAAATAATCATACTTTAGACAATCATCGTCACACCGATTACTATTAGGATTAAACCACCTAAAACTTCTGCCTATAATTTATAGGTTTTTTTACCTGTAAGTTTTAACATCTAATCAAACGCTTATTCTACGCTAAGCTTCTCCTATGTCTTCTTTTGTATGATGGATTCATATCGACACTTCTGACAACTTTGATAATAAGTCGTCAGACATGAACCTTAAATACGGAGTAAACACGATAAAAAAACTATCAACCCTAAGCAAATCCCTACTTATTGCTCTTAGCGTTCTAGGTATTGGTACGCTCGCTGTTGCCTCAGGTCAAATACCTGCTATTTCAGGCGCAAAGACGAGTGACGCAGTCGCAATAGCACAGAGTAAAATCAGTCTAGAGCAAGCCGTCGCTATTGCACAAAAAACAGTCGAAGGAGACTTAATCAGTGCTGAGTTTGACCAAAACGACTATATAGAAGGTGGTGAGTATGAAATCGAGCTTATCGATAGTGGCATGGAGCATAAAGTAAAAGTTGATGCCAGTAGCGGCAAAGTCCTAAAATCTAAGCAGGGAAAAATGGATCAAGACGATTTAGCAGAATATAACGCTATGAGGCAAGCTCAGAAAACCCTAACCCAAGCCATGCAAAAAGCAACGCAAAGTGTTGGTGGCAAAATTACTGAAGCAGAGTTTGATTTTGATAACGGTATACCCGCTTACGAGATTGAAATAGCTAAAGGGATGGACATACATAAACTGATAATCGATAGCACGAATGGTCAGGTTATCAGCAGTCAGTTAGACGATGATGATTAATATTTTAAAACTTGGTTGAATATAGCTTAACAACGGTTCTACTCTGTACACTGGTATTGATTAGAGCTTTTTAGTTTAAAGACACTATAAAAATTTTCACTATAGATAAATATTTTTTAATCCTAATAGCCACACAATAAGGGTATCTAATGAGAGTATTAGTAGTCGAAGATGATTTAATGATTGGCGAAAGTCTATGTGAAGCTTTACAGGATGAGGCTTATACGGTTGATTGGGTCAAAGATGGTCGCCAAGCCATACTGACATTAAGGGTGCAACCTTATGACATCGTTTTATTAGATTTAGGTTTACCCGAAATAGATGGGATGGGCGTATTAACTGCTATTCGTGATGCTAAAATTGAAACGCCAGTATTGATATTAACTGCACGTGATCAACTAAGAGATAGAGTGGCAGGTCTAGACTCAGGGGCTGATGATTATGTCGTTAAGCCCTTTGAGCTAGCAGAAGTCTTTGCACGCATGAGAGTGCTTATTCGCCGTGCTCAAGGCAAGGCTGACAATCAAGTAACCGTTGGCAATTTAAGTTTAGATACCGCACACAAACGGGTCATGATGGATGGTCGCCCTATAGATTTGACCGCCAAAGAGTACATGCTCCTGATCACCTTCATGCTATCGCCTGAAAAAGTCATGTCCAAAAATGAGCTTGAAGATTCGCTATATGGCTGGGGCGGTGAAGTTGAGAGTAACGCCATTGAGTTTTTGATTCATAGTTTACGCAAAAAGGTCGGACAAGATAGAATCAAAAATATTCGTGGCCTTGGCTGGTATATCAGCAATACCTAACTTTAAATGAATAACCCAAAACACTCGCTATTATCTATAAAAGTTAAATGCTATGCCTAAATTCCGTAAGCTCTTTAACTCATTACAGTTCCAACTTATCTTTTGGTCTGTTGTGTCATTATTGCTACTGGCAATAGTGGCTGGCGGTTATGGATTTTGGTACAGCTATAACGAGATAAATGACTTTCAAGATGATAACTTAAAAAATACTGCCGCCTTATTGGAGCAGTCGCTTAATATTAGCGGTTTAAATAGTAATGCAGCTGCTTTAGACAATGAAGAGCATACCAGCAGTAACATTCATTTTGATACCGATGACGATGATGGTGCGATCACCGTTGATATCGTCATACTCTCCGCCTCACTCAGTAACGGGGTACAAGATTATCAGAATGATAAAAGCGATGACGAGCATGATTACTCAGAACCTATATCGCTGGCATTAGTAGATAGCATTCCACAAGGAATAAGCGATCAAGATATTGACGGCCATTCTTGGCGAACTTATAGAAATGATGTCAAGATTCAGTCTTTAGATACTGATGAAGAAGTGGCGCTAATCTTACGCCAGCAGACAGATTTACAGGATGATTTAGCCAAAGCCAGTGCCTTGCAATCTTTTTTACCCCTTATTATCGGTATAGCATTATTATTGCTTTTACTCCCTTTTATCATGTGGCGAATGATGAAACCTGTGCGCCAATTACACTATGAGATAAGCGCACGTAATGAGAATGACCTAAGTCCTTTATCGATTGGTAGACTGCCCTCTGAGTTGCTGCCACTAGCAGAATCCCTAAATAGGTTATTAGCCTTAGTGAAGATTAGTATAGAGCGTCAACAACGTTTTATCGCTGATGCTGCTCACGAACTGCGCTCGCCGCTCACTGCTATCTCATTACAGCTACAACGATTGCAGCGTATTAGTAATAATAATGTTATGTCGGAAGGTCTTGATAAACTGGCTATTCGCTTGAAACGTAATCAAAGTTTGGTTGAGCAATTATTGACGCTTGCTAAAGCTGGCAATATCAATACAGTGCTCGATCCTGAAGAAACCCCCACCAGCGTTAAATTTATTATCGAACAAGTCATAGGATTACTCATTCCTATTGCTGATAATAAAAATATCGAGCTAAGTCTTGATATGCAGTCTAATAATAAAGTAAATATGGACGAGACGTCGTTATTGATCCTGATCAAAAACCTTATTCAAAACGCCATTATTTACACGCCAGCTGGTGGTCAAGTCATGGTTAAACTATATCAACTTGAGCAAGACCTAGACAAATCAGATAAATTAGCTCTAAATACTCAATACAATTTTGGCTCACATGTAATTCAATCTGGAAAACCAAACAATTTTAACAAGGTCAAAGATAACAGACTAGTGTTACAAGTAGTGGACTCAGGTGCAGGCATTGATTCTAGTGACTATGGGAATGCTTTTGAACCCTTTGTACGGCTTAACCAGTTGGCAGGTACTATTGATCAATTCAGCGATACTATAAGCGCTCCAAGATCAGATAGCGCCAGTAAGCAATCACAGGAAATAGAAGGTACAGGACTTGGGCTCTCTATCGTCAAGTCAATCTGTGAGCAGGCAGGTATCGATGTTTTTATGAATGACTCTACTTCTGAAATTTTAAACTTAAATGGTAATCAAGGACTTTGTATCACGCTAGTCTTCTAAACTTATACATAGAAATTTTAATAGCTTTAATTGGCTATATCTTCACGTTTTCTTAACACCTCTATTGATAATTTAGTGACGTCTACAACGTAACATTAAATTTGCTTCTCAATAGAGTGAATCCACCTATGAATACAACCTTGAACACTCAATATTCACCCACTGGTTTTAGTAATGATCCAGTGCTAAACGCTTTGTCCAAAGTTCCGGAAGTTACCCTACTTTTTTGGATAATTAAAATCGCTGCGACGACACTAGGTGAAACGGCAGGCGACGCTTTATCAATGTCGCTAAACCTAGGCTACATTGTCAGTACTGGTATATTCGCTGTATTGTTTGCTATAGCAGTAGCCACCCAGATCAAAGCTAACTCCTTTAATAAATGGTTATATTGGACCACCATTATAGCGACGACGACCTTAGGTACAACGATAGCAGATTACGTGACTAGGTCATTAGGCATTGGCTACGCTGGCGGGTCAGCGCTGCTGGTAGCTCTACTTGGGGTATGCCTAATTATATGGCAGAAAACGATGGGAAGTATCGCTGTCGATAGCATTAGTAAACCTAAGGCGGAAGTGTTTTATTGGACGACCATCATGTTTTCACAAACATTAGGTACCGCACTTGGTGACTGGGTAGCAGACACTAAAGGCATGGGCTATACAACGAGTGCTATCATTTTTGGCTCTTTACTAGCGCTTATCGCTTTGATGCATTTTGGCACTAAAATATCTAAAACGCTTCTATTCTGGAGTGCCTTTGTCTTGACTCGCCCTTTAGGAGCAGTCTTAGGCGATTTCTTAGATAAGCCGCTTGATCATGGCGGTCTTGCACTTAGTCGTTTTGGAGCTTCGGCAGCACTATTAGTTTTCATCATTATCTGCTTATTAGTTTTTAAGCAGCGAGCTAGTGCTAGGGCTCACTGATAGTTTCTAAAAAGTTAAGTACGAAATATGTACATTAAGTAAATTAATAATGTCTAAATTTTATACTTAACTAGTGACCAAAATTGATATTCATGTTGCTATAAACTCCTTTAAAATACGCTAAACGTCATACCGATCAATCCTTTACACCCCTTTATTTGTATAGTATGTTAGGTTATTATACATTAATATAACTTAATGAAATATGGTGGTTCTAGCCTCCGAAGCCGAGGGTCGTGGGTTCGATTCCCGCCGAGCGCACCAATCATACTGTTTACAACCTCACTCTATCACGTCCTTAGCACTACCCTAAATAAACTGTCTATACCTATCAAACCTACACTTTAGAATGTTTGCGGTTTTTCTGTGCCCGTATACTTCTGAGGCTCTCACCTATAGTCAGTTCGGTATAATTTGGATACAAGGAAGCCGAGTGAAAATACTATAAATAGTAGACTGAGCGAGACTGACACCGTACCCAATTTATAGAGAATTGGCTATATAGCAAAATTTACTCCGCCTCTTGTAGATTTGCAGTCAGTTGGTCACGGCTGGGGACTCGGTGGTAATTAATCACTGGTATCTCACCTAGACGGCGCTGACTTGCAGCAATCTTCTTATCAATCGTAATCATTGCGACTTTCTTGCCTTGTTTGCTAACGAGTAAATGATTTGCCTTACGTGTGACTCGATAATCAGGAAAGTACTGCTTTAATAGCGCTGTTGTTTTTTGCAGAGCATCATTAGGTGTGGCATTTTTTGATTTTGCGCCACTATGCTTTTCTCCTACTTTTGCCCCGCGCGATTTTGCCGCGAACCATAAGGCTGCGATGACAGCGAACAATATGACAAGCCACCAAATTCCGTCTATCATAAGAAAAAATATCCATTATTAACAAGGGTTGGCTCATGTTAGCAGAATTATCACCAGCGTTAATAGCAGAAGTAAAGCTTGCGGCAAAACTGTTGGCAGCGAAACAGCATATTTGCATTTTGACTGGCGCTGGCATTTCAGCAGAAAGCGGCATTCCAACGTTCCGAGACAAGCAGACCGGATTGTGGGAGAACTACGGCGTTGAGGATTTGGCCACACCTGAAGCGTTCGTTCGTGATCCAAAGCTAGTGTGGTCATGGTATCAATGGCGCAGACAGCTGGTAGCAGATAAAGCGCCAAATCCAGCCCATCATGCGTTGGCTCAGTGGCAATACCATGCGCAAACTTCTGATCAGCAAGTGACTCTCATCACTCAGAATGTCGATGATTTGCATGAGCAAGCTGGTAGCTCGGTGACTCATTTACATGGTCATCTGTGGCGCAACCGCTGTGGTCAATGTCAGACACCCTATCAAGATCAACCAAGAACTTCATACGATAACCGAAACACCATGAGCTTCGATGAGGCACTGCTGACCTGCCTGCATTGTGGTGGCTATATTAGACCGGATATTGTTTGGTTTGGAGAAGCCTTACCCATACAAGCATGGCAAATTGCAGAAGAAGCAGCGGCTAATTGCGAGGTATTTATCAGTATTGGCACATCAAGCCTTGTTTACCCTGCCGCAGGTCTCGCACAGCTAGCCAAGCAAAATGGTGCCAAGATTATAGAGATAAACCCCGACCCGACGCCAAACACCATCGTTGATATCACTTTAGCAGAAAAGGCTGGAGTGATTTTGCCGTTACTTATAGAAGAAATTACTGCTTTATAAGTATGGATATAAAATGAACAATAAAAAAGGCCTAACGACTGGTATCAACCG
This sequence comes from Psychrobacter sp. N25K4-3-2, assembly GCF_015351755.1. Taxonomy (NCBI): domain Bacteria; kingdom Pseudomonadati; phylum Pseudomonadota; class Gammaproteobacteria; order Moraxellales; family Moraxellaceae; genus Psychrobacter; species Psychrobacter sp. N25K4-3-2. The sequence goes on from NZ_JADKLX010000008.1 coordinate 18,643, forward strand.
TTAAGCCTTCACTACTAAAAAATAAACGCATTAAAGCTTATTTCAACGCAAGATCGACCTTCGCTAAGTAGGATTCTTTTAACTCATCACTGATAAATGAGGAGTTAAAGGAGTTCTTTACTAAAGTAACGACATCGTCTTCCGTTAGCGGTAAGTTTTCGCATATATTTATAAAGTTCTGATTCATATAGCCTTTGAAATATGCTGGATCGTCTGAATTGACACTGATATTCAAACCATAATCCAGCAGCTCTTTGATATTGTGTTCTTTATAGTTTTCAAAGACCTTGAGTTCGATATTTGAGTTCGGACAAACTGTCAGCGGCATTTGCTCGTCTTTGAGCCTTTGCATCAATTCTGGGCTTTTTATAGACTGCACACCATGATCGATTCTATTAATCTCTAATAAATCCAAAGCTTCATAGATATACGAAAAATCTGCCTCTTCGCCTGCATGAGCGACCAGCTTAAAGCCTTCTTCTTTGGCTTTTTTGAATACTTCTTTAAATTTCGATGGTGGGTTGCCCAATTCTGATGAATCAAGACCAACACCGATGATATCGTTTTTGAACGCCAATGCTTGCTCTAAGGTTTCAAACGCCTCTTCTTGTGATAAATGTCTTAAGAAGCACATAATGATACAAGACGTAATACCATACTTTTCTTTAGCCTCTACGAGCGCTTCTTTGATACCAGTGATTACGGCTTCAAAAGACACACCACGTTCGGTATGCGTCTGTGGGTCAAAAAATATCTCCGTGTGAATGACATTGTCTTCAACACATTTAAGAATGTATTCCCACGTCAAATCATAAAAATCATCTTTTGTGAGCAGGACATTGGCGCCCGCATAGTAGATATCTAAAAAGGTCTGTAGATTGGTGAAGTTATAAGCACTGCGTACATCTTCTATGTCTGTATAAGGAATCTCTACTTGGTTTTTTTTCGCCAATCTAAACATCAGCTCAGGTTCTAGCGAGCCTTCAATATGTAGATGAAGTTCCGCTTTTGGTAGCTTCTTTATTAACTCGATCATAGTGTTCCAGTAATGGTTTTTGATAAAGGCTTTTTTTTAAGGCTTTCTTTCTGAGGCTTGCTCTCTATAAATGCGTCTGGCTATAGATGTGTTTGGAAGCGCCCTCTTGTTTAAAAGTCTATTATATTTGGATTTCGCCTAAAACCCTATAGATTAAGATCAAAACGTCCTACCTTGTTATAAGCATCACTTCATAAATGCTACTTCATAAACGCTATTTCAAAAACACCACCGTATCGGACAGCTCATTACCTGCTGGGTTATTCTCAAGATGATAGTACTGACGCAGTACCTGCCCAACTTCGTCTAATAATTCAGCCAAGCTCTCTTCGGTGTTTTTGTTGGCGATACCCGACACGGCTTTCTCACACATCGCCCGCCAGACTGTGGGGCTCACATGAGCGCTGATACCGCGATCCGCAACTATCTCTAATTGATGCTCACAGATATTTACATAAACCAAGACACCCGTGTTTTCTTCGGTGTCCCACACTCGATACTCGCTAAATAAATCCACCGCACGCTCGCGACAGTCGATATGATAAGCATCCTGAGTCGGCAGGTGGTTTTCTATAATTAAAAACACTTCCCCACGATGACCACGCTCTGCGCTAGTGACCTTATCTGTCAAACGGGCTTTGGCTTCTGCTGTCAGCCATTTGCTGTGCAGCAAAGGCACGAATAAGACCTGACGCCACCAGCGGGCAAAACTGGCTTTTGGAGCATTGTTTTCTGACATTTAATTGTTTCCTCACAGACATCATTTTTGCAGGTTGTTTGCGTTTGTTTTACTGCGGCTTCATTTGCTTGGTTTTTACTAACCAATTTTTAATAGTTACTTACAATTTTTAATAGTTACTTACCATGAGCCACCAGCACCGCCACCGCCAAATCCACCACCGCCGCCACCAAAGCCGCCGCCTCCGAAACCCCCACCGCCAAAGCCGCCACCACTTCCGCCACCCATACCGGGTAAGAAAATCATACCGCCGCGTCGTCTGCCACCTTTACCGCCGCCACCTTTGCCACCACCGCCGCCGCGTGAGATCAAAAACAGCCATATAAATATTGCCATAATCAATGTCATAAAGAACCCGCCGCCCAGTGCCAGCGAGCCAGCAAAAAAACCACCTGCGGTAATGATAGAACCAAATACTCGGCCTAAAATATTGGTAATAAAACTACCAAATATCATTGCCATAATAAATAAGAAAATAGGTGATGGTAGCTCATCTGAGCCTTGCTGGACATTACGCTCCGCAGCTTGAGCATCGGCACGGGCCAATACGTCAGGATCAGCAGTCAGACGCGTTTTAAATGCCTCGACACCTGCTAGTATCCCTGCGCCATAGTTGTCTTGCTTAAACAATGGTGTGATGTCTTCACGAATGATACGGTTGACCGCAGCATCTGGTAACACACCCTCTAGCCCATAACCCGTTAGGACATACATATCACGGTCATTGACTGCGACGACAATCAGCAAACCATCATCGATATCTTTATCACCCAACTGCCATTTCTCTGCAACCTGCAAAGCATAGTCAAAGATAGGCAAACCATTGGTAGTCGGCACAATGACGACAGCTGCCTGCGCCAAACCTTGTTGATAGATACTTCTGAGCTGCGCCTCTAAGCGCTGCTTTTCTTGCGGGTTTAAAATATCGGCTTGGTCAATAACAGGGCTGTTTAATATGAGCTTGTTCGCATCGACACTTTCAGCATTTGATTGAACAGTTGGCTTAGCAGGCGCTCGTGTTGCTGGATTTTCACTATTAGCCGTGTCATTGTCAGCCGCATTAGGGTTGATCGCATCGTTGCCCAGTATGGCTTCGTTAATTGCCTCGTTACCCAATACCGCATCATTGATGGCTTCGTTGGACTCGCCTGCTTTGGCAATGGCTACCAAATCCTCGACACTGCGGTTTTGCAGATTCGAGGGGCTGTTTGAGCCACTATCGGTAGCCACTGCCGTATCATTAGGTGCCGCATACAGCACTGGCGCACTACTGATGCTCAGTGTGAATAGTAATACTGATAAGATTGCTTTTGAATGATTCATCTAATCTATACCACCTCAAATGACGTCTGTGCTGAATGAATGGCGACTACTGCAATAACTATGAGCTTCGTTTATCTTTTAAGCATCAAGCCTTATTATGCATCGTACTTTTTGTGCACCGTATTTTTTATGCACCATACTTTACTGAGCAGCTGCTGCATCGTCGTCGCCAAAGTCAACACTGGGTGCTGTTGAAATGGCTTCTTCGTTGGCTACTGTAAAGTTTGGCTTGGTATCTAGACCAAATACTTTGGCAGTGATATTGGTTGGAAATTGACGCACCGTCGTATTATAGCTTTGTACTTCTTGAATATAGCGGTTACGAGCAACGGCGATACGGTTTTCCGTGCCTTCTAGCTGTGCTTGCAAATCTTGGAACAAGGCATCTGACTTGAGCTCAGGATAGCGCTCAGAGACGGCCATTAGACGCGATAAAGCGCCAGTCATCTGCTCTTGCGCAGCCGCATAACGCTCCATCGCTTCAGGGTCGTTGAGCACCTCAGGGGTCACGGTGATACCACCGGCACGTGAGCGCGCTTCAGCCACTTGGGTAAACACCTCTTGCTCTTGCTCTGCGTATTGCTGTACGACTTTGACCAAGTTTGGCACTAGGTCTGAGCGGCGTTGGTATTGGTTGACTACTTCTGACCACGAAGCCGTTACCTGCTCATCTTGTGCTTGCAGATTGTTATAACCACAACCCGTCAAACCAACGGTAGAAGTCGCTAATACTGCTGATAGCAACATGGGTTTTACAATGGATTTACGCGTCATCGTTGTCTCTCCTAATAATGTTAAATAACAAATACCTAGTAACACGTTTTTTTACAGCTGATATAACCACTTGTTCAACCATCCTGTACGTCTATTATCCAGTCCATCAACTGCTACTTTATTCAATAGAATGATAGTCGTCAGTAACGGTTACATTTTATAGCCTACAAGACATTCTGCCAATAATGGCGATATAACCCACTTTTTACAATTCATCGTTACCAAAACACAACCGCCACGCCTAATCATATTGGCATTTATACTTGCGTACACTATGGTTATATTTATCCAAAAGCCTAACTATGTTGACTAATAAGCCATTTCGCTCTGGACTGCGGGTAAAACAATAATGTAGCAGTTACAAAACTCCTTTGTTTCATCGCTATTTATTGTGGGGTCTGTCGTCTCAAACATCGAGATATCCTGCTACTCTTAAAGAAATTTCTAGTAATTGTGCCAAAAATATGGCAAATTGCAGTTACGTAGCCGTACGGTTTGAATACATTTGGTAGTGGACTTATCGTTTGTTTAGTATTAGAGGATTACGAACGTCTGGTTAACTCTGTTCAGGGATCGCCAAAGCCTCAACTTACAAATCGACAAGCTTTTACCAGTGTAGCCAATCGATACGACTCATAGCAAGTTGAATGCTATCACTTTACTGATAAGTATTTAATTATATAACCGCCTGTTTTATCCGCTGGTCCATTTATAACAGCTATTGCGTCAATGACGTAATGACTGGATGTACCGCATAATGAAGACAGCAAAGGATTGCAACTGCAGCTCATTTTGAAATTGACTCTGATGAGCGGTATACACATGGTCAGTGTTGCGAATAGGCCAAGCGGATAAATACAGACAACTACAGTCCATTCTGAGTGGCTAAGTACATATAAGACTTAACGAGATGTGTAAGTCTATGCAGGCAAACTAAGTGAGCCACTAGAGCAATTGGTTGACGCCAGTATTAGTATTAATAGCCACTTTGAGACAGTATTAGGAATATACATATGGAAGGTTTAGTCAATTTAGTAAACGGAATTATCTGGAGCCCTGCACTGATCTATCTGTGTCTGGGTGCGGGTCTGTTTTATTCCATTATGACGCGCTTCGTACAAGTACGTCTATTCGGTGAAATGATCAAGTTACTATTCACCGGTAAATCTAGCGCACAAGGTATTTCATCATTTCAGGCACTTGCCGTCTCACTCGCAGGACGCGTGGGTATGGGTAACATCGCTGGGGTAGCTGCTGCTATCGGTTTCGGTGGTCCAGGTGCAGTATTTTGGATGTGGGTTGTGGCCTTCTTAGGGGCATCTACTGCCTACGTCGAGTCTACCCTTGCACAGATTTACAAAGAAAAAGATGTGATTACTGGCGAATATCGCGGTGGCCCTGCTTATTACTTTGAGCGTGCCCTTGGTCAAAAATGGTACGGTATTCTCTTCGCCATCGCCTCTATTTTAGCTTGCGGTATGTTCTTACCAGGCGTACAGGCAAACGGTGTTATCAGTGCATTCGCACAGGTGATGGGTGAAGGTACTATCATGAACGTCGGAGGCCTAGAAGTTGGCTCTATGCGTTTAGTGGCACTAGGTATCATTCTAGTCGTTCTAGGTATCATCATCTTTGGTGGTATTAAGCGTATTGCAACTTTTACCGAGTTTGCTGTACCTTTTATGGCACTAGGTTATATCGTTTTAGCCTTAATTATTATGTTCTCTAATGTCAGCTTGATCCCAGATGTATTTGGTATGATCATTGGTGATGCATTCACTGCACAAGCAGGTTTCGGTGCTGCTATTGGTTGGGGTGTAAAACGTGGTATTTACTCTAACGAAGCTGGACAAGGTACTGGCCCTCACGCTGCTGCTGCTGCTGAAGTTGAGCATCCATCACAGCAAGGTTTAGTACAGGCATTCTCAGTATATGTCGATACGTTGCTAGTCTGTTCTGCTACCGCCTTTATGATTTTATCTACAGGCATGTATAACATTCAAGGTACGCTTCCAGATGGTCAGTTCATCGTACAGAATGTTGCAGCTGGTGTTGAGATTAACTCACCTGCCTTTACGCAAATGGCAATGGAATCTGTCTATGGCACCTATGGTAATACCTTTATTGCCATCGCAGTATTCTTCTTTGCCTTTACTACGATTTTGGCTTATTACTACATCGCTGAAGTAAACGTGGCTTACTTGACTCGCTTCCTCGGTCGCGGTGCCAATAAAACTGGTCTATTCTTAGTCAAAATTCTAATCATGGTGATGGTTGCCTACGGTGGCTTGAATTCAGCTGGTTATATCTGGGCTATTGGTGATATTGGTGTTGGCCTCATGGCTTGGCTCAATATTGTTGGTATCTTGGTCATCTTCATTGTGGCTCGTCCAACACTGACTATGCTAAAAGATTATGAAGCTCAGCGTAAAGCTGGCGTGAAACGCTATAGTTTTGATCCTGCCAAATTTGGTATCAAAAACGCACCGTATTGGGAAGAGCGTCATCTAGCTGAACAAAAAAGAATGAACGCAGATCCACTACGTAAAGACAACGTATAATATTCTTTAGTTTGGTACTGCTGCACCCTACTCATTGCGTATAAAAAGCCCGAGACTATTGTCTCGGGCTTTTTTGTGCCGATACTCTTATAGATCGTCGTAAAAAATACCAAGATAAATATATTGGCACAAAAAAGCCCAGCTCAATGGCTAGGCTCTTTCAGTATTATCTATACGTCAACTACTGATAAGTCATGACCAGTAGTCTGTAAAAAATTACTCAGGCATTAATACTGCATCGATAGTGTGTACCACACCATTGGTTGCCATGATGTCAGTACCAGTGATGTTAGCCGTTCCACCAGTAGCATCTGTAATGACGTTAGCATCGCTAATAGAAATCGTTGCGCCGTTAGCGGTTTTGATGTCAGTAGCGTAAGGGATATCAGCGGCTTTAACTTCCATAGGTACTACATGGTAAGGAAGTACTTTCTTAAGTAGATCAGTATTGGCCAATAACTCTTCTTTAGTCACGCCTAACTTCTCTAGTACTGGAGCAAAAGCATCGTCAGTTGGGGCAAATACTGTGTATTTGGTATCTTCCATCAACATAGTATCAAGACCAGCGGCTTGAAGCGCTGCTGTAAGGATAGTTAGGTTCTCATTGCCTGCCGCTATTTCAGCGATAGTCTGTGTAGCTTCCATGTCCATTTCAGTCATTGGCTCTGCTTCAACCATTGGATCAGCTTCAGCAACTGGCTCAACTGCCATTTCTTCAGTGGTAACTTCAGGATCAACTGGATCAGTAGCGGCTTCTTTGTCACTACAAGCGGCTAGTGACATGGCGGCTGTAACTACGGCGATAGATAGTAAGTTTTTCTTTAACATAGGTATTTCCTTGTAGATAATTAATTAAATAATGTGATTAACAAATATTCATTTTAAATAAAGATAAAAGTGACTGATATCTTGCAGACAGTACTGACTACTTATTATCCAGTCCTGATATCAAATTCGCTATATCGATAACTATAATTCTAACGGTTTAATTTTTAATTGGTACTTACTTAGGTAGCAACACTGTATCAATCACGTGTACGCTGTTGTTGACTTTTATTCTAGATATGGCGTATCGGCAATACAACTGCTTTATAATTGCTAATACGCTATTTTGAAGTAGCACTATTTGACATACTATATATCTAAAAATGCCATTATCTGATTATTGACTCATACAGATAACGGCTGTTATTGGCTCAATCTCTACCCTATAGAAAGTAGAGATATCAGGTTTTGATTACTCTTATTTAGGTAACAATACTTTATCGATCACGTGTACCACACCATTGTTAGCAGCGATGTCAGTTTTCAAGATGTTAGCTGTGCGGCCATTTTCATCCATCAACTTACCTTCTTTAGTTACCATCAAGGTATCTTTGCTGGCTGTCATGACATTACCAGGCTTAACGTCTTTAGCGTACATGGCCATATCACCACTCACAACGTGATAACCTAATACCTTGGTTAACAAAGGCTTGTTAGCGAACAACTGCGCTTTGGTCATACCGGTTTCTTGTAATGCTTGCATAAAGGCAGCATTGGTCGGTGCGAATACGGTGTAATGAGCATTAGGATCAGACAACATGCCTGCTAGACCGGCTGCTTGTACTGCCTCTACCAATACTGAGAACTCAGGATTGCTTTGCGCCACTTGTACGACATTCATTTTTGCCATAGATTGGCTGTGCATTGGCGCTTTCATATCCGCGCTTTTGCTTGGCATCATATTATTACAAGCGCTTAGGCCTGCGATTGAAAGAGCAAGTGTACCGATAGTAGCAATTTTAGTAATTTTCATAATATATCCCTTAATGATTGAATCATTCTTGATTATTGTATTACTGACTTACAGAGTAGATAATTGGCTTTAGAATGTGTTAATTGCGCTATTGATAATATTTATCAAATAGTAATAACAATGAACACTTTCTTGTAAGTTTTTCTTACCAACAGCCAATTCTTCTGAAATTAAATTAACATATAGAAAAGCCTTATGAATTCACTTTTACGCTACTTTTTGTCGTAGGCATGTAAGTTCTGTCGGACTTTTAATAGTCTTGATAGGTTTTAACCTTAAAAACAAAGCTTTATGTAATCTTTAAACGAAATGATATTCATTTGTGCCTATTTATTTTATGCAATAAACTCCAAACTTGATGGCTCAAAAAGCAGATTTTGTATCTGCCATATTGCCAAAGAGGAATAAGCACTATCCCGCGTGGGATATTATTTTCATGCTAAAATAATGCGACTTTTCCGACGACTTTTATATACATTTACATCCTATTTGCTATCCCCTCCTTTTATGACATTGACGATATAAGCAGCGCTCCTATGACCCAAACAATGACTTCAAACACTGATGCCACTTCTATCTCATCACAATCTGCTGATGACTTTATACTGACGCCACCTGCCGTGTTTCCGTACAAAGAGCAGCAGCTAACAGCACGTGCCCGTATCACTGAGCAAATGGCCTCAAGAATTTTGATGTTAGACGGGGCGATGGGTACGCAGATTCAAACCTATAAATTAGAAGAAGCAGATTATCGTGGTGAACGTTTTGCGGATATAGATCAAGACGTGCGCGGCAATAATGATTTGCTCGTACTTTCACAACCACAAATGATTATAGACATTCATAACGATCATTTAACTGCTGGTGCGGATATCATCGAGACCAATAGCTTCAACGGTACGCGTCTATCCATGGCCGACTACGATATGCAGTATCTGGTACCTGAGTTAAATAGGACGGCAGCTCAACTTGCCCGCAGTGCAGCAGATGCGTTCACTGCCAAGACACCTGATAAGCCTCGTTTCGTCGCTGGTGTCGTAGGCCCTACCTCACGCACGTGCTCGCTATCACCTGATGTCAATGATCCAGCCTTTCGTAATATCACCTTTGATGAATTGGTACTCAACTACCGTGAAGCGACTTTATGCCTGATAGAAGGTGGTGTCGACCTTATCCTAATCGAAACTATTTTTGATACGCTCAATGCAAAAGCAGCAATATTTGCCATTACTGGCGTGTTTGATGATATTGGTTTTGAATTACCGATTATGATTTCGGGTACGATTACTGATGCGTCAGGTCGTACGTTATCAGGGCAAACCGCTGAGGCGTTTTATAACTCTATTCGCCACGCCAAACCATTATCGGTTGGCTTCAACTGTGCGCTTGGTGCCGATGCGCTGCGTCCACACATTCAAACGTTATCTAATATCGCCAATACTTATGTGTCAGCGCATCCAAATGCAGGCCTGCCCAATGAGTTTGGTGAATATGATGAAACCGCTGATGAGACGACAGCATTGCTTGAAGGCTTTGCAAAGGCAGGTATTTTAAATATCGTGGGCGGCTGTTGTGGTACGACACCAGAACACATTCGCCAAATCGCGAATATGGTAAAAAACTATGCGCCGCGCGTGATTCCTGAAATCGCCCCTGCCTGCCGCTTATCTGGACTTGAGCCATTTACCATCACAGCAGACAGCTTATTCGTCAATGTGGGTGAACGTACCAACGTGACAGGCTCTAAAAAGTTCTTACGCTTGATCAAAACGGAAGCTTATACCGAAGCACTCGATGTCGCCCGCGATCAGGTAGAAGGCGGCGCGCAAATCGTCGATATCAATATGGATGAGGGCATGCTCGACTCCAAGCAGGCGATGATTCACTTCATCAACTTGGTATCGGGCGAGCCAGACATCAGCCGCGTACCGCTCATGATTGACTCCTCTAAATGGGACATCATCGAAGAAGGCCTAAAACGCACGCAGGGCAAATCTGTCGTCAACTCTATATCACTAAAAGAAGGTCATGCTGAGTTCGTCGAGCGCGCCAAACTGTGTATGCGCTACGGTGCCGCCGTTATCGTCATGGCATTTGATGAAGATGGTCAAGCCGATACTTACGAGCGCAAAATTCAAATCTGTCAGCGCAGCTATGATGTGTTGGTCAACGAGGTTGGCTTCCCTTCTGAAGATATTATCTTTGATCCGAACATCTTTGCCGTTGCCACTGGTATCACTGAGCACAACAACTACGGCGCGGATTTCATCAACGCCACTAAATGGATTACGGATAACTTGCCAAACGCCATGGTATCGGGCGGCGTGTCTAACGTTTCGTTTAGTTTCCGTGGTAACCCGATTCGTGAAGCCATTAACTCCGTCTTCCTGTTTCATGCGATTACAAACGGCCTGACCATGGGTATCGTCAACCCAGCCATGCTTGAGTTATACGATGATATTCCAAAGGAAGCTCGTGACGCTATCGAAGATGTCATGCTCAACCGCAATCAAGGCGAAACAGGTCAAGACGCGACTGAACGCCTGATGACAGCAGCCGAAAACTATCAAGACGGTGGCAAGAAAAAAGAAAGCACGATCGACATGAGCTGGCGTGAAGGCACAGTAGAAGCCCGTATTGCCCATGCGCTGGTCAAAGGTATTACCACCTTTATCGAAGCCGATACCAAAGAAGCGTGGGAGAAATACCCCAAACCGCTAGAAGTCATCGAAGGCCCACTCATGGACGGTATGAATATCGTCGGTGATTTATTCGGTGCCGGTAAAATGTTCCTCCCGCAAGTCGTGAAATCTGCCCGCGTGATGAAGCAGTCTGTTGCGTGGCTGAACCCGTATATCGAGGCTGAAAAAGTCGAAGGCGAAGTCAAAGGTAAAATCCTGATGGCAACCGTCAAAGGTGACGTGCATGATATCGGCAAAAACATCGTCGGCGTGGTACTTGGCTGTAATGGCTATGACATTGTCGATTTGGGCGTGATGGTACCTTGTGAAAAAATTCTCGATACCGCCATTGCAGAAAAAGTCGATATCATCGGCCTATCTGGTTTGATTACCCCGAGCCTCGATGAAATGGTCTATGTCGCCAAGCAAATGCAAGAGCGCGGCATGACGCTACCACTCATGATTGGCGGTGCCACCACCTCTAAAGCGCATACCGCCGTCAAGGTTGAGCCACAGTATCAAAACGATGGTGTCATCTACGTCACTGATGCCTCACGCTCCGTCGGTGTGGTCACCAAGCTGCTATCAAAAGAGCATCGTCAAGCGCTAATCGATGAGACACGTGAAGAGTACGTCAAAGTACGTGAGCGTCTAGCCAAGCGTCAGCCAAAAGCGGCTAAGATCTCTTATGCGAACTCGGTCAAGATTGGCTTTCAGTACGATTGGGAAAACTATGTGCCACCAGTGCCTAATAAATTAGGACAAGTGATATTGGATGATTACCCTATCACCAATCTACTGCCATATATTGATTGGACACCGTTCTTTATCTCTTGGGGACTGGTCGGTAAGTATCCGAAAATATTGCAAGACGATGTGGTTGGCGAAGCGGCTCGTGATTTATTTGAAAATGCCAATGAGCTGATGCAAAAGATGATCGATGAGAAGTCACTCGTGGCCAAAGGGGTGTTTAAGCTTATGCCTGCGCGCCGTACTGGTGCCGATACGGTCACGGTCTACGACAATACGCCTGCTGATGGCGGCAAACCAACCTATCAGTTTGAACACTTACGTCAGCAAAGCAACCGTTCACAAGAGGGGGCCAGTGGCAAGCCGAACTTTAGCTTGGCGGACTTTATCTCGCCATCGGACACCCACACTGATCACTTGGGCGGCTTTACCGTCTCAATCGTCGGTACAGAAGCACTCGCTGAAAAGTATAAAGCAGCAGGCGATGACTATAATGCCATTATGGTACAGGCACTGTCTGACCGTTTAGCAGAAGCTTTCGCTGAGCATTTACATGAGCTAATTCGTAAAGAATATTGGGGCTACCAACCGACTGAGTCACTCACCAATGATGAGATGATTAAAGAGAAATACGTCGGTATCCGCCCTGCGCCTGGCTACCCTGCTTGCCCTGAGCATACCGAAAAAGGCAAGTTGTTTGACTGGCTCGGTACGGTAGATGCGATTGGTACGACGTTAACCGAAAGCTATGCGATGTGGCCTGCGTCATCGGTCAGCGGATTCTATTACTCGCATCCTGACAGTGAATACTTCAACGTCGGTAAGATCAGTCGTGATCAGTTAGAGAGTTATGCTGAGCGTAAAGGCTGGGATATGAAAACAGCTGAGAAGTGGTTAAATCCGAATTTATAGTAGATTGGCTAATGCAATTATAGAAACCTGATAGTTATTTTTTGGCTTACTTATTGAATATAAGTAAGCCATTTTTTATCGCATTATATTTTGCCCACCATCAGCAAACTTATCGCTACGTTAATAGCAAAATACTTTTATGATTTGCTAACAAGAACCATGCTAGATTATTGTCTATTCTATTATTTTTATCTTTGTGAGATAGGCTATGAATCAGATTGCATTACTTTCTAGTTGGATTGGCAAAACCTTTGCAATCTGGGCATTGGTCAGTGCTGTTTTGGGATTTATTTTTCCTGAATTTTTTGCTTCGTTAGCTTTCTTGATCGTTCCCATACTTGGCATCATTATGTTTGGGATGGGCATGACGCTCAAAACGGAAGATTTCCTAGAGATTGTCAAACGCCCTAAGCCTGTACTGGTTGGGCTATTGGCACAGTTCACGCTAATGCCTCTCATTGCTTACTTATTGACAATAATTTTCAACCTCGATCCTTTAATAGCAGTCGGTGTTATCTTGGTTGGTTGTTGCCCGGGTGGTACGTCTAGTAACGTGATTACGTTTTTAGCCAAAGGTGATGTCGCTTTGAGTGTGGCGATTACCTCTATCTCTACCCTGCTTGCACCTTTTCTGACCCCTATTCTGCTCAGTGTTTTTGCGGGGCAGCTGATTGATATCGATTTGGCCAGTATGATGATCACCATTACGAAAATCGTCATCTTGCCCATATTACTGGGTGTTATCTTTCATAAATTTTTAGGTAAAAAAATCGAGTTCGTCACCGAGGTATTACCGATGGTATCGGTATTGGGTATCTCAATCATTATAGCGGCGGTGGTTGCCGTGTCTAAAGCGACTATATTGGATAGCGGTGCTATCGTATTTATCGTGGTTGCCTTACATAATATGACGGGTTATACCTTGGGGTATTTGATCGCCCGTTTGTCTGGCTTTACGGAGAAACAACGCCGCGCGATTATGATAGAAGTGGGCATGCAAAACTCTGGTCTAGGCGCTGCCCTTGCGGCAACTTATTTCAACCCTGTCGCGGCCTTACCTAGTGCGATATTTAGCGTGTGGCATAACTTTAGTGGTGCGCTGGTTGCGAATATTTTTGCGAAGAAAGATGCTAGTTAGGTGGTTTTAATGATTGAATTCCAATTTATAGATTTGGTTTTGGTTAGAAATATTTGATGCGGAATTGGCTTTTGTAGTTAATTCTGCTTTGCTTCAAAATCAACTTACAACTTACAACTTACAACTTAAAAGTATAAAAAACCATATCAGGAATAAAGCCATGCAGCTTAGCATAGTAATCTTCTCTTAATATCAAGTCACATCCTTCCAATTTTGCGATATTAGCATTAGTACCAGCTAATGACGCTCCATTGCCTATCAGCTCTTCTCTCCATTGCCTATAAATTAATACTGTATCTTGGTTATTATCTAAAGCTCTCAAGCCATTCTTATAGATATCTAGAGTCAAACCAAGCATATCTAACAATTCATTGTTCAGCCAAAGAACGTTAGGAGCTTCTATACTATGGAGATTAGGATATATACCCTGAATTCTTGGCTCATCATAGCAGAATGTATTATTCCAAATGTCATCTGAAGCATTTTGACAATACAACGGGTTCGTATGCATCTTTATCGGTAGTAAGCCTTCAAATAATACAGCGCCTCGGTTTGTGTCATTGGTACTATAGTCTCTCTCTGCTAATTGTTGTTCAAACCTAGCTATTCTTATAAAGCCATTAAAGTTATCTGGTTCTTTAAATCCTACATCACTTTCAAATGGTGTCGTTATATCTGGACGTTGGATAAGAGACTTAGAGTAAGCAATAATACTTTTTATGTCAATCTTACCGTTATTCTCAAAAATAAATGATTCGGCGTAGTTATCATTGAGGTATTTACAGACTTGAGTAAAAACGAGGTTTTCGATATATATATTTGGCGAAAGTCTCTGCTCGTGAATATTAATAAAATTATCAAACGTATCCCTGTTAAACTCTGAAAAAATGGTACTTCTTATTACATCAGTCTTAATACCAATATTTTGCAGATATTTAAGAAATTTACTAGATTTTATTATTGATAGACAGTGTTCATCCATTATTTATATCCTCTAGTAACTCAATAATAGTATTCTTAATATATAAATTATCTATGTTTGAAGCTTGAAGTAATTCAACCTCTATACTTGTCAAAATCTGGTGACAATGCTCTTTTTCAACTAGTAATAGCTCTAATATACTAGCGATAGATAGTTGATAAAATCTTTCACTATTTATAAGCAACCACTTTAGAGGTTTAATTAAAAGTGTTTGATCATAAGCAATTAAGTAGCTAATCGCTACCAGTACTTCTCTTTGAATATGAGAATCTTGATGCTTAGTTTTACTTAGCATTAGTACAATAGCCAACTCATCCTGATTCATGGCAGTTAATAGAGAGTCTTCTACATCCTCCCACTTGAAATCATTCACATCGGGTAGTCTGCTTTCAATAAAGCTGTAGCCTCGCTCATACATATTGATAATTGTTTTACTATCTATACTTGCATATTCAAAGGCAATAAGGAGGTTTGAAGTTGATTCTGCCATATAATCATTTGTTGGATATTCTGAAGATATTATATGAGAAAGTTCTTCAAGAGTCAGATCTAGGTTTATTTCTACTGCTTTTTTGAAGGATTCTTTATTTATAAATCTTTGAAGCCATCCACCTGTTGAGTAAGCAAAATTATTAACAAATAGAGTAACCTTTAATAGATCGTTCAACTGTAATCGATCAATTAAGGAGAATATTTTTTCATAGTATTTGCTTGCTTCTCTAGGACTCCTTTTTCTAATCAGATTTAGAAGTAGATTTTTTATAGTATTGCCATCGTTATGTTCTTCAAGATAAAAGTAGATAAAATTAAAGTCGCTATCAGATAAATAGCTCTTTTTATCATAAAACTCTATTATTTTTTCCAATGGCTTATGCATAATAGAATCATTAATATCTAGATTTTTATTTAAAAATTCAATTAAACCGCCATTAAGATTCATTGAGTAGGTATTGGTATTTCGAGATCTCTCTTTATCTGCTTTATATATTAAGTCAAAATTATTTACTATAGATTTGAACCATATTTCAGTTTTGGCTTCTAAAGTGTTATAACTATCATTCCAGTCTCTACTTAGCAAGTTAATCAGAGACGATTTAGCTAAACTCGTATCAATATCTTTAATAGACGAGATAACATCTAAAAACCCACTTAAATATTCATCTCTATTATCAGTAGGCAATAATTTGTATAAAAAGTTCAGTATTAAAGGATTGATACCTCTATCAGTATTTAAAACCTCTACAAACATATAGTCAAGTTTCCAAAAATAGGGCTCTTCAATTAGTTGGTCTATAAGGTACTCTACAGCTAAAAGATAATCGATGTTTAATAGTTCTTTAAACCAAGCTATGACTAGCCACCTAATACCCTTCCCATCCTCTGTATGTTTCATTACTGCATCGTTTAAGTATTTTAGTTTTTTGGCATACTTTAAAGCTACGTTTGGGTCAATTCTGTTAATAGCAGTGAGGGGATCGATTAACTCTGATAGAGTAGTATCTTTTCGAGAGGTATACTTAGTTGTATACTCGGTAGCTTTCTTTAATTCTTCTTTAGCTTTTTCTAATTTCTCTGACTTAGCATAGTAGATTGATTTTTTAAAATGGTTCTCGACATATTCATAATATTCTGAATCCGCTGACTCGCCAAATTTATCATAGGCTTCGATGATAAAAGGCATGTTGTCTGCGTTAATAAAATTTCTTTCTACTATAGACAGTGCTGGAAACGGGAGTTTTACTATATTCTCAATAACATCTTTCCAGTAACTTTTCGTCTCTATATGTTTTAAGGATTGTCTAATAGTTCGGTCTAGTAACTCGCTAATATAATGATCCAAGTGTAAAGCCCTAGGACTGCCTTTAAAACGATCTACATCACTTGCTAAGAAGTTAAGGTTAGCAACGATTTTTTGTTCTTGCTCATCCTCTTCTACTGTATATTCAATAATGAAAATATTTATAAAGTATTTTAACCAATTATAAAAGAAGTTAAGCGGAGGAATAGTGCTTTCAAAATCTACTAGCGCTTTTATATCGTGCTGAGCATATTGGCTGACATTGAAATAAAATTCATTTAAGTCGCTGCTGTCAATATGGTCATTAATGAAATCTATACTTAGAGGCTGATTATCAAAAGGCTGGATATTAGCGGTATTTTTTAAATTAAGTCTTTGTGGAAGATTACGTACTTCTAACAAAAGATTAATTCTTCTAGCAACTCGCTCATCTTCGTCGTTGGTAATAGACTGGTAAAGCTCTAGAACGGTATCTATTTGCCTAATTTCTACTAAAGCGATTACAACTTCATCTAAGAATTCTTTATGTTCGTCTTTTGCTATAGCGAGGAAGAATTTTCTAAGCCTATCACTATTTCCAATTAGACTGTAAGTACAATATTTAATGTGTTCTAGTTCTATTTCGTCGTCAAACAGACTGTTTACTTCATCCCATCTTGGTAAATAACCATTTTTCTGTAAAATAATAAAAGCCTTAGCTGTCACTTCATCATTAAAGTTTTTCTCACCATTAAAAAATAGCAGTGAGTTAGCTATTTCTGTACCATAAATCAAGCAAATAGCTTCAAAATAAAGCTCAAAATTCTCTAAAAACTGGCTGTGATGCTCTTCAGTATTAGTTGTGGAGATCGTCCGATTCAATTCACTTAAATAAATAAAAAGTGACCAGTCTTGCAAAGCCTCCGCTACTCTCAAAAAATTTTTGAAATTGTTTTTTATCATCCTTTCTGGATGACCGTGATAAAGGCTATCAACCAGAAAGTCATTATTTGCGTATTTTAATACATCTTTGTGCCTACCAGACCTTATGTAATACTTTAATAAGTACCGATAAGATTTCGCATTATTATAAAAGCCTTTTTCTTCAAGCCATTGAATTATACTTCTATAAATGTTGTTTGGACCCTCAGGAGGCATTTTTTCAAGGGTAAACCTTCGGAAACTGTCATGATATAGAGTAATTCCACCTCTAGCTGCATTTTCAGAAAGGATAGGAGAGAGTATTTTCAATTCACTATCAAAATAGTGACTAACAGGACTTATCTCTTTTAACTCAGTTCTAGTAACTGAGAATTCTAAACAGGCTAAAATTTCAGAGGTTGTATTTCGAATGATCTGGTCAGATAAGTATTTATAATAGCTTTTTAAATTAAAGTCGTAGGGTGGTAGGTCTTCTATATAGTCTATTGAAATACTGGGTTGGTTAGTAATAGATTTAAGAATATAAGTTAAATAAAGTGGGTTTCCTTGGCTCTTTTGAGTGAGCAGTATCGATAAATACTGTTCTTCTAGTTTAATATCATCGACACTAAACCTTTCCATTAGTAGCTTGGTATCGTCTTCATCCCAACGAGGTAGGTCTATCCTTGTAAAGTTGTAATCCTCTATTAAAGTTTGAACTTCATTTACAGGCTGAGAACCTAAGATTATTGAAACGTTAGAAGGTAATACAATTTGAGATATATAGTTAATAATTCTAGTTTTGTCTTGTGAAAGTGAGGTTGAGTTACTCAATACTCTTTCAACATGGTCTAATCCATCTATGATAATAACCAATGGTATATTTATTTTTCCTAATAGCAGGTTTAACTCATCAAGATCAGCCGTTAGCAAACTTGTCTTTTCCATTATTAATTCGGGAAAATAACCTACTATACTACTAATTAGATTTCCGAAAAATACGTTTGATGTGATTCTATCTTCGTATAAATCATCTTCTGTGCTAGTAAAACAGTAATGACGAATGACCTGACTGTCCTTGGCTTCTAGGTATGTAATAAAGTTAGTTAAAAACCATGACTTTCCAGCACCAGGCTCACCAATCAATAAGCTTTTATGGCTATCAATTATTTGGCCTAGAAATTCTTGATATTTACTTGATATCACTATATTTTTAGAAGTATCTATTTTAAATTTTTGTTCAATTGCTCCATAGTCAGTTCTCAATCTTAAGTCACTAAGTATGTCTTGTACGGAAACCTCCTTTGACTTACTTCTATAATCTCCTACTAACTTGGCAAGTCTTACCAGAAAGTCGATAACGTATATATCATCGTTGGGGTACTGTTCTATTCCTAGCTTCTTCGCTTGTCCTATAAGAATTTTTTCCAAATAACTAGGATTAGCAAAGTCTAAGCTAGCTTTTGGTAGCTCTAACTCGATGACCAGCTCATCACAAAATTTTTGAAAAAGGTTTCTATCTACTGATTTTTCTTTAACATATCTACTAAAGTTAGTCCAACGATTAAATTTTTCAGGTTTAGTTTTCCAAATATTATCTAAATTTATTTTAAATAATTTGGTGGGGTAATCATTAAATGAAAAACTAGTATTCTGAATAGTTAAAGCACGTCTAATGTCTTCATTTATAGGTGCGTTCCACGCTAGGCATAACCTGAACTCCGTTTCAGGCGTTCTAAGGTCGTTCCATGCTTCAAACAACTTATAAATAGCTAACCCATAGCCACTATCATTAGCAAGATCATCCTTTACTAGCGTTTTATCAGTAGAATCATTGCTATACTTTATTTGTTTACGCTGTATTTTTATTCCATTCGTGATAACTAAGTCATCGAACTTATCAAGCACACCATCTGAAGTGTTTTTCTTATCAATAGTAAAAACGCTTTCAAAATTACCTTCTAGTATTTCTTTTAGAACGAAATAGCTTGTAATTAAGTCTTGATAGTCGTAGCCTTCGTGTGCACTGTTTAAGCTCAAGGTATGACTCCTTAAATCTAAATTTGATAAAGATTAGTATTTTTGCATTTCATTTTTACTACCCCGACGGCACCGCTCCGAACAATAAATCACCTGTTCCCAATCCTTCTCCCACTTCTTGCGCCACGTAAATGGGCGCTGACAGACGGGGCAGATTTTTTGCGGTAGGTTTACCTTTTTATGTGCCATCATCTGCTCCTTTCTGCCGTATATCTAACATCTATGGTTAATGTTTAATGCCTACTTATCTTCTTTTTGATGATCCAGCCCTTCATACTTTTTCACCCGTCGGCATTGGTCGGAGCAATAGACCATGCTCTCCCAGTTTTTATCCAACTTTTTAGTCCAACTAAACTCGCGCTCGCAGACAGGGCAAAGTTTTTTGCGGACGTTCTTCTTTTTGTGCGCCATAATTTTCTCATTGGTTTGATATAGTCGATTCACTACCATCGGATACGGTGTCAGTCTCGCTTAACCTACTGTTTGTAGCGCTCTTACTCGCCGTCATTGTATCCAAAGTAGCTGTTGTCGACTATATTACCATTGTCTCTTAATCATAAGCCCTATTTATAGTGCTATTCATAGATGCTAATCATCAGCATTGCTCATAAGCGTTAATAATCAATCATTAGTTGTTAATCAGTAGTAATTAATCATAGTCATCAAAGATTTTATTAAGTCTGTTAAGGCTATTGACGATTAACTTACCAGATTGATCGGTGCTGGTATCAATCGCCAGCTTTTCATCCATCCGCATCGTCAATGGCTCTAACGCTTGCTTGAGGGCAGTTGCCATCAGTGCCGTTTGCTGATGAATATCAGGGATATCGCTATCGGCTGTTTGATTCTCATCACTCTTAGCTAGGGTCTCAGTTAAACTACTAGACAAGCTATCCGCCATTTTCTGTGCCAGTTGTTCAACGGCATTGACCAGCTGCACCATCAGTGCTTTTTGTACGTCTTGATTTTGCTTAAGATACTCGCCTTCTGCCTTTCCAGCATTGTGATCATGCTTATATATTTGCAGCAATTGGCTCACGCTTTTTTCAAAGCCATTATCGATACTGTCGCTGACGACTTTGGCATTATTAACGACGCTATCGGCAAGTATTTTTTGTGCTTCTAATTGGGCGTTTAGCTGGGCATCGAGTTGCGCTTGCTGTCCTGCTTCTCGTAAGCGAGCGATTTGCTCTGGATCGTTTTTCGTTAAGTATGTCTCAAACTGGCTACTGATGGCATTGAAGCCACTGGCCAAGTCGACCAACTGGGCAACGATACGTGCGCCCGTATCGCCATCTTCACCGCCCATGGCTTTGTTACGTAAAAAGTCGGCTTTGATTTGCGCCCAACGCTGCATTTCTGCTTCGGTCAAGACACCGCGCATCTCGCCAAGCTTGAGCAAGTTACTCTCTGCGCCTTGGGTCAATAGCTGCGACTCGCCCAGATAATGATCGTCTATCAGCTGGTTCAGCTCGCTTTCATTCATGACCGCCGATAGCTTTTCGGTCATCTTATTCATATTACGATAACTGCCTTGCAGCTTGAATATCGGCTCAACACGATACTTATCATCTTGCGAAGCGGAGGCAATATAGGCTTGGTTGACATCCAGAATGACTTCTTGCACCCTAAACATATGGCGCAAGATGGCGATAATTTCGTTAACTTCTGAGGTGCTATACGGATACGTCAAATCGCTGCTTTGTGCTTGTGCGAGGTTGGCATTGTCCGTTTTTGCCATTTTAATCAAACGATGCACATCGCTTAAGTCACGGTTGGCCATTGGTGCGAGGACGGTATTAGAGGTCAGCGAGTTTTCGATATAACTGAGTGCAAACACCTCTTCCATGCCACTCATGATATCGCCTAAGTTGTAGATATCAGCACGGTTGGCGAGCATGTCCGGCACTTTAAAAGCTTCACCGCTTTCGGTATATGGGTTACCTGCCATGACCACGCAGAACTTTTTGCCACGCATATCATAAGTCTTAGTCTTACCTTGCCAGACACCATCGATACGGCGTGTGCCATCGCCCAATGAGATAAACTTCTGTAAAAATTCCGCATGCGTATGCTGAATATCATCAAGATACAGCATGACGTTATTGCCCATCTCAAAGGCCAAGTTGATTTTATTCAGCTCTTCTCGCGCAGTAGCATTAGGTGCTTTTTCGGGATCTAATGAGGTGACGTCATGACCGAGTGACGGACAGTTAATCTTCATAAAGATAAGTCCGAGACGGTTTGCCACATACTCCATCAAGGTGGTTTTACCATACCCTGGTGGCGATATCATCATGAGGATACCCATCAAATCGGTACGCTTATCCTCGCCGACCGTGCCCATCTGTTTGGCGAGGTTGTCACCGATGAGCGGCAGGTAGCTCTCGTTAATCAGACGGTTACGTACAAACGAGGACAATGGATGCGGCATAAATTCGTCCAGTCGCAACGTCTCTTTTGAGTCATGCAATATCTCTGAGCGCATGGCCAGATAACGTCTATAGGCAGGGATAACTTGGGTATCATGATGATGTAGACGATTTAAGAAATCATCGACGGCAAAGGTTAAGGTCTGCTGATGAATACGCGCATGCTCACCCAGTAAGTTATTAACCTGACTCTCAAGCGATACCTTACCCGTGCTACGTTCAAAGCTCTGCACTTGATTGAGCGGATTATTAATACTGGTCAATGATGTAGTCGATGACGTAGCCGACGAGGTGATTGAAGAAAATGACAAGGCTGATGGCGTAGCATTTGCGCCTGTACTGTTTAAACCTTGATTGCCCAATCCTTTAGCACTTAGCCCTTTATTAAAAGCCCCTTTATCAAAGCTAGCACCTGAATCAATGAGTCGTTGCACCAAGGCTTCACGCTGAGCATCATTTAACTGGGTAAGTAAGACAGCAATGGCTTCGGGCACATAATGACGGCCACTTTCTAATTGCTGCTTGCGTAGCGCGTTTTGTGTTTCAATCTCGGCAAGCTGCTCTTCACTGAGTGTCTCGCCTGCCTCATCCGTGCCATCAGCCGACTCCGTACCACCATAAGTCTTATCAAGTAGTGCATGAAACCATGTGGCTAATAGCTCATAGGCTGATTTGGGTTGGAAGCCAAGCTTACTGATAGAAGATTGTAGTTGGTCAAAACTGGCCGTATTTTGCGTGCTGCCTGAAGCGCTATTCAATGTTTGGCTTAGTTGATCACACAACTGCTGCGCTTGTTGGCTGGTTTGCCATTTTATTGTGTTATGTGCGCCTGCATTCGATTCAGCCGACTGCCCCATGACGCTCACCAAATATTCACAAGCAAGCTGAACGTAGCTTGATTTGAAGATGTTGGCATTATGAACATCACTGGTATTTGAATCTGACTCTGGTTTTGATGTTAACTGCTTGCCAGTGCCATTATTAATTCCAGTACCGTTATCAGCGCTAAGACTGTCATCATTATGAGCCATAACAAAATGATGCATTACTTGGCTCATGTCTTCGACCAATAGAGACTTCGCAGTATCACTGCCCAATGCACGGCGCAGTTGCTCGGCGGTCGCGGCTCTATCCGTCCAGTTATTTGCGCGTGTCAGCACTGACTCATTTAACCAATTGTCATAACCAAATTGACGCAGACTATCTAAACCAAGCGCTTGTACGATGTTTAGCTGCCAATAAAATAATTGTGCCAATGCTCGTACTTGCGGGGTATAAATCAGTAGCCCTGCCTCACGCAACGTCGGTAGTATTTGCATCAATAATAGCGTGGCATCATGGTCATGAATGCCTTTGTCATACCCAAGCTGATAGCGAGGGGTGGCGTAAGCTTTGACCAGTTTAGACAATGGACTGTCATTATCAATGTCACCATTAACATCTAGGGTAATGATAGTCGCATCGTATGCTTGATATAAACGTTCTTCGGTTAGGCCATCTTGACTGCTCTTAGCACTTTCGATAATGCTATAGGCCAAGTACTCGGCGCGGTACACCTTGTCAGACTCGGAGGCGATATTCATATCCCAATACGGGCGCAAGGCGTTTAGCTCAGCATTATTGAGCACTTCATAATAGTCGGTACCCGTTAGATGCAAATTCAGCACACGCTTGCCATCTGACTGCTGACGACTCAATAAGGTCAAATCTAATGGCTGAGTATTAACCGAAAAACGATGCTTGCCCAGTTTAATAATCTGACCACCATCTTCAAACAAGTCCGACTTGTCTTTTAGACTCTTATAGCTCTCGATTTGAATGGCTTTTAAGCGTGCGTCGATGTCATCGGCTTTAACACTAAAGCCCATCGCTTGCAGCTCTTTTGCGATATTACGGACTTTTTGCACCAGACCATCAGCGGCAAAATACGTATTCAGCGCTTCCTCTTCTGTAAATCCCGTGACGCCAGTGCTTTGCGTACGTTTTTTAATACTTTCAAGCATCCGCAGCGCACCATCACCTAAGTTTTGCGCTTTACGGTTGCGAGCATCAAGCAATTGCTGCTTATGATTTTCAAAGGTTTCGTAAATCTCTTCACGCTTGCTGATAATATCGGCTAAAAACTGATCGCCACTATTGGTTTCTGGATCAGCGAACTGGCTTTCCAACTCTTCTAACTGTACCAATAGCTTTGCCATTTGCTCATCTGATTTCTCAGGGGTATTAGCAATCGATAACGCATTGGCAATCGATTGACCAAACAGCTTAAACTGCGCGCCAAATTGCGCGACGGCCTCGGCAGAGCCTAGATTTTTGCGCTTATGATTGAGCTTGGCTTTGCTCTGGTTTAGGCTGGCATAAATAGTCGATATGTCATCGATGATTTGCGTGCGTACTGTGGCATCGGCAACATCTAATGTACCTAACAGCTCGGTTAATAAATCTAACCCTTGCGCTGTTTCATCGATTTTTTCTAGAACGGGTTTTAGCTCAGCATTGGTTTCTGCCGTATTTAAGCGCTCACTGACATCGACCAATATGCCTTCGTAGCTTGAAAGCGCTTCTTCGCCACTTAAGAACATTACGGTCTTTTCGGCCAGTTCGCTTTCTGCTTCTTCTAGCTGCGTCTGCAATGCTTGTAGCTTGTCAGCATCTAGATAACGTAAATCTTCTAAGCTGACCAAACGGCCTTTTTGGCGTCTTAATGCTGACAGCTGATCGACATAATCACTAGCCGACTCAAAGCTAGTGACGCGTATCTGCCGCAAAATCTCACTTTGCTGAGTATCAGCATCGGCTAGCGCGGTTTGGGTTTGTTTCTGGATACTTTGTACTTTGGCGAACTCATCAATGATCAGCTCAGCCGTTGCCGTCACTTCCTTAATACTACTGGCGACTTCGCTCAGCTCAGGCTCAGACAACCAATAATAGCTGTCAAAGAGTCGGCTGGTATTATTGGTAAGCTCTTCATAGAGCTTCTGTGACACGCTTTGATTATCAATCAGGCGAGTAATGCTATATAGGTCTGAGATACCACGTACCAGTTCTTTATTGCCAATCTTGCCATAGAAACTCGTGCTCTCTGGCAACTCACTCACATACTCGTGTGAGGCATAAGGCGTGTGCCATATCTGCATCGGATGAATACGAGATGGCTCACTTTGGTCACTGAACAGCACCAAGCGGCCATTCTCAGCCAAAGCCATACCGTTGCAATAAATAGGATTTGCCAACTGCTTTTTAATCAAGTTATAAGGAAACAGCCCTGTGACGCCCAAGTCTCGGTCGTAAAATAAGAATAAGACATCTTCCCCATTTGGCGATACAATTTTACGCTTAAACCGTAAGTCAGTAGCGCCAACGTTATTGGCATCAAACAGCTTATACTCACCTGTCTGTAGATAATAACCACCCGGAAACATGATGCCGTGGTCTTCTGGTAGCTGAACACACGACTGTCCAATCGCATCCAAACGCAGCACCGCTTCGGTCAAGGTGTTATAAACAAAATAACGGTAGTCCTCTTCACGATAGGGCAATATCTTAAGCAGTATTAGACTGCCCACTTTGGCATAAGCAATCTCAGCATCCGTCAGCGACTGGGTACGGTCATTGACTGGTTCGCTATAGATACCCTGACCGGATTGCGTATTGTCCTCAATCTTAATGGTCAAATCACCACCGACCGTTTCCACAAATATCGTGTCTAAGATATTCATATGGGGATATTTGCCATTCACCATTTGATCGCGTGTGGTCTCAATCCAGTCAAAATCATAAGCAGGTGGCAGTTCAATATCACGCTCGCCTCGATTGTCCACATAAGCGACTTGCGCTGACTCTGGTGTGCCTTGGCTAAAATCTAACGCGAAACGGAACACTCGAATATCAGTGATGCGCTCACCAATCTGAAACGCCAACAGCAATTTGCTGTCTTTCACCGTTATTTGAATCAGGCGTGTTTGCTTGTAGTATCGATATAGCTCATTGAAGTCTTGAACAAAGGCGTCTTGAGCCAAAAACGTCCCTTTTAAATCAACCTCTTCGAGCTGATACTCTTCTTCATTATCAGCTGGCTCGTTCAGACGATATAACGACAACACATCCTTAATATTGCTCGCGCGTTTGAGCCCCATAAAAACGTTGTAGCCAAACAGCAAATAATCGCCGACCTGCACCATGTCTTGTGCCACACAGTTGTACTCGGTACGAATACGAGTACGGGCGATGACTTGCATTTGGGTGCTGCCAAACTCTTCGAGACGCGCATTATTTAGCGTTGCTGTCTGCTGCTCTAAGCGGCTGCCTTGTTCGGTCAGACGTTTTTTGATGAGCTCATAAGCATTGCCTGAAGCAACTGCCTGATCGGTTTGGTTGGCTTGATTAGCGTTATCGTTGCTGTCTGAATTTGTTGAGTTTTGCGTGTCCGCCATCGTTACTCGTCCGTTTCTGTTTTTACATAATATAGTCAATCCTTTATAAAAGAGCTACAGCGTTAACCTCGCTTGAAGTATCACATATACATCTGCACTCGGTTGCCTTGTATCTCTTTTAAACTGAATCCACTATAAGAGAATTTTGGGCAATAAAGAATCATTGAAAGTAAAGAAGCACTTGGCTATCGCTCTATGAAGATGTATAGAACGAGTTGGTTAGATTCAGCGTGCCTCCTAAATGACAGGCTAGTTATCAAAGGAGAAATGCATTAATTTTGGCGCGTGTCTTCAATCTATAAAGACATGTCTTAATATTAAATGGTTTTATCATCATTTTGCTTGGTTGCTTTCATAGCTTGACTAGCCATCACGCCATTGATAATACCGCTCAACGTATCTGACTTACCTGCTAGGCCATCGATGGCTTTGCCGATAGATAGTGACTTGGCAAAGTTATCAAAGAAATGCGCTTCGCCACCAACAATATCAATTTTGGCTTTTTGTAGTGCCACTGCCAATACTTCAGCATTTTCTTTCGCAATCTCTTTACCAGCGTCAATCGAAGCAAGCGCTTCTTGCAATGCTGTCTCAAGGCTCATGCGGAACTCTTCGTGCTCACGTGCCTCTTTGCTCATGCTACCCATGGCATTGAATTTCTCGACCAGACCATCTGCTTCGGCTTGGAAATGTGCGCGAGTAACTTCGGCTTTTGCCAATCCAACTTCGCGTTCTGCTTTGGCATTTGACTCACCGCGAGCCGCGATGACTTGAGCATCTGCCATGCCTTTTTCACGCTCAGCTCTGGCGGTAGATTCACCGCGAGCGGCGATGATTTCTGCATCGACCATACCGATATCACGCTCAGCTTTTGCCTTAGATTCGCCACGAGCCGCGATAACCTCAGCATCTGCCATGCCTTTTTCACGATCTGATTGCGCTTCAGCTTGTCCAGTCGCTTTGATAACATTGGCTTTCGCAATGCCTTCTTTTTCCAAAGACGCCGCTTTGACTTCTTGGATAGCCGCTTCAGCGAAGCCATGTGCTGACTCTTCTGCTTTGGTACCTTCGGCCATTTTAATTTTGGCTTCTGAATCTTTGGCAGATGCTTCAAGATTAGCAGCGGCAAGCGTGGTGATTTCGACGGCTTTATGCTTGGCTGACAGCTCTTCTGCTTCGGCTTTTTTCACCTGACGTACTTTGATTTCTTCGGCATCGGCTTCTGCTGCTAGGACACGTGTTTGCTTAGAACGCTCAGCCTCGCTAATTTCGCGAACTTCTTTGATATGCTCTTCTTCTTGCGCGACCGTTTTATCTACTGCGATACGTTCACGAATGACGTTGGCGATTTCTTTTTTCTCAAGCTCAATCGCACGTTCAGCCTCGATACGTTGCAAGTCAACTTCACGCTCACGAGAGACAATTTCTAAATCACGAGCACGCGTCACTTTTTCTTCTTCGATGACGACTGCACGCAGACGATTTTGACCTGCTACTTCGATTTCGCGCTGCTGATTTTCACGCTGAATGGCCAAATCCTGCTCAACCGAGATAACGGCAGTTTCTGACTTTTTACGCTCTTCTTCTTCAATCTTGCGGGTTTCAGCCGTTTCACGTGCAATCACTGACGAGATTTCACGTTGCTGTTTGGCTTCGGCATCGGCTTGCTGACGCTCTAGCTCTAACATCGCTTCTCTGGTTTCGACATTCTTTTTCTTAACAGCCAGCTCTTCATCACGTTCAAGCTCGTTGGTGATGACGTTCTGGAAGGCCGTTAATTGAGTAATCTTTTTGATACCTTCAGCATCTAAGATATTACTTGAATCTAATGACGATTTTGGCGTTTGCTCTAAATAATCAATCGCCACATCTTCTAAGACATAACCATTCAGATCGTTACCAATTTCTTGAACGATACTGTCACGAAACTCGCTGCGGTTTTCAAACAGTTTGACGAAATCAATCTGCTTACCAACTGTTTTTAAGGCTTCAGAGAACTTAGCATTAAACAGCTCGTTGACAGCGACTTTATCTGATGCACGCTCTACCCCAACCGATTTGGCGACTTTTAGCACATCCTCTTCGGTCTCATTAACGCGTAAATAAAATGCCACGGTGATATCAGCACGCATGTTGTCTGCGCAAATCAAACCTTCTTTACCGCGTCTGTCCACTTCTAAGGTAATGAGCGAGATTCTCATCAACTCTTTTTTGTTGATGACTGGCCAAACAAAACCACCATCAAAACGTACGGCAATTTTACTCACACCGTTGATAATGAGTGCTTTGCCCTGCTCGACCTTAAAGTAAAAGGCCTTGAGCATCAGTAGTGCGACCATCATAAAAACAAACGCCAGCACTACAACCACGCCGACGATAATGAGTGTGTCCATATCCATTCCTTTAATTAAAACATTCCATAATCAATTCTATATAAATCAGATATGCTATCAGGTTTGTTAAATTTACTGTTTATAACACCTTTTATAGCACGTGTGCTTTATAGCCCTATCACGCACCATTCTTATATCTGCATTATTCTGAACCGACTATAACCAAATTTAAAACCGTTTAAATCATTGCTAAAAATATTATGCCTAAACCAGAGATTCTTCTAAAACCTCTGACTAAATCACTGTTTATTCTATGAGTTTTTTCTGTGCTAAAAGCGATAATGATGTGCTGAAAATAATGATAAAGAGCCATAATGGTCAAATCATTGATGAGAGTTACTTGTCTTTTACAGGGGTTACGCGATAGGTATTGGCAGCCTCTAAATACTCCACCAGCATCACTCGATCGCCTTGTTTCAGCGAGCCATCATTGATGTCTGAGCGAATTTTGAGTATCAATCCAGCACCGCCATCATTCAATTCTACTTCGCCGTGTTTGTCCGTGACACTAAGGGTACGCACAACCGCGATTTTGCCGATATTGCTAGCAGCATTGCGTCTAGGTATTTTGGCTATTTTGTTGCGGATGGGAGAAATAATGATGCCTGTCAGCCACATGGAGATGACCAATACAAAGATTAGCGCTCCGGTGCCGAATAGGTAATATAAGATGCCTGAGTCAAAATTTTGATGTAAAAAACTGGTATAGAAGTAACTTAATAACCAACCAATTAAGCTGATTAGGCTAAGAATAACGATAAGCGGCACGCCATATAGACCGAATTTGAGCAGCAGACCCGACACAAAGCCTGATGAGGTCAAATTGCTACCCTCGCCACTTGCATCGCCAATATCTACTGTATCCATATCTGCCATACCAAGTAGAGAAACCATCCAATACAAGGTCACAAACATCACCAATCCTGTAAAGACTATCGTCGGGTACAAGCTGATTTTGGTGATGAATATCAAAAACGACTCTTGCATTACGTACTTTCTCCTTTTGCTCACCCAATCCAGTATCTGTATATAAAGCATGTTTATATATAGTATTTTGATACGCAGAATCTTGATGAGCCGTTTATAAAATTTATGTGATGTTCATGAAGACTTAAGCCATAGAATCAACTTATGTTTCTTTATTAATTATATAGACATCTTATTCTATAATACATAGATTTCGCCATTAGCGTCCCCAAATCGGTGAACGCACCATCCCGCCAGCGTCACTATTAATACTGTAGCTTGTGTTGCCAGATAACGAGCGGATAACGAGGCTGCCTATATTTCTAGTGCCTTGGCTGCTTACTTGCGAGCTGCGCATTGGATAAACTGCATACTGTCCAGACGGTGATAACCGTGCAGGCTCATCAAGTCCTGTTTCTGCGAGATCGATGGTTTGGCGGGTAGCCAATGTCATAACCGCAGCCTTGCGACCGTTGAGATACGCTAACTGCTGACCGTCTGCACTAAGTTGAGGACTCGCGACATAGCCACTAGTCGGCATAGGCATCGCATTGCCAGTGGCAAAGTCATAGCGATAGATGCTTGGGCGTCCAGCACGGACTTTATCACTGGTATAGACAAAGCTTTTGCCATCAGACGCATAGCTTGGCTGAACCTCAGTGCTTGATAGTGTAGTCAACTGTTTGGTATTGCCATCGCTGAGACGCATCTCATAAATATCTGCGTTGCCGCCGACGGTTGAGCTATAGAGGAGTTTTTGACCATCAGGTGAGAACGACGCGGACATGTTACTGCCTTCAGCATTAACGATTAGACTTTGGGTTTTACTTTTTCTGTCATAGATATAAATTTTGGGGTTTTGACGTGGTGCTTGTTTGCTATAAGCAAGCCACTGACCGTCCGCAGACCATGCAGGCGCATAGATATAACCCTTCAACTGATCAATCAACTGACGATCGCTACCATCAGGACGGATGCTATACAGTGTCGATATTTTTGCGGCACCTGTGCCCTGCTCATCCACGTAGGCTATGCGCCCTTGACGATCGATCGCAGGCATCCGAGCCGTCAACGGATTGGTCTCAACTGTACTAATAGGCTTATTGACTGATGTGCTGTTCAATGTCTGACAGCCTGTGAGGAGTACAAACAGCGTAATGGCAATGGGCGTTTTTATCGTCAGTCTATTTATAACGGGTTTTGACATAGATGTTTTTAGCATAGAGGTTCTTAGCATAGAGTAATGTCCAATAAAGCCTAATGATAAACATGTCGAGAGTTTTAGAGAGTGAGCACCACTAGTGATGAGCCTAGAGTCAAAACTATCCCTCTAAAAAAATCAAATATATTACAGAAACATTACTCTAGTGTATCCTAAACTGGACTAAATTTTGGATAAAAAAATGCCCCACTGATTAGTGAGGCATTATTAAATTCAGCCGAAATATCTAATTTTTTACTCAATCATCAAATTATTTAGAAATAGCTTTGAAATACGCAACTTGATCGTCATTGCGGATAGTCAAGATAGGCACATTGTTCGCATTGTTATTGATGCTATATTTACCTTGTACGGTTGCCATGGTTGCCGTATCAAAACTTGCTTGCGGCTCAGGACACGCCATCATAGTACTGATGCCGTTTTTGATCTCTACATTGCCATTGACAACGCTATATCCAGCACTCATGCTGTTGCAGGTGTTCATAAATGCCACGTAATCTCTACCGTTGTCATTCATGAAATTCAAAGTTAAGGGTTTTGCCGGATTAACAAACAGCTGAGTTACCTTATCACCATTGCTGCGTTTGGCATCAACAAGCTGCCAGTGATGAGCTTGTAAAATATCTGAAGTGATTGGCTGACTAACTGGAGCAGGTAGATTTGCGGTAGTCTGGCAACCAGCGGCAAGCGTACCAACGGCCAAGGTAGCTACCATCATTACTTTAGTCATGCTTTTCATATAAGTTCCTCGTCTTATTGAACCTAAAATTTTCACTACTTATAAATCTTGCACTGGATGCACCCTTTACAGACCTAGTGAAAATTTTGGTTTTATTATGATTCGTTTATTGTCTTATTCATTGTTTTAAACAATGGCGATATTTTGTATGACTCACAATGAGCTGTCATTATGCATTGAGTGGTTACTTGAAGGAGGTTTTGTTGCAATGCGAAGTTGACCGGATGTTTGCTATTGACCTTATTCACTAACGATGCTAATACCTTACTGATGTCTTGTCTAAAGCAGCTAGGGCGTATTAGTACATTGATATATTTAGTGGGCTTAAAATGATGATACACCTTATAGTCAAGGAATTTTAGAATCGCTACAAGGCGACCGACCGCAGATAGTACACTGAGTACATCTAGGACGGGTAACACCCTAGCGGTTTAAAAGTGCTCTGACTATGGTGTCAGGTGAGCGCTGACATAAAAAAACCCCACTAAATAGTGAGGTTTTTTTATGTCGTATAACTATAATGTGGCACTGCATATGACTGCTAGTGCCGCTTACTGATACCTTAAATAATCAATCTGGGTTTCAGTAAAATTATCAGCCACCACTTTAGATAACGTCTGTACCAGTTATATTTGGCTGATCAGTAGCGGGTGCCGTCATACTTGACATAGATTGGCAACCTACCAATACTGTCACCATTAAAATACCTGTCATCAATGCTTTGGTCATGTTTTTCATATAAGCTCCTAGAATAGTTTTAAAACACTTTTGGTTCAAATGAAGTACAAATATCATTGTACTAAAGCTATAGATAGTGGGCTGTCCTTCTCCCAATGACCATAACTTATTTGCACTTTTAGCATACTTGTCTCTTACATCACTGTAAGTTAATTAATGTTAATGAAATACGCTTATTGAGTCTTCGTCTCTTGTAGAGCCGCATAACCTGACAAGCGTTTACGCTCAGCATCGTCAAATAGCTGCTGCTCAAGTTGGTTTACCTGAATTTGCGCTTGAGCTTGATCTGCACTTTGGCTTAACAAGCGCTGTTTTTGTGTTTGATATTGAGTAAAGCGCTGGTCAAAACTGGCATCCTCTTGGTCTACTTGCGCCAGTCTCTTTGCTGCTGGCGCACCTACTAGCTCTCGGCGCATATTGTATAGTGCTTCAGGCGTCGCGCCACGAGCTTTCATTTGTTCAGTACGAGCCATAAGCTCACCAAGGTTGGCTTGCTGCACGATATTAGCTTTGGTGACACTATCTGGCAAGCGGCTGATATAGTCTTGTCTGGCGGCTTCTTTTTGTGCCTCAGAGGTTTGTTTGTTTTGGTTGATTCTGACCATCTCTACACTATAGTCATCATAGTCATCCTCTGTACCAAAAAACGCACTAATGGTGTCCTTTGCAAAATATTGCTGACGTAGCTTGGTCACATCTTGTTGTTGCTGTGCCACAGCGTTTAAATCCAGTTCACCACTTTTTGTCGCTTGTAGTTGTAGATTGCCATAACGCTTTTCTATCTCTGGAAGTGCTTTGAGATACGCAACATACTTGCCAAATATAGCGACCGCTTGACTGGCCGCAGGCTCTGGGGTGTGATGACGAATGTAACTCTCAACACGCGCAAATATAACGGCTTCGTCCTCCTCTCCTAATGCGGATAAAAAATAATCAAATAAACGCCGTAGCCCTTGAGTGACGACCAACTGTTTGTTTTCATCAATGATGATTTCGCCATCAATTTGCGTGCCTTTTAAGGAACGCGGCAAACGCTCCAATCCTGTGACAAATAAAGACTGACTTTGGGTCGCAGTCGTTGGTAGCATTTGACCCGCCGCCAGCGCAGTTGATAGAGTACCCTCAGCCTCCTCGCCCAGAGCATTGGATGCTGGTTGCGCTAGAGCCATACTCGTATGATCAGGTTTGAACCACATAATAACCGCCGCCGTCACGACTATGGTGACCACGGCAATTATAACGATTGATAAATAGGCTGGACGGCGATTATTCGACATAAATGAGAGTTCTTATCTTATAAGTCAGCTTAAAGGTTGGCATTTTTAAGACGATTAACCTGAGTACGATAAATAGATTTTGGCTCAGACTCTCCCCATGCTGTCAAACTTAGCACTTGATCGGCTGAATCTAAGTGATTCATTCTATAATTATCACGAATCACATAACCAAGACGACTTGAGCAGGCAGATACCAAACCATCATTAGACTCGCCTGCAAACGGTACACCCGTTACTGCCAATATATAATCACTAGGATCAAGTACGCTCGTTATTTGTCCAACACCACTAAATGAATAGTATTTGATGCCATTGGCAGCAGTGCTAGTCGGCTGGCCACAATAACTGGTTGGCATGGCAGCAGGGAATTTAGCGTTAAATTGAGCAGCACCATCGGTCGATAGCGCCATCAATGTTTGCCAGCCATCTTGTTCTTGAATCTCTGAGAAGCTGATACCAGAGCCGATATCTGTAAAGCCACCAATCAAATTAAACAGCCCTGATACTAACTCTGTGGTGATGTTTGACGGGCTTCCAGTATTGTTATTTGGCTCAAGCGTGTTTTTGACAAAATCTGCCGTTTTTGACCCTTGCTCTGGACTTGATACTGCTGTCACTGACGCCACATATTTTGGCGCAACACCAGCGACATAACGGATGTCTATACCGCCTTGACTGTGCCCAAATAGATTGACTTTAGATTTGCCTGAAATGGCAGTGATGGTCTTGACCTGTTGCAGCAGCTGCTCTCCACGAATCTCACTGTTATTGACGGCTGATGTTTTGGTGGTATATACCTCTGAGCCACCTTTCATCAATTCTCCAGGTATTCCATTAAAGTAATCAACGAGCCCAAACATCGTAGTGAAGCCACCAAGTCCATGAGCCATGACGACCGGATACTGAGTTTTAGTGTAGCTCGAGGTGAAGTACTTACTATCAACTAGCTTGCAACCGTTGGCATTGGCACAGTTATAATACTGTCCAGCTGCTTGAGCAGATGTGGTTTGCAAGGTCATCAGGAGGATGCCGGCAGCGATAGCACCGAGTGAAGGTAAAAATGCGCTGGGCGTAACAGCTGCAGCAAAAGAGGTCTTTAGAGTCATAACAACATCCTTGTCATCAATAATTTTGGTTATCTTTACCTCCCAAAAGGAGAAAAGATTGCTGCTAATCCCTTTAGCAGACAAAATTACATTACTTATATATTCTGTAACATTCAACTAATTTGTCAAAATATGAATATATTACCGTGACTGAACAGTCATAACCGCCCTTATTTGGCTGTAAAGCAATTATTATCAATCACAATGATAGGTTAGCTATCACTTAACGTAAAACTGTCATCAACCCATTTATGGTATAATCTACTCACATTAAACCCATAATTATAAGATAGATGATGATGATTAAAAAATCTCTTATCCAGTCCCCAGAAGCCATAGAAAAAATGCGTGTGGCCGGTAAACTTGCTAGCGATTTGCTGGTAATGTTAGACGAGCACGTTAAAGTGGGCGTCAGCACCGAAGCATTGAATCAAATTGCTCATGACTATATTGTCAATGTACAAGGTGCTATCCCAGCGCCTCTCAACTACAATGGCTTTCCAAAATCAATCTGCACCTCGGTCAATCATGTGGTTTGTCATGGTATCCCAAGTGAAAAGAAACTGCTAAAAGATGGCGACATCATTAATATCGATGTGACGGTTATCAAAGATGGCTATTATGGCGATACGTCAAAAATGTGGATCGTGGGCAATGGCTCCATTATGGCAAAGCGTATCTGTAAAGTGGCACAAGATGCCCTCTATGCTGGCATGAGTGTTGTCAAAGATGGCGCACGCCTAGGCGATGTAGGTGCTGCGATTCAAGAAGTGGTCGAGCCTGAGCGTTTCAGTATCGTGCGCGAGTTCTGTGGGCATGGTATCAGTAATGAATTCCATCACGAACCACAAGTCATGCACTATGGCAAAAAAGGCACAGGGTTCGAGCTAAAAACAGGTATGACCTTCACCATCGAACCCATGATTAATGAAGGTAAGTGGCAGACCAAAATCTTACCTGATGAATGGACGGCAATCACCAAAGACCGTAAGCTATCAGCACAGTGGGAGCACACCATGGTCGTCACAGACAATGGCTGTGAGGTGTTTACTGCCCGCCCTGAAGAAGATTTAAGTTTTTTAACACAGTAACATCATAAAAGATCGCTTAGGCGGTCTTTTTTTTGGCCAATAATTAGGTCATATTGAGTATTGTGCTTACCCGCTTTTTATCTTTATACTCTGATGACTTAATAACTTATATTAGTAACTTCTATTTGTGGCTTTTATCAGCTACCAGCACACTGGTGATTCTACGCTTTTCAGCTGAAATGTTTTATTTTTAAACTCTTAACGGGATAACACTCATGTTTACTTGTGATGCCGCATCGATTGATCTGACACCGCTCCCTTCATTTTCATCTAAGACCGCGACTGTCGACTCCTTGCAACCGGCGACGAATGCAACGGAAAAAACCCTACTCGGTATTCCTGAATGGTTAACCCAAATAAATTTGGATATCAGCCGCGCGCTTGAGCGTGGTGTCAATATTCGTCAATTAGTGGCAGCACGCGCGTGTGCTATTGATGGCTTACTCATCGCCTTGTTTAAATGGTTTGAGCTGGATAAGACCGATTTGGCATTATTTGCCACTGGTGGTTATGGTCGCGGTGAGCTGTCGCTTTATTCAGATATTGATATTTTGCTACTCTCTCCTGATGAGGTTGGCACTGATGCCAGTGGGAAAATCGATCGATTGGTGGCGCTGTTGTGGGATATAGGGCTGGAGCCCGCCCTCTCTGTACGTAGCGTGAATGATGCTTTGGAAGCTGCGCTTGATCATACGATTGCTAGTGCGCAGTTAGAAGCTCGGCTCCTGATTGGTAATGATACTTTACAAGATTTTCCGGCTCAAATTGTCAATAAGCAATGGTCGCCGCGCGCTTTTTTTGAGGTAAAAACCGAGGAAGCCAGAGCGCGTTACTTGCAGCATAATGCGACGGAATATAATCTAGAACCGAATATCAAAACAGCGCCTGGTGGCCTGCGTGACATTCATATTATCGGCTGGGTAACCAAACGTTATTTTCGGGTCACTAAGCTCTATGATCTGGTACAGCAGAACTTTTTGACCGAAAAAGAGTTCGACGAGCTGAGCTTTGCCGAAGGTTATTTATGGCAAATACGGCATTACTTGCACGAATTGACTGGACGTAACGAAAACAAGCTACTGTTTGATTATCAACGTGACATTGCCCAGCTGATGGGTTATGAGGCACAGCCGGATGATCAACCCAATGCCGCTGTTGAGCGCTTTATGCGCGACTATTATCGCTGTGCCATGCAGATATCAACACTATCTGAGATGCTGACCAATCACTATTATGAGACAATCATAGAGCCCAATCTACCTGATGATGAGCGCCCGAAAAAGCAGCCGATTAATGCGCGTTTCAACCAAGTTGGCGACCAAATCGCCATGGCGCATCATCGCGTTTTTGCTCAGCATCCTGAGTCGATTTTAGAGATGTTTTTACTCATGGGTCAGTACGGTATCAAAAACGTTCGGACGCATACATTACGAGCACTAAAAATCGCCGCGCGCGGTATCGATCAAACTTACCGCGACAACCCTAATCACCAAACGCTATTTTTGGCCAATTTAAAAGAACAAAACTACTTGTTTCATCGCCTGCGTACCATGAATCGCTATGGCGTTTTGGGCAATTATATTCCTGCTTTTTCCCAAGTCACCGGTCTGATGCAGTATGATTTATTCCATCGTTATACCGTTGATGCCCATACGTTGTTTTTGATCCGCATCTTGCACCGCTTTACCGATCCGAATTTTTATGAAGACTTTCCACTGGTCAGTTCCCTCTTTCAGCGTATTGAGCGCAAAGAAATTTTAGTATTAGCAGCCATGTTCCATGACATTGCGAAAGGTCGCGGTGGCAATCATAGCTTGCTTGGTGAAACTGAGTCGATTGAGTTTTGCTTGGCACATGGCATGAGTAAAGCAGATGCCAATTTGGTTGGTTGGCTGACCCGCTATCATTTATTGATGTCGATGACCGCGCAGAAAAAAGACATTTCAGATCCAGAAGTGGTGACACTTTTCGCTGATTTGGTTGGCAACGTCACCCACCTGAATCATCTGTACGTACTGACCGTCGCCGATATGAACGCGACCAATCCACAGTTATGGAACAGCTGGCGGGCGACCTTGATGAAACAGTTATACTCGCAAACGCGTCGTATTTTACGTGCTGATATCGATGCGCCAACCAATCGTCAAGACATGATCAGTGCCACGCACAAGCAAGCAATGGTCATGTTGGATAACGTCGATAATCAGCACATGAACCGCAGTGAGGTACTTAGACTGTGGGATGACTTAGGTGATGAGTACTTCTTGCGTGAGATTGCTGAAGATATCTTATGGCATACCGAAGCCATTTTGAACCATCCACCGATTGGACTTGCCTCTAATGCCGATAGTCCACCATTAGTGGTACTACGAGAGCATCGTGAGCTGGCACTGGATGCTGTGCAGGTCTTTGTTTACACCCAAGATCAGACAAACCTATTTGCCGTCACTATGGCCGTATTTGATCAAATGAATCTAGATGTTTTAGACGCACGCATCATTACTGCCACTCGTGATTTTGCGTTGGATTCTTATGTACTGCTAGATCCTAGTGGCACATTATTGGTTGATGAAGACAGTCAGCAAGAGCTTAAGCAGCGCTTAATCAATGCCTTTAAAGACCCCACCGTACTGAAGCTTACGAATAAACGAATGCCGCGTCAGCTCAGACATTTTGAGGTGAAGACGGTGATTAATTTTGAGTTTAATGAAGCATCAGGTCAGCACATTATGAGCTTAGAAACCCTCGATCAGCCAGGGCTACTGGCACGGGTGGGACAAGTATTCTTGCAGGAGAAAATTGAGGTACATGCGGCTCGCATTACCACACTAGGCGAGCGTGCAGAGGATATGTTTTATATCAGTGATCAAAATGACGAGCCTTTATCTGCCGACAAGCTAGAAACGTTAAAAACGGCATTGACAACGAGTCTGAGCTTACATAGCGATAGTGCTGCAACTTAAGCAGTGTGGTCTATTAAGAAGTTTAACGAGTAACGAATATTGTGGATTGGGATTGGCGCTTTAACGTAAAAAGTAGATTCGTGCTATAGTCAAGGAATTTTAGAATCGCTACAAGGCGACCGACCGCAGATAGTACACTGAGTACATCTAGGGCGGGTAACACCGTAGCGGTTTAAAAGTGCTCTGACTATAGATACGCAGGTCATGCCGTTTAGCACCAATCTATTTTTTATACAGTAAAAATCTTACTTTCATGATAAAAATTTATCGGAATAGATAGCAGAGTTTATAGGATACTTCTATAGATCATCTCGCTGGCATGAGCGTTGAGCTCGTCATCAGCCAAATCTGGTGGCAAGATATTTGCCTCTACCTGTTGTTCACCTAACAATAATCGTCCAGCATCGACCTCTTTTTTTAGCAAGCACTGCAAACTTGAAAGATGGAACTTGGCATCATAATGCTCATAAAGCGCTTGCAAGGAAATAGGTGCTTTGGCATGAACATCGAGATAGAGACTGTCATCTGCCAAGATAATCATCTCGTTTAGTGCCTCTTCCCGCAGTACTTCCTGTTCATTAATTCGGCGTTGCAAGTTGTTGGCCAATCGACCTTTGAAAGCCAGCATAATGATGAAAATCAGCGTTTGTAGCACAAATAAAGCGACATACTGCCACAAAGGTAGCGATATGCTAAATAGCCTACTAAGTAACATAAGTACCGTAGCCACGACCACATAGCTGACCAACTGCCACAGTAGCCACATCATAAAGCTGTTGTCACCGAACCAAAACATCTGCCGCTCTTGCAGGCGAATCAAATGATGGCGCGCCTGCCACCAATGATTCTCACGCTGTTTCAATTGTTTGTATAACTCTGCGCGCGGCGTACTGTTACCCAAATTTTTATTCTGGATATTTTTGGCATTGAGATCATCAGTTTTTGAGACACTAGCCATGTCAAATTATCCTTACCATAATCTGTCGTTACCGCTGACAGTCACTTTTATATTATTATCAGTTATAAAGCACCAAACTTATGCCAACGTCTTAGATTTACTTATCACGTCACAATTTTGCTGTGAGCCTCTATTTGAGAGGAGATAAATTAGCCATGATAAGCAAAAGACAAAAAATAAGAGAAGTGCTACACTGCTTGAATGTAAATTTTCTTTATAACTTTATTATTAATTGTCTATTATAGTTACCCTACTTATGAATCACAACTTAACCTCTCTGCATCCTTACCCTTTCGCTAAAATGGCAACGTTACTTGCTAATAGCACGCCAGCCCATAACCACAGTGCAATCAAGCTCGGCATTGGTGAACCAAAACATGAACCACCTGAATTTGTACTGGACGTATTACGTGAAAACTTGGACAAAATAAGCCGTTATCCCACCACTAATGGTACTTTTGAGCTACGTCAAACCATCGCCCATTGGCTAGAAAAGCGATTTTTCTTAAATCATGTCGATGCCAACACGGAAGTATTGCCAGTCATGGGCACGCGCGAGGCGATTTTTAGTTTTGTACAAGCGGTTGTTGATCATGATGTAGCGAATCCGGAGAGCAGTCTATCTCCTACCGTGGTCATGCCCAATCCGTTTTATCAGATATACGAAGGTGCGGCGATACTGGCACAAGCAACGCCCTACTTTGTGCCTTGTACACTAGACGATGATTTTAAAGGTGACTATCGCGCGGTACCAAAAGAAGTATGGATGCGCACGCAGTTACTATTCGTTTGTAGTCCGAACAATCCAACAGGTTCGGTCATGACAATGGATGATTGGGAATATCTCATTCGCCTATCAGATCAATACGACTTTATTATTGCTAGCGACGAATGCTATAGCGAGCTATATTTTGATACGGTGCCGATTGGTCTATTGCAAGCCTGCGCCGCTTTTGGACGCCATGACTTTAAAAACTGCGTGGTATTCCACTCGTTGTCCAAGCGCTCAAACTTGCCGGGTTTACGCTCTGGATTTGTGGCAGGCGATGCCAAAATCTTGCAGGCTTATTTGCAATATCGTACCTATCAAGGCTGCGCAATGCCAATACCCCATCAGCTTGCCTCTATCGCGGCTTGGCAGGATGAAAAGCATGTTGAGCATAACCGTGCGCTGTATCAAGAAAAGTTTGCCTTATGGATGTCTGAGCTTGGTGAGCTACTAGAATTGCGGATGCCAGAAGCTGGATTTTACTTTTGGATCAAAGCGCCTAAACAGTTCGATGGTGATGATGAACTATTTGTCAAAGCCTTATACGAGCAGGCCAATATCCATGCACTGGCTGGGCGTTACCTGTCACGTGAAGTCAATGGCAAAAACCCTGGGCAAGGTTATGTGCGCATTGCGCTTGTCGCTAGTGTCGATGAGAGCCGTGAAGCGATCAGCCGTATTCGTAAACTACTGGGTGCGTAGGCAGTATATTTAAAAGTATTAAGCGAGACATTAGCCTCTAATAACCACAATTTAACTGTGGTTATTAGAGGCTTTTTACTTTAATAATGCTATAGTAAAGTGGCTTTTATCAAATATGCCATCAAGGATGATGCCATGCCCCATCTTGATTTTACCCAGCCGCCCTTTGATGTGTTGAGTCTGGCTGAACGCCAAAGCATTAGAAAAAACACTCAAATTCGCTACCTTGCCAAAAATGAGCATCTAACTGCCGAAGAATTGCAGTATCTGTATGTCGTCATTAAAGGACAGATTGAGCAATTGCTTGACGGTGAGTTTGTGGCCTCTTATTTGGGTAGTAATCACTCCGACCAGCTCAATAATAACGACTGGTTCGACAGCCGTCGTCTGCCTGAACCATTGACTGAGAACAGCCCTAATACTGGAGCATCACAAACCTATCAGTTTCGAGCCGCTGAAGATACGTTACTGCTCCAAGTCGCTGGTAGCGCCGTCGATAAAATCAGCGCCCAAAACCATCTAGTCCGTCAAATGCTGTCAGATAAGCTGCCCGAACGGCTAAAAGCATTACAGCAACGCCGTCACAATAAAACCATAGACCCTGCCAGCTACAACGACCAACAAGAAGTGCAACAGATCATGTTGCAGCCTGTCATTGACGTCAATCTATTGCCAGTCCATATCGTCGATGCCAATAATAGCTTATACGAAGCCGCTTCTATCATGACGAAAGCGGGGCTAAAACATGTACTAGTACGTCCATTGAACCATCTAGAGCATAGGAAAGAAACGCGACATGGTACTGGTCATCTGTTAGGTATTTTAACCGACACCGATATTTGCCGCGCCGTGAGTGACCAGCAAAACCCTGCCACGACTACATGCCAGCGCTATGCTAACTTTAACCTGCGTACCATCAAAGCCAGTGATGAGATTGGCGATGCCCTATTGACCATGACCCGCTATCGCATCCATCGGCTACCAGTGATTGATTATAATGGGGATGTTGTCGGTATACTGGGACAAAGCGATATGCTTGCGCATATTGGTCATCATTCACAGCTCATTAGTATCCAAATCGAGCAAGCAAAAGACTTAACGAGCTTAGATACCGCCGTCGAGCTTATCGGTCGTTACATTCGCGCACAACATCAAAACGGTGTCAAAATCGGCAACATCAGCCGTATGGTACAGACCTTGAATGCACAGGTATTTACCAAGCTCTGGCAACTTATCGTGCCTGCTGAAGTCATGAAAAATACCTGCCTGATCGTGATGGGCTCCGAGGGGCGCGGTGAGCAAATTATGCGTACTGACCAAGACAATGCGCTCATCTTACGTGATGGCTATACTCACCCTGATCTGGCACAATTTGCGGATACTTTTAATCACCATTTAGCAGACCTCGGTTATCCGCTGTGCGATGGCAATATCATGATGACCAACCCGATGTGGCGAC
Organism: Psychrobacter sp. N25K4-3-2; assembly: GCF_015351755.1. Classification (NCBI taxonomy): domain Bacteria; kingdom Pseudomonadati; phylum Pseudomonadota; class Gammaproteobacteria; order Moraxellales; family Moraxellaceae; genus Psychrobacter; species Psychrobacter sp. N25K4-3-2. The sequence goes on from NZ_JADKLX010000008.1 coordinate 61,323, forward strand.
AGCCGCTAAAACAGTTTAATGCTCAGATTGGTTTATGGTTTAAAAACACCAACCCTATGCATAGTATTTATTTATCCGCCATACTGGATGGCGAATACGTCTGCGGAGATGAGTCATTATTGACTCAGGTGCGTCAACATTTAAAGGTCGCCCACAGGCAGTCAGACCCTATGTTTGTACGCCAGTTTGCACGTGCCGCGCTACAGTTCGGTGATGTCAATCAGTGGTGGCAAAAATTCGTGCCTTTGCTCGGTGGCAAATCCGTGTCAGAAGACATTGATCTGAAGAAAGCCGGTATCTTTCCACTGGTTCATGGCATTCGTACCTTAGCGTTAGAAAACGATATCTTAGACGTGCCTAGTAGTAAAAACCGCCTTAAAGCTTTGGTACAAGCGCGCGCCTTGACCCAAGAGCGGGCGGATACTTTGCTAGAAGCCTTGGAGTTTTTTATGGCTCAGCGCTTATCCGTTGCGCTATCAACCGATGATAGACATGCACGGCAAGTCAACCCAATGACCTTGACCGCGCTTGAGCGTGACTTATTAAAAGAGTGTTTGGCTGTCGTCAGAAGCTTTAAAAATCAGTTGCGTCAGCATTATCAATTAGAAATTGCATAAGCATGACAATCGTATAAGCATAAAAATCGTATAAGTATATAACTCGCATCAATGGATGAGCGACAAATATGAGTTGGCTAACACAGTTATCCTGCGCTTGGCAGAAAAAACAGCTACAGCGTCCAGAATTGGCATCGATGTTTACCAAACCCTTGGCTAAGCAGTGGGTAGCGATTGACTGCGAAATGACGGGACTCAATCCAAAAAAGCACCACTTATTGTCTGTCGCCGCGATTCATATCAATGGCAATACGATTGACACCGGTAATGGCATGCATATCATATGCAGACCACCTGTGATGCCAGACCGTGACACCATTGTGATTCACGGTCTACGTACTGCCGACGTTGAGCATGGCATGAGCTACGATGAGATGCTGGCGCTATTGTTGCCATTTATAGGTAATCGACCGATTGTGGGATTTTGTACAAGTTTAGACACAGCGTTTTTAAACCCTTTAGTCAAACGCTATATGGGCACGGCACTACCCAACGAAGTCATCGATTTGCGTCATTTATACAGTCGGCGCATGGGTGATCGCACTCAGGGTATCCCCAACCAATCACAACAGCTGCGCAATATTTTAGCGCACTATAATATCCCTGATCTGGGCGCTCACGATGCTTATAACGATGCGATCATGACCGCCATGGCGTTTTTACATGTACGCTAGGTCGTATTCTTATTTTGAGAATCAAGCTAAAAAAAGTTTTCAACCACGCCTGCCATCTACGCGAAAACAGTAACTCATGTTAGTATAGGCGGCTTTTGCTACCGAATAAAAGATGCTCATGCGACCTACTTCTAGACTCTGTCATTCCTCCGTGCTTACCGCCAAATTATCGCCTATTTTTAGTCATTTGCGATCGTTTAATCAGACTCATAAATGGTTGGTTGCGCTGACATTAGTGGCAGCCCCGCTGTATGCGCAAGCAGCATTGCCCAAAGCTATTCAAGCGGCATTATCACGAGCTGACTTAACAGAAGCTGATATTAGTATCATCATCACACCAGTTGGTGATAAAAACGCCAGTCACCTGCCCGCTCCGATTCAGGTCATCGATAGCAGCTCGGACAGCTCCTCTGAAAGGGTTTCTCAACCGAAACAAACCGCTAACGTAAATTCTGACATAAAGGGTAACGCCCAGACAGCCACGCAAAATAATAATGACAAACTCAATGAGAAAAGCCATCTGCTCCAACAGAGTACATTGGTTACCATTGAGCGGCGAACCATTGAAAAACATGAGCAAAAACTGCATGCTTACACCGATGATCCTTACACTTATCAAAGCTTAGAAAGTATCCCAACGATATTGGGCGATAAGGCAAAAACAACCATCATTAACGACGATGATAATAATGCCAATATTACAGAAAATAGCGATAAAACCAGTAGTGTTAATACTGAAGCTGCATCCATAAAAATTTCATTTTCACCAATACTGAATCACCAATCCGATATCGCTCGCACGCCTGCCAGCACCATGAAGCTCGTTCCCAGCTTTATTGCTTTAGACACCCTAGGCGCTGATTTTGTCTGGCATACCCGTGTCTATCATACAGGCCTTGTCATCGGTGACCGCTTACATGGTGATCTGATTATTCAAGGCAGTGGTGACCCAAAAATGACCCACGAGCGTTTAAAACAGCTTCTCTATAAAGTAAAATCGTCGGGTATTCGTCATATCGAGGGTGATATTATTGTCGACAGTGCCGTCTTTAAAAATGTCACTAAAGATCCTGCCGCCTTTGATAACTCACCTCTGCGTCCTTACAACGCCAGTCCCGATGGTTTTTTGGTAAATTTCAGTACCATTGGCATCAAAAGCTATCCGTTAAACGATGACCAAGCAAGCCTGACTTATACACCGCAATTAGCAAATTATGATTTGCCCAGCATAATAGATACGCGCTCAGCTGCTTGTGGACAAGCGCGTTATAGTCTCGCACCGCAGTGGCAAACGAAAAAGCTTGTGTTAAATACTGGTTTGCCCAATAGCTGCCAAGAGCACGCTTTTTATGTCGCTTATCCTGATGCCAAAGATTTTTCGGCACGTGTTGTCGCCGCAAAATGGCAAGAGCTAGGCAATACCTTAAGTGGCGATGTCATCACCCAAGAAACGCCTTACACTACAGCAAAAAGTACTAAACCCACGCATGGTTTGTCAGCACTGTCTATGTCCCCGCTGCCTATTGCCAGCTATCCGTCCTTGAATTTGACTAAGCAGATTTATGATATCAATCACTTCTCAAACAATGTCATGACTGAACAAGTGGCGCTATCGATTGGCGCTTATAGCCAATCCACTATGGTGAAAAATAAAACCAAAGCAGGTGGCATTGAAGCAAATAGCATTGAAGCCATTAACGTTGAAGCCATTAATATTAAAAGCCACACAGAATCTGATATAACTAATGCAAATAGCGATACACCAAACGATGTCAATGCCGCAAATAATAAAGCTGCAAATAATAAAACCATAAATAAGCAGACAACCAGCTTATATCAGTTTGGCAAACCTGCTGTTACGGACTATCCTGCTGCCTTACAAACGATAAATCAGTGGTGGCAGAGCCATCTGAACACCCCAGCACCGTATCTAACCAATGGCTCAGGACTCTGCCGTGATTGTACGATAACGGCTGCCAACTTAAGCGAGCTATTAACTTACGCTTATAGCCATCCAAGCTTCGATGCTTATGTCAATTCGTTAGGCATTGCTGGAGTCAGTGGTACCATTGCTGCTCATGGCGCACGCTTACCCGATTCAGCCGCCACAGGGCGCGCATGGATAAAAACGGGTACTCTAAATAATGTCACCTCAATGGCAGGCTATGTCAAAGGGTTGTCGGGACAAGATTATGTCGTTGTTGGACTCATTAATAGTGAGCAAGCATTAAACGCTTATACGGCTAGACCCGTGTTAGATGCGATGCTTGATTGGACAGCGCAACATTAAGTGTTTTTACCATCCTATTTTTCACCTTTATAAAGGGTCGCTCATGTCACGCAAGACAACCAATCTCAATAAACCCAAGACTCATTCAGACCGCAGTGCGCTACCGAAAAACCATCAATCAGCTCAATCCCAACTGGCACAATATGTGGGATTTTTTGCGGTGGGCTATATTCTTGCCAGCGCAATATTTATGATGATTCAAACCAAACTTGCTCTGAATTCGCAACTGGTGACTGTGCTCTCTATCATTATCGGTGCTTATATTGCGGTCAGTAAATTTATTAAGCATCAACAGCGCGCCCTTAGTAAAAGTGAAATCAATCGCTTAATGTTTGGCGGGGTCGCAGTAGTTTGGTTACTCACTGCTATTTATTTCTTAGGCATATGGTTCTTTTTGTTTGATGCAGTGAATCGCGAAGTATTGATTGAGATGGCTATGCAACAACCTCTCCCGCTCATTTCTGCCTTAGTCATGATATTGGTACTGACTTTTATCAGTGCCCGCATCAGTATTTTGGCGCTGAATCATCTCCTTAACCCCAAACGTAAAACAGGGTGAACACGCGCTGCTGTCTACAACGTACTACAAAGTTTATTCACCATTAAGGCGTGAATTCCGTTACGCTGGTTTTAGCTGGTGTGATATTTAGCAGCTTGGGCGTGTCCTCATTTTGAAAATGGTGATAAAAATGAGATAAATTGTAGCCAAACAAGGAAAATAGCGCAGATAATATCGTCATATTGACCAGCTGTTTGACACAGTTTGGCAAGATTTAGCCATTTCTAACTCATTTAGTCGCTTTTGCTCAGATTGAGAACGCGCCCTGACCTTTAAACATTGAATCACTTTGTGCTATTGATAGGAGTCAATATTATGGACATGCTATTTTTTGACAGTATAGACAAGCTTGGACGCATCGTCTTAACGACTGTCATGGTTTACGTCTTAGTCGTGCTGACCACCAAAATCTCAGGTAAGCGCTCCACATCACAGCTCAATAACTTTGATTGGATCGTCACCGTAATGATCGGCTCATTGGGTGCTAGCACTATTTTGCTCAAAGACATCCCTTTTATCGAAGGCGTGGCCTCTATTTTGGTGCTATACCTACTACAATTTTTGGTCACCAAATACGCTTCCATCTCACCGCAATTTAGCAATTTTATTTTATCTGAGCCGCGTATTGTCTTTTATCAAGGGCAGTTTTTGCCCGATGCTATGCGAGATGAGCGGCTGACCCGTCAAGAAATCGAATGTGCCATGCGCTCTGAAGGCATGAACAGCTTCGATGATATTGAAGCCATTGTCTTTGAATCTGATGCTAAGCTGACCATTATTCCAAAACCAAGCGATAATGCTGATAGCCAAAATACAGAAGACAAAGTCTCGCAAACCATTGCTTCACTTATGTAATATGATTAGAGAGTAATAGCAATTAAACAGACATAAAAAAAGGATGGCCAATTTAATCGGCTATCCTTTTTTATGTCTCAATGATACGCTTGCTTCAATGGCAAGCTTGCTCAAATGACAGTCTTGGTCAATAGTCTATCCAATAGGCATTACACACGTTACTTGATACGTTGCCACGTTTGCGAACGACCAAAGAGTGGCGAACCGACATAACCTCTTAGATCTAGGCTTTGACCATTGTCACTTAACGTGAGTTTGCCAGAATACGTCTTGCCGGATTCAGGGTCTACTAACTTACCATCGCTCCATTTATTATTACCGTCAGCCTTTAAGCCCGATAAAATCTGTAGACCTTCGATTGGCTTGTTTTTGAGGCTGCCAGGACATTTGGTACAAACAGCTTTAGCCTCTTCCTTATTGAGTACTTTGATGATTTTTCCTGATACTTTACCGTTGCTTTCATTCAGCTGAATGATGGCCTTTTTTTCACCAGTTTTATCATCAATGGTTTGCCATTGCGTGCCGTTTAAAGAGGCAGCAAAGACAGAGGTAGACAGCAGAGCACCAGCGGTAAGGGTAAGTGCACTAGATATAGTACGATTCATGAACGACTCCTTTCGTTAAAAAAACTTTCAATTGAACTTATGGTAGATCAAAAAATAACCTGAAAGTATTGCATAAAGACATTGTACAATTGCTCATCACTTCTCAAGATGATTTCGAACTAAAGAACAACTGTTTGTCGAATGCTAGTAAAGCATAAAAAAAAGCTTTGTAAAAGAGGTCTTTGTTACGGCAACTTAACCTTAAAAATTTTTTGTTAAATTTTCTCAAGTATTGACAGGGTAAGTATTATGAAAGTAAGAATTTTGACCGTTGGTAACAAGATGCCGAGCTGGGTACAGACTGGCTTTGATGAATATTTCAAACGTATCCAACCGATGCTCAGTACAGAAATTGTTGAACTTGCTGCCGCCAAACGTGCCAAAAACCCTTCGGATGCCAATCTTGCTCAGTATCGCGAGCAAGAAGGTCAGGCGATATTGGCCGCTCACAATGCAGCGGGACGTGAGCAATTATGGGTATTGGATGTCAAAGGAAAAATGCTCTCGACAGAAGGATTGGCAGATAAGTTGGCCGATGCCATGCAGCAAGGCGATGATATCGCCCTAGTGATTGGTGGCGCTGACGGCGTATCACCAGAAGTATTGGCAAAAGCCGATGTGAAATGGTCGTTATCCGCGCTGACGTTGCCGCACCCATTAGTACGTGTGGTCTTGATGGAGCAATTATATCGGGCGATGAGTGTCAATCACAACCATCCCTACCATCGTGGCAATTAAAAATAGCATGAGAAAATGTGCTAATAAATGACTGTTTGCTTAAAACAGATATAGTCGATTCAATTTAAAAAGAATACAGCTTAAAAATAATACAGTGCTGCTGCGATGAGTTTTTCGAAACCTCTGAAGAGCAAAGCGCACAGCAAGCAAGGAAAACTCATGCCAGCAGAACGCTATTTTTAGCATACCATTTTTATTTTGAACTGGTTATACCTCATCAAAACGATTGAAAAACGAGCACATGCCCTAATAAACGGAACATGAAATATCCAAAACGAGCGACACCGAACGCCCCTTATGCGCATCAGCGACGTGAGCAACCTCACCAAGAGACGCATACGCCCATTACGACTACAGCAGCTTTGGCAAACGCCCAAGCTGGGCTGTCAACTGCGACCAACTTAGCCAAGCTACCAGCGGTATTTATCTCGCATGGTGCCCCAACGCTGGCGATTGAGCAATCGGCTACGACCAGTGCACTGGCTCGTATCGGGCAAAACCTACCAAAGCCACGTGCCGTCGTTATTATGTCGGCGCATTGGCAGTCGGCGAAGCTAGAAATCAGTAGCAACCCACAGCCAAAGACTTGGCATGACTTTTCAGGCTTTGCACCTGAACTGTATGAGCTACAATATCCTGCTGCAGGTCATCCGGCACTCGCTGAATCGCTAGCGCAGCAGTTAACGGCACGCGGTATTACCTGTAGCGTCAATCCGATGCGGGTCAGCGACCATGGTGTCTGGGCACCGCTCAGACATCTCTATCCGCAGGCCGATGTACCTATCGTACAAATATCGTTGCCACGGCACTATGACAGTGCTGCCTGCTATCAGCTAGGCGCGCAACTGGCACAACTGCGCGAGGAACAAATACTCGTCGTTGGCTCAGGCAATATCACTCATAATCTACAAGCCCTACGCTGGGAAGCCGATAGCATAGATGAGACCGCACAAGACTTTAAGCTCTGGTTGCTACAGCAGCTCAAAACAGACATCCCAGCGGCATTAGACTGGCAGCAGTATCCCAACTTTCGCGACATACACCCAAGCGACGAGCATTTACTACCGCTATTTTTTGCCCTAGGAGCTGGTCAACGCGTCTCCGTCGTGCATCAGAGCATGGCACATCATAGCTTGGGAATGGATATCTTTCGCTTTGATTAAGCAACCATCAATCAAGCGATAGCAAAAATAAAACTACTTCTCAAAAGCTGCCTTGGTAAACAACCCAGCGCGCTCCATTTCGCCCGCAATACTAAATAGCGTCGCCTCGTCATTCATACGTCCAATCAGCTGCATGCCAATCGGCAAACCCTTTTTGCTCATGCCTACTGGCAATGACATGGCAGGCAGCCCAGTGACATTTCCCAGCAAGGTAAAGGCCATTTTTCCCAGCACCGGCTGGCTAAGCTTTTCGATCATGCCTGAGCTAAAGGCATATTTCCCCATATCAATGCCTTTATTTAGTAGACCTGCGCTACGCATGAGCATTTCATCCATACGACTTGGTGGTAGCACGCCATGCTTAACCGCAGGCGTCGGTATGGTCGGGCACAGAATCATATCGTAGGTCTCTAATAATAGACCCGTTTGATATTGGCTATCATGCCAGCCATGCTTAGCGTGTGCCAAGTCAACGGCAGAAAGCGAGCGTCCTAGCATTGCCATATTATAGGTTTGCGGCTCTAGGTTCTTTATATGTTCCGCACCAAATTTGCGTTCGATATTATCAATGGTAAAGGCTGTATGCGTACAAACCACCACTAAAAAATCATGCCAAAATTGTTCGATATTAATATTCGGCTCAGCAGGCACTACACGATGACCCATACTTTCTAATTGCTTTGCCGTCTGCTCCAGTACAGCCAGTACTTCTTTGTCCACTATTGTATTGGCGACTAATGGCTGCTGGTGCAAAGCTATCGTTAATTGCCGAGGGGCACGCATCGCTGCTTGCAAAAATGTCCCATCGGGTGGCGCAATCACATAAGGTGCGCCAATCTCAGCGCCACTCGTGGCATCGAGCATCGCAGCACTATCACGCACACTACGGGTAATCACGTGATCAGCGACCGCGCCTTCCCAACCTTCACCAAATGACGGGCCCATTGGGTTACGTCCACGACTGGGTTTAAGTCCAAACGCCCCGCACCATGCTGCCGGAAAACGTATCGAACCGCCACCGTCGCCAGCACCTGCCATCGGTACGATACCACTCGCCACTGCCGCCGCGCTACCACCCGATGACCCACCAGAGCTATAGCCTTTTTTGAATGGATTATGGGTGACACCGTGCGCTTTGGGTTCAGTGGTGATGATTAAACCAAATTCTGGCGTATTGGTCTTACCGAAAGTATTGACACCTGTCGCTTTCATACGTTTAACGATTTCGCTATCGTTTTCTGGCACGACATTCACGCTACGACTGCCCATCGTGATGGGTTCGTCAGCAAAGTAAAATGATAGGTCTTTGAGTAAGTACGGCACACCATTAAATGCGCCTGCTGGCAATCCTGCTTGCGCGGCATCATAAGCACGCTCATCAAAGCGATGAATGATGGCGTTTAACTTAGGATTCAGTGTGTTGGCTTGATGAGTCGCAGCGTCTAATAGCTCTTTGGCACTGACCTCACCTAAATTGACGAGCTTGGCTAAACCTAGGGCATCGTATTGGGTGTATTCTTTAAACATAGTAGCGTCCTTGCTGGATGGATGGATTACTTGATTGTATCGCGTAAACAATACAGGTAGCCAGTGCAAACCTACTACTTCTTGGTAATTAAAGAAAATATTGTGATTTTCTCTGAATGCATACTGTAGCTATATAATTTAATAATTTGCTGACCTTTCCTAATCAATAAATACACTAATACCTATACTATAAAACGCCGTAATCTAAATAATAATAGTAAAAATAAAATTCAAAATAAGGACTAACCAATACCCTAAGGTAACCTCCGCAAGGAAATCTACTTTCATTACTTTAGCCACGCTTATGGCGATTACTATAAATACAGCCGTAGATAAATAAATAACTTCTAGCCAACTCGCTCTGCCATCGATAATATCTATGATCACTCTTATGGTAAATATAGTTATTAGTAAAACTATCACTATCTTTTCAATCAATACATGATTAGGAGTCGATATTGTATGAGAGTCACTATGGCCGCTGAAACTGCCTCCTACCAGTAATACTTTTCCAACGACACCATACCAAATTAAAATAATGCCAATAGCCAAAGAACCTATAGAGTATATTAGCTCAAAACCCTCTGGATCAAACAGTGAGACAGCTCCTAGAAACATCATCGGCAAGCCAATTAAAACAGCTAACACTCTAAAAATTATATTTCTCATGATTTCTCATTTAGGCATCAGATATAAAATTATTGTGATTTCAACTTAAAATAGATATGTAAATTAGCATAAAATATACAATAAGAAGTCACATCATTAAGCTTATAATCAATAATGTACATATTTAGATAACCAAAGGTGACTACCAAAAAAGTAGTCATCAGCAGACCAAGAAATAACACGGCTTCGGTACTCTTTGTTTTTTCACTTATTTGTTTATCTTTACTTTTGAAGTAAAACCAGCAGCCATAGAAGAATACAATTGACAGTATTAATAAAAGAATCTTTATCTTTTCTAATGAAAGTGCAAAGTAGTCAATGATACTCCACAGTAGAGTTAATATACTAAAAACTGGAAAGACAAGAAGAGTGAACATTAAAAAAACAGCTAATATGACGATCAAACTAAGGATGATAAGTCGGTAACCAGTAAAGCTATTTTTCTTATTAGCAATACTATCAAGATGTATTTTATTTTCCATTGTTCTACTCCGATACATATGTACTCATAAATAATATATTCAGTTATTTATAATAGTATTTATAATAAGATTCAAAAAATGTAAGACCTAAACCCATAATAAAAATACTAATATACAAAGCATCTGAAAATGGTACGCTCAACATATCAATTAATATGATCGTAGCTAATAGAAAAAGAATAATACTATAAATACCCGAAGCAACATCTTCTAAAAAATATAGATATTTAGCCATCAGTTTTTTATCATACCTTTTAGCGAAATAGACACCGAAAATTACGCTAGCGATAAGCGTAGGAATCAAACCTAATATAACAACACCAAATAGAGTATTTATCGGAGTCAAACTAACGATATATTTGTGTCCTAAACTATAAAGCCAATATGGCAGAAATCCTATATTAAACACTAATACGACTAGTAAAATTATACTAAAAACACCAAGTCTATACTTTTCATAGTATCTCGTTATATTCTTAATACCTTTTACACTTCGCATATGCACTATCAGCGTCCTCCATGACGACACACTCAATTTGGCTATAAAAAACTAATGTTCACTATTTTATACAGGAGTAACCTTTAAGTTTCAATGAAATATTTTAACGTTCACTATGTGATTTTCAATGTCAGACCTGAGAATCAAAAAAAACGAGCCACTCTCGTGACTCGCTTTTTATAATTAATCAAACTTACCATCTTTTACATCAATAACTCACGCTTACCGCTTTTACCCATCGAGCTGACCAGTCCAGCCTCTTCCATTGAATCAACGATGCGAGCGGCACGGTTATAGCCGATACTAAATTTACGCTGGATACTAGAGGCAGAAACCTTTCGTGTTTCCATGATGAAAGCCACGGCATCATTATATAAGTCATCGTCCTCACCAGAAGCGTTGCCGCCACTACCACCACCGCCAGGACTAGACAATTCAAAGTTGCCTGCCATGTTATCAATATAATCAGGCGCACCGCGCTCACGCCAAGCATCACAGACACGATTGACCTCTTCATCGCTGACATACGCCCCATGTACACGGTCTGGCTCAATTTGCCCTGGGCCTAAAAACAGCATATCACCATTACCCAGCATGTCTTCGGCACCGCCACTGTCTAGAATCGTCCGTGAATCCACTTTTGAGTTCACACGTAACGCTGCACGAACGGGGATATTGGCTTTAATTAGACCAGTAATAACATCGACCGATGGACGCTGGGTGGCAAGCATTAAATGAATTCCTGCTGCGCGTGACTTTTGCGCAAGGCGGGTGATTAATTCTTCTGCTTGCTTACCGACCTGCATAATCATATCGGCAAACTCATCCGCGACAATGACAATCATCGGTAATGTTTTGAGCTTTGGTGCTTGGCTGATGCTCACGCTATCATTGGGTCGCCATAAAGGATCGAGCATTGGATTGCCCGATTTTTCAGCAGCGATGACCTTTTTATTAAACTCGTTAAGCTTACGTACCTTTAATAAGCTCATCAACTGATAGCGGCGCTCCATTTCTGCCACACACCATGACAAAGCACTGGCGGCTTCAGTCATATCTGTGACGACTGGCGTCAGTAAATGCGGAATGTCATTATAGTTTGCCAGCTCAAGCTGCTTTGGATCAATCAAAATCAGGCGCAGCTCGTTCGGTGTATATTTGAGTAGCATAGAGAGTAGCATTGAGTTGACCAATACGGATTTACCAGAGCCTGTGGTACCAGCAACCAACATATGCGGCGCGCGCGCAAGGTCAGTAATAATAGCATTACCACCGATATCTTTACCCATCGCCATGCTGATTTGGGCTTTAGGATCTTGGAATTTTTCGGTATTCAACAGCTCAATCAAACGCACCATTTCGCGTTGTTTGTTCGGCACTTCGATACCGATATAAGGCTTGCCCGGAATGACCTCAACCACACGCAAAGATGCCATTGATAATGACCTTGCCAAATCACGTGAAATACCCGTAACTTTACTGGCTTTTACCCCAGCAGCAAGCTCTACTTCAAAGCGTGTAACGACTGGCCCCGGAATGGCATTGACTACTGCGGCCTTAACATTGAATTCTTGTAATTTAATCTCTAATAGCTCAGACAACTTATCAAGCTCAGCAATGGTATAGCTTGGCTTACGATCAGGATCTGGCTTATCTAAAATAGAGATCTCTGGAATAGGCGTTAAGCTACTGCGATAGGCGGCCGTTTGCATCGAGCGTGATTTTTGACTAAAAGCGCCATCGTCACTGATATGCGGCATAACGGGCGTATCGCTATTATCATCGCGGCTGTCATCCTCAGGCATCATATCCGTAATATGGTTGCCGCTATCACCCTCTGGCACCGCAAAGCTGACCGTTGGCTTAGATGCGGCTATCGGTTCAGCAGCTGGCGCTGAAACGTTAGTTTCTACCTTAGGAGGTAATGTTGGGTTGGTCGGTGGCGTATTGGTCGGCGTCATATCAGCGACTGGTGCGACGATACTTACACCATTCTCTTCTGGAACAGGACTTTGTATTGACAATGAGCTTTCCCATTGCTCTTCATTTGATAACTTGTCTGATGACCCAGTAGAGGCGTCATAAGTATTCTCTACTGCCGTCTTTAGTGCTGGCTGCTCGGGTTCATTAGTATCTTCTTCTGTTTCTTGAGAAGGTGAAACAGGCGCATGTTCTGACAACCAAGATTCTGCCAATGTATCAACCGCTTCGTTCGTTTCATCTGTTGCATGGCTGTCATCTGATGCCATAGTCTGAGGCGCATCGGCAAAATTAGGCGCGATTTGCTTGCTTGCTGTCTCTGTAATTGCTTGCTCGACATCTTCTTTATTAGGACTAACAGTAGAGCTCGCGCTTGGTGTCTCCAGCTCTAGCGTTGCCATGTCTGTTGCCGTGTTTGTAGACACTGCTGTCTCTTTTGGCGACTCAGCATTATTGATATAAGCAGGAGTAGCAGAATCATGAGTGGCGCTGTGGATGCTCTGGTCGTAAATAGCCATATCGCTTGCCAATAAGTCATCAACAGTATTGGCATCATTCCAAGCAAAGCTCGGCTCTACTTTACGGCTAGGAGTCGTGATAGGGCTTGGGGTAGCAGATACCTTATTATCACTAAAGTTGCTTACGCCAGCGCTACTAGGCGTGGCAGGTACGCTTTGTAAATGCTCACCCTCACCCACTGCGGATCCTTGCGTGGCTGCTGCCATAGAAGCTTTTACACTGGCACCCAAGCCAGAACTCGCTAAAAATTCGGTGAGTACATGATTAAAGCGACCACTGCTATCGGATTGTTGCGTATTAGTATCATGCTCAGTTGCTTGCAGCTCAAGGGGCAGCTGGTCATACTCCGGAACAGCGTGCGATACCTTTTCGTCGGTTAAGGTTTCATCATGCTGCTGACGACTCTTTTCAGCGGCCTGCACACTCTCATACTGACTATCTTGGTTTTTTACACCAGAACCAAGCCATGACAGGGTCATGATTTTTCGGTATATCGCTAGCCAATGAATATTAAAAGCAAAGGTCGCCGTAATAATTACGAATACCGTTAAAAAGACCACACTCCCCCACTGCGACAATAATTGAGCCAAACGCGCTTGCAGTTCGAGACCGATGATACCACCCGCGACCCCTGTCAGACCTGTGGTAACTGGATCTGCTATTTGCTGCACTAAAGCGACCAACTGCGCAAATAAGGCGCTGGCACTTAGAATCAAAAACACGTAAGCGACTACGCGTAGCAACCAAAACGTCGGCTTATTGTCCCACCAAATAAGAATAGACTCATAGACCACAAACGCCAACAACCACCATGCGCCAAAACCAAAAAAGCTATAAAGCAGGTCAGACAACCACGCCCCCATCTCGCCACCCATATTGTTAATGGTGGTCATGTCACTACTGATGTGCGACCAACTAGGATCGTTGCCTGTATACGTCATCAAAATGACAAACAGATAAACGGCCAGTATTAACCCAAGGAGGGTAAATATTCCCTTTTTTAAATACTCAATAAGCGGTGCTGATATCACGTAAAATCTGCCTTGTTATTAATACTAAATGGTCGCCAGTGCATGACTAAGCCTAATCATGCTGACATAAAGTGTTGACATAAATGTACCGAGCGAAGTGTTTGTTTGGCATGTGCCGATCATAGAGCCTTTAAACAACTGTTATCGCTTGGCTCCTACTACACTTGGCATAACTTCTTATAATAACAAATACATAGGTGCAGTGGCGACAGTCTTATAAAGAAAGCGTGTAAGAAAGTAAATCAATAGATACTTTGCGCAAGAAAACAGCTGGTTAGCGAAACATTAGTGGCAAAATATTGCTCACTGTATTGCCTAAATTCTATAAAATAGCCTCTGTTTTTTGCACTTATATTCCAAAGGTATTTATTCTTTGATTCTAATGATACCTGTGTTTGTTTTAGCAAACTTGCACTTTGTGCGCTGTGCCCTTATGTTATTATCTCATAGCAATTAGAAAAACTATATTAGCCGCATCTTTTGACGTTTGTCTTTTTATTATATTTATCACTCACATTTTTAATTCGTATATTTTGCAAGGAACCACTCATGGCAACTGATACTACCGCTCCACGTCACGAAAAGCTCATTATTTTAGGCTCAGGCCCTGCGGGTTACTCTGCCGCGGTCTATGCTGCGCGCGCTAACCTCAAGCCCGTTATGGTCACTGGTATGGAAGTGGGTGGACAATTAACCACCACCACCGAAGTCGACAACTGGCCAGGCGATGCTCATGATTTGACAGGCCCTGCACTGATGGAACGCATGAAAGCTCATGCTGAACGTTTTGGTACAGAATTGGTTTATGACCATATCAATGATGTCAATTTAAGCGAGCGCCCTTTTCAATTGACAGGTAACAATGGCACTTATACTTGTGATGCTTTGATTATCTCAACGGGTGCGTCTGCACAGTATTTGGGGCTAGAGTCAGAAACCAAATTTAAAGGCTTAGGCGTGTCAGCTTGTGCCACTTGCGATGGGTTCTTTTATAAAGACCAAAAAGTCGCGGTGATTGGCGGTGGTAACACAGCAGTCGAAGAAGCACTATATTTATCTAACATTGCCTCTGAAGTCACGTTAGTGCATCGCCGTGATGGTTTACGCTCTGAAAAAATCTTACAAGATAAATTGTTCGAAAAAGCCAAGAATGGCAACGTCAAAATCGAATGGAACCATCAAGTAAAAGAAGTCGTCGGCGATGACATGGGCGTCAATGGCGTCGTTATTGAATCTATGATTGATGGCAGTACTAAGCAACTAGATGTATTTGGTATGTTTGTGGCCATTGGTCACAAGCCTAATACCGATCTATTCAAAGGGCAGCTCGACATGAAAGACGGCTATCTTATCGTTAACAGTGGCCTAAATGGTAATGCCACACAAACCAGTATCGAAGGTGTGTTTGCAGCAGGCGATGTGGCCGATCACGTCTATCGTCAAGCCATCACTTCTGCTGGCACTGGCTGTATGGCCGCGCTTGATGCTGAGAAATACTTGGATGCGATTGGCGAAGCCACTGCGTTAGACCATACTTATGCGTCAACGCTGACTGCTGATCAAGAAGACTAAATGAACAGCTTCTCACAGTACAACGCCAATAACAACGAGCAGCTTATCACGCCTGAGACCTTAAAAAGTCTTGGGCGTTATGACTTTCCTGATCCTATTTCTATTGATCCTGATGGAGTGGGTATTGTCGCCATGGGCGGTGACTTAGCGCCCGAGACGCTTATATCTGCTTATGCGCAAGGATTGTTTCCTTGGTTTAATGAAGATGAGCCTATCGCTTGGTGGTGCCCTGAACCACGCTGCGTGATTGTACCAACCAACTATCAACCCAGCAAATCTCTACGCAAGCAAGCAAGCCGCGCGCGTTGGCAAGTGACACTCAACCAAGCTTTTGATGACGTCATTCACGCCTGTAGTTTACCGCGCAGTGATGACCTACCTGAGGGCGAGCACACGTGGATTCATGATGAGATGATCGAGGCTTATACCAAACTACATGCTCATGGATTTGCACATAGTATCGAAGTTTGGGATGACGCAGGCACACTCATTGGTGGATTGTACGGATTAAAAATAGGCAATATCTATTTTGGCGAGTCGATGTTTCACCGTGCATCCAACGCCTCTAAGTTAGCATTTTGGGGTTTAATGCGCTTATGTGAGCAGAGCAACGTGGCACTCGTAGACTGCCAATTACCCAATGAGCATCTCATGAGCTTAGGCGCGACCACCTTACCACGTGCTGAATTTCTTTCCCAATTGGATACGCTAATAGCCACTCATTCAGTCAAATGGCAAAAGAACTCTCACAAGTCCCTAAGTGTATCGCTCCTTGATAGCAAGGAATCTTGGCAGCTCAACTCATGATGGTGGTGACAGCGACAAAACAACGAGATTATTATGGCACCTGATATATCATTTTTATTAATTGGAAAGCTGGCGAGCGAAGCCAATACCACCAAAGACACCGTGCGTCATTATGATGAGCTAGGGCTACTTAAGTCGCGTAAGCGGCAAGCAGGCTCACGGCTCTATACTGAGTTTCATCCTGAATGCATTGAGCGCATTGAATTGATTAAGAGCGCACAAGCTATTGGCTTTACACTCACTGAAATCAAAGACAGTCTTAATGACTATTATGATGGGCAGCTCGATATTGATTTACAGCTAAGTCTCACTCAGCAAAAACTGGCTCAAGTCAAAAAACAACAAGCCAATATTAATGTCATGGTAGAGCTCTTAAGCGAGCGCATCGAAATATTAGAACGCATGCAAGCAGATAGTGACTATGAGCTCGATATTGAAGTCTGTAAAAAGACCATCCCCGAGTGATCTAGAGCCTTTCTTCATTCCTAACGTTTATCAATCCAATAGCACCTGTGCTATTTATGGCTATTAAAGATGCACACGCTGCATAATCAACGCATCAATGGCTGGGCGATGAGGCATTTGGTAGTAGCCTTTACGCCGATTAATCACTGCCAACCCTTGCTGCTCGTACAAAGCAATCGCTGAAAAATTATCTGCGCGTACTTCTAATAGTAAATTTTCCACCTTACTATTCATCAATTCAGTATTCAATTTAGCAAAAACTTGCGAGGCAATACCTTGGCGTTGGTAATCAGGATGCGTGCCGATGCGCAGTATCTCTGCTTGCTCAAAGATAACTTGATAGAGACAGTAGCCAACGACTTCATCAATTTGATAAACGACCAATAAATCAATACTATCTTGCTCAAGCAATTCTATTATTGTCTGATAACCCCAAGCATCTTGCGGCTGTACCATAGTTTCAATATTTGCTACTGCTTGAATCACTTCTTCAAACTCTATTGCATCAATTAGCAGCTCTTCTATATTTTCTATAGTGAACATTGCCTATCCTTTATTCTTATTAGGGTCTATTTTATCGTAAATACTGATTTTTATTTGCTCATATAGTCAAAATACCCCAAAAACGCTACGATACTTCTGATATCAATTTTTTGTAGCCTCTGTCTGCACAGGCACAGCAAGCAAGAAAAATTGATGTCAGCAGCGTGATGTATCGATATTACTTTTACTGAATATATCACTCAATCAACTTATTTCACCCAAAAAAAAGCCACCCTTTTTCAAGGATGGCTTTTTCATAACTAACTCATAAGCTCATTACTGAGACTGATAGATTAGTTCAATACGTTAGCAACAACACCAGCGCCTACAGTACGGCCGCCTTCACG
>NZ_JADKLX010000009.1:0-39690 GCF_015351755.1 Psychrobacter sp. N25K4-3-2
CCCTAGTTTTATCACTACGCAGTTTTAAGGCCGATTAGGTACATCACCATCGAAAACATCAGTAGAAACGCTTACAAAAGACCTTGTAAGCGTTTTTTTTATACTTAGTAATATTATCATAGTATGATAGCAAGTAATATTATCATAGTATGATAATATTACTTGCTATCATTTATTATTATGCTATCATTAAGTTTAAGAAACAGATCATGACCATATTATATAAGGCTTACAGACAATGAGTATTTCAAAAGAGTTAGAGCAAAATATTCACAACACTATCAATGTGCTTGTCGATCAAGACATTAAACCAACGTATGAAGCGATCAGAGGGGAGGGCGGTTACTCGTACAATTCCATCAAACCTGCATTGAAGTCATGGCGCGAGAACAAAGCCGCAGCTGGAGAGCCGAGCGAGAAAAAAGCGGCTGAATTTACGGTTGACGAGGAATTAAAAAAATCGGTTCTAGGTGAGCTTGAAATGATGGTCACTGACTTACTTGTCAATGTCACCAGTCAAGCGCAAGAAAAGGCAAACGAAACGCTTAATTTAGAGCGTTCCGCACATGACGAGACAGTCAAAAATCTAAATTCAGAAGTAGCAGAGCTAGAGAGCTATATTGAGACAACAGATAAAGAGAATGAGCAGCTTAAAACTGACAAGATGGAGCTTGAAAAATCTAATGCGGATCTAGCCGATAAAGTCGAGCAAACAAGCAACGACAACAAAGCGCTAAAACGTGACGTTGAGAGCGTAGAGAGTGATAACGCTAATTTTAAAGCTAGTAATCAACAACTAACGACCGATCTAACGAAAGCTAAAGCTGAAAAATCAACATTGCTAGAGCAAGTCGATAAGCAAAAATCGGAGCTTGAAAAGTCAACTAAACAAATTGACGATCTACAAGCCAAGAGTAACGAGCAGCTGACGCAAATTGCACAGCTTAGCGGTGAGATAAAAGGCTATGAAAAGAGCGACAAGCAACTACGCGCAGAGCTTGAGAGCTTAAAAGCTAAACATGATGGTTATGTTGGCGAAATCGCAACACTCAAAGAACAAAACAAACAGCTATCGAGTGATGTTGATAGCTTTGAGCTTGCACAGCAGACGGAAGCAGAAATCGCAGAGAGTGAAAGCAAAAAAACTACCACAGCTCGCAAAACAGCTGCTAAAAAATAAAGGTGAAAAATGAGTATAGAAATTCAAAGGAACAGCAAAACAAAGCAAGTCGAAAAGCCAAAAATAAAGCTCAATAAAAGCTTATTGACGGCTTGTGAGGAGCTTGAGCGTATCGCTGACAGCTTGGAGAATGATAAGCGCATCAAGGTGACAGCGAAGGGCGTTAATGCTATCAATCGTGAATTTAAATCTAACATTGATTTACACGCAATCAGAAAGCTTAAATTTGATGATTTTAAAGATGACTTTGACCGCCCTATTAGCCCTGTTAATATAGCTAATGAGCTAAAATATCTTGCTAAAAAGGTAATAGCTAGAGAACAGATATTACAGCATATAGGCAATCTTGCAGACGTTGAAAAAGCACTACAGATAGACATTACCAGCCACTTATTCAATAAGTCCGAGCTTGTTAAGTATATGCGTCAAAACAATCTTAAATTCAAACAAGAATACAGCTTGAACGAACCTCACAGATTGTATTGGGGTAAGCGTGACGATTATGAAAAGCACTTCTTTTTTCCTTTCCAATATCGACCAAAAACAGCAACCGAGATTGAGCGAGAAAAGAAGCAAGCGGAGCGAATAAGAAAAGCAGCAGCAAAAAAATCTTTGCAGACTAAGAGAAAGAATGAAAAGGCAGATAAAAAGCGCAGAAAATCAGCAGATAAAATAACTCAAGAAATCGCTAATCGCATTGACGAGTATTTACTAAATAGCGACCCTACTATACCTCTGTTTTTAGACACTGAAACAACAGGACTAGGCGCAAAAGATGAAGTAATAGAGATCGCTATAGTTGATATAAACAACACCGTTATTATTGACACGCTAATCTATACTAAACGCGATATAAGTTATGATGCTTATGAAGTGAACAACATAAAGAAATCTGAAATTGAGAGTATGCCAAAATTTAAAGAGATGCAAAACCAAATTTCAAAGCTCATAAAAGACAGAGATTTATATATATTCAACGCTGACTTTGATATTGAAAAGATGAAAAATTCGGCAACTAATACTTTTAATTTAGAGCCAAGATCAACTAATTGCTTGATGTATTTAGCTATGAGAAAATTTAATCAACATTACTATATAAGCTTAGCTAATGCGTGTGAGCGTCTAAGTGTCGATTGTGGCGATCATAGAGCATTGAAT
Organism: Psychrobacter sp. N25K4-3-2; assembly: GCF_015351755.1. Lineage (NCBI taxonomy): Bacteria > Pseudomonadati > Pseudomonadota > Gammaproteobacteria > Moraxellales > Moraxellaceae > Psychrobacter > Psychrobacter sp. N25K4-3-2. The sequence goes on from NZ_JADKLX010000009.1 coordinate 2,339, forward strand.
GATACATTAGCATCAATCAGGTTATACAAGGCTATGATCGCTAAATAAGTGCTAATTAGACTATATTAGGTTAGCATTTTGTTGACCGCTATTAGTCAATACATCATCACTGTTTTTATGCTCAAAGCTTTTAGAGTGATCGCTAGACTTCACTTTACTAACGGCTTGTAGTTTATCTGCTATTTTTTTAGCTATTACACGATCAGCTTTACGCTTTAGAAATTTAGTGTTTTCAGCTTCTATTACAAAGAAATCTTTAATATCTTTATTATCAGATTGTAAAGCGTTCTCAAGCCATTCACCAAGTACGATATAATAGTTATTTTTCTCATCGTTTAAAGCGTTCTGTGCTTGTTTAACAGCATCTAATTTATCAGTTAATAAACTATCTTCAATTAGAGACATAACCAATTCCTTTTTTTGATGTTATAATAATAACCTAATATATCATTTAATAATAAGCTTAGCAATTTTTAAATGCACAAGACCACGGCTTTTTGTGGACGCAGTTGTATTTCCCCTCTCTGGTAAGAGCGAACTTAGGAGTTTATGATAAAAGACCCGCAAGGGGTACTATTTTTATCATAAACTCCATCGGTTCGCTCTACGAGGTCAAAAGCCAAAGCATAGCATACGGAGAAAAGGCAATGAATAGGCAAGGTTATCATGTGAGTGTCAGCCCTGTTAGCAAAGGAAAAGATGACAGCGTTATTGCTAAATCTGCTTATAATTCAGGTTCTGAATTAGTCGATAAAAAGACTAATAAGACACATGATTATAGCTCAAAATCTACTGAAAAAATAATCAAACTAATAGATAAAAACGGCAACGAAACAACGAAAACTATAGAAAAGAATGTCGCTTATTCTGTTCTAATATTACCAAAAAAAGCTAGCACTGTTGAAGTTGAAAGAGAACAATTTTGGAATGATATAGAGCTTATAGAAAAGTCAGAAAAGGCGCAGCTTGGCGTTGAGATTGATGTCATGTTCCCTATCGGATTAGATGAAAATAAGCGTATAGAATTAGTTGAAAAATATAGTCAGACGCTTGCTGATCGCTACAATGTTTTAGTTGATTTAAATATACATAAACCGCACACGCACACGCAAGAAAAAGACGGTCAGATTTTAGAAATAACTAAAGATAATTATCATGCACATATTTTATTATCAAGTAGAGAAATATTAGCAAATGACGATAATAGTTACTCATTATCTAAGCGCAAAAATTGGAGTCTTTGGGCGACAGGTGAGCGATTGAGTAAAGGGTTAAACGGACGAGGTGACGAGCTAAAATATCAGCGCAGTTTGTGGGCTGATCTCGCTAATGAAATGCTACCTGAAAACTTAAAAATAACTGACAAGTCTTATCGAGAGCAAGGCATTAATCAGCTTCCAAAAATGAAACTTGGTAAATCATTATACAGAGACATATTAAAGGGTAAGAAGTCAGTAATTAACGAGTATAACGAGACTATAGATGACTTAAATAAGTACATTAAAGAGAGTGATTTAGAGATTGATTACAACGATGACGGACGCATTGACGATGAAGTCAATATTCAAGAATTCAAAGGCGTACAAGTCGAGTATAAAAAACGCAAACCTTTTGCAAGTATTGACTTGAATAAGATAGCTTTTAAAGTACCCGTCAATGAGCTACAAAAAGAGCAAGATGATATTAATATCTTAGATAGCTTTATGAGCTTAGCTGATGATATTGAGACTAAGAAAAAGACGGAGCGCAGCGCTTTATTATCCACTATAAATACATTACAAGACGTATTATCAGAACAAGCAAAAATCGTAATCACACTCAATAATAACTATCAAACATTACCCAAAAAATTAGCTGATCTTGGCGTTGATCGAACAGACGATATAAAGACAATAAAAAGTAGCATTACATTAATTAGAACGTATGACGAGAACGAAGCAATCAAGCAATCAGTCAAGTTATTAGAGCAGTTCAGACAAGACGAAACACAGCAGACAACGCAAAGCGTTTTAGAGATAAAAAATAATTTATCCACTATAGATGAACAGACCAAAAAAAATAAGCTAATACTTAATAAGATTATACCAATTAATAACGACTTAATAGCTAAGTCCAAAAAGCTTCAAATACTTGATAAGCCTTTCACTAAACTATTAGCAAAAGTAGCTAAAGACATTGAAAAAATCAATGAATTATTGATAGAAAAAGAGGTAAAAGGCGATGAGTGGCAAGAGCGATTTAATGATTTAGGCGCTATAAAAGTAACCGACAATATTGATACTTATAACAAGTTTATGAGACTCGCTGATTATGATGTTGAGAGCATTAAACAGCTTGAGCAAGAATACGAAAATCTCAAGCAGATTAAAGCAGAGCAAATAAGCGATAAGACACAGCAGCAGCTTGATGATCTAATGACTTCTATTAGCGTCTATAAAGAGACAACAGATACAGAACTAAAAGCACTAAAAGAGCAAGTCAATACTGCTTCTAAAACTTATCAGCGCTTAGAGCCGTCATATACAAAACGCCAAAATCTACTAGACGCTCAAGAAGCTGTTATTGAGCAAGATGATGACTTATATAACGAGATAATAACGACCAAAACGACACAGCTAAACCCTGAGAAAGTTGATGATTGGCAGCGCAGAACAGACGCCCTACAAGCTCAATTAATCAAAGAGCAGGAACAAGCAGCGCTTAAAAAACAAGCTGATGATAGACACCAAGCAGCGCTTAAAGAACAAGCAGAGCAGGAACAACGAGAGCAGCAAAAATCGGAGCAAATCAAAGCTTATAAAGATAGGTTTAAAACATTTTCTGTTCGTGTTGATGAGGTAATAAACGATCTTAATTTTAAGTCTATTGGCGCATCTGGTCAGCTTATAGATAGCGCTGAAAAATTAACAGCAACAGCGATGAATTTAGACGCTTTACAGCGAGTTGAGAACATAACAGAGCTACAGCAAGAATCAAGACAAGCAGACTTAGAAAGCACTAAAAAATTATCTAAAGACGATACTAAAAACTTTATCAATGAGCTTAATAAGATGACAGACAACAAGCAGAAAATTGAAGTCATCGAACAGCTAAATGACAAGTTTGATGAAGTCATTAAACTACAGCAGAACAACGAAACAATCAAAGAGCTACTACCGCAGCTGGAGCAGATACAGAACGCAGCACAGCAAAAGCTTGATAGAGCTAACAGCTATTCATCACCGCGACTATAAGAGAGATAAAAATGAGCGATCAACAACTACATGACGACATAGAAAAGATCGTCATAGCGTTAAAGCAAGTGCTTCCAGTGCTGATAAATTTGGGCGACAAAGCAAGCGATAATATAGACAAAAAGCTTGATAAAAGTATTAATAAGATAGACGGTAAGATTGATGATTTAGATGGCGCTGTTCACCGATTAAAAGAGAGAGTAAGATTAAATAACCTGTTCTTTATGGAGGCTGAAAACAAGGCGCTAAAGCTGCTAAAAGAGGGCGTTAAAGAACTAACGCAAACTGATTTAAAGCGCGAGTATAGCGCACAAATAGCGCAAGTTATTACTAATATTGAGCCGTTTATTGAGAGCAAGATTAATGATGAAATCGAGAAATTGATTGAGCATAAAAAATTATCTATTAGCAATCACAACGAACAAGTAAAAGAGATCAACGACAAGCTTGAAAGCAACATGACAACAATACACACAGCATTGCTTGAGAGTATCGACAAACTCAACACCGCAAGCGCAGACGCTAATACTAGATATGACGAAGATTTAAGTAAGCTAAAGCAAGTCGCAGTAATGCATAACAGCGCTTTACAGAGCGTCAAAAACTCTACAGATGTAACAGCTAAAGATATGAAAACGACATTAACAAGCATTAAAAGAAATTCTGTTTTCATGTCGCAATCACCTGCGACTATGACCGCCATGACCGCAGGTTTTTTATCTTTATGTTTGATCGCTTCAATCGTCTATGTGTACGACTTATGGTCACAGATGTTTATATCAGCAGCCATTTTGTGCGTGCTGTTAGGTGCAGTTTGGGTGTTTATAGCGTGGCTCGACGGTAAAGAAAACTAAGCGCAATATAGCTTTGTGATTTTTAAAGTCAATTAAAGATGATATATATTGAGTATTTGAGTATTACTTCGTGTCTTTAGCTATAATAGCTATCAGCTGACGTGAGCACTTAGCCGTAGCTTGTATTTCGGAGTAGCTATGTCCAGATTTTAGCAGACTAGCGATAATCTTACGCTTCTCAGTGTCTTTTCTACGTCCAGGATATTTGCCTTCAGCCTTAGCACGAGCAATACCTTGCATCTGACGGTTACGTCGATCTTCATAGTCCTTTCTAGCAATAGCAGCGAGCATATCAAGCATCATCGAATTGATGGCCTGCAATATGCTGCTCATAAATTCAGTGCTGCTCTCTGGCTGAAGCGCCATATAGGAGGTCGGCAGTTCTTTTGATACGACTGCCAGCTTTTTTTCTGATAGCATTCTTTTGAGAGTATCCCAATCAGCTTGGTTCAAACGTGCTAAGCGGTCAATCTGTTCAACCAAAATCACATCGCCTTCGTGGGCATCATCGATCAGCTGCATTAACTGCGGACGTATCAAAGTTGCGCCTGATTCGTTTTCGACATAGAAGGCGGCAACTTTGTGGCCATGATCTTTGGCAAATGCTATAAGTTCGCTTTTGGCACGCTTAGCATCTTGTTCTTTGGTAGACGCTCGTAGATACGCTCTAATAAACATAAACACCTAAAATAGTCTGTTATAAGTGGTTCCATTATACCAGTCTGTTTTAAGTGGTCTATTAATTAGTTTTTGGGGCTTTTTATGTGGTTCCGCTAGGGTATACCCTACGATAACAGGAAATCCATCGCGGATGACAAAACCTATTTAGTTTTTAAACGATATGGATTGGTCGATAGCGTGTAAGATAAGTTGGAAAAACGAGTAGAGTATTGAATCATCCATACTGGGCTTAAAATGAATTTTTTTTGTGAGTAATTTCTGCTCGATGTTATTCATTTGTCGCCATCTGAGTCATGGCGACTTCTGATTCAATCAGAGAAAGCAATTTTGAGCAATAAGGCATGCTTGCAGCAGGGTTTGTTCTAGGCTTCTTTACTTACGCTTTTTTGTAGATTCTTTTTTAGTAAATGATCAAATATGAACGGGCCAAATGGTAAGAGTGATCCGAGTACGCCCGCAGGTATTGCCCAACGAGGAATTTTTACTTTGATAGCTGTGCCTACAAGTACTACGATATAGACAATGAATAGTACACCGTGCGCCATACCGATATATTTTACACCTTCTGGAATGTCCATCATATATTTTAGTGGCATGGCGATGAAGAGCAATAATAAGAAAGAGGTGCCTTCTAGGTAGCCTATAAGGGTAAGACTTTTTAACGCGGTCTCTTGTTTTTTTCTAAGGCTGTGAATTTTTTCAATAGTTGGCTGAGCCTGTGACACTATATTTTCCTTTTGTTATTATCAATAAAGAATTTATGGATTATTCAATGTCTCTATAATAATGGCTCTACGCAGAGCTTTTAAGTATTGGGTTTTAAGACCTAAAATGAGTGAGTACCTATACCAGTCATACATTACCTTCCAGTTCACATTTTATAAACATACTCAAGTATAAAAAGTATTTTTCCGTATAGAGTGACTACGACGCTAGTTCATTTTGTTTGTGATAATCGGCATCAATGTGCTTATTTATTACGCTTACTTTCTAAAAATATCATGTCAATTATAATCAATGCGACACCGACACAGACACCTATATCTGCAACATTGAAAATAGGATAATTCCAGACATCAGCATAATGCACATGGATAAAGTCAACCACTTTGCCAATTCTTAAACGATCGATTAAGTTGCCAATCGCACCGCCAAGCACTAAGGCCAACCCCATAGACAATAGCTTGGCTGTACGTGGCGCTTTGATTAAATAAATCGTTAAAAAGATAGCCATTACAAAAGCTAAGCCTGAGAAAAACCATTTCTGCCAACCGCCAGCGTCGGCTAAAAAGCTAAATGCTGCCCCATAGTTATAAGCGAGTGTCCAGTTGAGAAATGGTTCAATGACCGGTACGGGGTCATTGAACGCTAATTTGGTTTGGGCCAACCACTTAGTCCATTGATCAAGTATTAATACCATTATCGCCAACAAATACCAGATAAAAGCGCGACTGCCATTGGCAACCATTTTTGGCATTTTATCCAACTTACCTTTAGGTGTTATCGAGTTGCCTGAAGTCACGTACATAGCTTTAGGCGTATGATTCATGGTTTTAGAGTCAATCGATTGATGAGTACTACTCACAGCTATAGGTACTTTATTGTCAGCAATATTAGTACTAGCCGATTCAACGCTATTCAATTTAGTACTATCTAATCTGTCGGTAGATTCAGTCATAGTTGTTTTCTTTATCTGTGTTTATACAATGAACAATGTTAAACGTATATGTTTTTGGTATACGACTATTAATCGCGCCACTTTTATAAACGGCGCCACTTACCGCTCTGGTGTTATGAAACTTACGGTAATAATTTTTTATTAGGGAATCTGTTGATTGATTTCAACATTAACCTGAGTCTGTTCAGCGCTAATCACTATAGGATTACCCGATAAGTCGCCTGACTCTGCTATGGCATTACCGCTATGACTAATACGAGCAACGACTGCTAACTGAGTTTTGTCACTACGAGCTGAATTTAACGTGCGATCTGGCATCATCGCATCAAGATTGCTTAAGCGGATACTGGCCTCACCTTGCTTGATAATACTAATGGGTAAACGTTTGGCGGCAAACGGTGGACCTCCTTTAACTTCACGTATCGCAACAAACAACACATCATCAGCTTTCACTAACGGTAATAAATTAGCGTTAATTTTCACTGTCACGTCAATACCTTCTAGCGCTTGCTTTTCTTGCGTGCTAACGTAGTTGCTTAACTCATCTAAGCTTGCTAAAGCTTTAGTATGATCACCTGGTTTGGCCACAATGCTGCCTTGTAAGCGTTTAATCCAACCTTGCGCTTGGGCAAAGTTACTACTACGAGTCTCACCCATTGCCATGAGCATTTGAGCCCGTTCATGTTGCGGATTTTTAGCTAATATAGCTTGTAATACACGGCGAATATTAGCGTCTAACTGACCTTCATTAACAAAAAAACTAGTCTGAGCATAAGTAGTAGCAATCTCCTCGTTATCAGGTGCTAAACGATAGGCACGCGATAAGGCTTCTAACGCAGAGTCAGTCGCCTCCATAGATAAGAAAAGCTCGGATAGGCGCATCCAGCGATTAGGATCATCAGCATTACGATGAACATTGGTTTGCATGGCGCTAATCAGTTGACGACCATCTTCAAACGCCCATGATGGCGGCTTGTCAATTTTAGCTGTCAATAGGTCGTCAGCCACTTGTCCTACTTTGTCCTCGCTTGTCCACAAATCAAACACGGGCGTACGATTGCCTATTAGTAAATACGCCATTGCAGCCAATATTGGGATCCAAGCTGCGACAATTAAACGGCTTTTGACATCAGGGGTGACCATAGGTGTTATCTGACGCTGCGCATCTAATAGCTGACGCTCAAGCTCCAGCTTTTGATTTTGATAATGGCTATTATTAATAGTACCGCTGTCTTTATCTGTTTGTAGCTCAGCTAAACGTTCGCGAAATACTGCAACATTAATATCTAGCAGTTGATTGTCTATTGGTTTGGACTGCAAACGCGGTGCTCGTAGCCATGGCATAATAGCAATCAGCGCAAATATAAGAGCAATCAGCAAGCTTAGAGTTACAAATAAGCCAAAAGTAGAAAATAGGGTCATTTTTTGTCCTCTAGGCTAGTAATATCGTGGTCGACATTCTCAGCTTGCGATAATAGACGATCAAGCTCAGCCTTTTCCGCAGAGGTCAAGGCAGCAGTACTGTTCACTGTAACGCCGTTTTGGCCACGGGCGACAACTTGGCGACGCTTACTTTGCCAAAACCAGCCGATGATTAAGACGAGCAATAATAGTGGTGGAAAAAACCATAGGATCCATGTCGATGGTCGCATAGGCGGCTTGTAGCTAATAAAGTCACCGTAGCGCTCTTGCATATAGGCGCGTATTTCAGCATCACTACGTCTATCTTTAATTAAATCATAGACTTTTTGCTTTAGATCCTGTGCAATCGGTGCATCAGAGGCTGCAAGGTTTTGATTTTGGCATTTTGGGCAGCGAAACTCTTCTATTAATCCACGATACTGAGCTTCTTGCTGTGGTGAGTCAAAATCGTATACGTCAATAGCTGCGTTTGCCGTCATGTTAAGCAGACACGCTAGTATTAAGCTTGCTAGTTTTAAAACTATATTGGGTTTTAGTTGAGGAGCTCTTATTCGAGTAACGTTCATTTGCACATCTCCTCAACCTGAATGAGATCAGGACTATCGTTGTTCTTATTAGCCTCATTAAGTACGGTCAGGCACGGCTTAACACGCTGTTGCCAATTGGCTTCATTAATCTCACCAACAATATGCTGACGAATGATGCCATCTCCATCCACAACAAAGGTTTCGGGCGCACCAGTTATGCCTAAGTCTAGAGCAAACTGACCCAATGAATCCTGAATAGACATAGAAAATGGATCACCGCCTCGGTTTAAGTAACTGAGCGCATTACCAATCTCATCCTTATAATTCACACCAACGATATCAACGCCGCGCTCTTCTAGTTGCATTAAAAACGGATGCTCAATAACGCAAGTTGGGCACCATGAGCCCCAAACATTAAGTAAAAACGGCTTATCTGGCAAATTATCATTGGTGATAGTACGGGTAGTATCTGCTAATAACGGCAGCTCAAAGGCAGGAACCGGACGCTCAAGAGCGGTATTGGTCACAATATTTGTTGGTTTACCTAAGCGCATATACAATATCACTACTAATCCAAAAAAGAGGATAAGCGGAATTAAGAACCATAGCTTCGTCTGCTTTTTTTTCATTGTCTTTGGGTTACGCTGCTTACTGTTTTGGCTATCTTTTTGCTCAGGAGTATTATTCGACATAGTCATTTATTTCTCCTTTAGTGTCGACATCGTCGATGCTGAGATTGACTGCTCAATAGCTATCTCATTGACTCTATCAGTAGCCAGATTACCAGTAACTAGCAACGGAGCTTTAACTTTTTTGATGCGGTATCGTTTATCAAGCATGCTAATTAATCCACCTAGAGCCATGATAATTGCCCCTAACCAAATCCAGCGAATTAATGGTTTTACATAAATCCTTAATGCCCATTGGTTACTACCATCGGCAATAGGTTCGCCCAGTGCGACATAAACATCGCGCATTAGGCTAGCATCAATGGCCGCCTCAGTGGTCGGCATAGTGCTAATGATATAAGTACGCTTTTCTGGAGTCAGTTTCGCCACTTCACGACCGTTTTTGGATACCACGACTTGCGCCTGCGTTGCATCAAAGTTACTACCCTTTATTTCAAAAAATTCAGTTACTTCAAAATCGTAACCTTGAACATTGACTGTATCGCCAATACCCATTGCTACGTCTCGCTCAATACTCAAACTACTAGTAAAGGCTATGCCAATGACAGCAACCAGTACGCCAATATGAGCAGTCTGTTGACCCCAATAGCTCAGACGCAACTGCCGCAAACCGTTAAAAAGATTAGGCGCATTCTTAGTTTTATCTTTAAAATCAACTGCCATCCATAGCAGTACCCAAAAGCTAACGGCTAAAGTCACACCAATATTAAGCATAGACGATGGATTAACAAAGTAAGTAATAACGGCGGCTAATACTAAGCTACTAACGGCGATGACCATGCCTATACCCAGTAGTGGACGGGTGTCTTTTTTCCAGCGAATATTTGAGCCCATACCCATAGCTATTAATAACAGCCACGTTAAAGGTACAAATAATGCATTAAAATAAGGAGGGCCAACGGACACTTGTCCTAAACCAAAGGCATCAGCGATAATAGGATAGAGGGTGCCGAGCAGCACCACTAAGGTTGCAATCAAAATGATGGCGTTGTTGATCACTAAAAAGGACTCACGTGAAATCAGCTGATATTGGCTTTCAACGGTTAAACGCCAACCGCGAACGGCAAACATTAATAGACCACTACCGATGATAATGCCAAGAATAGCTAAGATGACCAAACCACGCGTCGGATCAGCGGCAAACGAATGCACTGAGGTAAGGACTCCAGAGCGTACCAGGAACGTGCCAAGCAAGCTTAAGGCAAAGGCGAAAATAGCCAGCATGATGGTCCATGCTTTAAACACCCCGCGCTTTTCAGTGACTGCTAATGAATGCAGCAATGCTAAGCCGACAAGCCAAGGCATAAACGAGGCGTTCTCTACCGGATCCCAAAACCACCAACCGCCCCAGCCAAGCTCGTAGTAGGCCCACCACGAGCCCAGTGCAATACCAATGGTCAAAAATCCCCAAGCCGCGAGCGCCCATGGACGTGACCAGCGTGTCCAAGCAGCATCTAAACGCCCTTCCCACAATGCCGCCATACAAAATGCAAAAGGCACTACCATACCCACATAGCCCATATATAACATGGGCGGATGAATAATCAGACCGAAATCTTGTAGGACAGGATTTAAATCAGCGCCATCGACCGCTAGATTGGGTAAGGTACGTTCAAATGGTGACGAGGTAAATATCAGCATTGTTAGCATCATTAACTGTACACCGGCCAAAATAACTAATACCCGCGCACGCATTGATAACGGCAAGCCGCGACTAAAGTATGATACCAGTGCACACCATGTGGCCATGATGGTCATCCATAGCAGCAAAGAGCCCTCGTGTCCGCCCCATGTCGCCGATAATTTATAGTACCAAGGCAACAGCGTATTGGAATGCTGCGCGACGTAACTGAGGCTAAAATCATTATAATAAAAACCTGCTATCAAAGCGCCAAATGACGTTATCATGGCGGCAAACTGTGCCCAAGCTAAGCTAGGGGCTAGTCGTTGCCAAGCAACTTGGTTACGAATAACACCAATAGTTGGCAGAATTACCTGCAATAACGCCAATACAAAAGCGGTAAGCAAGGCAAAATAGCCCAATTCTGTAATCAACATACGGTCTAACCTTATTTACTCTAATGCGGTTGCAGTTTACTGTGGCGGTGGAATTTTTATTATTAGAACCCACCCCCGAAATCTGCTGCTATCTCTAGTTTTTAATTGATTTCGAAGGGTTTTATTTAACTACTTTAGGCGCAGTTACCAATGGAGGCGCGCCTTTAAAGCGCAGTAAACGTAACGCATTGAGAGTAACGAGCACTGTTGCTCCAGCATCAGCTAGAACCGCAATCCATAGTCCAGTAATGCCGAATACGGTCGTGATCAAAAAGACGCCTTTGAGACCCAAGGCGAAAATGACGTTCTGATGAATATTGGTCATAGTGGCGCGCGACAGTGCGATGAGATGAGCCATGTCCGTAACACGACTTTTCAATAATGCAATGTCGGCCGTCTCAATGGCCACATCAGTACCGCCACCCATTGCGATGCCAACATCAGCGGTTGCTAGCGCTGGCGCATCGTTAATACCATCACCCACCATCGCTATTTTGCTGTTATTCTTCATCTCGTTAAGCAAGCGCAGTTTGTCCTCAGGCAACAGCTCAGCTTCCCATTCCACATCTAAATTACTGGCAAGTGCTTGAGCGGTTAAGCGGTTGTCGCCTGTGAGCATAACAGAGCGCACACCCATCGCTTTAAGCTGAGCCACACCTTCATGAGCGTCGTCTCGTAACTCATCTCTTAGTGCGACCAATCCAAGCACTTCTCGACTTTGCTCATCAAACAGCACTGAGACGGTCTTACCCTCATTTTGCAGCGCCTCGATTTGTGCCTGTTGCTCGGCTGAAATTGATGCCTCATCTGCGGCATAAACAGGCGAACCGATAGCTAGCGCGCGCCCAGCGATAGTTGCGTGTACCGCTTTACCCGCAGTAGCAGAAGCTTTAGAAGCCACAGGTATGACAACTTTGGCGGCTTTGGCATGACTGACAATAGCTTCAGCAAGCGGGTGACTAGAACCTGTCTCCACACTGGCAAAGAGCGCCAATACCTTATCTTTACCTTGAGAACCCTGATCCTGAGAATCCTGACCTTGAACACTTGAATACTCTTGTGTAATGTCAACAACATCGGTCACGCGTGGTTTGCCTTCAGTTAAAGTGCCTGTCTTGTCAAAAGCGACTGTCTTCACTTGGCCGATGGTTTCTAAAGCACTACCGCCCTTGATCAGCAAGCCGCGGCGCGCACCGACCGCTAGACCAGAGGCGATAGCAGCTGGTGTTGAGAGCACAAGAGCACAAGGACAAGCGATCAATAATAAGGCTAGACCTCGATATAACCAAGTTGACCAATCTCCGCCCATGGTTAACGGTGGGACGATGATAATTAGGGCGGCAATAGCCATCACAGCCGGTGTATAGTAACGACTGAATTTCTCAATAAAACGGGCAGTGGGTGCTTTGGAAGCTTGCGCTTGCTCTACCAAATCAATAATGCGCGAAATAGTGTTATCGGCGGCTGTCTTTTCTACGCGCACTTGGAGCACACCATCGATGTTAATTGACCCTGCAAATACATTGTCACCCATCGTCTTGGCAACAGGAACAGACTCTCCCGTCACGGGCGAATCATCAAGGCTGGACGCACCTTGAACAATGGAACCATCAGCAGATACCCTATCTCCAGGACGCACCAGCACAAGGTCATTCACTTGTAGTGAAGTCGCTGGAACGTTACGCTGCCCACCTTGAGCATCAAGTAAAATCGCACTTTTCGGAACCAGCGATGATAAGGCTCTGATGCCAGCGCGAGCGCGATCAGCAGCGATACTCTCAAACAGTTCACCGATTGAGAACAAAAAGACAACCGCTGCGGCCTCTTCAGCTTCACCAATGATAAGTGCGCCAAGCACGGCGACGGACATCAGCGTTTCAATTGAAAAGAATGAACCTGTTTTAGCCAGTGCTAAGGCTTTGCGTGCAAATGGAAAAACGCCTACAATCACAGCGATGGCAAACACCCATATCCCATAAGCGGGGAACAGTAGTGACAGTGCATAAGCGCTGCCCATCAAAATACCGAGACCAACAACCTGTTTGCCTTTTTGAGTTTGCCACCACCGCTTATCCTGCGGAGCCATCTGATTGTCGCTGTCAATATCAATAGCCGATACAGTTTGTTGACCAGTATTGGCAGATATACCGAACCCTAGGCTTTTGATGGTTTTTTCAATATCACTAGCCTGAGTCGGCGCATCAGGGGCCAAGCTTAGCTCTAGCGTTTCTGTAGCAAAATTTAGCTCAACATCAGAAACCCCAGGCATACGTTTCAAAGCTGTTTCAATCTTGCCGATGCAACTGGCACAGTCCATACCTTCAATATGATATTTCATAATAATTTACCCTTTGAATAATGGTATTATGAACCCTCTAGTGGCTTTAGAGTCAAGGTTGTCTATCTACAGTTTTGTAAATTTAATTTCTCTAGCGCCAGTCTTTACAGCCACTTTAATTATTTAAATCATAGAGGTTGTTATGACAATCAAAATTGGTGAGCTCGCTAAACGCACAGGTGCCACAGTAGAAACCATTCGCTATTATGAAAAAGAGCGTTTATTACCCGAGCCTTTTCGTAGCGAAGGGAATTATCGTTTATATAATGAAGAGCACATTGAGCGTCTACAATTTATCCTACATTGCCGTACGCTCGATATGGCTTTAGATGATGTGCGAATCTTACTTGAATACTGGGAGTCGCCTGACAAGGACTGCGGCGATGTGAATAACTTGCTAGATGAGCACATTCATGCTGTGGAAATACGAATGGAAGAACTGATGCACTTAAAGCATCACTTGACCGTTTTACGCCAGAAATGTGCAAGTAGTGCACCAGCGTCATCATGTGGCATTTTAAACGCGCTTGTCGATAACTCCTGTCATGAGTAATGATATCAGTAGTGTTCATTTCTGACGGATCAAATCATGAAAGGTTAAATACGCCCTGATGTTAAGCACAAAAAAACCCAGCAATGATATTAAGATCACTACTGGGGTTGGAGGAAATAACAACTATGTTGTGCTGACTTATCAGGTCTTATTTATCATTCATAGCAAGGTAGATATTTCGATCTGATGCGGATGCGTCATCCACGTATTTTGAATCACGCCATGTGGTATAAGCATAGACACCACTGTATGGGCTGATGCTGTTCTGACGGAAATCAGAAATCCAGTTTTCGCCATCAAAGATTTGGATATGGCCATGTGGACGCTTTGATGAGCGATCATAGACAATAACATCACCTACTTGGGTTGGCATATCATTACTGATTTTGCTAAAACCTGCTTTATCAAGCGTGCCACGAGTGGCGTACTGATAGGCTGAAGGATTCGGGGTAAACTCATAACCTGCTGATTGTAGTGCTTTACGTACGTAACGGGCACAATATCCAGAGCTACCAGATAGAGCCACTCGTGAAGCACGAGCAGCAGCGATAGCGGGGGCTGAATTGCTATCAGGAACTGTATTGACTTGCTGCTGTTGTTTTTCAGCGTATAAGCGGCTGTTCAGCGATGAAAGCTGATTCTCTTTTTGCTTGGCCTGCGCACTTAGGTTGCTAATTGCTTGACTGATTTCATCATTATTAGAAACATAAGCACCACTGCTAGTGCTATAGATGTTTTTTGATGAACCGTAGTTTGATGCCACAGAAGTATTGGTGATGGTATTATTTGTTTGAGAGATTGTGATAGCAGCACCACTCGTTTGTGCTATGCCCATACCCAGTACTGACAAAATCAATAAAGCCTGTTTCATAAATCTAATACCTACGGTTAATTCAAAATGGTCTGTTATCAACAACAGCGCAGTCAATTAAATTTCAACAACTCAAGTATATATACGTCATAGTGACTGATACTTCTGCTGCATATTATTCATATAAAAAATGATTATTGGCGATCACAGCATCATTGAAGTCTTACGAAGCCGTTGCAAATCAAGCTGCTGACCAAAACACAAAGCCGACTTTAGCATAGGCTGTTTAGCCTGTCATCACCCTTAAAAACCCCAAAAATACTTTTTTGATGTTGAAAAAATTACTAATAATGTACATTTTACAATGTAAGTTTGTGTAACATGCACAGGATATAGCTGACTACATTGACAATAATTTTTACTGTTTTATGAGAAAAAAAACGTCTAAGCGTTAAATCCATAATTGTAGATTTAACATTTAGACGTTTTTAAATTGGACCGAGGCAATTATGCTACATAGGGTTTAACTCATTATTAAGATAATATAATAATCTATAGTGTCAATATAGACTTTAATTCCCTACTGGATTATGTAATCTTACGTAATTGTTTCGATACACTCTGTATATTCTTGTATTAGTCCTTAGTTATCTATCCATTTTAAGGGTAAATAATCGATAAATTAGCTTACATTGTCATCAAAAGTTACAAATTCAAAGTTATTTTAGCTATTAAAGTCTCAATAGCTAATGAGATTTTTGATGAAGAATCAATTTATAAGTAATAGAACAGTCTTATACCTTTCTCATTTACTTTTAACGCTAACACTATAATCAAAGTATTCTTAACTGCTAACACATTATAATTGCTGCTCTACCGATTCGATATCAGCATAAACTTGGGTCGTCCCGTCTTTATTGAGCTGCATAACCTGATAGGGCATGAATTTATTTTGATACTCCATACCTGGGCTACCAACAGGCATACCCGGTACAGCAAGTCCGAGCGCTTGTACTGGCGGATTCTCTAAAAATTGCGCCATATACTTAGCAGGTACATGGCCTTCAAAGACGTAATCATCAGTAGTGACTACAGTATGGCAAGAACGCATCTCAGTTGGAACGCTGTAGCGCTCTTTAAATACGGCTAAGTCCGCAACATCTTGCGCGGTTGCACTTAGACCATTATCTTCTGCATGACTTATCCATTCTTTACAGCAGCCGCAATTAGCATCTTTATATACCGTGGCTGAGACGTTTTTTAGTAGGTCTGGTTTACTTACTGATGTCATCATAGGGGCACTTATAACGTTTGGTTCAGCTGTCTTTGGAACAGTCACTACATCTTCAGTTGATGCCGATGTTGTGCTTGCATCAGATACGCCACTACTCGGTTGGCTACAAGCAAATAGTGATGAGGCGGCAAGTAATACTAACGTACTACGCAACCCCTTAGACAGATGACGATTGAATATAAGACTGGATTTTATTTTTAAGGTGGTCATAGTACTCTCTCATGTACTGTAAATATTGTGAGCTATAGAAGGCCACGTAACACTTCATATCGTTTGGTAATGTAGCATAATAACCCATCAAACGGGGTACGTAAATTTATCCATTGAGCAGTGCGGACTGGTATCATAAGCAGTTTTTATTTTGAAATGCTGCCTGTAGTATTAACGGGTCTATCTGAGTTTTGGATTTTGATCAAAAATTCAAGGCACATAATTTTGGATAATTTGCGATGAGCCTGTCTACTATTAATCTACAAAAGCGTTTGAGTACTCACTCAAATCAATTACCGCTATGGTTTACGCTAGTAGCAGCATGGCTTGCAGGAGCTATTTTTTTATTTGCGCTAGCGCCTTATGGGTTCTGGCCGCTAGCAATAGTGTCACCAGCGATTTTATATGCGCTGTTGGTACCAAATATGAGTGGTCGTCGCGCTTTTATTATTGGTGAAGCTTACGGTATGGGGTTATGGTGCGTCGGCGGCTTTTGGCTCTATACTGCCATCCATGATTATAGCGATACTCCAACGTGGCTCGCATTGATTATGATTGCATTGATGGGTCTCGGTATGGGACTGTTTCATGGATTTTTAGCACTAGTCTTTAACCGTATGGTAGGCAAACAACCCTTTTCATTTGCTGCTCTTTGGGTGCTACAAGAATGGTTAAAAACTTGGTTATTCACAGGCTTTCCATGGCTGTTTGTTGGTTATGCGTTTACTGAAGAGTATTGGCTATCGTCCTTAGCACCCGTTGCTGGTGTTTTTGCCGTCTCTTTTGTTGCCATACTATTGGCTGCAAGTTTAGTAGAGCTACTGCTTCGGCGCAGTAGTTATGCCGCCGTTTCTTTACTGTTATTAGCCATTAGCACATCATTATGGCTGGTCAATCCGCAATGGACAAAACCTAAGGGCACACCTGATCTGTCAGTGTCATTGATTCAAGGTAATATTTCACAAGATATAAAGTGGCTGACTCAATATCAAGTAGAAACGCTAAAGATTTATGCGAAGTTAACGCGCACTGAGTGGGGACGTGATGTTGTGGTGTGGCCTGAATCATCTATTCCGATGTTTCAGGATGAGGCTGCGGGCTTTATTAGTGAAATGATAGAAATGGCCAATGCGACCAATACTACATGGATAACTGGTATCCCTTATAAGGATAAAGCGGCATTCAATGCCAGTACGGATAAGTATCCCCCATTTTACAATAGCGTGATTGCTCGAGGTGTAGAAGCGGAAGGCCTATACAAGAAGCAGCGTCTGGTGCCTTTTGGAGAGTATATTCCATTTGAAGGCGTACTCGATATTTTCCCAAATTTGGCCGGTAGTCAGGATATTAAGAGCTATAGTCGTGGTAGTGATCAGCAGTCACCGCTACAAGTGCGTGGACACAATATAGGGACGGCTATCTGTTATGAGGTAGCTTATCCAGATACTACGCGTAAAAATGCCATCGATACTGACTTTTTGTTGACCGTCTCTAACGATGCCTGGTTTGGCACTTCAGCAGGACCATTGCAACATTTGCAAATGGTACAAATGCGCGCTCTTGAGAACGGGCGCTGGTTTATTCGAGCGACCAATACTGGTGTTACCGCTATCATTAACCATAAAGGTCGTATTGTAAAACGCGCACCGCAGTTTGAGCGTACTGTACTACGTGGTGAGATACAGGCACGGGTTGGTAACACTCCCTTTATGCTTATGGGAAATTATCCTATCTTGATAATAATAGCGCTGCTATTACTACTGAGCTATTTTGGCAAAGGTCTAACCACACTTAGAAGACGAGGGTAATAGTAAACTTAATCATAATAATTTAATCAGCATAAATTTTATTGTAGGATTCATGTTTCAGCTGCTTTAGACTCTAAGTCTTGATCAAGCGATTCTACGAAACTTTCAGATATTATCATGCTGTAGATACCTCTAACCAAATGACCATATTCGTGACATGCATCGAATCTACTTTTCTCCATAGTTTTTTTGTTATTCAAAAAGATAAAAGGCATTCACGCCTCAGTTGGTTGATTAGATTTAGGGAGAATATCACATTGCTGGGATAATTTTTTTCCGCTTGCTGCGCGCAAGCCAAACAGATGCTTCGAAATATTTATTCCAGCACCACGTTATGATCGTTGACACTCTTTTGTTTTGAACAGACGGTCGTGTTCGCAAGGGTCAAATTTTGCTATTATGACCAACATTTTATTATCAATAATTATGATACCTTTATGATGATTCATCCTCAGTATGATCCCGTTGCGCTGTCTTTGGGTCCAGTAGAAGTGAACTGGTATGGTTTAATGTACCTGCTGGCATTTGCCGCCGCTTATGGTCTGGCTTGGTATCGTAGTACCAAACGCGACAATTGGACCACCGATATGGTGTCTGATTTGGTCTTTTATGGGGCGCTTGGCGTTATTTTAGGCGGTCGGATTGGCTATGTGCTGTTTTATCAATTCGGCGAGCTACTACAAAACCCCGCATACCTATTAAAGGTTTGGGAAGGCGGTATGTCTTTCCACGGCGGCTTTATTGGCGTCATGATAGGTATGTGGTTCTTTGCGCGTAAATACAAAAAAACCACCTTTCAAGTATTCGATTTTATCGTTCCTTGCGTGCCAACTGGCTTACTGTTTGGTCGTATCGGTAATTATATCAATGGTGAACTATGGGGGCGCGTATCAGACGGTGGCTATAATTGGCTGACCTACTTTCCGCAAGCCGCTGCCTTTGATATGGAGCAATTACAGAGCAATCCACAATTGCAAGAATTAATGATTGAGGTTAATGGTCAGTACATACTGCCTCGTCATCCATCGCAACTATATGAAGCCTTCGCCGAAGGTCTGCTGCTATTTATCTTTTTATGGTGGTACTCATCAAAGCCGCGTCCACGTATGGCCGCTTCTGCCGTGTTCTTACTGGGCTACGGTATCAGCCGCTTTATCATTGAATTCTTCCGTCAGCCAGATGCTGATCAAGGATTTATCCTTTTAGGTTGGATGACCAAAGGACAAATATTAAGCGCACCGATGATTATCGCTGGCTTAATTATGCTGATTTACGCTTATAAACGTGGTATCTATGATTGGGGTAAGCAGTCTGCTTATTAGGTATGAGAGACAATCATGTATGAACTAATAAAAATGAACGCTGTGCTAACAAGATACATTCCTTTGTGAAACTGATATCTATGTTAGAGTAAGATTTTTTTATTCCTAAAGCCAATCTGTTTAGTGACAACTGGGAGGTAAGCCTTCATTAAAGGCGATCTTATATTTAATAGGTACAGCGACTAATTAAAAAGATGGATATGCCGCCATTTCATCTTGAAAGGTACACTGCTATGTACACTGAGCTGCTATGAGTATTTTGACTACTGACATCAATAGCTTGCAGCTTGATATTCAAGTCCTCACTAGGGAACCGTATCCATAGGTATATTGGTTTAATAAAACCCGCTAATTGTTAGCGGGTTTTTTATTGTGTAAGACTAATGAAGTTGTACTATCAGTATATGTAATAATCAAAGCATATTATTAGGGGGCTTTCATGCAAGAATTACTACAATTGCCAATTCAAATACAGGCCACATTGGTTGCGGGTTACTTGGGCTATGCTTTATTAAAACGAGACTACCGTAAGACCGAAAAAATAACGGATATGTGGCTACTTATATTACTATTAGGTTTACCAACAGCGGTTACTTTGCAACTGTGTGACTCAAGTTGGGCTTACCTATCAGTATTTTTTGGCTTACCACTTGCATACGGCTGGTTAAAGTTTGCTGAAGCAAAATGGACAAATTTATTATATCGTAAAAAAATTAGCCATACTCTAAATTCAGGAGACACTTGGAAAACCTTATCTGCTCATAAAGATGTAGCAGCAACCCAAATAAAATTAGTCCATAAGAATGGTAATCAATATTTATGTAATAGTACGATGGAGTTTTTTGGAGAAGCATTTGCCCCATTTATTATGGACGAAGATGGTATTGCCTTTTATGTTACGGATACTAAAGGTAAAGACGGTGTGGAATGGATAGAGGTAGCACAGGTTAAGTTAGAGCCAGAGTTTGGTAGTATGATTACTTATTTCCCTCGTGCCGATATAGAGTTTTTGGAAATGAGATATACAACACAAGTAGAGCAAGGTTAGTAAAAAAACTATTTATGCGGGTTATGTGGTGGTTTAGGCGGGGGTCTACTGGATACTGGCCGCTGCCCGTTATCACTTAATGGCCAACTACCTCGGTCTGATTTTTTTTCACCGTTGGAACTTGAATTCCCGTTGTTTGGATTACCCATAGTTACATCCTAATATTTTAAAGAAGTTTATTTATGTGGGTTGTGTGGTGGTTTCGGTGGTTTGCTAGTTGATTCTGGGTTTTGTCCAATTGCAGTGTCACCCATAGGTCTACGAATTGAGGCACCTTGGTCTGATTCGTTAATAGGTTTCCCTCTATCTTTTGAATTTGTACCACCATTTTTTGGATCGCTCATTCTTACTTCCTTATAATATAGTCTGATGAGTAAAATGCACATAAATGAAGTTTACAAGCTATTTTTAATTTATGTTATAAAGAAGTGAATGTAAAGAGTTAACTTATACCTATCGTCCAAACACAAAAAACCTGCTGTTAGAGCTACTGATAGCAGGTTTTTTGTGTTTGGAATCAATGTTTAAATGCATTGATATTCTGTGGTGGTCATCAACTACGCGGCGTCATCACGGCACTGAGCTATATTGAAAAAACTATAGAAGCTAACATGGAATATTTTAATCAGACAGCTCGATCATAATGACCCATGCTATCGATTTTATAGTCAGTTCATATCTAACACTAGCAGTTTTATGCCTGTATAGCGCATCGAACGTGTTCCCATAAGAGTCATGATGGCAAATAAAATAATCGGCTGAATATACTGCTGGAGATAGTACACAGCTAAAGGTGAATATATCAAATAGTTAGGTTTTCTGCATAATACTAAACGCAGCTGGATTCAATTCGCTCTATTTATCTTATTGACGTTTAGCTATTTACTTGCATTCTATTTCCTATTATCATACATCAACTTGATGTCAATATATCGGAAATATTATGTTTTCACTACAACCGTCGTTTGATGCTACTTCAGATAAATTTATTGATGAAACTTCTGAGGTCGTTAGTGCTCTTGCTGCCATTCACCCCAGTCTTACAACTCAACTAGTTTACGAGGTGATTCTGGCTGCTAATGAAAAAACCCAGCATGTTGGAACATCCTTTCCAACAAATGCTTTATTAGCGATGTGGCAGTTTCATATTTCAGGCTTTCTTAGAGAGAAATTATGTTCTTTTGGTTGGACCAAAGTTGATGGCAAGGGAGGAGTCGCATATGTAATATCGCCGTGTAAGGAGCATGCAATCCGTGTCTTTGCAGGTAATAAGTATGTAGGCTTAAGAGATGGAAGCGTAAGCAATAAATCGATTAAAGGTAGTACTCTTAAAGATGATATTTATCCTTTATTAAATTCTGATAAGGGAACTACCATTTGGACTTTACTTCATTACCGATTTGGTGAGTTAATGAGATTAGAGCTTTCACAGCCAAAATCATTTGCAAAAGGTAGGATTGATGACTGGAGTACGCGTATTAAACTTCCTGATATCAAATTCAACATTCCTACAACACCACGTATGAAAGATAAAGTAGAAGTAGGTGTAGTTCCTATCAAGCGTAAGAAAAAAGCTTAATTACCTTAAGGCTAATATATGTTTAATCCAAATCGATTACAGTTTGCAATCGATAGGCGGGCTGTGAGCAAAGCCGAATTAGCAGAAAAGCTAAATATTACTCCTAGAACATTAACAAATTACCTAAATGGAAATACTGAGCCTAATTTGGTTGATCTTTCAAGGGTGCTAAGCTTGCCTATCGATTTTTTTAAAGGCAGTGATTTACCAATCATTGATGAACATAGCGTTAGTTTCAGATCTCGTTCTAGAATGACCAAAAAAGTTAAAGCTGAAGCTTTAACTTATGGCATAACCGGTTTTATGCTTAATGATTGGTTTGAAGAAGAGTTTGAGCTCGTTCAGTCAGAACTTCCTGATTTATCCCATTTATCTCCTGAAGAAGCGGCTAATACGCTCCGTTATGACTGGGGTTTAGGCGATAAACCTATTGGAAGCTTAATTGCTCTGTTAGAGTCAAAAGGTATACGTATTTTTTCGATTTTTGTAAAATCGGAATATATTGATGCTTTTAGCGTTTGGTATGATGACCAGCCTTTTATCTTTCTTAATAACCAAAAAACTATGGAGAGAAGTAGATTTGATGCATGTCACGAATTAGGTCATTTGGTTAGAGATATTTACAGCATGAAAATGTCTGAAAGTTTCGGCAAATCGCTTGAGCAAGACTTAGATTCTAAAGCAGTTGAAAGAGGTGCAGATAAGTTTGCGTCTGCGTTCTTAATGCCCGAAGTTGCATTAATGGAATATAGACATGTAAACCCTACTTTAAACAACCTTATTGAGCTGAAAAAAGTGTTCGGTGTATCTTTAGTAGCACTGGCATATAGAATGCATAAATTAGGGTTAATAAGCGAATGGATTTATACAAGAGTGCTTTGTCCAGCAATTGCAAAGTATAACTATCGAAAGTCAGAGCCTCATCCTATGGATAGAGAGACCTCTCAAGTACTCAATACGATAACCAGTGAACTAAATTCAGAAGGAATGAGTCTAGATGATATTGCTAAAAAAATTAATCTTAGAAAAGCTGATATAACTCCATTACTGTTTCAACTTGCTGATAGCACAAAGCCTTTTCATTTGTTCCAAGTTTTAAAATGAAGTGAGATTGTCAGTCAAGATTGATAGCTGCTTTCACTTTGGTTACTCTTAATTCAACGACTCATGCATACATATGGGCGATCACTAAATCAAAAAATGAATGCCCATGAGTATCAATAGCTTCATTATCTATGATAAGCACCCACCTATTTGATGCTGCACCTAAGCTTTTAAAGCATCATCATTAGAAAATTGGATTACCACACAACAGTCTTGAGTTTTTTGTTATATTAGATATTATTTTTGTATAGAATTACTCATTTACTCATATGAGTAAATGAGTAATATATTTTATGAAAATAATCTCAATACTGAACACAAAGAGTGACAGCAATTTATCAGATATGAATTTCATAGCTGCAAGACATATATGTTGCTCGTCAACAATGACCATTACCACGGCATCATAGCCACCACACGCTGGCCATTTATGTAATAGCACATAAGTAGCAATATAATTTCAGGTGGAAGAGTTAGCTCTTTGGTTGTCCCATTAAGATGTTCCGTTCGCGTAATACCGTCAGCATAAGCCTTACTTTTTTTGTCGTAAAATCCAAAATAATCACCAACTAAGCGAATATCGTTTAATAGTTTTCCATGCTTTTTATCCACTGCTTTACTTATGGCAAGTGTACCCTGTGGCTCATCAATCAAGATCATCATTGCAACAAATTGCATCACACGATCATGCAGCTTGACGGACTCCATCATCTCATTATAAAAAGCATATGCCTCAGCGCCGGTACAAAGTTTTTCAAACATAGTAAGCGCATGAGCTACCATTTCTGCAATCACAGAGTCGTTTTCTGCAAACTTTATAGCAATAGTATTTCTAGCAATCGGTAGCATTACAGATAGATAACCATCACTGTCTACCACCACCCCACTATTCATGTAGGGCCCTACATCGTCTTGAATATTCAATAATGCAGATTTATGATTCTCAATAAACATTTAGTGTTACTCAGTAATCGTCCCAGTAATACTAAAAACCTCGTGTTTTTAGCTAATAAGTACAGCCTGATTGTTACTTCGGTTTTCTAAGAGTGGCAAGGTTTTTCACTTATTCAGAGTTTTATAATCAGGTACTAACTATCTAGAATAAACTGTCGTAGTAAACTATCAACTCTTATGTTCACTTTAAACGCGGGTATAGTCGCGTTTTCGATAGATTCAAAGTACGCTTTTGCTTTGGTCTTATTGACGGTCTCTTTTAGTTCGTCATAAAGACCAAATTCATTGATTGTGGCGTCTGTAACCTGTCTACTCATAAGCTCACGCAGTTTTGCCTCATTAAGTCCTAAATCATCTGAGAGCTGTTGTATTTCATCACTCTCAGCTTGAGCTTGATACTTGGTGATATAGTCTTTAAAAGTGGTGTTGGCATCGACTTTAACTTTGCCACGCTGTACATCATTTAAAAATATATTGGCATGCTTTTGCTCTGCTTGACTAAGCGATGGAAAGGCCTGATGCAGCTCATTTAGGGCCTGCTCAGCACCTTCTAGGTCAATCAGCTCAAGGTATTTATCAAAACGCGCATTCAGATAGTCGGTATCAATTCTATCGGTATTAATTTCCGTTAAGTAACCTGAAATATCAAATGGGACGTCACCACCATCACCACCTGACCCTCCGCCTGAAAACAGCTCTTTATAGCGCATTGCGAGCACCAAGTAAGTCTGTTCATCAAAGTCTAAGCTGACACTGCTATCATCAAATTCGTAAGTTAGTTTATCCCACACAAAGCCCTGTATTTCTGCAGCTTCTAGATATTCATTAAATAGCTTAAACAGCTTGGCAAACTTAGCCTGACTCGCCTCTTCAGTGGGCAGCGCTTCAAAGTTTTGTATACTAGCAATGGCAAATACTTCTACTGTCTCCGCAAACACTCTATTCATCTCATTTAGATTTTTCTCAAGCTTATCTACAAAAAGTCCAAGAGGCTTATCGCCAGAGTACAGTTTTATGGCTGCCGCAATATTACGCTCCATACTATGGGGCTTACGGTAATAGCGTATCGTACCGAAGGGTTTATCAGGGCCAAATAATCGATTGGTACGAGAGAACGCCTGAATAATACTTTCATAGCGAATGAGTTTATCTAGATATAAGGTATTTACCCACTTAGAATCAAATCCTGTTAGCAGCTGCTCAACCACAATGAGAATGTTCAATTGATCCGCTGGAGTACGCTCAATTAACTTGTATTCAACTTTATGAGATAAGCGATTGGCAATGTCTTTTTTAAATTTGCTATGACTAGAAATCGTAAATTTTTGCTCAAACTGCGCGTTATAGTCCTCTATGATTTCAGCCAGACCCTGCTCTTTAAAAATCGAGGTGGTCTCATTGCCCTCATTAGGGTCGAATAAAGCACTTATTTTTAAATCCAGATTATCCTCGGCTATTTTTTGTTTAAGCAACCTATAGTAGGTAATGGCCTCAGTAATGCTGCTGGTAGCGAATAGTGCATGAAATTTATTACCACGGCTCAATGTCGGATAATTATCCAAGATATCTGCCACCACTTGCTCTTGGTGTTCTGGCGTCAGATATTGCACGTTCGGTAAATAGTCCTCAATACCCTTATTATATGTACCGTCAGCAGAGTTATCACCCGCCATAGGCACATCATTCATAAATTTATAATACTTTTTTTTCTTAACATCATCCTCTAAAGCGTCAGATTCGCTATCTGCTTTTGCTTGATGTAGAGCGACGACCTGACGTACTTCTTTATCTTTAAAGGTCGCCACACGGTACAAGTCAAAGCCTAAGACATTACGGTCACGAATGCCGTCAGCAATGCTATAACGGTGCAATTCATTACCAAAGATGGTCGCGGTGGTACTCATCTTACGCTGGTTCTCATCGTGTATCGGCGTACCTGTAAAGCCAAAGAGCATAGCATTAGGAAAGGTCTGCTTGATGGTTTGCAGCATCTCACCAAAGGTAGAGCGGTGTGCCTCATCAACGATAAATACCAAGCGCTTATCTTGCATAACAGCCAAATCATGTGCGTTCATCGCATTATTATCGGCCTTAATATTGCTCATCTTTTGAATAGAGGTGACAATCAAGACGTCAGCAGGATCATCACTCTTAAGCTTGCTTATTAGCGCATTAGTATCTTCAGTAGCTTGTACACTTTGGCTTTCTTCAGCGAAGCTCTTATAAGCATCAAGTGACTGCGTACCTAGCTCAATTCTATCCATTAAAAAAACGACTTTATCAGCGTCTTTTGAGCTGGCAATCAGCTGTGCTGACTTAAAGCTAGTCATGGTCTTACCGGAGCCTGTGGTATGCCAAACATAGCCGCCTAATTGGCTATTCTTGCTTTGCCACTGCGTGGTAGATACCTTGTCTGATATGGCGTTGGCAGCATAATACTGATAACTACGCATGACCTTTAGCACCCCATCGGCATTATCTGCCACGGTATAAAAGCCAATGAGCTGATGGGCCATAGGAATCGACAGTAATGAGGCTGCGATGTCCTTGTAACTCGTGTATGGCTCGTTATAGACGTTGGCCCACTGAAAGTAATACTCAGGCTTAAAATTACCATCTGGATTGGCAAAATAAACCGTTTCATCCGGTGTCATCGCGACGAATATCTGTACTAAGGCAAACAGTCCGCTAAAGATACCGGCTTCGGCATATTTTTCAATTTGAATGCATGCTTGACTGACGGCGATACCGCTTTTTTTAAGCTCAAGGTGAAATACAGGCATACCGTTGATGAGTAGCATCAAGTCGCCACGGCGATTTTTTAGAATGGGCGATTTGGTAGGAAATAGCGGCTGCTTTACGATTTGATAACGACTCTGTCCGGCCGCAATTTCATGACGGTTATAAATACTAAGGCTGATCTCTTTGCCGTAGTGCAAGGCGTCATCTGGGTTGTCACGAGTGATGGCGACACTGTTGCCATTGATAAAACCGTTTAGCTGGAGCGGTGTTTTTAAGGTATTGATTTGCTCAATAAGCTGCTGCATCTCGCTATCAGTCAGCGGGATATTATTAAGTCGGTCCGGATTGCGATTGTTCTGAAATAAAATATTGGCCCAGTTGTCTATTAAATCCTGTTCTGTCGGACGGTTGATAACGGTGTCTTCCCATCCCTTTTGAATTAGGATTTTGATAAGGGCGTTTTCAAACTCGTCTTCTGATTTAAAGGTCATGGGCTTGCCTTAGGGCGTTAGATTACTTTACGTTAAATGTGAAATCGATGCGTTGTTATACAAACATCTTTGCTAACAGAGCTTTTTTAAGATTTTCAAGGGCTTTGAGCTGCTTAGCTTGCAAGGCAAGAGTGTCATCCAGTTGCTTAAAGAACTGACCGATAGCAATTTGTTCTTTCATTGTCGGTAAAGGAACTTCAATTTCCATCATCGCTTTTTTAGAAATATTAAATCTAGAGATACCTTGTGCCAATAATATAATTTTTGATCGGACCTTATCAGAACGCAACATAAAGGCTATATAGTTTAAGTCTACTTCTTGTGTCAAACGAAAACCGAAACAAAAGCTATTTAAATATATAGGGTAATAATTGTGTTGCCAAACAGACGACATACCAACCTCTTCAGGAGTTTCTGAAGAAGTAGTAAATAAAACATCTCCTTTTTCCACTAAGTTTTGTCTGCTGTCTACTTCCACATTATCCAACATGGTGACTGATGAGAGCGTATTAGAATAAACATTCATATATGTGACATATTTTGCTGAGCCATGTCCAAAGTCATGCTTGGTTTTACCACTCAATCCTGTATAGGTATAACCTATATCTCCTAGTTTCTTATCAGTCCATTCTTCATTGAAGTTTTTTAAACGAATTTTAGGCTGATCCTCTTCTGCTTGAGGAAACATTCTACTAAGGAAATTATTTTTCAAAATCTTTGTTTTTTCATGCTTAGAGCGATAAATGGTAATAGTTTTATCAATATGTTGAAAGTATTCACCAATAGCAATCTGCTCAGGTTTTTTTGGAAAACTGATAGGTATCGAGTGTATCGTTGAGCTAGTTAGGCTTGGCACTCCTGTTGAAGTATTTAATTTTCGCCATTGAATTTTTTGAAATAACGTGAATATAAAAAGGCCTGAAGCCTCTTTAGAAAGCTCGCTATAAAATAAAGTATCTACAGTCCAAAACGGAGAATTCATGTAATAAGGCTTGTCAATTGTTCCCTTTCTACCAATTAACACGCTTTCTTTATCATACAAAGGAATGTTAGTTCTTCCTATCTCACCACCTGTTGCTAAAATTGGATAAATACCACCAGTCACTTCAATGTTTTTTTGTGACATACCACTCTTTATTTTCAAAACATCTCTTACTTTACCTTCAATCCAGTCATCAATGAACCCATTAAAACGAATATCAGGCGTGTTGTTATTTATATTCATATTACGCTCTATTTATTAAAAGTTGCAGTAGCGAGATATTGATATAGTAGGAGCTGCGTCCGATTTTCTCTTTTTGTAGCAGTCCAATATCGGTCAGCTCATCTAAGTATTTAGTAGCCGTGATACGCGACACATCTAAATCATCCATTACAAACTCTATCTTGGTGTAGGGATGGTTAAATAAGTTATTTAACAGCTCTTGGCGATAGATTTTGGGCTTCTCCTCGCGTATTTTGAGCTTGTACGTTTGTATCAATGCCTTGATATCTTTGATTAATATGATGGTAGATTTAGACGTTTCTTCTACACTATCAAGCATAAATAACAGCCAGCCTTCCCAGTCACCAGTATCTCGAACGTGCTGTAGATAGTGATAGTAATCAGCCTTATGGCGAATCAGGTAGTGACTCAGGTATAAAACGGGCAAATCTAGTAAGCCTTGCGCCACCAAATAGAGAATATTTAAAATCCGTCCTGTACGTCCATTACCATCATAGAACGGATGGATACTCTCAAACTGATGATGAATGACCGCCATTTTTACCAGTGGGTCCAGATCGCAGATCGCATCATCATTTATGAAGGTGGCGAGATTATCCATCAATACTTTGATATCGTCGCCGTGTTGGGGCGGCGTATAGACTATGTCGCCTTGGCTGTTTTTGAGAGTAGTACCTGGCAGCTTACGAAAGCCTGCGACGTTTTTCTCTAACTCTTCTTGAATGGCCAAAATATCACTTAAACGAATAATGCCACTTTTTCGTACTGTGTCGAAACTTGATTTTAGCGCTTGCGTATAGTTCTGTACCTCTTTGGTTGCAAGACTTTGGTTGACGATATCAAGCTCAGCTTTAAACAGCTCATCATTGGTAGTGACAATATTCTCTATCTCAGAGCTGTGCTTCGCTTCTTGTAGAGCCAAGGTATTGATCAAGATCGCTTCATTAGGGATGGATGAGACCACACCTTTGAGTTCAGCTAAATAGCGATTGGCTGAAGACAGTTTTTTTAGGACGGCTCTGGTTTCTAGCGCCTCCATATCAGGGAGCGGTAAAGGGATAATCTGATACTCGTCCATGGACACCTCTTGGGATATGTATAATATTTCAGCTTTTTTATACATGTTATGCAAATATGCATAAAAAAGCCGCTTTTCTATACATGTTTATTTGATATCAGCATTTAACATAGCTAGCTTTTTAAAATAGCCTGTAGCGCTTGCAGTCCTGCACTATCGAACTCATCAGCAACTAAGTCATCTATCATATCGGCAAGCTGGCACTCTGCTGCTGTAAGCTCATTAGTCGTTGCGGTATAAGTGTCTGCATACTTGTCCGCTAGCGCCCTTACTTGTCGTGTAAGGTCACTAATGACATCATCGGCCAACTGCGCCATAACCTGTACCAACGGCTGTATCCATTTAAGATGAAGTAGCTCATTAACGGTGTCATCATCCAACCATTCGATAACGAGCTTGGTGAGTTGATGGAGGGCTTCACTATCGTCTCTAATTTCAATCTTTAGCATTTTTTCTTGTATTAATAGCCCATCTGCCTGCACGAGCCTTGCTTCTTCAGTGTCAGCAGCAAATTGATGCATCGCTTGTAGAGTTTTTAGATAGCTATTGATAGCAGACTTGCCGTAAGTACCATCTTTGTTTGCCTCTATGGCATCCCAGTTGACTGCTGATTCTTGAGCAATAAAATCAAGTTTTTCAGGTTTTTTAGGTTTACGGTCTAAAAATACTAGATATCGGTTTAAGCCTAAGATTTCAGGAGTTTCGATATCTTTATAAGCAGCTTTCAGGGCCTTGTTGATTTCACTAGAGGCAAAGCTAGTGTTACTATCGTTTAGTAACTTCTCTTTTTCCTCTTCACTTAGCTCATCAATTAAGCTTTCTAATTCGCCAGTGACAGCCGTTAGCTGATGCTCTTTATCCTGTAGACTTTGCAGTCTGTCTGCTAATAGATGCTGCTGTACCAAGTTAAAGGGCAGTATGTGACCGGCCCAACCTTCTTGAACTTCCTCGTCTTTGCCGTTTACTTTTTTAAGTACCATATTGGGATTAACGATAGTGGTGGCAGCAAAACCTTCTGTTTTGATAATTTCTAAATCTACTGTTATGAGCTGCCACTGATCATCGAGCGCTTGATAAGCGGTGTATTTATTAATCAATAAAAAATCTTGCAGACGAGTAAAAATATCATTTGCTAAGATATCTTCTTGCCTTGATATCTTAAGGTTATCCAAGTTAGTAATCAGCTGTTGATCAAGGTAGTCGGCAAAATCGGCAAAACCACTACGGTAACGCTCAAAAAATGCTTTTACGTCATTGTTCTGGTAGATATGTGGCTCAATATCGGTTGTCGCAAGCTCGTAATAAGGCTTATCTTCTTCCTGATTAAACAAGCTGCTTTTGAGACTTGGGAACGCTGCCCAATAACGATCAAGCGCATCAATCTCATTTCGCGGAATACCGCCAAACATAGTGGCATAAATATCCCAAGCAGTAGCTGCTTCAGCAGAGTCTACATATCGTGGAATGTTTAGATTGTAGCCTTGATCACGTATATCTTGTTGGCTGACCACACGGGCGTATTTGTCGATATTTTGACGGTCAATAACCGCATCCGTGATTTTTTTGATATGCGACGCTTGCAGTTGATTGTCTTTGCCAACTTTTATAAAATCTTTTGAAGCATCTATGATCAGCACATCTGTGTTGACACGTTTTTGTTTGAGAATGATGATAACCGTAGGAATACCTGTGCCAAAGAAGATGTTAGCAGGTAACCCAATAATGGTATCGATATGATTGTAGTCGATAAGATTTGTGCGAATTTTTTCTTCTTCACCGCCACGAAATAATACGCCGTGAGGCAGCACAATCGCCATGATACCGTCTGGTTTGAGATGATATAGGTCGTGAAGTAAAAAGGCATAGTCTGCCTTAGTTTTTGGTGCAAGGCCAAAACGAGCATAGCGCGGATCAGACTCTTTGTTGGCAGAGTCCCATTCTTGTGAATAAGGAGGATTAGATACCACAGCATCTACGTGCAAGATGTTATAGCTATTGACTGGGTCAGCTTCATCAAAGTATGGCCAATCATCCTCTAACGTATCCGCATTACGAGTAAAGATATTAGAAGGCAAAACCCCGCGCATGATTAAGTTCATACGAGTCAAGTTATAGGTATTTTGTTTGAGCTCTTGAGCGTAGTATTTAACGTTGTTTTTACTATCAATATGTCTGGCAATAGATTGACCGATATTAATAAGTAGCGAACCCGAACCACTGGTTGGGTCATAGATAGCAATGTTGTCACGATCTTTTAGATGGTCTGCGATAATCTCAGACATCAACAAAGATACCTCGTGTGGGGTGTAAAACTCACCAGCTTTTTTACCTGCATTGGCTGCAAACATACCCAAAAGGTACTCATAGATGAAGCCAAGAACATCATAATCTTGCTTACCATCCATAGGAATGCTTTTAATCAAATGAATCAAACTGCTGGCTGCCTTGGTTTGAGATGCGGCATCTTTACCAAGATTGCTTAAGCCATTGTGTAAGGTTGAAAAGATACCTTCAAACACCTTCTTGTTTTCTATATTCCGTGAAAATGAGTTTAGTGCATCGCGTATATTAGCAATCTCAAAATCGCTACCTTTACTTATCCACGTCGAAAACAAATGCGGATAAGGAATAAAGTAGCCAAGGTTTTCTTTAATAAACTCGACAGCTTCAACGTCTTCTTCCGTCAAGCTGCTAATATTCTCATCAGTAAAATCGTTGGCTTTTAAGAACTGCAATTCTTTATCTGATAAGAATTTGTAGAACATAAACCCGATAATATAGTCTTTATATTCATTCGCTTCGATCTTAGAGCGCATTTGATTGGCGGATTGCCAGATTTTGTTAGCTAGTTGTTGTTTATTCATAAAGTGGTATGGTCTATATAAGTGATCAATGGGTAGGTGGTATGGCGTCAAATTGTAGTGATCAACAGGTCTAAAGGCAATGTCATTATCGCTCTACTAGACGTTCTTCAATCATCTCGGTGAGCAGCTGCGTCAATGTTTTTCGGCTATCAAGTGCATGCTTTTTGAGCGCAATGTACTTTTCTTCATCAATATTAAAATTAACCCGTACTGTCTTTTTCGGAGCGTTTGTCACGTCTGACAAATCTAGCGTATTTTTAGCGTCCTTACTTGGTCGACCGGCTTTCATACTCACACCTTATTTTTCATCAAAAAATGTTTTAACTTCGTTTACTAGAGCAGTCATCTCTTGCACTGCATTACTGTTAGCTGATTCAGTATCGAATACCGTTTTACCTAATGAGGCGCTATTCGGATAACTCACACGCTGCATGATTCTACTGTTTAGCACAGGTAGACCGTACTCTAGTAAAACTGAGGCGACCTCTTTACCAATATTGGTATTCTGAATGGCCCGAGACACTACAAAGGCAGCTTTTAGTTTACCGTCAGTCATCTCTATACGCTGCTTCACTAAGTCCACTAAATCGCTAGTCGCCCAAACGTCGTATGGGCTAGGCTGTACGGGGATCAATACAAAATCAGCTGCTTTAATAGCGGATAAAGCTAAACTAGTTGCTTGCGGTGACCCATCAATCACTACATATTCTTTATCAGATACATTTTTCAAGTCTTTATCAAGAGTGGGACGATCTAGACCAATCACTGGTACAGGATTATCTTCATCAACCGCTCTCCAGTCACGAGCGCTACCTTGCTGATCGCTATCGACCAACAATACACTATGGCCTTGTAGCTGTAATCCACGAGCTAATTGAGTGGCAATAGTTGTCTTGCCACTGCCCCCTTTTTGATTCAATACAGCAATGACTTTCATAGAGAGCTCCGTGCTTTGAGTATTTGAGTATTTGAGTATTTGAGTATTTGAGTATTTGAGTATTTGAGTATTTATAAGACTTTACTTAATAGCTAGATGAATAGCAACATTTTTCAATCAAAATAGCGATATCTTCAATATTGACTTAATCCCTACTCTAATAATAATTATAGAACTGCCTCAATTTGTCAAATCCTGAGTTGGCATAGTAAACTACCTGCTGAAACATAATGTGCAGCTATTGGGTATCATTTTGAGCTGCTAAAATAGGTACTTAATGCGGTTAGCATTCGTTATAATCCAGTCGCCAATCAAAAACCACAAACAATTTCTAATTAGGAAACTACTATGGTGAAATGTCACTTATCGACTATCATGGGCGAAAGGCGTCTTAAAATTGCCGATGTCTCAAGAGATACTGGTATCAATCGCGGCACCATCACCCGTATGTATAATGAAGAAGCTACTAGAGTTGATTTAGATGTTATTGAGTCTGTATGCAGGTACCTTAGAATCAATATTGGCGACTTATATCAAATCATAGACGAGTCTAATACTTAAAAGCTAGCTTGCCATAGTAAAGTGCATTAAAAGAAAAAAAGACCTGTAGAAGATTATTTTTACTTGTAATAGATTAAAATATAGGTATAATTTGACCTATAGGAAGTTATTTAACCTATTTAAAAATCATAATGTTCTATAGGAGAATAAAAATGCATATGAATTTATTATTACTCAACGCGTCATCTTGGTTTACTGATGAGGCAAAATCATTATCTGTCCAACTGCTGACAAATTTGCAAATACAACAAGGTGTGCAGCTAGCAAACTTACTTAGCGTAGACTCTATTCTTTATAATGACGAAGCTGTCTATGTCTGGGTACAGCGACAGCTTGATGAAGGACTACCGATTGATGACTATACAATATGTAAGCTTGAGACTTCTTTTATAGATCTCATGGATAACGACCAGGCTGCTTAGTTGTAGTGGCACACATAGCAACCTAAGGACTGTAATTTATCTCAAATTCTTTATCATCTAAGTCTGGAATTTTCTCAAAAAAAACTACCACAAAGGGTAGTTTTTCTTGTTTAATTTTTTTATAAAAAATATTTACTCAAATACTTAGAGTATGGCTTATAACTAATCTAGTTATATCTTGCCTAGCAATTGATACAAAGTCTTGAGAGAAATATATAATAGTTAAAACTATATTGGTATCAAACACATCTCACATTCAAAAAAAACCTTTTAATTAATTCCATAATCAGTGTATTTTTTCAAAAAACTGAGGTATTGGTCATACTTTTCGGGTTCTTGTAGCTCTTTCTCAATACGTTTTTGTGCTTCATCATAAGACTTAATGCTCCAATCGCCAACAATTTCATGTTTATCTTTTAATTGAAAACTATATTTTTTAGCTTGTTTCTCAGTTAAACACGTTGGTTTATCATTCTTGTCAACTTTCTTAGCGGCAGTATTTTTAAAGCTAAATACTAGCCCTACAATCTCTCTACTATTTTTTTGTTTCGTATACGTAATACGTAGAGGCGTATGTTTTTCAACTTCTTTAATTGCTTTATCTATAACCTTTATTCTGAAATCCGTTACTTTGTCGTATGTATCCTCACAATTAAATTTCTTTCTTAAATACTCGATAGAGTAGGCCTTTTTCTTACCTCTTAAATATAAACAGCTGTTAATCAATTCGAACATAATAATCCCATATGACCCTAAATTAACAATATATTGTCGCTCATATTGTGTGTATGGATTACTTCTATCAAATATTGTTAACATTTCTGTGACAGTATCAGTAAGGGTTACCTCTATACAGCCATTACCTCTAAGATATTCACATTCCGCAACCCAGCTCGACCCTTTTCTATTACCAATCTCATCTTTTTCAAAATTCCAAAAGAAGAATGCTTTATGTAATAAGCTGTCAGCTACGTTCGCTAATAAATCATAAACGTTGTTTTTTCCTACATCATATTCGTTATGAAATTCTAGAGCGGTGACTACAAAAGTTCTTTGTTCAGGATTTAGGTCAACAGCCTTACGTACAATATGTGATAGATACATTATCAGACGTCTTTCGTTAAAGTCTAAATTGGTGATTGCATTAAGAAGCCTGTTTTGCATCACTATCAAGTTATCAGCATATACCCAACCATTATGAGGGGCTGGAACGTTTTCATTTAATTTAGGTAGCGCTAAATGTCCATTTTCATCATTATTAGTGTTAGCTTGTAATTCATATTTAAAATCAAACTGTGGCTCAATATTAGGTTCTACAATTAAAATTGTAGCATCAGCATCGCCTATACTTTTTTTAATATGCTTGATTAATTCATCACGTTCGTCTGCTGACAAATGCTTATCAACTTTCACTGTGTAAGATTGACCTACATCGTCTCTTAGCTTTTCTTGTAATTCCTTAAACTCAGAAGGTGTCATACATTAAATCCTAGAAATACCTATTCATATTATAGAATCATAGCACATAGTGAGAATTTTTTATTATATTTTCTCATTATACCCTATATTTATCGTACTATAGCCCTAAATTTGTCGTATTATAAATTTAATACACACTAAATTAATCACGTTATAACCCTAAATTTGTCGTAGTATGCCTACTGAAAAAACCTTTGAAAGCCAATATTTATAAGGGGTACATAGAGTTTATTAAAAACATATAAAGCTTTTAAAATACTGTTATAAATAATAAATACTGTTTATTTTTCAATATGAGAAAGACAATAAAAAAACGCGCTTACTTGTTGACAAGTAAGCGCGTTTGCTTTTAAATACACCCTGACGGTTGCAGAAATTGGGGAATTTCTGGAACGACACAAATAAGCATACAAGGTGCGTTATTTGAATCAGCTGGTTAGGCCCGTCATGGGTGCAATTCTACAAGCTAATCTGAGTTTCATCAAGTAATTTCACGTCTTATTGGTCATTCGCTTTTACAATTCCTTAGTCAATGCTTATCGTCTCCGCGCAAACGGGTGATGAGGTTAAGTGACGCTAGCGTTTGCGATACGGGGATCTTACTACTAGGGTATTTAGACAAAGTAAGAAACGTAATGAGTAGTTGAATGACCTATCTGAAGCGATATATTGGAGCAATCCTTGTCAGCGTAAGAACACCATTCAGCAGTTAAAAACGTGTCTAAGCGGTGCTATCAGCCGTAATTTTAACAGCGTCAGCTTGATACAGTGATGACGTTCTGATTTCCGTCCCAATGCGTGCCGAGGTCATACTAGGTGTAGCTTGAGATAGTCAGATAATACCTAAAGCAACCGCGTTTTATGCGTGTTTGCTTTAGGGTGAGTATTGTCTGAACTTCGAACCCATACGAACCAAGATCATAAATATATACTATGATAGATCATAGTATATATAGCCCCCTAGGCTATATATATAAGGGTTCAGAGAAAAAATTTATGATCTATATAGGGAGTAATCAAACAATCACATAGAAGAGAGTCGAGATCCGAATATCTGACAAATACATTAGCTTTGATTACTAGAGTAATCCTGATATTTAGATTAACTATGCTATAGCCCGAAATCTCTGATGCTGGTACATAAATCTATTGTTAGAGCTACTTAACTTTTAAAGCATTTTAACCCGCTATATCGAGTAGATTTATTATTAAGTTATGCTAACGATGTTCAGTGAGCTAAGATGAAGATCAATAAGGTAGCTAGCCAAGTCATTATTCAATAAGTAGTGAAGCTAACAGATACATAGCGTTAACAGCGTCCCTAGTTTTATCACTACGCAGTTTTAAGGCCGATTAGGTACATCACCATCGAAAACATCAGTAGAAACGC